>NZ_WWEM01000001.1 GCF_019308285.1 Flavobacterium quisquiliarum
CATCTGAAGGATTTAGTTTTACTCCGTTTTTAGTATCATTGTCCAGAACATTTACTCCTAATATCTGTGAAGTGTTTGATCCTGTAACCGATGCTACTGTATCCGGATTGGCTACTAAATCTCCTGCTGTAACTGGCACAACTGAGATTACCTGATCGCAGTTTCCTGAATTGTTATTGTCGCAGATTCTGTATTCTACATTGTAGTTTCCTTTTGGAGTATTCGGAGAAACCGTGATTGTTCCGTTGGCATTCAGTGTCAAGCCTGTTGGCAATGTCCCGACAATGCTGATTGTTACTTCTCCAGGATTAGTTCCTGTAACAAATGGTTTTCCGTCAAGGGTATCATTGGCTGTCAATGAAGCGGTTGTTCCTCCCGTATTTCCGTTGATGGAAGCTGTCGTTTCTGTAACTGCATCAATAACCGGTGCTTTAACTGTTACCTTAACGGTATTTGATTTACAGTTGTCCGTATTCAGTTTTTCACAGATGGTATAAGTCAGTTCATAATCTCCTGCCGGTGCGTTAGCTCCAAGAGTTACCGTTCCGTCTGGATTCAATACCAGATATCCTTTTGGATC
>NZ_WWEM01000010.1 GCF_019308285.1 Flavobacterium quisquiliarum
AGTCCATAAATCAATCCGCCCATGAAAGCATCACCGCTTCCAACTCTGTCCACTACTGGAGTCACTTCTTTTACTTTTGCACTGTAAACTGTTTTCCCGTCATACAAAATTCCGCCGATTCTCTGGTGTGAAGCGCTAACTGAATAACGAAGTGTTGTTGCAGCAATTTTAAGGTTCGGAATCAATTCAAACAGTTTATCATATACTGCCGGAAGTGATTTTTCATCCTGATAATTCGGATTTACTTTCGGAATTCCCAGCATAAAATAAGCCGTATCAATATCTCCTAAAATTACATTACTATACTTTAGCATTTCCGGCATTACCTCGCTTGGCGTTTTGCCGTACTGCCAGAGTTTTGATCTGTAATTTAAGTCGCACGAAATTTTAATTCCTTTTTTGTGGGCCACTTTTATTGCTTCCAAACAGGCTTCTGCCGCAGTCTGGGAAATTGCAGGCGTAATACCGCTCCAATGGAACCATTCAGCTCCTTCCAAAACTTTATCCCATTCAACCTGTCCTTTTTCTATAGTCGACATTGCACTGTGCGCACGGTCATACACCACGTTGCTGCCGCGTGTTCCTGCACCGGTTTCCAGAAAATAAATTCCCAAACGTTCCCCTCCGTAAACAATGTTTTTAGATTTGACATTCATTTTTCTGATTTCTTTCAATGCAGAAAGACCAATTTCGTTTTCAGGCAGTCTTGTAACAAACTCAGCATTAACACCATAATTCGCTAAAGAAACGCAGACATTAAATTCTCCTCCGCCATAAGTGGCACCAAATGCCGCAGACTGTGAAAAACGCAAATGTCTTTCTGTCGATAAACGAAGCATGATTTCTCCAAATGCAACTACTTTGCTCATATTTTTATTTTTTTCTACAGGGTAAAAAACCTTTGCAACTTTTTCACTCTGTTACTTTGAACCTTTTTTTAACTAATACATCATTTTCTGCTTTAAATTTTGTTCGGTTTTAAATTCTCCCGAATTATCAATTTTATTATTGCTGTTTACTTGTTCTTTTTCTCCCCATAAAACAGCAATTGTTTTTACAGCATTGTTGCTAAAGATGTTATTTGATATTGTAACATTTACAATCCCTTGTAATTTTAATAAAGTCCCGCTTGCTTCTAATTTTCCAGAATTGATAACAGAATTATTGTCAAAAATTAAATTTCCTCCAATAGTAGATTCATCATAACCACCTCTATAATAATCTAATATATAATTAGAAATAGTACTGAATTTAGTATTGGTAATCAGTAAAAACTCGGCATTATATTCTCCTAAATCATCATTTTCTGCTGCTAGACTAATTCCGTTCTTGCAATCTTTTATTATAGAATTGTTAATAGCAATTGTGTCTGAGAAGGAATCTTTATAAGCTTTTAAAACATAATCAAACTGACTTATTTCACTGTTTTCTATTTTTAGGTTATAAGCCGAAGACATTTCCTTTTCTTTGGTAGTAAATGCATTTTGAGTATTTTTTCCTTTAAGAATTACTGCATTCAGCACTAAGTTTCCTTTTGGTAACATTAAGAAAGCGGCAGTATTGTTTGCTCCATTATATTCCAAAATGGCTTTGCTCTTTTTGTCTCTTGATTGAATTGCAATTGTTTTATCAATTTTTAGAGATTCGGTTATTTTATAAATTCCACTTTTTAGTTCAATAATGGTATTTGAAGAAGCTTCAGAAAGGGCTTTGAGAAATTCTTTCTGAGTAGAGACTTGAACCGTTTTTGGTTTTGTTATCAGCGTATCATTAGAAAACCAGCTTGTTCCAAAGTCTTTTTTATTAATTTGTCCCTTATTTTTTTCTACGGGAAGAACCATTGCCCCAATTCCGTTTTTAGGATTTCTGCCATTTCCAAATACATCCTTAGTAATGTTTTCAAAATCAAAACCATTATAAACGTCTGTTTGATTTGCTGTTGGAACATATAACCAGTCAGATTGTTTGTTTAGAGTGAAGTCGTTTCTTTGTAATTCTTTTGTTTCTGATTTGCTTTCGTAATCCGTGTTTATAATGTTGTTTTTAAATAAAATGCCATCAATCTTATCATAAGCTTTTATCGGCGCCTTAACATCTCCAGAATTATAAATTAAATTGTTAGCTATAATAGTACGTGTTGGCCTTGCCGAACGAATTTCCTGCGCTGGTAAAACAGCTGATTTATCCATGTTAGCACCTACACTCAATTGCCAAGGAGTGCCGCAATCTACAAAAGTGTTATAAGCTACAACAGCATCAGTAACTTGATTATAGCGATTTTGAGGAGATTTTGGAACTCCATTCATAACCGCTAATGCACTGCGGAATTCATTTCCTTTTATCTTATAAAAATAATTATTGGTAATCCAATGCCCTGTATTAATTAGACGAATACCGCCCATAAAATCAGAATTCTCATCTCCAATAAATATATTACTATCAATGGTACAGTAGTTTCCATGTCGCAAAACCAAAGAGCCTTCAGATTTATAAAAGATATTATCACGGTAAATATTATTGTTTGATTTATTAGAGATGATTTCAACTTCGCCATCACATCTTTCAAATAAATTATGTTCAACAATAGTGTAAGAAGAAGCCATTGAAGTGCCACTGTCTCCAATTTGAATAGTTTCGCCATGCGGTCCTCCTTTTCGTGGACGAGGCCCAAAATGGTTATTAATGATTTTATGATAATTGTTAATCTGCTCATTTCCCTCTAAAATGACCATAATTGTTGGCCCTTGATTCGATTTGCCAGATAAGTAAGAATTTGATAGTTCGTTATGTCTTCCCCAAAATTCGATCCAATGATCTGAACGGACACGGTTTAATTGGGTAAAGTCTTCAATTACACAATCTGTAACGATACAGTTATTTGCAATTTTACTTGAATCAATATGAAAATCGATTACAGATTTTGATGGTGTATAACCGTTACGAAAGTACAACCCTCTTATAACTAAATATGAGCCTCCAATTTTTAAATCGGATACCCCTTCAATGCTTACTTTTCCAGAAGTTTCAGCTCTTAGTGTTATAGGATTGTCTTTAGTTCCTTTGCTGTCAAATTTAATTTGAATATTTTTCCATGTACCATTCGATAAAATTATTTCGTCTCCAGGTTTTGCATTTGAAATGGCTGTTTTCAATTCGGCCTCGTTTTTTACTTTCAAAGTAGTTTTGCCAATCGCTGCAAATGAGAATAACAAAAAGGCTAAGTTTAGCACAAAAAAATTCTTCATCAATTTTATTATTTGGTTATTAAAAAAATATGAGTTTCTTGTAATCCAAACTACAAATAAATAATTGGTTAACCAGTTTGGAAATCCAAATATAAGTAATTTTTCTTATTCAAAACATAAATAAGTATAATTTAAAGAAATTTTTGTTCTAATTTCTTGATAAAAGATTAAGAAGTTTAATAGAGGTATCTTAATTCCTTTTTAAAATAAAGGAGATTAGTTTTTTTTTTTTCTTTTTTATTTAATGAAAACCCACTAAGCCTTTATTTTACTTCATTCTTTGTTTGTAATTATGAATCTGATAAAAACGAATTTCATTTTTATTTCAATTTTTTTTATTGAAAATCTAATTTATTCATATTAAAGTTGTTATTTTGGTTTAACCAAATTGGATTGCCAATTTAAAAAACCAATTAATTAACCTTTTTAAAAAACAATTTCTATGAAAAGAAAAACATTTAAAAAATTACATTCCTTTTTTTTAAAATCGAATAAATTAGTGGATTTTTATTCGTTTGTCTCATTCTTTTGACTGCCTGTACTAATGAAGAATTACAAAAAGGCGAAAAGGAAGCTGCAACAAATGAAGTACCAAAGACGACTGGTACGACTATGAAGTTAGTGACAACCAAACTAACTCCTGCATCAGTTTCTGACAATGGCAACGATGGAAATGTTGCCGCTAATACATTAGATGGCAATTTAAGTACACGCTGGTCTTCGGATGGCAGTACAGGAAAGTATATTACCTATGATTTAGGATCTTCTAAATCTATTTCCAGTCTTAAAATAGCGTGGCATCAAGGAGATCAAAGAAAATCGTATTTTCAAATTCGCGTTGGCGATTCAACAGGTAGTCTTACTACTGTTTATGATGCAAAAACAACGGGAAGCAGCGGTACTACAACAGCTTTAGAAACTTATACTTTATCATCTCCAGTTACAGCTAGATATGTTAGAATTTCTTGTTTTGGAAATTCATTGACGACTTGGAACAGCATTGCAGAGACAGAGATTTACAGTACTGTAGATGATGGATTACCAGATACGTACCCAACTTCGGTAATTGGCATTACGGCAAATACATGGAAGATTAATAGTTTTACTGGAACTCCGGGCTCTTCTGCGGTTTATTATGATGATATTACAACAGCAAGCGGTGTATCTTATAATACTTATAATGATCCTAATTATTTCTACACAGATGGAACTTGGACTTATTTTAAATGCTACAGAGGACTTGGTACTTCATCAAATTCTTCAAACCCTAGAGTGGAATTAAGAGAATTGAATAATGGAAGTTCAGCAAGCTGGGACGGTTCAGTAGGAACTCATACCATGACTTGGACGGTTAAAGTAGATAAGCTGCCAAAAGGAGAAAATGGAACTACTGGAGTTTTATGCTTTGGTCAAATACATGGCCCTTCTACAAATAGCAGTGGCGTGGCAGTAGATGATATTATACGTGTACAATTTGACGGAGCTGCTAATCAATCAACTGGTACAGTTAAATTAAAAATCAGTGGCTATATTACTGAAAAAGTTTTGGGTGGAAGTAAATCTTTTACCGGATATTCATTGGGTACGAGTTATACTTTTACAATAAAATATACTGGCGGAAAAGTGTATTTGTATAACGGATCAACTTTAGTTTTTTCTCAGCAAATGGACACAAGTACAGAAGGAAATTACTTTAAAGCTGGAAACTATTTGCAGTCTGTAAAAAATGTCAGCTATGATGGTTCTTATGGTTTGGTTGGAATCAGTAGCCTAACAGTTTCTCATCAATAATTTAAGTTGTTTTTTTTTAAAGTGGCTGTCTCAAAAGGACAGCTTCTTTTTTACAGTTTATTTAAAGCTGTTTTTTGAACTTAAATCAAAGTTAGATACAAAAAAAGTATGCTTTTTATTTTTTTATTATGTATTTAATCATATATTTGGAAAACCAAATTGGTAAACCAGTTTTGAAATAAACATTTTTTGATTGAAATTATGATTATTGTTTTCTGAATTGGTTTTAAAATTAAGTGATTACAAAAATTAAATAGTTTAGTGCTGAACAAAAAACAAAAAATCTGTTATTGACTAACTGAAAAAAAGATGATAATACATTTCATGAAAAATAAAGTCTTGATACTGCTTGCTTTTACAATACTGTTATTAGTATCTGAAAATGCAATTGCTCAGTCGCATCCTAGATTAGTTTTGACTAAAAAAGGTGCAGCTGAAATCAAGGCAAATTTAGGTAAAGCACCACTTTTTGATTCTTCATTACGGGAAGTTAAAAAAGAAGTCGATGCAGAAATTGCGTTAGGAATTGAGGTTCCTATTCCTAAAGATTTTTCGGGAGGTTATACACATGAGCGCCACAAAAAGAATTTTTTAATCGTGCAGAAAGCCGGTTTTTTATATCAGATTTTAGGAGATAAAAAGTATGCGGTCTATGTAAAAGAAATGTTGATGGCTTATGCTAAATTATATCCTACACTGCCTTTGCATCCGCAGGAACGTTCTTATGCAAGAGGGAAATTATTTTGGCAGGCACTCAATGATGCTAATTGGCTTGTATACACAAGTCAGGCTTATGATTGTGTTTATGATTTTATTGGTGCAGCCGACAGAGCTATTTTGGAAAAAGAATTATTCAGACCATTTGCTGACTTTATTTCGATAGGTTCTCCACAGTTTTTTAATCGAGTTCATAATCATAGCACATGGGGAAATGTGGCTGTTGGAATGATAGCTTTGGTAATGGATGATGCAGAATTGCTTGATAGGGCTTTGAATGGTTTAAAAGAAGATGGTTTACCTGCGGGTATGAAAGATAATGATGGAGGTTTAATTAAACAGGAAGGTCAGAAAACTGGATTTTTAGCCAATGTTGATGAGCCTTTTTCTCCAGATGGTTATTACAATGAAGGCCCTTATTATCAGAGATATGCTATGTATCCTTTTTTAGTTTTCGCAGAAGCATTGCAAAACACTAAACCAGATTTAAAAATTTTTGAATATAAAAAAGGAATTTTGATTAAGTCGGTGTATGCATTATTAAATCTAACCAATTCTGAAGGAGAGTTTTTTCCACTCAACGACGGACAAAAAGGAATGTCCTATTATTCAAGAGAATTGGTTTCGTCAGTTGATATTGCTTATTTATATGGAGGAAAAGATGCTTCTTTATTGTCTATTGCCGAAAAACAAGGACGTGTTCAATTGGATAATGCTGGAATGGCGGTGGCTTTAGCAGTTAAAAATAAATTGGCTAAACCTTTTATTAAAAAGTCAATTGATTTGTCTGACGGCCAAGATGGCAACCAAGGAGGTGTGGCTGTTATTAGAAACAAATCTAAGGATGATGAATTGACTTTGGTAATGAAATACACTTCTCAAGGTTCCAGCCATGGACATTTTGACAAACTATCTTTTTCTTATTATAACAATGATTCTGAGATTTTGCAGGATTATGGATTGGCGAGATTTGTCAATATTGAGCAAAAAGGCGGTGGAAATTATTTGAAAGAAAATGAGACCTGGGCAAAACAGACTATTGCCCACAATACTATTATTCAAAACGAAACCTCACATTTTAAAGGAGATTTTGAAATAGGAGATAAATTTTCATCCAAAAGATATTTCTTCGATTCGAGTAATCCTAAAATTCAAATTATAAGCGCAATTGAAGATAACGCATATCCCAATACAAAAATGCATCGCACAATGGCCTTGCTTGAGATTGATGGCTATGAAAAGCCTTTATTGCTGGATATTTTTCAAGTGAAGTCCAATACGCCTAATCAATACGATCTGCCTTTTTATTATTTAGGACAAATGATGACCGCCAGTTTTAAGTATGAAACTCCAAAAACATTAGAATCATTAGGGAAGTCTTTTGGATATCAACATTTGTGGAAAGAAGGGTTTGGAAAAGCTGGAGCTGAAAACATCAAATTTTCATGGTTGGATCATGTAAGTTTTTACACATTAACTTCAGTGACACAGCAAGATGACGAATTATTATTAGTAAGCTTGGGTGCTAATGATCCTAATTTTAATTTGCGTAGAGATGCAGGATTAATTATTCGAAAGAAAAATGTTCAACAGGCGTCATATATTAATGTTATAGAAACACATGGCAGTTATAGTACCGTTACAGAAGCCGCTATAAACGCTTCAAGCTCCATAATAACAGTGGAAAAAGTTTATGAAGATGAAAACTATATTGGAGTTTCTATCAAAAACAAAAACGGGACTTCTTTCTTGTTTGTTTTTGCTACAGCAAATAATTCAGTATCAGAGAAACATACCTTGGAAATTAAAGGAACGACCTATTCTTGGGTTGGAACCTATTTTAGTAAAGTAATTAAATAAAAAAACAATATGAAAAGTTTTGGAGCAAGCAAGGAATTTTTAATAGGAGATGAAATAGAGTGGGAGATTGTTGGCGATGGTGTAAAGCGCAAGATAATGGGATACGATGACACTATTATGTTAGTCAATGTAGATTTTAAAAAAGGAAGCATCGGGCCTTTACATGAACATTATCATGCACAAGTAACCTATGTGGTTAGCGGAGAATTTGAAGTAACGATAGGCGAGGAGAAAAAAAATCTGAAAGGTGGAGACTGTTTTTATATTCCGCCACATGTATGGCATGGCGCTTTATGTCTGGCCGATGGCGTTTTAATTGATGTATTTAGTCCTATACGTGAGGACTTTATGAAAATTTAATTGGTTTATAAAATATACTCTTTTATAAATAGTTTAAAAATAGATTATGTAAATTATTCAATAAAAAAAGCTATCATTTGTTTTTTTATTAACATAAAATGGTATTTTTGAATAATAAAAATTGGTTTACCAATTTAAAAAACCAGATCATCTGATTGACATTATTGAATCTTGCAATAAAGGCAGATTTTAAAAGGTAATGTAGTTTCTGTTTCAAAAGATTGCAGATAAAATCTTTACCATTAATTAATTTTATAATAGAACTAAAATGAATTTACAATTTTCAAAAATTTTGCTCTTTATTTCTTTGGCATTTATAACGATTAGTTATGGTCAGGATCAAAAAAACAAGAGAAATGGGGCTAATATTGATTTATCTCATTGGACGTTAACGACTCCAGCTGAAGATCCAAAGAAACCCGGAAAAACATTTGATTTAAATTATCCGGAGATATTTGATTTTGCTTCAAATGATATTGCCAAAAAATATATGTATGAGGATCCAAAAGACAAATCGATTGTTTTTTATGCTTATCCATCTGGTACTTCAACTGCCAATAGTCATTTTTCAAGATCAGAATTAAGAGAAACAATGGAAATTGGCAGTAAAAATGTAAACTGGACTTTTGCCCAAGGTGGCTATTTCAAAGGAACATACGCCATAGAAGATGTTTCAAAGGAAGCTGACGGAAAATACAGCAGAGTGATTATCGCTCAGATCCATGGAATATTAACAGACAGTCAGCAAGCTTTAATCGGTCAGAAAGATAAGAATGCAGCACCGATTTTGAAAATCTTCTGGGATCAGGGAAAAATAAGAGTAAAAACTAAGGTTCTTAAAAATCAAAATGCATCCTTAAAAGAGATGCTTCCTGCAGATGCATGGACTGATGATAAAGGAAGAGATTTTAAAGAAAAAATAGACTTCAATACTAAATTCACTCTTGAGATTAAAGTATCTGACGGAAGATTGGAAGTAATTATGAATGGTACAGAATCATTTGTTTACGAAGATATCAATATCAAAAAATGGGGTGTTTTTGAAAATTATTTCAAAGCAGGAAATTATTTCCAATCTACTAACCCAAATACATTTGCTAAAGTTAAAATCTATGACCTTCAAGTATCTCACTAAGAGATGAATAATAGGTTTTTCTAAGTGTAAATAGATTGATTTTTCACTTAGTTATTTTATCGCCAATTAAAAAAAAATAAACAATTCATCATGCTAAAAACATTGATGCAGGAAGTTCTATATTCTTTTTGAAGAGATTTTAGAACCTAAAAAAACAAATTATAATGAAAGTAAAAGGACTTAGATGGTTTATTATTGGGTTGATATTTTTAGCCACTGTTATCAATTACATTGATAGAAGTGCGCTTGCCATAATGTGGGGCAACGAAAATGTCGAAGGTTCTATTTCAAAATCTTTAGGGCTTAACAAAAATGATTATGGTAATATCCTGAACATTTTTATGGTTTTTTATGCATTAGGACAATTGTTTTCGGGAAAACTGTTTGATAAAGTCGGAACTCGAATTGGTTATGTAATCAGTATTGGGGTTTGGGGATTATCTTCTTTTCTTCATTCTACCGTAAGAGGTTTTTTATCCATCGCCTTTTTCAGAAGTACTTTAGGGATTTCTGAGGCAGGAAATTGGCCCGGCGGCGTAAAAAGCAATGCCGAATGGTTTCCAATCAAAGAAAGAGCCATTGCACAAGGTTTATTCAATGCAGGAGCATCTATTGGATCTGTAATTGCACCGCCTTTTATTGCGGCGCTTTTTGTAAGCTATGGATGGAGAATCACATTTATGATAATAGGTTCTTTCGGGATTCTATGGATTGTACCTTGGCTTTTTGTGAATAAAGCTGGCCCAAAAAAACATCCTTGGATTACTCAGGAGGAACAAAAATATATAATTGAGGGACAGAGCAAAGCGGATCAAAGTGCAACTGAGCAGACAAAAGGTCTAAGTTTAAAACAAATTCTTTCTTATAGAGAATCTTGGGCTATAGTAATTGGTCGTTTATTTCTTGAACCTATTTGGTGGTTTTTTGTTGGATGGATGCCGATTTATCTTTTTGATGTATATGGATTTAATGTTAAAGAAGTGGGAGCTTTTGCTTGGGTGCCTTATGTTGGTGCTGCCATAGGAAGTATTGCTGGAGGCTATGTTTCTGGACAGATTATATCTAAAACAAATTCAATTAATAAAGGAAGAAAAACAACCATTTTAATAGGTGGCATCATTATGCTTCTTGGATTAGTGGCCTCAGTATTTTTTGCTACGTCGCCTGAACGTTTTGTAGCCATTGTTTTTGTGGTATTGTTTGGTTTTCAGTTTGCTATTGGAAATGTGCAGACTTTGCCAAGTGACCTGTTTAGTGGAAAATCTGTTGGGTCATTGGCTGGATTAGGCGGAATGGTAGGCGTATTTTCTGTAATTATTATGAATTTTCTAGTGCCCTTAATTGCCGAAATATCATATACACCAATTTTTATTGCTATTGCGGTTTTTGTTCCATTAGGAGTAGGCGCAATCTATTATTTCGCTAGAAATATTGAATCTGTAGAAAAATAAACAAAATATAAACTTAAAAATAAATTAGAATTAAGATGAGTAAATTAAAAGGTAAAGTAGCTGTTGTAACAGGCGGCGCCAGAGATATTGGTCGCGCTGTATCATTAAAATTAGCAAAGGAAGGTGCTAATGTTGTTATTAATTATTTTGATAATGAAGATGATGCTAAAGAAACAATTAGACTAATTGAAGAAATGGGAGGAAAGGGAATTTATGTTCAAGGTGACGCTACAAGTTTGACTGATATTTCTAATCTTGTGGAGAAGACTAAAACTGCATTTGGTGAGAAAGTTGATATTTTAGTTAATGTTGCCGGAGGTTTATTTGCTCGTAAAACAATTGATGAAATAGATGTCGATTTTTATAATCTTATTATGGATGTAAACTTCAAATCGGCTGTGTTTGTAACTAAAGCTTTTGTTCCTTTAATGGGCGAGGGTAGTGCAATTGTAAATTTTGCGTCACAGGCTGGAAGAGATGGCGGCGGGCCAGGAGCATTTTTATATGCGGCTTCAAAAGGAGCAGTTTCTACTTTTACAAGAGGATTGGCTAAAGAATTAGGTCCAAAAGGAATTCGTGTAAATGCAATTAATCCAGGTATGATTGCAACAAGATTTCATGATGATTTTACAAAAGACCAAGTACGCGTAAATGTTGCAAATGCGACAGCTTTACGCCGTGAAGGACGTGCTGATGAAGTTGCCGATTTAGTAGCTTATTTAGCTTCTGAAGAGTCTTCATTTTTATCTGGAAATAATATTGATATTAATGGAGGATTAGCCTTTAGCTAAAATAAAACACCAAAAAGAGTAAAAAGGCTGTCCTATTTTGGACAGCCTTTTTTTGTTAGTTTCTGAGAAAAGCAAAATATTTATAGTAAGATGTGTACAATAGAAAGCTGGAACGGAGTAACGTTTTTTTTAACATACTAAATATATTTCGCTACATTGTTACTTTTTTATTGGTCTCAAAAAATATTCTAAAACTATTTACTTTAAGGTATTTCGATTTCAGCTTCTAAAAAAGTTTTTAACCACAAATTGCACAAATTTTCGCAAATTAATTTGTGCAATTTGTGGTTAAAATTAAGTTTCCAAACTTGAAGACTTTCAATCTGTCAGCTATACTATTGACTTTAAGTTCATAAGTGGTTTATTTGCTCGAATTGATGTTTTTAAATATTTAGCTCCGTTGGAGCTTACAATAACGAGTTTTGCATTTTTGGATGATAATGCGAATCAAAAATAGTATTGTCTTTCGAGTTAAACCTGACAGTTTTTTAAAAACTGTCAGGTTTCTGTTGGAGACTAAAAGTTGTAAATTCCGTCTTTGTACTTACAGTTGTTATATAAAAACATCCCATAATATCTTGCATCAAAGCAAGTATTATGGGATGTTCTAATAAAATAAAAATTACTATTTAATTAAAATGTTTTGAGGTATTAATAACCAGGATTCTGCTGTATTGGATTAATTGTATTGGTAACAATTTCTGAATTTGGAATCGGTAATAAATCAAATTTTGGATCTGCTGTTTTTTGTTGTAATTGTGCCGTTGTGTAAGCACCATCATATTGAGCATAGAAAGGCTGCATTACGGCAAAATGATTATTCATTACTGCTTTTGCATTAATCGTTGGCATGGTAGTAGAAAAACGTAATAAATCAAACCATCTTTGATTTTCTAGAGCGAATTCCCATCTTCTTTCATCGGCAACCGCTTTTTCGTATAATGCTTGTGTGTTAACATTTGCGCTAGTCAAGGCTGTTAATCCTGCTCTGGTATGTACTTGGTTTAAATATCCTAAAGTTGTTGGATTGTTAGCACCAACAGCTTCACAATACATCAACAATACATCGCTGTAACGCAATACTGGCCAGTCTAACTCAGAGTCATTTGCAACAGTTGTCGCGATATTGTGTTTTGCAGCCCAATATGTCCATGTTGATGATAATGACGTTGCAGTTGGTTTGTAAACCTTTATCGAATAATCTCTTCTTATATCGTTTGTAGCATACGAATTGTACAATTCTGCTGTTGGATTATTATACGAACCTCTAGTTCCTACTGGTTGTGCCAATTTAGTTTGAGAGGCCACACTTGTGTTATTTGTAGCAAACAAATTGGATAAAGAACTGCCATATCCCAATGCTCCAGATTTGAATCTTATAGCAAAAACAATTTCAGCATTCATCTCATTAGTACTTGAAAAAACATTAGCATATCCTGTAGCTCCTGTTAAAATAGAATGTCCGCTGTTGCCAATTACATCTGTTAGGAGTTGCAAAGCATCTGCTTTTTGTCCTAAGGTAAGGTACACTTTTGCCAATAAAGCTTTGGCTGCCCAAACGGTAGCTTTTCCTTGCACTGCTTTTTGTGCATCTGTTGTATTGCCATATTTGGCAGAGATACAATTTTCAGAAGCATTTTTTAAGTCCGCTAGAATAAATTTATAGATGTCTGCAACGGTAGATCTTGGAATCCTCAATGATTCTTCAGAAGTAACGACTTTGTCAATTAAAAATACCCCGCCGTATAAACGTACTAAATTAAAGTAATGATAAGCTCTCATAAAAGATGCTTCTCCGGCAATTCTTTTTCTTTCGGCTTCTGTCATCGTAATGGTAAATGGACCGTATTCAATTGCACCTGAATTTGGGTTGTAAGAAGTTTTTAAACCTTCTAATAAAGCATTTATACTTCTAATGCTTTGATACGTTGTTCCCCAGTAACTTTCAATAAAACTATCAAAAGCTGGTGCTTCAAATATATCATTACTATATATCTGTAAGTTCTGAGGAACTGTTGTAGCAGTAAGGTTCATAAAAGTATTGTCACTTCTGATTTCAGACAGCATCCACTCATAAGCGATAGGAGCTCTCAATGTGCTGTAACATCCTGACAGCGCATAATTTAATTCACTTTCGCTATTGTAAAACCCCTTAAGAGGTATGTCATTTTTGTTTTCAAGTTCTATATAATCAGAACAACCGCTTACAGATAGAACTAAAAATAAAATGAACAGCTTGCTTGTATTGAAAATTTTTTTCATAGTTATTTTTTATTTTTTTAATTATAAACCTACTTCAACTCCAAATAAAACAGTTCGCTGCATTGGGAAACCTCCTCTTTGATAACCATCTATCAAAGCACTGGTTTGTGATGTTCTGGCTTCAATATTAATACCTCTGTAGTTTTTGTTATTCCAGAATAATAGGTTTTGTCCTGAAAGGGAGAATCTCAAATTTGTTAAGCGTACTTGTTTTAATGCATTTTTCCCTAAATTATATCCAAGAGAAATCTCTCTTAGTGAAGTATAGGAAGCATCTTCAATAGCATTGTCAGTAAAAACCCAGTTGTAACCATTTGTTGTATAAGGGGTTTTTCCATCACCAGGATTGCTTGGGCTTACCCATCTGTTTGCCATGTAGTTTAAGTTTCGTTCTTTAGGCTCATTGTAGTTAACATCTCCATTGATTAATTCGCCACCTACAACACCTTGAAGTGTAAAGCTTAAATCTATATTTTTGAATGTAAACTTATTAGTGAAACCCCAGGTAAAATCAGGATATGGATTGCCTAAAATTGTTCTGTCATTATTATCCAGAACTCCATCTCCATTTAAGTCAACAATTTTTAGACCTCCTTCTTTTAATCCGTTGGTCAAGGTAGTTGTTAGACCAGACGCAGTGATTTCCTCAATACTATTCCAGATTCCATTAGTTTTAAATCCATAGAAACTGATTAAAGGTTGTCCAACAATAGCATAATTATTCAATCCATTTCGGCCATCGATAGTTGGCGAGATGATCATTGTTTTATCGCCAAGATTTGTGATTTGATTTTTAACATGAGCAATATTAAAATCAGAAGTCCAAGAGAAATTTTTACTTTTCAGATTTACTGTTGATAATTCAACTTCAAATCCTTTGTTTTTTAAGCTTCCCACGTTTGCAATAACAGAGCTTGATCCTGAAATTAACATACTAGATTGTTCTAATAATAGTTTTTCAGTATTGGACTGATATACGTCGATGTTTAAGTTAAGCCTGCTTTTAAACATAGAAAGATCAAAACCGAAGTTAGATTGAAATGTTCTTTCCCATGTAATGTCAGGGTTATTGTTGATGTTGTTTGTATTTGCTAAACCAATAGTAACAGTTCCATTTCCAGTACCGCTTACATAATTAGAAGGATTTAGGTAATATTGATACATAAAATCTCCAATACTGTTATTTCCTGTAGCTCCATAACTTGCTCTAAAAGCCATTCTGTTGATTACAGACACATCTGCCAAGAATTTTTCTTTAGAAATTACCCATCCTGCGGATACAGCAGGGAAACCTCCCCATTTATTGCCATCTCCAAATTTACTGCTGCCATCTGTTCTATAACTTCCCATTAGTAAATATTTGTCCTTATAGGCATAATTTACTCTGGTCAAAAAAGAAACAAGTCCAATTGAAACATCTGATTGAATAGGTTGTAATATAACTGTAGCATAGTTTAAGTTTTTGTTGTCATCACTAGGAAAAGTGGTTCCAGCAGTAACTAACGATTTTGTTCTGGTAGATTGTAATGAGAACCCCGCCAAAGCTCCAAATTCATGATTGCCTATACTTTTTTTATAGTTTAAAGTATTCTCTGTTAAGAAATCGAAATAATTTGCATTGGTATAAGTTGCATAATTTGGGTTTCCTATTCTGGCAGCATTTGCAGCACCAGATTGCACTCTTTGAGAATTTCTATAGTAAATGTTTTCTGTAGTTCTAAAATCCAATCCTTTTGCGATTTTATATTCTAAACCGGCACTTCCTTGAAAACGAAATTGATTGTTATTATCATCTTGCTCCAATAAAGCTCTCATCGGATTTGTATTGGATGTTGTAAACGGAACTGCATTGGCTGCAGTAGTATAAGCAACTCCGTTTGGATCAATACCAGTATACACTAAGTTTGCAAAATCTGACGCTTCTGCATAATTTCCAACAACAATTCCTCTTGACGGTTGCTGTCCATTTATAAAATCAGCTGTAGCTTGGGTATGATAAACAGGAATAAAACTTGGAAATCTCGTAAAATCAATGAAATTAATAGCCGGACGTTCCGTTTTTGTATTTGATGGATTCAAATTAATATTTAGCTTTAATTTTTCTGTCAATTGCAAATCAAATTTTGCTCTGAAGTTTAATTTTTCGAATTCACTTTTTAGCATTAAACCTTGATCATTTTGATAACCTACAGATATAAAAAACTTATTTTTATTGCTTCCGCCAGAAACATTAAATTGCATATCTTGATAATAGGCTTTACGCAAGGCCTCTTTTTGATAATCGGTTCCTTGGCCTCCTAATAAATCTTTTTCGATTGAGTATTGCGCACGCCATTTATCTAAAGATGGTAAACTCGCTCCATAAGCAGTAGTCCACAAAGGATCGGCATTTCTCATAGCTTGTTCAGCGTATAATCTTTCTACATAATCTGTTGAACTCATGATATCATAAGTATCATAAGCTTGCTTAACACCTGCTGTACTTCTAAAATAATATTTCGTTTTACCTTCTTTACCACTTTTTGTGGTTACTAATATTACTCCATTAGCTCCTCTAGATCCGTAAATCGCTGCAGAAGCGGCATCTTTAAGTACCTCCACAGATTCAACATCTGCACTATTAAGGGCAGAGAAACCATCTGGCATTGGTTGTCCATCGACTACAAGAAGGGGGCCTGAACCTGCTTTTACAGAACTAATTCCACGAATGTTTATCTGTGTATCAGCACCAGCTTCAGATGAAATGCTTTGTACACGAACTCCAGCTATTTTTCCTTGAATAGCATTGTCTAATCTTGAAACGGGAGCATCTTCGAATTTATCGCTTTTCAATTTAGCAACAGAACCTGTAACACTGGAACGTTTTTGAGTTCCGTAACCAATCACCACTACATCATCAAGAACGTTTGCAGATTCAACTAATGTAACATTTATAGATTTATTGTTTCCTACAGTAATAGTTTTGGTTGCAAATCCTATAAAAGAATATTTTATGATTGATTTTGAGTTTTTTACATTAATAACATAATTGCCATCAAAATCGGTTATGGTACTATTTTCTTCTGAAGTAATAGTAGCTCCTGGTATCGACTGTCCTGCATTATCAACAACTCTACCTGATATTTTTATTTTATCAGTTTGTGCATTGATAATACTTGAGAATACCAAAAGTAAAATCAAAATCTTTTTTTTCATAATTTAAATTTTTGTTAGGTTTTGCATTCAAATAGTTTTTCGGTTAGTTATTAATTGTGTTTTCTGTAATCCAAACTAAATAACCAAATTGGTTAACCAATTAATAAAGCAAACATAATTGTTTTTTTGCAAACAAAGAATAGTAAGTGCGTAAAAATCAAAAAAGAATGATAAAAAAATGAATTTCGTTTTTTATTTGATATTTGTGTGATAAAAAACTAATAAAATAGGTTTTGTTTAGCTTTTTTTAAACTTTTTTTAGGGAAAAATAGGAGCTAACTATATCGTTATCGTTTTAAATTAAACGACACATACAAAATCGTATCTTTTGAAAGAAAGTTTTTTCTTGTTTTTATGTCGTTTTTTTTTATAATTTTAGCAAACCAATGTGGATAACCAAAAACTAATTTAAAAATAGTAATGATGAATTTAGAGGTTCTAAGCAAGAAAGACAGTAAAGAGGTTTTGAATACTATAATCGCAAAGATTAGGGATTATATGAATTATAAAAATTTAGAACCTGGAGACAAACTCCCGTCTGAACGTATGTTGTCCGAGAAATTCGAAGTGAGCCGAAGCGCCGTTCGTGAAGCTATCCAAAAATTGGAGTTTTATGGTATTTTAAAATCGATTCCGCAAAGCGGTACTTTTGTCGCTGATATTGGACAAATTGCTATAAATGGTATTATCGAGGATATTTTAAAACTACAGGAATCAGATTTTAAGTCTTTAGTAGAAACACGAATTTTATTAGAACTAAAAACAGTTCGTTTAGCTGCAACTCGCAGAACGCAAGAAGATTTGGAAAGAATGAAAGCGGCTCTTGATGCCTATAATGAAAAAGCGTTGAATGGAAAAGATGCTGTGCAGGAAGATTTGTTATTTCATTTGGCAATAGCAAAAGCGAGTGGTAACAGTACAATTAATACTTTAATGTTAATCATTACTCCTGAGATTATCACCAATTTTGAAAAGTATCATGTATGTGATGAAAATCAGTCTCAGAAAGGAATGAAGGAACATATGGAGATTTACAAAGCAATTGAAGAGCAGAATCCACAATTAGCCAAGCAGAAAATGAAAGAACATTTTAAAGCTTTATACGAGTATTGTTATAATATCTAATGTAAAAATCGTAAGATAAAAAACAGGCTGTCTCAAAAATTTAGACAGCCTGTTTTTTTTATGTTCCTTCGGAACATCTCATCGGTAGATTGAATTTATTTGTCCAACGTGATTGTTTTTCCCACAACATTAACACGTCCAGTTTGAACATCAGCAGAACCATCAGGTTGTTTTCCTCCAACTGAAATCGTAAACCATCCCGGTTCTACAACTCTTTGTTTTTTCTTATTGATTAAGGATAATTGTCTTGGAGTCAACATAAAATCAACTGTTTTAGTTTCGCCTTTCTTTAGATTAATACGTTCAAAACCTTCTAATTGAATGATTGGGCGAGGTGTTGAGGCTTTTTCATCCTTAATATACAATTCTACTACTTCTTCGCCATCGCGATCTCCAATATTGGTTACATCTACTGAAACTTTCAAATCTTTATCTGTTGTTGGATTTGATGGAAGCTGTAAATTGCTGTATTTGAATTTAGTATAACTCAAACCAAAACCAAATGGATATAATGGTTTCTTCTCAAAATAGCGATAAGTACGGCCTTTCATATCATAATTTTCAAAAGCAGGAAGCTGATCGACCGATTTATAATACGTAACAGGTAATCGTCCAGCTGGATTGTAATCGCCAAAAAGAACATCAGTAATAGCATTTCCTCCTTGTTGCCCAGGATATCCTGCTGTTAATATCGCAGGAACATTATCATTTGCCCAGTTGATAGAAAGTGCGCTTCCGTTGATTAAAACTAAAACAACTGGTTTTCCTGTCGCAACCAAAGCTTTCATTAATTCTTCTTGATTGGCTGGTAAATTAAGGCTTGTACGATCGCCACCTTCAAAACCATCTGCTTCGACTTTCATTTCTTCGCCTTCCAGACGTTCGTTTAATCCTAAAACTAAAACTACTGCATCTGCTTTATCAGCGGTTTCAACAGCTTCTTTCAAAACATCTTGCTGCGGTTCTGCCCATAAAAGCTGTGCTATGGCATCGCCGTAGAAGTTTTGATATTTTACTTCAATTTTATATTTTTTTCCAGCTTCTAATTCAATTTTCTGAGAACGGATTCTTGGATGATGATTGTTTTTTCCTCCCGTTGATTTCCCGGTTTCAATTTCTACAGTCATAAAAGGTTTTGCCCAGTCTGATATTTCGTAAACTCCGGATTTTGGTACAGTAAGATAACCCGACCATTTTACGCTGTAATTCCCCATTTTCATTCTTGGATCAGGAGTATTAATGTCCCAGTGAAAATCTACATTATCATCATTACGGACAAAAAGAGGTTTTCCTTCCCATTTGCTGTTATCAAAATATTCGCCCATTAAACCTTGTTTTCCGTTTTCATTTTGAAAATAAACTGATGGAATAACTGTCATTTCAGGAACACCTTTGGCAAGATCAGTTCCTTTTGCGTACAATACTTTAGCATTAGGTTCTATTTTATTTTGAATGCCTTTTAAAACTGTAATTGGATTACTTGGCACGCCGCTGTAATTGCCCCATAAAGATTGCACATCATCTGCATTTGGTCCAATTACCGCAATTGTATTTATGTTCTTAGAAAGCGGTAAAGCATTATTTTGATTTTTTAGTAGAACTATACTTTTTTGTGAAGCAGTTCGTGCCAGCCAGTCATTAGCCGAATTATTATTAACGGAATACGGAATCTGTGCATAAGGAACAATTTCGTCTGGATCGAACATTCCCAATTTAAAACGAGCTGTAAAAAGGCGTTTTATAGTTAAATCGATATCGGCTTCCGAAAGCAGTTTACGATCCAGAGCTTCTTTTAAAGCTCTATAACTGCTGCCACATTCCAAGTCTAAGCCTTCTTTTACGGCAAGAGCAGAAGCAGATGCCGCGTCATTTGTAATTTTATGATATTTCCAAATGTCTGTAACAGCGCCACAGTCTGAAACAATATAACCCTGAAAACCCCAGTCATTTCTAAGAATGTTAAACAAAAACGGACTAGCACTGCAAGATTCTCCTCTAAAACGGTTATAAGCTCCCATGACAGAATAAACGCTTCCATCTTTTACAAGAGTCCGGAATGCTGGTAAATAGGTTTCATACAAATCAATATCGCTGACATTAGCATCGAATTCGTGACGGGAAGGCTCAGGGCCGGAATGTACCGCATAATGTTTTGCAGTCGCTACTACTTTTAAATATTTTGGATCAGTTCCCTGAAGACCTTTTACATAATTAAGTCCCAATTGACCAGTTAAATACGGATCTTCGCCGTAAGTTTCATGCCCGCGTCCCCAGCGTGGATCACGAAAGATGTTAACATTTGGAGACCAAAATGTCAATCCCTGATAGATACCGTGTTGCCCTCGTCGAAGATATTCATGATGTTTGGCACGAGCTTCATCTGATATCGCATTGGCAACATCAAGTACTAATTGTTTGTCCCAGGAAGAGGCAATCGAAATAGATTGCGGAAAAACAGTTGCAAATCCTGCTCTTGCAACGCCATGCAACGATTCATTCCACCAATTGTATTCTGGAATGCCAAGACGTTCAATTGCCGGTGCGGAATCCATCAGTTGACTGATTTTTTCTTCTACAGTCATTCGAGATACCAAATCATTCACGCGCTGTTCAATAGGTAAGTTAGGATTTTTAAAGGCAGGGTTTTCCTGTGCGAAAGTGGTTAATGTTGCGAAGTTTAACATTAACACCAATTTGTATACTTTTTTCATCAAATTATTTAGGTGTTTTTTGGTTTGATAGTTATTCGTTTTTTTACTGTGTTTTTTTTTGTAAGTGTTTAGAACATTTGAAAATACAAAATTAAATCTTACTATTTCTCAACTGCGTATTAATTGCTATTTAAAGGGTGTTGTAAAGCTTAGACTATATTTTTGTCAATTTCAAAAAAGCAATCAAAGGGAGATAAATTGCTATTTAAAGGAGGACATTCTGCTATTTAAGCTTCCAGTTCTAGGTTAGGCAAAGAATTTTGATATTTTTGTTATTCCTGCCAAAATGAAAAACTTACCATGTTGAAACACACTTTACTCCTTTTTTTATTTTCTTTTTTCTGCACCAAAGCTATTGCTCAGCCTCAGGGCGTTTTGACTCATTTTTCGAATGATGGTAAGTTAAGTCAATCAAGAGTTTTAGGTATTCAGCAGGATAAAAAAGGATTCATCTGGCTGGCTACTTTTAATGGACTGATTCGTTATGACGGAAATACTTTTAGAAAATTCAAAGTCGGACAAGATGATACTCCATTAAACATACAATCCAATCGTGTTTCCAAATTTATTTTTGATAACAATGGAAGAATCTGGATTCAATCGGAGAAAAATGATGTTTATTATTTTGATACCAATGAACTAAAATTTCATAATCCGATTGAAGGTAAATCAGATGAACTTGTTTTGGAGCAATTCAAAATTATGCGTTCGGGCAGAACATGGTTATTTCCAAAAGATAAAAACGAAATGATAGCTTTTGAAAGTAACGGACAAATTAAAAAAGTTAGTTTCAATAATATCAGACATTTTGGAAAAATTATAGATGTATTGGAAGATAAATTAGGAACAACCTGGTTCTTGACAAACTCCGGAATCAGCAGATTATATAAAGGAAATAAACAGCCCGAATATTTCTTTACTAATGCATCTCAAGAAACAATAAAAGCAAATTCGTTTAATATCGCTGTTGAAACAAAGGATGATCTTTGGTTTGGAGGAAATCTGGGAAAATTTATCCGATACAATAAAAAATCGGCCACTTTCTTTGATTTGGATTTAGGAATTAAAGATGATATTCTGCTTTTAAAAGCAATAGGCGATAGCAAAATTTTGATTGTAAAAAAGAAGGAAGGTTTCTGTACTTACGATATTAAAACAGGGAAAATCAATAATTACAATAGCACTACACTAGCGAGGCTTCCGCAAGAAAGCATCAATTTTTTAGGACTTACAGATTCACGCCGATTTTGGTTTGATACCCCAAATTCAGGAATATTTATGTTTGATCTGATGACCGAAAACTTGAAGAAACTAGAAGTAGATCCCAGCGAACCTTCTGCGGCAGCGGGCAGACAAAAAAGTTTTCTGCTGACTTCTCCAAATGGAACCGTTTGGCTTCAGTCTGGTAAAGGTGCTTTTTCGTATTGGGATGAAAAACAGAACAGATTGTTTTCTGTTATCAGATGTATTAAAGAATCCAAAGAAACATTTTCAGATGTAATGCATACCGCTGCGTTTGATAAATTGGGAAATCTTTGGTTTTGTTCTCATAAACAAGGTTTAGATTTAATCGTTTTTAATAACAGTAATTTTCTAAAATTAAATTTAAGTGCGTCAGGAAATCATAAAAAGCACAATGTAAGAAGTTTGATGGAAGACCGAGAGAAAAATCTCTGGGTTGCCAGTCGTGACGAGAAAATTGAAATTTTTGATTCTCAAAAAAGAAGAATAGGAAATTTAGGATCTGATGGTACTTTGTCTCCAAACAGTCCTGGCTGGGGAGCAGATATTTATAGTATGATGCAGGATGCCAAAGGCCGGATATGGATTGGAACAAGAGGGAACGGTGTTTTCTGTCTGACCCCAAAACCGCTTTCTTTCAGCTTCAGCGTCAAACAATATAAATATGATAAAGACGATAAATACAGTATTAGTTGTGATGATATTTACAAAATCTTTCAGGCATCAAACGGGCAGATTTACCTTGCAACTTGGGGAGGTGGACTTAATTTGATTAAAGAATCTGCTGGCAAAGCGAATTTTATAAGTTACAGAAATGAACTCAAAAATTATCCAATTGGCAGAGCAGATAAAGTGCGTTCGGTTGTGGAAACTAAAGATCATAGAATTTTCTTTGTTTCATCGTACCGATTATTTTCTATAGCAGGAGAAAAGCTATCAGCTGATAAAATGCAGTTTAAAGATCATTTTCAGGCTTCGGGAAATGATATTTTGGATATTATCGTGACTTCAAACGGTCGATTGGCATTATCAACAAACGGGAAAGGAATGATTCTGGTTGATGTCAATAAACAAGATCAGGTTAAAGCAGAAACATTTTGGAGCGAAAATTTCGGATTTCCATTAGAAGGTGTTGTGGGTATGGCGGAAGATAAATTTGGAAAAATATGGCTCATGGGCGATAATCAGATTGTACGTTTTGATCCTAAAAATAACAGCAGTGAAACTTTTCCGGAATTAAAATCTATTATAGGAACCGAGATATTCTCAGAAGCAACCAAATGTCGATTATCCAATGGTGAAATCGCAGCAGGTTATTCTGATGGAGTAATTTATTTTAAACCAGATGCGATTAAACCTTCAAAATTCAAACCTTATTTAGCGATTTCTGGATTTTTGGTCAACAATAAAGAATTGTTTGAAGTAAATCCTGAAACACCAAAAAATCCAGATCTTTTGAAAGAAGTTGTCTTAAAACACGATCAGAATTTTTTCAGAGTTCAGTTCTCAGCTTTAGATTATATCAAAAATGAAAATATTGTTTACCGATATAAACTAGAAGGAATCGATAAAGACTGGAATTATCTTAAAGGAGGTCAGTCGATTAATTATACCAATTTAGGAAGAGGAACTTATACCTTAATAGTATCTTCTACAAACGGACACAATTTATGGCTGGAAAATGAAAGACAAATTAAAATAACAATTAAGCCTTCTATTTGGGGAACATACTTTGCTTATTTCTGCTATTTGGTATTGGCTGTAGGTTTGTTTTTATTGGTGAGACGTGCGATTTCAACAATCTTAAAACTGCGAAATGATGTACGAGTAGAAAAAGAAGTTAGTGCCTTAAAACTAAATTTCTTTACTGATATTTCACATGAAATTCGTACACCACTTACGATGATTACCGCCCCTTTAGAAGTAATGCTTTCAGATAATAAATTAGATGAATCGTCAAAATCACAGCTTCGGATTATTGAAAAATACAGTAACAAATTATTGAATTTAGTCAATCAGATTCTGGATTTTAGAAGAATGCAGGACAGAAAACTGGAAGTTCGCGAAATTGATTTGGGAGAATTTGTTACAGAAGTTTGTGAAGGTTTTACAGAAGTAAGCCTGCGCCGAAATATACAACTAAAAGTGAGTATTGGCGGGAGCAAAACACATATTTGGGCAGATCCTGATAGTCTGGATAAAATTTTGGTCAATCTGCTTTCCAATGCTTTTAAATATTGTAAAAAAGGAAATTCTATCGAAGTTAAAGTAGAAGAAACGGAGAAAAATGTTTGTTTAAAAGTGATTGATAATGGTCCTGGAATTAGTGCTGTAGTTCAGAAGAAACTATTTGTCCGTTTTTCTAATTATAATGAAAACCCTTTTAATCCAAGTACAGGAATCGGACTTTCAATTGTAAAAGATTCAGTTGAAAAACACGGAGCGGAAATTTCAGTTGAAACCAAATTAGGAAAGGGAAGCAGTTTTGAAATTAATTTCCAAAAAGGCTATGATCATTTTTCTGATGATGTAGAAATTCATTTTGATGAAACAGACGAACATTTTATAGAAGATATTCAACCAAATGAAATAGTAACTGAAGAATCGGTTACAGAAGAAATAAGAGAAAAACCAGTTGGTTTAATAGTAGAAGATGATCCCGAATTGAGAAACTTTATTCTTTCTATTTTAAAAGAGGATTATACTATTTATACCGCTGAAAATGGAGCAGAAGGCCATGTAAAAGCTGAAGAATTATCGCCGGATTTTATAATCAGTGATATTATGATGCCTGAAATGGACGGAATCGAAATGCTTAAAATTATTCGAAACAACTTTGCGATCAGTCATGTTCCTGTGATTTTACTGAGTGCAAAAACGGCTATCGAAAGTAAATTAGCCGGAATGGAATATGGTGCAGATGATTATATTACAAAGCCTTTTAATGTGAGTTTCTTAAAAGCAAGAGTAAAGAATGTTTTGGAACAGCGCATTCGTTTACAGCAGTTATATTCAACAGGAAGTATTGCGCAAATTGCAAAAGAAGAGCCTTTACAGATTTCAGATAAAGACAATAAGTTTATGCTGAAAGTGATAGAGCTTGTAAAAGAAAACATTTCTAAAACTGATTTTTCTGTAGATGAATTAGGAAAATTAATGTGCATGTCACGGGCCAGTTTCTTTAATAAATTGAAAGATGTTACAGGAGTTTCTCCGGTTGTTTTTATAAGAGACATGAAATTGAATGAGGCGGCGAATCTTCTGAAAAATGAAGATTTATTAATTAAAGAAGTCTGCTTTGAAGTCGGTTTCAGTGATTTGAAGTATTTCGGAAAATGTTTTAAATCAAAATACAATTATACTCCTGCAGAATATCGACGACAATTTCGCTGAAAATAGTGTGATAAAATTTAAACACATAGAAATATAGAATTTTCCGCTAGATTGATTAAGTATATAAAAAAAATGACAAATCATTTAACACATAGATCTATGTGTATTGATGAAAGTGAAACGCCTTTTTTAGACAAAGAAAATCTATGTTTCTATGTGTTTAAAAATTGATTTTTGAACTCGTTACCTGTAGTAACGAGTTTTTTTATTTTTAAGAATTTCTTTGTTGTGATATGTGTTTTTATTTGTGAATATTTTTTTACATAAAATAAAAAATGACATTGATAATTAGTAAAAATATATGTTTTTAAGGTGAAATAGCGATTTAACCCTTTTCGAAAAGCAAAATTTACCCCTCATTACAATACGCTATATCTAGTTTTGCTTCATAATCGGAAATGATTTTACTAACTAACCTTAAAACCAAAATTATGAACCAAACCAAATTCTTAACTCAACTCTCAAAACCAAAATCTATACGCTGTAGTTATAGAAAGTTCGAAAAGCAAAATAGTAGTCATCTTTAAATTTTGCTATTATGAAAATCATGAAACAATTAATATTTGGAGCAGGAGTATTGCTTTCAATATTAAGTTCTTGTTCAAGTGACGATTTTAAATACGAAAGCTCTACTGTAAAACTATTAGATTTTCAATTAAATGATGTGCCTTGGAACCTGAATGTCGGAATTTCTACAAGACCGCTTTTTGTGTACAAAGACAACGGAGAGTATTTTGCCAACTACAGTTCGCTTTATCCTTTTTCTTTAGATGATGGAAAATACAAATTTGTAGCCTCAGATTATCCAGCGGAGATGATTCCGTCTCCAACAAATCTGAATGACCTTATTGTACCACAGCCGGCATTGGCCAATCAGCATGTGAATCTTTCGGACGCGATGCCTTATGCTTCGCCTTTTGATCAACCGCTTACATTGAATATTAAGACTAGAACAGGAATACTTCGTTTAAAATCTTTGGATGTAAATGCGGATAGAAGTTACACGACTATTAAAACTACCATTTCTATAAAACGAAGCGGCTACAAAGTTTTAGATGGTACTTATGTCAATGAAGATATGTTCGTAACCAGAAGCAAAGCCACAACCAGTGGTGGCGTTAATTATGCAGAAGATTTTATTCTGTTTCAAACGGGTGATCCTGCAAACAATGTCAAAATTAAAATCGAATGTTTGGATCAAAATCAGCAGGTTGTTAAAACAAAAGAGATCGAAGGAACTTTTGCGATTGAAGCCAACAAAGTCACAAATGCTGATTTTTATTTGAACGCACTTTAAAATGCTGCTTTCTAAAATACTTGCAAAATATAATTGGCCTCTTTGATGGATTTCATAAAGGCGGGAACATGCTGTACGATGTATTGTCATATTAGCTTCTTAAAGTTCCTTCTAAAATCCAATATTCTGGCCTTCAAAATAATTAAAGAAATATTCTAGTTATGAAGATAAAAAAATATATCTGGAGCATTTTAGCAGTCTTATGTCTGACATTTGGTGCTTATGCTCAGAAGCGTGTTACTGTGAGCGGTACAGTGAGGGATAACATGGGGCTTATTCCCGGCGCAACTATTATTGTAAAAAATGAAAATACCAATACCGTTACCGATTTTGACGGTAAATTTAGTATTGCTGTTAATGACCCGGCAACAGCAGTTTTGATTGTCAAATTTATTGGTTTAACGGATGAGACGGTGGCCGTAAAAGGACGTACTTCAGGAATTACGGTTCAAATGAAAGAATCGAACAGCGAATTGAATGAAGTAGTAGTTATTGGTTACGGAACTCAAAAACGTAAAAACTTAACAGGAGCCGTTGCCAGTATAAAAGGAACGGAACTGGCCAAAGTACCAACAGCAAACGTAGCCGAAGCTTTGACAGGAAGACTTCCGGGAGTTCAGGTTACTACTGTTGATGGTTCGCCTGGAGCAGAGGTGAAAATTAGAATTCGTGGAGGAGGATCTATTACAGAAGATAATTCACCATTGATTTTAGTCGATGGATTTGAAGTTGCGAATCTAAATGATATTCCACCAACTGATATTGAATCGGTAGAAGTTTTAAAAGACGCGGCGTCAACAGCGGTTTACGGTGCGCGAGGAGCAAACGGAGTTATTATAGTTACGACTAAAGTGCCAAAAGCAGGAAAAGTTCAGGTAAACATTCATAATTATACGCAAATTAAAACGCTTGCCAATCATTTGGATGTAATGGATCCATATGAATTTGTGATGTTGCAGTATGAGAATGCGCGTAAAGGAAGTTCTAATCCAACCGGATTTTATAATCAATATGGAAAAGCTAACGAATTATATATTTATAAAGGAAATAAAGGTATCGATTGGCAAGATGAAATTTTCGGAAGCAACCCAATTGCCAGATATACAGATATTAATGTGAACGGAGGAAGCGAAAAAACAAAATTCAAATTCACGTTTGTAAATCAGGATCAGCCGGGAGCTTTGGTAGGAACTGGAATGCGTCAGAATTATGTTTACCTGATTATGAATACCAAGCTGACGGATAACCTTTTGTTTGAATATCAAACGCGTTTAACCAATCAGACTATTGACGGTTCTGGTACAGATGGCGTGAGTCTGCTTAGAGCTTTACGTGAAGCGCCAACAGGAGGTTTGGAAGATTATATGACTTTACCGGATGACAACACCTATTTTGATCCGGAAGATTATCAAACAAAACCTCGTTTTAACCCATTAGAAGAAGCAGAAAAAAATTACCGTAAACGTATTACGAGAATCTTCAATACACAAGGAGCCTTGACTTGGACAATCCAAAAAGGACTGACATTACGTTCTTCTTTTGGTTACGAATACAAATATGCAGAAGACGGACGTTTCTGGGGAACCGATACGCGTACTGCAACCGATAATAACAACTTGCCTGTAGTATATTGGTCCATGACACAATCGCCACGCTGGCAGTTGAATAACGTATTAAACTACGGATTCAAAGTAAAAGAGCGCCACGATTTTCAGTTGATGATCGGACAAGAGATCAAAGATCAGGAATCTAAGGCTAAATTTTATCGTTCCCGTTATTTCCCTGATGATATTTCGGGGCCAAAAGCTTTAGATAACTTGGCATTAGGAACTCCTTTTGATAATGGTTCATTGGCTGAATCTCCAAACAGAATCGCTTCCTTTTTCGGAAGAGCCAATTATGGTTACGATGATCGTTACTTATTTACATTCACGGTTCGTACCGACGGTTCTACAAAATTCGGCCCTGATAATAGATGGGGCGTTTTCCCTGCGGGAGCTTTTGCGTGGAGAATTTCAAACGAAAGTTTCTTAAAAGAGAGTCAGACGGTTTCTAATCTTAAACTTCGTTTGAGTTATGGAGCTTCAGGAAATGACAGAATTAAAGCCGATTTATATGCGAAATATTATGGTGTTTCCAGAGATCGTTCTATAGGCTGGGGAGAGCAAAATCAATATTATTATAATTTTTACAACAGTCAGTATCTGAACAATCCAAACGTAAAATGGGAAACGACATATACAGCAAACGCAGGTCTTGATTTTGGTTTCTTCAAAGAAAGATTAACAGGAACACTTGATTTCTATTACAATAAAGTAAAAGATTTACTGGTGCCTTCTGATATTGCTTCAGTTTCGGGTTTTACCAAAATGATGACGAATGTTGGACAAACTTCTAATAAAGGAGTTGAATTGGCTCTTAACGGAAGTGTAATTAGAAAAAAAGACTTTCAGGTTGATCTGACTTTCAACATTGGTTACAACAAAAATAAAATTGACAAACTGGCAAGCGGAGAACAGGAATGGATTTTAAGTTCAGGCTGGGCAGGAACTCAATTATTAAATGACGATGATTACCGTGCGTATGTCGGCGGAACAAAAGGTTTGATTTACGGTTTCGTAAATGACGGATTCTATACAATGGATGATTTCGAATCTTTCGATGCTGTGACCAGAGTATGGAAACTAAAAGAAGGAGTTGCCAATTCGAAAAACCTTTCAGGTGATCCGGTTCCAGGAAATGCTAAGTTTAAAAAATTAACTCCTCTTGACCCTTCTGATCCAAACAGCTATGTTATTGGGGATAAAGACAGAAAAGTGATTGGAGATACAAATCCTGATTTTTCTGGTGGATTTGGTGTTAATGCAGTTTGGAAGAACTTCGATTTAACAGCATTCTTCAATTTCATGTATGGTTTTGATGTGTACAATGCCAACAAGATTATGATGACCTCTTTCTACTCCAATAACCAAAACAATTTTGGAATGGAAGTAGGACTGGATAAACGCTGGAGAAATTATGACGACATGGGGAATGATCTTCGTTATTCTCCGGAATTATTAGCAAAACAAAACGAAAATGCTACGATGTGGAATCCGGTAAGTATTGGTCGTCCTATTGCGATGTCTTATGCTGTTGAAGATGGTTCTTTCTTAAGATTAAATACGTTGAGTATTGGTTACACCATTCCAAAACAGCAAAGTAAAGCAATTGGTTTAAGCCGAGTAAGATTGTATGCTACTGGAAGTAACTTGTTTGTTTGGACAAATTATTCAGGATATGATCCGGATATCAATTTAGAAACCGGTCTTACGCCAAATATAGATTATAACGCTTATCCAAGAACACGTAATTACGCTTTTGGAGTACAGCTGTCATTTTAATTAAACGAATTAAATCACAAAATGATGAAAAATATAGTATTAAGTTTTCTGTTAATCTTTGCACTGACTTTTACAGCGTGTGAAGAGTACTTAGATGTACAGCCCGGATCAGGTTTTACTCAGGCAGAAGTTTTTAAATCAGAAAAAGACATACAGTCTGCTGTTGCAGGAGTTTATACCCTAATGCTTGCAGAAGATGCCTATTCCAATCGTATAGCTTTTGTTTTTAATACCAATACCGATGTAGAAATGGCTGGTGTTTCGACAAATACAGTAAACGGAAATGGTTCAGATATTGCCTGTTATGACCCAAAACCATATTGGACAACTTTAAACTCAACCTGGAGTGCCATGTATAAAATTATCAATATGGCGAATGATGTTATTGAAGGAATCGAAAGTTCAGATTTGTACAAAACAGACCCGAAAACACAGCCTTCTAACGTAATGCAGATGTATGGTGAAGTAAAAACTATTCGTGCAATGGTTTATCTGGATATGATTCGTATCTGGGGAGATGTTGTTTTTAGAACTAAATCTTCAACAGGAGATGAGAATTTTGCTGTGGGAGTTACCGACAGAAATACCATTTTAGAATTCCTTATTGACGATTTAAAATCAGTTGAACCTTTGATGAAAAATGCCAGCGAATTAGATTATGGCGTAGAACGTGCTTCAAGAAGTTTCAATCAGGGATTGATTGGTTTACTGGCTCTTACTCGTGGTGGATGGACACTTCGCCCGGACGAAAATAATCCAGCGAACATTGGTCATATGGAAAGAGGAAAAAACTATGAACAGTATTATGATATCGCAATCCAGTATTTAGACAAAGTAATTCAGGGCAAACAACACGATTTAAAATTAGGTTTCAGAGAATTCTGGATCAAACAAAACAATTGGGAAACTCCGGTTAATGATGATGTGATTTTCTCTATCGCCATGTTGAAAAACTCTTCCGGAGAATATGGTTATTTAGCCGGAATTCCTATTGCGTCCGGGAATCATCCTTATGGATCAGCTTCTGGAAATCTAAGTTTATGCGGTGAATATCTTTTTTCATTTGATAATAAAGATTTAAGGAGAGATGTTACTTGTGCTCCTTATGGTTACGACCTAAATTTAAATCAGGAAATGCGTTTGGGGATAGCTCGTTTAGCCGTTGGAAAATGGTCTAAATTATACATGACCAGTCCTTTAGGGGGCACTAGCGAAAAAGGAACGGGAGTCAATTATTCCTGGATGCGTTTTGCCGATGTATTGTTAATGTATGCCGAAGCTGTAAACGAACGTTTTGGCCCGCGCGAAGATGCCAAAGAATGTCTAAGACGTGTAAGAAGAAGAGCTTTCGCGCAAGCCGATTGGGGAGCTAAAGTGGATAATTATGTAAACGCTCAATCTTCACCAGAATTATTCTTTAAAGCCATTATGGACGAACGTAAATGGGAATTTGGAGGAGAAAGCAAACGTAAATTCGATTTAGCACGCTGGAATAAATACAGTGAAGTGGTTTACAACCAGTATTACAAATTATTCAACTGGGGACGTGTTGCGAATGGAGCGTATGTTCCGGGAATCGATCAGGTTCCGGGGAATGTCTACTATAAATTGGTTACAGATCCTGCTAACTCAAGCAGAAAAATTCTGGATATACAGGGAATTAATCAAATCCTGACGGCAAATCCTGCTGGTTATACTGTACATCCTTTCGCGATAAGCTGGTATTCCTTAAATAATGATACGGCGAGTTACGAACCGATAAATGAGATCAAATGGAGTTTTAGAGGATTTATAAATTATAACAATTCGTCATCGGTTTCACCAAATAATCCGTTGCGTTATTTATGTCCTTATCCATCAAAAGTGATTACAGATCATCGTGGAGCCATTCAAAATTATTATGGTTTTAATTTTTAATTGAATCAATCATGAAAAATTCAAAAAAACTAATTTACATTTTATCCCTTATCGGATTAATTGTTTTTGGAGAAATACTAAAATCCTGCGACAATGATGAATTTCGCTATAAACCTGTGGAAGATTTATTTCAGCCAAAATTTGTGCTAGCAGCGCCTTTGGTAAAAAGTAATTCAATTGCTGTGGTTTGGTACAAAGTAAACGACGCGGCGTCTTATACAGTAGAATTACATTTAGACAATTATTACAAAAGTTTGTACAAATCGTACACCACGACAGATACGCAGATTTTAATGGATGATATTCCGTATAAAACCCAGTTTTATATCAGAGTAAGATCGAATCATGTAAACGGAGCACACAATTCGCAATGGGCTTATACAAACGCCCTGACAGAAGATCGCCCGCCTTTTGATCCTATTTTAAATGCTGTCGAAAGAGTAAATATTACGGAAACAGATGTTACAGTAACTTGGGCGGTTTCTTCAAAAAATCCTGTAGACAGTATTTCGGTACAGCCGGCACAGTCATTAGAACTTCCAGCTATCGGACGAAAATTAACTGCGGATGAAATATCTAAAGGAGAAGCAACAGTTACCGGTTTAGAAAAGAATACTTTATACAACTTAAACATTTTCGATAATATTAAACCGAGACGTTATGACAAACCATACAATCAGGTTTCTTTCCGTTCTGCCGGGCCTTCAGCTTCTACTATTATTGTGGCAAAAGGAGATGATTTAGATGCTATTTTGAGAACCAATAATGATGACCCAACTATTCCCGAAGGAACAGAATATTTCTTAGAAGCGGGTTCGTTGTTTAAAATTACGCCGTTTACCATCTCCAAAGGATTTAAACTGACAGGAGGAACTCAGGGAGAACGTCCTCAGATTGAAATGAACGGAAACTGGAATATTGCCGAAGGTTCTTATTTGTCTTCTTTAGCATTTGAGAATATTCGCTTCTATCAAACCATTGATGCAAGTTATTTCTTTAACAGTGGAACGGCTTGGAAAATTGATCAGATTACTTTCTATAACTGTGTTTTCAATTATTTCAAACGTGGTTTCTGGAGACATCAGGGGAATGGTAAATACAAAGAAATCGGAAATTTTGATATGAGTTATTGCACATTCGATCAGGTTGGAGGACACACTGGGCCTTACGGAACATTTGCCTTTGGTTCTGCCGGAGCTGATAATGTGAAAAAAGCGGTTTTCTCCAATTGTACTTTCATGAGAGATTATTATCAGACAACAGATCAAAACCGAAACTTCAAAAACCTTTGGGATTACGGTACATCGGCTTATCCAATTCATTTAGAATATCAGAATATTACGATTTACGATTATGCTTATAACAGAGCGTTAATCAATATTCCGTCTGCTGTAGGATCTACGTTGATCTTTAAAAATGTATTATTAGCTTCTGCCTGCGGAAAAGTGATTCAGGCCATTGGAGCCAATACAACAAGTACATACGGCAATAATTATACAACAACAAATTATCTGTTAGGAGCTTCTGCTATTCAAGGAACAGAATTAGGAGTCAGTGCACAGAATTTATTTGTCGATCCGGCAAATGGAAATCTGATGATTAAAGATTCTAATTCTCCAATTGTGACCAACAGAGTAGGAGATACAAGATGGTTACCATAAATTTTGTTAATTAAGTTAAGTGGTTTCAGTACTCAGGAAGTATCCTTGTGGTTGGGGATACTTCTATGTACTGATTTAATTAATGAAAAGAACTGAGATGGTCTAAATACCAAAAATGTTTTTAGATCAATGAATTATTTATAAAAAGGAATACGAATGAAAATCAAACAATTACTGTTGTCTTTAGCCTTATTAGGATATCTAGGAGCAGGAGCGCAAGGCTGGAATGCCGATTTAGGAAATGGAAAATATAAGAATCCTATTTTACATGTAGATTACTCTGACCCGGATGTATGTGCTGGTAAAGATGGATATTATATGACCGCTTCAAGTTTTAACAGCATTCCCGGACTTCCGATTCTTCATTCAAATGATCTGGTTAATTGGGAGTTAGTTGGATATGCGTTGCAGGAGCAAATTCCCGTTGAGCATTATCGTACCGTTCGTCATGGTGATGGCGTTTGGGCGCCTTCCATTCGTTATCATGAAGGTGAATATTATATCTATTGGGGAGATCCTGATTTTGGCATTTATATGGTTAAAACCAAAGATCCAGCAGGAACTTGGGAGAAACCCGTATTAGTAAAAGAAGCCAAAGGAATAATCGATACTTGTCCGTTTTGGGATGAAAACGGGAAAGCCTATTTGTCTTATGCTTTTGCGGGAAGTCGTGCGAATGTAAAAACAGTTTTAATGCTCTCAGAAATGGCATTCGATGGTACAAAATTAATTAGCAATCCAGCATTGGTTTTTGACGGGCATAAGGGACACACTACGGTAGAAGGTTCTAAAATGTACAAACGCGACGGTTATTATTGGCTGATGGCTCCAGCAGGAGGTGTAAAACCGGGATGGCAGTTAGCGATGCGTTCTAAAAATGTCTGGGGACCTTATGAATTCAAAGTCGTATTGCATCAGGGAGACACTCCAATGAACGGCCCTCATCAGGGCGGTTATGTAGAAACACCAAATGGTGACGGATGGTTTATCCATTTTCAGGATAGATGGGCTTATGGTCGAGTGGTAAATCTACAGCCTGTAACATGGAAAGACAATTGGCCAATTATGGGAATTGATTCGAATAAAGATGGAATCGGCGAACCTGTTTTAGAATGGACAAAACCGAATGTAGGTAAAAGTTATCCTGCAACGCCTTTAGTGACTTCAGATGAATTCAATGGTCATCAATTGGGGTTACAATGGCAATGGCAGGCGAATCTGGATCCTGCAAAACACTGGGGATGGTCTTCGGCTAATTTGGGTTTTATGCGTTTGAATTGTGTTCCGAGAGAAGATAATGTAAAAACAATGTGGATGATGCCGAATCTTTTATTACAGAAATTCCCCGGAGCAAATTTTACTTCAACCACAAAACTAACATTTGAAAATAATCCCGAAGCAGGAATCAGCAATTCTGGTTTGATTGTCTTTGGAGAAGATTACGCTTATATCGCTATTGAACAGGATAAAACTGGATATTTAAATTTAGTTCAGCGTTCCCTGAAAAATGCCCGTACTTCTAAAGAAGGCGAAAAAGAAATTGCTGTAATCCCTATTAACAAAAAAGAGGTGTATTTGCGTGCCAAAGTAGAAATGATTCAGAACAAGGAACCCTTTGATGCCAGAGTTACTTTTTATTACAGTCTGGATGGTAAGAGTTTCAAAAAGTTAGGAGAATCGTTTAAGCCAAGCGCAGGAAGATGGGTTGGTGCTAAAATTGGACTTTTTGCTTCGGGAACAAAAGCGATTAACGACAGCAGTTATGCCGATTATGATTGGTTTAGAATAGAAGAAAACTAATAAATTATGATATATAAAATAAAATACTGCTTTCTCGTTTTGTTGGTTCATTTGGTTTCGTTTGGTCAATCCCAAATAACACCAATTGAATGGGCTAAAAAAATGGCAGATTCTGATCAAAAAAGAGTTCCAAATCCGGTTTATCTGGATGGCGTGAAATTTCCAAAATGGAATTATACCAATGGTTTGGTAACGCTTGCCAATCAGCAGTTATATGATTATACTAAAGAACAGAAATATTGGGATTACGGACTTTCGTATGCCGAACAGCTTATTGATAAAGATGGAAAAATTGGCGGAGGCTATGAACTCGATAAATACAGTTTGGATTTAATCAATTCAGGGAAAATACTTTTTGAGATTTATAATAAAACCAAAGACGAGCGCTATAAAATAGCAATGGAAATGCTTCACAAACAGCTCGAAGGTCATCCAAGAAATTCAGACGGCGGTTATTGGCACAAAAAAAGTTATCCGTGGCAAATGTGGCTCGACGGTGTTTATATGGCAGATCCTTTTTCGGCACAATATGGTTCAGTTTTTAATGATTTGAAAGCGATTGATGATGCCATTTTGCAGGCAGAATTAATTCATAAACATACTTATGAACCTAGAACAGGCTTAAACTTTCATGGTTATGATGAAAAGAAAGTTCAGTTTTGGGCGAATAAAACTACTGGAACTTCTTCGCACGTTTGGGGACGTGCGCAAGGCTGGTATTGTATGGCATTGGTTGATATTTTAGATTTTGTGACGGAGAATCATCCGAAACGAAAAGCGTTAATCCAAATTCTTCAAAAGGTTTATGGTGCTGTTTTAAAAGCGCAGGATTCTAAAACAGGCGTTTGGTGGCAGGTTATGGATCAGCCGGGACGAAAAGGAAATTATCTCGAATCGACCTGTTCTACCATGTTTGTTTATTCATTTACGAAAGCTTATAACAAAGGTTATGTAGACAAAAAGTTTTTGAAATCAGCACAAAAAGGTTTTAAAGGAATCTTGAAAGAATTCATCAAAGAAAATTCAGACAAAACCATTTCAATTACAAAATGCTGTGCGGTTGCTGGATTAGGAGGTAAAAATCCGCAGGATCGTGATGGTTCATTTGACTATTATATTTCAGAACCCATTAGAGAGGATGATGCAAAAGCGGTTGGGCCTTTTATTATGGCGGGTATCGAACTGCAAAAAACTTTAGACAAAAAATAATGTTTCCCAAACCACAATAGTTATGATAAAAATTAAAACAGCTGTCCTTGTTGGAATGGCATTATTCACAGCAGTTTCCTGTACCAATTCAAAAGTTGGAACTACTAAAATAGCATCCGAAAAGAAAGATAATCTCGCAGGTTTAAAACTTCCTTTTAAAATGCCCGAAATACAGATTCCGATTTTTAAAGCAGATACTTTAAACATCGTTGATTTTGGAGCAGTTCCCAATACAGAACAACTTTGTACAAATGCGATTAATACCGCAATAGAAAAATGCTCTCAATCAGGCGGTGGTGTTGTGGTTATTCCGTCAGGTTTATGGACAACAGGGCCAATCAAGATGAAAAGCAATGTAAATCTGCATACCCAAAATGGTGCTTTTATTTCTTTTACAAGTGATTTAAAACAATACAAACTGATTGAATCTTATTTTGAAGGCAGTAAAGTCATTCGCTGTGAATCGCCGATTATGGGAATTGATTTAGAAAATATAGCCATTACAGGCGAAGGAATTTTTGATGGAAATGGCGCTAAATGGAGACCGGTTAAAATTGGAAAAATGACTGCCGGACAATGGGATGAACTGGTAAAATCGGGTGGTGTTTTATCTAAAGACGGCAAAATCTGGTATCCGTCAAAAGGAGCTTATTTGGGTAATGAAGAAAAAGACAAACTGCCTAAAAGACAGACAGTAGAAAACATGGAGCCTTATAAAGAAGCGCTTCGTCCGGTTATGGTCAATTTTGTGAATTGTAAAAAACTGCTTTTAGATGGCGTTACGTTTCAAAATTCTCCTGCATGGAATGTCAATCCGTTAATGTGTGAACATCTTACATTGCGTAATTTGACGATTAGAAATCCGTGGTATTCACAAAATGGCGATGGATTGGATTTAGAATCCTGTCGTATCGGATCGGTAACCAATTGTCGTTTTGATGTTGGAGACGATGCAATTTGTATTAAATCAGGGAAAGATAAAGAAGGCAGAGACCGTGGAAAACCAACAGAATTCTTCGTCATTACCGATTGTGTTGTGTATCACGCACACGGCGGTTTTACGATTGGAAGTGAAATGTCGGGAGGGGTTAAAAATATTTATGCCAAAAACCTAACGTTTAACGGAACAGACTGCGGACTTCGTTTTAAATCGGTTCGAGGACGTGGCGGAGTTGTTGAAAATATTTGGATGGAAGATATTCGAATGAACAATATTCCAACAGATGCCATCAATTTCAACTTGTATTATTTTGGAAAATCACTGACAGAGGATAAAGAGACAGGAGAAGTAGCAGTGGCAAAAGAACCAGTTTCTGAAGAAACGCCAGCATTTAAGAATATGTACTTCAAAAACATTTATGTAAACGGAGCCTCTCAGGCTATGAAAATTATGGGAATTCCGGAAATGCCTGTTGCAAATATTCAGTTCGAGAATATGATTATTCGCGCAGATGTTGGTATTCAAATGAATTATGCCAGTAAAATCGACTTTAAAGGTTTGGATTTAAGACTGGATAAACCCGGAATTGCGGTGAGTTTTTCAAACAGTCAAAACGTAAATATTGAAGGCTTTAAATCAACAGGCGAAAACCAAATGTTCTGGGTCGGCGGAACTGCGACGAAAGACATCACATTAAACAGCGAAGGCAAGAAAATGATTTGGGATAAAGACGTAAAAGTTTTGGAAGCGGTTAAAAATGAAGTGAAAATTAACTAAGGGGAATAATGTTAAACACATAGAAACATAGACTTTTAGTGCAATAAAGAATGCAAGAGAGAAACATATTTCTTTCATATAACCATGTGCATTTAAACTAGTGAAACGCCTTTTTCAAGGTTGCAAAATCTATGTTTCTATGTGTTTTAAATATTTTCAAAAGAGTAATAATCAAGAATAGCAAAATGATGATTTTAAACTTTTTAGCAACGGCAGTTTTCTTTGTCAATTTTTCTTTAAATGGAAATTCTAATAAAATTCAGTATAAAGAAAAGACAGACGATGTAAAATCTAAATATGATATTGTCGTAGATGTCAATGGAACTGGAAATTTCAAAACCGTTCAGGAAGCATTTAATTCAGTTCCTTCATTGAAAACAACTGAAACCAGAATCTTCGTGAAAAATGGTATTTACAAAGAAAAGTTAGAATTGCCATTAGACAAAAACAAGATTACTCTAATTGGCGAAAGCAAAGAAAAAGTAATTCTCACTTATGATGATTATGCTTCCAAGTCAAATGGAGCAGGCGGGACAATTGGAACTTCCGGTTCGGCTAGTTTTATTATTACCGGAAATGATTTTAAAGCCCAGAATATCACTTTTGAAAATGCATCAGGCCCAGTTGGACAAGCCGTTGCAGTTCGAATTGATGGAGATCGAGTGATTTTTGATAACTGTAAATTCTTAGGTTTTCAGGATACTTTATATCCAAGAGAAAGCAACAGCAGACAATACTATAAAAATTGTTATATCGAAGGAACAACCGATTTTATTTTCGGAGGTTCGACAGTGATATTTGATCAATGCGAAATCTTCGCTAAAAAAGGAGGTTCTTATATCACGGCCGCAAACACACCAGAATCAAACCCATACGGATTTGTATTTCTAAACTGTAAGCTTACAACCAATTCAGGAGATAGTTCTTATTTCTTAGGAAGACCCTGGAGAAATTACGCCAGAACGGTATTTATAAAATGTGAAATGGGTTCACACATAAAACCTTTGGGTTGGCATAATTGGGGAAAACCTGAAGCTGAGAAAACCGCTTTTTATGCCGAATATCAATCCACAGGAAAAGGAGCAAATACAGAAGCGAGAGTCAATTGGTCGCATCAGCTTTCATCGGAACAATTTAAAAAGGATTATACAATGAAAGCGATTTTTAAAGATTGGAAACCGAATTGAGTTTTAAAAAATTTAAACACATAGAAACATAGTTATTAGGAACGTAAAAAGGCGTTTCACTAGTTTAAATGCACATAGCTATGTGAAAGAAATAGGATTCTCTTTGGTACCCTTTCCAGATAATAGAATCTATGTTTCTATGTGTTTAAAAAAAATATCCGCATCAGATTAAAAATAAAGATATGAAGTTTCAAAACAGAAAATTAAAAGCAGTAATTATTGGGGTTTTCATCTTATTGTTTCAAAAGATGGATGCACAGTATTTGAAGGGAATTACTCAAGTCAGAGATACTTCTTTCAATAATAAAAGTGCTTTCAAAAAAACATTGAAGTATTTTCCAAACACCGCTTTGGTTCCTGAAATGCATTTTGATTTTGTGGAGCAGAAAAATAATATCGTGTATCAGAGTTACGGAAAACGTAAAATGAAACTCGATGTTTTTTTCAATAAAAATAAAAAAGAAAAACAAACAGCGATTATCATTATTCATGGTGGCGGATGGCGTTCGGGCAGTAAAGAACAGCATCATCAAATGGCGCAGAAACTGGCCAGTTTAGGCTACGTCTGTTTTACACCAGAATACCGACTTTCGACAGAAGCTCTTTTTCCTGCAGGCGTTTACGACATAAAAGCCTCTATTCGCTGGGTAAGAGAAAATGCTTCGAAATACAATGTTGATCCTAACAGAATTGTTTCTTTAGGTTTTTCGGCTGGAGGAGAATTAGCTGTTTTTATGGGCGTAACTGGAAATATGCCTTTGTTTGAAGGAATTACAACCAATTCAGATTCGAAATCTCAGATCAATGCTATTGTTGATATTGATGGAACATTATCGTTTGTACATCCAGAAAGTAGTGAAGGAAATGATGAAAAGAACATTTCGGCAGGAACCTATTGGTTTGGATATTCCAGAAAAGACAATCCAAAACTTTGGGAAACGGCTTCTCCTTTGAGTTATGCAGGTAAAGCAACTCCGCCGACATTATTCATCAACAGTTCGATTGCTAGAATGCACGCAGGACGAGACGATTTCAGAAAGATTTTGACTGAAAACGGAATCTATTCAGAAGTTCATGAGTTTGAGAGTTCTCCCCATTCATTCTGTCTTTTCAATCCTTGGTTTGAACCAACTATTCAATACATCCATACATTTTTAACGAAAGTCTTTAAATAAACAATTATGAAATCAAGATTCATTATTTCCATTCTCTGTATGACTTTAGCCTTTGCTATTATGTCTTTTATAAAACCAAAAGCAAGGACTACAGTTTACTTAATTGGCGATTCGACGGTGGCTGATTATGCCAACAATTACGAAGAAGGAAAAGATTATATGAAAACCCGTTATCCTGTTACAGGCTGGGGACAAGTATTTCAACAGTTTTGGTAAAAGACAGTCTAAAGAAAATCGATAAACTAATTAAAACCGACAGCGCTTTTGTAGATGACAGGGCAAGAGGCGGTAGAAGCACACGTACATTTTTCCAGGAAGGAAGATGGCGTTCGGTTTATGAAAATCTTAAAAAAGGGGATTTAGTTCTAATGCAATTCGGTCATAATGATGGCGCTGAAGACAAAACAGAACGATACGTAAACATAGAAGGCTATAAAGAATTTCTAAGACTTTTTATAGAACAGACCAGAGCGAAAGGAGCTAAACCAATCCTGTTAACTCCGGTTGCCAGAAATTTTCCATGGAAGGAAGGAAAACTTCAGAATGTTCATGGTTTATATCCTGATGCAGTAAAAGAAATAGCCAAAGAACTAAACGTACCGCTAATTGATTTAAACCAAAAATCAATGGATTTTTTTACTAAGAAAGGTCAGCCTTATGTAAGTGAAAACTATTTTATGAATTTCCCCGCCGGCTTGTATGAAGCTTATCCAAACGGACAGAAAGACAATACGCATTTTCAAACTAAAGGCGCTGTAGAAGTAGCCAGATTAGTTTTTGAAGGAATGAAAGAATTAAATTAAAAACACACTTTGCGCAAATTGGAACACAGATGAAACAGATTCGTTATCACGAAAACACGGATTTACACTGATCTTTTAAATATTTTATAAATCTGTTTCATCCGCGTCAAAATATAGTTACAGCTTACATTTTAAAATTTTATAAAACCGTCAAAAGGTTGTGAAGATAAAAAGTCCTTTTGACAACTATTTACTAACTAAAACCAACTTTAAACCAAATGAAAAAACAATTTATTCATCTATTCCTCATACTGTTTACAGTGATGGGGTACTCTCAGACCATTGAGAGAATTGAAGCCGAAAAATTCAATCAGGCTTCAGGAGCCAGAGCCGAAACAAATGCTTCTCTTTCGGGAGGAGGAAATGTCGGGTATATTAAAAACAATACCTGGATTAAATTCAACGGCATCAATTTTACCGAATTTGTAACCCGTTTCGATATCGCCGCCGCGGGAGCAACAGGAGGAACTATCGAATTGAGGTTAGGATCAGAAACCGGAACTTTAATTGGAACAGCAACAGTTTCCGGAAGTACCAGTTTTACAGATTATAAGAAGTTTTCTGTGGCGATTCAGCCCACAACGGGAACTTTTGATTTGGTATTCCTTTTTAAACATCCCACCAATACAGGGTATTTATTTAATCTCGATTATTTTGAAAAGGTTACGGAGAATCCAAATGCGGTAACGTATAAACTGACAACGAACGTTAATCCAGCTTCATCTGGAACAATTACGCTGAATCCGGCAGGAACTACTTTTGTAAAAGGAACTGCAATTACACTGACAGCCAATAAGAATTTTGGTTATAACTTCAAACAATGGGTAGATGATAAAGGGGCTGTGGTTTCGACTGCAAATCCTTTAACTTATACTATTGAGGCAGATGCGACTTTAATTGCACAATATGAAACATTAGAAACCTATTCATTGACTGTAAATGTGAATGGAGCATTTGGCTTGGGAGATTACACCATTTCTCCTGCGGGAAAAGACGGCGCATTTTCTGTTTATGAAAAAGGCACGAATGTTACGGTTACAGCGGTAGAAAATGACATTGTAAAGTTCAGCAACTGGTCTGATGGTTCTACGTCGTTAAATACTTCTGTAGTTATGAATCAGAACCAAACGGTTACGGGAACTTATGCCAACCAGAATTTTATTGCCGGATGGACATTCAAAACCGATCAATATGCGAATCCGCGTGTAGCCGAATTATATTCTAAAATTGAAAACCGTCCGCAGTTAATGGCGTATAATGTTGCCGATAATGTTTTGGCTCCAAACGTAAGACTTCAGAACAGAGGCGGAAAGAACGGTTTTTGTGTCTGGAATACAGAGAGAGGGAATTTCTATTATTTTATGACGACACTTTCAACCGTGGGTTATAAAAACATAAATGTTGCCTCTGGACTTCTTGGTTATTATTACGGAGCAGACGAATGGACTTTCCAATATTCATTAGATGGAGTAAACTTTGTGAATGTCTCAGCTTTAACAACTATAAATACGAATACCATTACTTCTATTGGCGGAATTCTTCCTGCTGAAGCAGAAGGAAAAGAAAAAATCTATTTAAGATGGTTTCCAAATAGTAATGGACCAAAACATGGATCTGCTGTTGATGTTACCGCAACAATTATTTCTAATTTGATGATTAAAGCCGATGAGGTTTTGGTTGTTGATACGAATGCACCTGTTTTAGAATCTTCATTGCCTGCGGAATTGGCCAGTTCAGTTGGGGCAAATGGAAACATCATCTTGAATTATAATGAACAAGTTCAATTTGGTACAGGACAAGCCGTTTTAAATGGAAAAAATCTAAATGCGGAGTTTATCAATAAAACGGTAAAATTCAGCTATTTCGGATTAGAATATAATAAACAATACACGTTTACCATTCCGGCAGGATTTGTAAAAGATCTTTCAGGAAACAATGGATCTGCTTTGACTCTTTCCTTTAAAACAATGGAAAAACCAGTTCCTGTTAAACGTAATTTTGATTTAATTGTTGATGCCAATGCTACTGATGAACAGATTGCTTCAAAAAAATATGTCAAAACGATAGCAGAGGCTTTTAATTTGGCTCCAAACAATTCGGCTTCCAGATTTTTGGTTTTGATTACAAACGGAACTTATAATTTAGGTGGAGACGGAACAAATCCGCAGGATATTGTATTGAAACTTCCAACAGGAAAAAACAATGTTTCTTTAGTTGCCCAATCAAAAGATAAAGTAATTCTGCAGGGAAATCCAGGCTGGGGAATCAAAAATGCCGTTCTTTCTATTGAAGCCAATGATTTGTACATGGAAAATGTAACGATCGAGCATAAAGATGGAATTACAACATCAGGCCAAAGACCAGCGCTGAATCCAGCGGGAGATCGAAATGTGTATAACGGAGTGCGTTTAAGAAGTAAGCAAGACACTCAAGTTACAGGAGGAAAAAGAAGTTTCTATTATAAATCAACAATTGAAGGCGATGTGGATTTCATCTGCGGAGGCGGAACACATTGGTTTGAAGAATGTAAACTGGTTTCGGTTGCTTCTGGTTATATCGTAGCGCCAAATCACGACGCAGCAACGCAGTACGGTTATATTTTCAATAACAATACAATCACGGCAGCTACAAGTTATTATTTAGGCCGTCCTTGGCAGAATGCACCTAGAGCGGTTTATCTAAATACCAAAATGATTAATGAACCAAATGTCCTGGGTTGGGCAAATATGGGAACATATCCAGCACTTTTTGCAGAGTATAACAGTGTTAACGGAAACGGAATTGCTGTTAACACCGATAACAGAACCAATACCTTTACTGTTGACGGCGTTTCAAAAACAGGAAATTACAATCCAGTTTTGACAAAAGTTCAGGCTGACGAATATACTATAGAAAATGTATTAAGCGGAACTGATAAATGGGATCCGCGTACCATAGTAGAACAAGTTACAAAACCTTCTAATCTTTTAGTATCTGACAAGAATACTTTAAAATGGGATGAAAATAAATATGCGATGTGTTATGTAATCAGCAAAGATGGCAAAATCGTAGCTATTACAACAGATGCCCTTTATGCAGATACCGATACAAAAGCAGGAACTTATAACTATACAATCCAGTCGGCCAATGAATACGGCGGATTGAGCGATGTAAGCAGTATAAGTATGACGATTGGTGGTGCTGTGAAATCTACTATCGTGTATTTAAATTCAATAGACGGAACAACAATAGCTAGTTTAACTCCTGTTGAATATACAGAAGGAACAGCCTTAACTTTACCAGTGCCGACTTTAAACGGTTATACCTTTTACGGATGGTCAGCTTCTGCGACTGTTCCCAATACACTTAAAGAAATTACAGCTACAACAACAGGAAATCAGACTTTATATGCTTATTGGGGAACAGCTGGAAATAATAAACCGGATGAGGTAATACCTCCAACTAATTTCGATTATGATTTTACAGCAGCTGTAAATAAAAATTGGGATAATGCAGCCAACTTTAGTCCTGCCGAAATGCCTGCTGCAGGTAAGACCGTTTCTTGTACAAAAGAAATAGAAACGACAGCAACCGTTTTTCTAGCCGATATGACTTTTTTAAGTGGAGGAACACTTCGATTAAGAGGCGCTCATAAAGCCACAGGAAATTTAACATTCAAAGACGGAACAAGAGTTTATTATAATACAAGTGGTGCAGGAATGACTTTAGAAGCACCAATGATTGTTTCTGGAAATGTAAAATTCGAAATGATTTCAGGAATTGCCAATCAAACGATATTGACTTTAAGTGGGCCAATTTCAGGAAATGGAATAGTTTCTCCGCTAAATACAGGTCAGGGAGTAAATGCAAACACAGGAACTTTATTATTAAAGGGAGATAACAGCGAGTTTATTGGTACTTGGGATGTAACGCAGAAAAGCACCAAATTCCCAGCCTTAAATTATCCAACAGTAATTGAAGGAGCTTCGGCAAATGCTTTTGGTTCGGGAACGATAAAAATTGGTCAGGATAATTACATCATTTTCAGCAATGAACGAGCGGCTGGTTCCAATTTAAATCTGATTATTACAGAAAACGGAAAAGCATCTTTAAACACTGTTTTAAATGTTCAAAAATTAACTATTAACGGAGTAGAATTTAAAGAAGGAACTTACGATAAAACAACTAATCCGGAGTTCTTTACAGGAGAAGGAAAAATAGAAGTTAAAAAAGAGGCTACAGGTGGAGGCAGTGAAACAATTCCTGCTTTCCCAGGAGCTGAGGGTTACGGAAAATATGTAACAGGAGGACGCGGTGGAAAAGTGATTTATGTAACTAATTTAAATGATTCTGGAGCAGGTTCTCTTCGTGAAGCTATTGGTCAGGCTGGACCAAGAATTGTCGTTTTTAAAGTATCTGGAAATATCGAACTGAAAAGCGAATTAAATGTTACCGATAATATCACCATCGCTGGTCAAACAGCTCCGGGCGGTGGTATTACTTTAAAAGATTACAATGTTAAGGTTAGAGGAAATAATGTTATTCTACGTTATTTACGTTTTAGAATGGGAGACACTCATGATGTGGAAAATGATGCCTTAGGCGGACGTTTTCAGAAAAATATCATAGTAGATCACTGTTCGATGAGCTGGTCAACAGACGAATGTGTTTCTTTCTATCAAAATGAAAACTTTACACTTCAATGGTGTATCATTTCTGAAAGCCTTCGGAATTCTGTTCATGCCAAAGGAGCGCACGGTTACGGAGGTGTTTGGGGAGGTAAAAATGCTTCATTCCACCATAATTTGTTAGCACATCATGATAGTAGAAATCCAAGACTAGGAGAATATGCCAATGATATTTTTGCAAAAACCGATTTAGTTGATATTCGTAATAACGTAATCTATAACTGGGGCGGAAACAGCTGTTATGGCGGAGATGCCATGAATGTAAACTTGGTTAACAATTATTGGAAACCAGGTCCTGGAACTTCGAATTCTACCAAAGAACGTATTTTATCTACAGGAAGAAGTTTAGATACGACTTCACCATTGTATGGAGTTTGGGGTAAATATTTTGTGGATGGAAATTACGTAGTAGGTTCTGAAAGAGCTACGCAGGATAACTGGACATACGGAGTTTACAGTCAGTTTCATGGCAGTCAGCTTCCTGTGAGCGATGCCGATAAAGCAGCAATCAAAATAAGTGCATCTCATGCACCAGGCGAAATAACAACGCATAGTGCTACAAAAGCGTATCAATTGGTTCTTGATAATGCTGGAGCCAATCTTTTTAGAGATGCTGTTGACAAAAGAGCCGTAGATGACACTCGTTCTGGTACTGCAAGTATTATGAATGGAGGTAACGGAAGCACAAACGGTTATATTGATACACCATCGGCAACTGGAGGATGGCCAGTTCTTCCTACTGGCGAAGCTCCATTAGATACAGATGGAGATGGAATGCCAGATAAATGGGAAACTGAAAAAGGTTTAAATCCTGCAAGTGCGGCCGATGGAAATCTAAAAACAGTTGACGGAGTTTATACCAATATTGAAGTTTATATCAATAGTTTGGTCAATCATATTACAGCGGTTCAAAACGGAAGTTTGGATATTTATGTCAATCCGCAGAATTTTGTGGAGAAATACAATGCTGCAGAAGACGGTTCGAAGTTTATAATGGCAAGCGGTACTTATACTACAACTACAGCGCTTGCGGTTAAAAATCATAAATACACTTTCGTTCCTGACGAAAATGCGAAACCCGTTTTTGCAGGTTCATTTTCATCTGATCAAGCAGAAATTTTTTCAGGAAGTTTCAGTTTTACTGGAGTTGATTTTGATTTAACGAATACTTACTCTAATGTATTTCAGTTTAAAAATGGTTCTGGAGTATCGGCTTTTGAAATAAAAAATGCTTCCATTAAAGGAATTAAACAAAGCTTATTCGTAACGGAAGGTGCGAGTGATCATCCAATTTCTAAAATAATTTTGGAGAATTGTATTATTAATGGAACGGCTTCAGAAAGCGCGAGTTTTATTCAACCCGATTCACATATTGTAAATACGATTTCGGTTAAAAATTCAACGGTTTTTAATTACAAAAAAGGAAATAGTTTTATAATGCTTCAGAAAAAAGATGCAGTCAATGAAAACTTAAATGTTGCGATTGAAAATAATACTATTCATAATTCGGGAAGTCAAGATGGTTTTGTGTTTATCAATAATCAGTACAGCAATACTTCGACTTATACCTTTAAAAATAATATTATGCAGGACGAACGTGAAAATCCAAAACCGATTTTTATGTTCAATTCGAGTCATGCGAGTGGTGCAGGAAAAGCAGTTTTAGACAATAATCTTTTGGTTGGAGTAACTTCACAAGTAGTTAAAGGAACAGTTACGGTTACTGAAACTAATGTTAAAACAATTAATAATTTAGAATTATTATCACTGTCATTTCCAAATCCTATTTCTGGAGATTTTAGCTTCTCTAAAAATTCTCCTTTAGCGAAAGCTTCATCGGAAGGCGGAGTACTTGGAGATCCAAGATGGTTAAAAGCAGATGCTAAGTTTTCACTAATTAATTATGTGAATTCAATAGACGGAAAAGTCATTACATTATCTCCATCTGAATTTATGGAAGGAGCGGTAACCAATTTACCAGCACCAAAATTGGAAGGGTATACTTTCTTTGGTTGGTCGGCTTCTACAACTACTCCAGGATTACTTAAAACCATTCTGGCGACAGCAACGGGAAACCAAACTTTTTATGCTTTTTGGGGAGAAGGAGGTAATAATAAACCAGATCCAAAACCTGCTGTGAAATCGGGAGTTACGTACATGAATTCAATCGATGGTAAAGCTATCTCTGGATTAACTCCTGTTGAATATACAGAAGGAACTGCACTTACTTTACCGGTTCCAACTTTAAAAGATTATACTTTCTTCGGATGGTCAGCTTCTGCAACAACACCAAATTCGATTAAAGAAATTGCAATTACAGCAACAGGTAATCAAACCTTTTATGCCTTTTGGGGAGTAGATGGGAATAACAAAAAAGATGAGGTAATTCCACCGACATTCTATAGTATTTCTTATTTGAATCTGCCATCTGGAGCCGTTAATCCAAATAAAACAAGTGTACAGACCGGAACAGCTTTTGTTTTAGAAGAAGCACAAGCTACAGGTTACCGATTCTTAGGCTGGTATGCTGATGCTTTATACGGTAGAGAAGTAACGGGTTTTGGTACTACTCAAAAGGAAAATGCAACGGTTTACGGACGCTGGAAAAAGCTGGGCGAGTTTTTAGTTTTCCCAACTGTTGCCAGTGGCAAGATTACTTTAAGATCAAGCACAGAATTGGATCGTTTGGCTATTTTCAGTATGAATGGACTTTTAGTTAAACAAGTAGATGTGATTGGTTTAGAGACTGACATCTCAATTTCTGATTTAGCTTCTGGAAGTTACTTTATCAAAAGTTTAAAAACAGGAGAAACGGCTAGAATTATAGTTAAATAAGTTTATAGAATCATGGGATGAAAGTTTTCAATTTTCATCCCTGATTTAGAACACAAATTCATCAGTATAAAAAATAAATCATCATAGATATGAATAATAGTATTAAATTAATAATGCTGGTTTTCATTACTTTATTATCATCTTGTTCAAGTGATAATGAAAGTGATCAGGATGCTAATGCAAACAAAGGTTATTTGAAAATTGGAAACCAAACGGTAGAATTATCGCAAGGTTATCTTGAAAATTACGGAGTAAGGGGAAATGCTTATAACATAGATTTTTCGTTACGATCAAAATCCATTTCGGATAAGGAAGATGGAGCAGTTGTGTACTTCGAATTGTTTTCTTCATTAAAGAATAATTTAGCAAAAGGGGATTACAGTTTTGGAGGATATTCTGAAGCAACGGCTTATACTTTTACAAAATGGGGACAATCATTATTAGGGAAAAACATCAATGCAGAAAAAGGCGGTATGTCAGTAACCAATGGTGTCAGCATAAAACCAACCAGTGGTACTTTTAAAGTTAGTGAAAACGGAGATAATTATAAAGTTAGTTTTACGGGAAAAGGGACTGCAAGTTATTACAAAGACGGAGTATTAAGTTCGACTCAGAATGACGTGAGTTTTGTAATGCAGTACAAAGGAAATGTTAGTCGTTCCGAAGCAAAGAATTTTACAGCTAAAATATCTAATTCTCTGTTAAGGATAGAAAAAGATCACGCAATTATTTTTAACTAATTTTAGAATTAGTTTTTGGAAAAAATAGGCTGTCTTTTGATAGCCTATTTTTGTTTTTTACATCTAAAGAAGAATCAAGCCTTTATTAAAAAGGAAGATTATATTTTCCATACAAAGCTTTATTCTCGATACTTTTTGCAAAAAGCGGTGTTTCTTCATGATTGTGTGCATCAGAAGCTTCTTGTCGGGCTTTTGCTGCTTCCGCTAATAAAATCCCATATTCTTTAATAAATTCAAGAAATTCGGGTGTTGCAGTAGCATGAATAGTATTGGTGAACATAGAAGTCTTATCATCGATTTTTTCAGCTCTCAATTCCCAAAGCACTTGTACTTTAGATCTTCCGCTTGCGGTAATAGTATCAGAAACAGAAAGCATTCTGCAATATTCTGGTCGATATTGATCAAAAATATAATGTTGTACTACAAGAGCAGTTCCTACATATTCTACGTTGATTGACATTGGAACACCTTCAAAATTTGAAGTAATTCCAGCTGCAATGTGGTTTACAGAACAACGTTGGTATTCTGCATCAGGCAAATTTAAAAGCCAGTCTGCAATATTAATTTTTTCAATTGGCGCATTCATTACAGCTGAAACCGTTGTTGCTGATAATGCATTTTCTGAAGTTTGTATAATTTCCATGATTTTATGTTTTTTAATTATTTAAGTCAAAGTTCCGTAATAGAATTCAATCGTGGAAATGATATTTTTAGATTAAATCAATCGAAAATTTCGATTATAAAATTGTACTTTTAGAAAAAATAAGAAAGTATGGAACTTCGTCAGTTAAAATATTTCGTCCGAGCAGCAGAACTTTTAAATTTCACTCAGGCAGCAGAAGATTTATTCATTACGCAAAGCACTTTATCACATCAGATTAAAGAACTCGAAAATTCGCTGGATACACTTCTTTTTGACAGAATAGCCAAACGTGTCCGACTGACGGAAGCTGGAGAAGTTATGCTTCAATATGCTAGAAAAACGATTCACCAGGCAGAAGAAAGCAGGCAGGTTTTACTCGATTTAAACAATATGAAATCTGGGAAAATAATTATTGGTTCGACTTATGGATTGCAAGAACTCTTAATGGAATCGATTGTGGAGTACAACGAAAAATATCCTGATATAGAAATTCAGATTATATACGGTTCTACAACTGATTTGCTTCAAAAAATCCTGGATTATAAAATTGACTGTATGCTTTCTTTTATGTCGGAATTGGGACATAATGAACTTATGATAAATAAACTCTTTTCGGCTCATCTTTCCTTAATTGTTCATCAATCTCATTCTTGGGCTAAACTGAAAAAAGTAGCGCTTGAAAAAGTTACAGCATTACCTTTAGCACTTCCTTCACAGAGTTACAGTATCAGGAACTTGTTGGATAAATTACTTGATGACAAAGGAATTCCGCTTCATACAAAAATGGAAATTAACGATATTCATAGTTTGCTTCAGTTAGCGAATACCAATAAATGGTCAACTATTTTGATGCATACTTCTTTATTTGATTTTAAAGAATTAAAAGCAATTCCGTTAGAAGGAAAAAATACAGTCCGAGAAGCCACTATAGCAATTTCAAAAGGAATTTATCATAAAAAATCGCTAGTGCTTTTTCAGGAAATTTTATTGAAAAAGAGTGAAGTTTACAGAAATGAATAAAATTAAAAAACACTGAATTTGTACCTTTGCCCTCATAAATCCTCATTTGGATAAAGAAAGTAAATGACAATACAAGATTTAGTTGGCAAATATTCCATTTCCGGAAGCAATCAGGAGGAGAGTAACGAAATAACCTATAAAGGTATTTTGACTTTAAATCTGGATAAAAATAACCGAATTGTGGCGCATTGGCTTATCAATAATTCACAAGTTCAAAAAGGACATGGTTTCTTTAAAGACAATATTTTGGTTATCAATTTCAGTTATAAAGGAGATGACAATAAAACGTACAAAGGAGTTGCAGTTTATCGTTGTATTACAAAAGATGTTCTTGACGGATTTTGGTCTGAAAAACATGGAAACCCACTTTATCTTGGAGCCGAACATTGTTTAAGAATAGAAAGTTCAGAGCAATTGAATTAAAGTTACTTTTTTTAAACACATAGAAACATAGTTTTTAGGAGCCTTAAATAGGCGTTTCACTTTCATAAATGCACATAGTTTTGTGAGTTATATACTTTGTCAAAGTTCATTCCGAATCTTACGCCAAGCTATGGGTTTATTTTTTTGCCACAAATTTCACAAATTTCCGCGAATTAAAAATTTGTGAAAATTTCTGAAATTGCTTCGCCTGTTCGCTATCGCTCGGGTTGTGGCTTTTTAAAACATAATGCTATGTGTTTTATTAAAAGTGAAATGACTTTTCTTAGCGTAAAGAAAATCTATGTTTCTATGTGTTTAATTTTTTTATAATTATTCAACAATTGGGTTTAATGCTTTTTTATTTCTTCTGTTATAAATTATAATAAAGCCCACCCAGATAATCAATAAAGTTACGATTAGCGTCAATTCCGTATCATGCAAACCATTGCGGAAGAAATTGTTTAGAGAATGTACTCCTGCAACAGCTAATAACGAACCTGTAGAAGAGTATACTTTTCCGATTCCCCAGCTGCCAAAGAAGATGATGCCTAAGAAAACCATGTTGCTTGGAGTAGTTTCAAAGTTTAAATGCCATGCAAACCAAAGAACAGCAATAATTAGGATAGAAGTAAATTTAGGAAGTGATTTTAATTGTTCCTGCAAAAATCCTCGCCATCCAATTTCTTCTAATAGCCCGTAAACTAAAACCGTAAACATTAATAGAATTGGGAATTTACCCATAACGAAATAATAAGTTCCTGCAATTAAAAATGCTGGCAATAGCCAATAAACAGCTAATGGAACTATGGCATTTTTGTAAATTCCTTTTAAAGACATTGGATTTTCAAGAGAGAATATTTTTATCGCTGCCAAGGCACCCAAAGCAGGGCCAACACCACGAAGAAGAATTACCAAATATGGATTTTCAATTCCAGATAATAAATTAGTTTTTACTGCTGCATATCTGCAGATTACTGCGATTACATAATAAACTATAATAGCGCCAAAGTTGATTTTAGTTTTCATAAGTTATTTCGTTTGATTTAGTGAAGCAAACTTAGCGAGCATAAATGAAAATAAAATTGACTTTGGGTAAGAAATCATTTTTCCATAACTCTTTTTCGGATTCGGCTTAAACTTTCTGCCGTTAATCCGAGATAAGAAGCAATGATTTTTAGAGGAGTTCTCTGGAATATTTCCGGACGGCCTTCTATAAGTTTTAAATAACGTTCTTGAGGAGAAAGTGTTAAAAGATTAATTTGCTCCTGCTGCTTGCGTACATAAAGCATTTCAGAAATTGCTTTTCCAATTCGTAAACCTGTTTCAGATCTTTGGTACAATTCGTTTAAATCAGAATAAGAGATAGACCATAAAGTCAATTCTTCCAATGCTTCTGTTTTGATAACAGTGGGCTGTTGATTTAAGAAAGACATATAATCACTGATGAAACTTTTTTCATAAAGAAGATTAATGCAGATATCTCTTTTCCCATCCCAAACAAATAATCCTGCTGATCCTTTTATAACAATGTTGAGATATCTTTCTACAGCATTGTAATCTTTTATGATTTCTGATTTTTCGAATTCCCTTACTTTGATTTTTTCGGAGAACCCTTTCCAGATAGTCATATCTGCGGTAAAATAGGTTTCGAAAATTCTTTTTACATCTTCAGGAGAAGGACTTTGTGGCATTGCTAAAAGATATCAGTTTAAGAAGCCAATATAAGTTTTATCTTTCAAAGTAAAAACAACTGTGTTAACTTGTTGGGACTGTTTTTTTAAACACATAGGAACATAGATTTTTTAGTTTTAAACTTAATAAAAAGAGTTTAGAAAGAAACTAGTTTCTAACACATAGCTTTGTGTGAACTATCGGCCAACTTTGTCAAAGTTCAAAACTTTGACAAAGTTTCACGCTTAGAAAATTATGTGATTTATTCTAAATGAAATGCCTTTTTTAGCATAAAGAAAATCTATGTTTCTATGTGTTTAATAAAACTCAACAGCTTTATTTCAGTGAAAATTTACTTCAAACAAGGCAATTGTAAAACATTAGCATTTAAAGGCTGTTCCACTTTTCGTTCCAGTTTTTCATTATTAACTGTAATATAAATTTCCATAGAACCCGTTCCGACTTTTAGAGCTAGAATATGACCACCATAAGCATCAAATTTATCATCTGTTGCTACACCATGCATATGAATCGAAGGTTTTTCTCCGCTCCAAGCAATAGAACCAGTAATGCTTCCCATTTCGACCTTATTGAAAGTTTTTGGATGAAATTTCTTTTGGCTGAAATCATAAAAACCAAATGTAGCGTCTTGCGCAAAACCAATTCCAGTAAAATTAGCAGAAGGAATGTTTTGTTCTTTCGCCAGATTTTCAATTAAAGCTAACACATTATCGCCTTCGCGAAGAACCATCAAATAACCATTTGGAGTTTTGGTATAACGGCATTTTTCTTTATCGTTTTGTTGTCCGTGAGATAAATTGTAAGTCAGCAAAAATGCTAAAGCAATAAAGGTTTTATGGATTTGATTTTTCATAAGAAATTAATTAAAGTTGTAATTGATAATAAAAAGATTTTAAACACATAAAAACATAGATTTTCATTGTCTTTAAAGATTATAGAAAGAAACTAGTTTCTAACACATAGTTTGACCTAAACTCGTTAGATAACTTTGTCAAAGTTTTAAACTTTGACAAAGTTAGAGAAGCAAATAGCTATGTGTTTTATTAAAAGTGAAATGCCTTTTTTAGCACAACGAAAATCTATGTTTCTATGTGTTTAATTTAATTATATCATTATAAATAAAGAGTTTAAACAATAGAATTCGGCTGTAATTCATTGTCATATTTTTCAGGATCGGATGCGGCATATTCATTTTCAGGCTCTGGAATAACATGAATTTTAGAATCGCTAATCGAAATAACTGCTGAACAAACGTAAATACCAACTTTTCCCTCGTTGTATTTAAAATCTAGCAAGGTCAGTTTTACAATTTCATTGATTGAAAGTTCGTAGTAATTTCCATAACGGATGATCTTAAAAGAAATCTGTTTTTCTTCACTAATTTCAAACTGATTGGTCTGAATATTTTCAAAGATAAAATTATTCTTCACATCCTTTTCATTAAATCCCCAAGCTCTGAATTGAACAAAACCATTCATAAAATCGATCGAAATATAATAACCTGTTCCTTCTTTATCACATTCAATAACAAAACCTGTTTTTCCCATTCCTTCAACAGAAAAAGTGCCTTCCCAGACAAAATCGTTGGAAGGTTTTTCGAAGCCGTAAATTTCATAACCGCTTCGGCATCCAAATCGCCATTTGTTTTCATTCTCCTGAACAAATTCAGCAGAAGGGTTTCCAAGAATTGGCATGGGCTGTGGTAAATCTTTTTGAAGAATAGTTTTCTTATAGAGTTTTTCCCAGTAATAATAAGTCTTTAGCAAAAGACGGCCGCTTTTATCTATATCCAATTCTTTTGGAGGCGGAATAACGCGGTGTGTATTGACATTTCCATCGGCAAAATAAAAGTTATAGACCAAATAATGTTTTCCGTCTTTTACAACTCTCGCCGCATAATTTCCCTGTGGCATTAGCACATTATTATGAAAGGCAGAATATTCTCCTCTAAATTCTGCAGAAGACCAGTAACGAACTTTTATATCTTCGCGAATGGAACCCAGTAAATAGTGATTTCCTTTAATTTCAAAAACACAAGGACATTCCACATCATCATATACATACGGAATATGAAGCGGTTTTTGCAAAACATAACCTTCCTGTTCTCTTTTTGCAATTCCGATACAGCCGCGTCTATAAGTTGGTCCCGAAGCACTTCTGGCGCAGATTAATAAATAATCTTCTCCTTTGTATTGGTATTTAAAAGGATCTCGAAAACTGATCCATTCCCTCGGATTATTATTTTTGCTTTCATAATGCGGTGCTTCGCTTTTAAAAGGAAGTCCGTACAAATTCTCTTTTTTCCAGGTTAATAAATCGGCAGAAATGGCTCTTCCCACTTTTTGTTCAATTCCCTTATCCTGACGTTTTAAACCAGTATAATACATTTCATAACCGTCTCCTTCCGATCTTTTACTGATGTGCATTGTCCAGAGCATATCGTCGTCCCATTCTCCTGGATCGCCAACAAACAAAGCGTTTTTTACTCGTTTCCACGAAAGACCATCTTTTGATATCGCATGAGCAATATAATCGTGGTTTGGAATAATTAAGTGAAACAAATGATGAATTCCTTTTTCATCTATAAATACATCAACATCTCCGATTTCCCAGTTGCTAAATCCTGAACCTGAATACATTTTATTATTTTTTTAATCTGTTACTATTTTTCTTTAATTTTTTTTAAACACATAGAAACATAGTTATGCTTTGTTTTGAAAGGCATTTCATTTCTAATAAAAAACATAGCTTTCACTATCTTACTCTCAAACTTGTCATCCTTCCTTCGTCAGGATGACAAACTGTGTGGGCTATGTGTTAGAAACTAGTTTCTTTTTGTATTCTTTTTTTAATTCAGAATAAAAATCTATGTTTCTATGTGTTTAATTTTTTTGCCACTAATTACACGAATTAAAAATTTGTGTAATTCGTGACTTTAATTTTTACTTTATTATTTTATAATGCTTTAAACCTTCCAAAATTCCTTCTGAAGCAAATGTTTTTGCCACATAAATACTTTTGGTCGTTTCATAATCTGCCAGTTCTGCGCTTCGGTTTCCTACTATAATTCCTTTCACTGGCCCTCTAAACATATCCACATCGTTTCCTGAATCTCCCGCTGCAATTACATTCGAAAGCGGTATCGACCATTTTCGGCATAAAAATTTGATGGCATTTCCTTTAGAAGCCCTTTTCGGAATGAAATCCAGAAACTGTCCGTGGCTCGGAATAATATTTACTTTGTACCAGCCTGTTCCCAAAGCCTCAATCAATTCATCATGATTGTAATGTTCCTTTTCATAATAGTAAGAGATTTTATAAGGATTTTGCGCTTCGTCTTCCTGAAGTTTTATCCATTTAACAGCTTTTAATCGGTTTAAAATATCGTCTCTTTTCCATCTTCCAGCTAAGAATTTTGCCCAGCCTTTATCAAGAATGTAATCTTTACCGTTGGTATAATAAATCTCAGTTCCAACAGAACAGATAATGAAATCGGGTAGGGGAAATTCTTCTTCGTCGATTACTTTTTTAACCAACTCTAAATTCCTGCCTGAAGCCATTGCAAAAGCCATTTTTTCCGTTCGATTGGTAAGATGTGTTTTCAATTCTTTTAATCCAGGATTTGCCAGTTTAGGTTCGATCAAAGTCCCGTCAATATCAGAAACCAATAAATGATCGATATTTCTTTTTAGTCTGCCAATATTAATATTTGGATAATGCTGTTTTTTGATTCCAGCACCTGAAGAAAGCGAAAGATTTTCATTGACCAATTCTACATATTGATTCACATGACTAACCCAGCTGTAATGTTTTTGAATGTTAATGGCTCCATTATTCGAATAATATTTCCATTGATTTTCATCGGTTAAAATATTCCTTAGCGCTTTTTTAATCTGGCTTTCTTCCTGTGGATTTACCAATTCTCCGTTCTGACAAACTGGAATAATTTCTGAAGGTCCACCATTTTTAGTAACCACAACTGGAAGTCCCGAACTTGCCGATTCTATTACGGTCAAGCCGAAGTTTTCATGCAAAGCTAAATTCACAAAAACACCTCGTTTTTCGGCTGCATAACGGTAAATGATAGAAACTTCATTTTCGACATCATGTTTTTTAGGAATTGCCATTTTTCCGTATAAATCATATTTATCCATTAGGAGAAGCAAATCGGTTAAAACGTTTTTTTCTGACTCAGGCATTTTGGCAATATCTTTTCGAATTCCAGCAAAAATGACCAGATTGGCAATACTTTGCAGTTCTTTGTCTTTACCATAAACTTCAATAAGAGTATTTAGGTTTTTATGGCGATCTGGTCTTGAAAGTGCCAGAATAATAGGTTTGTGCGGATTGGTAAGGAATTTTGAAATGCTTTCGGCAACCCAGTATTTGCGTTGCGCTTCTTCCAAGTTTTTTTCTGTATCGTTTTCCTGAAAGTAATAAGGAACAAATTTTCTAGTGTCGATTCCCGGCGAAATAGCGTGGTATTTGGCTAATTCGAAATTCTTATAAGCTTTATAAGTTTCAATTTCTTGTTCTGTAGAAGTAACAATAAATTCGGAGAGTTCTAAAGTTCGTTCTTCGGCGGCAATTCGAGCAGAAAATTTGAATTTTTTTTCAAGTTCTTCTTCTGTTTGCCCACTTTCAAGTAGTTTTTTCTTTTTATAAAATCCTAAAGAATGTCCAGTATGTGCAAAAGGAACATTTAATATGGCCGATAATTCGGCTGCGGCGTAACCAGCGTCTCCATAATGGGAATGAATCCAGTCGGGAAAGATGTTGTGTTGTTTTATATGCTGTACAACGCCATTCACAAAAGTATCCAGACCTTCCCAAAGCTGTTCTTTGGCTTTATATTTTTTGCCTAGAAATGGAATTCGCCTAATATCCAATTTATCATTTATAATTTCAACCGGGACAGCATATTCAGGAGAAAGATGAGGATCGTCAATTAATCTTGTGAAAAGATGTACATGTTCGACATCTTCGTGTTGTGATAAAAATTCGGCTAATTCGTAGATATATTTAGTCTGTCCGCCGTTATCGGCATCACGACCGATTTCGAGTCCAGAACCTTTTAAGAGTCCGTGTATATTGATAAGAGAAATTCGTAATTTTTTCATCATTCTTCCTTAAATTATTTAGAATTCGCAAGTTACTGCACCCATAAAGATTAGGAAGAAATAATTCCATTTAAAATTTACATATTTCCCATGTTTGAAGTGTGTTTTGGATGTTTAAATTATAAAAATACAGTCACGGAAAAGATTTATTGATTTTAATTAAAAGATTTGAGGGGGTGAATTTCTCTCGCAGATTGAGCAGATTTTGCTGATTTTTTTAATTTGAAAGAATATGAAGAAAGGATTGGATATGTGGAGAAATAAAATGTCGCTCCGCTGGAGCTTTTTATCGTCTCGCAATTTGTATGTTATAAATATTCTGCTCCGCTGGAGCATTTTTATTCTCTCGCAGATTTAGTAAAAGAACAAAAAATCTGGTCAATCTGCGAGAGAATAGAAAACTTAATTCTGATTAATCAAATCATCAATTCTCGATAAAAGAATTTCAGGATTTGCTCCGGAAGATCCTGCAACCAAAGCTCCGGTTGCACAAGCAAAATTTAAAGCTTGCTGTGGTTCTTTTCCCGTTAAAAGCGAAGTTACCAAAGCACCTAAAAAAGAATCTCCCGCACCTACGGTATCTTCTACTTTTACCACATAACCCGTATTTTCATAAAGATGTTTATCCCATAATAATAAAGCGCCATCTTTTCCTCTTGTCACACAAATTGCCGTGGCATTGGTAAAAGAGCAGATAAAATTCATGTTTTCTTCTAAAGTGGTGTAAGGAGAATCGAAAGCAGCACTGATTTCCATTAATTCTTCATCATTGAACTTGATGAAATTAGCAGCGTCCATTAACTGTTTAAGAATTTCATAAGTATAATGTGGTTTTCTTAAGTTAACATCAAAAACTTTGTAAGCGTCTGTATGAAGAAGTTCTTCCAATGCTTGTCTGGAAACTTCGTCTCTGCAGACCAAACTTCCATAGATTAATACATCGGCATTTTGAACGGATTCTATAGCTGTATCATTTAAAATAATTTTGTCCCAAGCTGAAGGATAAAGAATTTCATAAGTAGCCGATTTGCTTTCGTCTAAAATCACATTGACCAATCCAGTTGGGAAATTATCTGATTTCAGGATTGTTTCTGTATTCAAACCTAATTTCTTGACTTCGTTGATAATCGCTTCGCCGTCTGAGTCATTACCAACACAGCTAATCATGTTGACATCGGCCCCTAAAGCTTTCATACGAAGCGCCACATTTAATGGGGCTCCGCCAATTTTTTTTATGTTGTCAAAAATATCCCAAAGTACTTCTCCGAAAGCGACTGCTTTAAGTTTTTTGTCGTTGTTCATTCTAAATTTGTCTTTTATAAAATTTTAATTAATAAGGCCTAAAAACCTCATGATTTTATAAAAATAGTAAAGATTGTCGGCATTGACAAAGGATTAGCAAATGAAATAACGATAAATTATTAATTAGATCATTCCGTTAAGTGTAATTTTTTTAATTATAAGTTTATTTAAACTCAAAAAGCTGAATGTCGTATTCAGCTTTTTGAGAGAGATTTAAATAGTATATTTTGCTGTGATTTTATGGCATAAATAATACGGTTCCTCCATTTGGAGAAAGATCGAAATCAAAAGTTGTATTTTGTAATTTTTGAGTGTTAAATTTAGATTCCTGATCATTGCCATCAGCTATAATAGAAATTTCTTTTCCTTTTAACATTGGCAGATTCACCGTAATTTTTTTGCGTACATTTTCTCCATTAATTGCAGCAACATACCATTTTGTGTTTTTTCTTCTTGCAATTACACAATACTTTCCAGGATAACCGTCTATATATAAAGTTTCATCCCATACCGTTGGGACATGTTTTAAGTAATCAAATAGGTAAGATGGTTTTTCTTTTAAGTTTTCGGGAGTTAAACCCCAATGCTGCACTGGGGAAAAGAATACTACAGCAGTTGCCATTTCAAAAGCATCTGTTGTTTTTCTTACAGTTCCTTTGTTCGGATCACGATGCAGACGTTTATTTAAGAAAACAGGCCCAAAATCCATTGCTGCAACTGTATTTCTAGTAAAAGGATAAATAGTAGCAGTTGAAGGATATCGATCACTGAATCCTTGTTGAAAAACTAAATTCTCAGAAGCTAAAACTGCTTCACTTGTCATGTAGTTGGGATACATTCTTTCCCATCCTCGAGGAAGTGTGGCACCATGAAAATTAATTCCTAAACCGAATTCAGCTGCATCAGTTAGTATATCATGATATAATTTCATGGTAACTTGTTTGTCACCACCAAAAAAGTCAATTTTTAAACCTTTTACTCCAATTTGCTGTAACCACTGCATTTCTTTTCTGCGGGCTTCTGAAGTATTCATTTTATCTTTTGGAGTTTGTGGCGCCGTATTCCAGTTTCCATTAGAATTGTACCATAAAATAACGCCGACCTTTTTTGATTTGGCATAATTTACCAGTTCGGTCATTTTTTCTTTTCCGATGTTTACATCCCAAAGAGCATCAATTAAAATAAACTCACATTTTAGGTTTGCCGCAAGATCGATAAAAGTTTTTTGGTCATTATAGTTACAGCTTTCGTCCTGCCATACAATCCAGCTCCAGCTTGCGCGACCTGTATCAAATATTTTTGAAGATTTAATAAGTGGTTTTACAACATCTGTCGCAACAGTCGATTCTACAATTGGTTTTAACGTTCTTCCCAAGGTAATTGTTTTCCATGATGTTTGCATTGGAAGCGTAGAAGAGGCCGTTACTGCACCATTAAAATTGTTTTCACCTTCCTGAGGAAAACGAATAGAATAAATTCCGTTTGAATCAGCATCACTTAATCTAGTTCCAGGATAATTACCACTGATTCCAGTTTCAGAAATTAATAACCAGCCTTTATTTCCTAAATGAAAAAGAGCTGGAAAAGTATAACCTAATCCATATTGTGATTTTGTTCCAATTTTTTCCTCTCTTGTATATTCTTCCTCATAAGACGGTTTTGTTTTCTGCCATCCGCTTAGTGGGGGCGCTTGTGGCGTTATAAAAGTGGTTGTTCCTGATGGAAGTTTGAAACCAGTTATTTCCTTTTCGATAATGCAGTCAGTAGTATTCTTTTTATTTTTTGGAATCCAATAGCTAAATGCAATGTCATTGTTTGAAATCCTGAAGATTATACCAATCGTGTCATTCTCTTTATTAACAAAAGTAAATTTACTTTCATTCGCCAGATAGTTTACCTGACTTACTTTTGAGCGGTTTAGTTTATAGGATTCTTGAATTTTAGAGGAAGTTTTACCAATTAATTTGAGATCTTTTGTAAAATCTCCTGCTGAACTCAAAAGTCCTAAAGGTGATTGGCTTAGAAACTCTTCTTTTTGATAGAATAAATTATAGAAGACTTTACCATCTGTAACCGATATTTTTAGTTCTATATTTTTATCTGGACTTAAGGCTGATGTAGTTTGTGCTTTTAATGCGTTAGAATAGGAGAGAAAAAGCAAGGCGAATAAAATTAATCTCATAAAGTGGTTTTTGAAGTTAATAAGTTTAAGTGTAAACTTAACACTTTAAAACGCAAAAAAATATACTTTATATAAATTTTTAATTATTTAATCAACCCCAATATTCCTTTAAAATTTTCATTTCTAGAATCCTTTACCAATTCATAAAGACACATTTCGACATTCGTTAAACTAACTCCTTTTTGTTGTATTTTTTGAAAAGCTAAATCAATGCTGTTTTTGGATCGGGAAGAGGTACAATCTGTTACAATTTCAACTTCAAAATTTTGGGTTAAAAGTCCCACGGCGGTTTGATAAACACATATATGCGCTTCGATACCACAGACTAACCATTGTTTGCGTTTGGTTTGTAAAACGGCATTTTTAAACTCATCGTTTTCAAAAGCATTAAAAGTATATTTTTCTATTGCTTTTTGATTTCCGAGTAATTGCTTTAATTCGGGTATAGTATTTCCTAATCCGTTTGGATTTTGTTCTAGATAGATTATAGGAAGCGATAAAATTTGACAACCACGGATTAGTTTTTCTAGATTGCTGATCATTTTTTCACTTTCGTGTACAATACGTGCGAGTTTGCCTTGCACATCAACGATTATTAAACCTGTGTTTTCTTGTGTCAGCATATATTTTTGTTTAATCAGATTGAGCTCTCTAATTTACTCAAAAAAGACACGTAAAAAGAACTTCTTCTGGTAGAAAACAATTCGATTTTGAATGTTGAAAATATTGATTTTTTGGTTTCACTACAAATTTTCCTCAACTCATTACAAGATGTAATTTTTACGTTGCATTTTATAAAACAAATAAATTCCAGTATGCTAAATTTGGTCAAAATGTAATAAAAAAAGGAAGTATGCAGATCAATTCAATTTGGGGAAGCAAAAAGAAAATTTCATTCTGGGATCGATTGTTTAAAAGAAATAAAACAATCGATAAAGAACTTAGTACACCAGAAATAATTGGTAAAAACTGTCAAGGGTTGTGGTTAGGGAATGAAAATTTAAAATCGTTTCTTTTTTCGACCGATATGGCTTTAATTGAAAATAATGATGCCGATGCAATTTTGGCTGTTTATCCTTTTCCGCCTTCTCCAAAAATCATAAAAACCTTAATTGATTTTTCTGGAAAACCTGTTGTTTGCGGAGTTGGAGGAGGAAAAACCAAAGGAAAAAAATCTCTCGAAATGGCAATTTATGCTGAAGAAATGGGAGCATCAGGTATAATTGTAAATATTCCGTTTGAGAATAAAGACATTAAAAAAATTAGACAAAAAGTTTCACTACCTATCATAGCAACTGTAGCGACTTCAGATTTTGACTTCCTAAAAAAGAGAATAGATGCAGGAGTAAATGTTTTTCATGTATCCGGCGGTATGCACACGAATAAAATTGTACAAGAAATAAAAGCTAAGTTTCCCAACTTTCCTATAATGGCGACTGGAGGGAAAAGTTTAACAGATATTGAAGAATCTATTAATTCGGGATCTAAAGCCATTGTACTTTCTCCGCCTTCCAACAAAGATTTATTCAAAAGTATTATGGATAAATACAGAAGCAGTTTGAATCCTTTTCAGTAATACTTATAAGCAAGAAAGGCGGTCTATTTGGACCGCCTTTATGATCAGGAAAAAGATGTTAATTATCCATGTGCTTCTACCGAAACAGCATTCCATTTTTCCCAGCTTTCAAGTCTTTGTTCATAGCTTTGTTTTACAAATGGTAAAGCCACTTTTCCAAGAAGTAATCGTAAAGGAGGATTTTCGTTTTCTACTAATTTTACAACAATAGGAGCAGTCGCTTCAACTTTGCCAAATATGTTTTCTCTTTCTGCTAATGCTTTTTTAATTTCGTCATAAGCTGGTATATTTTCACTAGAAATTCCTGTATGCCAAATGTTTGATGCATAACCGTTTGGTTCTAATAAAGTAACATTGATTCCGAATTGTTTTACTTCTGATGCCAAGGTTTCACTTAATCCTTCAATCGCAAACTTTGAAGCGCTGTATAGTCCCATTGTAGCTGGTAAAGTCGCTAATCCTAAAATAGAAGAAACCTGAATAATGTGACCACTTTTTTGCACTCTCATTATTGGAAGAACGGCTTGTGTTAACCATAAAGTTCCAAAGAAATTGGTTTCAAATTGTTCTCGTGCTTCTTTTTCGCTCGCTTCTTCAACAGCACCTGTAAGTGCGTAACCTGCATTGTTGATTAAAACATCTATGGTTCCAAAATGATTTTTGACTTTTTGAACGACCTCTAGTGATTCTTCACGATTGTTAACGTCTAATTTTAAAGGTAAAATCGCATTTCCATATTTTTCTTTAAGGTCGTTTAAAGTGTCTACATTTCGTGCCGTTGCTGCAACATTATAACCTTTAGCTAAAAAGGCTTCTGTCCAAGTTCTTCCAAATCCTTTTGATGCTCCTGTAATTAAAATTGTTTTTGACATTGTATTTGTTTTTTAAATTATGAATTATTTTTAAACATGACCAATCGGTCATTTTTATGGTAAAAAAAATTACAGCTTTTTTGCAGCTATATTTTTTTTGAGTGCTGTTGTTATGGTTTTCATTTTATCGTTGTTGCCGGACATTCTAGCCATTAAATGTCCACCTTCAAGAGAAGCAAAAAGCACAGCTGCAAATTCTGCTGCATCCCAGTTTGGGTCAAATTCTTTGTCTGCAATACCTTTTTCTATGATGGATGTTAATAATTGCTGACCGCGTTTGATCGTCGCGTTTACTTTTTCTTTTACAATTGGATTAGTATCGTCAGCTTCAGTCCCAAAATTTAATAATGGACATCCTCCAATAACGGGTGGATTTAATGGATTGCTAAAAAAATCAATGTAAGCAATAAGCTGTTCTTCGGCAGTTTTTCCCTGTCTGAGTTCTGCCTCAAGTTTAGAACTCAATATTTTCATATTATGATCTACAGCAGCAGAGGCCAGAACATCTTTATTTTCAAAATGGACATACATACTTCCTTTAGACAATTTGGTTGCCTCCATAATATCGCTCATAGAGGTTGCTGCAATTCCTTTTGTATTAAAAATGGGAGCGGCTTTTTCTATAATAAATTGTTTGGTTTCTTCCCCTTTTGTCATGGTGAATTGTATTTTATGATACAAATATATGACCGATTGGTCATATATGCAATTATTTATTGATTTATTTCATTTAGAATTGTTCGATAAAAGAGCAAACAGCTCAAAAATCCTTTAAAATAAAGAGAATTTAAGCTGTTTAATTTTATAATTATTTTTGAAATTTATCAATTCGCACGATTCCTTTCCTCTTCATTTCCAAAATCTCTTTCTTTCGATTTCACATTTTCATTACCAAACTTATAGCTTAAAGCAATTCTAAAACCTCTTGAATCTGCGTAATTTTTCATAGTATTTTTAATTCCGTTGGAGTAATAAGAAATTAATGGTTTTTGTGCATTTAGTAAATCTTCGCCGGTTAGCGTGATTGAAAGATTCTTTTTTAAAGCTAAAAGTTTAACCGAAATGTCCAGAATATTTAAAGTCGAAATATTAAAAACCTGATAACGTCCCGGCAGTTGTAAACCGTAGTTCAAACCAAGAAATACTGTTTTTGAATTATTTACCGTAAAATCATTATTACTGTAAATATAACCGTTGTAACCATCTACAGACGCAATAAGATTGGTTTTCGATTTTACGTTTTGGTAATTCAGGTTAAAGCCCATAAAACTATTCCACCAGCTGAATTTATTGAAATTATAATATGTTGAAAGACCAATTTGATATGTATTGGCATAATTAATTGGTGTACTTTTAGTGATGTTTGTTTCAGGATCGATAATCGCCAGTTCTTGTCCGAAATCTGAAACCTGAGAGAAATAGATGTTATTGACCCATTTTTGATTGTGAATGTACGAAAACTCTAAATTATCAATTATTGACGGTTTCAAAAACGGATTTCCTTCTGAATAATAATATGGACTTGTTCTAATCACAAACGGATTCAAATAATCAAAATCAGGTCTGCGGATTCTTCGGCTGTAGTTTAAAGAATAAGAATTGTTGTCATTGGCCGTATAAGTCAAATAAGCGGTTGGAAAAAGCTTTACATAATTGTTTTTGTTCGTTTGGTTCAGATTCTCTGAAAAACCTTCTGTTTGTGTGGCTTCGGCTCTTAAACCAATTTGTGTTTCCCATTTTTCATTTAGCTTTTTGCCTGCTGAAAAGTACAAAGCTTGATTGTATTCTTTATAAGTAAAAATGTTAGAGTAAGTTGTATTTAAAACCGGAGTTCCAGTTTCATTATCAAAAACATTCAAATCATTTTTGGTGTTCGTATAAAATCCTTTTCCACCAAAACTAATGTTGGCGAAAGAATAGGGAAGTGTTATATCAATTTTCGCGGAATAATTCTTCAGTTGATTGACATTCGAATTAATAGCAGAAAAGTAAGTTCCGTCTATATTTTCTTTTTCAGCGTTCATTTCATTTCCTGAAAATACTCTGGAATCCTTTTTTTGATAGTTGAAATAATCCAAATCAACAGTTATGTTTTTGCCATTGCTGTCCAGATTAAAAGAATTGTTCCAGTTTACGGAATTCATTTGTGGTTTGTTTTGCGATTTTACATCAGATAAAATATAAGAATTGATTTCTCCCGAAGTATTGTAACGAGTCGTTAATGGATTATTTGCCGATTTTCTGTCATTAAAACTTCCTAAATACTTAATTCCGGTGGTCCATTTTTCAGTTAGTTTGTAATCAAAACCCAATCCGATGCTTAATAAATCGGTTTCAGATTTTGTTTTAATGTTCTGCTTCCACAATTCATTCGTATAATAAATTCGGTTATCAGAAGTAGTTCTAAGCTGGTCTTTTCCTTTATTGACAGAAGCCTGCAAAGAAAGTTTGTTGTAATTGTAAATAAATAATCCGTTTACATTGCCGCTGGCGTAACTTCTTTGCACGAATGAAGTTCCAAGATTGGCATTCCAAGAATTGGCTTTAGCAGTTTTCAGTTTAATATTAATTAATCCGCTGTTTCCTTCGGCTTCGTATTTTGCGGGCGGAGTCGTAATCACTTCAATGCTTTTAATATTATCTGCAGGAATTGATTTTAAAAATGCGGTTAAATCTTCCTGCGTCATTTTGTTTAAACGATCGTCAATCATCACCAGAACTTCTCCTTTACCAACAATAGAAATGGTTTCGTTTTGCACTCTAACTGTTGGTGTAGATTTTAAAGCATCTAAAGCTGTTCCTCCGGTTGCAGTAACAGAATTTTCCACATTAAAAACCAGTCTGTCCACTTTTTGTTCTACAAGTTTTTTTCTGGATTTTACCGTTACACCTTCCAGCTGAATCTGTTCTTTCACTTCGATTATTCCTAAATCCTGATCTTGATTTACGCTTATTTCTTTATTCCTAAATTCAGTTCCAAATTGTTCTATTATCAATACATAATTTCCTTTTTCGGCTTTCAATGCAAAATTGCCTAAACTATCTGTAGAAGCTTGCTGGTATAATTTTTTGTCGGCTTGAAGTAAAGTTGCCGTTGCAAATTCCAAAGGTGTTTTATTCTGATTAATAATTTTTCCTTTTATAGAAAATTGTTGAGCAATGCCGTTAATTTGAAATAGAAATAAAACGGTAATAAAAATGATTCTGTTTATGGTTTTGAATTTAATTACAGGACAAAACTGTTCCAATTAAAACCGAAATACCACTTTTATCGACAAACCCCGCTGATTAATCTGCAAACCCGTAAAAAAGCTTTTTACTGAATGTATATCTTTGTTTTAAAAATATACCAAATGTATAAAGGCACTATTACCAAAAAGCTCGAATGCTTCATTCATCTTATTTATTGGGTTCTAATTTTTTATTTCACTTTCGTGAAAAATCCGATTGGTGCACATTTTTCTACACCCGGTTTATTTCTTTGGACCTATTTTATTGTCTTTGTTCTGACATTTTATTTTCATTATCTGATTGTAATGAAAAAAGTTTTTAAAGCTTTTAACTGGAAAAGATTATTGATGGGAGTTTTTGTTTCTTATCTGGTTTTTACTTTTCTCAGATTTCTTTCGGAACAAGTCATAACCAAAGTTTTATTTGATAAAGTAAATTATACCGATATTAATTTTCTGAATTATATGCTCGATAATATGCAATACAGCAGTATGACAATTATCCTTAGTTCGTTTCTCTGGTTTGTGATTTATTCGATTCGGCTTTTGGAATACAACCAGCTTATTTTGGAAGAGAATAAAAATACCGAAATCAAATTTTTGAAAGCACAGATTAATCCGCACTTTGTATTTAATACTTTAAATAACATTTACTCCATGGTTTATTTTCAGTCAGATAAATCCTTGACTGCAATTGATAAACTGAGTCAGATTATGCGTTTTACGACTTATGAATCACAGAAAGAAAAGATCAGACTTTCGGACGAAGTTGATTATATAAAAGCGTATATTGAACTCGAAGAATTAAGGCATCAGGAAAATGTTGTTGTGGATTTGAAGCTGGAATTGGAAAACGAGTTGGAGGAAATTCCGCCTTATATTTTATCGCCTTTGGTAGAAAATGCTTTAAAACACGGAGCGGTTTCAAATAATGAACCAATCGAAATTGACCTGAAAGTCTTATCAAGAAAACTAACTTTCAAAGTAAAAAACACAATTGGAACACAGAAAAAAGATAGTTTGGGCGGAATAGGCTTGGACAATTTACAAAAGCGTCTGGAGATTCATTATCCTGAAAAACACCAACTGAAAATCACAGAAGAAGAAAACCATTTTACAGCCGAACTCGAAATAGATTTAAAATGAATAAAAAAATAAACTGCATTATTCTCGACGACGAACCTTTTGCTGTAAAACTAATTGCCGATTATGCTTCTAAAGTTCCAAGATTGAATGTTTTATATGCAGACAGCGATGTATTTAAAGCAATCGAAGTTCTGAATACAGAATCGGTAGATTTGATTTTTATTGACATTCAGATGCCACAATTAACGGGAATTGAGTTGATGCAGATGTTCAATCAGAAATACAATTTTATTATTACATCGGCTTATCCGCAATATGCTCTGGAAGCTTTTCAGTTTCATGTGATTGATTATTTACTAAAACCAACTACGTTTAACCGATTTTATCAAAGTGTAGAAAAGTTCATTCGCTGGCAGGAAACTTTTCAGGTTAATGAAAAACCGGATAATGATTATCTCTTCGTAAAAGCAGACCGAAAACACTATAAAATAGCTTTAAACGATATTTTATATATTGAAGGTTTAAGAGATTACATCCGAATTCATACCAACGATGAAAAAATTATGGCATTGGAGAATATGAAAGATATTCTGGAAAAACTCCCGAGTCAGTTTATTCGAATTCATCGTTCATATATTATTCCAAAAGACAAAATTAAAGTTATTGATGGAAATCAGATTGTCATGAAAAGCGGGAATGCTTTGCCGATTGGTGAGACATACAGGAAGTTGGTTAGTGAGTGGTTGAATTAATAAATAATTAGATGAAAGCAAATAATGAATTAATTGAAATCCAAAGAGAAATCTGCGATAAATACGGTTTAAATTTTGAACCTTGTGATCTAAATTTAAAAATTGGAATTTCATTAAATATAATTGAGAATAAGTACGAAATGCCAATTTACGGATCAAGACTTCGCACTGAAAATGGTACAAACGGATGGTATATTTATGCCGGCGATTATTCTGAAGCTGATGATTTTTTTAAGCCTTTGCATGCGTCTCACTTAGAGGAAATTTGTCCGTTGCTTTTGCCTTATTTAGGATTAGCACCCGGAAGCAGATTTTTAATTGCAGAAAATGGTAATTATGTTGATGTTTGGGAGGATTTGTCGTTGTTGGGAATGTGACCCTTTGTTAATGTGAACGTAAAGTTTTATTAAAAAAAAAAATGAAAACCTGCTTTTGAAATGTATCGTTCCTACGGAACTTCTATCAAGACCGTGTTTCTTTCAACGGATTAATCCCGATAGCTATCGGGAGTTGCTACAATATTTTTCATTCCTAACGGAATTCTACGAGTAGTTATGTAATTATTTGAAATAATGAAAAAAGAGCCATAGGCTCGAAAAATATTGTAGGGCCGGATTTTAATCCGGTTACATAAATGTAAATCCCATTTAAAAAAGATCCGTAGGATCGGAACATATTAAAAAGCGCGTTTTATCTTAATCCTGTTCAAAACTTTTTAATGTTCCATCGTCATTAAATTGTATAGAATACCTTTCACGGCTTCCATTAATATTAGTCGGATACCAGTATATTTGATTTTTCCGAATAGAAATATAAATACTTTCAGGAGCTTTAGCGCCTTCTATATGCTCTGATTTTTGGTTTAAAACAGCACTTACTTTGGCAGCATTCGCAAAGTCAATCTTATTAAGGGATATTAATTGATCCTGAATATTATCTCTGATAGAAAGCTGAATCGGTTTCGGTTCTGACCATCGATTATCTTTATACTCATAAGAATCAATATATTTGGGATTTTCTGGATGCTGAAGCTTAATATTTATTCTTCCATCATCATAAAAATATACAAGAGAATAAATAAAAATCTCCTTTCCGTTGTATTGAGGCAGTTTTCTAAGTTCTTCTTCTGCTTTTTTGAGTCCGTCAACATCCGATAAAAAATGATGTTCGGAATTTTCTCTAAGCTCTTTTTGCTGTGTATTTGTTTGTGTTTTTTGAATATCAACAGGCTTGTGATCTGTTCTGTTTATTGGCGAATCATTAGTCTTAAATGTTTCGTCGATACTTTTAGAGATTTGATTGCAGCTTAGAAATAGTAAACTGCAAAAGAATAATGTTATTAATTTTTTCATATGATTAGGCTATATTATCTAAATCGCTTGCAAAGGCAATTTGTGTAGGATTTTCAGGTAAATAAAAAATATCAATTTCTTTTTGTTTGGCAATATCAAGGTCAAGTAATCCAATGACTTTCTTTAGAGTATTTTTATGAATGCGATGCTGATTATCTGTGTATTCCAGTTCAAAACGCATCATAGGCTGTTCATTAATATAAGTTCCGGTTTGGCTGACTTTAATTAATCTTGCCGGAGTTTTTATTCCTTTAAATTTAATTAAAACAGAATCGGGATTCAGACCTGTAAATTTATTAATGATGAATCTCAAAATAAAACGATAAAATAAAAGTACCATTGGGCAGATTATGAGAGGATGTCCAAAACTTATAAAGCGCCATCCCATACCCTGACTTTCTGTTTTATAAGAATAAAAATAATAGCCTATTACTGAAATTACAGTAATTAACCAGCCCAATATCCTTAAAATCAAATTCACATTATTGAGTTTCGCTTGAGTGGTTGATATAATAAAATAGGGCAGTTGTTTAGTATTTTTATTGAGTAATAAATTTAGTTTTTTCCCTGTTTCAAAACGACGTTCATGAGGTTTGCTGTCTGTAATGATTGTTTTATGGGTGATTTCGGTATCAGAAAGGTTTTTAAACAACAAATCAAGTTCGTATGTATTGAATTTAGCATTTTGTTTTGAAATGATTCTGGCGTTTATAATTTTTGCTTCCCTGCGCACTCCATTCTCTTTTATTGCTTCTAAATTCTTCTTAGTAATAAAAATTTGTACTATCCATCTTTTAAAATATCCAAATGATAGTATTGTCCAAAGTATAATTGAGAATGCTAATATACCTAGCGCCATCCACGGATTTTTATCATTTAAAGCCCTTATATCGAATTCATTGTTGATATTATAGTACAGCAGCATCGGAAATGGGATTGCAAAAAAGAGCATATAAACGGTCCAAAATGATGCAAAAAAATATTTTTTCATTCTTTGTGGTATTTATAAAATTACAGATCGATTAATGTTTTGTAAATAACATTCAAAATGCTTTTTACAAATCGACATTAATCAAATTTACAGAATATTTAATCCTTTACCTACAAGCCTTTATTAATTTTATGTGTTTTTAATTATTCATTCACTAATACAAATGTCTTATTTGTGAACGCAAAAAGTATATTTTTAAAAGAAGTAAAAAGAAATCAAATCCCACCATAACGCAGCGTAGATCCCAAAACCAGCATCGCAACTCCAATTAAAGTAACGGTTAAAATAATAAATGCCATTATCTTGATATTGTATTTATCAAGATTGGGAATAAAATAAAGTTGTGCACAAATAGCACAAACAAAAGTACAGAAAAGCAAAACTAGTTTGGTTGAAATCACAGTTTCAAAACCACCTGAAAAATCAAACCAGGTTTCGATAGTAACTCCAAAATCGTATGCCATCCAGATTCCTGTTACAATCAATAAAGCTAAAGAAGACATTCCGAGTGCTTCAAATTTCTTTTCAAAATTTAGAATAATTTTCGGGTCTTTTTTCTTTAAAGCTTTTGGAAGATAACTGATGCTTAAAAGCAAATGACCGCCAACCCAAACTGTCGCGGCCAAAAGATGAATGGTTAATATAAAATGATGTAAAGTCATAGTTGACTATTAAATTTTTCGATAGAAATCATTCCCTAAAAACAACTTTTATTTTTGAGGTAGAATAATTCTTTAATCTTATTTCTTTATGGGAATCATTTAATTTTGAAAGCGTTGGCACATTATTCATAAAATGCTGCACATAATAATTGCCTTCAAAATTTTGTGTTTCGAGGTATTCGATCATTTGAACAAAATCGGTTTCCGTAATTAAGGAAGAATGAAAAGTAGTCCGAATTTCAAACGGAATATTGGACTGAATTAAAAGTTTCAGACTTTCTTCAAATGGAGAAAATAAGCCTGACTGCGTTATTTTTTTAAAGGTATGAGGAAGACTTTTATAATCTAACGCGACATAATCAATTAATTGATCATGAATCAGGCTGTTCAGTACTTTAGGGTTAGAGCCGTTGGTGTCAATTTTAACGGCAAATCCCATTGTTTTGATTTCTTTGATAAAAGAAATGATATTTTTAGAAAGCGTACACTCTCCGCCGCTTAATACCACGCCATCCAATAGTCTTTTTCGGGTTTTAAGGAAAGAAAGGATGGAGTCAAAATCCATTTTTCCTTTTCCCAAAACAATTTCAGGATTATAGCAGTATAAACACCGCATGTTACAGCCCGCAAACCACACAATGCAGGCTGTTTTATGCGGATAATCTAATAAAGTAAAAGGCGTGAGGCTAAATATTCCTTTAGTAGATAATTGCTTCTTCGAAATGTGTACGCTGTTGGTGTTCACCTTTTTTTCCTATGTTAAAACTTTCTACGGGTCTGTGATAACCCATTACTCGCGTGTAAACAAGACATTTGCTTCTTTTACTGTTGTTCTCGGCTAATATTTTATGCGTTTTTGTTTTCATAAGCTAAGTGTTTTTGGTTGTTGGCATGAAGTAATTCTTCATCGCATTTTGGACAGTATTCGTGTTCTCCGTTTAAATACCCGTGAACAGGGCAAATACTGAAAACGGGAGTTACGGTTATATAAGGCAGTTTAAAGTTGGTTAAAACCTTTTTGACAAAGTTTTTACAGGCTTCAGGACTGCTTATTTTTTCTCTCATATAAAGATGCAAAACTGTACCACCAGTATATTTGCATTGTAATTCATCCTGAAGCAATAAGGCTTCAAAAGGATCTTCGGTATAATCTACCGGAATTTGAGAACTATTAGTATAATAAATGTTCTTGTCGTGTCCCGCTTGCAGAATCTCTGGAAAACGTTTCTTGTCTTCTTTTGCAAAACGATAGGTTGTTCCTTCGGCTGGTGTCGCTTCGAGATTATACAGATTTCCCGTTTCTTCCTGAAATTCTTTCATTCGCAATCGGATGTAATCTAGAATTTCGGTGGCAAAATGAATTCCTGAATTGTTGGTTATATTCTGTTTTCCTTCCGTGAAATTAATTACCATTTCGTTCATTCCGTTTACGCCAATGGTCGAAAAGTGATTCTTAAAATGCTTTAAGTAACGCTGCGTATAAGGATATAAACCACGATCATACATTTCTTGAATAAACTTCCTTTTTTTCTCTAAAGTCGATTTTGCAATGGCCAGCAATTCATCCAAGTGTGAAAATAAATTGATGATATTTCCTTTGTGCAAATAACCCAAACGTGCCATATTTATAGTGACAACTCCAATGCTTCCCGTCATTTCTGCACTTCCAAAAAGTCCGTTGCCACGTTTTAATAATTCCCTTAAGTCGAGTTGTAATCTACAGCACATACTTCTTACAGCGTTTGGTTTATAAGCGTCAGGATTTTCAATTCGGTTTCCGTTATCATCCAAAAGATATTGGCTACCAATGAAATTCTGAAAATAAGAAGAACCAATTTTAGCCGTGTTTTCAAACAACAAATCAACATTTTCGCCATTCCAGTCAAAATCTTCTGTGATATTAACTGTTGGAATAGGGAAGGTAAACGGCTGTCCGTTGGCGTCACCTTCAGTCATAATGGTATAATATGCTTTATTTATGAGATTCATTTCTGTTTGAAAATCAGCATATTTTAGATTTTCTAATTTAGAAACACCTCTTTTTTGAGCTACGTGAATCAGATTTTGATCCGTAACATTCAAAAACAAATGCAGATCATTTTTCGTCGGAATTTGTTCTTTTAAATCTTCAGGTACATTCCAGTCCAAAGTAATATTGGTAAAAGGCGACTGACCCCAGCGTGCTGGAACATTCAGATTATAAACAAAACTTCTAACGGCTTTTAAAACCTCATCATAGGTAAGCTGATCTTTAAAAACATAAGGAGCTAGGTAAGTATCAAAAGAACTGAAAGCCTGAGCGCCTGCCCATTCGCTTTGCAAAATTCCTAAGAAATTAGCCATTTGTCCCAATGCTTCTCTAAAATGAGAAGGAGGTCTGCTCTCGACACGGCCGCGCACGCCGTTAAATCCTTCGTTCAAGAGCACGCGCAGGCTCCACCCAGCGCAGTATCCGGTAAGACAATCCAAATCATGGATATGTATGTCGCCATTCCTATGAGCAGATCCTTCTTCTTTATTATATATTTTATCCAGCCAATAATTGGCGATTACTTTTCCCGCGGTATTACTCACAAGTCCTGCGTTTGAATACGAAATATTCGCATTGGCATTAATTCGCCAATCTGACTGGTTGATGTATTCCTCAACAGTTTGTGTGCTGTCTATATAGGTAGTGTCATCGTTTAAACCGTTAACATGTTCCCGCTGTAATTTTCTGGTATGTCGATAGATGATAAACGAACGCATGGTTTGGAAATAGCCATTTTCAAAAAGTACTCTTTCGATCATGTCCTGAATTTCTTCTACAGGCCACGAATACTTTACCTCAAGACCTGAAAGGACAATTTTATAGATTTTTTTATCAAAAGTTTTATTGACACTTTGAAAAGCTTTTTGAATCGCATCATGAATTTTATAAGCCTCAAAAGGTTTATAATCTCCATTGCGTTTAATGACGTATTTTTCCATGGTTTATTCTTAATTTAGGACACTTTTTCAAAAGTTTTTTCGAGTTCAATGGCTTTTGGGAATAAAATATTATTCTCCATGTGAATGTGTTTTTTCAAATCTTTATCAAATTCTTCGAGCATGGCAAAAGCAGCTTTGTAGGTTGTACAAGATTCAACAGGAGGCGTATAATTGTTGGTTAAAGCGGCAATTCTTTTAAAACGTTGTCCTTCGGTAATATGATCTTCTCTTAATGAAATAATTGGATTTTCGATACTGAAAAATGGTGGTAAGTCAAACGAAGTTCCTTTATTCTGAGCTGCTTTCATTTTTTTAATGAAAGGAAAAACTACCAATTCTTCCCTTTTCATATGAGCCGTTAAATCCAAAGCAGACTTTGAGAAAATCGTATGAATTTCATGCAGTTCTGGATGAATCGCACCGTGAACACCGCACAATTTGGTTAGGTATTGAATAATAATCGGCGCTTTTTCTTCAATATATCGATGATGCGTTTTGGTAATATAATCTGCAATCATATCTGCCGGCCATGATTTGTAATCAAAGGACTGGTTGGCAGAACTGTTTCTGGCTTTTTCGATATGTTCGATAAGTTCATTTTGCTCAATGTCTCTTTTTTTACAGACTTCCTCAATGGTTCGATATCCTTTACAGCAAAAATCGATGTGGTATTTTGTGAAAATTGCTGCTGTTCTAAAATCATCTGCTACAATTTCGCCAATCGTGATTTTATTTGTTAGTTTCATATTAGTGGGGGATTTATTGGTTTCAGCACATTTCTTTGTTCGACGCTTTGCATTGTTTAACAATAATTAAAGACACCGCAATCATATTTGAAAATTCTATAAACGGAATGGTAATTTCGTGTGTTTGTGTAAGTGACACGGAGTAATTATGAAGCTCTTTTATTTTTTCAAAAGCCAAATCGGCATCTCGTTCTTCGCTGGTATAAAAAGCTGTAACGAGTTTTTGTAATTCTTTTTTTAGTATTTCAAAAGCTAGATAATCATCAACTTGATGTGCTTTTGGAAACTTTGGAATTAAGATTCTGTTTGAAAATAGAAATCCAGCAATCGTTCTGTCAACATTATCCGAAGCTTGATGTGCAAATACTAAAGCTTCTAAAAGTGAATTGGAAGCCAAGCGGTTTTTACCATGAAGTCCCGTTCTAGCACATTCACCAATAGCATATAGATTTGGAATTGCGGTTGCTCCATTTTGATCTACTTTGATACCGCCACATTGGTAATGCGCCGCAGGAACAACTGGGATTAAATCTTTTTCAGGTTGTATTCCAAATTCATTGCAATGTGCTGCAATAATTGGAAAATTAGAGTAGAATTCAGCTTTGTTTAAATGCCTGCAATCCAGGTAAACATGATCTTTTCCGCTCAATAGAAGTTCTTTGCTGATGGCATTCGATACCATATCTCGTGTCGCCAGTTCACCTCGAATATCATATTTAAATAAGAATCTTTTTCCATCTTCGTTTACAATATGTGCACCAAAACCTCTTACGGCTTCAGAGATTAAAAACAATGGATTCTCTTTACTCGCATATAAAGCTGTTGGATGAAACTGTATATACTGCATATCTGCGATTTCTGCTCCTGCACGTGCTGCCATCGCAAGTCCATCGCCAGTAGCAATTTTAGGATTGGTTGTGTTTTCAAATAGCTGCCCGCATCCGCCTGTGCTTAAAACAGTGGTTCTGGTTCTGATGTATTTTATTCTATTATGTTTTTTATCATAAAAGAAAGCTCCGGTGCAAGTTGTTTTATTTTTCTTGGTTTCGGTATTCAAGTCAATAACCATATGATTTTCCCAAATTTCTATGTTTGGCATTTTCTTGATTATTTTGAGCAGTTTACGCTCAATTTCCAATCCGGAACTGTCTTTATGATGTAATATTCTATGTTGTGAATGCCCGCCTTCCAGCCCTAAATTCCATCGCCCTTTTTCATCTTTGTCAAATGAAGTTCCAATTTCGATTAATTCTTTAAGCCTTTCTGGAGCTTGCGTAATGACCATATTAACGATGTCTCTATCGCAAAGTCCGCCTCCAGAACGAAGCGTATCATGTATATGTTTGTTAAAACTATCTTTTATAAGATCTGTCACCACCGCAATACCGCCTTGTGCAAGCTGTGTATTAGTATTTCTGGCTGCTTCCTTAGTCATTATAACAATGGATAAATCTGGGCGTTTTTGAGCCGTTTTCATGGCGAAAAATAATCCCGAAATACCTGAACCGATGATTAATATATCTGTTGTAAGCATGTTATTTTGATTTAGAGTTATTGCAATTTTTTTAAGATAATTGAAGCATTTTTTCAATTGGTTTTAAGGCTTCAATTCTCAGTTCTTCTGTTACCAGCATTTCTGGACTTTCATTTTTAAGACACAAATACAGTTTTTCCAACGTATTCATTTTCATGAAAGCGCATTCACTGCAGGCACAGCTGTTATCTTCTGTGGAAGGAGCCGGAATCAGCGTCTTGTTCGGTACAGCTTTTGAAAGCTCATGCAGGATACCGGCTTCTGTAGCCACAATGTAAACGGCAGCAGGATCCGTTTTAATGAAATTAATAATACCCGATGTCGAGCCGATGAAATGCGCTGCTTTTAAAATATGACTTTCTGACTCTGGATGCGCTGCGATTTTTGCAGTCGGATTTTTGTTGTATAATTCGATTAGTTTGTCCAATGAAAAGGCTTCATGTACCACGCACGAGCCTTTCCATAAGACGAGGTCACGTTTGGTTTCCTTTTGAAGATAATTACCTAAATTTTCATCTGGAGCAAAAATGATTTTATGTTCTTCGGATATCGATTCTATTATTTTTTTGGCATTCGCCGAAGTGCAGACCAAATCGCTCATGGCTTTTATTTCGGCAGAGCAATTAATATAAGTAACCACTACATGATCAGGATATTGTTTTTTGAATTCGCTGAAATCTTTCGGGTCACAGCCATCTGCTAAAGAACATCCAGCTTCCCAATCTGGCAGCAACACTTTTTTATCTGGATTTAAAATTTTGGCCGTTTCTGCCATAAAATGAACTCCCGCAAATACAATGATGTCTGCATTTGTATTTTGTGCTTTTTTAGCCAATTCAAGACTGTCTCCAATAAAATCTGCTATTTCCTGTACGTCCTCATCCTGATAATAATGAGCCAGAATAACAGCATTTTTTTCCTGTTTCAATCGGGTTATTTCTTGTATTAGAAAGTTCTTGTCCATTTTTATAATCCTAATAAAATGTTGGTTTGGAAGTGCGTTTAAGCATATAATTTTAATAGGGTAAATGTATTATCATCATTTCTTTCAAAACATGATTCAAATCATACTGTTAAATTTTTATTTTGTTATATTACGCGGTGGGGGACTTTTTTTTATTAAGGTTGGAAAAAATGAATATATTTGATCAGGAAGCTTTAAGAAGAAGCATCTAAAAAAAAAAACGCTTATATACTATGGATCTAAAATTACTTCTGGGTTTAGTTTTAATAACACAAATCTCTTTCAGTCAAAAAAAAGTAAACGATTTAAAGAAAATGAATTTGAAAGGAGAAATTTCTTCAATCACAATTTTGGAAGAGAAAACGCCAACAGTTTCTGATGGCGGAAGTTTTAATTCTCGCAAGGAAAATAATTTTTATGTCTTTAATAAGGAAGGATTTATTACGGAAGAAAAATGCGTTGTAAATGGCCGGTTTTATTCAAAAAAGAGAAAAGAATACAATGCTTTAGGGCAGCTTTCAAAAGTACAGGAATATGATTCTGAAGAAGTTTTTGATAAGGATAAATTTTTTGAATACAAGTATGATAAAAATGGAGAAGTCAATAGTCTTAGTTATGCTTCATCGCCAACTATTTACAGAACTGAAGTGGCTAAAAAAGGGAATTTAATAAGCTATACTAAATATGAGCTAAAAGAGGATAAAACCGAAGAAAAGAAATACGTCAGAATTGAAGATCTAAACGGAAAAGTACTTGAAGAAGATTCTTTTATAAGAAATGAGCTTTATAGTAAAACCGTTAATTCTTATAATAATAAAGGGTTATTGTCTAAAACTTCGTATCTGGAATATTGGAATGGCAGAACATCAGGTAATGGAAAAGAATTTGAATATAATTTAAATAACGATATTACAAAAATTACAAATTTAGACAGTAATAATAATGTGTTGGATACCGAAGAGGTTACTTATGAGTACGATAAAAAAGGAAACTGGATTAAGAAAAACTTAAGTGGGTCTGAAACGATAATTACCGAAAGAAAAATTGTTTATAAAATTTAATTAGACCTATTTTCGTCATTAAAAAAAAGCCTGAGAAAGAGAAGATCTCTATTTTCAGGCTTTTACATTTGGAAGTGTTAGGGTTATTTTCCGTCAACTAAGATTAGGGAAACTCTTCTGTTGAGCGGTTTATTTTCTGCAGGAGTGTTTGGAACGAGTGGTTCACTTTCTCCTTTTGAGAACAGATGTATACGATTGGATTGGATTCCTTTATTCTTTAAATAATCGGCTACAGCCTGAGCTCTTTGCATTCCGATTTCAAGATTGCGTTCTTTGGTTCCAATATCACAGGTATAGCCTGTAATATTTAAATCTGTATCTTGGTTTGATTTTAAAATTTTAGCAATTTCGTCTAATCTGGAAGCCAGTTCGGGTGTTACACTGGTGTTTCCAACTTCCTGAAAAGCCAGCGGTTTTTTCTCGATATAATTTCGTTCTTCTGTGGTCAATTCAGTTTTGACAGGAACTGTTTCAACTACTTTTTGCTGAACAGGCGGTTCTTGAACTGGCACATCTTCTTTCTGAGTTACAGTTTCTGTTTTCTGTTGGACAGGCTGCGGTTTATCTTTAGCTAAAGAAAAACCTAATTTAAGCTGAACTCCTGCTGATAGATAACGAGTATCCTGAACGATTCTTTTATTCCCGATTGTGCCGTTTGCCTGAGTATTATCAATTCCATTTGGATCATAAGCCACAATATTAAGATCTGGAGTTTCTTTGGCTAAGTTGGTTAAACCGTAATCCACATAAACTCCCGTATAAAGCTGTGTTTTTTCTTTGATTTTAAAAGTAAGACCTGTTTCTAAGCTTAATAAAAATGATGGATCTAAACTTGTTTTTGTTTCGTCTTTCCAATTGTTTACCTGCCCAAAACCATGAGACGGCAGATCATCAATTAATAAATTTAAATCTGGATAATAACCGCTAAGCTGTAATTGATCAGCTGAAGCTTTTACAGTCTGTTTTCCTGGAAACAATATTTTCCCTCCAAATCCAAGATACCACTGCGTGTTGGAAGCAAAAGCAGTTCTATACTGCATAAGAAGCGGAATCGCAGCTGAAATAAAATGCTGTTCTTCTTTGTATTTGGAAGATGTCACGCGATATTCAAATGCAGAAGTCTGGTCGTCTACTTCATAACTATTGATAGTATTTCCATCATTAAGTTTGAAACTATTCTGATTGTACATTACATCAATTCCTGTAGAGATTCCCCAATTTTTACTGAAGAAGTAGGTATATCCTACGCCAATTCCTCCTCCAAATTTTAGCGTGCCGTTTCCGATGGTGCTGTCGTATAAAATTCCCGAAGGTCCTCCGTTTATTTTAACATTAAGTTCCTGGGATTTTATCGTGACATTAAACAAAATGAGTAATGCTATGGTGATTTTAATTTTCATCTTTTTCATTTTAAATTAAATCTCATTTTTACTTAACCAATAAGTTGATTGTTTTTTTCTGACCATTACTCAGTGAAAGAACAACAACATAAATAGCTGCCTGAGAAGGTGCGGTGATTTGATTTTGAGCTTTTACATTGGTAATAGTCTGTACTAATTTTCCTGTAATGTCAAAAATAGTAATCTCGGCTCCATTCAGCTGAGATTCGCTGAAGTCGCATTCTAATGTGAATTCGTTTGTTGGTCTTACTGGATTTGGATGGATTTTCAAATTTTTAGAAAAAGCCGTTCCAGTAGTTTCAATTGGACAAGATTTAATTGAACTGCCGTTTGTATTTCTAGCAATAACATAATACGTACCATTTAATGGCTGGTTTTCGCTGTAATACTGGCGTGTTGCACCAGAAACAGCATTTCCATTTTTATACCACTGGTAGCTTGTAAAACTATTAGACTTATTATCAAATAAAAGAACGTCTGCCCATTGCTGTGTGATAAGTCCTGACTGGCTTACTTCAATAGGTTTTATTACAGCGACCGCAGGATTATGATTCTGATCTCCGTTTTGAACAGCTGTAATCGTTGTGCTTCCAGAATTCAAAATGGTTAAAGTTGATTCATTTATTGTGCCGATTTCGCTATTTGCTATGGTGTATGAAACAGTTAATCCGCTGTCTGCTGTTGCGTTTAGATTAATAACAGTCGAATCATCACAGCCAAATTCTAAAGTCTGATTCCAGGTAATAGTCTGATTGGCTTTTGTGATTTCAAATTCAGCGGCAGTAAAAACAATTGTATAATCTGCACCGGCACTAATGTTTCCTTGCGTGATATTGTATTTCCCAACGTTTTCTCCAGTTTCTCTAGAAAGCTGTCCCATAATTATGGTATTGGTATCTCCGTTGGCAAATCCTGTTGCCGTATAATTGAATACAGGATCAGAAGTACCGTAAACTTTTGTATGCCCTGAAAATGCATTTATATTCAGAGTATATTTTTCTGTGGTAAAACTAACTTCATTTCCATAATTAATAAAACCATTACTATTTACAGCATAAGTCCTAACATAATAAGTTCTATTTCCTCTAAGGTTAGATAAACTGCCTGTAAAATCTCCTAATGATACAGTTACATTTATTTTAGTATCTGTTGCTGTTGGATTGGTATGTAAAGCATAAACAAAACCAACTTCTGTTAAACATTCTCCCTTATCCGTATTTATTCCATCAGAAGAAACTGTGCCTGATAGTTTAGCTCCAGAAACTGTTATTTCTGAAACACTTGCTGTATTAAGATTGACTGGGTTTTCTGGCTGTTTTATTTCAATTGATGTAGATAAAGAACAAGAATTGCTGTCCGTCAAAATGACTTCGTAAATTCCAGCCGTAAGACCAGTTGCTGATGATGCAGTTGCTCCGTTATGTGGCCATAAATACGTATATGGCGCAGTTCCTCCCGCTGCTGTTATTGCAGCTGATCCATTATTTCCATTATGACAAGTTACATCTGTAACGGTAATATTTGTGGCTAAAACATCAGGTTCTGTAATTGTAATTGTTCTAGAAATTGAACATGAATTTGAATCAGTTGCAGTTACAGTATAAATTCCTGCAGAAAGACCAGTTGCTGTTGCGGCAGTTCCGCCAGATTGAGACCAAGAATAAGTATAAGGTCCAGTTCCGCCGGATACAGTTACAGAAGCCGAACCGTTATTTCCTGAATTACAAGAAACATTGGTTTGTGAATCTATTATTGATAGGGCAGTAGGTTCTGTAATTTGCACAGTCTCTGTTACAAAACATCCATTAGAGTCGGTAACGGTAACGGAATACGTATTTGGACTTAATCCGGTTGCTGTAGCTGCAGTTCCTCCAGATGGTGACCAAGAGTAGGTGTAAGTTCCAGTTCCTCCAGAAGCAGTTACTGTAGCTGTACCATTATTGGCACTATTACATAAAACATCTGTTTTGTATATCGCCGCAGTAAGCTGATCAGGCTCCGTTATAATAACAGCGGCTGTTGTCATACATAGATTAGCATCTTTAATTGTTACAATATAATTTCCTGCGGCAAGTCCACTAGCTGTTGCATTTGTTCCACCGTATGGAGCCCAAGAATAAGTATATGTTCCAGTTCCTCCTGTAACATTTACAGTTGCAGTTCCGTTAGATCCATCTTTACAAGAAACATTTGTTTGCGACGTTGATGCTGTTAGAAGAGGTGGTTCTGTAATCGTAAAACTTTGTGTTTTGGTACAAAGATTAGCATCTTTTACAGTTAATGTATAAGTTCCGGCAGAAAGACCGTTTGCAGTTGCAGCACTTCCTCCTGAAGGGGCCCATGAATAATTGTATGCACCAGTTCCTCCAGTTACTGTAGCGCTCAAAGATCCGTTGCTTCCTCCATTACAGGTAACATTTGCTTGCGGACCAGGTGTTATGGTAAGGGCTGATGGCTCTGTAATTGTAAAATTTTTGACAATAGAACATCCATTTGCAGAGGTTATTGTTACGGCATAATTACCAGCTGTAAGATTATTTACTGTTGCAGAATTTCCTACTGAAGGTGACCATACGTAGGTAAAAGGACCTGGAGCTCCTGCCGGAATTACTGTTGCAGAACCTGTATTTGATCCATTGCACAAAACATCAGTTTTAGATTGAACTGCAGCTAAAGTATTTGTGGTATCAATCGTAAAGTTTTTTGTTAACGTACAACCATTGCCGTCGGTTATTAATACACTATGATTTCCCGCTGTTAAACCTGTTGCTATTGCTGTGGTAGCTCCAGATGGAAACCAAAGATAAGAATATGACAATGTTCCACCAGACACACTTACTGCTGCCTGTCCGCCTGTTGAACAAGTTGCATTGATCTGACTTTGTGTAGCACTTAATGCATAACTTGGTTGAGTAATTGTGAAGGATTTCGTAATTATACAATTATTTTGATCTTTAATGGTGCAAGTGTAGTTACCAGCAATTAATCCAGTAGCGGTCGCTGCTGTTCCTCCCGAAGGAGACCATGTATAGCTATAATGGCCAGTCCCGCCAGAGGCAATAACTGTTGCAGTACCTGTTGCAGAGCCATTGCACAAAACATCTGTTTGTGATTGTGTCGCGGTTAGAGCGGATGGCTGGTCAATAGTATAACTTCGTGTAGTCTGACAATTATTAGCGTCTGTAATCGTTACAGTATAGGTACCTGCAGCGAGACCAGTTGCAGTTGCTTCAGTTCCTCCAGAAGGCGACCAAGAGTATGTGTAAGTTCCAGTTCCTCCAGAAACAGTTGCCGTAGCCGTACCGTTCGTTCCTCCATTACAAGAAACATTGGTTTGACTGGGAGTTATTAAAATTGAAGGAGGTTGATTTATAGTGAAATCTAGTGTTTTTGTACATTGGTTGGCATCTTTTACAGTTACAGTATAAGTACCGGCTTTAAGTCCTGTTGCAGTAGCAGTTGTCTGGACAGGAGTTGTATTCCATGAGTAAGTGTAACCTGGTGTACCACCATTAGCCGCCACGTTTGCTGTTCCGTTACCTCCGCCATAACAAGAAGTGTTTGATATAGTACCTTGCGTTAGTGTAAGAGCACTAGAGGGTTGTCCTATCGTTACAGTCGCGGTGTTTGAGCATGAGTTTTCATCCGTCACAGTTACAGTATAAGTTCCTGCTATCAATCCTGTTATAGTAGGTGTATCTGCTCCGTTAGACCAAGAATAGGTATAGGTGCCAGTTCCTCCACTAGGAGCCGCAGTTGCTTGACCTGTTGAAGTACCAAAGCAAGCTATGTCAACTTTGCTTAGCGCTACATTAATATGATTTACATTTAATACAGCGCTATTTGACGTTGCATCTGGAGAACATGCTCCTTTTACCAAGACACGATACTTGAATCCATTCATCGTGCCTGGCACTCCTGTAATGTTTAGAGTAGCAGTATTAACACCAGAATATAGTGCATTGTTTGAAATATCTGTAAAAACATTATTTCCCTGATCTACCTGCCATTGATATCCTGTTGCATTGCTGGTAGTAACACTAAAAGTTGTATTTGCACCAGAACAGATTTCGCTTGCTGTCGGTGCTGTTGTTATAACGGGTGCCGCTGTTACAACTCCAGTTACTGCCACGTTTTGGGTAACAGCATTTGTTGAACTCACTGTAATATTACCAGAAGGATTTCCTGTCGCTGAAGAAGTTAAACGAGCATATATTGTAGTAGTATTTACTGTGCCTGCACTAGGGAAAAAAATAATTTGGCTAGAATAGCTCCCTGCTGCCGAAAGCCCTAACTCGTAACCAGTTGGAGCCAAAACATTTAAGCCTGAAGTTAATGAGCCTCCGCTTATTGTAAAAGTCTGCTGAGCTGAAACTGCTCCATTGCAAGAAGTAAATGGACTTAACGAAGTTACTGAGGCAGTTACACGAGGAGGTTGTGTTATAGTTACTGTTTGAGTAGCAGTACAACCGCCAAGACCATTTGGAGTACTATCTGTGATGGTTACGGTATAAGTTCCAGCACTTAAATTATTTGCAGTAGCAGCAGTTCCTCCAGATGACCATGAATAAAAATAAGGAGAAGTTCCATTTGATACACTTACAGTAGCAGAACCATTGTTTCCTCCATATGTGCTTACATTAGTTTGTGATGAAACAGTACTAGCAAGTGCTACTGGAACAGTCAATGTTGCAGGATTAGAATTTACAGATCCCGAGCCAGTTACCACACAACGATACTGATAACCACTCATAGTTGATGTTGCTCCTGTAATTGATAGTGTTGAACTTGTTGTGCCAGAATAAGTAGCGTTATCAGAAATATTTGTAAAGCTTCCATCTGTGCTAACCTGCCATTGGTAACTTGTGGCATTAAGGGCCGTAACTGAAAAAGAAGTATTTGCTCCAGAGCATATTGTATTACTACTTGGATGAGCAGAAATCGTTGTACCTGTATTATTGTTGTCTTTTACCCAGGTAAAGGCATCTAGTGCTAGATAAGCGTAGTCTCCACCTGCCGTAATCTGAAGCTGATCTATTATTATGTTAGAATAGTTTTGCCCATTTAAGTTGGTCATATCTATTAAAGTATACCCATTAGTACTACCTAATGAAGTCGCAAAACCAGTAGTTTTAGTTTGAGTAAATTTAGTTATGCCACTTAGTTTACCTGTAATTGTAAGTGTTCCTGTAGCATTTTGGTTAGTAAAGTTATTGGCAACGAATACCCAAAATCTATTCACTTTAAACAGGTTAGAAGTTGTCTTAATACTAAAAGAGGCACCAGTACCAACAGTCCCGGAGTTGTCAATATGTCTATTGTCATTTGCTGTTCCGCTCCAACCTGTATTAGTAAAATTTGCTATATCAAATGTTGAAGAATGAGACAAGATATTAAATATCACTCCATTATCGGTAAAACTGGTAGAACCTGGTGATTCCGTTTCAAAAGTTTCAGTTGAAGTCTGTGCCCAAGTATTATGGGATGTAATGAGTAAAATGATAAAAAGATAACACACTTTTATCAGCAAGTAGTTTTTTTTCATAGCAGGTCTTTTTTATTAGAAGATTAGTGGTAATAAAAATAGCTTCTGTAAATGTTGCAAAAGCTCCCAAAGAAGCCTGCTGGATATGAAAAAAAGAAAAAGGGCAGACGTTTTTGGGTGTATTCAAAGTTTAAAACTAAAACTTTCCTGTCTGAAAGCTGAAAGAAATGTTCTGAAACCTGTTTTTTTTGTTCTGAAAACCCTTTTCTCTTGTTACAAGAGAATGTCAGAAATTCTTAGAAATTTTAAATATTTTATCTTCGATATGCAATTTATCGTTGATGATTTTCGATACATGATAAGGGTTTACAGCGGTGCTGCGATTGATTCTTTTGAAATATTTAGGAGGGAAGACTTCCTCGAGATAAGTCATTGTAGTTCTTAAAATCTGATTTTTACCTGATTTAAGATGTATTTCAATATAGACATGATCTGCTTCGGCAAACAGAAAATCTTTGGACTGAAAGTAATAAATCTGTTTTCCTAACTCAATTTTAAAAGTCGCATCTTCATTGGCCAAAGCCAGATGAATGGCAGTTATAAGATTTACTTTTTCTACAGGTTTAGAAAGATAAGCAGACGGCCTAAGATTGGTCACCTTTTCTAAAGTACTAGGATCGGTTAAGGCTGTCGTGAATATAAAAGGTATCGAAATATTGGTATTGATAAATAATGCCAAGTCCAGTCCCGTTTTATCTCCAGAAAGGGAAATATCAATTAAAACAAGATCAAAAAGTTTATGTGACAGGAGCATTTTTGCCTCTTCATAACTATAAACGGTCTCAGCTGTAAAAATGGGTTCCAGCATTTTTTTTAAAGATAACGCAATTAAAACCTCATCTTCGACTATTAATATTCTGCTTTTATGTTCAGTCATTTGGAAATACGATTTTATAGTGGGCGTCTTCTCTAGTATAATTTCCTTTTAATTGTTTTACCATTCCTTCAATAATAATAAGTCCTAAAGAATCATTATTTTTTTCAAAATTGAAAACAGTTCCATTGTCGAAATAATGTACTATTATTTGATTTTCATCAGTCTTTTTAAGTTCCAAATTTAAAATGAGTTCTCCGACAGGATTTGCATGTTTTATGGAATTAGTCACCAGTTCGTTTAAAAGCAGTCCTAGAGAAAGTATTTTATCAACATTGAAAAGAATCTTTTCAGTATCGTTTAGGTATGTAAATACTCTTATACTGCTGTTTTGATGGGTTTCAAATATTTTTCCGAGGTAATTTTGGGTCTCTACCAGGGCATTGTCATTATAATTAACACTGTAGGTATAAAGCTCATGAGCGATCATGATGGTTTTGATTCGCTGGTACAAATCATCAAATCTATATTTATAGTCTTCATTTTTTTCCTGCTCTTTTTGAAAATCAATGAGGCTTAAAATCACGGCTAAATTATTTTTAACACGATGATTTAATTCCTGCACAAGAAATTGTTTTTCTTCGAGACTAGTTTTGAGAGCTAGATTATTTTCAAAGATTTTTCTTCTTTGTTTTTCAATTTTTCTTTTGTTCTTCATCAGCTGTCGAATAAACAAAGCCAGAACTAGAACTGAAATGATTAGTGTTGTATTGAAGATTCGGGAGTTTTTAATGTCTTTTTTAAGGGACTGTTTCTCCGTTTTTTCTTTTTCAAAATTGTATTGTGTTTCTAGTTCTTTGATCTTAAGATCTCGCTGTTCGCTGTAGAATTTTTTGTAGTATTCCGAAGCTTTTTTAAAATAATAAAGAGCAGAATCTGGCTCATTAACCTTTTCCAGTATCATACTTTTGGTTTTGTAGACATCTGCTGTATAACTCAGAACATTTGATTTTGATACAATAGCCAGTGCTGAATCTATATAGACCGTAGCAGGTTGATACTCTTTTTTATCAAAGTAGTAGTAACTCAAATTAGTGTACATAGAAATAATAGCTTCATAGTGATGCTGCCTTTTGTACAAATAAAGTGCCCGCTGATAATGCTGTAATTCTTTTTCTGAATTTATTTTCCGATTGCCAAGTGCTATAATCAACTGTACAACAGGCATGTTTAGAGTATCGTTCACCGTTTTTGCATACTTTTCTGCTTGAAGCGCCAGATTATATGCAACCTTTTTTGACCCACTTACACGATAATATGAAGATTTACGAATAAGAAAATTGGTATGGTTTTTAAACTTAAGTTGAGGATATTTGGAAATCAGCTGTTCTGCTTTATTTAATTCGTTTAGGCAGGAAGAGTAGTCGTCATTTATCTCAAAAATTAATGCTCGTTCAACATGAATTTTAAGTTGTTGCTCTGGGTTGGTTTGAGAATTACTGACTAAATTTTGGGAAAGTTTAAAAGATTCGTCATAAAGTCCCAGCTCAGTGAGAATTTTCATTTTCATAATATCCAGTTCAATTTTTGCTGAACCTTGATATAAGTCACCATTTGTATTGATAATGTCTAAAGCTTCCTTAAAATTACAGTGTATTATTTTCTGCTCAAGATCTTTTTTCAAGTGCTCAAAAGAGGACTGTCCAAAACAAATTAAGGAGGTTAGAATTAGAAAAAGGCTAATGCAAAATCTCACTGCAGGAAAGATTAAAAAGAATAGATTAAAATTGTGTAATGGTATTTTTTACGTTTCTATTCAAATTTATAAAATAGATTATAATTTCCGAGATGATTTGTTCTGAATCAGTTATTCTTTGTTCTGAATTTTTTATAGGCAATAAAAAAGATATGTTTAAAAAGGTTTTATAATTCGTATGGAATAAAAAAAAGAAAACTACAACTCAAACAGCTGTAGTTTTCTTTATATTGGGGTCTATATAATTCTCTTAGCTAGAGAAATTCAGACCTTTATTTTTAAAACTCACGTAAAGTTCTTGTCTGGCTAAACTTATTGTTTCTTCAGTTCTATAAATACTGCACCAAAATTTGATTAAAAGTTTATATTTTCCGTCAGAAATAGCACTGTAATAAATTTGTGATGGTTTTGAACTGTTTACCATTGGTAGATTTGCCAATGTTTCGTTTACTATTAAATTAATTTCTTCTGGAACCGTTTCTCCTACAATCTCAAAAGTAACTTCAACTAATTTGTAATTATCGGTATACGTCCAGTTGGTAATATTCTGCGATAATAAATTACCATTTGGAATAATGATTTCCGCACCATTTGGGGCATTGATTTTGGTTGTTCTAAGTCCCATCGATTTTACTCGGCCTGATTCTGAACTAATTTCCACCACATCGCCAATCTGAATTGGTTTATCAAAAATTAAAATAATGCCCGATACAAAGTTGTTTACAATATTCTGAAGCCCAAGTCCGACACCTACACCTAAAGCGCCTAAAAGAATACTCAATTTATCTAAAGGCATTCCAGACGCAGCAACAGCTAAAAGATAACCACTTATTAAAACGACCAATCTGGTAATTAATAATTTAGAATGCTGTCTTTTGTTGATATTTTCTTCGTTTTCTTCATCAATTTCTCCAAAGAAATACGCAACATAGTTTTGAAGTAAATGTGCTGCCCAAATGATAATAAAGAATAAAACGATATTACCTAAAGTAAAGGTAATACTTCCGATAGTATTTGGATGACTTAATAACTTTTGAAAAGCGGCACGAAGTGATTCCCAAATATTTAAGTTGGAAGCAATAACAATCAGCCACATATAACTGATTACAATGATAAATGGCTTCTTTAAAGTGTCAGATAAATTTTCGTAATCGAACATTTTTACGATGCCTCTTTTTACTCTTGTGGTGTAAATCTGTAACAGAATAATTTCAAGAATAATCTTCAATAAAACACTCAAAGCAACAATCTGCGTAAGCGAAATAAATGCTGTTAAACTTAGCATATTAGAAAGAGAAACTCTTCCGAATACATTATAAAGAATAGACAAAACATTTAAAGCAATAAAAAGGATGCTTGCCCATTTAAAGAAAGCTTTAATATATAGCTCTTCTTTTAATGTTTTGATTTGTACCAAGCCATAACGAATACCCAGAACATTAATGGCAACAAAAGCAAATCGCTGCAACAAACCAATTGTTATAAATAAATCAAGAAAGCAAAGCGCAAAGAATAATCCTAAAAGCATTAACCAGTTACGCATTGAAACTCCTGACCACTGATTTTTGAAAAGTACTGTTAAAGCTCCAAGTAAAATAAGTTGCATAAATTCCAGAAAAAGGGCAGGAGCATATAAGTTGGTTACCACAACAATATTTAAAGCAATCACAATTACGGGAACTATAGTACCACGATTTAAATATTTAAAGTTTAGCTGCGAAAGATTTTCGAAGTGCCCGTTTGTTTTAAGGTATTTAATATTTCTGGAGATATACCAAAATAATAGTCCCATGAAAAAACAAAGCGTGATTAAAGCGCCGGCTTTATAACCAACATAATAGGCTGCAACATTTTCTTCAATAATAATTTTTGCTTTAATATTATGTGTTACTTTTTTGTTTGCAGCAGAATCGCTAATCTGCCATAAAGAAGGATATTCTTTGTTGAAAATATTTATTCCAGACTTTTCAAGTTTGCTTTCAACAGTCACCAAAGCGTTTGAAACAGCTATTCGGCGTTGTACAATCAGTCTTTTTTTAGTGTTTAATACAGTCTGATTAGTAGTCATTAAACTATCTGTACCAACATAGTGTTTTTTTAGATTAGCAAATTCTTTTTTAAATTGCTTACGGCGTATAGTATCTCGTATTAAGGTAATTAAAGTTTTGTCTTTACGAAGTTCAATAACACGTTTTTTTATGTTTTCGAGATTCAGATTGTGTTCGTTTACGGCTTTATTCTGATCTTCTAATTCCTGCTGTATTTCCTGCAGTACTATGCGATACATTTGCTGGTTACGTACATTTGGATTAGCACCTTTTAAACTTGCCAGAATAAGGTTCAGCTTACTTTCAGTGCGTTTCATGTCGCCAAAAAGATGATGTGTGTCGCCTTTAAAATCAATATCATTATAGGCAGATTCCAGAACTTCTTCTGCTTTTTCAATAGACATTAAATAATCACTGTCGGTGGCAGTACTGTCATTGAAAAGTCTTCCAGGAGTTTGCTTTTTAGCTGGCTGCTGTTCTTGAGAATTACTTTGCAGGGAAAGTAAAAAAAAGAAAAATAAAGGTAAAAAATAAAGTGGTCTTTTTTGAAAAATCATAATTTAATGGCTTGTTTAGGGAGCTCAAATGTAATTTTTTTTATAAAACTTTTCATCAACAAAAAATTAAATTAGACGTATCAGACCATTTTTTCGTCAGATTTGAATTATAAAGCTGCAAACTGAATTTTTCATTTGATTATTTTTAAAATAAAAATAGAATTATAAAAAACAGCAGGAATGATGCGCTGACTAAGAAAACAATAACAATATTAATTGTTTTTTGGGCTTTAAGCAGTTCTTCCATGCTCATTTCACTTGGTTTCTTTCGTTTCATTTTCTATTTTTACATTACAATCTGTACAAAATTTAATTAAAAAAGAATCCAAAACAATAGGTCAATTTTTTTTGACTACCCTGTAAAACTATGGAAGAAGTAGAAACTTGTCCGGCACAAAGGCTTTTAAAAATGTTATCCGGAAAATGGAAAGCAGAAATTTTTCGTTTGTCAGTAGAATCGCCTTTGCGATTTAATACTTTGCTGAGACAAATTCAAGGATCAAATAAACAATCTTTGGCCACAGCTTTGAAAGAATTAGAAGAAGAAGGACTTTTGGAAAAAACAACAATTAAGTTAAAACCGCTACACATTGAATACAATCTTACAGAAAAAGGAAAAGCTTTGATTCCTGTTTTCCAGCAGTTAGAAGGGTTATCTTAGTGGGAAAATAGAGAATAGAATATAGAGAATAGATTATCTGGGAAGAAAAAGTCTATTTAAAGTAGAAAAGATCCCCAAGTACTACTCAGTGTGACCCCACGGAAACCACTGAGATTCTTTGAGAATCAAATCCTACATCCAAAAAATAAAAACGTCAGCTAAAAGGCGAGTACGGATTATTAGTCAATAAAACCAAATTTATCTTCGAAGATTTTTCCTATTACAGGAATTGGTTTCTTTTGTTCATTTGCAGCATTTATAATTCCAAAAATCCATAAAATCAAGATTACGTAACCAACGTAACTTAAAAAATATAAGGCAGGAACGATACTTACAACAATTGATAAAGCAATATTTATGGCTAATGAAACCAGAAAGATTCCAAAACCTTGCTTTAAATGGTAACTCACTAAATCACTTTTAGGAGTTAAATCTTTACTTTTAACAAACGCTACAATCCACCCAATAATAGTGATATAGCTTAAAATAGAAAGAGTTTTATTATTCATCGTTTTAGTATTTATTACGTCAAAAGTAGAAGCAATAAACCGATGCTGAAAGACTTGTTTTGTCTATGGGCGTTTTGAATTGGTATTAGGAAGATTTTGATTGTTAATGGTTGATTGTTTATGGTTTATGGTTTGTTGTTTGTTGTTTGTTGTTTACCTTAAGTACCTGAAACTTGGAATTTAATCTTTCATTAATTTAAAAAACTGTTCTTTTTTTCCTCTCGAAATTGGGACAACCGACTTATCATTCATGTGTACCATTCCTTCACGAGAGTAGCTTACAATTGAATTTACATTGATTAAATGGGATTGATGAACTCTAAAAAACATTGGAGGCTCTAACATGTCTTCGTAATTTTTCAGCGGTTTTGAAACCATTATTTTTCTGCCATCTATTAAAAAGAAAGTAGTGTACGAACCCGAAGTTTCGCATCTTAAAATTTGTTCTAATTTGACTACATACATCGCTTCCTGAGTTGGGAGAATAATTCGATCAGGCGTTTTGGAGAGATTCTGCTGTAATTCGGTCAATTGTTGTTTTTCCAAAACTCTTTCTTGTAAAAGAGCGATACGATCAATAGCTGTTTTAAGTTCGTCGGGATCAATTGGTTTTAAAAGATAATCGATCGCGCTGTATTTAAACGCGTTTATAGCATGCTGTTCGTAAGCCGTTGTAAAAATAAGATGAAACGAATTAAATGAAATTTGCTGTAAAACATCAAAACCAGTCCCATTTTGAAGCATAATGTCCATAAAAACTAAATCGGGTTTTAAACGATTAATTAATTTTACGGCTTCTTCAACACTTTCCGCATAAGCTATAATCTGAATTTGATCTTGCGCCACCATTTCAAGCATAATAGATAAAGCTTCGCGAATGCGCTGTTCGTCTTCAATAATAATAGTTTTATACATTTTTTTTACAGGATTGGAATGTTAATAATTACGATACAGCCCGTTTCACCGTTTTCGGATTCTTTTTCTAAAACCTGAAATCCCGCTGATGGATGTTCTTTTTGCATTTTAGCTAATCTTTCGTCTGTAATAGTAGTAGACAGCGATTGATGATTTTCTTTTATTTTAAGTTTACGTGAAGCGGCGAGACCAATTCCATTATCTTTAATTACACAAATTAGATTTTTCTGATCGGTTTGCTGTGTGAAATTAAGCTGCAATAATCCTTTTTCTTCTTTTGGCTTTGGCTTTAAACCGTGTTCAACTGCATTTTCTATAAAGGGCTGAATTAATAATGGTGGGATCAATATTCCATCTTCCACCGATTCATCGCATACAATGTTATATTCAAAACTATTATTTAGACGAAGCTGTTGTAACTCAATGTAATTTTTCAGAGTATTAATTTCTTCTTCCAGAGAAATAGTTTCTTTTCTCGATTGTTCCAAAATCTGTCGCGTTAGTTTGGCAAATTTATTTAAATAAGAAACCGCTGGAATGGTATCTTTTTGCAGAATCATACTTTGAATATTTCCTAAAGCATTAAAGATAAAATGCGGATCCATCTGCGAACGCAGCAATCTTCTTTCCAGTGAAAGTCTTGCAGCAAGGTTTTCAATTGTTTCTTTTTCCATTAATTGCACCTTAAGTTCGCTATTGGCCTGTTCCTGTTTTAGAGTTTCTTCTCTTTTTAAGTAATAACGTTGCCTGAAATAGTACGAACGAAACATAAATACAAGTCCAATCAATAAAACGCCAGCAATACCATAACCTAAAAGTTTATTCTGCTGTTCCAGTTCATTTTCGAGTTCAAGTTGTTTGATGCGCTCTATTTTTTTAGAAGATTCATATCGTGCATCAGCGTTCTGTAAAAGTTTCTGTGTGCTTTCATTATATTTTAACTGATTGAATTTGGTGTACAAAGTATCATAACCATAATAAGCTTTATAATCATTTCTTTTTACAGCGACCTCTTTCAAACAATTATAAAAAGTTGCTAGAAGATAATTATCAGTATAAGGAAGACTCTGCTGGTATTTAATTCCTTCAATAAATAATAATTCTGCTTTTGTGTAATCTCCTTTTTCGTTATAATATGTTCCCTGTAACCCAATAGCACTTCTGTAAATGATTTTTATGTTGTATTTCTGGGCAATCTCGGTTGCTTTTTTGAGATTATCCATCATTGACTTTTCTTCAATTGGTTTTGGGCCTTTTGAATAAAGATCAGCCAGATTGATATAAGCAATTCCAATGTTGCTTTTACTGATTATATTATGACCATGTCTTTCTGCATAAGTAACAGTTTCCTTAAAGAAGTTTAAGGTAGCTAACCATTCTTCTTTAAATCCTAGTTCTAATCTATCAGTTAAATAACCTCCAAAAGCAAGCCTTGCATACAATTGACTTTCAGGATCATTTGCTTTTGCCGCATGTTGTAAAGCTTCCCAAGAATATTTTTTAACCTTTTCTGGTGAAGAAGGAGAAAATAAATAAGAGATATCCGAAGCCACTTTAGCACATTGGTCGTGAGCCTTTATTTTAGAAAATAGTTGATAGGATTTTAAAAGATTTTCTAGTGCCTGAGGTTTATCATCTATATAAGATTTTAAAGCTCCTTGAGCTAGAGTGGCAAAGGCTTTAACTCGAATTTTGTTTGTTTTTTCGGCTAGGATATAAGCGGTGTCAGCATAACGGGCAAATTCTTTTAAATGGAGCAACCGTCTTTGTGTAAGTGCCAGATAAGAATAGCAAATCACTTCATCATCAATATTTTTTCTCTTTTTGGCTAAAGCCAATGCCTGAAGCTGTATTTTTTTGCTGGCAGAAGAATCTGAGAAACGTTTGGAATAACCATAAGCGGCTATTTTCTCGATAGAAGAAACTTCCTGAGCATTAGAATAAGAAAAGAATAAAGTAAATAGGAAAAATAACCATTTTGAATGGCTGTCCTTCATCAGATTAAAAGTATTTTTTGCGTGCATATAGTGGTAATTGTAGCCAAAGTACAAATTGAGAATTGACTGACCAAAAAAAACGAGCGTCAATTTTTAGTGCAAAATTCTTGTGAAGCCCTGTTTTTTAGGCTGTTTGCAAAGCTTCTTTTCTTGATAAAAGCATAGAATCGCCAAATAAAAATCTAAAACCTCCATTTGCCAATTCAGAATTGTAGCAGCTCGATCTTAGTAGTAATCTTGTTGTTATTAATTTTTTTTTAAACCCTTAAATTATGAATAAGAAAATTTTTACATCACTGCTTGTAGTTTGTCTTTTTTTATCTGCTTTAACTTATGGACAGCAGGAGGATAAACGTATTAAAATTGAAATTTCTCTGAAAGATGGGAATAAAGTGGTAAAAGGTGCGGTTAGATCGGCTACTTTTTCGTTTACTAAAAGTGTTATGAATGCTGAAACAAACGAAATTAAAAACAATTATTATTTTTCACTTGATTTTGAAAAGCAAGATATTGCTTTATTAACTGCATTTATGAAAAATAAAAATGGAATCGACGGGCAAATAACCATGACAGATACTTATGGAAAACAGCCAACTAGAAAATTTGATTTTACAAAAGGAAGAATCGATTCTCTAAGTGATCAGATTACAGCAGATTATAACAGTGCTTATATGTCGCTTATCTGTGATACTTTGGTTATTGATGGTGTTAAAATTGACTAGGATGACAACATTAAAGGAATTCGTGAAAGACGGAAATCAGTATGCCATGAAAAGACAATATGGTTTCGGTTTGTTGGTTGTTGGCGGTATGTTAGCGTTTACAATTGGAGGAATTTATTATAAGAACACAGCTGTAATCTGGATTTTTGGAATTCTAACAGTTCTTTGTTTTATTTCAATCTGGTCACAGCGTTTTGTTATAGATTTAGATCAAAATGAATTTAGTATAAAAAACGGATTGATTAATAAACCTGTTCAGATTCCGTTTTCTGATTTTGTGAATTTTGAATTAGTCAAAATCAAACACTATCTAATAACTACCAATGTCTGCTTAAATCTTTATTATATGAAAAACAATAAAGAAAAATGTACAGGAATTGCGCAAGCTTTTACCACAAGATCAATCCAGCGATTAATTAATGAAATCAATGAAATTGTAAAACTAAATGAACATTCGCGAAAGATATAATATCGAGGAAACTCAAAATTCATTTTCTTTGTATCCAAATAAAACAACATTAAAGTTGTCAAAGTGGTTTTTGGCTGGAATTACAGCCTGCATTATCGCTTTACTTTTTTTGGATCATTATTTTGATGATGTGATGCGAGGTGTTATTTATATACTGATAATATATTTCGTTTTACACAGTTTATATGATATTCAGATTGGATCAAAAATCCAGTATACTTTTGTAGTTACACAAAATGCAGTTTACAAACAGAGTCCGTTATTTTCGAAAAAGAAAATAATGAAACTCGATGAAGCTGTTATATTTGTGCAATCAGAAATGGGAAGCTGGTATTATGCTTTAGGAGCTAATAAAAGCCACTTTGTGAAAAATTACAGAATAAGTGAAGGATTTAGTTCTGGGCGAAAAAGTTTAGAAATTCAAGCAGCATACGAGAATTTTGTATTACAAAAAATAGATAAGCTCATAGATGCGGTACATTTAGAGCTTAAAAACTAAACCATCTAAAGATAGACTCTCATGAAAACCAAAAGCTTTTTATTTTTAATAGTTTTGATTACTGGAATTTCATGTAAACTTACAAATGATAGCCCAGACCAGATTTTTAATACAATTGGATTAAATGCCAATAAAATTCCGTCAAGTTTTGAAAGAGTCTTTAAAGAATTCCGCCAGCACAAGGCGAATGGAACCTTACAGCTTCCAACAGAAGATGGAAAAAGCATGAAAAAAGCAACCTGTGTTGAAGTGGTAAAATTTGCTTATGCCAATACTTTTAAAGAAGATATTCGAAGAATAAAAAACTTAAATTCAACAGAAGAAGCAGAACCAATTATAAAAGCTGGAATCGAATTGTTTGAATATGCAGACGAAATTCAAAATAAAGACTTTATGATGATTGCCCGAATGATTGATGAAGGCAAAAGTGATGAAGAAATAGATGCAGCAGCAAAAGAGCTTGACGAAACAAAAGGAATGAAACTGGAAGAAAAGTATACTAAAGTAATGGACTTATTACTTCCTTATGCTGATGCAAATGGAGTAGAGTACAATAAATATTAGAATATTTAAAAACGAGTTAGAATCATTAAGAGTTTAACTCGTTTTTCTTTTATCTAATAAAATAACCATCAAAATAAAATGTAATTCTATAAAAATACCTTTCAATATTTCTAAATTGTTAAAAGAAACCTTCAAACTCCTATAAATAGTGACACTTTATAGAATTTAAGTTAAATTTGCCTCGTGCGAAAACAAATTGTCTACATATTTATTTTTCTAATAGCTTCAAACAGCAGTTTTGTACAGCAGTTTTATAAACTGCCTGTATTAATTCAGCACTTTGAAGAGCACAAACAATTAATGGATTTAAGTTTTATGGATTTCTTATCCATGCACTATTGGGGAGAAGACTTAAATGACAATGATGGAGACCGTGATATGCAGCTGCCATTTAAAACAATCAGCAGCAGTTCGTTTCACTTTGTATTTATTTTAGACGACAAAGATTTATTGCCACTTCCTTTCAATCCAGAATTACCACAATTAAAAATACCAACTTACAGATCTGATCTTCATTCAGATCCAAACTTGCTTTCTTTATTCCGACCTCCGGTAGCATAAATTAATTTATAATTTTTTTGCTGTGGCTGAGACTTCACGTTTTGGTCGCTCATTTATTATTTTTTAATTAATACAATATGCTTAATAAAGTAATTCAGTTCTCAGTTAAGAACAAACTGGCAATTGGAATCTTTACACTGCTGTGGATTATCTACGGTGTGTATGAGGTTACCCAATTACCAATTGATGCAGTGCCGGACATCACAAACAATCAGGTGCAAATTATTACTACAGCGCCTTCACTTGGTGCTGAAGACGTAGAAAGACTAATCACTTTCCCAATAGAACAAGCCATTAGCAATATTCCGCATCTTAAAGAAAGCAGGAGTATTTCGCGTTTCGGACTTTCATTAGTCAGCGTAGTTTTTGAAGACGATGCCGATGTGTATTGGGCAAGACAGCAGATAACAGAAAGACTCCAGCAAGTAGAAATCGACCGAAATGCTAACAGACCCGAAATGGCTCCGGTTACAACTGGTTTAGGAGAAATCTATCAATATGTTTTAAAACCAAAACCGGGTTTTGAAGAAAAATATTCTTTAGAAGATTTAAGAACAATTCAGGATTGGACAATCAGAAGACAGCTTTTAGGAACTGCTGGAATTGCTGATGTTTCGACTTTTGGAGGGAAATTAAAACAGTATGAAATTGCTGTAAACCCTGCGAGATTGAAAGCGCAAAATCTAACCATTAGTGAAGTTTTTACTGCTTTAAACAGCAGCAACGAAAATACTGGTGGTGCGTATATTGAAAAAGGCCCAACTGTATCTTACATCAGAAGTACAGGTTTAGCGAAAAGCATTAAAGATATTGAAAACATTGTAGTGAAAAGCACTCAAGGTGGTCTTCCAATTTTAGTAAAAGATATTGCTGATGTTAAAATTTCTTCCGCCATTCGTTACGGCGCATTAACTACAGATGAGTTTGGAGAATCTGTCGGAGGTATCGTAATGATGCTAAAAGGAGAAAACGCCAATAATGTTATTGTTAATGTAAAAGACAAAATCGCCGAAATCGAAAAAATCCTTCCAGAAGGTTTAAAAATCGAACCATTTCTAGACAGAACCAAAATGGTAGACAACGCCATTGGAACTGTCGAAAAGAACTTAATTGAAGGTGCTTTGATTGTCGTTCTGATTTTAGTTTTATTCCTCGGAAATCTTAGAGCCGGATTTATTGTGGCTTCGGTTATACCATTAGCCATGCTTTTTGCCATTATTATGATGAATACTTTTGGCGTAAGCGGTAACTTAATGAGTCTTGGCGCATTGGATTTCGGATTAATAGTCGATGGAGCTGTAATTATTGTAGAAGCAATTCTGCATCATCTACATAGTTCTAAAAAGTACAAAGCAATAGATTCTATTTCGCAGGACGAAATGGATAAAGAAGTCACAGGATCTGCCACACGTATGATGAATGCCGCCGTTTTTGGGCAAATCATCATATTGATTGTTTATCTGCCGATTCTTTCGTTGCAGGGAATTGAAGGTAAAATGTTTAAACCAATGGCGCAGACAGTTGCTTTTGCCATTTTGGGAGCTTTTATTCTGTCGCTTACTTATGTGCCAATGGTCAGCGCTTTATTTCTAAGTAAAAAAATAAGTCATAAAAAGAATCTTTCAGACCGAATTATGGAAAGATTAGAAAATGCTTACGAAGGCTGGCTTACCAAAGCTTTAGGAATTAGAAAAGCTATTGTTATTTCAGCTTTTGTGCTTTTCGGAATAGCGGTTGTTTTGTTTGGAAGAATGGGAGGAGAATTCATTCCACAGTTGGAAGAAGGAGATTTTGCAGTTGAAACTCGATTGTTATTAGGAACCAACCTTTCTACGACAACTGAAACTATTGAGAAAATTTCAAGAGAATTAAAGAAAGAATTTCCCGAAGTACAGCAAGTAGTTTCCAGAATTGGAAGTGCCGAAATCCCGACCGATCCAATGCCAATTGAAGGAGGGGATATGATTATTGTTTTAAAAGATAAATCAGAATGGACAAGTGCTTCTTCGTTTCCTGAATTAGCCGATAAAATGACTAAGACTGTTAAACGAATTGCACCTGGAGTGACAACTGGTTTTCAGTTTCCTGTTCAAATGCGTTTTAACGAATTAATGACAGGAGCAAAGCAGGATTTGGTTTGTAAGATTTATGGAGAAGATTTACAGAAACTCTCAGAATATGCCGAAAAGTTAGGCGCAATTAGCAAAACTGTTCAAGGTGCAGCCGATCTTTATGTAGAAAAAGTAACCGGAATGCCACAGATCGTGATCGATTATAATTGGGCAGAAATGGCAAAATACGGTTTACGAGTTGCCGATGTAAATGCTACGATTAACGCCGCCTTTGCAGGGGCCGTTGCGGGAAGCATTTATGAAGGAGAAAAACGTTTCGATATGGTTGTACGTGTGGAAGACAATGGCAGAAAAGGAATTGAAGATGTTCGTAATCTGTTAATTGCAACTCCTTCAGGTATGCAGATTCCGCTTTATCAAGTAGCAAAAGTAGATGAAGTGGAAGGCCCAAATCAGATTCAACGTGAAAATGCAAAAAGGAGAATCATCGTTGGATTTAATGTTCGAGGTAGAGATGTCCAGTCTATTGTAGAAGAATTACAACAGAAGGTCAATAAACAGATCAAATTTGATCCAGGTTATTATATTACTTACGGTGGTGCTTTTGAGAATTTACAGCAGGCAAAAGCAAGATTGGGAGTTGCTGTTCCAGCTGCTTTATTAATGATTTTCGCTTTGTTGTATTTTGCCTTTAGATCATTTAAAGAAGGAATTATCATTTTTACCGCTATTCCGTTATCTGCAATTGGAGGTGTTTTTGCCTTAGTTATGCGAGACATGCCATTTAGTATTTCCGCAGGAGTTGGTTTTATTGCGCTTTTTGGAGTTGCGGTATTAAACGGAATTGTATTAATCTCTGAATTCAATAGAATACAAAAACAGGGCGAAATCACAAATCCTTTTGATATTATCCTTTTAGGAACCAAAAATAGATTACGTCCTGTTTTAATGACTGCGGCGGTTGCTTCGCTAGGATTTCTTCCAATGGCATTGAGCAACGGAGCAGGAGCAGAGGTACAGCGTCCGCTAGCAACTGTCGTGATCGGCGGATTGGTAACCGCTACACTTTTAACGCTTTTTGTACTTCCTGCTATTTATTTGATGACCTATCACGCTAAAGGATTTTCTAAAAAAAGAAAAAAACACATGAATAATCTAACCATTTTATTAGGCGTTCTTTTTATTGGTAACATGGCAAATGCGCAGCAATTACCAATTTCGCTTGACGAATCGATTTCGATTGCCATTCAGAATAACAGAACAGTTAAATCGGCTAAGTTGAACGAGCAGTCCAAAAGTCATTTGCAAAAAACGGGGTATAATCTTCCGCAGACACAAATCGATGCCGATTACGGTCAGTTTAATAGTGCTCAAAAAGATACTAGATTTGGAATCAGTCAGACTTTTGCTTTTCCCACTGTTTACAGCAATCAGAAAAAAGCACTTCAGGCAGATTTTAATAAAGCCAAGACAGAAGTGCAGCTGACTTCTCAGGAAATTAAAACTAGAGTCAGAAATATTTATTACGATTATTTATGGCTTCAAAGTAAAAGAGAACTTTTAGTCTATGCCGATTCGATTTACCGAATTATGGAAAAGAAATCGGATTTGAGATTTAAAGCAGGAGAAGCAAATGTTTTAGAAAAAAGTGCTTCACAATCTGCCCGACAATTTTACAGCAATCAGCTGGTAATGGTAAATCGTGATATAGAAATTGCTTTAAATTCATTTAATGCGATTCTTCAGGATAAAGTTGAATATGCTCCTAAAAATGAAAAATCAAAAGCGGTTTTAAATCAGTCTTTAGTTGAAAATCTGAAAGCAGAAAATCTACCTATTGTACAGCGTTCACAATATGAATCGGAAGCAGCAAAATGGAGATGGAAAACCGAAAGTGCCAAACTGCTTCCTGAAATCACTTTAGGTTATAATAATTTGAGTATTATCGGGACTCAAACTAATGCTTCAGGTCAGGAAGTTTATTATGATAGTTCACAAAGATTTAATTACATCAATGCTGGTTTGTCTATTCCAATTTTCTTTACGAGTCAGTCTGAACGCAAACGTGCCGCAAAAGCAGAATACGAAAGTTATGAAGCACTTTCCGAAGCCGCTAAAATTGAAGTGAAAACTGCTATTGAGAATGCGGATAGGGAAGTGAAAAAGTATCAGGAAAGTTTAGAGTATTATGAAAAAGAAGGATTAAAAAATGCTCAAACGATTATCGAAGCTTCAAGTAGTCAGCTTTACAATGGAGATATTGATTATCTGCAGTGGGTTTTGGTCGTAAATCAAGCCATTACAATTAAAAGTGAATATCTAGACGCATTGAACGCTTACAACAAAGCAGTTGTTACACTGCAGAATCTTAATAATATTTAAAATGAAAAAATATATAGCAGCGTTTGCAGGCGCATTAGTATTGTTTTCTTGCGGAAAGAAACAAAATGAAGAAAATAAAAATGCTGAAGTGAAGAGTATTAATATTATAAAATTGACCAGCGAACAAATCAAAAATGCTGATTTACAAACTGGAAATCCGACGCTTCAAAATGTAAAAGAGATTCTACAGCTTCAAGGAACGGTAACAGTGCCTCCAAAAAGTGTGGTCAGTATCAGTATTCCGTTAGGCGGATATGTAAAAAGTACGAATTTAATTGCGGGAATGAATGTGCAAAAAGGACAGGTTTTAGCCGTTTTAGAAGACATGCAGTTTATCGAATTGCAGCAGGATTATCTTATGGCAAAAGAAAAGTTTGAACTGGCTCAAAATGAATACAAAAGACAAAAAGAACTTAATGCAAGTAAGGCCAGCAGTGATAAAGTTTTAGAACAGATTACAACCGAAACACGTACACAGCGTATTACAATGTCTTCTTTGGAACATAAACTAACTTTATTAGGAATCAATGTAAAGAAACTGAATGTTTCAACAATCAGCAATACAGTTAAAGTAGTTTCGCCTATTAATGGATTGGTTTCAAAAGTAAATGTGAACGTTGGAAAATATGTAAACCCAACCGATATGCTTTTTGAATTGATTGATAAAAAGGATATTGTATTGACTTTAAATGCCTTTGAGAAAGATGTTGCTTCTTTATCAATCGGTCAAACGGTTATGGCTTTTGCAAATAATTCGGATGCAAAAAAATACCCAGCCAAAATTGCTTTTATCAATCAAAGTTTAAACGGAGATAGAGCAGCAGAAATTATTTGTAAAGTTAATACTTATAATCCAGCTCTTTTGCCAGGTTTATTTATAAATGCGGAAGTCGAAGTAGAAAATCAAAAAGCTTTAACGGTTCCTGAAGATGCTGTAGTGCGTTGGCAGGGTAAGTTTTTTGTTTTTACAGCCCTTGGAAATAATCAGTTTCAAATGGTAGAAGTAAAAGCTGGAGTTAAAAACGAAGGTTTCTGCCAGATTACTTCAAACGAGTTGGATAATTCTTCAAAAATAGTTGTAAAAAATGCCTACACTTTATTGATGTCTGCGATGAATAATGACGAACAATAATGCTTAATTTCTGATTGCAAATTTAGAGTTAAACAAGAAAACCCAGTGAAATTTTAGTTTTACTGGGTTTTTAATTTATTATTTTAGATAAATATTTATAAACAATTTAAATAAAATGATTTAATGATTAATCTTTTATTCCTTTTATCCAATCTTTAAATCGGTTAACCTGTTCCGAAAAGAAAGATTCATGTTCTTCCTTATCTTCTTCAATGGGCGGTAAAACATGTTCAAAATAAGTGCCTCGTAAAACTTTATGCAGAATGCCTTCGCCTAAAAACGCTTTTCCATCATTAAGCGTTCGCACTGCTTTCAATAAATGTCGAATATCATATTGCAGCGGATTAATATCTGGAACTTGTTTGTTTAAATTCAACAATTTGTAAACCGCAATTCTAGCCGTTCTAATCGAACTTTCCATTGTAAATACCACATCGTTATTCGTTTCTACAAATTGTCCGATTAAGCCAAGATTTTTGCATCCTTCGGGCACAACTCTCGGACGGTCGCCTTTTGCCCTCGGCATAAACATCGAAGTGATGTAAGGCATAAAAGCGGTTCGCACAATGGTGTTTTCTATAATATTATCTAGTTTATCTAAAATTCCGAGATGGAAAGATAATTCAGTTAAAATCTCATCTCCAGTACATTCGGGCATTACTTTTTTAATGTAATTCCCAGGTTTATCCATAAACAAGGCATAAACCCAAAGCACTAAAATATCATCTGGCTGATCTGGAAAATGCGGTTGTCTGTTACAGGTAAAACTCATTAACCAATTAGAATCAGTAATAGTAATAATTCCTCCTGTTACTGTTTTGCCGGAATACGGGTCGTTTACAGAATATTCTTTTAGTTTTTCTACAAAAGCAGAAGGCCTGCAAGTCAGCGTAACCGATTCCCAAGATGATTTCTCGATATTAGTGCAGAATTTTTCTGGTTTTCCAAAAATAGGAGATTTCGCGGCTAAGTTTTTCCATAACATCCATCCAGGACTTTTACCGCTGGTAGAGTTGTCAATACCAATAATAGGAGCAGTTTTATTGTCTCCATAGAAAGTATCTTCGGTCATTGAACCTGTGGTAACAATTACAAAATCATCTTTGCCAATTGGAGTTCTATTTTCTTTGCCTTCATGCTCTGTAATAATTCCTTCAACGACTTTACCTTCAGTATTACTTTGGATGACTAAATCTTTGATCAGTGTATGAAATTTGATATTGACACCTTTTTCTTCAAGGAATTTTCGCAGTGGTGTAACAAAAGTATCATACTGATTGTACTTAGGAAATACTAATGAAGAAAGATCATTTAATCCATCAATTGCATGAAGAAATCTATGCATATACAATTTTAGTTCTAATAAACTATGCCAGTTTTCAAAAGCAAACATGGTTCTCCAAAACGTCCAGAAATTGCTTTCTAAAAATGATTCACTGAAATAATCTTCTATAGTCAAGTCGTCTAGTTCGTCTTTTCTTTTCAACAGCAATTTTACAATTGCTAGTTGATCTTTTTTATTCAAACCAAATTTGCTAAAATCTTTTATTTCTCCGTTTTTATGAATTAACCTTGCTTTAGAATAATTCGAATCGTTATCATTAATCAATCGATATTCGTCTAAAACAGTGTAGGGTGGAGGCAGTTCTAAAGCTGGAATATCCTGAAAAATATCCCATAGATTTTCGTAGGTCATATCCATTTCACGACCGCCGCGAATCATATAACCCTCTTTGGGATTTCCTGAGCCATCGAGTGAACCACCATCAATATGAAGCTGTTCCAGAAAAGTGATGTTTTTGGCAGGAATTCGACCATCTCGAATAAAATAGTAGGCAGCTGCCATTCCAGCAATACCGCTTCCTACAATATAGATTTTGCTGTTTTCATGCGATTTTAAAGGAATTCCAATATTACGTTGGTAGTTTCCAATCTGATCTGAAAACGGCATTGATTTTTCGGGGGTGTTTAACTGTGTTTCTGTGCTCGAATCTGGTTCGTGATTAACATTTCCGTAGGTTGTAGAGTTGTTTAGGACTTTGTCAAATTTTGATGTAATATTCTTCATTTTCAAAGCTTTAGAAGTTAATTCAACTAATGTAAGCTTAAAATTTGAAAGATAATTCTTTTATTTTTGAGAATATATTCGTATAATTTATTGATTGTTAATTAGATATGATTTTAAATTTATCCGAATGTTATCTTATTCTTTATTGATCTGAATAACATCATTTCCTGCAATCGCATAAACTGTATCTTCTGAGCTGGGTTTTAGAAAATACTTTCCAGTAAACTCGCCAAAAGCAGGAAGAATGATTTGGTTGGGTTTGCAAAAGAAACAACGCAACTTTAAAGTTTGTAAACCCAAGCCACGCAAGACAATTCCCGGGTGGATATGTCCTGAAAAATTAAATAAGTCTTCTTTTTCTGTGGGATGATGCGTAAAAAAGAAAGCGTCAATTTCTAAAATCTCTGTGACAATTACTCCAATTTTTTTATAATGACTTTCATCAATAATATCATGATTTCCAGTAATTAAATAGGTTTCTTGTTTGTGATTAGAAAGCCATTCTTCAAATAAATTCCATTCTGCATTTTTAGTACTGTGGAATAAATCTCCCAGAAAAATTATTTTTTCAGGAAGAAAATGATCCAAAACTGCTGTGATTTTTCTAAAATTTTCTGAAACAGCATTTTGCGGAATAGCAATTCCGTGTTTTCTAAAATGCGTTACTTTTCCCAAATGCACATCAGAAATAATGACCGTTTTTTGTTTTTCCCAAAAGACGGCACCAGTTGAATGAAGTATAAAGTTTTCGTTTTTTAATTGGATATTCATAAAGATTTATTTCATATAAGATGCAGTCATTTTCTGAATTCTTTCAGCCAGAGTTTCGCTCGAAAGTTTTTCTCTCAATCGATCTGTAATGATTGGAAAACTAAAAGGCGTTGGTTTTAAACATTGTTTCCAAACAATTTTCTGACTTGCAATTCTTTCCAATGCTAAAATCAAACGTCCTTCTTCTAATTGATGTTCAAAAGTTTCTCTGTACGCCTGATGCAATAACAAATTATCAGGTTCAAAATCCCTAAAAACTTCAAATAATAATTGAGAACCACTTTGCAAATGTTTAGTTTTAACCATTTTTCCCGGAAAACCAGTAAAAACTAATCCGGAAATTACCGCTATATCTCTAAACTTTCTCCGCGCCATTTCGGTTGAATTTAAGCTTTTCTGCAAATCGTGATGGACGTATTCTGTAGAAAATAAATTATTATCTAAAACCGCTTCAATATCAATTTCCTGATCAGAAAGCAATTCAAATCCATAATCGTTATAAGCCAAAGAAAAAGTGATCGATTGTAATAAACTGATTCTGAATGCCAGTAAACTGGCTAAAGCTTCATGCACAAAACGTCCTTCAAACGGATAAAAAATAGCATGAAATCCTTCTCGGGTTTTAAAAGTTTCTATTAGAAATTCATCTGAACTTGGTACAATAGATTCTTTTCGCTGTCTTTTGAATAAAGGCTGTAAAGCTTTCAATTCTGGCGAAAGATTGTCGGTATTGGCGCGGTACAATTCCTGACGTAATAATTCACTCATTTGAGAAGACAGTGCCAAACGACCGCCCATCCAGCTTGCAATTTTAGATTCTTTCTTCGGACTCGCTTTTTTGACTAAAACCTGCATATTTCGAATACGGAATAATTCGAGTTTTTTTCCTGCAAAAATAAAAGTATCGCCAGGTTTTAATTTCGAAATGAACCATTCTTCAATCGTTCCGATATAACCACCACTCATGAATTTTACATTCATTACCGCATCGCCAACAATAGTTCCAATCTGCATTCTATGATGCATGGCAATCATTCGGCTGTTGATTTTGTAACAGCCATTTTCATCAATTTCGACTTTTTTGAATTCGTCATAAGCATGAAGACTTTGACTGCCTTGTGTGATAAAATTCAAAATCCAGTTCCAGTTTTCAGCTGTAATGGTTTGATAACTAAATGTTCCCTGAATTTCTTTGAAAATTTCGTTTGGGTAAAATCCGTCAGAAACTGCAAGTGTGTTAAGATACTGAACCAAAACATCCCAGCTGTTTAAATACGGAACGCGATCTTCTATAACACTATTTTCGACAGCCTTTTTAAGTGCAGAAGCTTCGATTAATTCAATCGCATGAGTAGCTAGGAAATAAATAACACTTTCTTTCCCAGGCTGATGTCCGCTTCGTCCTGCGCGTTGCATAAAACGAGCAACGCCTTTAGGGCCTCCAACCTGAATAATCGATTCGACAGGAGCAAAGTCAACACCCAAATCTAAACTAGAAGTACAGACTACAACTTTTAATTCTTCATTTCGAATAGCATTTTCTACCCAAAGTCTCGTTTCTCTATCAATGCTTCCGTGATGCATTGCCATTTCTCCTGCAAATTCAGGATATTTTTCTAATAATCTCTGATACCAAATTTCGCAGGCCGAACGAACATTCGTAAAAATTAAAGTGGTTTTGCTGGCTTTTATAATTTTTGCTGCTTCATCGATCAAATGTAATCCCATGTGCCCTCGCCAAGGATAAGCATCCATTTTCTCTGGAATAATAGAGACTACTTTTATCTTTTTATTGATAACCGCTTTTATTAAAACAGAATTATGGTAAGCTTGCGAATCTACTCCAAGCAAAACTTCCTGCGCTTGTTGCAGATTTCCAATTGTGGCAGAAATTCCCCAAATCCGAATGTTTTTTGCTATCGTTTTAAGTCTTGATAATGCCAGTTCCACTTGAACACCCCGTTTGGTTCCTAGTAATTCATGCCATTCGTCTATGACAATTGAACTGCAGTTTTTAAAAGTTGCCGCATATCCTTTTGAAGCCAAAAGCAATTGCAGACTTTCAGGAGTTGTAATCAGTAAATCGGGCATTTTCCCTTTTTGTTTGGCTCTTTCTGATGCAGAAGTATCTCCGGATCGAATTCCGACAGTCATTGGAATATCTAAATCTGTAAGCACTCGTTCTGCCGCTTGTTTAATTTCAACAGATAAAGATCTTAAAGGTGTGATCCAAATGGCTTTTAATCCTGAATTATGCTTGGTTTTATAATTCGGATTTTCTTTGATATAATTTAAAATGATTGGAAGCCAAAGTGCGTATGTTTTTCCGCTTCCAGTTGGAGCATTTAACAAGCCGTTTTTTCCCTGCAAAAAAGCAGTCCAGGTCTGAGTCTGAAACGGAAAAGGTTTCCATCCCTGACTTTCAAACCAGTCACTGGCAATCGTAAATAACTGCTCTCTGTTCATTTATACAATTAAATTTTTTAAATCTTCTATTGAATTAGCTTCATCGATTTTTTTATCGTGTCGCCATCTTAAAATTCGCGGAAAACGGGTTGCAACACCGCTTTTATGTCTTTTGGAAAGTGCAATGCCTTCAAAACCAATTTCAAAAACTAATTTTGGAGTTACACTTCGTACAGGCCCAAATCGTTCTAAAGTATTTTTTTTGATAAAATCGTCTACCATTCTAAATTCTGCATCGGTTAAACCAGAATATGCCTTCGCAAAAGTTACTAGTTCTCGTTCGTTATTCTCATTTTCCTGCCAAAGGGCAAAAGTATAATCAGTAAATAAATTCGATCGTCGTCCGTGACCTCGCATTGCATAGGTTAGAACAGCATCTATGGTTAAAGGTTCTATTTTCCATTTCCACCAATCGCCTTTTTTTCTTCCAACTAAATAGGGAGAATCTTTTCGTTTGAGCATTAGACCTTCGCTTTTCAATTCGCGTGATTTTAATCTTTCGTTTGTGACATCTTCCCAAGACGAGAAATTAATTCTCTCTGAAAGTTGCAACGGAATTTCTTTTCCAATCAAAGTGGTAAATAATTCTTCTAGTAACGTTCGACGTTCTTCATAAGGAAGATTCCGAATATCATTTCCCTGCCATTCTAATAAATCATAAGCTTTAATGATTACAGGAGAATTTTTTAAAACAGAAGCTGAAACATTTTTACGGCCAATTCTAGTTTGCAAATCATTAAATGTTCCAATTTGATTATCAATAAAAGGAAGAATTTCTCCGTCAATAACAGTTCCGTCTGGAATATTTCCAAGGAAAGATTGAAACTCTGGATATTTATCGGTTACTAATTCTTCGCCACGGCTCCAGACATATATTTCATTTTCCCGAATAATGGTTTGAGAACGAATTCCGTCCCATTTATGTTCGGCGCTCCAGTCTTCCGGATTTCCTAAAGAAGAAACTTCGCCTTCAATTGGATAAGCCAAATAAAACGGATACGGTTTTGATAAATAATCACTGCTTCTTTCATCCAGAATCAATTCCTGAAACGTAATCGTATTCGGATTCCAATCGCCCATTAATTTATAAGCAAGCGTGTCTTCGTCTATGTTTTCAGCTTTAGAGAGTGCACGGGTCATTAATTTATGACTTAAACCAATTCTAAAACTTCCTGTTATTAATTTAGTAAAAACGAATCTTTCGTAATAATTCAAGTTCAGCCAATTGGTTTGCAGATATTCTTTTTTTTCTGAATCGGTTTTCTTTTTTAAAGCAATGATTTCCTGTAAAAATTCGGTCAAGCTTTTATCAGAATGTTCTTTTGTTGTTGGAATAACCAAAGCAATAGTTTCGGCCAAATCGCCGACAATATGGTAACTTTCTTCAAACAACCAAAGTGGAATATTGGCCAATTCATTCGCCCATAAACGTAATAAAGTAGTATTAACAGGTCGGGGAGGACGGCGATGAGAAAGGATAGCGATTGTCCAGACTTTATCCTCATCACTTGCTTTTAGAAAATAGTTTGTCAAAGCATCTACTTTTACCGATGTTTTATTAGAACTATCTAAGGTTTTTATAAGCTCGGCAAAGTTTTTCATTTTTTTAAGTTATGGGTTATGGGTTATGGGTTATGGGTTATGGGTTATGGGTTATGGGTTATGGGTTATGGGTTATGGGTTATGGGTTATGGGTTATGGGTTATGGGTTATGGGGAGGAGTTAGACATCGAACAACGTTTAACTTATAACTTTTAAAGTATCGCATAACGTTTGACTCTTAACTTCTAACTTACCTAACTTTCCTCTATGTCATTCGTTTCTCCTTCATATTGTGTGTTTGCAGTTCTGGCATCGTAACCCAATTCTCTAAGGTATTTTGAAAATATGTCCGAATATCCGTGCGTACAAATCACTCTTTCTGCGCCGGTAGCTTTGATACTTTCTAATAAACCTGTCCAGTCACAATGATCACTTAGAACAAAACCGCGGTCAACGGCGCGTCTTCGTCTTGCGCCACGAAAAGCCATCCAGCCACTTGCAGAACCCGTTACAAAAGGAGTCATTCTTCTAATCCAGGTACTTCCGTGTGCGCTTGGCGGGGCAATTACAATGTTTCCCAATAAATCTTCTTTTTTGGTTTCTGTAGTCACTCGTATTGTTGGAGGTAAATCAATTAAGGGACGAACAATTTCAGTCATGTTTTCGATTGCACCATGCGTGTAAATTGTTCCAATATGGGGATCGATATATTTTAATAATTGTTGTGCTTTTCCTAAAGAATATCCAAAGAGAACTGAAGTTTTTCCTTCTGCGCGATTTTCAGCCCACCAATTATTTATTTCCGTCATTACATCAGCTTGTGGTTCCCATTTGAATGCGGGAAGTCCGAAAGTACATTCGGTAATAAAAGAATGACATTTTACAACTTCATACGGAACAGAAATTCCATCATCTTCTGTTTTGTAATCTCCCGTAAATACCCAGATTTCGCCTTTGTATTCTACTTTTATTTGAGCAGAACCAATAATATGTCCTGCGGGATGAAGAGAGAATTTTACTCCGTTTATAGTAAATGTTTCATTCCAGTCTTTTCCTGTAACATTAATATCGCCAAGACGGTATTTTATGATGGGCACATTGGTATGATGCGTAATGTAATTTTGATGTCCCCACCTTGCATGATCAGAATGACCGTGTGTAATAATGGCATTTTTAACAGGTCTCCAGGGATCAAGATAAACATCTGCCTGCTGACAATAAATGCCTTTATCGTTAAATTGTAGTAAAGGTGGATTCATCTTCTAGGATTACATAATTATAGTTTTACTATCTTGTGGCCATTACAAGATAAGTAATCAACGAAATACTCAAGACAAACGTAAAGACGTTTATAAAATGGAGCATTGCATACGAATATTTATATTTTGATGACATAATGATTCCTGATTTTAATGTTCGAAATTTTTGTAATTGATGCAGTTGTATTTTTCATCCTCATGATCCAGATTATAACTATCATAAGGATTGGCTTCATCATAAGTTGAAAAGGGCGTATTATCTTCTGCAATATTTAAACCGCTTTCTATGATTTCGTAAGAATCATCAGTAAACGAATTGAAATCATTTCTATAAGTACTGGTGTCAGAATTTTGTCCAGTAGTAAATTCTTCGTCCATAGCTTCATTTTCATGAGCTGTGTCAATATGATCAGGTTTACTGCATTTAAAATCATTAAATTTTGCAGCATCTAAGTTGTTGTCAATTGTTTCCATAATTGCTCTTTTAAATTAGATAATTTTCAACTTTTGATATATACAAATTTGAAAATTAGATCATTAAAAAGATTATAGGATTTAATTTTAATCTTACATGATTTGTTTATTCTTATTTTATAATAATCAAATATAATTCTGTAAAAAAGATCAAGTAGGATTGTCCAACTTTGTATATCAATAATTTAAAAAATTAAATATCATGGAAACTTCAAAAAAAGATTCGAAATCTGGAATGAAAGATTCTGGAAAAACTCAAAAATCAGCTACTGGTTCTAGAGGAAAAAGCACTACAACTAAATCAACAGATTCTAAAGGTAGAGCTGGACATTAATTTTTTTTGATACTATTTTAGAATTAAAAATAAAAGCGTGCTGTTTAGTTATAGACAGCACGCTTTTAGATTTTTTATAAGTTTAAATTTTACTTTAAAACTTCCTGAATTGTTTTTACAAAAGTTTCAATTGGCTGAGCACCAGAAACAGCATATTTACGATCAAAAACAAAAAACGGAACGCCTTGAACTCCAATTTCACCAGCTTCTTTAATATCCGATTCTACTTCTTTGATAAATAAAGTTTCGCTTTCCAGCACTTCTCTAATTTCATTTTCATCTAAACCTGCCTGAATTCCTAATTTAATTAAAGTTTGACCGTTGTTTAAATCTTCGCCATCAGTAAAATAAGCTTTGAAGAAAATTTCTTCCATTCGATCGCCCATATTTTTGGTTTTAGCCAATTGAATAATTCTGTGAGCATTTAAAGAATTAGAAATAACCGCTTTATCAAAGTTGTAATCTAAGCCGACACTTTTGGCGCGTTCTGCGACTCCTTTATGCATTTCTTTAGATTGTTCAATCGATATGCCTTTTCTTTCAGCTAAAAACGTGTAAACGTCCATGTCAGGTTGAGAAGTAATAGTAGGATCCAGCTGAAAGCTTTTCCATTCGATTTCAAATTCGTTGTTAGGAAACACTGCAAGCGCTGTTTCCAACTGTCTTTTTCCGATATAACAAAACGGACACATGATGTCCGACCAAATTTCTATTTTCATAATTCAAAGATACAAAATTTGTTGCTTCAAGTTTTTGGATTGTGCTGAATTTAAACGCAAAGAGCGCTAAGTTTTTTTTCTAAGGCTTGTGTTTACAAACGCTAAGTTCGCAAAGCTTTGTAGATAAAGCTTTGCGAACTTAGCGTTTTCTATAAACAATCTAAATCAAAAAAACCTTGCGTTCTTTGCGTTAAAAATCTGCACAAAGTATATTAACTCGAAACAAAAATGAATCCAAATAAAAAACCGCAACTCTTTATGGGAATTGCGGTTTCTAGGTATAAAAAATGGTTGGTTAATAGCGATATCTTTTTTTTACAATGATATATCTTTTATTTAAAACTAAAAAATATCCCTGTAACAGAAAGAAACTTTAATGTTAACTATTTAACATTACAGGCATTACTAACATAGTAACAGTTTCTCCTTCTTCTAAACCATCAACTGGAGTTAAAATACCAGCTCTATTTGGCAATGACATTTCAAGCATGATCATGTCAGATTGTAGGTTTGTCAACATCTCAGTTAAGAAACGAGAGTTAAAACCAATTTGAAGATCATCTCCTTGATAATCACAAGTCAATCTTTCTTCTGCTTTGTTGGAGTAATCGATGTCTTCTGCAGAAACGTTTAATTCTGCTCCGGCAATTTTCAAACGAATTTGGTGTGTAGTTTTGTTAGAGAAAATCGCAACACGCTTAACAGAACTTAAAAATAAAGAACGGTCAATCATTAATTTGTTTGGATTTTCTTTTGGAATTACCGCTTCGTAGTTAGGGTATTTCCCGTCGATTAAACGACACATTAAGATATAATTATCAAATGAGAAAGTCGCATTTGAATCGTTGTATTCAATTTTTACTTCAGCATCAGAAGAACCTAAAATACTTTTTAAAATATTTAAAGGTTTTTTAGGCATGATAAAATCAGCAACCTGAGAAGCTTTTACGTCTGTACGTGAATATTTTACCAATTTATGAGCATCTGTAGCTACGAAGATTAATCCTTCTGGTGAAAACTGGAAGAAAACCCCAGACATTACCGGACGTAAATCATCATTTCCGGCAGCAAAAATAGTTTTGCTTACCGCTGTTGCTAAAACTTCAGCAGGAACTAAAGTTACAGATGGATCTTCAAGACTTACTGCTTTTGGAAATTCTTCTCCAGCTGCGTAAGCTAATGCATATTTACCAGAGTTAGAGCTAATTTCTACTGTGTTGTTATCTTCAACAGTAAAAGTTAATGGCTGTTCAGGGAAAGTTTTTAAAATTTCAAGCAAAAGTTTCGCTGGCACAGCAACACTTCCTTTACTTGTAGAATCGATTGATAATGTAGCCGACATAGTCGTTTCAAGATCCGAAGCCGAAACTGTTAACTCATTATTGTTTAGTTCAAATAAAAAGTTGTCTAAAATTGGTAACGTATTGTTACTGTTAATTACACTACCTAAAACTTGTAATTGTTTTAATAAGTACGAACTCGATACTATAAATTTCATCTGTTTTATTTTATTTTTTGATGGATGCTTTAGCAAATAAAGGGCTAAATATACGGATTACAAATATATCTTAAACTATCCAAAGTATTACATTTTTTTATTAACATCTACTTGCTGTATCTTCTTTTTCTCAAAAAGGTAAAAACAAGTCCGAAAACCAATAAAATTAGAATTGGAACTCCGATAGTTATGAATTGGGTTATGCTGTAGCTTTCATAAACTTTTTCTTTGTCTAATAAAGGCAGTTCGACATCTTTACTTCTAATGTTAATAAGTCCAGTGTCATCCAACAGGTAATTAATACAATTCATAATAAAGTCCTTATTGTCATAAAGATTTCCTGTTCGTTGATCGTAACCTAATTCTACGGGCATTCTGTTTTTGTCTAATTGGTTTCTCGCAATATCCCCATCGGCAACAACAATCATTTTATTTGGTTTTCCTTTTGCGGTAAATGAATTGTCTTTAAAAGGTAAAACTCTATTCTCAAAAGCAGAGTGGAAGTTTCCTTCTAATAAAACAGCCAAATTCTGATTTCCTTTATTCAGATAATCCTGTGGCGTTGTTTTCTCTGTTACCATATTCAGGCTAATTTCAGCTGGAGTACCAATAGTTTTAGAATATTGAGAAGACTGTAATAAAACTGTTTTTTTGATTCCGTTTTTCAGCGTATCAATTGGATTGGCAAAATCAAATTTGATTCCGCCTAGATTTTTTACAATCGGGTGCTGACTTGTTGGGAAAACCTGCGGTGCAAATTTCCAAACAAAATCCTGATACTGTGTTGCGCTTCCTTGTTCGCCGGTTGCCAGTTTTATTGGAGTTCCTTGTTCGTCTTTTATCAAATCAGGATTAATTCTAAATCCGTATTTGAAGAACATATCATTTAGATTTAAATCTCTCGGATAAGCTAAAGTTGCGCCCGCATCATTGTACAAACTATCCATATCGGCAGCAACCTGATCAATTAACCAAAGTGTTTTTCCACCATTCATAATAAACTGATCCAGAACTTCTTTTTCTTCGTCTGAGAATTTTTCAGTTGGTTTTGCAACAATGGCTAAATCGTATTTCTTCAATTCACTTAAAGTAGCATTCGGATTTTTAGCAACTGAGTCTAATGTGAAAGGGCCAATTAGATAGCTTTCATGAATCTGTTTCAGCATTTGCGCAATGTGTCTTTCTCTTAGTTCGCCATTTCCTTTTATGATCGCAACCTTTTTCTGTTTGGTTTTAGTCACTTTGTTGATAGCATCTGCAATAGAATATTCTAAATGCTGAATAGAACCAATTACTTTTTGTGTAGTCGAAGCTCCCATTATATTTTTTAATAACGGAATATTCACTTCTTTGCCATTATAAACTGCAATTGCCCAAGGGAAAACCATTGCTTGTGATTGTTTTCCTTTGTCGTCAACTGTAATGTTCACAGGAGTTAAGCCTTTTTGAAAAAGCGATTTTGTCAGCTCGTCGCTTTCTTCTTCGTTTTCTAAAGGATCAACAAATTCGAAAACTATATTTTTATTATAAGCCTGAAATTCTTCCAGTAATTGTTTGGTTTCCTGCTGTAAACGTCTAAAATCGGGAGGAAGTTCGCCAGCCATATAAATCTTGATAGATAACGGATTCTGAACTTGTTTTACAATTCCTAGTGACGTTGGAGATAATGTATAACGTTTGTCTTTTGTTAAATCAAAACGCTGAAAAAATAAAGTTCCAAGTACATTTAAAACCACTAAAATAAAGATAGTGATGCCTAATGTTTTTAAATTTTGCTTAGTAGATGCTTTCATTACGCTTTAAAAGATTTTAATTGATAAACAGTAAAAGATAGAAAAGCGATAGTAATGCTTAAAAAATAAATTACATCTCGTGTGTCAATAACACCACGGCTCATACTTTTAAAGTGATTTTGCATTCCTAAAATAGAGATCAAACTGTTTGAGTCAGAAAATAATGAAGCCAAACCTTCAAAGCCAAAATAAAGAAAGAAACACAAGAAAACAGCAAGGATAAAAGCTACAATCTGGTTTTCTGAAAGGGTAGAAGTAAAGATTCCGATTGCAGAGTACGAAGCAATTAAAAACAATAATCCGAAATAAGAGCCAATTGTGCTTCCCATATCGATATTTCCTTCTGGTGAACCTAAATCTGAAATTACTTTAACATAAATTAAAGTTGGAATAATCGCTAAAATAATCAGTAAAAATGAACCGAAGAATTTACCGTTTACAATTTCCCAGATTGACAAAGGTTTAGTTAGTAATAACTCTAAAGTTCCTTGTTTTTTTTCGTCAGAGAAACTTCTCATCGTTACGGCTGGAATTAAGAATATTAAAATCCATGGTGCCAAAGTGAAAAACGGAGTCAAATCGGCATAACCTGAGTTTAGTATGTTGTAATCTCCTTCGAATACCCATAAAAAAAGTCCGTTGCTGATTAAGAAAATAGCAATGACCAAATAGCCGATTGGAGAACCAAAAAAGGATTTTATTTCTCGTAAAATGATTGATTTCATTTGTGTTTTTGTTTTTTTATTGTTTCAGGTTTCAAGTTTCATGTTCTTGAAATGACTTAAATAATTACTTACCGTGCGTGATTTTTATGATTTGTGAATTTCTAGCATCAATAATTATTAGAAACGTTCCGCCTAAATAATTTTCAGGTAAAGTTCCAGATATAACCCAATAATTTTCTAAGAGATAAATTTCATATGGTCTTTGTTTTTCTATATTTTCTTTTCCGTAAATATCATATAAAATTGGTTCTGCGATTTTGGTAGCAGTAATACTGTCTTTTATAATTATTTCTTTATTATTAATAACATTATGCTGTGTTTTTTTAGATAAAGCAATTTTTAATTCTTCTTTTGCATATTCCATTCCTAAAATTAAACGTTTATTTTGTGCACAACTGCTAAGAGTAACTAATAAAAGTGTTAAGAAAAAATACTTCATAAATTATTCTATTTTGTTTCAAGTTTTTTCTAACCGCAAAGAACGCAAAGTTTTGCGCAATGTTCGCAAAGTTTTTTTCCAAAGCTTTGCGAACTTAGCGTTTTTATAAAACTTCTTCGAAAAAAACTTGCGTTCTTTGCGGTTAAATCGGTTTAATTTAAGGTCACCAGTTTATCCACACTCCAAGCTTCTGGTTTAGCATTGAATAATTTCTTTGTAAAATCCCAAACAGTATTAAAAAGCTCAGAATTTCTGTAATTTTCTAAATCTTCTTCGGTTTCCCAATAACTGTAAGTGAAAAAGATGCATTTGTCATTTTTATCCTGATACAATTCTAAAAAACGATTTCCTTCTGCATTTCGTATTTTATCTTTCACAGATTCAAAATTCTCCAAAAAATCGGGAATTTTTTCTTCGTGAAAACTCATTTTTACTATTCGGACAAACATATTGTTATTTTAGATTTTAGACTGTTGATTTTAGATTTTTTTAATTGCCTAAAGTCTAACAGGTGGGCAAAAATACCAAATTTGATTGTTGTTTTTGTAAAAAAGTAAAATTCCAATAAAGAAATTCCAAATACCAAATTTTAAAGTTTTCAAATCTAAAATCTGACATCTAAAATCTAAAATTTTTCTAAGAAAACTTAATCGTAATAACATCACGATAATTCAATCCTAACAAACTATTTGCAGAACCTACTTTAGAAGGATTACTTCTAAAAATAGCGATTTCAAGAAATCCGGCTTCATTAAAAATAGCCAGTTTTTCTCCTTCATAGGTTTTAATTGGATACTTATCAGAAGTTGCAATAGCCGAATAATTGGGTAGAATTGTTTTGATACTTTTCGGTTTCATGACAATTTCATACGGACGACCGCGTGAAATTTCTAAGAATTGTTTTTTAGAAATATTAGTGACAACATTTCCAAAATGATCAATGTAAATGATATTGCCTTTTACAGAATTTCCGTCATCTGCTACAACAGGTTGTAGTTCGGTAGCTTCTTTTATTGCAGTAATTTCTTTTCCGATTACATTCAATAATCCGCCTTTGGATAAATGGGAAGCAACCTGAATAAAAATATCCAAATCTGTAGACTCGATTGGAAAACGATCGTGAATATTGATAGCTACAATCTTTTGAGGAACAATTTTCTGTGTAAGCATACTTAAAATACCGTTGTCAGCACAAATAAAGTAATGATCGTTCCATTGCATCGCGATGTGCTGGTTCTCTTTATTGCGTTCAATATCAACACCAATAAGGTGAACGGTTCCTTTTGGAAAGCTTAAATAAGAGGCTCCGATAATATAACTTGCCTCAGCAGTATTAAAGGGATCAATGTCATGAGAAATGTCAATGATTTGAACCTCTGGATTTTCAGAAAGTATTTTACCCTTCAGCGACCCCACAAAGTGATCTTTTAAGCCGTAGTCTGTAGTTAGGGTAATTATTGACATATTTTTGTTTATAACTATTGATAGTATTTAAATCTAATTTTCATTAAATTTGAGAAATGCAAAGCTAATAATAGTAAACACAAATTGAAAGAAAGAAAAGACAAATTGTGTTTTAAAAATTAAGTTGCTGTAATACAAGTATAAGTTTTCCGTTTGGTTAAAACTGGAAACTATTACTTATAAAAAAAAGAACCCGACAACTCTTAAAAATAATAACTGAATTATTTAATTTAAAAAGAACTTCATTTGAACGAAAGAATAATCGAGCTAGTAGATATTGCTCCAAAAGAATTTTGGGGCGCGCAGGACAGCCATTTAGAAATCATTAAAAAGTATTACCCAAAGCTTAAAATCGTAGCACGAGGGACAACTTTAAAAGCATTTGGCGAAAAAGAAGTTTTAGACGAATTCGAAAAAAGATTTCAAAGATTAATGCTTCATTTCACTCGTTATAATAATATCGATGACAATGTAATTGAACGTGTTATTATGAGTGATGGCCAAGAAGAGAAAAGAGCTTATGATCATGACAAAATCTTAGTTCATGGTGTTGGCGGTAAGATTATCAAAGCGATGACGCCAAATCAGCAACTGCTGGTTGATACCATTAAGAAAAATGATATGGTCTTTGCAATTGGTCCTGCTGGAACCGGAAAAACATATACCGGTGTCGCTATGGCGGTTAAAATGTTAAAAGATAAAGAAGTAAAAAGGATCATCTTGACTCGTCCTGCTGTTGAAGCCGGGGAAAATCTCGGATTTCTTCCAGGAGACATGAAAGAAAAGCTGGATCCTTACATGCAACCACTTTACGATGCGTTGCGTGACATGCTTCCAAACGAAAAACTCGAAGATTACATCTTAAAAGGAATTATTCAGATTGCTCCTCTGGCGTTTATGCGTGGACGAACACTTGACAATGCCTTTGTAATCCTTGATGAAGCACAAAATACCACCCATTCACAAATGAAAATGTTTTTGACCCGTATGGGAAAAAACGCTAAATTTATGATTACGGGTGATCCTGGACAGGTCGATTTACCAAGAAGAACTATTTCTGGTCTTAAAGAAGCCATTTTGGTTTTGAAAGATATTGAAGGTATCGGAATTATTTATCTAGATGATAAAGATATCGTTCGCCACAGATTAGTGAAAAAAGTAATTGACGCTTATAAACAAATTGAGAATCACGATTAAGTTCAATTTTTAGTGAAATGTTAAATGTAAATCGTGAATTGTGTTTTAACATTTATTAATATTCGTTTTGTATGTTTTCTTTTGAAAATTGCAAAACGAATATTTTTTTAGCAACTATAAAAATTTGCAATGATTAGAATTTTTAGTTTTCTCCTATTGATGAGTTTTATTTCCTGTAAAAAGAAAGAAATAGAAAAGAATAAATTTTATGAAGATCTTGCTTTGCAAAGGAGTGAAATTTTGTTGGAAAACATTGGAAAAAAATATTATGAAAAAAATTGTGTAAACTGTCATGCTGGCAAAGATGTTAAAGATAATTTTTTAGAGAATTCTGTTAGAAATCAAAAAAGAAGTGAAAGATTCTTTATTGATTTTATTACAAAACAAGATAGTTTACTAAAAAACGGAAACAAAGAGGCTCTGGCACTCAAAGATTGGTCAAATCAGAATGCTTATAGTCATAATTTTGTTTTTAATGATAGAGAAGTTAAAGCTATATTATATTATTTGAAAAAATGAAACAACTAGATGATTTCTACTTAAACCAAAAAGAACCTGTAAAAGGAATTTTTCTTGCATTAAAAGAAATCATTCTAAAACAAGATCATGATATTACAAATACTTTGAAATACGGAATGCCGTTTTTCTGTTACAAACGAAAGATGTTCTGCTATTTATGGATCCATAAAAAACTCAGACAACCATATATTGGAATTGTGGAAGGGAAACATTTTGAGGAAGCTTTTCTCATTCAGGCAAATCGTTCCAGAATGAAGATTATGTTGTTTGATGTTAAGGAAGATTTGCCTTTGGAACAAATAGAATTAATAATTCAGAAAGCTATAAATTTATACAAAACAGGAATTGTTAAGGTTTAATTACGTATAAAGCAATATTTAACGAAATAGTTAAATAAATAATAAACTTCCCTCAATTTCAGCTTTCAAGGCCTCTAAACTTTGTCTAGCCCAGCTTAAAACCTTAAATTTGCATATCATCGAATTTGATAATTAATATGACAAAACTTAAAAATATAAAAGTTGTAGTAAGTGATCTTGACGGAACTTTACTCAACCCACAACACAGAATTTCAGATTATACTAAATCAATTTTTCAGGAACTTCATAATCAAGGTTATTTGATTGTTGTAGCTACGGGACGTCATCATCTTGATGCGATGGCTATTATTGAGACACTTGAAGTTCCGGTTTATTTAGTTAGTTCAAACGGAGCGAGAATTCATTCACCAATTAAAGAAGAACTTTTTGCTTTCAATTTGGACAGCGATGTTGTTAAAGCTGCTTTAAATGTTGAAATCGATCCTGCCATTACTGTGGTTTTATTTAAAGAAAATGTATGGCAAACCAATAAATGGAATGAAAGACTAAATTCTTTTCAGGCAGAATTAAAATATCGTCCGGAATTAGTTGATTACAAAAACTTAGAAGATTTTGGAGCGATTAAAATTTTCTTTTCATGTGATGACCACGAAAAATTAGTAAAACTTAAAGATGCCATTTTGGCTAATTCTTCTGAACATTTACATCACGCTTTTAGCTTACCAACTTGTTTGGAATTTATGGATAAATCTATCGACAAAGCCGTTGCGATTGAACAAGTATTAGAAAAAGAGGGTTATACACTAGAACAAGCTGTTGCTTTTGGGGACGGTTTTAATGATGTACAAATGTTATCAGCCGCTGGAAAAGGTTTAATTATGGGGAATGCTCCATCAATTTTAAAAGAAACTTTACCGGAATTAGAAGTGATTAAAACAAATGCTGAAGATGGTGTGGCAAAATATATTGCTTCAAAAATTTTAGATAAAGAATTAGCTTCAAGTTAATTTTTAATTGTATTTAAATAAAAATCCCTAAATATTCTGTTTAGGGATTTTTTTATTTCTTAATCTTAAAATTTCATGGTGTAACTCTCTGAAATAATTTTAAATTTGCATTCATAAAAAACAACACAACAAATGAGTAATACAATCACAACTACAAATTTTAATTTCCCGAATCAAAAATCAGTTTACCGAGGAAAAGTTAGAGAAGTTTATAATATTAACGACGAACTTTTGGTAATGGTAGCAACCGATAGACTTTCGGCTTTTGATGTAGTTTTGCCAAAAGGAATTCCATACAAAGGACAAATCTTAAATCAGATTGCTACTAAATTTATGGAATTAACACAAGATATTGTTCCAAACTGGCTGATTGCTACTCCAGATCCAAACGTTGCTGTTGGACATTTATGCGAACCTTTTAAAGTAGAAATGGTAATTCGCGGTTATTTGTCAGGACATGCTGCTCGTGAATATGCTGCTGGAAGAAAGCAAATCTGTGGTGTTGCAATGGCCGAAGGTTTAAAAGAAAATGATAAATTTCCAGAACCAATTATTACGCCAACTACAAAGGCCGATAACGGTTCTCATGATGAAGATATTTCCCGTGAAGACATTTTAGCTAAAGGAATTGTTTCTGAAGAAGATTATTTAGTTTTAGAAAAATATACACGCGCTTTATTTCAAAGAGGAACTGAAATCGCAGCTCAAAGAGGTTTGATTTTAGTGGATACTAAATATGAATTTGGAAAAACTAAAGATGGCGTTATTGTTTTAATTGATGAAATTCATACTCCAGATTCTTCTCGTTATTTTTATGCTGAAGGTTATGCAGAAAGACAAGAAAAAGGAGAGGAACAAAAACAATTATCTAAAGAATTTGTTCGTCGTTGGTTGATTGAAAATGGCTTTCAAGGTCAAGAGGGACAACAGATTCCTAATATGACAGACGAATATATTGACTCTGTTTCTGAAAGATATATCGAATTATACGAGAATATTTTAGGAGAAAAATTTGTGAAAGCCGATATTGACAATATTGATCAACGTATTGAAAAAAACGTATTAGATTACTTATCTTCTAAATAGTAATTTTCGGGTTTAAAACTAACTGTTTAAACCATGAAAATAATAACGAATAAAAATGCCCTGCTAATTGTATGTCTTACAGCAGGGCATTTTCTTTTTGCGCAAATTGATAAAAAGGCAACAAAAGAAACCAAGAATCTTTATCGAAATTTAAAAACGATTTCAAAAAATCATATTCTTTTTGGACATCAGCATGCATTGGAATACGGGCATGGATGGAGTAATGAACCTAATCGTTCAGATGTAAAATCGGTTACGGGCTCTCATCCAGCAGTTGTTGGAATAGACTTCAGTGATTTTTCCGGCCGTCCCGATGAACAAATTCAACAAGCAAAAGAAACCTTGAGAAAAAATGTAATTGAAACTTACGAAAGAGGAGGAGTGACTACTGTATCTTGGCATTTTAATAATCCTGCTTCAGAAGGTGGTTTTTATTGGAAAGATGGAATTTCGAAAGCTTCAATGGCACTTATTAAACCAGGTGGTTCTCATCATGATCAGTATAAAGAAATTTTAAAATCAATTGCTGATTTCGCACATTCTGTTAAAGCAAAAAACGGAACACTTGCTCCAATGATTTTCAGACCTTATCACGAATTTGATGGTGACTGGTTTTGGTGGGGAAAATCACATACCTCTCGTGAAGATTTTATTGCTGTATGGCAATTTACGGTTTCTTATTTAAAAGACACTTTGGGCGTACATAATTTTATTTATGCTTTTTCTCCTGATAATCAATTTAATTCAGAAGCAGCATACTTAGAACGTTATCCGGGAGATAATTATGTAGATATGCTTGGAATGGATGATTATGGAGATTTTGGTCGTGACGAGAAATATGATTTAACCGCAGGATTAAAAAAACTTAAAATATTTTCTGACTTAGCTATTAAGAAGAAAAAATTAGCAGCATTTACTGAAACAGGTTTGGAATCTATTCCAAATGAAAAATGGTGGACAGAAGTTTTGTTGAAAACATTAAAATCCCAAAATCTGCAGTTAGCTTATGTTTTAGTTTGGAGAAATGATAGTACAAGTCCAACACATTATTACGCTCCTTTTCCAGAACAACTTAGTGAAAAAGATTTTGTAAAGTTTCATAATGATTCTTTTACATTGTTTGAAAAAGATTTAAAAAACATTTACGATAGGAAGTTCAAATTAGAATAATACAATTTTCTTTATACAAAAAGCGCAGTTCAGTTATTTTGACAGCATTTTTTTGTTGATTTCTAATATTTTTAAAAATTATACTTTTTTTTTCTGTTTTGATGCAACGTTTTGCCTATTACATTCGTCTAATAGTAAATCATCACAATCATCAATCAATTTTAAAAACAATCAATCATGAAAAAAACTGTAATCATTTTAGGAACGGCTTTGGTCGTATTTACAAATTCTGCAACGGCTTCTAATCAAAAGCCAGCAACTAAAAATCAAATTGAAATCTCAGGTTATTTATCATCGCATTTACACATAGCGGTATGTAAAGGTGATCTTGAAGCGGTGAAAAAAATTATCGAGTACGGCGCAGATGTCAATAAAATTATAAGAAATATGACACCTTTAATGCTGGCAGCTCGTTATAATCATGTAGAAATCATAAAAGTTTTATTGGCAAATGGTGCGAAACCTTATATCGAAAATGACCATGGTTTGAAAGCTTTGGATTATGCAAAATATGCAAAATCAGAGGGAGCAGTAACTATTTTAAAAGATTTAAAATAAAATAGGTTTTGTATTTAAAAAGAGAAGCATCATTAGTTTAAAATGATGCTTCTCTTTTTTTATGTTTCTAAAATTTATTCCATTTTAGCTTTTAAATTATCAAGACCTTTTTGTAAATCGTTTCCAATCATTTGATCCATCTTTAGCATAGGAAGCATAATATTTGTTGGATATGGAATTACGCCACTGATTCCCCATTTAACTTTAGTTTGATTGTCAGAAACGGGTTCGGTTGACATAAATCCTACAGCAGTGTCTTCCATTGGTTTTTTGAATCGAAGAGCAAAATCAATACGTCTGTTCTCTGTTATTTTTGTGATTTCCTGTTCACCAACTCCAACTTCTTTTACATTGCTTTCCCAAGAACAAATGGAACCGACAGCGCCATCAACGCCTTTATAATTGACTTTCATTTTAGGATCTACATTTGCCCAAACACTAAATTCATTCTGATTTTTTTAGTGATTTCACATAAGCAAAAACACTGTCAACAGGTTTGTTAATTGTAACTTCTCGTTCCACTGCATATTCTTTAGGCATAAAATAGGCTGCAATCAGTACGATCGAAATAATTAGAATTAAAATGATGAGAATTCTTTTGATAATAAGCATAGTTACTGGTTTTTTAAGTTCGTTTTTTGATTTGAAGATAAGTTTAAAAGCTTAAATAGTTTTATTCTTACAGTAAAGTTAAAGAATTCTGAATTGCTTTTAAAACAGATACTTAAAACTATGTAAAATAAATTTTACTTTTTTTTCTTATTTATTGTAACATTTTAGTTTTTTCGGCGTCTATTATATCGAAACCATGGAATTGTTAACATTCAGGTTTGTTAATTATGCATTCTTTAAGTAATAGTTAAGAATTAGTTAAAACATAGTACTTTGTTATGCATAATACAAATTTAAAAGTTACCTTTACATAGAAATTAAAATCATCATTTATCAATCAATTAACAACAATCATCATGAAAAAATCAGTAATTTATTTAGGAGTAGCCTTATTGGCATTTGCAAATGTTTCAGTTGCATCAAACGGAAATGTAGAAACGAGAAACAATGTTGAAGTTGCCGCTTTTGGTAAAACACCATTAACTGTAGCAGTTGGAAAAGGAGACATTGAAATCGTTAGAAAATTTATCGAATACGGTGCAGATGTAAATCAAAAATCAGAAGATGATATGACACCATTAATGATTGCAGCTCGTTATAACAGAGTAGAAATCATGAAATTATTAATCGCAAATGGGGCTCGTACTTACGAGAAAAATGAAAAAGGATATACAGCATTGAAATATGCACAGTTATCAAACGCAACAGAAGCAATTGCAATCCTGAAAGATGCAAAATAAGCTATAAAGTTTAAAAAGTTTTGAGTTAGTATTAAAAGACCTTTCTGAGCAAAAGGTCTTTTTTTTGTGCTTATATGTAACAGAAAAGCATCATTACAAAGAATGATGCTTCCTACTTTTAAATCCAACAATTTGATTTAAAAAACTAAAAAAATAAATCTTTATTCTATTGGTACATGTTTTTTTCTGTTGAATACCCAGAATAAAATAGGGAATACAAATAAGGTTAAAACAGTTGCTGTCATAAGACCACCGATAATTACAATTGCAAGCGGTTTTTGAGATTCAGAACCAATTCCAGTAGAAATTGCAGCAGGCAATAATCCAATAGATGCCATTAACGCAGTCATTACCACCGCTCTTGTTCTGGCTTTAACTCCCATAAAAATAGATTCTTCGAGGGTAAATTTTGCTTTTAGATTATGATGAAATTCCGATATTAGAATCACTCCATTCTGAATACAAATTCCTAAAAGAGCAATAAATCCAACTCCAGCTGAGATTCCAAAATTCATTCCTGTAATGTGGAGTGCAATAATTCCTCCAATAATAGCAAAAGGAACATTGGCTAAAACAAGGAGAGAATCTTTGAAGTTTCCAAACAAAATAAATAACAGTACAAAAATTCCAATTAAACTGATTGGTACAACTTGAGCCAAACGAGCACTAGCACGAACTTGATTTTCGAATTCTCCGGTCCATCCTGTTGTATAACCTGTCGGAAGTTTTAATTTATTGACTTTCGACTGTGCTTCTGCAATTGTACTTCCTAAATCTCGATCACGAACAGAGAATTTAACTCCGATAAAACGTTTCGTATTGTCTCTGTAAATAAATGCAGGTCCTGTAATGGTTTTTATGTCGCAGATTTCTTTTAAAGGAATTTTGATACCGCTTATGGTTGGAACTTTAATTTCCTCCAGATCTTTTTCATCTTTTCTGTATTCTTTTGAAAAACGAACTCGAACATCAAATTTCTTTTCGTCTTCATATTTTTCAGTTGCTGTTTTTCCTCCAAATGCTAATTCTAAAACAGCCTGTGCATCACTTAATGTTACTCCATAAGCAGCCATTTTTTCGCGATCCAAGATTACACTAATTTCTGGCTGTCCAACATTTCGTAGAATTCCGGCGTCTTTTATACCAGGAATATCCTTGATTTGTGATAAAACTTCGTTAGCAAGCTGGTCTAGTTTATTTAAATCATCTCCATAAATTTTTACTGCATTAGAAGCCTTAAATCCAGCAACAGATTCAGCAACGTTGTCAATTACAGGTTGCGAATAATTATAGGTAATTCCTTGATGAACTTTTAGTTTATTATCCATTTCATTAATCAGATCATCCATAGAAATTTTACGTTTCCAGTCGGCTTTTGGTTTTAAATCAACTTGAAGCTGGATAAATCCAAATCCGTTTGGATCCGTTCCGTCATTGCTTCGACCTGTTTGTGATAAAACATTTTTAACTTCTGGAAAACTTTCAAGATCTTTTCTAATCATTGCAGCAGTTTTAACACTTTCAGGCAATGAAGTACTCATTGGTAATTCTGCAGTAACCCATAAAGCACCTTCATTTAATTGCGGTAAAAATTCAGTTCCTAAGAAACCTGCAGAAAAGAAAACCGCTGCTAATAATCCAATTGAAGCAATTAAGGTTTGTACTTTATGTTTAAATGTCCAAGCAAAACCTTTAGAAACAATTCGATCCCAAAAGTTCACAAACGGGTTATGTTTTTCTTTTACATTTTTGTTTAATAATATATGAGAAAGAACAGGAACTAAAGTCAAAGTAAAAATAAGTGCTCCTAATAATGCGAAACCTAATGTAAAGGCTAAAGGAGAGAACATTTTTCCTTCTACTTTCTGGAATGAGAAGATTGGAAGTAAGGCTGTAATAATGATCAGTTTAGAAAAGAAGATTGCTTTACCCATCTCTGTTCCTGTTTTCTTGATCAAACTTCCTTTTGCAATTTTATTAAATTTCTCCATTCCCAACTGATGCGCCCGATGATCGAGAACTACAAACAATCCTTCGACCATTACTACTGCACCGTCAATAATAATCCCGAAATCGACTGCACCTAAACTCAATAAGTTGGCACTCATTCCCATCATTTTCAAACATAAGAATGCAAATAAAAGTGAAAGCGGAATTACAATAGAAACGGTAAAAGTAGTTCGCCAGTCGGCCATAAAAAGAAATACAACAACAGTAACCAGAATAATACCTTCAAATAAATTATGCATTACGGTTTCTGTCGTGAAATTCATTAAATTATCACGATCGTAAAAAGTCTCTATTTTAATGTCTTTAGGAAGAACATTATCATTTAGGTCTTTGATTTTTGCTTTTATCAAGGCAAGAGTTTCCTGCGGATTTTCACCTTTTCGCATTACGACAATTCCTTCTACAGCATCATCGTTATTTCCAATACCAGTCTGTCCCACTCTAGGCATGGAGCTTTCATAAACATCCGCTAGATTTTTGACCAAAATAGGGTTTCCCGCTGCATCATCAACAATAATATTTCCGATGTCTTCTTTTGATTTTAATAATCCAACACCACGAACCACAAAAGCTTGTCCGTTTTTTTCTATTACATCTCCACCAACATTTAAGTTTCCTGCATTTACAGCATTGTAAACTTGTAAAGGTGTGATATTATATTTAGCCAATTTAATTGGATCAACACCAACTTCATACGTTTTGGTTTGACCTCCAAAGACATTTAAATCGGCTACTCCAGGAAGAGAACGAAGCTGTTTATCAATTACCCAATTTTGGTAAGTCAATAATTCACGACTATCTCTGCTGTCACTTTTTACAATATATCTGAAGATTTCACCCGTTGGGCCATAAGGTGGCTGAACGTCTGGTTCTACATCATCAGGAAGTGAAACATTTTTCAATAAATTATTCACCTGAAAACGGGCAAAAGTATCGTCTACACCATCATCAAAAATGATTTTAATAACCGATAATCCAAACATGGTAATACTTCGAACACTTGTTTTTTTCTGAACAGAGTTCATAGAGATTTCAATAGGTGAAGTTACAAAACGCTCTACTTCCTCAGCACTTTTTCCATTCCATTGTGTAATAATGATAATCTGTGTATTGGTAACGTCGGGAAAAGCATCGATAGGCATATTTTTGAATGAAATAAATCCCGCAACAGCCAATAATCCAACCCAAAAGAAGGTGAATGCTTTATTCTTTAAAGAAAAAGCAATAATATTTTTTATGAATTTGTTCATGTCTTAGTTATTTAAAGCACCATAAATAAATAGTTGATTGTTTGTGATTACTTTTTCGTTTTCTTTTAAACCACTTGATACATATGTAGTATCTCCAACAACTCTATACACTTCAACTTGTCTTGTTTCTATATTATTACGGTCTTTAAATACCACAACAAAGTTTTTACTTTTATCAAATACAATCGCTTTACTTGGCACGGCTATCATAGATTGATTTTCATTGAAAGACAATTTGATGTTAGCATTCATATCTGGTTTAAGCATATAATCAGGATTGTTTAATTTGATTCTCGCTTGCATTGCTTTAGTTTCCGGATCAATTACGTTGTAGATCTTATCCACTTTCCCATGAAACGTTTTATCAGGATAACTCAGAGTAGTTACGGAAGCACTTGTACCTAATTTTACTTTATTAATATCAATTTCGTTAATGTTTGCCATTGCCCAAACCTCGCTGATTTCTGCTATATCAAAAATATTTTCAGAACGATCGTTACGCAAAAGCATATCCTGATTAATGCTTTTTTGGATAATAAACCCGCTAATTGGAGCTGTTACTTCATAAATAGAGCCAGCCTTAATATTATAAATTTTATACGTTTCCTGAATTTTGCTTAATTGTGACTGCGCCTTATTTACTTCAGATTTTGCCTGAAGAACATCACTTTCAGAATTCAGTTTGCCATCAAATAATTCTTGAGCTACTTTCAAATTATTTTTAGCAACTAATAAGTCACTTTTAGCATCAATAGATTGTTTTTCGAAATCAGCAACATCGGTACTTTTTATTGTTGCTAATACTTGTCCTTTTTTAACGTAGTCACCAAGTTCAACATTTACTTTCATCACATTTCCACCAACCAATGGATAAACATCAATCATTTTATTATTGTCAGCTGTAATTTTTCCGTAGAAACTTAGTTCATTTTTTAAAGGTTGTGTTTGAGCATCAGCTGTAGTTGTAGTTTTAAGCATGGCATCGCTTAAAACAAAAGAGGTATTGGTATCTGGATTTTCAACTTCTTTTTTGCAGCTTGCCATAGATAAACTTACAATTGCGATTCCTGTGAATAATATATGTTTCATTTGTTTAGTTTTTTAAAATAAATCTTTGTTGATGGTACTGTTTAATTCTTCACCTGCTATCACTACTTTTTTCTTTAATTCATTTAACTGAATTATTGCCTGGTTATAGCTTTCCATAAAGTCAGTAAATTCTAAAAGACTTACATTTCGTTTCTGAAAGTTGGTAAGCATTCCGTTATAAACAGCTTCAAAATCAGCGTTTACGGTTGGCTTGATAACAGCATAATTTTGACGTGATTCATCCCATTTGGTCCATGCCGAAGTAATTTCTGTTTTTAGCTGTAACTCAAAATTTTGTTTTTCAATTTTAGATTGTTCCAAAACTGTTTTCGCATATTTTATATTTCCTTTATTCTGATTCCAAAGAGGCAGTGGAATTCCTATCAATAAATTGGCTTCTTTATTAAATGCTCCACTTCGTTGATCGTAATTTGCGCCAAGTGTGACATCTGGAATTGAAAGTGATTTTTGCAATTTCACATTTAGTTCGTTGGCATCAATTTCTTTTTGCTTAGCTAAGTAATCAGGACGATTTGCTATAGCCTGTTCTTCAAAATTTTTGAGGTCAAAGTCAATAACTTTTAAATACTTATCAGAATCATCTTTGCTTACAACGGGAACTACATTTTCTGTTTCGTTCAAAAGCAATTTTAAATTTGCTTGTTCTTCTATGTTGTTATTGATCACTTCTAATCGTTCGTTTTTGAAATTGAGATATAATGATTGCAAACGAACAACATCTTTTAAAGGAATATTTCCTTTTTGAGCTTGTATAGAATAAGAGTTGATTAAATTTTCTATATGAGCTAATTGTTTATCAGTATTTTCAAGATTTTTAGTATTGTAATATACTGTGAAAAAACTTTTTCGGAGCTGTAATTTTAAGGTACGCAATAAATCGTTAAACTGAAGTTCTGCCAGTTTTTCATTGGTTTGTGCCAATTTTACTTCATTACGTTTTTTACCGCCCAAATAAATAAGTTGCTCAACAGCAAAAGCTTTCTGCCCATTTTTGCCAATATCAAAGAATTGATCTCGTTCGGGGTTATACGCATTTAATTCAGCCGAAAGTGTAGGATTGTCCCAAATACGGGCTTGAATCGTTAAGGCTTTCGATGCATCAATATTATATTGAGATGCCAGTAAAAAAAGATTCTTTTTTAAGAATTGACCTTCACAGTCTTGAAGTGTGACCGATTTTTGAGCTATTGCAGCTTGATGGAGAAGTGCAAATAACAGCAATGCGAATAACTTTTTCATTGTATCATTTTTAATTATACAAATATGCTATCACTAGACTTTAAGAGACCTTAAAATCTACCTTAAAAATAGCTTAAAATTGTTTATAAATTAAAAAATAACTGAAATAAATTCGTATTAATATTTGTTAATGAGTAAGTTATGTTTGCTTTATGTAGTGTTAGTATTCTTTGTACAATTCGCAATCCGAGCCCAAAACCCGAAGTTCCTTTAGAATTTTTGCCACGCATAAAAGGCTGAAAAAGATTTTTTTGTTCTTCTTCGCTTAATGTATCTCCGGTATTTGAAACGGATATTATAAGATGATAACGATCTGTGCTTATTTTAACTTTAGCTTGTTTATTGTCTGAATACACACAGGCATTTTTAAGAACATTGCTCAAAGCTATTTCTAAAAGATTTTTATTACCTCTAATTTCCAGTGCTGTATCAAGATCTTCGCTTTCTTCAATTTCAAACAGAATCAGAAATTCTGGAAAAGTTTTATTTATTTTTTCAATAGAAGAAAATAAAATTTCATCCATTCGGTGGACTTCATGATTTTCAGTTTCTCGATTATCAATTTTAGATAGTATTAATAAGGAATTGATTAGTTCACTTAAATGATTGACGTCAGTTAATATAGCATTTAAAAAAGATTTGTTCCTAGGTTTAGCATCTGGATCGGCAACTGCATTTTCAATCTGAGAAGTCATCCTGGAAAGCGGTGTTCTTAATTCGTGCGAAGCATGAGCAGTAAACTCCTTTTGTTTTTGATAAGAAATCTCGATTCTATCCATCATAAAGTTGAATTCGTCAGCAATTAAATCAACTTCATTTTTAGTGCTTTTAGATTCAATTCGAGTATCAAGATTATTTTCGTTGATGTTTTTTATTTTTTGATGGAAAGCATTTAAAGGATTCATTACCTTTTTTACAGTAAAAGAAGTAATGACCCAGCATAGGCAGGTAAAGAAAATATAAGATATAACTAAGGTGTATCTTAAAAAAAGTAATTTCTTTTTGCCATAATCGTCAGTCGCAGAAATTAAGGCATAGAAATCTTTATCATTTGTATCATAAAAAACGCCGTAAACTTCGTAATCTCCCTGTTGCTTGAAAAAGGTTTTATTTTTCTTTAAATACTTTAAGTCGTCAACAGACCAGTTAATTTTAGCATCGTCAATACTACTGTAAATCAATTTAAAATTAGAATCAAAAACCAGTGTTTTTTCATCATACAATTTATTAATAGAGTTTTGATCGATAATTTTTAAAAGCTGATTGTCTACCTGTTTAACATTAACTAATAATTTTATATTAGATAATGCTTTGATTTCTAATCGATCACGGAATTCTTCTTTTCTATAATTAGAATACAAAATGAATATCACTGTAGATGCCAATCCAAAAAGGATGGTAAACAGTAAACTTACTAATAGTGATATTCGATTTTTTAATGTCATTCCTGATCGCTTAAATAGTAGCCGTACCCAACTTTAGTGCGGATCAATTTGGTGTCATGGTCTTTGTCAATTTTCTTTCTTAGAAAATTAATATAAACTTCAATAGTATTTTGATTGGTTTCGATGTGGTAATCCCAAAGTTTTTCGGCAATAAATTGTTTAGACAAAACTTTTCCTTTTGCGTGAGCCAGAATAAGGATTAGTTTGAATTCTTTAGGTGTAAGCTTGATTTCTTCTCCAGATCTAAAAACCTGCATTTCATCCTCAAGAATTTCAAGATCATTTATAATAATCTTATTTTCGACAACTTGAGGCACCTCTTTTCTTCTTAACAAAGATTGTACTCTGGCATAAAGTTCATCAAAATGAAAAGGTTTTACCAAGTAATCATCTGCACCGCTATCAAAAGAAGATAACTTGTCTTCAATTTCGCTGAAAGCAGTCAGCATAATTATAGGTGTTTTTTTATCTGTTTCCCGAATCCCTTTGCATACTTCAATTCCGTTTTTTCCCGGAACATTAATATCAAGAACAATTAAATCATATTCGTAAGGAAAGTATTTTTTAAGTAATAAAGAACCATCATAATATGGAGTACACTCGAAACCCTTTGATGCAAAGAATGTTGATATTTCTTTAGATAAAGTAAAATCGTCTTCGAGCAGTAATATTTTCATTTTGATGTATAATTTAGTAAATCTGACTAAAAATTCTATTCAGTCAGATTTACATTAAAGATAGGATTTATTTGAAATAAGAGAAAGTCTCATTGTTTTCAATCTTTAGCAAAGATTCATAAATTAAATTGATAACGTTTTCCACATCATCTCTATGAACCATTTCAACTGTAGTGTGCATGTATCGCAAAGGAAGCGAAATCAAAGCAGACGGAACGCCGCCATTGCTGTAAGCAAATGCATCTGTATCTGTTCCGGTAGCACGTGAAGTTGCATGTCTTTGAAACGGAATATTATTTTCAGCAGCTGTATCTACAATTAAATCACGTAATTTATTCTGAATTGCTGGAGAATATCCTATAACAGGTCCTTTGCCCATTTTAAGATCGCCTTCTACTTTTTTGTCTATCATTGGAGTAGTAGTATCGTGACAAACATCTGTTACAATAGCGACATTTGGTTTTATTCTGTGTGCAATCATTTCAGCCCCACGAAGACCAATTTCTTCCTGAACAGAATTTACAATGTATAAGCCAAAAGGAAGTTCTTTTTTGTTTTCATGCAATAAACGAGCAACTTCAGCAATCATAAATCCTCCCATTCTGTTGTCAATAGCACGACAAACAAATTTATTTTCGTTTAAAATCATAAATTCGTCTGGGTAAGTAATTACACAGCCAACATGAACACCTAAAGCTTCAACTTGTTCTTTATTTTCGCATCCTAAATCGATAAAAATGTTACTTAGTTTAGGAATTTCTTCTTTATCACGTAAACGAGTATGAATAGCAGGCCATCCAAAAACACCTTTAACAATACCATTTTTTGTGTGAATATTGACTCTTTTAGAAGGAGCAATCTGATGATCTGAACCACCATTTCTAATTACATATATAAGACCATCTTCAGTGATATAGTTTACATACCATGAAATTTCATCAGCATGTCCTTCAATAACAACTTTATAAGGAGCATCAGGATTGATTACACCTACAGCAGTTCCGTAAGTATCAGTTATAAAAGTATCAACATAAGGTTTCAAATAATTCATCCAAAGTTTTTGCCCTTCGCTTTCGTAGCCAGTAGGAGAGGCATTATTAAGGTAGCTTTCCAGGAATGCTATAGAAGTATCTTTTAAGATAGATTTTGTGCTCATAAAAATATTTTTTTGCTAAAATAGAAATTTGGTATCAGAGTTGTGTATAAATATATAATTTTACATTTAAATTATGATTCAATGAGATTAACCACCTTTATTTTATTTATACTATTAGTTTCCTTTTCATGTCAGGCTCAAGTTACTCCAAAGGAGAATCAGCAAATGGGCTACATATTAACAGAACAAGACTCTATTTTAAATGACACCATCCAATTGCCGGAGATAATTATTTCAAAAGGCGAAAAGATGAATCCCGAAGAAATGAAGCAATTTCAAATTCTTCAAAACAGGGTATATAAAGTTTATCCTTATGCAAGATTAGCTTCTGATAGATTAACAGCGCTGAATAATGGAATGGCACGTTTAAAAACAAATCGCGAAAAGAAAAAGTATTTCAAAATTGTAGAAGACTATTTAAATAACGAATTTGAAGAAAGACTAAAAAAGCTTTCCAGAAAACAAGGTCAGATTCTGGTAAAATTGATTCACCGTCAAACTGGCATTACCACTTATGAATTAATTAAAACATTAAAAAGTGGATTCAAAGCTTTTGTTTCTAATACCACGGCAAATTTATTCGACATAAGTTTAAAAACAGAATATAAACCTTATGATGTAAACGAAGACTATTTAATAGAAACTATTTTAGTCCGAGCGTTTGAGTCAGGGCGATTAGCAAATCAGAAACCAGCGAATCCCGTAGATTATGACGACTTATCCAGTAAATGGCAGGAAAGAGCAAAAGAATTAAATAAAAAATAGTTTCCAGTGTAATAGATACAACCCGACAGTTTCCAAAAACTGTCGGGTTTGTTTTTTATACATATATATTAAGTAGATAAGTATACTATAATATATAAGAGTAAAAGCTGATATTCCCGTCTGAGCAAATTCGAATCTACTTTGCAGGAGTAATTTTGGAATTAAAATTTGAATAATGTTGTTTATTAGGAGCAATTTCCCGCTATCCGTTGCAATCTTTTGCTTTTTAAAGGAAAAAGCAAAAGGATTTCCACTGCTATCGGGGCTGGGACACCAGTTTTCAGAAGAAAATTTCGGAAGAAAAAGACATTTTTACAAGAAAGCGAATTAAAAACCCAGCGCCTCTGCGTGTTTTCGAGATCAAAAAGGGCGGAAAACAGGGCTTTGTGACTTGGCGTCTTCGCGGCAAAACAAGAGAGATAACAGCCAAATAAGGAAAACCCGTACAAGAATTAAAAAATTCTGGATCTGTAAAGAATCTGTTATCAGTTAGTTAAGAAAAAGATTGAAAAAAGAACAAAAAAAGGCGGATAAAAAGCTTGTATAACTGAATAAAGGTGCTACTTTTGCACCCGCAACAGCGAAAACGTTCACAGAAATACTGACAGGAAATAAGGATCAATAGAAAAGAAATTTTCAAAAAAAAGATTCGGAAAAGCTTGTGAGATTTGAAAATGCTTTTTACATTTGCACCCCGCAAATACGGGAAGTTCATTGAGAGATTGGGAGAAGAATTGGAAAAACTGAAACGAAAAAAAAGTTTCAAAATTTTTTAAATTTTTCTTGCA
>NZ_WWEM01000011.1 GCF_019308285.1 Flavobacterium quisquiliarum
TCACGCCTGTGCCATCGAAATCAAGCATCTCGATTACCAAACACGGAACGTTTGTGGATGCGAATAATGACGGAAAAACCAATGTTGGGGATAAGGTAACCTATGCTTTTACAGTTAAAAACACGGGAGAAACGACCTTGACCAATATTATAGTAACTGACAACAATGCCGTTGTGACGGGAGGTCCTTTGGCTAGTCTAGCTCCGGGAGCAATTGACACGACTACATTCACGGCGGTTCATATCATAACGCAGGCCGATATTGACAAAGGAATGGTGTACAACCTGGCGACAGCAACGGGCAAGGATCCGAAAGGAGATGACGTAACCAATACATCAACAGATCCAACGCCGACATGCGCCACATGTCCTATAGATTCAGCATGTCCAGACTGCACGATCACGCCGTTGATATCAAATTCTAGCATCGCTGTAATCAAAAAAGCAGTATTTGTTGATGAGAACAATAACGGCTATGCTGAAGTGGGAGAAACGATCAGATACAGTTTTGAAGTTAAAAACACAGGTAATGAAACCCTGACTAATGTAACGATAACTGATAATCTGCCAGGATTGGTATTATCAGGCAGTCCAATCACTTTGGCACCTGGAGAAACCAATTCAACGAATTTCATTGGGGTGTATGCGATTACAAAAGCTGATATTGATGCAGGATCCGTGACCAATCAGGCATTGGCGGAGGGGACGACTCCATCGGGAGAAAAAGTAAATGCTCTTTCCGACAATACGAATTTCGTGGACGACAAGCCTACTGTTATTGATGTTGTGACCTGCGTGGTTGAAGTGTTCAATGCAGTTTCCCCAAATGGAGACGGCATCAATGACGAATTCCGTATTCAGGGATTGGAGTGCTATCCAAACAATACTGTTGAGATTTATAATCGTTGGGGAGTAAAAGTATTTGAAACTTCAGGTTATGGATCGAATGGAAATACATTCAAAGGATATTCAGACGGAAGAGCCACAATTTCTCGAGGAGAAAGCCTGCCGGACGGAACCTATTTCTACATCCTGAAATACTTTGATGAATTGAGGCATAAAATGCTTGATAAATCAGGCTACTTATACATTAAAAAATAATCTCTAACACAGGGGGATGAATTCCCCTGTTTATAAACTTATACAGATGAAAACAAAGTTATCTACCTTGGTTTTAATGTTGACGGCTATTGCAGGCTTTTCCCAGCAGGATTCGCAGTTTACGCAGTACATGTACAACACGATCAATATCAATCCGGCCTACGCCGGATCAAGAGGAGCCTTAAGCGTCTTCGGATTGTACCGCACCCAGTGGATTGGTCTTGACGGAGCTCCAAAAACGAGCACCTTTTCGGTCAACAGCCCCATCAACAACAGCAATTTGGGAATTGGAGTGTCGGTTGTAAATGATAAAATAGGCCCAACCAACCAGACCGACTTTTCGGCGGATCTTTCCTATACCATACAGGTATCGGCGGAATCCAAGCTGTCTTTTGGGGTTAAGGGAACAGCCAATCTATTCAATCTGGATGTCAATAAATTAAATCCTGAAAATCAGGCCGATCCCACGTTTCAGGATCTGCAGAACAAATTCTCTCCCAATATAGGAGCCGGAGCCTACTGGCATTCGGATAAAGCGTATGTAGGGCTGTCCGTTCCCAATTTCATTGAAAGCAACAAATACAACGACAATGATGTAGTGATTTATAAAAGCAAAATGAACTACTACCTAATAGCGGGCTACGTATTTGATCTGGACCACTATCAATACATCAAATTCAAACCTGCCGTCCTGACCAAAATGGTGGAAGGGGCTCCGCTGCAGGTGGATGTGTCGGCCAATTTTATGTTTATGGACAAATTTGTTGTGGGGGCGGCCTACAGATGGAGCGCTGCAATGAGCGCCATGGCGGGATTTCAGGTTTCAGACGGCATGTACATAGGTTATGGCTACGACCAGGAAACCACCCGTTTAAGCAGATACAACTCAGGATCGCATGAGATATTCCTGAGATACGAATTCTTTAGAAAAAATAGTAGAATAACAACCCCGCGCTTCTTCTAAAAAAATAATAGTCATGAAAAATTATAAACTCCTTTACCTTGCCCTGATCAGTGTTTTTTCATTCTGCGGCTACTCGCAGGAAGCGAAAATCAATGCTGGGGATAAAAAGTATGACAGCTACGCCTACATCGATGCGATAAAAACCTACGAACGTGTAGCCGAAAAAGGATACAAGTCAGAAGATTTGTTCAAAAAACTGGCCAATTCCTACTACTTCAACTCCAATTTCGAAAAAGCGGCCAAATGGTACGGCGAGCTGTTTGCGATGAACACCCAAATAGAAACCGAATACTATTACCGTTATGCGCAGTCTCTTAAATCGGCAGGAGAAACAGTAAAAGCCAACAAGATTCTGGATGAGTTTGAGCAGCGCACCAAAAATGACGGCAGAGCCAGACTCTATATAAAAGATAAAAATTATCTGGAAGAAATAAAAGCCAACAGTGGACGCTATAAAATAGAAAACGCTGGAATAAATTCTAAATTTTCCGACTACGGAACCTTTATCCACAACAATACGGTGTATTTTGCATCAGCACGCGACACTGGGAATTTTACGCAGAGAAAACATACTTGGACCGGCGAACATTTCACCAACCTGTACCAAGCGGCAATAGATGAAAATTTTAATTTGAGCGCTCCAAAAGAATTCAAATCAAAAATAAACACTAAATTCAATGAGTCAACGCCTGTCTTTACAAAAGACGGAAAGACTGTTTATTTTACCAGAAACAATTATAACAACGGTAAAAGAGGAAAAAACGATGCGAAGACAACTCTGCTGAAAATTTATAAAGCAACCCTGGAAAATGGAGAATGGACCAATATAAGAGAACTTCCATTCAACAGCGACAACTACAGTACGGCCCATCCGGCGCTGAGCGCAGATGAAAAAACATTGTACTTTGCCTCGGATATGCCGGGAACCTACGGACAATCTGACATCTATAAAGCCAGCATCAACGGAGAAAGCTATGGAACCCCTGAAAATTTGGGGCCGACAATTAATACGGAAGGGAAAGAAACCTTTCCATACGTAACAAGCAATAATGATATTTATTTTGCTTCAGACGGACATCCCGGACTGGGAGGATTGGATGTTTTTGTTGGAAAATTGGAATCAAACGGAGTAAGCAACATTCAAAACTTGGGATCGGATATCAACTCTCCTCAAGATGACTTTGCCTATATTGTCATCGATGGGGACTCTCCAAAAGGATTTTTCAGTTCAAACCGATCAGGCGGGCAGGGTTCGGATGACATCTATAAATTTGTCGAAACCAGAAGCCTGAACTGCACCCAGGAACTCAGCGGAATTGTAACCAATACTACTGGATCAGAAATACTAGGCAATACCAAGCTGTCGCTTTACGACACAGATCATAATTTGATAAGCACCACTATTTCTGACCCAAAAGGTTTTTATAGTTTTGCGGTGGACTGCGGCAAAGTTTACTTTGTGAGGGCAGAAAAAGAAAACTATGCCACAAAAGAGGAACCGGTTACGATTTTAAAAGACAATGGCAAGACCTATCTAACGATCAAACTGGATGGAACGGAATGCCGTGTAGCTGTTGGAGACGATCTAGCAAAATGTTTTAACATTACCAATATTTATTTTGATTTAGACAAGTCTGCCATCACGCCAAAAGCGATTATCGATTTAGAAAAGATTCTGGATGTATTGAATCAATATCCATCTATGAAACTTGATATTCGTTCCCACACAGACAGCAGGGCAAGCTATAAATACAATGAAGCCCTGTCTGATAGAAGAGCCAAATCGACCATGCAGTGGCTGATCAATAATGGTGTTTCCAAAGACAGATTAACGGGTAAAGGCTATGGCGAATCACAGCTGGTAAACAGATGTTCAGACGGAGTGAAATGCAGCGAGGAAGAACACCAAATGAACAGAAGAAGTGAATTTATAATTACGGCATTGTAGCATTTGCAATACATAAATTCAAATCATAAAAAAACAGGTTGTCTATAATATTAGACAACCTGTTTTTTATTTTTAATACGCATCGAAATAAAAACATCAATAGGTATTTAATTATTTGTAAGAGTTGAGCTTAAAATAACCCGTTTAGTTCAGCATCAATTCTATTAATGATATCTCCCAAATCTTCGGGATTATCAACGAAATTGATATTATCAACATCAATAATTAATAACCTTCCTTTGGTATAAGTCTGAATCCAAGCTTCATATCTTTCGTTCAAACGACTTAGATAATCAATTGAAATTGAGTTTTCATATTCGCGTCCGCGTTTGTGAATTTGACCAACAAGATTTGGAATCGAGCTTCTTAAATAAATCAATAAATCTGGTGGTTTTACCAAAGATTCCATTAGTTCAAATAGAGAAGTATAATTTTCAAAATCACGGCTTGTCATCAATCCCATCGAATATAAATTGGGAGCAAAAATATAGGCATCTTCATAAATCGTTCTATCCTGAATGATTTTTTTTCCGCTTTCGCGAATTTGCTGCACTTGACGGAAACGACTATTTAAGAAATAAATCTGAAGATTAAATGACCAGCGTTCCATTTGATGGTAAAAATCATCTAAATACGGATTATCAACTACATCTTCATAATGGGGTTCCCATTTAAAGTGTTTGGCTAATAATTTGGTCAAAGTGGTCTTTCCTGCGCCTATGTTTCCTGCTATTGCTATGTGCATTACGGTGTTACGATTTTATAATTGGAAATATCTGTAGCTGTAAAAATAGATAAAATTTGGTCTTTGTAATAAAAATTGTCAAAGGTTTTTTCTAAAATTTTAATCTCAGAAATTACATCTGAATTTGATTTATTAAACCCTTTAAAGTACAAAATATTGTCTTTATTAAAAATATATTGTGTGCTGTTGATAATCTCGATTTTGTCAAAATCGGCAGTCTTACCAAACGCCGTTATTTTTCCAAAAATATCACAGGAAAACCAATTATTATTTTTGTCAATCCAGTTGAAAGTATTGAAATCGGTTTGGTAATGTTTAATAGTTTCTATTAACGGAATAGAAACGGTTTTGTATTCATTTTTTAAATAATCAAAAAGACCAATTTGCTGATTTAAAGCATTGTAAATCCAAAGTTGATTTTGAGTTGACATTCCAATTGCGTCTACAACAATAGGTGTGGGATTCTGCGAAAAATTAATTTCGGTCATTTTATTCAATTGGTTATCTAATAAAATGACACTATTGAAATCTTCATAAAACAAAACCATTTTTAAAGGATTTTGTAAATCGACTTTTGTAATTTTTCCAAGAGAAACATTTTTGTATTCAAAAATTTCATTCCCTTTTGTCTTACTGAAAACATTGTTCTTTATCTGATAAGAATAACCAAAAGAATCATAACCTAAAAAATCATCGGCGTTATTTTTGAACTGAGAAATTAAGGTCGGATTTATATTTGAATCCTGTGCAGACAGTACATTCGAAGTGCAGAAGAGGAATAAATAGAATAAAAATTTTTGCACTTTTTTGAGCATTAGAAATTTGATTTACAAGAATACCAAATTACAAAAAACTTGCATTAGAAATTCATTTTTAGCTTTAAACCTTTTGAAAATCTAATAGTCTAAAAAATAGGGTGTTCTATCTATGAGCAGTAAGCATTAATATATTTAATTTTTAGGTTCTTAAAATAAATAATACATTTGAATGTAAGTTTTTTCGAACTTATTCACTTTTAAAAAAGATACAATGAGAAAGATATTTTTTTATATGACTTTGATGCTTGCTGGTGCGCAGATTCAAGCTCAAAAGGATTTTCAGGGAATGGCTGTTTACGAGTCAAAAACACAGGCACCTAAGTTTGAAATGCGTGGCAATAGAGACATTACGCCAGAAATGCAGAAAAGCATGGAAGAGCGTATGAAAAAAATGCTTGAAAAAACATTCATTTTGAATTTCGATAAATCGGCATCTATTTATAAAGAAGAAGAAAAGCTAGAAGCTCCAGGACAGCAGCAAGGCGGTTTTCGTGTCATGTTTGGTTCGCTTACTGGAGGAGGCGGTACTTTTTATAAAGATTTAAAAGTAAAATCGTATACGGTTGATAAAGAATTTATGGGAAAAGAGTTTCTAGTTGTTGATTCACTTCCCAAGTTAAATTGGAAAATGGAACAGGAAACGAAACAGATTGGAGGTTATAATTGTTATAAAGCAACCGCAGTAAAACAAGCCAGTAAAACCGATTTTAGAAACTTCAGACCTAAAAATAACGACGATAAAAAGGACGAAGCTAAAAAGACTTCAGGAGAAACAAAAACTAATTTTACAGACAATTTTGAAATTCCAAAAGAAATTGTAGTTACAGCTTGGTATACCCCAGAAATCCCGGTTAGCCAAGGTCCTGAAAATTATTGGGGACTTCCAGGTTTAATTTTGGAAATAAATGATGGAACAACTACAATCTTATGTTCTAAAGTGGTTTTGAATCCTAAAGAAAGAGCGGAAATTAAACCATCTAAAAAAGGAAAAGTGATTTCTCAAAAAGAATACGACGAAACGGTAATTAAAAAAATGGAAGAATTTAGAGAAATGAATCGCGGTCGCGCAGGCGGACCACCTCCAATGGGAAGATAAATTAAAATTGAACATAATTTATTTAACACATAGAAACATAGTTTTTTGTGTCTACAAAAGGGAGTAAAAGAAACAAGTTTCTACACATAGCTAACTATGTGCATTTAATTAAGTGAAACGCCTTTTTTAAATCTTCAAAAAAACTATGTTTCTATGTGTTTAAAAGAATTTTTCCCAATGGGTTAAATTTATAAATTCCAAATTCCAATATTCTGATAATGAATAAAACACTTTTTATTTTTGCCTTACTTTTTACTTCTATATGCTTTTCCCAAAGTGTCCGTTTTGACGGTTTGATTCAGGATGAACAAAAAAATCCATTAGAAATGGCCAATATAATGGCGATTAATAACGGGACAAAAGCAATGGATTCTTATGGAATTACAAATGATAAAGGGAAATTTCAGCTGACTTTAAAACCGAATACTTCTTATACCATTAAAGTCAGTTATTTGGGTATGAAATCTAAAGACATTGCAGTAACAACTAAAACCGAAAACATGACTCAAAATGTGGTTTTGGATGGTACAGGAATTGAATTAGAAGGTGTTGAAATCGTTCGCGAAATGCCTGTTTCAATAAAAGGAGATACAATTGTATATAATGCCGATTCATTCAAATCAGGAACAGAGAAAAAACTTGAAGATGTGCTTAAAAAACTTCCAGGAGTTGAAGTTAATGCCGATGGAGAGATTGAAGTTGAAGGAAAAAAAGTCAGTAAATTAATGGTGGAAGGAAAGGATTTTTTTGATGGAGATACTAAATTAGGTGTCAAGAATATTCCTGCCGATGCTATTGATAAAATTCAAGTATTGCGAAATTATAATGAAGTAAGCCAGTTAAAAGGTCTTGAAAACGATCAGGATAATGTGGCGATGAATATTAAACTGAAAGAAGGTAAAAAGAACTTTTGGTTTGGAGATGTAACTGCAGGAACTGGAGTTGCTGAGCTTGACAGTCGTTATATCATTAATCCCAAACTCTTTTATTATAGTCCAAAATACAGCATCAATTTAATTACTAATTTTAATAATATTGGCGAACTGCCTTTAACGGCTCAAGATTATTTTAAGTTTACCGGTGGGTTCAAAAATTTGATGAAAAAAGGAGGAAGCAGTTTTAATGTTTCTTCAAATGATTTAGGAATTTCATTGTTGAGAAATAATAGAGCGAAAGAAATTGAAACCAAATTTGGTGCAACAAACTTTGCTTATTCTGTTAATAAAGCTTGGAATTTAAGTGGTTTCGGAATTCTTTCAACTTCGAAAACAGAACTTGAAACTAAATCACAGTCTACAATTTTAAATTCTGGAAATCAGGAGAAACGAGATGAAAATACAAGTCAGAAAAATAATTTGGGACTTTTTAAATTAAGTTCAACATATAAACCAAGTGACAAATTTCAGTTTGATTATGATATCTTAACCAAATTGACCAAACAAGAAGAATATTCAGATTTGTTTAGAGAGCAGATTGTTGAGAATGTTGCTACTCCGGAAACTATTTTTACAACAAAAAAACAAGATCCGACCTCTATTAATCAGAATTTGAATTTGTATTATACGCAAAGTGCTAAAAATATTTTTGCTTTTGAAATGCAGCATTTATACCAGGACGAAAATCCGTTTTATAATGCCAATCTGCAAACCGTTCCTTTTAAATTGTCAGGATATATTATAGATCCAAAGCAAACTAGAAATGATTACAATCAAAATCGTTTCGTGAAAACGAATAAATTGGATGCCAAACTGGATTACTATTATATGGTAACAGCAAAAAGCAATATTAATATTACTTTAGGAAATACCTATTCGTATCAAAACTTTAATTCTCATATTTTTCAAATGTTAGATAATGGAGACAGAAATGATTTGAATAATCCTGAAAACAATAATGATGTAGATTACAGATTTAATGATGCATTTGTGGGATTCCACTATAAAATTTTGACTGGGAAATTTACGTTGACTCCTGGTGTAAGTCTACATACATACCAAATGACAAACGGACAGGAAGGAACAGACTATTCTCAAAGTTTCACTAAAATACTACCAGATTTTTTCGCTTTATACCAAATCAAAAAATCAGAAACACTGACGTATAATTTCTCTTTGACCAATGATTTTACAGATATTAATCAATTAGCAGAAGGGTATGTTTTATCTAATTACAGTAATTTATTTCGTGGCAATCGTACTTTAGAAAATGCCACTTCGCAAGTGCATTCGCTTCGTTATTTCAAGTATAATATGTTTAATTTCGAAAATATTTTTGCCAACGCAACCTATACAAGAAAAATCGATGCTATTAAAACAGAAGCTAAATTTGATGGAATTAATCAGTCTTCAGTTCCATATAACTCTAATTTAGCCGATGAAACTTTTTCAGGAATGGGAGCATACGGACGTTCCTTTTTGAAAAATTATAAAGCTTCGGTAAATGCAAGTTTAAACTGGTCAAAATTTAATAATAGACAAGATGGAGATTTAAGAACTACAGAAAGTTTTGTGCAAAGTTATATGGTTAGAGCTTCAACAAATTACAAAAAGCTTCCGAATATCGAATTTGGATACAATCTTTTGATTAATAAATACAGTGGTTCTACTTTTTATACAGATAAACCATTTGCCAAATTAGATTACTATTTCTTGGATAGTTTTTCTTTTGTTTCGGAGTATGAGTTCTATCATTATTATAACGGAGATAAATCGGTTGATAATGAATATGATTTCTTAAGTGCGAGTTTAATTTATCAGAAGAAAAACAGTAAATGGGAATACAAAATATCAGCGACAAACTTGCTAAACACAAGATATTTGAACGATGATAACTTTACGCAGTTCTCTACAAGGGTTTCGCAATATACCGTACAGCCTCGCTACATAATCTTCTCGATGAAATACAATTTATAAGTGATTTGGCTGAATTTTGGAGTTAAGACATTTTAATTTTAGTAAGAATGGAATATCTTTACATTAATATTAACAGCCAAATTTTTATATTATGCGCAATTTTATTTGGAGTTTATTGCTATTTACTTCAGCAATTTTTACGTCTTTTTCTCAAACAAAAGGCAGCGAAAAAGGAACTTATCTGTCTACAAACAAAGGACAGAAAATCAAATTAAATCTATTAGAAGATAACAAATACGAATTGGTATTCTATTCGGGAGATTATGCAGTTAAAGGAGATTCGTTAGTGTTTATTAAAAATAATGAGGCGCAGACTAGTTTTGATCTTTCTTTTAAGGTTGACAAAAAAGCTAAAAATATTAAAGTCAAATTTCTAGATCCGTCCTATTATGCCTTTTATATTGGTACCCAAAAAGGGAAAGAGGAAGTAAAATATCAAAGACTTTCGGATATCAAGAGTAAAATAGATCCTGACTGGGCGAAAACTGATTTAGAATTTGAAATTGAGCAAACAGACTTTTTGTATTTAGTTTATGAAGAATATGGCGGAAAAAGCAGTGTAAATAAATATGCGTTGCCAAAAAATGTTTCGGAAGTTACTATAAACTACGAATTGGCTGTTTTGGGAGATTTGCAGATTGCAGGATTCTTTGACAGAAGTACTAATGAATTGAAAATCTCTGAAAAATCAGGATTAAATCCGTTGGTTTTTGTTAATGAAAAAGATCCACAGCCGTCTAAGAAAACGGCAAAAGTTACTCCTGTAGAAAGCGAGTCTGTTTCAAATTGGACTTATCCTGGTAAACTAGATGTAAACGAAGATTACGGAATGGGAGTTGCTGTTGATACAACCTTGTATCCACCTTTATCGATTAATACTGAAGGGGCTCCACCTGCATATACACGTTATGATTTTAAATTAAAAATAGAAAACAGTTTAAAGAAAGCAATTGATGCAACAAAAGGTTCTGCCAATAAATTTTTGGTTGTGTATGCCGATAGTAACACTAAGTCGGCAAAAGAGAGTTTTGATGCTATCGTAAAAGAGCAAGAAACACAGACGGGATATAATATGTATGATAAATATGTTTCTCTTTATGATGTGTATAATTTTTATTTGGCTGGAGCCGATGATAAAAAATGGCTGAAAACCAATAAAATTACCAGTGATCCAAGTGTACTTGTTCTAAATGGAGAAGGAAATATAATAGCCTCTGCAAAATCTGATTTAACAGCACAGCAATATCAATTTGGCTATTATAGTGAATTTTACAGACAACTTTTAAGAGCAGATGCTTTAATCTCAATAAATAATGCAGTAAAAAATAAGAAAGCAACAGATGCAGATTTAATAAAAGCTTTTAATAAAACAGCATTATTAGAAACTACATACGATTATGATACAGCAACAACTGTTGATCCTAATTCAACGGAATTTGTAATTACAAAAACAACAGTAGATCAAAAGGAAGTAAATACAGTTTGGAAAAAATTAATTGAATCGCATCAAAAAGACAAAGCAGTTAATATGTATTTGGCTGAAACCATTGTAAAAGAAATCAAAAACGGTGGCTTTACAAAACAGCTTTTTAATGAAGACAGAATTCTAAACGATACTGATTTCTTAGCGATTGATTATCTATTAAAACATTCAGATGAAATAGAGAACAATCGTGAAGCATTTAATAGTAAAGAAGGAGAGTTACATACTTTAGGAAATATTGTTTCTGAAATTTCGAATGCTTTGCAACAAAATGTTTATTCCTCTCAGGATGGAGTTAAAGGAGAAATCAATAAAGAAAAAGTCAATTCGATTTATAAAAAGATAATCACTGCTGGAAAAGGAAATTTTGATGCCTACAAAAATTACTTTGATTATCTGTCGATGGTAGAAGATCAAGATACTTCAAATACAACCTATTTAAGAGAATTCAATACCTATTTTGAAGCGAATCTAGCTGGAGGAAATCCTATTGAGAAATTAGATGCAATATTCTCGACATTAGATGCGTCATCTGCTTATTCTTATGACGGATGGAATGCTTTTAAAGAATATCATTCTAATTTGTGTAATACTGCAGCATGGACAGTAGTATTAAAAGCTCAAAATTCTAGCTTCTTAAAAGATGCTATTAAATGGTCTGAATACAGTTTATTGGTAACCAAAAACAATTCGTATTATTTAGATACTTTAGCACAATTATATTATAAAGATGGCCAGAAAGAAAAAGCCATTGCAACACAGACTTTGGCCGTAAAATATTTAGATGCAAATATGGATGGAGTTACAGCAACTGATATAAAAGATACCTTAACAAAAATGCAAAACGGAACGTATTGATTAAGTTTAAGTAACCCGACAGGTTTTAAAAACTTGTCGGGTTTAATTTAGAATTTAAAGTAAAAAAGGCTGTCTAAAAATTATAGACAGCCTTTTTTATATTTTGAATTTAGATTGAATTACAATCCAAATGCAGTTTTTACTTGGTCAACAAAATCAAGTTTTTCCCATGTAAACAATTCAACAGTAACTGTTTTTTCTTGTCCTCCAGGAGCAGAGAAAGTTTTAGTAACCGTTTCTGGTTTACGTCCCATGTGCCCGTAAGCAGCAGTTTCGCTGTAAATTGGGTTTCTTAATTTCAAACGTTGTTCGATAAAGTAAGGACGCATATCAAAGATAGCTTCTACTTTTTTAGCGATTTCACCGTTAGTTAAGTTTACTTTAGAAGTTCCGTAAGTCTCAATGAAAATTCCCATTGGCTCAGCAACTCCAATTGCATAAGAAACCTGAACTAAGATTTCGTCAGCAACACCAGCAGCAACTAAGTTTTTAGCGATATGACGCGTTGCATAAGCAGCACTTCTATCCACTTTACTTGGATCTTTTCCAGAGAATGCACCACCACCGTGAGCACCTTTTCCACCGTAAGTATCCACGATGATTTTTCTTCCTGTTAAACCAGTATCTCCGTGAGGCCCTCCAATAACGAATTTTCCTGTTGGATTGATATGGTAGTTGATTTTATCGTTAAATAGGTGAGCGTGCTCTGGATTTTTAGCGATAATTCTTGGAATCAAGATTTCGATAATATCTTTTTTGATTTTAGCCAACATTGCAGCTTCTTCATCAAAATCATCATGTTGTGTTGAGATTACAATTGCGTCGATACGAGTTGGTTTGTTATCGTCGCTGTATTCTAATGTTACTTGAGATTTAGCATCTGGACGTAAATAAGTGATTTCTTTGTTTTCACGTCTTAAAATAGCTAACTCTTGTAATAATTTATGAGATAAATCTAATGCCAATGGCATGTAGTTTTCAGTTTCATTAGTTGCATAACCAAACATCATTCCTTGGTCACCAGCACCTTGTTCTTCTGGCTTAGCTCTGTCAACACCTTGGTTAATGTCTGCAGACTGCTCGTGAATAGCTGAAAGAATTCCACAAGAATTCGCTTCAAACATATATTCACTTTTAGTATATCCAATTTTACGGATTACCTCACGTGCAATTTGCTGAACATCAAGATAAGTATTTGATTTTACTTCACCTGCTAAAATAACCTGACCAGTTGTAACTAAAGTTTCACAAGCAACTTTTGAGTCAGCATCAAATGCCAAAAAGTTGTCAATTAAAGCATCCGAAATTTGATCTGCAACTTTGTCTGGATGCCCTTCACTAACAGATTCTGACGTAAATAAATAAGCCATAATAATGTAATAAAAATGTATTAATTTTAAATTTAAGCGAGGAAATGATTGCTAAAAAGGGCTAAAGGAGAGTTTCTGCTTTAGCATTTTTTACTACCGAAAGGAATTCTTTCAGCATTCATAACGAAATCATTTCATTACGAAGAGGTTGCAATCAGTTCAAATTTTTCCTCTGTTTCGGGTGCAAAGGTATGAAACCATTTTGATTTGCAAATCAAAGTTCAACTTTTTTTATTTTTTATAGCAGAAATTTAACAGAAGTATAGTATTTTGATAGGGTAATGGAAAATAATTTGATTTTTGTTTGGTGGTTTGAAAAAAAGTTCTCAAATTTGTCCTGTAAAACAATAAGAAAATGAATTTAACTGCTAAAAATATGTGTTGTATGATGTCGGAACAATCCGCAGAGTAACTCTATTGTTTAGTAATTAAGTCTACAAAATACAATAAGAACCTCTGCCCAACAGCAGAGGTTTTTTTATGAAAACAAAAAATTAAAAGAAGAAGAAATGAAAAATTCAACAGTAAATAAAATGATGATGTGTTGTAAGATGCCAATGTGTATCCAAAGTTGCTGTTGCCAAAAGTGAAAGATCGAATCTTTGTTATAGTTTCAACTATAAGCCCTTTTGGTAAGCCATCCGAAAGGGCTTTTTTTATTTCAATCTCTTAAAATTTTAAATCATGAATACATTAGATATCAATACAATCGCATTTCAATATTTGTTGAGAAATAATTCTCTAAATAATAATGCTGAAGAAACAGCAGAAGCTGTAAAGTATAATCCGGAACAGCGTATTAAAAACCAGAAATCATTGCTATTTCATTTGTATGATCTGGAAGAAGAAGCGGATCAATAACAATTTCAAGAATCAATATCAATTACAATATATAAACGTATTAACAATACCTAAAAAACTAAGAAATCATGAGTACACAAAAATTTGCAACAAACGCATTACACGCAGGACACGATGTTACTAAAAATTCAGGAACAAGAGCAGTGCCAATTTACCAAACATCATCATACGTATTTAATAATGCCGATCATGCAGCTAACTTATTTGGCCTTGCGGAAGCTGGATTTATCTATACCAGATTAAATAACCCGACAAATGATGTGTTGGAACAGCGCCTTGCAGCGCTTGAAGGAGGGATCGGAGCTGTAGTTACAGCTTCTGGAGCATCGGCAATTTCTACAACATTATTGACATTACTGAAAGCTGGAGATCATATCGTAGCCTCGAACAGTTTATATGGCGGGACTTATAATCTTTTAAAGGTTACGTTGCCAAGATTGGGAATTACAACAACATTTGTTGATCCTTCAAAACCAGAAAATTTTACCAAAGCGGCAAAAGAAAATACACGAGCTTTCTTTGTGGAATCTCTAGGAAATCCAAAATTAGACGTTTTAGATTTAAAAGGAATTTCGGCAGAAGCCAAAGCATTCAAAGTGCCATTCATAGTAGATAATACAGTTGCGACACCTTATTTGTTAAACCCTATTAAATATGGTGCCGATATTGTCATTCACTCCTTAACTAAATATATCGCTGGAAACGGAACTTCTTTGGGAGGTGTTATCATTGATGCTGGAAATTTTGATTGGGCAAACGGAAAATTCCCTGAATTTACCGAACCATCAGCAGGTTACCACGGATTAGTATATCACGAAGCTTTAGGGAATGCTGCTTTTATTGCAAAAGCACGAATTGAAGGTCTGCGTGATTTTGGTGCCGCTTTGAGTCCATTTAATGCTTTTCAGATTATTCAAGGTTTAGAAACACTTCCAATCCGAATCAAGAAACATAGTGAAAATGCTTTGGCTTTGGCCGAATGGTTAGAGAAACAAGATGAGGTGGTGTGGGTAAATTATCCAGGTTTAAAATCCAATAAATATTATGATTTAGCCAAAGAATATTTACCAGAAGGACAAAGCGGAATTATTACTTTCGGATTAAAAGGAGGTTTTGATGCGGCTAAAAAAGTGGTAGACAATACCAAGTTATTCTCTTTACTGGCTAATATTGGCGATACTAAATCGCTGATTATTCATCCAGCAAGTACAACGCATCAGCAATTAACAGATGAAGAGCAGATTGAAACAGGAGTTTCAAAAGATTTGGTTCGTCTGTCAGTGGGAATTGAAGATATTGAGGATTTAATTGCTGATCTGCAGGCTGTTTTTGAAACCGTTTCGCTTTCACAATACAGCATCAATAAAAATTAGGTTTTTTTGTTTTTTGTTTGAAAAATTGCCTTTAGCGAGTGGTTTTGCTAAAGGTAATTTTTTATGAAAAGCATCATTATAAAATTAAACCATATAAGTGATATAAATGCATTTCAATATAGACACACCGCAGTGTATCTAACTCTAAACAGAAGAACTGCTATGTACACGGCAATTAAATGAACTTATATTACTTATATGGTTTTAAAAATTAAAAATTATGTCAAAGCTTAAAATAAACATAGTCCTTTTTGGAATTGGTAATATCGGAAGTACTTTGATTAATCAGATTATAGAAAGTCAGGAGTTTTTTCTCGAAAGTAAAAATGTAGATTTTCATTTTCCAATAATAACCAATTCGACGGTCGCTTTTTTTGAGAAAGAAGGCGTAGGGTATGCTTGGGAAACCAACTTTTTACAATTGGCAGTTCCTTTTAAAGTGGAAGATATTGTTGAATTTGCCAAAGAAAATGAATTCGAAAACTTGATCGCGGTAGATGCAACAGCCAGTGATGAATTGGTAAAACACTACAATACCTTGATCAAAAACGGATTTAATATCGTTGCTGTTAATAAAAAAGCCAATACGCTTCCGATAGATTTGTACAAAGAGTTAAGAGCCAATCTTAAAAAGTATGATAAAGAGTTTTTGTATGAAACCTCAGTTGATACCGGAATTCCAGTTTTGCAGACTTTGAGAGATTTGTATTATTCTGGCGAAAAAATCACGAAGATTCGTGGTGTTTTCTCGGATAATCTGAGTTATGTTTTCAATAGATTTTCAGTAGAAAACGTTTCGTTTTCTTCGGTTTTAAAAGATGCAAGTCTTTTAGGATTGATGAAATCAACATTTAAAGAAGATTTATCTGGAAATGACACAGCAAGAAAACTTCTGATACTGGCGAGAGAAATTGGAAAAGATTTCGAGTTTTCAGACATTCAAATAAAACCCTTTATCACAGAAGAACATTTGGAGAAAAATGGTGTCCTGAATAAAGACGCGATAGATAAATCCTTTAAAATTGCAAAAATCACACAGGCAGACAATAGCGTATTGCGATATGTGGGCGAATTTGATTTGGAGAAGAATCAACTGGAAGTCAAATTGATTTCTGAACCTGTTAGTTCTGCAATTGGACAATTAAAAGGTTCTGATACCATTTTTGAAATTTATACACAATCTTACGCTGCTGTTCCGATTGTAATTCAAAGTGCGCCACCATGTAAACAAGCAATTTCGAGGGGAATCATAACCGATATTCTAAAAGTTGCAGAAAGAATTAGAAATAAAGAGGCTGTTTGGTCTTAGATTTTCTCAAAAAAAACTAAAAATATAACTGATGTTCTTTGATAAATTGATTTGTCAATGGAGTTTAGAGCTGAAAAATGATCTTTTTTCGATTTGTTTAGTCAGAATAATCTTTATTTTGTTTTTGTAAGATGTTTTTTAACGTTAAAAATAACTTTTTTAACGAATTTTGTAATTAAATTCCTGAATTTCATTTGTGTAATAGAAAAAATAGTTGCATATTTGTTGTACCCAAAAACTACTAGAAATCAAATGAACTTAAAAGTCAACAAAATGTTTTGTGCCATTTCGGTTATTACCGAGGCTGGGTCGCCTATTGCTTAAAATTGTAAGAAACACAATATATTAGTAAAAGCCTCCCAAAGAACATTGGGAGGCTTTTTAATTATAAAAAAATGCAGAATTTAAATATACAATATAAATCACAGATGAATAAATCCTTACAGGTGAACAAGATGTTTGCTGTCGCGCTTATTTGCGTACGCGCATCGGTCTGTTGATACTAAAAGTATAAATGAGTTTAAAAAACTTAAACCCTTTTGGTATCTAAAAATCCAAAAGGGTTTTTTTATTCCCGAAAGGGGCTTAACACAAATATAAAAGAGAAATAAAGATTATAAAACGCAACTTAACTTAAAAACTTAATATCATGAGCACATTGAACTACTTAGCAGAAAAAATTTCAAATTTGAAAAACAGAAGGACAAGAAAAAACAATCCGCCACCGCCAACAAATGAATTGGCACATCCAAGATTCGGAATGAACGAAACGGATAAAAATGCTGAAAAAAAAGCACCCAACTCTTTATTGTTTTTGATGTATTCAAAAGAAAATGAAACGCTTTTCATCTAAACAGAGAAGCGACATAAACTAGGTTAAAACCTGCTTAATTTTACTGGGCATTTATGTTCGGTAAATTTTTGCGTATAATAGTTTTTGCTAAAGTAAGTCTCAGAAATTTAACAAACACTTTTAGATAAAATTTGTTTGTTTAAGAAAATAGTAGTTAATTTGCACCGTTAAGTTCAAACACGTATTGAAATGTTATAAAGAAAGGACGAGGGATTAGACCCGATGAAGCCTTAGCAACCCTTCGGTAAAACGAAGAAGGTGCTACATTCTACCACGCCCAACGTGGAAAGATAACAACAAGATTTTTTCTAGTTTACTCTAGTTTTTTCTTTCTAATATTTCCATATACAAATCAGATAATACAACAGATTTGAAATTGGAAAATATACCAAACCCTATTATAATTCAGGAATTCATCACAGAAAGTGGTGCATCTTATCATGCTTTACCGTTGCATTTTACATTGGCAGGTCAGCCCCTGCACAGTGCGCCAATCGTTTTGGTTAATCACGCCTTAACAGGAAATTCGCAAGTTACGGGCGAAAACGGCTGGTGGAATGACTTAATTGGCGAAGGCAAAACCATTGATACTACTGTTTATACTATTCTGGCTTTTGATGTTCCAGGAAACGGCACGAATTCTTTTTTAATCGAAAATTATCTTGATTTCACAGCTAGAGATATTGCCAGAATCTTTATTGAAGGTGTAAAAACTTTAAATATCGAAAAGCTTTTTGCAGTGATTGGCGGTTCAGTTGGAGGTGGAATTGCTTGGGAAATCTTAGCTTTAGAACCTAGTATTACAGAAAATCTTATTCCAATAGCGAGTGACTGGAAATCGACAGACTGGCTTATCGCCAATTGTTTCCTTCAGGAGCAGATTCTGAACAATTCTTCAAAACCAATTGAAGATGCGAGAATTCATGCCATGCTTTGTTATCGTTCGCCGGAATCATTTAAAGAAAAATTTCAGCGTACAATTAACCAAGATCTTTTGATTTTTAATATCGAAAGCTGGCTGGCGCATCACGGAAAAAAATTACAGCAAAGATTTCAGTTGTCTTCTTATAAATTAATGAATCAGTTGCTTAAAACAATTGATATTACTAGAAATAGTGAAAGTTTTGAAAACTTATTGTCTCAAACAAAAGCTTCGATTCATATTGTAGGAATCAATTCCGACTTATTTTTTACGGCCAAAGAAAATGTCGAAACCTACGAAGAATTAAAGAAATTTAAAGACAATGTTTTCTACAGCGAAATTGTTTCGGTTCACGGACATGACGCTTTTTTAATCGAGTACAAACAATTAGATCATTTACTTGCCGACATTTTTAAGGCAGAAACAATAAAGAAATAAAATGAAAGTATTAAAATTTGGAGGTAAATCGTTAGCAAACGGAGAAGGACTTAATAAAGTTGTTTCTATCATTTCTGATAAAGTAAATCAAGGTGAAAAAATTGCTGTTGTAGTTTCTGCACGTGGAAATGCTACAGACGAATTAGAATTTATCTTAAGCATTGCTGCTAAAAACGGCAGTTACAAAGAATTATTAGAAAACTTCAAAAAATATCAAATTTCAGATTATCCTCAAGTTGATTTGTCTGAAGAATTTAATGTCTTAGATAAACTTTTTGAAGGTGTAAGCTTAATTGGCGATTACAGCAAAAAAATCAAAGATCAGATTTTGTCTAAAGGCGAATTGCTTTCGGCTAAATTATTGACAGCGATTTTATTAGAAAAAGGAATTCCTGCCAATTTTGTAGATTCTAGAGAACTGCTGAAAACAGATTCTAAATTTGGTGATGCACAGCCATTAGAACAACTTTCAAAGAAAAACGTAGTCAATTATTTTAAAGAACATAACGGCGAAACGGTTAATATAGTTACAGGCTTCATTGGTTCCAACAACAACAACGACACAACTACTCTAGGTAGAAATGGCAGTAACTATACCGCTTCGTTAATCGCAAATTATTTAAATGCTGAAGAATTACAAAACTTTACGCATGTAGACGGAATCTATACGGCAAACCCGGATTTAGTAGCCGATGCTAAGAAAATTGAATATCTATCATTCAACGAAGCAAACGAGCTGGCTAATTTTGGAGCAACAATTTTACATGCTAAAACGATTATTCCTTTGTTAGAAAAGAATATTCCACTTCGTATTTTAAATACTTTTAACCACGAAAACCGTGGAACATTAATTACTTCAGATACTGCAAAAGAGGGAATTAAAACACTTTCTGTTTTGGAAAATGTATCTCTTGTAAATCTTGAAGGACGCGGATTACTTGGAAAAGCCGGAGTCGATGCCCGAATTTTTAAAGTAATGGGCGATCATAATATCAGTGTAAGTATCATTTCACAAGGTTCTTCAGAAAGAGGAATTGGACTTGTGGTTGCAACTGATAAAGCAACGACTGCGGTGGTAGAGTTAGAAAAAGAGTTTGAAAATGACTTTTATTCTAAAGACGTAAACCAGATTACGGTAACAGACAATGTATCTGTAATTTCTATTATTGGACAGGATTTGAGTACTTTCCATAAACCATATACTGCTTTAATTAAAAACAAAATTGTTCCGATTTTATTTAACAACACTGTGACGGGTAAAAACGTGAGTTTGGTTGTTAAAAAAGAAGAACTAAACAAAGCTTTAAACGTAATTCACGGAGAGATTTTTGGAGTTTCAAAGAAAATCAACATTGCCATTTTCGGTCACGGATTAGTGGGAGGAACTTTAATTAATCAAATCTTAGAATCGGCTGCTGCGATTGAAAAACGTAAAGATGTTAAGCTTAATGTTTTTGCTATAGCGAATTCTAAAAAACTGCTTTTAAACAAATATGGTGTTACCAACAATTGGAAAAGTGAAATTGAAACCAAAGGCGAAGCCTATACAATAAAAGATATTATTGCTTACGCGAATGAGCATCATTTAGAAAACTTAATTGCGATTGATAATACAGCAAGTGCGACTTTTGTTGAGAATTATATTCCGTTAGTAGAAAGCAGTTTCGATTTGATTTCTTCTAATAAAGTGGCCAATACATTAAGCTATGGTTTCTACAAAGAATTGAGAAAAGCTTTGGCTGAAAATCAAAAGAATTATTTGTATGAAACCAATGTTGGTGCAGGATTACCATTAATTGATACAATCAAATTATTGCACCTTTCAGGAGAAAATATTACAAAAATAAAAGGAGTTTTCTCTGGGACATTAAGTTATTTATTCAATAATTTCTCTGCAAAAGACGCTCCATTTAGCGAAATCTTGCAGGAAGCAATTGATAACGGATATACGGAACCAGATCCGCGTGAAGATTTATGTGGAAATGATGTGGGAAGAAAATTATTGATTTTGGCAAGAGAATTAGATTTACAAAATGAGTTTGAAGAAATCTCAATTCAGAATTTAATTCCAGAGCACTTACGTGAAGGAAGCGCTGCCGATTTCTTAACGAAATTAAAAGAATTCGATCCGATTTATGCTAAAATAAAAGCAGAACAACAGCCAAATCACGTGTTAAGATATATTGGCGAATTGTCTGGAGATTTGCAGAATGACAAAGGAGATTTAGAAGTAAAATTAGTTTCAGTACCAAAAGATACGGCATTAGGAGGATTAAAAGGTTCTGATTCTTTCTTCGAAATTTACACAGAATCTTACGGAGATCGTCCAATCGTTATTCAGGGAGCTGGTGCAGGTTCTGCGGTAACGGCAAGAGGAGTTTTTGGTGATATTTTGAGATTGTCTGACAAAGGATAAATTAAACAAGAAACAAAAGAAAGAAAAATCTTAAATTCGTTATTTAGTTTTAATAATGTAATTATGAAAAAGATTTTTGTTTTATTGTTGATTTCAAATAGTATCGTAGCTCAGGTTTCTAATGTTATTAGGAACAAAGACAGCTATACTCAGGATGTTTTCCCGTACAAAGGAGTAAGAATAATTCAGGTTGATGAGGTAAGTTCTCCGGGAAACGAGGATAATGTTTTTATTTTTTCGAAGATTGAAAAAAATACTATTCCTGATAAAATGTATTTCCAAAGATTTACGAAAGTAAATGATAAATGGGTTTTAAAATCGATCTTGGAGGTAAATCACAACGGAATTATTTCATCTTGGGGAAGCCGAAAGGCCTTTGGAGATTATAATAAAGATAAAAGTGTAGATGCTCTTTTTATTTATGGATTATATGATGCTGATTTTAAACAACAGTCGGTTCATCTTGTATTTTCTCAAAAAGATAAGTTATACACTATAGAGTCAAGTGTCTCAGATAATTTTGGAACAGACAAATTCTCTGATAATTTTAAGTCGCTAGATGAAGAATCTAAAAAACAGATTTTAGAATATTGGAATAAATTAGATAAAAAAGACAAATAACTTAGGAATAAATACCATGAAAGTAACTTTAAACAGAGTAAATGACGCCTTTCATTTCAAAGTAAAAAATGAACGCGGACACGTAGTTGATGTTGACAGCAGAGCCGAATTTGGAGGAAGCGATTTAGGAGCAAGTCCAATGGAATTAGTATTAATGGGAGTTGCAGGTTGCAGTGCTATTGATATGATTTCAATCTTAAAAAAACAGCGTCAGGAAATCACTTCTTTTAACGCTGAAGTTGAAGGAACGCGTGTTCAGATCGAAGAAGCAAAACCTTTTAAAGAAATCGATGTGGTTTTTTATTTAGAAGGAGAAATCAATCCGGAAAAAGCAAAAAAAGCAGCACAGCTTTCTTTTGAGAAATACTGTTCAGTTGCCAAAACAGTGGAACCAACAGCAACAATAAGCTACAAAGTTGTCTTGAACAACGAGGCTTTATAAATTAGATAATTTGTCAATTAGATAATTAGAAAATGCTCAGATTTCGCATAAATAATTGACTTGTTTTAGTTTAGATTTCAGTTTTTAAAACTTGAAACCTGAAACTTGAAACAAAAAAACAAAAAACAACAAACAATGAATACAGAAGAATTTGGTTTTGAAACACAAGCCATTAGAACACAATTAGAAAGATCACAGTATTTAGAGCATTCGGTGCCATTATACCTATCGTCAAGTTTTGTATTTGAAGATGCGGAAGATATGCGCGCTTCATTTACAGAAGAAAAAGAAAGAAATATTTACAGTCGTTTCAGTAATCCAAATACTTCAGAGTTTGTAGACAAGATCTGCAAAATGGAAGGAGCAGATTCTGGTTATGCTTTTGCAACAGGAATGGCGGCAGTATATTCTACTTTTGCGGCGTTATTAAACTCCGGAGATCATATTGTTTCTGCAAGCAGTGTTTTTGGTTCTACTCATGCTTTGTTTATGACTTATTTCCCGAAATGGAATATCGAAACTTCGTATTTCGAAATTAATAAGCCAGAAACAATCGAGAGTTTTATCAAACCAAACACCAAAATATTATACGCTGAATCCCCAACAAATCCTGGGGTAGATGTAATTGATTTAGAATTGTTAGGGAATATTGCTAAAAAGCACAACTTGATTTTAATTATCGACAACTGTTTTGCAACACCATATTTACAGCAGCCAATTAAATTTGGAGCACATTTGGTAATTCATTCAGCAACAAAATTAATTGACGGACAAGGACGTGTTTTAGGGGGAGTAACTGTTGGAGATGCAGAGTTAATCAGACAGATTTATTTGTTTTCAAGAAATACAGGGCCTGCTTTATCTCCATTTAATGCTTGGGTTTTGTCAAAAAGTTTAGAGACTTTGGCAGTTCGTGTAGACAGACACTGCGAAAACGCTTTAAAAGTGGCTGAATTTTTAGAAAGCCATCCAAATGTAAACAGTGTAAAATATCCATTCCTGAAATCGCATCCGCAGTACGAAATTGCTAAAAAACAGATGAGAGCAGGTGGAAACATTATTGCATTTGAAATTAAAGGAGGAATCGAAGCAGGAAGAAAATTCCTGAATGCAATTCATCTTTGTTCATTATCGGCAAATATTGGAGATACAAGAACAATTGTAACACATCCGGCTTCTACAACACACAGCAAATTATCTGAAGAAGATCAATTGGCAGTTGGTATTACGCAAGGTCTTGTTCGTGTTTCTGTTGGTTTGGAAACTGTTGAAGATGTAATTGCTGATTTGAAACAAGCGCTTTCTTAAATTTTAGATTGCAGATTTTAGACTTTATATTTTAATTTCTAATATATAAAGACGATTTTTAATAGTAAGGTTTGCTATTGGGAATCGTCTTTTTAATTTAGGATTTTTATAAAAAGCCTATTTTTGTGTGCTTAAAAAAAATAATAAAGAAGTAATTTGATAGAATTAGTAGAATTTAACTTTATTCTTTTGTGATAGTTCAAACAAAAAGCATATTTTTGTTGTTTAATAATTTGCGGTAATCAATTAACTGTTGAAAAACTGCGATCTAAAACATACAGATGCTTTCAAAAAAGACAAAATACGGAATCAAAGCTTTGACTTATTTAGCAAGACGCGAAAATAATGAACCAGTACAGATTGCCGAAATTGCGAAAAGCGAACACATTTCGATAAAATTTTTAGAAAGTATTTTATTGCTGTTAAGAAACTCTGGATTTCTCGGTGCTAAAAAAGGAAAAGGCGGTGGTTATTATTTAATAAAAGATCCAAAAGATATCAGTATGGCAAAAGTATATCGTATTCTTGAGGGACCAATTGCGTTACTTCCATGTGCCAGTCATAATTTCTACGAAAGATGTGATGACTGTGACGATGAAGCTTCCTGTGCTGCACGTCGTTTAATGACCGAAGTTAGAGATAATACACTTAAAATATTAGAAAGTAATTCTTTGGCCGATATTGCATTCTAATTTTTCACCATATAAGTAATATAAGTTCATTTTAGGCTTTGTCTACAGCTTTTTTAAATGGACTTATATTACTTATATGGTTAAAAACGTATTTAAAAAATCAATTTGTATCCAGCCATAAAAAGCATTACGGCTATAGCGTTTCTAAGGAATTGATCCGGTACTTTTCCGCTTAGCATGCTTCCCATGTAGATTCCGGGAAGAGAACCCATTAGTAATTGTCCTAATAAACCAATATCTAAATTTCCCATAGAAGCATGTCCGATTCCGGCAACCAATGTCAAAGGAACGGCATGCGCAATTTCGGTTCCTACTAATCTTGGTGTTGGTAATAATGGATAAAGAAAAAATAAAGTTACAGTTCCTAAAGCTCCCGCTCCAATGGAAGTAAGTGTTACGGTTGCTCCTAATAAAATTCCAATTCCTATAGTTAGTGCGTTTTGAGTCGTGCTTTCACTGTGAAATTTATCTCCTGCATGTTTTTGAGAGAACTTCAAAATCTTATTTTTGAATATAATAGCAACAGAAGTAAATAGTAAAGCCCAGCCTAAGCTATATTTAATAACATGGTTAATGGTTTCAATATCAGTTTTAATACTGTTTAAAATCCATAATGTTATTAAAGAAGCAGGAACGCTTCCAAGAGTCAGCCAGCCTGTAATTTTCCAGTTGACGTTTCCTTTTTTGTTGTGAACAAAAACACCTCCTGCTTTAGTAAATGCAGCGTATAATAAATCGGTTCCTACGGCGGTTGTTGGCGGAATATTGAAGTATAATAAAATTGGAGTCATTAAAGAACCGCCGCCAACTCCAGTCAGTCCAACAATAAATCCAACGACTAATCCTGCAATTACAAGACCTATTTGAAAATCCATAAATAAAAGTTTGGGGGCTAAAATACAACAATTTTATAATAATCCTATCGATTTTATAGAGATTAAAAAATGTATTTAATAACCAAATTTTTTTGACGCTTAAATTGTTGCAATATCTTGCAATACGGCATTATTTGTGAAATTATATGGCATAATTCTTAAAACTCTCTTTTAGAATGTAATAAAAGGTTAATTAAGGGCTTAAAAAAATAATAATATTGCTTTGTAATTTAGAAATAAGTAGTATTTTTGCAAAGTAATCTACTAACCCGATAGGGTAATAGGTTTTCAAGGCGAATTTAAACTTGTTAACATGGAGAAAGAACTGAAAATAAATAATACGGCCTCTTTTAAAGAGAAGCTTTGGATTGGAATTCCTGTTGTTTTACTAGTAGGTTTATTATTCACTTTATTATACAATCATCACGCTGAATTTTCCTGGGACGGATTTGTAGCAGGATTCAATCAGGAATTTTTAGTGTTTTTTGCGATTGGAGTTTTTGCACAGTTGGTTGATGGAACTTTAGGAATGGGATACGGGGCAACTTCGACGTCATTTTTATTGGCTTATGGAGTTCCGCCAGTGGTAAGCAGTACGGCAGTTCACGTTTCGGAAATGTTTACAACAGGAGCGTCAGCAGTTTCTCATCATAGATTCGGAAACATTAATAAAAAACTGGTAAAACATTTATTGATTCCAGGTGTTTTAGGTTCGATTACAGGAGCTTATTTGTTGTCTGATGTTATTGACGGAGATGTAATTAAGCCATTTATTGCTGTTTACATGATTGTTTTGGCGGTTATCATTATTAGAAAAGCGTTAAAAAAGAATATTGTAAAAAAGAAAACAAAAAAATTAGGCTTTTTAGCAGTTTTTGGCGGTTTTATGGATTCTGTTGGAGGTGGAGGCTGGGGGCCGATTGTAACGTCAACATTATTAGGAAGAGGTAGAAATCCAAGATATACCATCGGTTCGGTAAACGCAGCTGAGTTTGCGATTTCATTTGCAAGCGGAATTACATTCATGCTTTTTGGAGGAATCCACGGCTGGCAAGTCATTATAGGATTGATTTTAGGAGGGGTTATTTCTGCGCCATTAGCCGCTTTTTTGGTAAATAAAATCAAAAGAAAACCAATGATGGTTGCGGTTGGAGTTTTAATTATAGTATTGAGTTTAAAAACATTATCTAAATTATTGTAATTCTTTAGATAGGGAGAAAGAGATTATGAGTGCGAGTATAGTACAAGAATTATTAGAGAAAACTGCAGCTTTCTCACTTGATGAAACCTTAGTTTTTTTAGCAGGAGAATTTCCGGGAAAAGTAATTTTTTCGACTTCTTTTGGGCAAGAAGATCAGGTAATTACTGATTTTATTGCAAAAAGTAACACAGATATTACTGTTTTTACTTTAGATACAGGAAGATTATTTCAGGAAACGTATGACGTTTTTCACAAAACATTAAAAAAATACAAAAGACCAATCGAAGTTTACTTTCCAGAAGCAACATCAGTAGAAAAGCTATTACAGGAAAAAGGCCCAAACAGCTTTTACGATTCAGTTGAAAACAGAAAAGAATGCTGTTTTATTCGAAAAGTGGTTCCGTTGAGAAAAGCTTTGGCAGGAAACTCAGTTTGGATTACGGGATTAAGAGCCGAACAATCAGAAAACAGACAAGATTTAAATCTGTTTGAATACGATGGAAACTTCGAAATCATAAAATTCAATCCGTTGCTAAAATGGACTTTAGAAGAAGTTGAAACGTATCTTTCTGATAATAATGTTCCTCAAAATGCTTTACACAAACAAGGTTTCGTAAGTATTGGATGCGCGCCTTGTACAAGAGCAATCTTTCCAGGTGAAGATATCAGAGCCGGAAGATGGTGGTGGGAATCAAGCCATAAAGAGTGCGGTTTGCATAGCGCGAAAAAAGAATAAAGAGAATAGAATATAGATTATAGAATAAAGAGTGGGGATTTTTAGATCAGGGAACTTGAAACTTTAAACCTGAAACAAAATTTTCACAACAAAAATATCAAACAAAAAAACAATGAGTTCAGTATTAAAAACAAACGCTTTAGAGAGTGAAGCGATATACATTTTCAGAGAAGTAATTTCACAGTTTGACAAACCGGTTTTACTTTTCTCAGGAGGAAAAGATTCTATCACATTAGTGCGTTTGGCGCAAAAAGCATTTTTCCCTGCTAAGATTCCGTTTCCTCTTTTGCACGTTGATACAGGACACAATTTCCCTGAAACAATCGCTTTCAGAGATAAATTAGTAGAAGAATTAGGTTTAGAGTTGATCGTTCGCAATGTTCAGGATGCTATTGATGAAGGAAAAGTAGTTGAAGAAACTGGAAAATACTCTAGTAGAAACAGTCTGCAAACGACAACACTTTTAGATGCAATTGAAGAGTTTAAGTTTGATGCTTGTATCGGTGGTGCACGTCGTGATGAAGAAAAAGCAAGAGCGAAAGAACGTATTTTCTCTGTTCGTGATGATTTCGGACAATGGGACGAAAAAAATCAAAGACCTGAGTTGTTTGATATATTAAATGGAAAAATTGAAAATGGACAAAACGTTCGTGTTTTCCCAATTTCAAACTGGACAGAATTAGATGTTTGGAGTTATATCGAAAAAGAACATATCGAGATTCCATCAATCTATTTTTCACATAAAAGAAAAGTTTTTTTGAGAGACGGTTTAATCTGGTCGCATTCTCCTTTTGTGTACCAGGAAGAAGACGAACAAATCGAAGAAAGAATTGTTCGCTTCAGAACCGTTGGAGATATGAGTTGTACAGCAGCAGTTGAATCTTACGCAGCAACAATCGAAGAAGTAGTTGGAGAAATCAGATCATCAACCATTTCTGAGAGAGGAGCCAGAATCGATGATAAACGTTCTGAAGCGGCGATGGAAAAAAGAAAACAACAGGGATACTTTTAATTCAATTAAAAATAGAGAATTAAAAATTAAAAGTTAGAATCAAGAAAACAAAAACATACAGATTTAAAAGTTTCGAGAGAACATGAAACCTGAAACTTTAAACCTGAAACAATATATAAGATGGACGTTTTAAAAATAGCAACAGCAGGAAGTGTAGATGACGGAAAAAGTACTTTGATCGGAAGATTATTGTACGATACAAAATCATTGACGACTGATAAAATTGAAGCAATCGAAAAAAGCAGTAAACAAAAAGGATATGATTATCTTGATTTTTCTTTGGCAACTGACGGATTAGTAGCAGAAAGAGAACAAGGAATCACGATTGACGTTGCGCATATTTATTTTTCAACTGCAAAGAAAAGTTACATTATTGCCGATACTCCGGGTCACGTAGAATATACAAGAAACATGGTTACAGGAGCTTCAACTTCTCAGGTTTCTATTATTTTGATTGATGCCAGAAAAGGGGTTATTGAACAAACATACCGTCACTTTTTTATCAATAATTTATTGAGAGTAAAAGAGGTAATTGTTGCGATTAATAAAATGGATTTAGTTGATTATTCGGAAGAAGTTTTCAATAAAATCAAAGCTGATTTTCAGGCATTAAATGCAAAAAGTACTTTCAAGGAACAAAACGTAAGTTATATTCCGTTAAGTGCAATCAACGGCGGAAACGTAGTTGATCAGTCAAAAGATATGCCTTGGTATACAGGTCAAACTGTTTTAGAACATTTAGAAGGATTACATGCTCATGATGTTTTTGAAGCTGGAAAAGCACGTTTCCCAGTTCAAACTGTGATTCGTCCAAAAACAGAAGAATACCACGATTTTAGAGGTTACGCAGGAAAATTATACGGAAATTCAATAAAAGTTGGAGATGCCGTAACGGTTCTTCCTTCTTTAACAGAATCTAAAGTGTCTAAAATTCACTTTTTCGATAAAACATTTGACGAAGCCGTTGCAGGTTCTTCAATCACAATCGAATTAGAAAATGATATCAATGTAACAAGAGGCGATATGATTGTAAAATCATCAGAACTTCCAAAAATTGAAAAAGATATTACCACGACAGTTTGCTGGATGGACAGTAAAAAATTGGTTCCAGGAACTAAATATTTGGTACAACACAATACAAACAGAGTTTTAGCAAAAGTAGAAAGCATTAAAAATACAATTGCAACAGATTACTCAGGAACGACTGAAGCTTCACAATTAGCTATTAACGAAATTGGCGAAGTAACGATCAAATTAAGCAAGCCGTTATATTTTGATTCATACAATGAAAACAAATCAAACGGAGCTTTTATCTTAATTGATACAGCAACAAACACAACAGCAGGAGTAGGATTCATTCGCTAGTTGATAGTTTATGGTTTTTGGTTGATAGTTATTCTGCCAGAAAACCAACAACCAACAACTAACAACCAACAACTAAAGAAAATGGAAAGTTTTAGAACAGAAATAGAAAATCCGATAGTTCAAAGAGAGATTATCGAATTAGAAAAAAAGATTCATTTATTCCGTGGAGGAAAAATTGATGATGAGCGTTTTCGTAGTCTTCGTTTAGCGCGTGGAATTTATGGGCAACGTCAGGAAGGCGTTCAGATGATTCGTATCAAATTGCCTTATGGTAAAGTAACCAGCGAGCAATTAGTGCGTATCACACAAGTTTCTGATGAATATTCTACAGGACGTTTGCATATTACAACGCGTCAGGATATCCAGATTCACTATGTGAGTTTAGACAGAACACCAGAGCTTTGGGCAGATTTGGCTAAAGACGATATCACGCTTCGTGAAGCTTGTGGAAACACAGTTAGAAATATCACAGGAAGCGAATTGGCAGGAGTTGATGTAAACGAACCATTTGATGTTTCGCCTTATGCACACGGACTTTTTCAATATTTGTTAAGAAACCCAATCTGTCAGGAAATGGGACGTAAATTCAAAATTTCGTTCTCTTCTTCAGATGAAGATACCGCTTTGAGTTATTTACACGATTTAGGATTTATTCCGAAAATTAAAGACGGACAAAAAGGTTTCAAAATCATGTTTGGAGGAGGTTTAGGATCTCAGCCAGCACATGCCGAATTGCTTTCGGAATTTGTTCCGGTAAACGAAATCATTCCAACAGCAGAAGGAATCATTCGTATTTTCGACAGATACGGAGAACGTGCCAAAAGAATGAAAGCACGTATGAAATTCTTAATCAAAGAAATGGGAAGAGATGTTTTCCTTGATTTGGTTGAACAAGAGAAAAAAGCCATCGCATTTGAAACCTACGAAATAGATACCACTGCTTTTGAAGGACCAATTACAGAGCCGTTATTAGAAGTTCCTCAAGTTACAATCGAAGATACAAAAGCGTATGAAGCGTGGAAAAATTCGAATGTAATCAAGCAGAAACAAGACGGTTATTATGCCATCGGAATCAAAGTTTTATTAGGCGATTTTTATACCGATAAAGCCAGATTATTAGCCGATTTAATTAAGAATTACGGAGCAAATGAATTACGTTTTTCATTGCGTCAAAATATTGTAATACGTCATATAAAAGAAGAGAATTTACCTTTCTTTTATCAGGAATTAGCCAAACTTGACTTTGTTCAGCTAGGATATAATTCAGTTGGAGATATTACGGCATGTCCGGGTACTGATACTTGTAATTTGGGGATTGCAAGTAGTACCGGTATTGCAGAAGAATTAGAAAGAGTTTTAACGGCAGAATATCCTCAGTATTTAAACAACCGCGAAATCGAAATTAAAATTTCAGGTTGTATGAATGCCTGCGGACAACATAATATGTCTGCCATTGGTTTCCAGGGAATGTCTATCAACTCAGGAAAACTAGTAGCTCCGGCTTTACAAGTTTTATTGGGTGGAGGAAGATTAGGAAATGGTGCAGGACGATTTGCAGATAAAGTAATCAAAGTGCCTAGTCGTAGAGGTCCTGATGCGTTGCGTACCATTTTAAATGATTTTGATGCTAACGGAAGCGGACAAAGATTCCTAGATTATTATGATACAAAAGGAGAAAAATATTTCTACGAAATCTTAAAACCTTTCGCAGATGTAACCAATTTAACAGAAGCTGATTTCATCGATTGGGGTAATGCCGACAACTACGTAAAAGCAGTTGGGGTTGGAGAATGTGCCGGAGTTGTAATTGATTTGGTTGCTACATTATTATTAGAAGCCAAAGATAAATTAACGTTCGCACAAGAATCTTTCGACGAAGGAAAATGGTCAGATGCAATTTATCATGCTTATGCTGGATTTGTAAATGGTGCTAAAGCATTATTGCTTGCTGAAAACGAAAAAACAAATAATCACGCAGGAATTGTAGACTTATTTGATACTGTTTTCATTGCAAGTTCTAAAATAGAATTGGCAACAACATTCAGAGAATTGGTATATCAAATCAATCAAAATGAACCTTCAGAAGCATTTGCAAAAGCATACATTCAACAAGGAATTTCATTTTTTGATACCATCGAAAAATACAGAGCTCAAGAATTAGCAAATGCTTAATAGTAAACCCAAAGTAACTTTAGTTGGCGCAGGTCCCGGCGATCCCGATTTGCTTACGCTTAAAGCCGTAAAAGCACTAGCTGAAGCTAAAGTGGTTTTATACGACGCTTTGGCCAACGAAGAAATTCTGGATTACGCACCGAAAACTGCCATCCGAATTTTTGTTGGAAAAAGAATCGGAAATCATGCTTACACGCAGGATCAAATCAATCAATTGATTGTGGATAATGCTTTGACGTATGGACATGTTGTGCGACTAAAAGGCGGAGATCCGTTTATTTTTGGAAGAGGAAGCGAAGAAGTAGAATTTGCAGAAAGTTTCGGAATAGAAACCATAGTAGTTCCCGGAATTTCATCAGTAGTTGCGGTTCCTGCGAGTCAGGGAATTTCGATTACAAAACGTGGCGTTTCAGAAAGCTTTTGGGCGATTACCGGAACAACTTCTGATAGAAAATTATCCTCGGATATTGCTTTATCAGCCAAATCATCTGCAACAGTTGTGATTTTAATGGGAATGCACAAATTGCCTCAAATCATCGATTTGTTTCAAAAAGAAGATAAAGGAAATTTACCAGTTGCAATCATCCAAAACGGAACAACAACAGAAGAAAAAGTGGGAGTTGGAACCGTAGATTCAATTTTAGAAGTTGTAAAACAAAAAGAATTGGGGTCACCAGCGATTATTGTTTTAGGCGAAGTTGTAAGAGAAAGCAATAAACTAAAAGATTTTTACGAAGAATTTCTATCAAAAGAAATCGTAAGATAAAGTTCCGAAGGAACGGCAAATATTGTAGCGTCGGGTTTCAACCCGATGTAGCCAAAGAGAATCCGTTTTGATGGTAAAGTTCCGAAGGAACGATTCATATTGTAGCGCCGGATTTTAATCCGGGGAATAAACGAAAGATTGGAAAACATAGCCCGAGGTTTCAACCTCGGGAACGCATGGATATTTAATTCAATATTCATTAAAAAATCATCTAATTTTGTTTAGATGAAATTAAATTAAAATGGAACAGAACGAATTATATCCCATATTCCTAAAACTTCACAATTTGAACGTTTTAATTGTTGGCGGAGGAAATGTAGGATTGGAAAAGCTTTCTTTCTTGCTAAAGTCAAGTCCGAATGCAAATGTTGAGGTAGTAGCAAAAGAATTTCATTTAGAAATTAAAGTTTTAGCGGAAAATCATCCTTCGATTAAATTGACAAAATCGAAGTTTAAAAAGAAAATGCTCAAAAAACGTCACATGGTAATTGCCTGTACAGACGATTTGAAAGTGAATAAAAGAGTTTACGAATTATCGAGAAAACGTTATCTGATTTGCAATATCGCCGATACGCCCGATTTATGTGACTATTATTTAGGCGGAATCGTAACGAAAGGGAATGTAAAAATTGCTATTTCAACCAACGGAAAATCACCAACAACGGCAAAGAGATTGCGTGAGTTTTTCGAAGAAGTAATTCCGGAAGACATCAATCAAATGGTTGAAAACCTGAATGAATACAGAAAAACCTTAAAAGGTAATTTTGAAGAAAAGGTTAAAAGAATGAATGAGATTACCTCTTCATTAAAAAATAAAGAGTAGAAAATTGGACAAAGAAATCAATGATAAAAATCATTGATTAAAGAATAAATTATTCGTTTCTTTGTATTATTAAGAATGATTATAAACAACAACCATAATGATTAAAACAGATATACTTATAATTGGAGCAGGCCCAACAGGTTTATTTGCCGTTTTCGAGGCAGGATTATTAAAATTAAAATGCCACATTTTAGATGCGTTGCCTCAGCCAGGAGGACAACTTTCAGAATTATATCCTAAGAAACCTATTTATGATATTCCTGGATTTCCAGAAGTATTAGCAGGAGATTTAGTTGACGGATTAATGGAGCAAATCAAACAATTTGAGCCAGGATTTACTTTAGGAGAGCGTGCTGAAACTGTTGAAAAGCAAGAAGACGGAACATTCATTGTAACCTCAAACAAAGGAACTAAATTCCACGCACCGGTTATCGCAATCGCTGGAGGATTAGGAAGTTTCGAGCCTCGTAAACCACTTATCGAAGATATCGAGTTTTATGAAGATAAAGGAGTAAAATACTTCATCAAAAATCCTGAAAAATTCAGAGACAAAAGAGTTGTCATTGCAGGAGGAGGAGATTCAGCATTAGACTGGTCAATTTTCTTGGCAAATGTAGCCTCAGAAGTAACTTTAATCCACAGAAGAAACGAATTTAGAGGAGCTCTGGATTCAGTAGAAAAAGTACAGGAATTAAAATCAGCAGGAAAAATCAAATTGATTACACCAGCTGAGGTTATCGGAATCAACGGTGCAGAGCACGTAGAGTCATTAGACATCGAAGAAAACGGCGCACACCGTAAAATCGAATGCGATTATTTCATTCCACTTTTCGGATTAACACCAAAATTAGGTCCAATTGGAGACTGGGGATTAGAAATCGAGAAAAATGCCATCAAAGTAAACAATGCATTAGATTACCAAACCAACATTCCTGGAATCTTTGCTATTGGAGACGTAAATACATATCCAGGAAAATTAAAGTTAATCCTTTGCGGTTTCCACGAAGCAACTTTAATGTGCCAGGCCGCATACGGAATCATCAATCCGGGTAAAAAATACGTATTGAAATATACAACAGTTTCAGGAGTAGACGGTTTCGACGGAACTCGTAAAGAAGCGCCAAAAGCGGTTGTTAAAGCGATTGTCTAAGTTGCTAAGATTCTGAGATACTAAGACTCTAAGATTTATTATATAGAAAGCTCAAACTTTTAGTTTGAGCTTTTTTATTCAACAGAATTTTAAACTTAGTATCTTAGTAACTTAGTAACTTAGTAACTTAAAACCTTAGAATCTAAATATATGGCTTTCGACGAAGATAATGCAAAGAGAATTAGAACGTTTCTCCAACATAAAGGCACCGATTTTTTCGAAAAGAAAATGTTTGGTGGTATTGTTTTCATGGTAGATAACAAATTATGCTGTGGAACTCGTTTAGATAAAAAAGTTGGAGAAAATCTTTTGCTATGCAGAATAGATGATTCAGCTTATTTAAAGGCCATAGAAAGAGATGATGTGTTGCCAATGCCTAATGCAGAAAAGCCAATGAAAAACTATGTTTTTATTGCCGAAATTGGCTGGACAAGAAATCAAGATATGGAGTATTGGCTTCAACTTTGTTTAGATTTTAATCCTATTGCAAAAGCAAGTAAAAAGAAACAATGATAGCTTCAAGAATTTAGCAATATATTCTTAAACCAAATAAAACATAATTAGATTTCTAAACTTAGAATCTCAGTATCTTAGCCTCTCAGCAACTTCAAAAAAAACATTTGCAAATAGAAACCCTATTTCATACCTTTGCACTGTTCTTAAAATTATTGTCAGTTATCACGAAAGGCGGAGGGATAGACCCGATGAAACCTTAGCAACCCTTTATCATAAAGAAGGTGCTAAATTCTACTTTATACGACATTTTCCAGTATTAAAGATAGATAACACAAATACATACTCGTATTTCTCAAAACTTTTCTCGATAACATATAATATTTACTGAAACAGATGCTGTATCAGGAGCGAATCATTGGCGCATTTTTGCAGTCAGTAGTTCCCGCTTTACGTTGCAATCATTTTGCTTTTTAAAGAAAAAAGCAAAATAATTTCCACTTCAATCGGGGCTAAAGAGCCAGCAATAGTGCACTTTTGGAATTAATGTGAAAAATATCGAAGGCTAAACCCGACGGGTTTTCAATCCCGAGGCTTCGGGACTGTCGGGTTTAAATAGAGCCTTCAAAAATTATAATTAAAAAAGCTTTGTGCCTTAGTGCCTTAGCGGCAAATACAACATGGCAATTACGATAAAAGAAGCAATAAAAAAAAATATCCTAATCCTAGATGGAGCAATGGGAACAATGTTGCAACGCTATAATTTCTCCGAAGAAGATTTCAGAGGAGAGCGTTTCAAAGATTTCCCGCATCCGTTAAAAGGAAACAACGATTTACTATCCTTAACACAACCACAAGCAATCCGAGATGTACACACCGCATATTACGAAGCTGGTGCTGACATTGTAGAAACCAATACTTTCTCAGGAACGACAATCGGTATGGCCGATTATCACATGGAAGATTTGGTTTACGAGTTAAACTACGAATCGGCAAAAATTGCAAGACAAGTGGCAGATGAGTTTACCGCAAAAAATCCGGAAAAACCACGTTTCGTAGCAGGCTCAATTGGGCCGACAAACCGTACGGCAAGTATGTCGCCAGACGTAAATGATCCAGGTTACAGAGCCGTAACGTTCGACGATTTACGAATTGCGTACAAACAACAAGCAGAAGCTTTAATGGACGGTGGCTGTGATTTGCTTTTAGTAGAAACGATTTTCGATACGTTAAACGCAAAAGCTGCGCTTTTTGCGATCGAAGAAGTAAAAGAAGAACGCAATCTTGATATTCCGATTATGGTTTCAGGAACAATTACAGATGCTTCAGGAAGAACACTTTCAGGACAAACAGTTGAAGCGTTTTTGATTTCAGTTTCGCATATTCCGTTATTAAGTGTAGGATTCAATTGCGCCCTTGGAGCCGATTTGCTGAAACCGTATTTAAAAACATTAGCTCATAACACAAGCTTTAATGTTTCGGCACATCCAAACGCAGGATTGCCAAATGCTTTCGGACAATACGATGAAACGCCAGAGCAGACACAAGCATTTATTAAAGAATATTTGGAAGATAATTTAATCAATATCATCGGAGGTTGTTGTGGAACAACACCAGATCATATTCGATTAATGGCAGAGGTTGCGAAGGATTATAAGCCGAGAGTGGCGCCGGTAATTGCATAAATATTTCCGTTTCCTGCAAGGTTTTCAAAACCTTGTAGGTATGATTTTAAGAAAAAATAAAGTTCAATTTAAGAGAACACAAAATTTTATAAGAAAAAGAAAGTATGGAGAATAAGAGAGTTCATTATATTTTAATACCAATTTTGTTATTATTACTTGGTATATATTCTTATAAAAAGTTGAATAAAAATGAAGAAATTCAAGAAAAACCAGCAGTTGAAACATTAGAGCCAAAGGATGCAAAAACTGAAATAAAAACAAAACTTGAAACTTCAGATTCCATAGTTCAAATAGGGGATTGTTATTCATATGAACAAGATGGCAATTATTATGGAGTAATTGTGATTAAATATGAAGATGATGATTTATTTACAGTTGGTATCTTAGAAGAGGTTAAGCAACAACAGCTGAAGATTATAGATTTTGAAAAAGGAAACTTAATGTGTGCCAAAACTGAATTGCTTGTAGGGAATCCAGTTAAGGGACTATGGACTGGATTTTTTTTTAAGGATGATTTAAAAGTTTTTAAATCGAATTTCAAGTATGTTGGAAAGATAAAATTAAATGAGACAGAAATTGACGTTAACGGTGGAGGAACTTTAATTTCTTCCTCAGAAGTAAATGTAGAAGATTTACATAATTCGAAGATGTTGAAAGGTATTTCTAGATACAGAGAGCCAATGGAAAAATATATTGAATAATTCGGTTCTCTTATGAAACCGAGTTTGCGTGAGGGATAGTAGTGAAAAACCCACAGCCTGACGAAGGAAGAGCGAGGACTTGTAACGGATAGCCCGACCCGGAGGGACACGCCCAAAATAATAAACATAAATACCTACAAGGTTTTAAAAACCTCGCAGGAAAGAAAATAGAATAAAAAAACTCAGAATCTAAGCATCTTAGAATCTCAGTAACTTTAAAAAGAAATGACAGAAAAAAGAAGAGACCTTGTATTATCAGGATTAGAACCGTTGATCATTACGCCCGAAAGTGTTTTCGTGAATGTTGGTGAGCGTACAAACGTAACAGGTTCAAGAAAATTCTTGAGATTAATCAAGGAAGAGAAATATGACGAGGCGCTTGATATTGCAAGACAGCAAGTAGAAGGAGGAGCACAAATCATCGATATTAATATGGATGAAGGAATGCTTGATGGTGTTACTGCAATGACTAAATTTTTGAATTTAATTGCTGCAGAACCAGACATTTCGAGAGTGCCGATTATGATCGATAGTTCGAAATGGGAAATCATCGAAGCAGGTCTGAAAGTAGTACAAGGAAAAAGCGTTGTAAACTCGATTTCGTTAAAAGAAGGCGAAGAAGCTTTTATTCACCACGCACGATTAATCAAACGTTACGGCGCGGCGGCAATTATCATGGCTTTTGATGAAGTTGGTCAGGCGGATAATTACGATCGCCGAGTGGAGATTTGTCAGCGTTCGTATGATATTTTGGTGAACAAAGTAGGGTTTCCTCCGCAGGATATTATTTTCGATTTGAATATTTTCCCGGTTGCAACGGGAATGGAAGAGCATAGATTAAACGCTTTGGATTTCTTTAGAGGAACAAAATGGGTTCGAGAAAATCTTCCGCACGCGCATATCAGTGGTGGAGTGAGTAACGTTTCGTTCTCTTTTAGAGGAAACGATACGGTTCGTGAAGCGATGCATTCGGTGTTTTTATACCACGCAATCAAAAACGGAATGACGATGGGAATCGTAAATCCAGAGATGTTGACGATTTACGATGATATTCCGAAAGATTTATTAGAACACGTTGAAGACGTAATTTTAGATAGACGTGACGATGCTACTGAACGACTTTTAGATTTTGCAGAAAATGTAAAAGGTGAAGTAAAAAGTGATGAAAAAGCCATTCAGGAATGGCGTTTAGGATCTGTTCAGGATCGTATTACGCATTCGTTGGTAAAAGGAATCGATGCTTTTATTGAAGAAGATGTTGAAGAAGCACGTTTGGCTGCAACAAAACCAATTGAAGTTATCGAGATCAATTTAATGGCCGGAATGAATGTAGTTGGAGATTTGTTCGGAAGCGGAAAAATGTTCTTGCCTCAGGTAGTAAAATCGGCTCGTGTAATGAAAAAAGCGGTGGCTTATTTATTGCCATTTATTGAAGCAAGCAAACAAGCCGGAGACAAACAAGGAAACGGAAAAATCTTGATGGCGACTGTAAAAGGCGATGTTCACGATATTGGTAAAAACATTGTTTCGGTGGTTTTGGCTTGTAACAATTACGAGATTGTAGATCTTGGCGTTATGGTGCCTCCGGAAAAAATTATTTCGGCTGCGATTGAACACAATGTAGACATTATTGGATTAAGCGGACTGATTACACCTTCGCTTGACGAAATGGTGTATTTGGCCAAAGAATTAGACAAACAAGGAATTAAAATCCCGATTATGATTGGTGGAGCAACCACTTCGCGCGCGCATACGGCCGTGAAAATTGCGCCTCAATACAGAGAAACTGTAATTCACGTAAACGATGCTTCTAGAGCCGTTACCGTTGCAGGAAATCTGTTGGATCATAACCGAAAAATATATGCGGCAGATATTCGTGCAGAATACGATTCTTTTAGAGAAACATTTTTAAATCGTTCAAGAGATAAAAACTTCCTGACGATTGAAGATGCCCGTAAAAATAAATTGCCATTGGATTGGTCGGAATATACGCCAACTAAACCAAAAGTAATTGGCAAACAAATTGTCGAAGTTGAATTAGATGTTTTGGTTCCGTATATCGACTGGACACCATTTTTCCAGACTTGGGAATTGTACGGAAAATATCCGGCAATTTTAACGGATGAGGTTGTGGGAGAACAAGCGACTTCTGTTTTTAACGATGCTCAGGCAATGCTGAAAGTTATTTTAGAAGAGAAGAAACTAAAAGCAAAAGGTATTTACGGAATTTTCCCTGCAAATCAGGTTGATGACGACGATATCGAATTGCGCGATGAAAACGGAAAAGTTTTGGAGAAATTCTTAACGCTTCGTCAGCAGTCACAAAAAACAAAAGGAGCTCCAAACATCGCTTTGGCCGATTTTATTCTGCCAAAAGACAGCGGAATAGAAGATTATATGGGAACTTTCTGCGTAACAACTGGTTTTGGTGTTGATGAATGGGCAGCGGAATACGAAAAGAATTTAGACGATTACAATTCGATTATGGTGAAAGCGCTTGCCGATCGTTTTGCAGAGGCTTTCGCCGAATATCTTCACGAGAGAGTTCGTAAAGATTTCTGGGGTTATGATAGCGAAGAATCGTTAACCAACGAAGAATTGATTAAAGAAAATTATAAAGGAATTCGTCCTGCTCCAGGTTATCCAGCTTGTCCAGATCACTTGGAAAAACCAACAATCTGGAAACTTTTAAATGTAGCTGAAGAAATAGGAGTAACGCTGACAGAAAGTATGGCGATGTGGCCAGCTTCATCGGTTTCAGGATATTATTTCGGAAACCCAAAAAGCCGCTATTTCGGACTCGGAAAAATAAAAGAAGATCAGGTAGTAGATTACGCCAAACGACGCAATGTTCCAACGGATTACGCAATGAAGTGGTTAAACCCTAATATAGCAGATTAACGAAAAAAGTTTCAGGTTTCAGGTTTTAAGTTTCAAGTTCTGTACAGCAACTTGAAACCTGAAACTTTAAACTTGAAACAACAAATATTTGATTTAAGTTTTTGATTTCAGATTTTTTACACGAACTAAAAACTCAAAACACTTAACTCATAACCCATAACTTAAAAAATGAAAGTAACAGAGCATATAGAAAACGCCAAAGGAAAAACATTATTCTCATTTGAAATTATTCCGCCTCAAAAGGGGAAAAGCATTCAGGAATTATACGATAATATTGATCCGTTAATGGAATTTAATCCGCCATTTATTGATGTAACGACTTCTCGTGAAGAATATATTTATATTGATAAAGGTAACGGACTTTTGGATAAGAAATTAACTCGTATGCGTCCGGGAACGCTTGGAATTTGCGCTTCTATAAAACACAAATACAATGTTGACACTGTTCCGCATTTGCTTTGTGGTGGTTTTACCAAAGAAGAAACCGAGTATATGCTGGTTGATTGTCATTATTTAGGAATCAACAATGTAATGGCGCTTCGTGGAGATGCAATGAAAGACGAACAATCTTTTGTGCCAAAAGCAGGGGGAAATCATTATGCAATTGATTTGGTTAAACAAATTAAAGATTTAAACTGCGGGCAATACCTTCACGAAGTAATCGATGCAGATAACAAAGCCGATTTTTGTATTGGTGTTGCAGGATATCCGGAAAAACATTTAGAGTCTCCATCTTTACAATCAGATTTAAAAAGATTAAAAGAAAAAGTAGACGCAGGAGCAGATTATGTCGTAACACAAATGTTTTTTGACAACTCAAAATATTTTGCCTTTGTAGAAAAAGCAAGAGAAATGGGCATCACAATTCCGATTATTCCCGGAATTAAGCCAATTGCAGTTCAAAGACATTTACAAGTTTTACCACAGATTTTCAGAATCGATTTACCTGAAGATTTAATCGATGCTGTAGATAAATGTAAAAATAACGCTGAAATCAAACAAGTCGGAATCGAATGGGCGATTCAGCAATCATTAGAATTAAAAGCCGCAGGAGTTCCGTTTTTACACTATTATTCAATGGGTAAATCTGAGAATATCCGCCAGATTGCAAGTCAGGTTTTTTAAGGTCTTTGCACGATATAACGTTTGTTTTGTCATTTCGACCGAAGGGAGAAATCACACGCGGGATTCGACAAAGATTGGCGACTTTCTGTGCGGAGTTTCTAGTGTGATTTCTCCTTTCGGTCGAAATGACAAAAAAGTTGGAATTTGGACCCGAGCGTAAGCGAATTGGCGAAGCAATTTTTAAATTGGAATTTAAATTTTTACACCATGAAACAAGAAGAACTACAAGCCATAGCCTCTCAATTGAAACATCCATCGGGAGAAAAAGGAATCGAAATGGGCAATATGATGAACGAAACGAACATCAATATGACCAAACATTCGATTCAGAATCTAAATATTTCAAACGAAAACAGAATTCTAGAACTCGGACATGGCAACGCAGGTCACGTTGAATTTTTGTTTGAACAAGCCGAAAAACTAAAATATTACGGACTGGAAATGTCGGAACTGATGTTTCAGGAAGCCCGCCAGATTAACCGTAATTTTGTTTCTCAAAAACAGGCTTTCTTTTCACTTTATGACGGAAATACGATTCCGTTTGAAGATGAGTTATTTGATAAAATTTTCACAGTAAATACGATTTATTTCTGGCAGAAGCCTGAAGAATTGCTTTCGGAAATCTACAGGGTTTTAAAACCAAATGGAAATTTCTGTTTGACATTTGCGGAAGAAGATTTTATGAAAAAACTGCCTTTTACGCAATTCGAGTTTGAATTGTACAGCACCGAAAAAGCGCAGGAATTAATCAAAAAATCAGATTTTAAAATTGTTTATACGGAGACACAAACAGAAGAAGTAAAAAGCAAAACCGGCGAATTGGTCGAGAGAGCTTTTACTACTATTGTTCTGGAGAAATAGAAGAAATTTTTAAACACATAGAAACATAGATTTTTTTAATTTTAGTTGATAAGAATTAAAAGAAAAATACATTTTTCACACATAGCTATGTTTGTTTAAATAAGTGAAACGCCTTTATAGACAAAGGGAACTATGTTTCTATGTGTTTAAAAAATATAGATATTGCTGAATTCTAAATCCTTGTATCATTATGGAAGTTAAGAAAATCAATTTTTTGCAGAGTTACAGCAGTATTTTATGGCTTCTAGGCGGTATTATAATCGGAAGTATTTTCGGGTTAGTATTTGGAGAAGATGTTCTGATCATAAAACCGTTGGGAGATATTTTTCTGAATTTACTTTTTACAGCCATTATTCCCCTTATTTTTTTTACGATTGGTTCGTCGATTGCTAATTTGGAACGAACAGAAAAATTAGGGAAACTGTTTATTATCATGATTTTGGTTTTTCTCGCTACCATTTTGATTTCGGCCATTGTGATGATTTGTGCCGTTTATCTTTTTCCAATTCATGAAGATATTGCGATAGCTAAAGTTCCCTTTGAAGAAGTAGCCTCAGGGTCAGCTGGAGATCAGATTGCAAAACTGCTTACAGCCAATGATTTCTTCGAATTGTTATCCCGAAAAAGCATGCTGGCATTGATTATTTTCTCTTTTTTAGTGGGTTTTGCCACATTACAATCAGGAGAAAAAGGGAATGCTTTCAAGAGTTTCTTAGATTCAGGAAATGAGGTAATGAAACAGCTTTTGAACATCATCATGAAATCTGCACCAATAGGTTTAGGAGCTTATTTTGCTTATCAAGTTGGAGTTTTTGGACCACAATTACTGGGAGTTTATGCAAAACCAATGGCAGTTTATTATGCAGCTTGTATTTTCTATTTCTTTGTATTCTTTAGTTTATATGCATTTGTCGCTGGTGGGAAAAAAGCTTTTAAAGTTTTTTGGAGCAACAATATAACGCCGTCTTTAACCGCAATAGGAACCTGTAGTAGTATTGCAACCATTCCCGCAAATTTGGACGCAGCAGAAAAAATGGGAATTCCATCACATGTCAGGAATTTAGTAATTCCGCTTGGGGCGCCTTTGCATAAAGACGGTTCAAGTATGTCTTCCATCTTGAAAATAACCTTTTTGTTTGCTATGTTTGGGAAAGATTTTTCAGATCCTATGACAATTCTTCTCGCTTTAGGAATTACAATTGTAGTTTCGATTGTCGAAGGCGGAATTCCAAATGGAGGTTATATTGGTGAAATTTTAGCCATTACCGTTTATGGTTTTCCAATGGAACAAGCTTTACCAGTTGCCATGATTCTAGGAACTCTAGTCGATCCAATCGCTACTTTATTAAATGCCAACGGAGATGTAATCTGTTCTATGATGGTTTCTAGGTTTTCCGAAAAAACAAAATGGTAACTAGATTTTAAAAATCCCAAATCTTAAATCGCTCCTCCTGTTCGCTATCGCTTGAGTCCAAAATCTGCGCGAGACCAAATCAGCAGTTCTTCAAATAAAAAATTATATCAAATTTATTTTCATCTGAATCAATCAGCATGAAATCTAATACTCTATACTATGAATTCAATATTACAACATGATCTCAATAATTTCGAAAATATTTTAGAAAAGGCAAAACAACAGGGAATCGATTTTCTGAATAATCTAGATATTATTCCTACTTCAAACAAAAATACAATTGATCCAAAACGCGGATTGAACGAATTAGGTTTAGGTTCTGATGAAGCTTTAAAAGAGTTTAGAGAACGTTTGGCACCTTTATTAGTTTCGTCTCCAGGGCCTCGTTATTGGGGATTTGTAACGGGAGGTTCTACACCGGCTTCTATTGTGGGAGATTGGCTGGCATCAGTTTATGATCAAAATACGCAAGCAGTATCTTCACAAGGAGGAAATTCGGCTTTAATAGAACTTGAAACAATTAATTTACTCCTTCAGTTATTAGAACTTCCAGACTCCTTTTTGGGCGGATTTGTTACAGGAGCTACAATGTCCAATTTTACGAGTTTAGCAGTTGCCAGACAATGGTTTGGAAAACAGTTTGGAAAGGATTTTGCTAAAAACGGAATCTCTGAAACCATCAATATTTTAACAGCGACACCGCATTCTTCTTCTATAAAATCATTATCAATGTTAGGAATCGGAAGTCAGAATTATACGGTTGTAAAAACAATTGAAGGCAATCGTGAAGCTTTGGATATTGCAGATTTAGAAGAAAAAATCAAAGTCTTAAATGGAAAACCTTTTATTCTGATTTCAAGTGCCGGAACTGTAAACACTGCCGATTTTGATGATTTTGAAGCGATTTCTGAATTAAAAGAAAAATACAATTTCTGGTGGCATATTGACGGTGCTTTTGGTGGATTTGCGGCCGTTTCAGAAAAATACAAGCATTATGTAAAAGGCTGGGAAGGAGCAGACAGTATTACGATTGACTGTCATAAATGGTTGAATGTCCCTTACGAAAGCGCTTTTTATTTAATTAAAAAAGATCATCTTAATTTGCAGATTGAAACGTTTCAAAATTCAAATGCCCCGTATTTAGGTAACCCACTGGAGAATTTTAATTATCTTAATGTAGTTCCTGAAAATTCACGTCGTTTAAGAGCGCTTCCGGTTTGGTTTTCTCTAGTGGCTTATGGAAAAGAAGGTTTTCAGGATTTAATTGAAAAAAGTACATTATTGGCGCTTCATTTTGGAAATGCACTGGTCGATGATGGTAGATTTGAACTTTTGGCTCCGATTCGTTTAAGCAATGTTTGTTTTACTTTAAAAGGAAATGAAAATCAGGATAAAGTAAACGATTTTTTAGTAAGATTAAACGATACAGGAAAAGTATTTATGACACCGACTTTCTATCAAAATAAAAAAGGAATTCGCGCTTCATTTGTAAATTGGCGGACTACAGAAGAGGATATTAAGATCGTAATCGAAGTGATGTTGGAAATGTTAAAATAATAATAATTTGAAATAAATACCTTTTTGGAAAATCCTGCTGACTCGGCAGGATTTTTTGTTTTTTGTAAGTTTTTTTAGAAATTAAATTTTGAAAATTGAATGCTACTAATATAGTTTTCTAATGTGATTTTAATCTAAAATTAATTAAATCTTAAGAAAGCATCTTTTTTTTATATAAAAATCATTTTTTAAGTTAATAAAAGATTTTATTTAGAATAATTAAAAATAATTTGTCAAAGCTGATTCTTGATGTTAATTTTGTGCTAAATTTAATTTAAACTAATTTTAAATAATGCAAGTTAAAAGAATTGTAATCTTGCTGTTGATGATACTTTCTTCAGTTCAAGGTTTCTCGCAAAAAAGCAAAGTAGTTTTAAGTGGAGTGGTAATGGCAGAAAATGGTCAACCTGCAGAAGGTGTTTCTGTAGCCCTAAAAGGAACTTCTTATGCAGCTCTTACAAATGCAAATGGAGAGTATGAAATTACAGCTGAACCAGGTAATTATACTTTAGTTGTTAATTACGTAGGTTACAAATCCAAGCAGACAAAAATTAATTTACAATCCAATCAAACCGCGCCAAAAATCACTATCGAAGAAGATATGGCGGCTTTAGATGAAGTTCAGGTAACTGGAAAAACTAAAGTAGAGCGAGTAAGAGAACAGCCTTTTAATATTACTGCTGTTGATTTAAAAATGATTCATAATACTTCTAGCGATTTAAATCAGGTTTTAAATAGAACTACAGGAATCCGTGTTAGAGAAACAGGAGGAATGGGGTCTGATTTTAATTTTTCTTTAAATGGATTTACAGGAAATCAGGTTAAATTCTTTCTAGATGGTATTCCAATTGATAATTACGGATCATCTTTTACATTGAATAATATACCAGTTAACTTGGCAGAGCGTATTGAAGTTTACAAAGGAGTTGTTCCTGTAGAGTTAGGTACCGATGCTTTGGGAGGTGCTATAAATATTATTACAAACCAATCTGTAAAACGTTATGTTGATGCTTCATATAGTTTTGGATCTTTCAATACGCATAAGTTAGCTATTAATACACGTTTCAGCGGAAAAAAAGGTTTTGTAGCTAACTTAAATGCTTTTGGCAATTATTCGGACAATAGTTATAAAGTTGATGTAAGTGTGGCGGATAGTTTTGGAAATTTTGGTCCTGTACAGCCTTACAAACATTTTCATGATGGTTATAAATCGGGTGGAATTATTGGTGAAGTCGGAGTGAAAAATAAGAAATATGCTGATTATCTTGTTTTTGGAATGATGGCATCTGCTAACAAAAAGGAAATACAGACTGGAGCAACTATGCAAAATGTTGTTGGTGATGCATTTAAAGACAGTAAGGCTTTTGTTCCAACTATTAAATATAAAATGGATAGTCTTTTTACAAAGAAGCTATCAGTGAATTTTATTGCTTCATACAATATGGTTAGCAGTCGTTCTGTAGATACTTCTTCATACAGATATAAATGGGATGGAAGTCGTACATACAATAGATTAAGTAATAGTGGAGAGATAAATCGTGAAAAAACAATCTATGTTTATGATGATAATTCTTTTCAGGCTAATGCCAATTTCAAATACGATTTAGATGACAAACAATATCTAGCTTTTAATTATGCTGTTAATAGTTTAAAACGTAAAGAAGAAGAACAATATAGAAAGGATCCACCTAAGCCGGGTTCTCCTAGCTTAGATAAAAGTATTTTAGGATTATCCTATAATCTGGCAGCGCTTGATCGAAAACTATCTGTTGTAGTATTTGGTAAAAAATACTTTTTGAAAACCAGAATGATTGATATTGTCGATGATTATGCAGCTGATAGACAATATGAAGTTTTGACCAATTCTTTCGATGATTGGGGGTATGGAACGGCTTTAGCATATTTTGTAACAAGCGATTTACAATTAAAAGCATCATATGAGCATGCTTTCCGCCTTCCGAGTGCCGAAGAAATGTTAGGAGACGGATTAAATGTTTTGCCTGCATCAGTATTGTATCCAGAGGAAAGTGATAATTATAATGTAGGATTTGCTTATAAAAAAGTATTCACTAAACATTCATATGGTTTTCAAGGGAATTTCATATACAGAAATGCAAAAAACTTCATTCAGATCAGATCAGAAGGTGCTGCTCAGATCTATTATGAAAATTTAGCTGACGTGAGAGTTACAGGTGTTGATGGAGCGATTAATTACGGATACAAAAATTGGTTGACTTTTGAAGCAAACGTAACCTATCAGAGAACAATTGACCAAAGTAATTTTGACCCACCGTGGACAAATATTAAAAATGACTACAAAGGAACTCAAATTGCCAATGTTCCAATTTTATATGGAAATGCAAATATGGGATTCACTTTTAGAAAACTTAAAACTGCAGATGATATTCTAAGAGTTAATTTGTTCGCAAATTATATTGGGGAATACTACTTGAAATCAACTAAAAATGGTGACCCTAGCACAAGAAGGTTTATCCCTGAGCAGTTTACACAAAGCATCGGTGCTGCTTATACTTTTGGAAAAGGAACTTACAACATAGGCTTAGAATGCAATAATATTACTGATAAAAAAGTATACGATTACTTTATGGTACAAAAGCCAGGAAGATCATTTACGGCTAAATTCAGATACTTTATAAACTAAATAAATAATTTTTAAATTTTAAAACAATGATAACAAGAACTAAAACACTTCTAGCGTTATTCATATTAGCGGCTGTTACATTTTCATGTAGCAGCGATGATAACTCGTCAGTAGAAAACCCTGCAGACGTAAGTTATGTATTGGCATACCAAACCAATGATTGGGATACTTATATCTGGCAGTTTGAGTCTCTAGATGAAATCATGACTGGAGATATTAACATGGTTGGAAAAGGTATCGAGCAGGCTGCAAGTGCAGGTGTTCCGGTAGCAAATACATTTTTTGCTCTTAGCGGAGAAAATGAAGGGTCTGTTGGATACTATCTTAATTCTGACGGTATTTTAGCAAAAAGCAAAAATGTTTTTACAGGAGATACTTATGCTTACGGAACTACAGATGACGATAAATTAGTCTTAGTTAATTCTCCTTGGGATGCTAGTTCAACACAAAACGAGTTGATTATTTACGATCCTGCAACAGCTAGTATTACAAATCGTAAAACAGATGACTTCGCAATTTCTAATGGGCATTTCTTATGGCCAACTAGTGTAAATGTATCTGGAAATAAACTTTTCATTTCTACATTTGAGCGTGATGCTGCTTGGAAACTTTACAATGGAAATGCAGTAGTAAAAGTTTACGATTACCCATCTTTGACTTATGTTAAAACTATTACAGATTCTCGTACAACTACTATTGGTCAATACTATACTAATACAGGTATGGTTCAAACAGAATCTGGAGATATTTATACATTCTCTTCAAACTCTCGTACTTGTGGTTATGCAGCTACTTCTGGTCATTCGGGAATTTTGAGAATCAAAAAAGGACAAACAGAGTTTGATTCTTCTTATTTCTTTGATATCGAAGCAAGTTCTCTTAGCGGAAGAGTAGTATCGGCTTATCCAGTTGGAGATGAAAAAGTATTAATCAACTATATTCCTACTGCAATTGATCCAGATCAAGGAAACTGGAGCTTCTTAAACTACGGAACTTTCAAATTTAAATGTGCTATTTTAGATTTAAGTACAAAATCAATTACACAAGTTACCAACTTGCCTGATCACGCTGGAGATAACTACTATGGTTTTGGAAGTGCTTACACAGAAAATGGAAAAGTTTACAAAAGTTTCGTAACAAATGACGAAGGTCGTGTTTACCAAATTGATATTAACTCAGGTGTTGCTGTTAAAGGCGCTGTTATTACTGGAGGTGTAAACTTGCCTGCAATTACAAAATTGAAAAAAAGATAATATTTAATATCTAATTTTCCTATTACGCATTACCATATAATCATTGCTGATAAGCTGTGATTATATGGTTTTGTCATGTTTTTAAAATAGTAATAAAATGAATGTCATTAAAAAACAATCATCAAAAACAAAATCCAAAGAAAAGTCACGTTTCAGTAAAATAAATGCCTGGTTTCATTTATGGCTAGGATTAGCTTCAGGAATTGTCGTTTTTATAATGGGAATTACCGGCTGTATTTTGGTTTTTCAACAAGAAATAAGGGAACTTACTTCGCCTTGGCTAAATGTAGAAGCTCAAACTTCTCATAAGGTTTTACCGCCTTCCAAAATTTATGCTGCAGTAAAAAAAGCCCTGCCAGAAAAGGCTATTCACGGCGTATGGTATAATGGTTTGGATAAAACAATAAAAGTTGATATAGAATCAGATTCTTTGATTTATGTAAATCCTTATAACGGTAAAATAACCGGAATGGTAGATCATGAGGATTTTTTTCATGAAATTGATGAAGGACATCGTTACCTATGGCTCGGAAAAGAAATTGGAACAACCATAACCTCTTGGGCTACTTTGATTTTCTTTTTTCTTCTCGTTAGTGGCATAATTTTATGGTTTCCTAAAAAGTGGAATAAAACAACAATAAACAGTAGTTTTAAAATAAAATGGAATGCCCGTTTTAAAAGACTTAATTACGATTTACATAATGTTTTAGGTTTTTATTCGCTTATTCTGGCCTTTCTAATTGCATTGACAGGGTTAATTATGAGTTTTCATTGGGTAAGGGAAAGCACTTACTGGATTACGGGAGGTTTTACCAATGAAAAAGAAAAGAAAGAAGTCGTTGCAGTAAAAAAAGATACACTTTCAAAACCGAAATACGATATGCTGACTTCGGCAGATATTATTTTCGATAAAGTGCGAAAAGAAATTGCAAAACACAATAATGAAGCTGTAATTATTCATTTTCCAGACGAACCAAAAGATAATTTTTATGCCTGTACTGATATGCATAACGGAAATTGGAGAGATTTATATTTTGATCAGAAAACATTAGAATTGCTTCCAAGTTCCAAAAAATATATTGGTGATGAAAAATTTCACGATTGGATGAGCCGTTCAAATTATAGCCTTCACGTAGGTGCAATTGGCGGTATAACTACAAAAATTATCTATTTTACGGCCAGTTTAATTTGTGCCAGTCTTCCGTTAACGGGTTTTTATATCTGGTGGGGAAGAAAGAAAAAAACAAAGAAAAGTTAAGCAGTCAAAATATTTTTTAAGAGTCTTTTTAAAGTTAGGTAAGCTTTAAAAAGACTTTTTTTATGGTATGATGTATTGGTGAAATTAAGACTAAAGAATAATTTCAAATCACTCTTATCGTTAGAATAATTCGTGAATCTGTGGAAGAGAAAACTATGGAACTTCCTATAATATAGAAGAGCCTGTTTGAAGGAACAGGCTCTTAACTAACACAAAAAAAAACAAAAAACAAGGTATTTAAAGAACGAAACTTTTATATACGGTATGTAAATGCAATTGTTGCAATACGATTGTCGAGGTCATATCTCTTGTCAATACTAGTCTGCGCAACTACAGATTTGATGTAGAAATTATTGGTATTGAAAACATCAGTAAAATTAAGTTTGATGTTTCCCTTTTTAGCTAAAACTTGCTTCGAAATTCCGATGCTGAAATCAAAGAAATCATCTCGCTGGTAAACTCCAAGGTTTGATTTCGATTGATATTGTGCATTTCCTTCTGCTTTCCAAGTATCGGTAATGGTGAAAGAATTTTGAACACTTACATTTAAAGTCATGATAGGATCAATGGTAGAACTGTTTAAAACATTCCCCATAAACTTATTCTCAAAAACATTAAATAAAGTATTTACAGACCACCATTTATTTAATTCGGTAGTATTTGTAATGTTTACTCCGTAATTATAAGATTTGTCCACATTAATCTGAGTCGTAACTGTCGTATTAGTATCTGGGTTATAATTGTAAACTTCCGTAAAAACATCTTTTGTGCTGTTGAAATAAACAGAAGCCATAAAATTACTTTTCCAGGCATAACCAATTTCCATGGCATGCGTAATCTCTGGAATAAGGTTCGGATTTCCTTGTGAATAATTGAATGAGTCATCATAGAAACGAAACGGATTCAAATCAAACTGACTTGGTCTGTTGATTCTTTTGCTGTAAGAAGCATGGGCAGAATGATTACTTGTAAATTCATATTTTAAAGAAAGGCTAGGAAACCATTTCAAATAATCATCTTTATGCTGTTCGTTTAACGTTTTCTGATCAATGTTTATCGCAGTAAATTCGGTTCTTAAACCAGCTTGAATGTTTAATTTTTCCAGCTGATATTTATAATTTGCATAAGCTGCATAAATCTGCTCATTGTATTCAAAATGGTTGGTCGAATTAAAATCGATTAACCATTGATTGTTATCATAATATTCGTAAACAGATGGATTGTTGTTGTTTTTAATGCTGGCTTTAAAACCCCATTCCATAGATTGTTTTTCTTTGAACGGATTTACAAAATCAACTTTTCCTGTAAATACTTTTAACTGAGAAGGTATATAACCGCGACGATCGTTTACAGTCGTTGCATTGGCTGTATTAGAAGCACTTTGAAATTGATTAGATCTAAATTTTGAAGTTTCATATTCAAAATCAAAAGACATATTTTTTCCTTCTGTATTAAATTTATGAACTCCAGAAAAAGCATAGGTATAATCAAACCATTTTTCTTTACTGTCATTATAAGTAATGGCATCAAAAATAGGCTGATTGGCTGTATTGAAAACAGTGTTAGTTCCGTCGGCTATATTTTGATAACGTCCAATTTTGGCATCAACATAAACCTCTAAATTAGTTTTAGGCGAAACTTCGTATTGTGTTCCAACTTTAAAATTATTAGAAGTTAAAGGTTCATCTGTAATCGAGGTCTGATGATTTTTACTAGCAATTTCTTGACGCGTTTGATCTGTAAACTGAACTTGATTGAATTCTTTATGTTCTTCTTCGCCTCGGAAAGTATAGCTATAGTTTCCAAAAACGCCCCATTTATCTTTGTTGTAGTTTAAATTGAAGCCAGAGTTTGTTCTGTTCTTTCTGCCTCGTCCGTAACTGGTAAAAGCAGTTCCTTTTAAACCGGAAGCATTTGGTTTCTTTAAAATAATGTTGATAATTCCAGCTTTCCCTGCTGCATCATATTTAGAAGAAGGGTTTGTAATAACTTCTATTTGTTTGATATTAGATGAGGTAGTAGCTTTTAAATAATTAGCTAATTCTTTCTGTGAAAGCTGTGTCAGTTTACCATTTATCATCACGGCAACACCTTGCTGTCCGCGAATAGACAAATCGCCATCCTGAGACACAACAACGCCTGGCGCACGTGATAATACGTCAAGCGCGGTCCCGCCTTCAGACACGATGCTGTTTTCTACGTTAAAAACGAGACGGTCTGACTTCTGTGTGTATAGAACTTTCTTTTTACTAATCACAATTTCATCTAATGCATTTATAGTCGTTTCAACAATGCTGTCATTTTTTTCTTTTTCTTGAGAAAATCCATATACCGAAAAAGCAAGCATTATGGAGGTTATGATATTTTTCATTTGGTTTGAATTTTAGCATTTTCTAAATCCATGATTTAGAAAACAATCTTTTTTAAGCTTTTGAACTAGAAGTTTATTGCAGTACAATTTTTTCCAATTGATTTGAAAACTTTTCTTGAAGATTTGATGCGTAAATTAAAACAGCTGAAATATTTTTTTTAAAGGTGTGGAGTGTACGTAACATACTTGTGGCATTTATATTTTGATGTGCCAAAGATATAAACTATTTATAATAAGTCTAAATAAAAATAGAATTAATTTGTGATTTATGTGTAAATAATTGATTTTAAGGAATGAGTAAAAGAAAAAGCGGTATGTTTTTGACTAAAAACATACCGCTTTTTTTACGGGGAACTGTAACTGTGGCTGAAAACTTATTTAGTAATCTCTCTAAATACAGCTTCCAGGTTTTTATTTTTTTGATTCAATTGCAACGTTTTTAAACCATTTTCATTGGCAAAATCAAAAATGGCAGGACGCATATCTTTTTCGGTAATAAAAGTTAGCTCCCATGTCATGTCATGTGTATTGATATAAGAAGAAATATTTTCCAATTTAGCTAAAAGCTGTTCCTCTACTTTGTAATCAAACTCAACTTCAATAACTTGTTCTTTATCTGCAGTCACTAAATGATCTAATTTATTGTCGGCAACAATCTGTCCTTTGTCAATAATTATGACACGATCACAAATGGCTTCGACTTCCTGCATGATGTGAGTGGATAAAAAAACAGTTTTATTTTTTCCTGCATTTTTAATCACATTACGAATTTCCATTAACTGGTTCGGATCCAGTCCGGTAGTTGGTTCATCCAAAATTAAAACTTCTGGATCATGAAGTAAAGCATTTGCTAAACCAACACGCTGACGGTATCCTTTAGAAAGCTGGCTGATCTTTTTATGGCTTTCAGATGTCAGTCCTGTCAGTTGAATAACTTCTTCAATTCTCGATTTTGGCACGTTGTAAACGTCGGCATTAAAAGCCAAATACTCACGAACATACAAGTCCAAATACAACGGATTATGCTCTGGTAAGTAACCAATAGAACGTTGCACTTCTTTGGTGTTTGTCATGACATCGTGACCATTTACAAGGGCTGAGCCACTATCGGCAAGTAAATAAGTGGTCAAAATTTTCATTAAAGTAGATTTTCCAGCTCCATTTGGACCAAGAAATCCTACGATTTCTCCTTTCTCAATTTTAAAAGAAATTTCATTTAAAGCTTTTTGCTCTCCGTAACTTTTTGATATACTGTTTACTTCTATCGACATGACTTTTTGTTTGCTACAAAAGTAAACAGAAATAGTTTCGATTGCTACATTTTACCTTCTAAAGTAATTATTAAAAAAATCATAAAGTCCTTTATTCACGGCATTGTTATTGTTAAAGGAATGCTAAAATTAAAAATAAACCCAAATCATGAAAAAAATTCTAGTGATGGCTGCATTAGCTATCTGCAGTTTTGCAAATGCACAAAAAGGAACAATCTTAGTAGGTGGAAACATTGGTTATACTTCTGAAAAATCAGAATTCAGATTTAGCGAGGCTAAAGCAAGTACTTTTACTTTTGCTCCTAAAGTAGGTTACCAATTTCACGAAAACTGGACAGTTGGAGGAGAACTTTCATTAAGTTCAACTGATGTTGAGAATCCAACTGAAAAATACAAAGACAATAAATTTAGAACTGGAGGTTTTGTACGTTATACGAAATCATTAAGCCAGACTTTCTCTGTTTTTGCAGATATGGGAGCAGGTTTCCAAACTGTAAAAAATAAAGATTATGCTACTAATAATAGCTATGTAAGATACAAAGGAGATGGTGCTTATGTAGATGTAACTCCAGCGCTTTTCATCAATATGAAAAAAGGTTTTGGTCTTAACTTTAGCATCGGAGGTTTAGGATACGAGACATTAAGCTATGACGATAATGGAGAAGATTATAGTAATTTCTACTTCAATTTCGGTAAAACATTTAATATCGGAATTTCTAAAAACTTCTAATCTTAAGTTTTATAAAATTCAATTTCAGAAAGCATCTGCCTCGGTAGATGCTTTTTTTATAACCATTTCTTAGTGTTATTTTAATTTTTTACCCTTTTTCACCAGACTGTTATTAATTAATGATTAAGAAAATTACTACTACTGTATGTTGGTATTTTACTTGTTGTTTACATGTAAATCTTAAATAAACATTAAACATGAAAAAAATGCTACTTATTCTTGCATTGTCAGTATTTGGCTTTGCAAATGCCCAAAAGGGAACAATTTTAGTTGGTGGAAACATTGGTTACACTTCAACTAATAGAGAATTTCAAACATCAAAAGACAAAAACAATCAATTTAATTTTTCTCCTAGAGTGGGTTATCAGTTTAATAATAACTGGACTGTTGGGGGAGAGTTTGTAGTTGCTTCTTCAAAAAGTGAATTTGAAGGGATTACGGAATCAAAAATTAATAATTTTAAAGCGGGTGCATTTTTACGTTATTCTGTTCCGTTAAATGAGACCTTTTCAGTATTTGCTGATTTAGGAGCTGGTTTCCAAAGTGAAAAGAATAAAGTAATTGCAGCGCTAGGCGAAAGTGAATCCAAAGCAGACGGCTTGTATGCTGGTGTGACTCCAGCACTTTTCATAAATATGAAAAAGGGTTTTGGTCTTAACTTCAGCATTGGAGGTTTAGGATACGAAACATTAAGTTATGACAACAACGGACCAGATATTAATAGTTTCTACTTCAATTTCGGTAAAACAGTAAATATTGGGATTTCTAAAAACTTCTAGTTTTAGGTTTTACATAAATATGAAAAAGCGCTTCAATTTGAAGCGCTTTTTTGTTTAGTAAAGTTCTTATGAAAATAAAAATTTCTAGTCTAGCCCCGATAGAAGCGGCATCCTTTTTCTGGTCTCGTTTCTAAAAACGAGACTAGAAAAAGATATAGCGGATAGCGGGACTAAAGATTCTTTTGAAAACGAAAATTTTCGGCTACTAATTTCACAAATTTTCACGAAGTAATTTGAGCGCAATCATTTGTGTTAATTAGTGAAATTAGTGGCAGACAAAACTTGAATCAAATTATTCTGTAGCCTATTTTTATCCTAAAATAAAACGTATTTTTGACGTTTAGATGAATAATCTAAAATCTAAATTCAGAAATCTAAAATTCAAAAATGAACTGGGAACAACTTTTATCCTTAAAACGTCAGGGAGATACAAGCAAAAGATTACGTGTAGAACAAGATGATACTCGTTTGGGGTTTGAAGTAGATTATGACCGAATTATATTTTCTTCTGCTTTTAGAAGTTTACAAGATAAAACACAAGTTATTCCGCTTTCTAAAACCGATTTTGTGCATACTCGTTTAACGCACAGTTTGGAAGTTTCTGTTGTAGGACGTTCGCTTGGACGTTTGGTTGGAAAGAAAATCATTGAGAAATATCCGTATCTAAAAGAAATTCACGGTTATCATATGAACGATTTTGGTGCTATTGTGGCAGCAGCTTCATTGGCGCACGATATCGGGAATCCGCCTTTTGGACATTCTGGAGAAAAAGCAATTGGCGAATATTTTTCTATAGGAAACGGTCAGAAATTTAGAAATCAGCTAACCGATAAACAATGGCAGGATTTAATTGATTTTGAAGGAAATGCAAATGGTTTTTCTGTATTAACAGCAAGTCGTCCAGGAATTGAGGGAGGACTTCGTATTTCGTATGCAACTCTTGGGGCTTTTATGAAATATCCAAAAGAAAGTTTACCGAAAAAGCCAACTAATAATATTGCCGATAAAAAATACGGTTTCTTTCAATCCGATAAATTATTTTTTGAAGAAGTTGCCAAAGATATGGGAATGATTGCCAATAAATCTGGAGATGATATTGGTTTTGAAAGACATCCTTTAGCTTATTTAGTAGAAGCGGCAGACGATATTTGTTATACGATTATTGACTTTGAAGACGGAATAAACCTAGGTCTAGTTTCTGAAGATTATGCTTTAGAATATTTGATCAAACTGGTAAAAGATAATATTGGTGTTGCCAAATACAAAACATTAGAAACCAAAGAAGATCGAATTAGCTATTTGCGTGCGCTTGCTATTGGCTCTTTAATTAATGATGCAGTAGAGGTTTTTATTGAAAATGAAGAAGCTATTCTGGCGGGTAAATTCCCTTATGCTTTAACCGAGAAGAGCAAATACAAAGCTCAGATGAATGATATCATCAAACTAAGCATTGAAAAGATCTATCAAAGCCGTGAAGTAATCGAGAAAGAAATTGTAGGGTATCAGATTATCCAGACTTTATTGGACAAATTTATAACTGCTTTTAATAATAAATATGAAGGAACAGCTTCAAACTACGACAAATTGATTTTGAAAATGTTGCCGGAAAAACATCATTTAGATAAAGGAAATTTATATGAGCGTTTGTTACATATTTGCCATTATGTTTCATTACTGACGGACGGAAATGCACTGGAATTATATGAAACAATCCAAGGTCAGAAAAAGCGTTAGTAATAATGTTAAACAAATAAAAAAGCATCTTTTAGAATATTAAAAGATGCTTTTTTTTATAGCTGTTACTTTAATTTATTTGAAAGCATAAACCAGACCAACTCCAAGTACTTGTCTTAACTGCATTCTTGGTCCGTCGTTTACTTGAGTTTTTGCTCCTGTAGTAGGATCTACAACATCTTTTTTGGTTTTAATATCATCGTCATAAATCAAGTGAACTCCAATATTAGCTTTTACATACGCATTTACAACAAGATCTAAACGGGTATCATAATCGATATCGACATTTCCGAATTTATTTAGATAATCAGTATATAAACTTAATCTGTTTTCGTAGAAAACGTTTTTATAGATTTCATTTTTCATGTAAGCGGTGAAAAGGATACCAAATTCGGCTTTTACCTTTTGACCTTCCTCAATTAAAATCTGCTGTGTAGGATCTAGCGGATCAGGTGCATATACCGCTTTCTTAACCCCGAAAGAACCTTGATTTGCAAGATATTGATCTAATACTAAAGTAGTTTTTAACGTAATTGGAGAGAAATAAAACACTCTGTTTTTAGCTTTATTGGCATTCTCCGCTCCGGCTCCCAAAAAGATATAGGCTGGAGCAAAAGGTTTAGAGATTGCAACATCTCTGTTTGGATAATTATAACCGTTTGTAAACTGAGTGTTGAAATTTAATTTTGACGAGTAGTACCAGTTTGAAGCTGTGTCTTTTCTAAACCCGTAAGTCGAGTTAAACTGGAGAGCGTCGTCAGTTTTTCTTAACTCTGTTCCATCTTGTTTGTTTAAACCATATTTTACAATAAGTTCGTTAACCCATTTATGGTTTTTCTTTATATAAGTTCGTCCAAATTCTCCTTTAAATAAACCTGAAATAGAGCTGGTTCCCCCGGCACTCCAGTTTACAAAAGCAATTTCGGAAATATCAAAACCCAGCTGATTCTTTTTTGACCAATTGGAAGGCGGTTTTGGCGCCTGATTCGGACTCAAAGTCGTTTGTATAATCTGAGAAAAACTGCTCGAGGCACATAAAAGTAAAAATAATAAAAGGGTAGAACGCAATAATTTCATTAGGTAATTTTTTTTTGGTATCGCAAAATAATTATTTTGAACGGTTAGAAAAAAGGTTTACTAAACTTTTAACGTCAACTTTACAGATTTGTTGCAGCTGGTTTACTGTTCCATGCTCGATAAATTCATCTGGAACTCCCATAATTTCAATCTCATTTTTGAAATTATTAGATGCTGCAAACTCCAAAATTGCACTTCCAAATCCACCATTTTTAACTCCGTCTTCAATTGTAATGATATGTTTGAAAGTTGAGAAAATAGTTTCTAATGTATTGATGTCTAATGGTTTAATAAAACTAAAATTGTAATGGGCAATAGTTTCCGAATTGGTAGAATCTTTCAAAGCCTCAATAACATTATTCCCAATTGTTCCGGCCGACAGAACAGCAATTTTCGTACCATCTTTTAGGCATTTTGCCTCTCCGATTTTAATTTTTTCATAATGTCTGAAATTTTCTACTTCCCAATTTGGAATTACACCTCGTCCTCTCGGATATCGAATGGCAATAGGATGATTTAATTCTAATTGAACAGTGTATAAAATGTTTTGGAGTTCGATTTCGTTAAGCGGTGCATAAATCATCATGTTTGGAATCGAACGCAGGTAGGCAATATCAAAAACGCCATGATGCGTTGCGCCATCTTCGCCTACTAAACCAGCACGATCTAAGCAGAAAATAACAGGTAAATCTTGTAAAGCCACATCATGAATAACCTGATCATAGGCGCGCTGCAAAAAGGTTGAATAAATATTGCAATAGATAATCATGTCTTGAGTCGCCATTCCAGCAGCAAGCGTTACGGCGTGCTGTTCGGCAATTCCAACGTCAAAAGCACGTTCCGGCAATTCGTCCATCATAAATTTCAATGAACTTCCAGAAGGCATTGCTGGAGTGATTCCGATTATTTTTTCATTCTTTTTGGCCAAATCCAAAATGGTTAAACCAAAAACATCCTGATATTTAGGCGGAAGATTTTCTTCTGATTTTAAATGAATTTCTCCAGTTGAAGCGTCGAATTTTCCAGGCGCGTGATATTTCACCTGATTTTCTTCAGCCTGTTGTAAACCTTTTCCTTTTATAGTAACAATATGAAGGAATTTCGGTCCTTTTATCTTTTTTAATCGGTTTAATTCTTTAATTAATTTTGGAAGATCATGTCCGTCAATTGGTCCTGAATAATCAAAATTTAAAGATTTTATGATGTTGTTCTGTCTCGGATTTTTGCCGTTTTTAACAGCAGTAAGATATTTTTTTAAGGCACCAACGCTTGGATCAATTCCAATTGCATTATCATTTAAAATGACAAGAATGTTAGCATCTGTAACTCCAGCGTGATTTAAACCTTCAAAAGCCATTCCGCTGGCGATAGAAGCATCACCAATAACTGCAATATGTTCTTTGTCTAAATCGCCTTTTAATTTAGAGGCAATAGCCATTCCAAGGGCTGCAGAAATAGAAGTAGATGAATGTCCGACACCAAAAGTATCGTAAACACTTTCTGCTCTTTTGGGAAAACCAGAAATTCCGTCCAATTGTCTGTTCGTGTAGAAATTTTCTCTTCTTTCGGTTAAGATTTTATGACCATAAGCCTGATGACCTACATCCCAAACCAACAAATCTTCGGGAGTATTAAAAACATAATGAAGTGCAATTGTCAATTCGACAACGCCCAAACTAGCGCCCAAATGCCCTTCTTTTACCGAAACCACATCAATAATAAATTGGCGTAATTCCTGCGCAACCTGAGTAAGCTGTTCTTCTTTTAAAAGACGTAAATCGGCTGGATTATATATGTTGGAAAGTAAATCGCTTTTCATTGTAAGGAAAAAAGCAAATTTACGGTTTTAAATTTAATTTCAGCGACGAGATATGTTATAGGAATTACTATTGCAGCGTAATAGGTAAAGAATATTGTCTTTTTACTTTTTTGCCGTCAGATTGTCCCGGCTGCCATTTGGGACATAATTTTAAAACCCGGATAATTTCATTTTCCAGTGCCTGATCAACGGCTGGTGAACATTCCAAAAAAGAGACAGAGCCATTTTTTTCCACCGCAAAAGCGAGTCTAGTACTTGTGGTATTAGAATTTTCGGGTCTCTTAAATTCTTTTGCAAAAAAGGTATAAAATTGATCAATACCGCCAGGGAATTCTGCATTAGTTTCAGAAACTATTTCACCACTAACATAAATTGGTTTCTCTATTGAGGCGTTTTTTTTGCCATTAGTTTTATCTGATTTTGATTTGCTGTCGTCGACTGGTTTTACAAATTTAACCTGATCTGTTTTGGGTGGTGGCGGAGGAGGTACAACAGCTTGTTTTGTACTGTTTTCATCGATAGCTGGTTCTCCAACAGCTATATGTGAGCTTGCATCTGAATCTTTTACCACTTCAACTTTGTCAATTTTTTGTTTTTGTCCGTCTTTATTTTGACAGCTAAACAAGGTATTTCCCATAGCTATGAATAAGGCTAAAAGAAACATTTTATAATAATTGGGTTGCGTATACAAAACTTTGCTTGGAATTTGAATTGTTATAGTATCTAACTGTGATTTTCTAAATCGGCCACAAATTTTGCCATTTTTATTTTGAATAAAAAAATGCTGCATTTCCTCTGGGAGCATAGAAGTAAAATCAACAACCGTTTTAGAGCAACTCATACAGAAACGACCATTTTCATTTGGTTTCATTTTGTTCCAATCTTCATGACAGGGTTCAGGTATGGTTATTTTATATTTCATTCTTTCTTACTTAAATGGAATTTGCAAAGTGTAAGTGGAGCGAACAATTCGATTTTTTCGTTTACCTGGAATCCATTTTGGCATTTTTTCTAAAATTCCGATAATATCTTTTTCACTTGCCGAAGTTGTATTTTTAAGTATATTAAAATTACTTAGACTTCCGTCGCCTTCAATTACAAATAAAATGGATATTTCTCCTTGTTTTGCAGTGGTAAGATTTTTTGAAAAATTAGATTTGAATTTTTTTATTCCGTTTTTTGGAACAGATGCAACGTCTAAATCATTAGAATTGTAAATAACCCCGTAATTTCCAGATTGAGGTTCTTCTTGTCCAGATTGAGAATGTTCTTCGTCGTTTAATTCATTTACAGGCATCAAAATAACTCCAGTAGTAACATGTTGTTCTGGTTTGGCATCTTCTACAACTTCAACTTTATCTATTTTTTGTTTATTTCCGTCCTTGTCCTGACAGCTAAACAATGTATTGCCCATAGTTATGAAAAGTGCTAATAAAAATATTTTTCGATAAGGAACTTGGCCGTATAATATTTGAGAAGGAATCTGAATATTTATTTCACTTAACTGTTCATTTTTAAGTCTTCCACAGACATTTTTATGCGAAATAAAATACTGTTGAATTTCCTCTGGAAGCATTGACGTAAAATCCACAACTGTTTTAGAACAGCTCAAACAAAATCGGCCATTTTCATTTGGTGTCATTTTATCCCAGTTTTCATGGCAAGGTTCCGGAATTGCTATTTTGTATTTGTTTTCCATAAGTGATATCAAAAATTAAATGTAATAAAAAATACGACGTAAAAATCTTATTTTTGCAACTATGATAAATCCTTTTACCGACGAATATTTTATGAAAAAAGCTTTGCAGGAAGCTGAAATGGCTTTTGAAAAAGGCGAAATTCCTGTTGGAGCTGTAATTGTTGTGGCTGATAAAGTTATTGCAAGAAGTCATAATTTGACAGAATTACTGAATGATGTAACGGCACATGCTGAAATGCAATCTATAACTGCCGCTGCAAATTTTCTTGGTGGAAAATATTTAAAAGATTGTACCCTTTACGTAACACTTGAACCTTGCCAAATGTGTGCAGGAGCTTTATATTGGAGCCAGATTTCTAAAATTGTTTTTGGAGCTAGAGACGAACAACGCGGATTTCTAAACATGGGAACAAAACTGCATCCAAAAACGACTGTGGTTTCGGGCGTTATGGCCAATGAAGCTGCTGATTTAATGAAACGTTTTTTTCTCGAAAGACGTAAGTAGTTTCTCTTCTAAAACAAATACATCATGTAAGTGGTTACAAAGGCCATGAATGAATTAAAACAGATGATGTTATAGAAGGCATTTTCAGAGACTGCTTTTTTGGAGAGAAGTATTTTTAGGCTTATGGCTATTGAGAAAAGAAGTATAGCATAACAGTAAAAAATAATTCCATTAAAGCCAGTAGTCACATAATCTGAATAATCTTCATGTTTTGATTTGACATTTGTAATGGTATCGAACAATAAAGAGTGTTTAATCTCTACATTATTTTCTTCAATGAACTTTTTTTGGGTAGCAAAATGCAATCCGTTTTTAGTGAGAAACTGATAAGAAATATTTTGTTTTCCAGTACGGTTTTTACCACTCATTTTCCTTACTGCATAATGAGTAATAACATCATTTGTAACGGTCTTAGGCAACAAATAATAATCAATAAAAGAGATAGAAATTAAGAGAGTTATCAAATACAAGATATTGATAACCTTCTTTTTATTGTTGGTTACAAATTTCTTTTCTGTAAAACTTCTTTCTTGCATTCGCTCTATTTTGATTCTGTGCGAATATACTGTTTTATATACAATATGAAGTAAAATAGTCTTTTAAGAATGATTGTCCTAGCCCAGATAGAAGCGGCATCCTTTTTATCCGCTTTTTTGCGGATGAAAAGATATAGCGGATAGCTGGAATAAGCTCCTGAATACCTCTACAATACATTAGAAGCTTCAACAAAAGTTAAATAATCAATGTAGAGAATTTTCTTCTTAAATAATTCAAAAAATAATTTACTTTTATTGTAATATAATTTGTAGTTTACTGTTATGAATTTTAGCGGTAAATGACATTATTTTTTATTTGTTAACCAATTAACTCTAGATAAAAGTGAAAGTAAAAGGTTTAGCTCTCGTATTTTTTGTGTTTTTTATTTTTCAATCCTGTGGCAGAAAATCGGCTGCGGACTTCAATTCGGATTTTTCATTATTCAAAGATTACATTACCAGTTTCACAGGCGGAATCGTTTCGGCAGATTCAGATATTCGTGTGGTTTTGGCTTTTGATAAAAATGATTGGAAGCCCAATCAGGAATTAGATGACGATTTATTGGATATTTCGCCAAGTGTAAAAGGAAAAATCGTTGCGCTTTCGACCAATACCTTAGCTTTTATTCCCGAGAAAAAACTAAAAATGGGAACAGAATATCAAGTTACTTTAAACCTTGATAAACTGACTGCTATTCCAAAAGAGAAAGAAAAGGAACTTTCCAAATTCAATTTTACAGTTAAAACGGTAAAACAGGATTTTACGATCAATACAGGCGATATTCAATCCTACAGCAAGGAATATCAATATTTAAACTGTGTTTTAAAAACAGCAGATAATATTGATTTGGAAACTGCCCAAAAGCTGGTTGAGGCCAAACATAATGGAAATAACCTTAAAATTAAGTTTGAGAAAACAAATGGACCAGCTAAAGAATTTCGTTTTATAATTGACAGTATTCAACGTCAATCAGAAGCTTCAAACTTAGAGATTATTTATTACGGAAGTGATTTTGATATTGACCAGAAAGGAAAAATCGATTTCCCGATCACGAGTATCAACGAATTTAAAGTGATTAAAGTTGAAGTTCCAGACGGAAACAATCAACAGGTTTTAATTAATTTTTCCGAGCCTTTGGAAAAAGGGCAGGATTTTGCTGGATTAGTTTCGATTCAAAATACGAATAATCTAAAGTTTTCAACTCAGGGAAATTTACTGAAAGTATATTTTACCAATCAAAATGCAGCTAAAAAAGAAGAACCAGTTGCAGTCGCTGTTACAGAACCAGTTGCGGTTGCAGTAGATTCAGCTGCTGTTGTGGTTGATTCAGCAGCAGTTGCAGTAGATTCAGCAGCCGCAGTTGTAGAAGAAGCTGTTGAATATGTTCCTGATGAAGAACCGGAACAAGTTGTTACAGGAGAATTATTATTGGAAGTTTTTCAAGGAATTGAAAGCCAGTATGGCAAGAAAATGGAGAATAATTATTCTGAAAAAATCTCTTTTGATCAGATAAAACCAAATATCCGCTTTGTTAAAAACGGAACGATTCTGCCAAGTTCCAACAATCTAAAACTAAATTTTGAAGCCGTAAACTTAAGTGCTGTTGATGTAAAAGTGTATAAAATTTACAAAAACAATATACTTCAGTTTTTGCAGTACAACGAATTAAACGGCGGGCAAAATCTTAAAAAAGTAGCACAGCCAATTGCTAAAACTACGCTCAATTTAAGAGAAAGCACGCTAGTCAATCTATCAAAATGGAATACGTATGCTTTAGATTTATCTAAAATCATCAAACCAGAACCAGGAGCGATTTATAGAGTAGAGTTTGTCTATAAAAAGAAATATTCGCTTTATAAATGTGAAACATCTGATGGAAATGATGATGAAGCAGAAGAGGAAGAAGTAGATGAAAATGATGTAAACTACAGCGGCAACTCTTACGATGATTATTACTATTATGATGACTATGATTGGCGAGAAAGTCAAGATCCTTGCACAGGTTCGTATTATTATAATGCGAGAATTGCGACCAATATTTTAGCTTCAGATTTAGGGGTTATTGCGAAACGAGGCGAGAACAAATCGTATTTATTTGCTGTAAATAATATCGTTACAACTGAACCAGTTTCAAATGCAAGAGTGGATTTATATAATTTCCAACAACAGAAAATAGCATCAGAAGCGACAAGCAGTGAAGGAATTGCTTCTTTCCAATTAGACAAATTCGCCTATTTTGCTATTGTGACTTTGGGAGACCAATCGACTTACGTGAAATTAGATGACGGACTTTCATTATCTGTTAGTAATTTTGATGTTGCCGGCGAGACTTTACAAAAAGGGCTTAAAGGATTCATTTATGGAGAAAGAGGCGTTTGGCGTCCGGGAGATAATTTGTATTTGTCTTTCATTTTAAATGATGCTGCGAATAAACTTCCAAAATCACATCCAATTAAATTTAGATTAAATGATCCGAATGGAAAAACAGTTTATCAAACGGTTCAAAAAACAAACGATTTAAATCATTATGCCTTTATAGTGCCGACAAATCAAGACGCTCCAACAGGAAATTGGGAAGCTATGGTAAGTGTCGGTGGCGCTAAGTTTTATAAGAGTATTAAAATCGAAACGATTAAGCCAAATCGTTTAAAAATCAAAAATACATTTAGCAGAAAAAACCTTTCGGCTTCTTACCTAAATACAGATAATCTGGAAGTAACTTGGCTTCATGGTGCGATTGCGAAAAACCTGAATGTAGAAATGCAGGCTAAATTTTCGCAGCAAAGCACTACTTTTAAAGGATATGATAAATATACATTTGATGATATAACACGTCAGTTTAGTACAGAAGAAATCAATGTTTTCTCCGGAAAATTAAACGAAAGCGGAAAAGCTTCTGTAAATATTCAGCCAAGACTACAAGGACAGGCTCCAGGAATGCTTCGCGCTGCTTTTATTACAAAAGTGTATGAAGAAGGAGGTGATTTTAGCACCGATGTTATGTCAACAACTTATTCGCCGTACCAAACGTATGTCGGATTAAAAACACCTGAATTAAACAAGTATAATATGCTTGAAACCAGAACGAACAACCGTTTTGATGTGGTAACTGTAGATGAAAACGGAAGGCCAAAAGCAGTGAGAAATCTGGAGGTTAGAATTTACAAAGTAGATTGGAGATGGTGGTGGGATTCATCAAGTGATAATTTGTCGAATTACAATTCATCAAATTCAACAACAGCTTATAAATCGATTGTAATAAATACCGATTCAAGCGGAAAAGGAAGCTTTCAATTTGCTTTAACCGATGAAGAATGGGGACGTTATTTAATTCGTGTTGAAGACACAAACGACGGTCATGCAACTGCTCTAACCGTAAATATCGATTGGCCGATCTGGTCTGGAAAAACACGTAACAGAGATGCTTCAACAGCTAATATGTTAGTTTTTTCTACTGATAAAAAGAATTATGCCGTTGGAGAAAAAGCTCAGATTTCTTTCCCTTCTAGTGAAGGCGGACGTGCCTTGATTTCTGTTGAAAATGGCTCAAGAGTGGTACAAACCATTTGGGTAGAAACAAAAAAAGGAGAAACAAAAGTTGAGGTTCCAATTACTGGAGCAATGGCGCCAAATGTTTATTTTAATATTACATTGCTGCAGCCTCACGCGACAACTAAAAACGATTCGCCAATTCGTATGTACGGAATTGTTCCAATTGAAGTGGTGGATAAAAACACGATTTTGGCACCAACTCTTAACATGCCTGATGTATTAAGACCAGAACAGCCGTTCACAGTAAAAGTGGGAGAAAAATCAGGTAAAGAAATGACGTATACGATTGCGGTTGTTGATGAAGGTCTTTTGGATTTAACCCGTTTTAAAACACCAAATGCATGGGATAGTTTCTATGTTCGTGAGGCACTTGGAGTAAAAACCTGGGATGTTTATGATGATGTGATTGGTGCTTATGGCGGAAAAATAAACCAGATTTTCAGTATTGGAGGTGATCAGGATTTAGGTGGCGGAAAAGCTAAAAAAGCCAACCGTTTCAAACCAGTGGTATTGTATTATGGACCATTTAAATTAGGAAAAGAAGAAACGAAATCACACGAATTAAAACTCCCAAAATATATTGGTTCGGTTCGAACAATGGTGGTAGCGGGAGATGCAAATACAAGCGCTTACGGAAGTGTAGAAAAAGCAACACAGGTTAAAAGTCCGCTGATGGTATTGGCTTCGTTACCTAGAAAGATTTCGCCATCAGAAAAAGTGACACTTCCGGTTACGGTTTTTGCAACTGAAAATAAAATTAAAAACGTAACAATTCAGCTAAAAACAAGTAACGGATTGAAAGTAGCAGGAAGTGCTGTTCAGAAACTGAATTTTGCACAGCCTGATGAAAAAATGGCGTATTTTAATTTGGTAGTAGGTGCTGCAACTGGAATTGCAAAAGTGCAGGTTGTAGCAACATCAGGAAGTGAGAAATCGACTTATGATGTTGAAATCGATATGACGAATCCGAATCCAGTTACGAGTACTTTTACAGATGTTGTTTTATCTCGAAATAGTGCCAAAACAATTTCATGGAAAACTTTTGGTATTGCCGGAAGTAACAAAGCAAGATTAGAAGTTTCGTCAATGCCATCGATGAATTTGAATGGAAGATTACAGTTCTTAATTCAATATCCGCATGGTTGTGTAGAACAGACTACTTCTTCGGTTTTTCCTCAATTGTACTTAAGCGACGTGGCTGATATTGATGCGAAACGCAAGGATTTGATTCAGAAAAACATTGCAGCGGGAATTGCGAGATTAGGGAATTTCCAATTATCAAACGGCGGACTGCCTTACTGGCAGGGAAATGCAATTGCAGATGATTGGGGAACTTCTTATGCTGGACATTTTTTAATTGAGGCAGAGAAAAAAGGATATGTATTGCCAATTAATTTCAAATCAAAATGGTTATCATATCAGCAGAAAGAAGCGAAACAATGGCGTTTTGAGCTTAAATATGGAAATGATTTAGCTCAGGCTTATAGATTATACACTTTGGCTTTAGCAGGAAGTGCCGATTTATCTTCAATGAACAGATTGCGTGAAACAAAAGGAATTTCGAACGAAAGTATGCTTCGTTTGGCTGCGGCTTATGTTTTGGCAGGGCAAAAATCGGCTGGACAAAGTTTGTTCTTGAAAACTAGTATTGATGGAAGTTCAGATGGCTACAGTTATTACTATTATGGTTCCAGCGAAAGAAACAGGGCTATGGCTTTAGAAACAATGCTTCTTTTAGATCAGAAACAAAAAGCATTTGTAACAGCTTCTAAATTAGCTAAAGAAATGTCGGCTAACCAGTGGATGAGTACGCAGACAACGGCTTATTGTTTGTATGCAATGTCGAAATTTGCGGTTAGCAATGGCCCGAAAGGAATTAATATTCAGTTTAGTAAAAACGGAAAAGGCGAGACGATAAATACTGGCAAATCAGTTGCAGATCGTAGTTTGTCTGTTGCTTCTGGCACAAACAGTATTACGTTGAAAAACAATAAAGCCAACACTGTTTATGTTCGCATATTGAATACAGGAATATTGCCAATTGGTCAAGAAAATGCAGTTCAAAGTGATGTTACGGCTTCTATTGTTTTCAAAAATAGAAAAGGAAGTGTAATCAATGTTTCAAGAATTAATCAAGGAACTGAATTCGTTGCCGAGGTTACCGTTAAAAATCAAAGAGGAGAAAGTGTTCAAAATGTGGCGTTATCACAGATTCTGCCATCAGGATTCGAAATTGTAAACACTCGTTTCACAGATTACGGAGATGCTGTAAACAACATCGCTGATTATATTGATATTCGCGATGATAGAACGAATTTCTATTTCGGAATGAAAGCTAGAGAAACAAAAGTTTTCCGAATTTTGTTGAACGCATCGTATTTAGGAAATTATTATTTGCCTGGATTACAATGCGAAGCGATGTATGACAATACATTCTTGGCACGAACAAAAGGTTTCTGGGTTGAAGTTGTTAAATAAAGTCTCCCGCGGATTTTGCAGATCAAGCAGATAAAAATAAAAATCTGCACAATCTGCGGAATCTGCGAGTAAAAAACTTAGCGAACTTTGCGAATAACTTAGCGTCTTTGCGGTTAAATAATTACTACGTTGAAAAATAAATTAAAAGCGTTTTTCCAACGCATCATAAACTGGATAAAAAGAAACAAAATAAAATCAGCAATTGCCTTTGTGCTCTTGCTGATTTACTATTTTTCGATACCTCGAACTTTATTTAAAGAACCGTATTCGACTGTTATTGAAAGTAAAGAAGGAGAACTTCTTGGGGCTAAAATTGCCCGCGACGGACAATGGCGTTTTCCTGCGCAAGACAGTGTTCCTGATAAATTCAAAAAGTGTATTGTATATTTTGAAGACGAATATTTCTATAAACATCCCGGTTTTAATCCCGGAGCGATGATAAATGCTTTTAAACAAAATAAGAAAGCGGGAAAAGTAGTCAGAGGAGGAAGTACATTAACACAGCAAGTTATCCGATTATCAAGAAAAGGAAAAAACAGAACTTATTTTGAAAAAATCATCGAAATAATTCTTGCCACTCGATTAGAATTAGGGTATTCCAAAGATCAGATTCTCGAAATGTACGCGGCGCATGCACCATTTGGGGGAAATGTTGTTGGACTGGAAATGGCTTCATGGCGTTATTTTGGTGTCCAGTCGAATCAATTATCTTGGGCAGAAAATGCGGTTTTGGCCGTTTTGCCGAACGCGCCAAGTTTAATTTATCCTGGAAAAAATCAGATAAAATTACTGAATAAACGCAACAGACTCTTATTAAAACTACATCAGGAGGGCATAATTGACAAGCAGACATACGAACTTTCAATAGAAGAACCATTACCTCAAAAACCTTATGATCTGCCTCAAATCGCGCCTCATTTATTGCAGAGAGTGGCTAAAAGTGAAGAAGGAACAAGAGTAAAAACTACGATTGATTACGCTTTGCAAAATCGCGTTAATCAAATTGCGAGATATTATTACAATCAGTACAAGCAGAATGAAGTTCATAATCTGGCTATTTTGGTAATTGATGTTCAAAGCAGAAATGTAATGAGCTATGTTGGGAATTCTCCGGCAGACAGTGATCATCAAAAAGATGTAGATATTATCGATGCACCAAGGAGCACAGGAAGTATCTTGAAACCCCTTTTGTACGGTGCGATGTTGGACGACGGCGAATTACTGCCTAATACTTTAGTGGCTGATGTTCCAACACAGATTTCGGGATATACACCTCAGAATTTCAATTTAACTTTTGATGGAGCTGTTCCAGCACATCGTGCATTATCTCGTTCGCTGAATATTCCCGCGGTTTTAATGCTTCAGGAATTTACTGTCAATAAATTTTATGAGGAATTGCAAAAGTTTAAATTGAAAAATATAAATAAAACGCCAGATCATTATGGCTTGTCACTTATTTTAGGTGGTGCCGAAAGTAATTTGTGGGATTTATGCAGAACCTACGCTAATTTATCTTCAACACTGAATTATTTTACTAAACATCAGGCGAAATACAGAGCCAATGAGTTTACCGAGTTAAACTATAAAAACGATTTTAAGTCCGATTTTGGATCAGAAACTACTCAGAAGAATATTCTAGGCGCAGGATCAATTTGGCTGACTTATAACGCAATGGAAGAGGTAAACAGACCAGAAGGAGATGAAGCGTGGAAATTTTATGACAGTTCATTGAAAATTGCATGGAAAACAGGAACCAGTTTCGGGAATAGAGATGCATGGGCAATCGGAACCAATTCGAGATATGTGGTTGGTGTTTGGGTCGGAAATGCAACTGGAGAAGGAAGACCGACTTTGACAGGAGTTACTAGTGCAGCACCTATTTTATTCGACGTTTTTAATGTACTGCCAAGGCAAAGATGGTTTGATACACCTTACAAAGATTTAGCCGAAGTTGAGGTTTGCCGTTTAAGCGGTTATCTAGCAAAGGATAATTGTCCGAAAATCAAACAATGGGTTGCTAAAAAAGGAAAATCGACTAAAGTTTGTCCGTATCACAGAACGATTCATTTAGATAAAACTGAACAATTTCAGGTCAACAGCAGTTGTGAAAATGTCGAAAACATTATAACGAAAAACTGGTTTGTACTGCCTCCGGTTATGGCTTGGTATTACAAAAGCCAGCATATAGAATATTTGCCATTGCCTCCGTTTAAAGAAGGATGTGAAGGAACGCAAACCACCACAATGGATTTTATTTATCCAAAAGCCAACAGTAAAATCTATCTGACAAAAGATTTTAATAGTAACGTTCAGCCTGTTATTTTAAAAGTGGCTTATTCTGAAAGAGATAAAGAATTGTTTTGGTATGTAGATGATGTTTATAAAGCTACAACCAAAACCTTTCATGAACTGCCTATTACCCCGACAACAGGAATACATTATATTACAGTTGTAGATGCTTCAGGAAATGAAATTAGACGAAAAATTGAAATTGTGAGAGAATAATTTTAGATATTTAGAATATGAAAATAATATATTTATACTCAGCAATTCTTTTTCTGGCAACAATTTTTAATTGTTATACAGATTTTGGATTTTCACTTGTATCAAAATCGGAAAAAATCACACTTTTATGGTTTTTTCTTTATAATATTATTTTGCCAATAAAATTAATGTCTTTTGTTTATGGCAAATATAAAGTCTCTTCCAATTTTTATAGATATAGTTTTTTTGCTGCTTTAGCGTATATGTTTAGTGTTTTGGTCTCTGGAATAAGTTTTTTTGACTTCAGAAAATTCATTTTATTAGGAGATGGAGAAACGAAGTATGTGCTGGGAGTGATTTATTTTATATCTTTTGTTTCTATAGTGAGTTCATTTTTATTCTTTCAAGTGAAAAATAGGATAAAAAAAACTTATGAAAACTAAATCCTAGCCCAGATAGAAGTGGAAATCCTTTTGTTTTTTCTTTAAAAAATAAAAGATTGAAACGGATAGCTGGAAATTGCTCTAAATAAAAAAATAACCACGAATTCACAAATTAAATTTTTTATAATAATTCGTGAATTTGTGGCTATTTAAAAAAAAAGCCACAAAAAAACCGCCAATCTCACGAAAGGCGGTTTTTGTTTTTTATTCTGAAATAACATTTCCTTTTTTATCATAGAAATGGTATTCTAAGTACGTGTAAGCGTCACGAGGTATGATTTTCACCCATTTCTTATGTTCAAAAAACCATTTTGAACGTAATGATGGAAAACCTTTACTGAGGTATGCAGCCACAAACGGATGTGTATTAAGCACAACTTTATTGTGGGTTTTTAAAAGTCTTTCTAAATCAGAGGTGATCTTGTCAATTATTAATATTGGCGCTTCAATTTCGCCATTGACTTTATTAGGATCTTCTTCTCTGGTCTTGATATTAACTTCTGGTCTTACGCGCTGTCTTGTAATCTGAACAAGTCCAAATTTACTTGGCGGTAATATTTTATGCTTTGCTTTATCGTCGCTCATTTCTTCTCGCAAGAAGTCGAACAAAACTTTCCTGTTTTCAGGATTAGACATATCGATAAAATCAACTACTATGATTCCGCCCATATCTCGAAGACGTAATTGTCTTGCGATTTCTGCAGCGGCAATCATATTAACTTCCATGGCTGTGTCTTCTTGGTTGGTCGCCTTATTGGAACGGTTTCCACTGTTGACGTCAATAACGTGCAACGCTTCAGTGTGTTCTATGATAAGATAAGCACCTTTACTCATGGAAACAGTTCGGCCAAATGAAGTTTTGATTTGTCTCTCTATATTGTATTTCTCGAAAATCGGAGTGTCATTTGATTGATAAAACTTAACAATCGATTGTTTTGAAGGTGCAATTTCTTGCAGATATTCCTTCGTTTGATGGTACAACTCTTCATCATCTATTTGAATACCGCTGAAGGTATCATTGAATACATCTCTTAATATTGAAGAAGCTCTGTTAAGCTCTCCTAATACTTTTGATGGATGATGAGCAGTTGGTAATTTTTTACACATTGCAGACCATCTGCCAAGCAGGTTCTGCAAATCTTTTTCTAATTCGGCTACGTTTTTGCCTTCGGCTACTGTACGAACAATAACACCAAATCCTTTAGGTTTGATCGATAGAACAAGTTTTTTTAGACGATCCTTTTCTTTTTTGTCTTCTATTTTTTGAGAAATAGAAACACGATCAGAAAAAGGAACTAGAACGATAAATCTTCCGGCAAGAGAAAGCTCAGCACTTATTCTTGGGCCTTTGGTTGATATAGGTTCTTTAACTACTTGAACTAAGACAGATTGATTGGCACTTAAAATATCAGTAATGATGCCATCTTTGTCAATCTCTTTTTCAAACTGAAAGGTTTTTAGGGAGAAATCTTTTAATTTACCTGCGCTTACAAGTTTTATGAATTTCAGCTGAGAAGCTAGATTTGGACCCAAATCGTGATAATGTAAAAAGGCATCTTTTTCGAAACCTACATTCACAAAAGCAGCATTTAGTCCGGCAACTGGTTTTCTGATTTTGGCGATAAAAATATCACCAACCTGAAAGTTGCTTTTTTCTTCTTCTTTATGTAATTCAATTAGTTTTCCATCTTTTAATAAGGCAAAATCTACTGCTTCAGAACTAGATCTAATGATTAATTCTTTATTCACACTGTAAATTTTTATCCGTGAATTGGTTGTCGGTTGTCTGTTGATAGTTGCTGGTAAATAAAACCAAAAACCAAAAACCAAAAACCATCAACTTCTACAAGGATGGATTAAACAATATTTTTAACAGGTATTAACCCGGAGGGAAAAGTTAAATTTCAATTTTTAAATTCCAAATTCCAATTGAAATCAATACTGATTTCTTAATTTTTGGATTTTGGATTTTATTTTTTGGAATCTTTGAAATTTCCCAAATTTCAATGAACGTTTAAAAAGAAAAAAGTAGTTTAAAACTACTTTTTCTTTTTGTGGCGGTTAGCTCTCGCTCTTTTCTTACGTTTGTGAGTAGCTACCTTATGTCTCTTTCTTTTTTTACCACTTGGCATATCGTGTCTGATTTATGTTAATTAATATTATTTTGCTTCGTTGTTCGTTTTTACTCCTTCTACAAAAACTTTTGCAGGTTTAAACGCAGGAATGTTGTGTGCTGGAATTTTAATAGTAGTGTTTTTAGAAATGTTTCTTCCAGTTTTTTCAGCTCTAGTTTTAACGATAAAACTACCAAAACCTCTAAGGTATACATTGTCTCCAGTTTCTAAAGAAGTCTTAACTTCTTCCATAAAAGTTTCTACTGTTGCTTGAACGTCTCCTTTTTCAAGACCTAGTTTCTCTGAAATCTTCGCTACGATATCTGCTTTCGTCATTTTCTTTCCTATTTTATTTTATAAATGGTGTACTATTTTTTTGAGTTTGCAAATATAGGAATTAAAAAAATAATTAATCAAGCTAATTCGTTAAATTTTAATTACATAAACATTTACTTTTGTATTCTAAGTATTTTCGAATGGATTTTTCTAACATATTGATAAAATGGTATTTACAAAACAAGCGTGATTTACCGTGGCGAAAAACGGTCGATCCGTATAAGATTTGGCTCTCAGAAATTATGCTTCAACAGACAAGAGTTGCACAGGGAATGCCATATTTTTTTGCATTTACCAAGGAATTTCCTACTGTAAAAGATTTAGCTGATGCGTCAGAAGAGAAAGTTTTAAAACTTTGGCAGGGTTTAGGTTATTATTCAAGAGCCAGAAATCTTCATAAAACGGCTCAGTATATTGCTTATGATCTTAATGGCATTTTTCCGGATTCTTATAAAGAACTATTAAAACTTAAAGGTGTTGGTGAATATACGGCTGCAGCAATTGCTTCTTTCTCCTATAATGAATCAGTTCCTGTGGTTGACGGTAATGTGTTTCGTGTATTATCCAGATACTTCGATGTGGAAACTGATATAGCCCTTCCGTCTGCTAAAAAAGAGTTTACTGCTTTGGCAAATGAAGTTATGTCTAAAGATAATTCGGCGATATTTAATCAGGCTATAATGGAGTTTGGTGCCTTGCAATGTGTACCCAAAAGTCCGAATTGTACAAAATGTGATTTTAATGAAAGCTGTGCGGCTTTGCAAAAAGGAAAGGTAGATCAGCTTCCTGTAAAGTCTAAAAAGGTAAAAGTAACCAACCGCTATTTTAATTATTTAATTTTAGAAGATGTTTTAGGGAATACTTTAATTCAAAAAAGAACAGAAAAAGGCATCTGGCATAATTTATACGAATTTCCACTTTTAGAAACACAATCTATTGTTGGCTTCGATGTGGTTTCAAAAATAGCCCAAGAAGAATTATTTTCATCATATACTATTATAGGTATAGAAGAGTGTAGTGAAGCTACGGTTGTTCATAAACTTTCGCATCAACATCTTCATATACAATTTTGGAAAATTAAAGTGAAAGAAAAAATTGAAAACGGAATTAATACAGAAAAATTAAAAACATTTCCTTTTCCTATTGTGATTTATAATTTTATAGAAAAGCAGGAAATAAATTGCTAAAAAAATGTATCTTTGGTAGAAATACCACCTAAACTATGAACGGAACATTAAATAAAGTGATGCTTATTGGCCATTTGGGCGATGATGTAAAGATGCATTATTTTGATGGAGGGAACTGCATCGGACGTTTTCAGCTGGCAACCAATGAGGTGTATATCAATAAAACGACCAATGAAAAAATAACTTCCACAGAATGGCATAATTTGGTTGTTCGTAACAAAGCAGCGGAAATCTGCGAAAAATATCTTTCGAAAGGAGATAAAATATATGTGGAAGGTAGAATTAAATCTCGCCAATGGCAGGCAGAAGATGGAACTACTAAATACACAACAGAAATTCAGGTAACAGAGTTTACTTTTTTGACTACCAAAAAAGAAACTGCTCATACCAGACAAAATCAAGAGGCAGAATCAACAAAAAATACTAACTTTGATGCTGCTAATGAAGGGCTTCCAATTAATGATCTGCCTTTCTAAGTGATGTTTAACTAATCTTATGCAATTTGGACCCGGAGCCCAGTTTACTTTTCTCTACCAATCTAGACACTAATTTAATTATTGGCTTTGTCGGAATATTTATTTTGTTATTTCTTTCAGCCATAGTTTCAGGTGCTGAAGTTGCACTTTTCTCTTTATCTCAGCAGGATATCGACGATACTTTAAACGATAATCAGGCAAAAGGTAAAATTATTTCCAATCTATTAGATAAACCTAAAAAACTCTTAGCGACATTACTAGTGGCTAATAATTTTTTTAATATAGGAGTTGTTATTCTCTTTGCTTACATTGGCCGTAGTATTTTTGCAGGTGTAGGTTCGGCAGCGCTTAAATTTACTTTAGAAGTGATTTTGGTGACTTTTCTGATTTTATTGTTTGGAGAGGTTTTACCAAAAGTTTACGCAAGCCGAAACAGTAAAAGTTTTGCAAAACGTGTGGCTTATCCTTTGGCATTTTTAGATAAGGTGCTTTCGCCTATAAGTCTGCCAATGCGTTCAATCACTATCTATTTTCAAAATAAATTAGGAAAGCAGAAAAGTAATTTTTCAGTCAATCAACTTTCTCAGGCTTTGGAACTTACGGACTCGGAAGGAACATCTACAGAAGAACAGAAAATTCTTGAGGGAATTGTTTCTTTTGGAAATACCGATACAAAGCAGGTAATGAGTCCAAGAATTGATATTTTTGCATTGGAAATATCAGAGACATTTCCAGAAATTTATCCAAAAATAATAGAAACAGGTTTTTCAAGAATCCCAGTTTATCGCGATAATATTGATCAGATTGAAGGAGTACTTTTTGTGAAGGATTTGCTTCCTCATATTGATAAAGAAGAATTTGACTGGGCGTCTTTAATTAGAGAAGCTTTTTTTGTCCCGGAGAATAAAAAACTGGATAATCTATTGAAGGATTTTCAAAGTCTAAAAAGCCATTTGGCAATTGTGGTTGATGAATATGGCGGAACATCAGGATTAGTTTCTTTAGAAGACGTAATTGAAGAAATTGTAGGTGATATTAGTGATGAGTTTGATGATGAAAACTTAAACTTTTCTCAAATTGATGATAATAATTTTCTTTTTGAAGGAAAGATAAACCTGAAAGATTTCTATAGAATTGTAGATGTTGATGAAGATGTTTTTGAATCTCATAAAGGGGAAGCCGAAACATTGGCGGGATTTATTCTAGAGATTTTAGGTAATTTTCCGAAAAAAGATCAAAAAGTGCCTTTTGAAAACTGTATTTTTACAGTAGAAACAGTAGATAAAAAGCGCGTAAAACAAATAAAAGTAACAATTAATAAAAATGTTTAATAGAATACTTTCGATAGTAACAATTTTACTTGCGCTAACAGTTATAAGCTGTAAAAATGATGTTGTGCCAAAGCCGGCAAGTTTTCTGCGATTGGATTACCCCGAAGCAAAATACATGAATTTTGAAAATAACTGTCCGTTTACTTTTGAAATGAATGAAGATGCAATTATTAAAGGAGAAAAAGAATGTGGTTTTGCAATTACTTATCCAAAGATGAAAGCGACAATTTATTTGACTTACAAGCCTGTAAATGGCAATATTGAAAAATTACTTAGAGACGCTCAAAAGCTGACTTACGAACACGTTATTAAAGCCGATGATATTTTAGAACAGCCGTATTTAAATCCGCAGAAAAAGGTTTACGGAATGTTTTACCAAGTTGATGGAAATGCTGCAACAAATTCTCAGTTTTACGTTACCGACAGTACTAAACACTTTTTAATTGGTTCAATGTACTTTTACGCAAAACCAAATTTTGATTCGATTATGCCAGCGACAAGTTATGTTAAAAATGATATGCAACGTTTGATGGAAACGTTGAAATGGAAATAAAGAAAAATAAAAAAAGGATCCAATTTGGATCCTTTTTTATGATGTAATTTCAAATTTAAGACTTAAAATTCGAAACTTTATATGTTTTTCCGTCTCCAGTTTCTTGAACCACTTTTGTTAAAGATTCTGAGTTTTGGATTGTTTTATCAAAGCTTACTGTTGCTGTTTTTTTATCAAAATCGACAGTTGCTTTTTCAACTCCGTCTAGATTGGCTAATTCTTCTTCGATTGTTTTAGCACATCCAACAGCACAAGTCATTCCGTCGATTGTAAAACTTGCTGTTTGAAGGTTTTCAGCAGCAATTGGTTTGTGTTCTTTTGGAGCGCTTTTTTCTGCATTTACAACTTGAAGACTTTTATCTTCTTCTTTTTTACAGCCAACGAACACTAAACCAGCGATTGTTGCAGCGATTAAGATTTTTGAAATTTTCATTATATATAAATTTTAAATTGCTAATTAATTGTCTGCAAAATTAATAAAAAGAGAGCCGTCAGTTCCTAAAATAATTACAAATTTGCAGTAAAACTTGATCTATGGAAACAAAACAGTTAAAATGGCTGTATTTAGCAATTCTCTCTCTTATCTGGGGAAGTTCTTTTATTCTGATAAAAAAGGGATTAATTGGTTTAACTGCGATTCAGGTTGGTTCCTTCCGAATCATTTTTGCGGCATTGTTTTTATTGATTTTTGGATTTAATAGTTTGCGAAAAATTTCCCGCCAGCAGTGGAAATATGTAGCTATAACTTCTCTTTTCGGGACTTTTATGCCTGCTTATCTTTTTGCGATTGCAGAAACGCAAGTGAATAGTTCTATTGTGGCAATTTTAAACTCTTTAACGCCTTTAAATACATTAATTTTAGGAATAATAGATTTTGGAATTCAGTTTCAAAAAAGACAGGTTTTAGGTGTTTTTATTGGTCTTGTTGGTTGTCTGTTGTTGGTTTTAAGCGGGGATTCCTCAAGCGGAACGCAAAATTATCTCTATGTTTTGCTGGTGGTTATTGCAACGCTTAGTTATGCCATTAATGTAAATTTGATTAAAAAATATCTGCACGATTTAAATTCGATAAGTATTACAACAGGGAATTTTGCAGTGCTTTTTCTGCCGGCATTAATCATTTTAAGTACAACCGATATTAGCCAGAAAATACATTTTGCAGAAACACAACATTCTATATTTTTTGTGATGATTTTAGGGGTTTTAGGGACTGGAATTGCTAATATTCTTTTCTTTAAATTAATTCAGATGTCATCGCCTGTATTCGCGACTTCAGTAACTTATTTGATTCCGATTGTTGCTTTTTTCTGGGGATTATTAGACAATGAAATGCTGACGCCTATTCAATCGGTTGGTGCTTTTGTTATTTTGATTGGGGTTTATTTGTCAGCTAAGAAATAAGATTTTTCTATAGTTATAGATAAAGTTTGTCATTTCGACCGAAGGGAGAAATCACACGAGCAATTCGACAAAGATTGGCTACATGTAATGTGGAGTTTATATTGTGATTTCTCCCTTCGGTCGAAATGACAAACTTTGTGGAATAGTTTAATAAAAAAGCTTTGTCAAAGTTTTAAACTTTGACAAAGCCTTCAAAAATCTTAGAGTCTTAGTGTCTCAGTCCCGATAGTTATCGGGATAGCATCTTATAAAAAATCTTTCTCAGAAACCCCTTCGTTGATTTTAATATCAGACATTTTGATGTCTAATTCGAAACCAACATTTTGAATTAAATTAAAAGGAACTTTTACGCCTTTTACTTCTTTATAATCATTGAAGTTTGTGATTTGTGTCGCTGATTTTCCACCTTGTTCGCGAAGTTTAGATTCAGCTGTTTTTAGGCCTGATTTAACATCGTAGTAATAAGTTGTTTTGCCGTCTTTAATAACATAAGCATCGCTTCCGTTGATTGGTTCGATTCCTTCTACTTTAAGATCGGTTCTTTTTACAAGCTGTAACTCTTCAAAAGGAGCAGCGTTTGCTTTCATTTCAGCTAAATCTTCTCCTTGAAGGTCTTTTCTCTGGCCTTGCTGTTCGATATAAGCGCCTTTTTCATTTACAACTTGTTTCATTAGATTCATGGTTCCCATAGAAAGCGAAACCATCATTTTTCCTTTGGAATCTAATTTTGATGTAAAAGTCAATGGAGTAGGAGCTTGCGGAATAGTGGTTGAGCCGTTCATGTAAAGCGTTTTAACAGCAGAAACTGCTTTTTCTCCTCCAATTGCTTTGATGTAATTTTCAAAAACCGTTTTAGCAGTTAAATCTTTCGGAGCTTCTTTTTTAGTTGAAGGTTTTTCAGTAGGATTTCCGTATTTGTCGAAATAGGAAATTGGAATTTGAAGTTTTTCTAAGCCAGCAAGAACATCGGAACCTTTTCCAACGATTACAATTCGCATATTGTCCAATAAAAAGTATTTGTTGGCAACGCGGTAGATATCATCAGCAGTAACATTGTTAATGGTCTGAATGTATTTTTCGTAGAAATCAGCTGGTAATTTTTCGGTTTCAATATTTAAAGCATAACGAGCAACAGCCTGTGGTTTTTCAACCTGCATTACAAATCTTCCAATATAACCTGCTTTTACATTTCTTAAAACTTCTGGATCTACTCTTTCAGTGCGGATTCTTTTAATTTCTTTAATAAACTGAACAACAGCGCTGTCTGTAACCGTATTTCTAACAGCTGAATTAGCCTTAAATTTAGTGACATATTTCCCGCTTCCAATGTTTGAGCTTGCACCATAAGTCCAAGCGTGTTGTTCGCGTAAATTCATGTTTAGATAACTGTTGAAATCACCTCCCAAAATTTGGTTTGCAATTACAGCAGGGAAAAAATCTGGATCGCTCATTTTTAAATTGACGGTATTTACCAATGAAATTTCAGATTGAACTGCATTTGGAACATCTACAAAATCAATTTGTAATTTCGAAGGGTTAACTGGATCAGGATAAGTGTTTTTTGGCGCACTTTGTTTTTTCCATTTGCTGAATAATTTTTCAACTGAAGCCTTTGTTTCTTTAAATTTAATGTCTCCAATAATTACTAAATAAGCGTTTTCTGGAACAAAATGAATATTATAGTTGTTTTGAACATCTTCTAATGTCACATTTTTCACAGTTTCTTCAGAAAGATATTCTCCGTTTGGATGATTTTTCCCAAACGCTAATACATCAACAACTCTATTTGAAATTGCAGGAACACTTTTCTCGTCTGCTTTAAGGCCTTCAAGTAATTTCGCTTTTTCTTTGTCGAATTCTGTTTGAGTGAAATTGGGCTGTAAAGCACCTTCGGCCAAAAGTTCTAAAACTCGTCCAGAATATTTTGATAATGAACTAGCGTATGCACCTTGTGAAGTGAAATTTATATTAGCTCCATAAAAGTCAATTTCTTCATTGAAAGCTTCTTTGGTTGTTTTTTTAGTTCCGTTTCCAATTAAACTGCTGGTTAATTCGTCGACACCTTTTTTGTTGCCTTCGGTAAATGGTGCATTGTCTAAAGTAAGCGTAAAACTTACTCTTGGTAATTTATGATTTTCAACAATCAAAACTTTCATGCCGTTTGCCAAAACAAAAGTCTGCGGTTTTTTGATGTTGACTACTGGGGCGTTTCCTGGTTTGGGTTGTGGACGATCTTGTGCTTGCATAATTCCAGTTAGGAATAAAAGGATTAAAAAAGTATATATTTTTTTCATGATTCGATATTCTTAGTTTTGAGATTTAGGCGTCGGAATATAATCTAAAATTAAGCGCTGATTTGGATTCAAATATTTTTTAGCAACTTCTCTAATTTCTTCTCTGGTTATAGAATGGTAAATGTCAATTTCTGTATTAATTAAATTTACATCGCCATAAAGCAGGTAGTAAGAAGCTAGATTTTCGGCAATTCCTTCAACACTTGCATTAGCATTTACATAATTGTTATCGAATTTGTTTTGTAGTTTTTCGTAATCTTTTTCAGAAATAAGATCAGTCTGAATTTTTACTATTTCTTCGTCTATTTCTTTTAAGATATCAGCAGTTGTATTTGGAGCCATTGGTAAACCATATAAAATGTATGTTCCGTAATCTTCCTGGCTGAAACCTACAGCGCCAATTTGTAACGCCATTTTTTTATCATCAACTATCTTTTTGTAAAGTTTAGAGCTTTTTCCATCGCTTAAATAGGAAGATATTAAGTCTAAAACTCTAGCATCTCTTGTTTTCATTGAAGGCGTTCTGTATGAAGCCACAATCATTGGTATTTGAATGTTAGGGTCTTCGTAAGTAGCTTTAATAGTTTGTGTGATTGGTTCTTCAGTAAAAGTTTGTTTTTTAACTTCTTCGCCTCTCGGAATTGGACCGAAGTATTTCTGAATCCATTCTTTTGTTTTTGCTTTTTCGAAATCTCCAGCAACCACTAAAACGGCATTATTAGGAGTATAGAATTTTTTATTAAAAGCTTGGAATTCTTCCAGAGTTGCTGCATCCAGATCTTTCATAGATCCAATAGTCGTCCATCTGTAAGGATGATTTTTGAACATGTTTTTCTTAACCTCCGCCAGGATATTTCCGTACGGCTGGTTGTCATAACGCATTCTTTTTTCTTCTTTTACCACTTCGTTTTGAGTGTCAACCCCGACCTTATTAATAATAGGATGCATTAATCTTTCAGATTCCATCCATAAACCCAATTCTAAACTGTTGGAAGGAAAAACTTCATAGTAGTACGTTCTGTCGTCTGATGTGTTCGCGTTATTAACTCCTCCGTTTGCAGTAACGATTTTCATCCATTCGCCACGTTTAATGTTTTGTGTTCCTTCAAATAATAAGTGTTCAAAGAAGTGTGCAAATCCAGTTCTGTCAGGACGTTCGTCTTTTGATCCCACATGGTACATTACTGATGTAATGACAACAGGAGCAGAAGGATCGTTGTGTAAAATAACATGCAGACCGTTGTCTAAATTGTATTCTTCAAAAGCTACTTTTTGAGCATGAGCTACTCCGCCAAGCATTAATGCAGCACTTAACATCATTATTGATTTTTTCATAAAGATTAATAATTTTAAATATCAAACAAGAGTAGGTTGACTAGAGTTGATTTTAGTTACATCAAAAATAGTTTTTTTTAATTATCAATTGCAGTTTTGTTTATAATTAGATGGTATTTTAACAGTATTTTACTTTAAATAAAATGTTTTTCGGTCATAAAACTGCTTGATATACAGTGTTTTTTGAGAATGAAATATTTTTGCTTCTACAGGTTGCATAGTAAATTATTAGTTGTATATTTGCAACCTTAAAATTCAATAAATCAATTTGATATGTATGCAATCGTAGAGATAGCAGGGCAACAATTTAAAGTAAGCAAAGACTTAAAGGTTTATGTTCACCGTTTGGCTAATGAAGAAGGTTCAAAAGTTACTTTTGACAAAGTTCTTTTATTAGATGATAACGGAAATGTAACTTTAGGCGCCCCAGCTATAGAAGGTGCTTCAGTAGAAGCTAAAGTGTTACAACACTTAAAAGGTGATAAAGTTATCGTTTTCAAAAAGAAAAGAAGAAAAGGATACAAAAAAAGAAATGGTCACAGACAATATCTTACACAAATTGTAATTGAAGGTATTTCTGCAGCAGGAGGAACTAAAAAAGCAGCAGCTAAAAAAGCAGTTGTAGCAGAAGAAGCAGCTACTGAAGAAGTAGAAGCTCCAAAAGCAAAAAAAGCAGCTCCAAAAGCAAAAAAAGAAGCTACTAAAGAATAATAACAATATTTAAACTCATACGTCATGGCTCACAAGAAAGGTGTCGGTAGTTCGAAGAATGGTAGAGAATCAGAATCAAAACGTCTAGGCGTTAAGATTTATGGTGGACAAGCTGCTATTGCTGGTAACATCATCGTTAGACAAAGAGGTTCAAAACACAATCCAGGTGAAAACGTTTACATCAGTAAAGATCACACTCTTCACGCAAGAGTAGCTGGAGTTGTTAAGTTCCAAAAGAAAAGAGATAACAAATCTTACGTTTCTATTATCCCATTCGAGGCATAATAATCACAAAGATTTACTTTTTATAAAAAACCCGTTCAGAAATGATCGGGTTTTTTGTTTTTAATGATTTTGATAAGACTTTAAAACTTACATTTGTTTTGCCTCTTTAAATAAAAAAGTTTGAAAAAGATTCTATTATTGTTTTTGTTGTGCTGTCTTGGCGCTTATGCAAATACTCCTTCAGAAAATATCGTAAGTCATTTAAGTTCATTAAATGAAAAACAGAAAAATACTCTGTATGAATTTGAAGTTTTAAAAAGGAACGGCTGCAAAACAGATCAGTTTTGGCAGGAAAACAAAAATCAATTTCCGAGCCTTGATGTTAAAACTAGGGATGAATTAGCAAATCAGATTTTTGAAAATTCCACTATTGTTTATAAGCCTCAAAAAAATTCCACTGTTCAAATTTGGATGCAGACGCAATTGCTGACCAACTGGATGTTTTATTTGTCGGCTTTTATAGCCATTTGTGCTGTTATTGCGCTTTTTAAAAAGTATTGGAGTTTATTAATTGGGTTTCTTCTTAAGCGTTTAGAGCCTGTTTTAAGGTATTTGTTTTCTCCTTTATTATTGACTTGTGAATTGTTGACAGTTGGAATCGCTTGTGTATTTTATGCAGTTTCTATTGAAGATTTTGTAGTGCGAACCGTAATTATTCATTTGGGATTATTCCTGTTATGGAGTCAGTCTACAGCTTTGTTTACTAAAGAATATTGGGTAAAAAAATATGTTTTAGAAATAGAAAATAATTTCTGGGGAAAAGATCCGTGGGAAACCATAAAAACAATATGTCTGCCAGCTGTTTTGGTGACATTGGCTCTTTCTTATGTTTTGTATAAAGTTCCTGCCGATGTTTTTTATAATTATGAAATTGTAGTTTCGGGAATTGCTTCTATTTATGCATTGCCTTTTTGGCGTACTTTAGAAAAATATATTTATCCAATTTTATTCCCTTTTAAAAATGAAGGTTATAGAGCAAGAAGCATCAATTCGCTTGGTGCCTGTACTGTTATAGCGGTTATTTTAACTATTGTTCTTGTATTGCAATGGAATGCTATTTTTTGCAATGTTATTGCAGCATTCGTAAGTTTGGAGATTTTTTCATTTCTGATTTTATCCTCAAAAGAGAATCATAAGTATAATTTAGGGAACTATTATTACTTGCAGTTTGTTACCGTTCTTTTTCTTGTATTGGCTTTTTTATATAGTTATCAGATACATTCAAACGAAATAATGTGGTTTTCGTTAATAGGGAGCTGTCTGTTTATAATTCTAAAATACCTGGAAATTTTCTCTTTCTTTTCGAGTTGGAAAAGAGGGAATTCTTGGGCTTGGAAATTATTAGGACTTGCGGCTTTACTGTGGGTTTTAGGGCAAGGAATTTTATATTTTTCTAAGCTGATATTTGAAATTTGATTATCTGTAAAAGAAAAAACCTTTGTCAAAGTTTAAAACTTTGACAAAGGTCAATAATTATTATTTCGGATGATTTGAAATTTGGAATTTTCAAATTTTATTCCTCTGTATCTTTGGTTTCTTCCAAATCCTCAGTTTTACGTCCCACTTTGACTTTAGGATTATCCTGAGTTCCTGTAACTGTTAAAGGAATTCCAAAAATACCTAATGGAGGAAGTCCTAAGCGCATTTTTAAGTTCAGTTTTCCGTCCAGACTTGTTGTTCCTTCGATTCTTGGTCTAAAACCAGCAAATTTAAATTTAAAACGATCTACAGTTATAATATTGTTCTTAACTGTAGTTTTTATATCTACTTTTGAAAGATCTGGATTTTTCATTTTTTCAGAACTGGTTTGTTTGCTGACTGCATTAAACATTTTCAGTCCACGGACTTTTACATCTTTTACAGAAAGCGTTCCGCCTCCAACAAGCGAAGGATAAACAGGTTCCATTTTTGAATTTAAACGTCCTTTTAATTTGTAATCTAAAGAAACAATTCCTTGTGCTTTTTCTGCTGCACTGGCCATTTTTCTAAAAACTTCAATTTCATTGTAAGCTCTTTTAATGTCAAAATCATTAGCTTTTATTGCGTAGTCAAAATTGGCTTTTTTAGTTGTTACGGCTTGGTAATTGGCAGTCATATCGACTTTACAGCCAATTAAATCAAAACCAGTGTTCTGCATTGTCAGTTTTCCTTTGTTCATTTTCAGGTTTCCAATGGCTTTGTTCAAGGTCAGTTTATCAAAATTTACTTTTTGGGCATTTGCCAATAATTGTAAATCTAAGTTTGTTGGAATAACAATAACGCCAGTTTCGTTTGTCTGTGTTTCTTTTTTCTGAGCAGGGTTTTGAGTCTGTGTTACAGATGTGCTTTCTGGCGCATTAGACATGAATTCGTCAATATTGATATATCTTGAAGTCACTTGAAAAGAACCTCTTAAAACGCCTGTATTTGTAGTAACATAATTAATAACGTTCTGCAAATAACCGTTCATTTTAAAATCAGACTGTCCGTAAGCGGCTAAGAAATTATTGAACGACATTTTATCCTGATTGATTTTGAAAATCCCTTCTTTGATAACAAATTTCTTTGGAAGAAATTCTGAGGCAATTCCGATATTTCGCAATTCAAGAGTTCCCTTATTGTATAATTTGCTGTAGTTCCCGTTTTCAGCATCGCTTTGTTTTCCTTTCAAAACCAAATCGGCTTTTATGAAACCATCTAAATCAAGCCCTTTTTGCGAGAAAACTTTATAGATTCGGTTAACATCCAATTCACCTTTTGCTTTTACATCATAAGTCAAATCATCAAAATTGCTTAGATCGGCTTCAACAAAAACAGGTTTTCCTTCAAAAGTAAATTGAGTTGGTTTTAGGTTTACTTTCAAATCCTGAAAAGTTCCTTTTTGATTCTCAATTTTAGATTTGATGGTAATATTCGTAATCGGATTTGGATAATAAGGTGTTTTTAAATAACCATTTTCCAAGTTAATTGTACCATTCGTTACCGGAAAACGTTTGTTTTTCTGGTCAAATATTCCGTTTGTTTTGATGTCGCTTACTAAAGAACCTTTTAGTTTTATATCAGGAATTCCAAGTGCGTTAACTAGTTTTTCAAGATCAATTTTAGCTTTAAAATCACCGTTAATATCCGGTGTATTTACACCTTTAACAATAAACTTCGATTTTAAATAATCCTGATTGATATTTAAAGATAAATTTTGAGCATCAACAATTACTAATTCCGGATTTAAAGACGGAACTTTTGTTTTGATGTCTAAATTTAAATTAGAAACCGGAAATGCACTTTTGTTATAATTGACAAATCCATCGTTTATTTTTACGTCTAAATTAAGGTCAGGAGCAATATTCTGTGATGTAATATATTTTCCTTTTAAAGTAAAAAGAAGGTTTGTATTTCCTTTTAATTCAGTTTGAGCAAGCCAGGTAATGTATTTTGGAGGGAAAGCGGTAAAAACGTCGTACAACTTGCTGTTGTCCGATTTAATTACAAAATCCATATTGTAACCATCTTTTAAAATGTCAAATTTCCCTTTAAAATCGACCAAAAGCTGATTGATTTTTAGGTTATTCTGCTGAAAAAAGAACGAAAGCGAGTTGATGTTTACTTTCGTAATCAAATCGGCATCAATCTTTTTGTTCATTAAATACGGTTCATCTTCATAAACGATATTTAATTTTTCGATTTTGGCTTTCGAATACAAATCAAAAACGGCTTTGTTTAAATCTCCTTTTCCTAAATAATTAAATCCAAAAGCATCAAAATGAACTTTTGTCGATTTATCGTCATAAATAATTTTACTGTTTAAGATTTCAATTCGCTCCAGTTTTAAAGCTGTATCACTACTATCTTTAGTCTTTGAAGCTTGTTCCTGAGATTTGTAAACGTTGTAATTTGCTTCTCCATTCGGATTCACTTTTACGTTTATGAACGAATCCGATAAGTAAATCTGATCGATTTTTACTGATTTACTGAAAATCAAACTAGCAACGTTAATTCCAAAAGAAACCTCTTTCGCTGTGATAAATTTTTCGTTTTTGTATGGAGCCGAACCATTAAGACTTAAATTGTCTAATGTTAAAGTTAAAGAAGGGAAATGACGGAAAAAAGAAACTGAAACATCAGAATAATTAAGCTCTGCGCTTAATCTTTCGTTAGCTGTTTTCTTAATTTGTTCCTTAATCTGATCTTCAAAAACGATAGGCGTTAAAAATAGTAATCCTAAAAGAACAGCTAAAGTGATTCCGGTATACTTCGCAATTTTTAATACGATTGATCTGGATTTACTTTTTTGCATAACGAATTGTGGGTGTTAAAGTGTAAAATGACGTCAAAAAACGAGTATAATTTATCCGTGTACGGTTTCACTTTTACCATAATTGGTAATAATAGAACCTTCATATTCAATCCATTCTTTCCATCTTTTATCAATATCTATATTGTCTTGATATTTTCTGGCGAATCCTAGAAAAGTAGTATAATGTCCTGCTTCAGAAATCATTAAATCGCGATAAAATTTCGCTAGTTCTGGATCTTTAATGTTTTCAGAAAGGACTTTAAAGCGTTCGCAGCTTCTGGCTTCAATCATGGCAGAAAATAATAAGCGGTCAGATAACGCGTCTCTACGGCTTCCGTCTTTTTTCATGAATTTAAAAAGTTCATTTACATAATGATCTTTTCTTTCACGGCCTAAAGTAAGTCCGCGCTGTTTTATGATATCGTGAACCATCTGAAAGTGCTCCAGTTCTTCTCGAGCAATTACAAGCATTTCGGTTACCAATTCTTCTATTTCAGAATTGTAAGTCACAATACTAATCGCGTTTGAAGCTGCTTTTTGTTCGCACCAAGCGTGATCCGTTAAAATTTCTTCAATATTTGACTCCACAATATTTACCCAGCGAGGGTCTGTAGCTAATTTTAATCCTAACATAATTTCCAGGCATTTAGATTTTGCAAAATTAGTGTTTTTTTACGACCGAATTTCAGGAAATTGGGTGCAAATCCGCGGAAAAAAGTATTATTTTGTAAGTTGAAACCAATTACAATGAATCAGCTAAAAAAACTTTTAATTATTGGGTTTGTCTGGCCTGAGCCAAAGTCTTCTGCAGCAGGCGAAAGAATGATGCAGTTGATTTCTATTTTCAAAGAAAATGGATTTGAAATCACATTTGCAAGCGCAGCTCAAGACAGTGATTTTATGATTGATTTAGCTGAATTTGGAGTAATAAAAAGAAGTATCGAACTCAATTCTTCCAGTTTTGATGATTTTATAGCAGTATTAAATCCAGATGTTGTTTTGTTTGATCGATTTATGATTGAAGAACAATTTGGATGGAGAATCATTGAAAACTGCCCAAAAGCAATCCGGATTTTAGATACTGAAGATTTACATTGCTTAAGAACAGCAAGACAAAAAGCTTTTAAAGAAAACCGAACTTTTGAATTGATTGATTTATTATCTGAAGAAGTAGCAAAACGAGAAATCGCCAGTATTTTAAGATGTGATTTGTCTTTGATTATTTCAGAATTTGAGATGAATATTCTCGAAGATGTTTTTAAAATAAACAAAGAGTTACTTTTTTATCTTCCTTTTTTAGTGGATAAAATGAATGAGGAAGAGTTATTGAAATTGCCTTCTTTTGAAGATCGTAAAAACTTTATCTTCATCGGAAATTTTCTTCATGAACCGAATTGGAATACCGTTCAACATTTAAAAGAATCAATTTGGCCATCTCTTAAAAAGAATTTTCCAGAGGCAATTTTGGAAGTATATGGCGCATATCCCTCTCAAAAAGTATTGCAATTGCATCAGCCTAAAAATGGATTTTTTATTATGGGAAGAGCGGAAGATGCCAATGAAATTGTCAAAAAAGCAAGAATTGTTCTCGCACCGATTCGTTTTGGAGCAGGTTTAAAAGGAAAATTACTAGAAGCCATGCAATGTGGAACACCAAGTATAACAACTTCAATTGGTTCAGAAGCGATGCATTTAGATTTGCCTTGGAATGGTTGTATTGAAGATAATCCCGAAGTTTTTGCAAAAAAAGCAATAGAGCTTTATCAAGATGAAAATCTTTGGAAAGAAGCTCAGAAAAATGGAGTTGAAATCATTAATAAATGTTACCAAAAACAGGATTATTCAGATAAATTAATTTCATTCACAAATTCACTTTTAATAGATTCTGGAAGCCATCGTCTGCATAATTTTATGGGAAATTTGCTCCAGCATCACGCTTTTAAAAGCACGATGTATATGTCAAAATGGATTGAAGCGAAAAATAAGTAATCAGTAACAGTTTGCAGTAATCAGCAGACTGCGACTGAAAACTAAGCTTCCATTTTTCCAAATCCTACAGTTTCACGATAAATTTGAGGCGAAACATCAGCATTTGTTTTAAAGAAACGGCTGAAATAATGTTCATCATCATAGCCCAATTCGTAAGCGATTTCTTTGACTGTTTTGTTGGTTAAATACAATTCTCTTTTGGCTTCAATAATGATTCTTTCCGCAATTAAATCGGTTAAAGTTTTGTTGAAATAATTCTTGGATAATTTTGCCAATGCTTTTGGAGAAATATTGAGTAATTCAGCATAATTTCCTGCTGAATGTTTGGTTTTGAAATTCAGTTCAATTGCATCTTTTAGATTTTGAAGAATTACAGGCTCTTTAGAATCCGGAACCGATTTCATTTCTTCCAATTGTTCTGTTTTTAATCTTGAAGCTGTAATTAGAAAGATTTTCAAGTAAGAAATAAGCAATTCATATTGTGCCAATTCTGCATTCTGAATTTCAGCTTTCATCTGATCAATAACCATTTTAAAAGTCTGAGAGGCCTGTTCTGTAACCTGTACATAAGGAGGCTGATAGATATTGTTGAATAAAACGCCATTACACGAAACCTCTTTTTGATGCATGTGAATGCAATAAAAATCAGAATGAAAATGAATTGCAATTCCTTCAATTGGTTCATTTACACAAAGCATAAAAGGCTGGTAAGGTGAAAAGGCGAGAAGTGTGTTTTCTTCAAAATGATGTTCAGCAAAATCGGCTTTTACTTTCCCTTTTCCTTTAGTTATCCAAATCAAAGAATAATAATTGTTTCGCTGTAAATGATCGAAATAGCTGTTGTCCTCAAAAGGAAGAATTTTGAAAGCCAAATTGCCATTCTGCGGATTGATTAAAGTGAAAACATTTTGAGAACTCATGTGTTTTGTTTTTAAAAGCATAAAGATAGCTATGAAATAAATCCACCGCTATCTTTATAAATTGTTTTTTGTTATAGTGAATGCGTGATTCTTGATTAAACTGTAGGAAAGTCTATTTCAGTATTTGCTACATTATTAAAGTAGTTTGTCAGCACATTTAAAGCTACATGACCAATAGTTTCTGCAATTTCAGCATCAGAAACTCCGGTATTTTTGGCGTTGTTTACATCTTCGTCATTTACTAAACCGCCTTTTCTGATTAATGTTTTAGCCAATTGTAAAATCGCTTCTGTTTTAGCATCTGTAGAGTTTCCTGTTCTTGCCGCGTGTAAAACTGCTGGATCTGCTTTTATCAATTTTTCTCCGATAAAAGTATGAGCTGCTAAACAGTAATCACAAGAGTTGCTTTCTGAAACTGCTAATGCAATTAATTCGCCAGTTTTTGCACTTAATTTTCCGTGGCTTAATGCGCCGCTTAAGTTCAGATATCCTTCCAAAACCGCTGGAGAATTCCCCATTGTTCTCATCATGTTTGGTACAACGCCTAATTTTGCTTGAACTGCGTTAAATAAATCTTTAGTTTTTCCTGTTACTTCTTCTGGGTTTAATGCTGTTAATCGTGCCATCGTATTTAATTTTTTAATGTTATTATTAGTTGTTGTCTTTTGACATTACAAAGTTGCGACGATTGCAGATTTTAAAACATGGAGAATGTACGCTATATGATGGATAATTTTCCCTGAGTTTTTTTGATGAAGAATTATCTTGGTATTTCGATTTCTATAATAAAGTTTTTTAGGAGCTAATCCCGCTATCCGTTCCAATCTTTTGTGCCGAACCCCGGCACAAAAGGATTTCCACTTCTATCGGGGCTAGGACACTCGGTTTCAAAAGAGTATTTTCGTCTAGTTTGTCATCCTGACGAAGGAAGGATCTCCGCAAGTAACTCCATAAAGATTGTCGATTCTCATTGCGGAATTTCTATTGCGATTTCTCGTCTCTCGAAATGACAAATGATTGTCAAAAAAAAACAGGTTGTCCTTTTAAGGATAACCTGTTTTTAATAATATTCTTGAAAAAAACTATTTCAAAACTCCTTCAACAGCCTGAATAGTCGTTGCATGATAACCAGATTTTGCTTTATCAAAAACCTGTTTTGCCCAAACTTTTCCTTCAGGAGTTTTAACCATTTCTTTATAAAGCATCATTACAGATCCAGTTCTGCTAATTCCTATCAAAAATTGCTCAATGGCAGGATAAGCTGGTTTGTATTGATGAATTAATGCCTGAACAAACCATTGACGTTTGATAATGAAATTACCGCCTTTTGTAAAGTTGAATTCTTTATCAATTGCCTCCATTTCTTTTGCTGTAATATCAGCTGGGAGATGGTCAATAAAATGCTGTTTTTCGGCAGTAGTTGTAATTTTTTTGCTTAAACCTGCAATGCCAGTTTCTCTCCAGCTTTTTTGGATTTTATTAATCGCATCAAAATCAGCTGAACTTACAGGAGTTATGTTTGATGGAATTCCAGGTTTGTAAATCCAATCTTCCAATTTGATTTTGTCTGCTAAAGTTTTGTCTCCTTTGATAAGATTTTCGTTTAAATATTTAACAAAATCTTCTGTCGTAATCGATTTGAAAGCGTGTGCATCAAAATAATTTTTGATAAAAACATCAAATTTTTCACGTCCAACAGCGTTTTCAATAACTCTCAAGAAAGCATACCCTTTTACATAAGGAATCATACTGATTCCGTCATCAGGATTTCTTCCAGTCAAACTCACTTTTAGTCTTGTATCTGGACTTGTGTCTCCATATTCCGCAACATTATCAACTAATTCTTTGTTGGTGATAACATTTTGCATGTCAAATTCTTTCTTTCCAAAAATAGCTTCTCCAATTCTGTGTTCAACATAAGTAGTAAAACCTTCATTTAACCAAATGTCATCCCAAGTTGCGTTTGTAACTAAGTTGCCGCTCCAGCTGTGGCCTAATTCGTGCGCTAATAAACTTGTTAGAGAACGATCTCCAGCAATTACTCCAGGAGTTAAAAAAGTTAAGTTTGGATTTTCCATTCCGCCGTAAGGGAAACTTGGAGGCAAAACCAAAACGTCATAACGTCCCCAACGGTAAGGGCCGTATAATTTTTCAGCAGCTACAACCATTTTTCCTAGTTCAGCAAATTCATAGGCCGATTTTTTTAGCATTGATGGTTCTGCATAAACTCCTGTTCTATTGTCGATTGCTTGAAATTCGATATCTCCAACTGCAATTGCCATTAAATAAGACGGAATTGCTTTGTCTTGTTTAAAAGTATAAACACCAGTATCATTTTTCTTCTGCGGATTTACAGCACTCATAACCGCTAATAAATCTTTAGGAACCGTAACTTTTGCATTGTAGGTAAAACGAACTCCCGGAGAATCCTGACACGGAATCCAGGTACGTGACCAAACACTTTCTCCTTGAGAGAACAAGAAAGGTTTCTTTTTGTCTGCCGTTTGTTCTGGTTTTAACCATTGTAATGCTACAGCGTCTTTAGTAGTGTTGTAGTAAATGTTTACTTTGGTTGTGTTTGGCTCGATGGCGATATGAAGCGGTTTGCCGTGAAATTCAGTGTCTTTTCCAAGTTCGAATTTGGTTTCTTTTTCTTCATCACCTAAAGTAACTTTTGTAATGTTTAAAGTGTTTTCGTCGAAAATAATTTCGTTTCCTTTGCTGATGTTATCAATTGTCCAAGATGCTTTTCCTGAAATCGTCTGTGTATCAAAATCAACTTTGATATCAAGATCAAGATGTTTTGCAACGGCAAGTTCTGGTTTAGAGTAACTGTGTTCGTCTATAACAGCAGTAGTTTTTTCTGTTTGCTCTTTTTTCTGGCAGGCAATTGCTGTCAGAAACAAAGCGAAAAGAATTAGTTTCTTCATTTTGTGAGGTTTTGAATTTGAGGATGAAAATTAAACAAAAAATCCCGCTTTGAATAAACAAAACGGGATTTAATTATAAAATTAACAACGATTACGCCAACATAGTAACTGGGCTTTCGATGTATTGTTTTAATGTTTGTAAGAACTGAGCGCCAGTTGCACCGTCAATTGTTCTGTGGTCACAAGCTAATGATAACATCATTGTGTTTCCAACTACGATTTGACCGTTTTTAACTACTGGTTTCTCAACAATTGCACCTACAGAAAGGATAGCAGAGTTTGGTTGGTTGATGATTGAATTGAATTCAGTGATACCAAACATACCAAGGTTAGATACTGTAAAAGTACTTCCTTCCATTTCTTGTGGTCCTAATTTTTTGTTTTTAGCTCTTCCCGCAAGATCTCTTACTGAGCCACCAATTTGAGATAAACTCATAGCGTCAGTAAATTTCAATACAGGAACAACTAATCCGTCTTCAACAGCTACAGCAACACCAATGTTTACGTGGTGGTTGATGATGATGGCATCTTCTCTCCAAGTAGAGTTGATTTTTGGGTGTTTTTTCAATGCTAAAGCACAAGCTTTGATTACCATATCGTTGAAAGATACTTTTGTATCTGGAACGCTATTGATAGCGGCTCTAGCCTGCATAGCTTCGTCCATGCTTACTTCAATCACTAAGTTGTAGTGAGGTGCAGTAAATAAAGATTCAGCAAGACGTTTTGCAATAACTTTACGCATTGAAGAGTTTTTAATCTCTTCTGTGTAAACTTCTCCAGCAGGAACAAATACTTTTGGTGCAGCAGGAGCAGATGCTTCTTGTTTAGCAGCAGGTGCTGAAGCGTTGGTCTGTGTTTGCGCAGATGGAGTAAAGTTTTCGATATCGCTTTTTACGATACGTCCGTTTTCTCCAGATCCTTTTACTTGGTTTAATGAAATTCCTTTATCAGAAGCAATTTTCTTAGCTAAAGGCGAAGCTAAAATTCTTCCTCCGTTTGAAGTTTCAGCAGGAGCTTCTGTTGCTTTTTCAGCAGCAGGAGCAGTTTTTGTTTCTTCAGCAGCAGGAGCACTTGCAGTTGCAGCGCCACCAGCAGTAAAGTTATCAGCAACTCCAGTAATGTCAGTTCCCGCAGGCCCAATGATAGCTAATAAGCTATCAACAGGAGCAGTGCTTCCTTCTTGAATTCCGATGTACAATAATGTTCCAGCATTGAAAGACTCAAACTCCATTGTAGCTTTGTCTGTTTCAATTTCTGCTAAAATATCTCCTTCAGCTACAGTATCACCCACTTTTTTCAACCAAGTTGCTACTGTACCTTCCGTCATTGTATCACTTAAGCGAGGCATAGTTACTACTATAACTCCTTTTGGTAATTCAGCTGCTTTTGCAGGAGCAGCAGTTTCAGTTTTTGCTTCAGCAGCAGGAGCATCCGCTTTTGGAGCTTCGGCAGCAGGAGCATCTCCACCAGCTAAAAGAGCAGAAATATCTTCTCCTTCTTTACCAATGATGGCTAATAATGAATCAACAGGAGCAGTTTCTCCTTCTTGAATTCCGATATGTAAAAGAGTTCCTTCGTTAAAAGATTCGAACTCCATTGTTGCTTTGTCTGTTTCAATTTCAGCTAAGATATCACCTTCGCTTACTTTGTCGCCTACTTTTTTAAGCCAAGTTGCTACCGTTCCTTCTGTCATAGTATCGCTCAAACGAGGCATTGTTACTTTAATCGCCATGATATTATAATTTATGAGGTGTAAATGGATAGTCTTCTTGTGCGTATACTACATCGTATAATTGTTGTAAATCTGGGTATGGAGATTCTTCAGCGAATTTCGCACATTCTTCAACTAAGTCTTTAACTTTTTGGTCAATTACTTCGATTTCTTCTTGTGTAGCATATTTTTGATCCAAGATTACGTCAAGAACTTGAGTAATTGGGTCGATTTTTTTGTACTCTTCAACCTCTTCTTTAGAACGGTATAATTGTGCGTCAGACATAGAGTGTCCTCTGTAACGGTACGTTTTCATTTCAAGGAAAGTTGGTCCGTCTCCGCGACGCGCTCTTTCGATAGCTTCGTGCATTGCTTCAGCAACTTTTACTGGGTTCATTCCGTCAACAGGTCCACAAGGCATTTCGTAACCTAAACCTAATTTCCAGATGTCAGTGTGGTTTGCAGTTCTTTCTACAGAAGTTCCCATTGCATAACCGTTGTTTTCAACGATAAATACAACTGGAAGTTTCCATAACATAGCCATATTAAAAGCTTCATGTAAAGAACCTTGTCTAGCAGCTCCGTCACCAAAGTAAGTCATGGTAACACCGCCAGTGTTGAAATATTTGTCTGCAAAAGCAATACCAGCTCCTACAGGAATTTGAGCGCCTACGATTCCGTGACCACCGTAAAAACCATGTTCTTTAGAGAAAATGTGCATAGAACCTCCCATACCTTTAGAAGTTCCTGTTGCTTTTCCTAAAAGTTCTGCCATTACGTTTCTAGGATCAACTCCCATACCAATTGGCTGTACGTGATTTCTGTAAGCAGTAATCATTTTGTCTTTGGTCAAATCCATAGCGTGCAGTGCGCCAGCTAATACAGCTTCTTGACCATTATATAGGTGTAGAAAACCTCTAACTTTTTGTTGAATGTATAATGCTGCAAGTTTGTCTTCAAACTTTCTCCAAAGTAGCATGTCTTCATACCACTTTAAATATACCTCTTTTGTAACTTCTTTCATCTGAATTCTTTCTTTTGCTAAAGTTGTTTGTGTTATCGATTATTGTGCCTGTAACGCAAAATAGTTTCCTCCCACAAATTTGCGCCCGAAAGGTCGGGATGCAAAAATAAGACATTACATTTAAGAACTAAAATTTAATGACCACTTTTTGGCTTTTTTTTACAAGAACTTTTTATCAAACATCAATGGGAGTAAATTTTTCAATGATGATGATTTATAAACTTCGCCAATTTCACCCATAAAATAGATTTCAATAGGAGTTTCTTGTTTTATCTCATATTCTGCAATTGATTGTCGGCAAGAACCACAAGGCGGAATAGGAGCAGTGGTTTGATTAGTATCTGAAGCGGCTGTAATGGCCATTCTTAAAATTTTGGCTTCTGGATATGCGCTTCCTGCATAAAAAATAGCTGTTCTTTCTGCGCAAAGTCCAGATGGATAAGCGGCGTTTTCTTGATTGGAGCCTAAAACAATTTTTCCATTGTCTAAAAGTAACGCAGCTCCGACTCTGAATTTTGAATAAGGAGCGTATGCTTTTTTTCTGATCTCAATTGCTTGGTTCATTAAGTCCTGAACTTCTTCAGATAGCTCACTTATGCTATCAAATATGGTAAATGAAGTTGTTATATTGATTTCTTTCATCTGTTTTTAAGGGAAAAAAAATCCAAATTCCTAAGATGCTGGAATTTGGATTATGTTGTTTTTATTTAGTTTGTTCTTTTTAGTACGTCTCGTATTTGTCTCCAAAGTTAAACGTTAAAGAGAAACGAAGGGTGTTTTCCAAAGGATTTTTGATTTTCGAAGCAGAGAATAGATATGATACATCAATTTTCATGATATTGTATTTGAATCCTGCTCCTAAAGAGAAAAACTGTTTAGCACCTTTTTCTGGGCTTTCATGGTAGTATCCTAAACGCATCGCAAATGAATCTTGATACATATATTCTGCAGCAAGACTATAAGTAACCTCTTTCATCTCTTCTTTGAATCCTCCTGGAGCGTCTCCAAAAGATTTGAATATACCAGAAACCCATCCAATATTTCTATAGTCGTTATACGCAGCGTCTGTAGCCTGCTGTTGTGTAAGGTCTTCAGGGTCATCGAAGTCTCCGTCGCCATTTCCGTCAACAGCGGCTTGAATTCCTGGAGGTGTTGGAACTAAAAGTTTAGTAAGTTCAGCGCTTACAGCAAGTTTATTGTAATCGTCAAAAATAAAATCAAATCCTCCTCCTAATCTTAAATTGGCAGGTAAGAAGTTTGAACTTAAATCGTCTCTGTCGTAGCTGATTTTTGGTCCTAAGTTTTGAAGATTGATACCGGCTCTCCATCTTCCGTTGAAATCTTGATAAGCGATTTCTTCTGATTGATAAAAAGCAGCTACATCAACAGCAAAGGAGCTAGCGGCTGAAGCGTCGACATCTTCTGAAGCTACTTTTAAATTTGAGTTTATAAAACGTGCTCCAACAGCCATAGAGAATTCTTCGCTTAGTTTTAATGAATAAGATCCATCTAAGGCAAATTCGTTTGGATTTACTGTTCTTACCGCTTCATTAGGGTCTCCCGTATATCTTAGTTCAATTCCTCCAAAACCAAAATAGCGAAAACTTCCCGCAAAAGCGCTTCGGTCGCTAAATTTGTTGTAATAGGTTACTTGACCTAAAGAAATGTCATTAGCAAGATCTGTTAAGTAAGGAGTGTAACTGATCGAAAGACCTTGTGCGTCTTCTGAAAAGGCATACTTCGCTGGATTCCATTGTTGTGAGAATACGTCGGCAGAAGTAGCGACCCCTTGGTCGCCTAAACCCGCTGCTCTAGCATCTGCGGCAACTAATAGAAAAGGAACTCCAGTTACTATTGGTCTTGATTCCTGAGCCTTTGAATTGAAAAAGGTAAAAAGGCAAATTAATAAAAGTGATAGTTTTTTCATTTAAGGGACTTATGTTTTTTGGTGGTGCAAATATATATAATATTATAGGATGACAAGCTTTTCGTATTTTTCTGCTTTTTTATTTGTTAAATTCGACTTTACAGTTAGTTTGTAAATATACACTCCTTTTCCGATTCTGTCACCAAAATCGTCTTTACCGTCCCAAGTAATCTCTCTAGATAAAAATCCTTCTGTTGTTATAGTTTGATTTTTTGTCCAAACTACTTTACCCGTTATGGTCATTACTTGCACTTGCACGTCCAGAGGTTCGTAAGGTCTGTTGTGTGAAAACCAAAACTGAGTATAAGTTGAAAAAGGATTTGGGTAGTTAAGAACATGTGATAATGTTAACGATTCGTCTCCTACAACAGTAAATTGAATCTCACTCGTTACGGGATTATTGTAAACATCCCAAGCAGTAAAACTTATAGTATGCAGTCCTGGAGCTAAATTTCTAAATGGGAAGCGTAAGTTTCCATTTGTATAATCGTCTAATTTGGTCTGATAGTAATCATTTAAAATATAAGGATTGCTAACATCTCCATCTAAAATTGCAACAATATCATGCCCGATTCCGCTTGCTGTGTTGATTCCATTTTCGTCTTCTAAAAAAGCTAAAAAGAAAGGAGATTCGTTTGTGATGCCTCCAGACACAAAAGTTTCGTCGTTCATATATAACTTCACTTTTGGACTAATATTGTCCTGAGGTGCATTTTCGTTAATTCCTCCAATTTTAATGGTATTGTTGTAGCCTGTTTGGTTTTCTAAAGCGTCTGTTTTTTTAGAATAAAAGCTGATTTTTCCATTGTCAACAGGAATTCGGATATCTCGTGGAACTACAAAGCTGAATTCAAATTGACCGTTTGTAACAGAAGCGTTTCCTCTGAAAATAGTTTCGCCTAAAATTTTAAACTGCATAGGCGGGCTTAATCCGTCATTGTTTAAAGTTGTGGTGGTGAGCATTTTGTCAAAAATAGCAGTCGCTAATTCTCCATTATAATTGCTTAGTAAGGTATTGTTTTCGTCTGTGATTTCTCCCGATATTTTAATTTTAGATAATGATTTGAAATCGGGAATTGGTTGTGAAATTGCAATGTCGTTTACTTTTGTTAAGTTAATTCTGGGTTTTGGAATTGCCAACATCAAGGCAGGATCACCTAAATAGGTAACTATGTTGCTGCCTGAGCTGGAGTTTTCGTTTTTAGAAATTCTCAGAGATTCTGCTATACTATTATATTGATTTGATCCGAATGAAAGAAGATTTTTGTTTAAAGTGCTGTTAAAGCTTTCTCCGTTTATTTTTCCAATTTGGCGAACCGTAGTCAGCATAGAAATCGCTCCCCCTTTAGGATTCCAATAGACATATTCTCCAGCAGTTGGTCTTGACGGATCATCAAATCTGGAAAATTCACAAGTTATGGTTATAAAAAGAGGATACTTGTATTGATTGTTCAGATTTTGACCATCTGATTTTTCCCAAATTCTTTCGCTCGCAAGTCCATCTTCTCCTCCATGACCTAAATAGTTAAAAACTAATGCTCCTTTTTCAAAAGCATTAAAAAAGTCAGTTCTGGCTTTAGGGTATCTGGCTCCTCCGGCAGAAGCCTCTTGTGTATAGGCATCTAAGAATATTTTTTCGATATTAAAAAATGGTTTTTCAGTTGCAATTAAATCGGCTAATGCATTTTGGTTTGCCTGTAATGTTTGATCTCCAGCTGCGTCTGTATCATCACTTATTAGGACAAAATTATTTCTCCAGTTTCCATACGATTTTGTGTCGTGATATTCTAAAACTTTATTAACCATTTCCTGTGCCTGAGCGTTGTCTGAAACCAACATACGTCCTGTCGCGATATCAATTCCGTCAAAAGGATAACCTACGATTCCTTCGTTTGTGTCCATGAGTCCATAAAAATCATCAGTAGCAAATCCGCCTTCGCCTATAGTGTAACTTATTAGAGACTGATAAATAGGAACAATGTTGTTGTTGTTTGAAATTCGATCTTTATAGTCATACGAAGCATCTCCAAATAAGTTTAGGTATTTTATTCTTTTTTCAGGAGAAGAAGCATTTTCGTAAATGTACTTTACAAAATTCCGAATTCCAGCAATGTCTTGTTTTCCCGATGAGAATTCCTGATAGATATTTTCGAGAGAAACCACTTTTACATTTAAATTGGAATTGATTCGGTGGAAGTTCGCCAGTCTTTCAGCTTGAGAAACTAAAGATTTGATTGTGACAATTAGGTAATCTATGTCTTGGAAAGTGTTTTGGCTGTTTCTGAAAATAGTTCCTTTTAAGTTCTGATTTGCAATTTTGGACTGATTTTCTTTTAAAGGAGTATAATAGTCAGAAGCGTCTATCGCGACATATTTTCTAACTTCGCCTAAATTGGCTTTGAAGCTAAAGTTGGCCTGATTTGAATTTTGAATTGTTAAGACATTATATAAATCGGTAACATCCCAAACTTGAGAAATTGCTGTGGCATTTCCAAAGGTGTAATTAACGACGCCTGCTGTGGAACCTGCATCATTATATTGAAAAGGAAATTGTTTTCCTGTTCCCAAAAGTTTTCGTTTTGCGGTTAGATTGATGTAGTCTAAATAGCCTTTAGATCCTGGAACTCCATTGTTATTATAGGTAAGTTTTATTTTAATATTATCAGTTCCTGTAAATGTTGTGTTTGGAGGTAAGCTTTTGTTAATGTATTTGTCTTCTGAACTTGCTTGTAAGGAAGAGTAGTTCATAGTTCCAATATTTTGTCCGTTGGCAGAGACTGTAAAAGAAGTAGCTGTAAAAGCTGCAGATGCTGCGGTTACTTCTATTTTTACTGGCGTGGAAGTATCGAGATTGGGAAAATTAAAAGAGAATTCCTGTTCTTGATTAATGTCGAATGATTCTCCAAGCCATTGACGGCCTAAGTGAATAATATTCGTTTGGTCTATTTCATGAAATTGATAGTCATCAAACGTGTTTAGTTCTAATGTTGTGTTAGCAGTAGGCTGATTAAGGTTTTGAATTCTTTTTCCGTCTCCGCCAGAAGCTGTAACGTAATAATAAGATTTTGAGTCGTATAAATTCAAATTAGTCTGGCTTTCAGAATTCCAGTTTTCAACTCCTTCTGCATAAAAAAGAATATAATCTTCATTATTAAAGACACCGTCATTTTCGCCGATTACTTGAATTGCATTTTCGGTTAAATCGTCAGGATAATAAATGCTGTTGGCTAAAGGAAGCATTCTGCCGCCATTTCCATAAATTTTAATTCTTCTCGGATCAACTTTTGATGGATCGAGTCCTAAACTTTGTAAAAAAGATCTTGTGACTTTGTAAACCCCAGATTTTTGAACATAAAAACGATACCAGTCTCCAGATGCTAACACAGAATTTGAAATTGTTGCGGTTTTTTGAAAAACAGAACTATTAGAACTTCTTGCTGTAGAGCTGTTAATGGAATAAGAGAAAGACTTGATGCGTTTAAAACCGTTTCCATCTTTTATTATCGGATTTAAGGATAAAAAAGTACGCTTTAAGTCTCTTGCATTCGTAATTATTAAGGTCTCATTTGGTTTTGCAGGGATGTTTTCAGGAGCCAAATCACCTAAATCAGTTCTAGATATAGACTCATAAATGACGTTTCTAATTTGTATTGAACTGCCGTTTGATAGGTTAGGAAGGCTTAGGTTTTCTAATAATGTTATGCTTTTTTTGGTCATATCAAAGCGAAAACCGCTTCCTGAGAAGTACGGAATTGTAATTCTATTTTCACCATAATTTGCTTCTTTTTTATCTTGCCAATTAATCGTTATTTCCCCATTTGACTGAGGAAATGCAAGAATTGGGATTAAAAAAAAGCAGATGAAAAATAGCTGTTTCATTGGTTTAAAAAGTGAAAATTAATTAAAAAATAATTAGTAAGTAAAAATATAGTATTTCATGTTACAGTAAATAATAAAAAGTATATTTTTGCGTTCGTAACTAAAGGTTATTTTCTGGTAAAAAAAACAGCTAAATAAAATTATTAGAACAGATGTTGCCAATTAAATGTTAATTATTATATTGCAGCACCTAAATTTATCACCTAAGAATGAGTATGAAAGTAAACAAAATTGTAGTCTTGCAGTTAATGATGTCAATGGTATTGATGTTGGGCACGGCTAGTTGTAGCAAAAAATCGAGTTCCACTCACGCTTCTAGAGCAACTGGCTGGGATGTAGATAGTCAGAATGGAACTGCTGCTAGAAATGCAGGTAAAAAACAACAGGCTGGTCCTGGTTTGGTTTTTGTTGAAGGAGGTACGTTTACTATGGGTAAGGTACAGGATGATGTTATGCACGATTGGAATAACACGCCAACTCAACAACACGTTCAGTCATTTTATATGGATGAAACCGAAGTTACAAACGGTATGTACTTAGAATACCTAGAGTGGTTAAAGAAAGTTTTCCCGCCGACAGAAGAAAATTACAAAAATATTTATGAAGGAGCATCACCAGATACTCTTGTTTGGAGAAATCGTTTAGGTTATAACGAAACGATGACTAATAACTATTTAAGACATCCATCTTATGCTAACTACCCAGTAGTTGGTGTGAACTGGATTCAAGCTGTTGAATTTAGTAAATGGAGAACTGATCGTGTAAATGAGGCAGTTTTAGAGAAAAATGGATATCTTCAAAAAGGTGCTAAGACAAATGATGTGAATGCTGAAAATGCGTTTAATACTGAAGGATATTTAATGTCTCCAAGTACATCACGTGGTGGAAGCGAAGAAATTGTATTAAAGAAAAACCCAACTGGTAGAAGACCAAAAGCTGGAAAAGATGGTGTAGTTCCTGAAGAGAAAAATGTGTACGCACAACGTTCTTCTGGAATTATCTTACCAGAGTACAGACTTCCTACTGAAGCAGAATGGGAATATGCAGCTGCCGCTGATGTTGGACAAAGAGAGTATAACATCTACAAAGGACAAAAGAAATATCCTTGGTCTGGAGATTATACACGTTCTAATAAACGTAAAAATAAGGGTGATCAATTGGCTAACTTCAAACAAGGAAACGGTGATTACGGTGGAATTGCAGGTTGGTCAGATGACGGAGCAGATATTACAAATGCTGTAAAAAGTTATGCTCCAAACGATTTCGGATTATATGACATGGCCGGAAACGTTGCAGAATGGGTAGCTGACGTTTACAGACCAATTATTGATAATGAAGCAAATGATTTCAACTACTACAGAGGAAACCAATACGCTAAAAACAAAATTGGTAAAGATGGTAAGGTTGAAATTGTTACAACTGCTACTATTAAATATGATACTTTAAGTAACGGTAAAGTTATTGCAAGAAACCTTCCTGGAGAAATCGCGCAGGTGCCGGTTGATGAGCAAGAAACTTATTTGAGACAAAACTTCAGCACAAGTGATAATATCAACTACAGAGATGGTGATAAACAATCTTCAAGATATTTTGACTTTGGTGATTCTGAATCAGGTTCAAAAGCAGATCAAGCTATGTACAATTCTCCTAAACATAATGTAACTACAGATAGTTTAGGTAAAATGATAAGAAAATATGATAATTCTAGTAAACGTACTACTTTAATCGATGATAAAGTAAGAGTTTACAAAGGAGGATCTTGGAGAGATAGAGCTTATTGGTTAGATCCAGCTCAAAGAAGATACTTCCCTCAAGATATGGCAACTGACTATATTGGTTTCAGATGTGCAATGTCTAGAGTAGGTGCAAAATCTGAAAGAAGAAAATCTCCTAGAAACTAAGAATTAGAATTTCTAGCATAAAAATTCCAAATTCCAAAAGCTGAATATTCAGTCTGGAATTTGGAATTTTTTTATTGTTTTTTTCTATTTTTATGGTCTATTTAAAATTTTATAAATGAATATTCAGGACATTCATAATTTGTTTTTACAATGCAGTTCGCTTTCTATTGACACCAGAAAGATTGAAAAGAATTCAATGTTTTTTGCAATCAAAGGAGAGAATTTTGATGCCAATACATTTGCTAAGGAGGCACTAGATTTGGGTGCTTTATATGTTGTTATTGACAACGAATCATACTTTATTGATGATAGGACTATTTTGGTTGAAAATAGTTTGCAGACACTTCAGGAATTAGCAAAATTTCATCGTTCTTATTTGGCACTTCCAATTGTTGCTCTAACAGGCAGCAATGGAAAAACAACAACTAAAGAATTAATAAATGTTGTATTATCAAAAAAGTTTAAAACAAAAGCTACTGTTGGAAATTTAAACAATCATATTGGTGTGCCTCTTACTTTGCTTTCGTTTACAAAAGAAACAGAGATTGGGATTGTAGAAATGGGAGCTAATCATCAGAAAGAAATTGAATTCCTTTGTCAGATAGCACAGCCGGATTTTGGTTATATTACAAACTTTGGAAAAGCGCATTTGGAGGGTTTTGGAGGGGTTGAAGGTGTGATTGCCGGAAAAAGTGAAATGTATCAATATCTGCATGCAAATCAAAAGACTGTTTTTGTAAATCTTGAAGACCCTATTCAAATAGAAAAATCAAAAGGAATTAAATCTTTTACTTTTGGTGTAGAAAAGGAAAGTGCCGATTTGAATATTCAGGAAATTACAGCAAATCCGTTTGTGGCTGTTAGCTATAATGATTTCAAAATCGAATCGCATTTAATTGGACTTTATAATGCTAATAATATAAATGCGGCAACCGCTATTGGAAAATATTTTGAAGTAACAGAAAGCGATATAAAGAGCGCTGTCGAAAATTATATTCCAGCTAATAATAGGTCTCAAATGATGCAAAAAGGTTCAAATGAGATTATTCTAGATGCTTATAATGCAAATCCTAGCAGTATGGCAGTAGCGATTACAAACTTTCTTCAATTGGATAAGAATAATAAGATTATGATTCTTGGAGATATGTTTGAGTTAGGAAATGAGAGTCTGTATGAGCATAAGGTTATTGTAGATTCTCTGGCGGCTCAAGATCAGGCATTGTGTTTTTTAATTGGGAAATCATTTTATTCGAACCAGATTTTGAGTGATAATATAAAGTTTTTTGAAACTTTTGATGCATTTGCTGACTTCCTGAAAAGTTTCAAATTTGATTCTAATACTATTTTGATAAAAGGTTCGAGAGGAATGGCCCTTGAACGAACTTTAGAATATATTGTATAAAAAGAAAGCCATTCAAATTTGAATGGCTTTCTTTTTTTAAATAGTCATTAAGAATCCGATTAAGTTTTCCTTTTTATTTAAACCTAGTTTTTTTCTTAAACGATAACGTGCTAGTTCAACTCCACCTGTTGAAATATTCATGATTTCGGCTATTTCTTTGGTTGACATATTCATTAATAAATAAGTAGATAAATCTAATTCTCTTGGAGAAATGGTAGGATATTGTCCTTTTAAACGCTTTAAAAATTCAAAATGCACGTTTTTAATGTGTTTTTCCAAGTCTTTCCAGCTTTTGTCTGTATTGACTTCTTTTACGATACTTTTATGCAGTTTACTGAATTCGGATTTGGTGCTTTCGTCTAGAATATTGGTATCGATATCTTTAAGTTTGTGAATAATTCCATTTAGAACTTTATTTTTTTTGACAACTTGTAATGAGTTGTTTACCAGTTCTTTATCTTTTGCTAAGATCTTGATTTGGAGTTTGTCATTTTTTAGTTTTTCAATTTCTTTCTCCAAATCATGCTGTTCGTGTCTGATTTTAGATTCTTTTTCCAGATATAATCTTCTTTGTTCAATGGTTTCATAATATCTGTTTTTTCGAATTTTAAGTTTAATTCGAACTGAGATAAGATAAGCACCTAATAATACAAGGATAAGATAGAATAAATAAGCAAGGAAGTGCCTATACCAAGGTGGGGATACAGTAAATTCAACTTCACTGATATCAGATTCTATACCGTAGCTGTTTCTAGCTTTTAATTTCATTACATAATTGCCTTCTCGTAAATTAGTGTACTCTTTTATGGCTGTCGAAGACCAGCTTCGCCAGTTTTCTTCAAAAGGTTCTAATTTATAGGAGTACATCACATTTTCCTGATTTTCATAAGTTGGCGATGCAAAAGTGAATTTTACGCGATTATGTTTATATGGAAGACTGTAGGATTCTGCTTTATTGATAAGATTACCTGTTAGAATGGTATCGCCAGGAAAAGAAAAACTTTCAATGAATGCTTTTGGTTTAGCCATGAAAGTATTTGGAATAGCCGAATTATAATGCGCCAATCGGTCAGTCAATCCTATAAAGATGTTGTGAGGATCAATTGCATTTACAGAAACATAGTTGTTAACTAAATTTCCTGTCAAATTGGAGAATATAGTCTGTTTTTTAGCATAACTTCCGTTTCTATTTTTAATTAAAACCCCTAGTGATTCATTATATGCATACCATAAGTTACCAGAAGGATCTTCAATTAATGTGTTAATGGTAGGGATTCCTTTAAATAAATCTGTGATTTTTTTATCTTCAAAAAATACCTCTTGTTCAACTGAATATCTGTAAAAATGATTATTCACTTGAAAGTAAACCTTATTGTTGATGTTTTGAAGGCTATTAATTCCCTTGTATTTATCTGATATATTAACATGTTTCTTTATGAAATCAAATCTCTTTAAGTCATCTGACAATTTCACCTGATATAAGAACGGATTTTTCTTTAGCCATAAGTAGTTTTCATCTATTTCAACAGAAAAGTTATTGGTTGTCTCATCAAAACCTTTTACCTGATGCAAATAATCATATCCTGAGCCCGATTTTTTGAAAACAGAAAAACCGTTGTAACTTTCTCCTATAATATAATCAGGATGATTTGGGATTTTTTTGAATCCAAAATATCCTTTTGTATCTAGTATTTTTGAAACCCTATTTTTGTCAATTATTAAAGCTCCACTGTTGCTGGCGCAGATTAATACATCGTTTAGAACTTGAATGTTCCAAACCTGAGAAATTGTTCCTTCCACTCTTATAAACGAGCTATCTTTAAAAGAAGTTCCCCAAGAATGATAGAATAAACCTTGATTTGTGGCTACGTATAAATTGCCTTGAAATATTGTCGAGGCATAAACTGTTCCGATGTTGTAACTGTAGTCAAAGTACGAAAAAGGAGAGTTTTCATTTATAAAAGTGATACCATTGTCAAGCCCCAGCCAGATGTTGTTTTTATTATCAACAAATGACGCCAGAATGGTGTTATTTTGTATTCCTTTTTGTCTGTTTAAGTGCTGTATTATCTTTCCATTTAAGTCACAGATAATGGCACCGTCTAGTACAGAATTAAGTACAATGAATTTATTTTTAATAATAGAACCGCCAAGAGAGGTATTTTTCTTTATAAAATCATTTGCCTCAGTTTCCCAAGGTTTTATTATGCCATTTTCGGATACAAAAAGACCTTTTTCTAAAGTAGCATACATTAAGCGATTGTCAGGAAGCGGAAAAAGGGACCAGATTTCTTTGTCATTAAATACAGTTGTGCCTTTTACAGCTGTAAGGCGTCTGTTTTTATATTCTAATACGCCTAGAGTTTTATCTTGAAAATATAGGCGATTTTTTACCAAAAATGAAAATTGGAATTTATGCGGAGCATTTAATGTGGTGATTTTTTCTCCTTTTAGGAAAAATACTTTAGAGAAAGACTGAAAAATAACTTCGCCATTAAAAATGTGGATTCTCCAGATTAGGTTGATATTTTCTTTGTCAATAGGACTTAGTAAGTTGAATAAAGAATGGTATTTTAAAATTCCTTTTTCATCAATCTTAAAATAGCCAAATTCATTATTTCCTCCAACAAAAATCCTTCCCAAAGCATCGATTTTTAAGCTTCTTATCTCCGATTTATTAGGTAGAGAGTATTTGTGCCAGTTCGAACCGTCAAATTGTATTAAACCGCTGTTGTTAGCAAAATAAATATTGCCGTTTTTATCTTGATCGATACTCCAGTTTTGGGTTCCTCCTTTGTATTCTGATCTTTTATAGTTTTTTATGTCTGGAATTCCGATGTTTTTTACCTGACAGAAACCTATATTTTGTATGAAAAGTAGTAATATAACTGTAAAAGGTCTAACTATGAATTTCATAAAATTTTAAATGTATTTTTATTAGAAATGCTATATAATGTTATTTAATTGTTGATTTTTCAATCTCATTAAATCTGTTTTTTTAAATTATTTTTAATTTAAAACGTTGTAGTTGTGAATAAACTAATGTAATATACGATTTTTATAATTAACATTTTTATAACAATTTTTTATCAAATCTAAAGTACAGTAAATTAATTAATTAAAAAAAAAATGTTGTGTTTTTGTAGTGTGTTGATATTTAGTTTGAAGTGTTTTTGTAAGGAATTTTAATTCTAGTTTATTGAAATTTAACATTATAATTGCAATAAATTACTAATTAATTAACCAAAATTTTTAGAAAAATGAAATTGACAAAATTACTTATTTTTTGTGTTTCGTCTTTACTGTTTTCAGTTATCGCATTTGCTCAGGATGTGACGGTAACGGGGACAATTAATGACGAAAGCGGATTGCCCGTCCCAGGGGCAACAATTTTAGTAAAAGGGACTAATAAAGCAACTGCGTCTGACTTTGATGGGAAGTTTCAGATCAGTGTTCCTTCAAATGGAACTTTAGTGGTTAGTTTCGTAGGTTTTGAAACTGCTAATGAGGCAGTAAACGGAAGGACAAAGTTTAACGTTGTGCTTAAAGCAGTATCTCAAAGTTTAAATGAAGTAGTGGTTATTGGATATGGTACCCAAAAGAAAGCTCTTATTACTGGTGCATCAACCAATTTAAAAGGAGAAACAATTCAGGATTTAAATACGGGTTCTGCCATGGAAGCACTTCAGGGTATAGCACCTGGTATTAGTATTACTAGAAACAGTGGTGCCCCTGGCGCTGGTACCAAGGTGACCATTCGTGGAATCGGTACTGTCGGAAATTCAAACCCTTTGTACATCGTAGATGGTGTGCCGGTTGGAGATATAGATTACCTAAATCCTTCAGATATTGAGTCTATAGATGTTTTAAAAGATGCCGCTTCTGCAGCAATTTACGGTTCAAGAGCCGCTAACGGAGTTGTTTTGGTAACTACTGTAAAAGGACGTAAAGGAAGACCTGCTAGAATTAGTTATGACTCTTACTTTGGTATTCAAAACATTTATAAAAATTTAGATCCTTTGAATGCGCAGGAATATATGTATATTATGGATGAAGGAAGAGTTAACGATGGACTTGCGCCAACTGATTGGAAAGCTACGCTGACCAATAATAGCTGGCTGGAAGCAAATTATCCTGGTGCAGGCACGCAATTAGGAAATGAAATTTGGGACAAGTTGCAAAATGGCTGGACAGGGACTAATTGGGTTAATGAAATGTCTAAAAAAGATGCTCCTATTGTTAGTCACTCAATAAATATGACGGGCGGAAGTGAAGACATTACTTATTCATTAGGATTTTCTTATTTTGATCAAGACGGTATATTAGGAGGAAATCTTATTGATGCTGGATTTAAGAGATTAACAGCAAGAATGAATACACAAATGGTATTGAAAAAGAATGAAAGCCATAGTATTATAACGATTGGGGAGAACCTAACTTATACAAATATTCAAAAAAGAGATGTCTCTTCGGGCGATATTTATGGGAATGATTTGCATAATGCTCTCGTACAGAATCCATTGCAGCCTGCTTACTGGCAAACCGCTATTGATAGAAACATAAGTCCATTTGGGTTTACTCCGACTCTTGAAGGTATATCTACCAATCAGACTAATCCTTTAGCTGTAATGTTTTATAGAAGTAATTATAATTATCCAAGAGATCATAAAATTATTGGGAATGTCTTTTTAGAAGTTGAACCAATTGCGGATCTTCGATTTAAATCTGTGTACAATGTTGATTCATGGTTTGGTTACAGCAGATCAATGAATCCTACTTACCATTTAGGAGTACTTTATAATGATTCAGTAGACGGTGCGACACAATCTCAATATTTTGGGGCCAACACAACTTGGACAAACACAGTTTCGTATCAAAAACAGTTTGGAAATCATAATCTTAATGCTGTGATTGGTACTGAGTTACTACAAAATGTAGTGAATACTGATGTGTCTGGTACTAGAAATGGACTAACATTTCCTGGAGATCCAAAATATGCTTATTTGAATAATACAAAATCCCCAACTTCGATAGCTGCAATTAATACTTCTGGAAAGGATACTGCTGCTGGTGGAGGTGGAATTATGTCTTATTTTGCCAGAGCGCAGTATGATTATAAAGAGAAGTATCTTCTTTCTGCAGTAATTCGCCGTGATGGGTCTTCTAATTTTGGTGACGGTCACAGATATGGTAATTTTCCTTCTGTATCTGCTGGATGGGTTATCTCAAAAGAAGATTTTATGTCTAGTACTTCAAAAACGCTTAATTTCTTAAAATTAAGAGGAAGCTGGGGACAAAATGGAAATCAATGGACGGATTATGCTTTTTATTATACGTCAAGTATTGCTTATGCATTTCCTGGATACTTTTTTGGAGATACTAAGCCAGTTTCTGGTCAAACAGCATATCCATCAAAAGTTCCAAATCCTGATGTTACTTGGGAAACATCCGAACAGCTTGATTTTGGATTAGATGCCTCTTTATTTAATTCAAGACTAGGAGTCACTTTTGACTGGTATAATAAAACTACTAAAAACTGGTTGGTCTTGGCTCAGCTTCCAGGTACTGCTGGAGCAGGATTTCCTTACATTAATGGAGGGGATATTGAAAACAAAGGTTTCGAATTTTCTGTAAGCTGGAAAGATAAGATAGGCGGTTTCAAGTATGGTATTACAGTAAGTGGTGCTGCGAACAAAAATAAAGTTACAAAGGTTGCAAACGCAGATGGTATAATTCACGGTGTTAGTAATGTATTGTCACAAGGGACTTCAGAGATTTCGAGAGCGCAAGTTGGTTTCCCGATAGGATATTTCTACGGATATAAAACGGCAGGAATTTTACAAAACCAACAAGAGGTTGACGCTTATGTAGGACCATCTGGACAACCTTATTTTAGTGACCAGCGTCCTGGAGATGTTCGTTTTGTAGATTTAAACAACGATGGTGTTATCGACGAAAAAGATAAAACAATGTTAGGAGATCCTAATCCTGACTTTCAGTTAGGTATACAATTAAACTTTGAATTTAAAAATGTTTATTTAAATACCACAATGGCAGGTAAATATGGTATGCAGGTTATGCAGTCTTACAGATCTTTTGCTGATATGCCTAAACAAAATTATACTTCTGATGTTTTTAACCGCTGGCATGGTGAAGGTACCTCTAATACGATGCCTCGTTTAAGTTCAGTTTCAAATAGAAACTCAAATTATATTTCTGATATATATATGCACAATGCAGATTATTTAAGAATCAATAACTTAACAGTAGGTTATAATTTTAATGAAATATTGAAAGATTTTACATTTATCTCTAACCTTAAATTCTATGTTGCAGTAAATAACTTATACACATTTACTAAATATGATGGTATGGATCCAGAGGTGCGATGGTCAGGAAATAATACAACTACTCCTTGGGCTTCAGGAATCGATCTTGGATTGTATCCGCAATCGAGAACGGTGATGTTTGGATTAAGTGCTGATTTTTAATATTAATACATTCAAAATGAAAAAACTAAAATATATTATAGCAATTTCAGTAATTTTTACAGCTTCAAGTTGTGATGATTATCTGGATCAAGACAATATTACCGAAAAGAGTTTAGTAAGTTTCTATAAATCTCCTACGGACATAGATGAGGCAATGGCAGGTGTTTATAATGCGATCTATGCAAATAATATCACCAGTGAAGAGCAAGTTGCAGCCAATTTGATGGACAATATGATGTTCGGTGGTGGAGGCCCTGACGATAAAGCGGCTAAATGGGTAGATAATTTTGAAGACCCAACGGAAGATACTTATCGCGATATGTGGGTACAGTCTTATAATGGAATTTCAAGAGCAAATGCAATTATAGAAAAAGTTCCATTGGCTGATTTCTCTACCTATTTTAATACACCAACAGAGGCAGCTGATTTTAAAAATCAAGCGCTTGGAGAGGCTTTGTTTATGAGAGCATTCTTCTATTTTAGATTAGCTAAATTCTTTGGAGGAGTTCCACTAATAATTGCCTATGACGGCGATAGACGTGCTCCAAGAGCCACTTATACAGAAACCTTCGCCCAAATTGCCTCAGATTTAAAGTTAGCAATCGAAACGATGCCAGCTACTCCTTTTACAAGCATTCCTACAGCAAGATACGGACATGCCAATAAATGGGTTGCTGAGGCTTATTTAGGACGTGTATTTTTGTTCTATACAGGTTATATGTCTAATATAGAAAATCAGGCAACAGCAGATTTACCACTTGTGGGAGGAGGCTCTATAACTGGAACACAAGTAGCGACTTATTTAAGTGACTGTGTAAACAACAGCGGTCATAAATTAGCTTCAGATTTTAGAAATCTTTGGCCTTACTCTTATGTAAATAAAGCTTCGGGAACTAATATATTGCCTTGGGCAACAACTGAAGGTTTGGCATGGGTTGGTCAGGATGGAGCTAGCCCAACATTTGGAACAGGGAATCTAGAAACTATGTTTGTACAAAGGTTTTCATTTGGAGACTGGGGCTGGACAAATGGTAATATTTATACCAACAGAATGACTTTGTTTAATTCAATGCGTGGAAATTCATTGGTTCCTTTTGGCGAAGGCTGGGGATGGTGTACTGTAAATCCTAAATTATATAGTGGATGGGACGATACAGATCCAAGAAAAAGAGGTTCTATTTTGGAAGTTGCGAGAGCTGATCAGGGAACTGGAGGTTACGCGAAAGATAAAGGCGATCATGAAACGGGTTTATTTAATAAAAAGTATGCTTCACTTCAATATGACAATGGCAAAGGTGCTAATGTAGGAATGTTTGTACAGTTATATGCTTGGGCCAATGCAGATATGCAGTTAATGCATGCACAGGATTTTATTTTCATGCGTTTTGCTGATGTGTTATTGATGCATTCAGAAATTACTAAAACACCAGACGGTATGAATGCTGTAAGGGCAAGAGCTAAATTGCCAGCTGTTGCATACAGTATGCAGAATATTAAAGACGAGCGTTTACATGAATTTGCTTTTGAAGCTTTACATTGGTTTGATCTAGTGCGTTGGGGAGATGTTAATACAGCATTTAATGATGTAATTCAGGTAAGAAATTCTGGGGTAGATGCAAATTACAGTGTGAAGTACAGACCAGAGACTAAAGGTCTAGTTCCAATTCCTGAAACTGAAATGAGACTATTAAATGGTGTTTATACTCAAAATCCAGGATGGTAATATTTAATAACTATTAATAATTAGAAAGATGAAAATTCACAATATAAAGTATTTACTAATTGCTGTCCTTATGCTGATTTTTTCAGCGTGTGACCCAATTGTAGATGAACAACATTTAGCGGATTCAACCAATGTGGCTGGAGTTGAATTAGTAGCTACTCAAACTCCTCCCGGAGGTAATAAAGTTACGCTTAGTATGAACACGCCTGGAGTTACAGGTTACTGGGACTATGGTTTAGACAAAGCCTTAACAAATGAAACAACAATAGTTTATCCAATTCCAGGGAAATCAACTTTTACATTTGTTGGAACTTTGGGGAAAACGTTTTTTACAAAAACAATTGATGTGCAAATTGACAGAATTGATACACGCTTAGATCAGGATTGGTACGATTTAGTGAGTGAAAATACATCAGCTGGTAAGACATGGGTTTTTGATGGTGTCGGAGGAGATGGTCGACTTTGGTGGTATATGTCTCCTGATATAGCTAATGGAGGTAAGGATAAATGGGATGTAGCTTGGTGGAATGCTGGTGGTTCTGGTGATAAGGTGCCTGTTGATGTTGCTGGAAAAATGCATTTCGATCTTGATGGAGCTGCAAACTATAATCATTATGCCACAAAAACTGCTACGCCAACAAAAGGTTCTTTTAAACTGGATATTAAAAATAGATTATTGACGATTTTTAATTCTAAAATGTTAGGGTATGAAGCAGGTAATGCAGATGGTATATATGAAGTCATTGAACTTACAGATACTAGATTAGTTCTCCATTTAAGTAATAATGATGCAAATAAAACAGGTTGGACGTTTATTTTTAAACCCGAATAATATTTTGTGTTAGTTATCTTCGAAAAAGGAAGATTAAAACCTTCCTTTTTCGAATTTTCAAGCATTATTTATTTTGCTCAAATGAACACAGAGTAAAATAATAGAAAGTTTAAACTACTATGGTTAGTTTAAGTTAAGTTTATTGCCTGGATAGCCCATAATTTCGATTATGGGCTATTTTTTGTTTACAACAGAATGGACTTTAAGATGCGTTATTTCTCTGCTTAATTGTATTCTGTATGCGGTTGTAACTCGCTTTTTGCTTTGTTTTAAGCTTTTATTTCCTATTGAAGCCTTATCAGGGCTTTTATATAGTTTTTGGTCTTGATATCGGCGTTTCTCTTGCCCTTTTTTGATGTTGTTTTTGTAAGTCATCAGAAATTATTTGATTATAAAGCACTTATGCTATAGTGATTTGCCTTAAAATCGAATTGAGAATCAATATGATTCTGCTATAACAAATACAAGGATTGTTTTCTTAAGATGTTCTGTTGCTTTTTTGTTTAAATAATAAATCCTTTCATTTTAAGAGAGCGACAGGCTGAAAGCTTCAAACCATTGAAAATAAAAAGATATCGAGTTTAAACTTTCTTTCTTGTTTTTTGGGGAATAAATCAGAGACGTTATTGATTACATCTTCAAAAGTTGTATTTAAAAATCAATTTTCATCTTTCTTCACAATGAAAATGACTTAAAAAACGGTATGTAAAACTGCTTTTTTGTAGGCGAAATCTATGTAAAAAGCAAAAAATAAGATTTTTCTTCTGTTAAAATTTTTGTCAATAATGTAAAAAAACTAACGTAAAAATATCATATTCTCTGTTTGGGTTCTTTTGTGAATTTTATAGCAGTTTTAGTTTTAAACGTTTGTAAAATAAGTATTTGAGAAACTATTTACGGTACTATCACGTTGTAGTTTTATAAATTTTGAGTATAATTTATAGTCAAAAAATCTATGTAGTGTTTATTTTTAAAATTAACTTTTCTTTAGTACTATTTTTTGTTTTTATAAATTATTGAATATTAATTAGTTACATTTTTTTTGATGTGTTTTTATAATATTGAAATTTTCATTTTGATGTGTTTTTGTATGGATTTATAAATACGAAAAACAAAAATTTAGTTTTAGTATTGCATCGAATTACTAATTAATTAACCAAAATTTTTAGAAAAATGAAATTAACAAAATTACTTGTTTTTTGTATTTCATCTTTGTTATTCTCGGTTATAGCTGTGGCTCAGGATGTCACAGTAAATGGAATGATAAGCGATGAAAGTGGAATGCCTGTTCCAGGTGCAACAGTTTTATTAAAAGGTACTACTAAAGCAACAGCTTCCGATTTTGATGGGAAGTTTCAGATACAAGTACCTTCAAACGGAACTTTAACAATCACCTTTATTGGTTACACTACAGTAAATGAAGCTGTAAATGGTAGAACAAAAATCTCAATTCAATTAAAACCAGAATCACAATCTTTAAATGAGGTTGTAGTGGTTGGATATGGTACTCAAAAGAAATCTGTTGTTACTGGAGCAATTTCCAGTGTAAAAGCACAAGATCTTGAAAAAGTACCAAACGGACGTGTTGAACAAGCTTTGCAAGGTAGAGTTGCCGGTGTTACTATTGCAGCTACTTCTGGACAGCCTGGTGCAGCTTCTAAGGTTCGTATTAGAGGTATAACTACTTTTAGAGAAGGTGGAAATGATCCTTTATGGGTTGTTGACGGAATTGCTATTGACGCAGGTGCTGTTGGTTTTATCAACCAATCTGATATTGAATCTATCGAGGTTCTTAAAGATGCTGCTTCTGCTGCAATTTACGGTACTCGTGCTGCAACTGGAGTTATTTTAGTGACTACTAAAAAAGGAAAATCAGGAAAAATTTCTGTGAATTATAGTGGTTTTGCAGGAGTTGCAGCTCCGGCAAAAAAATTAAATCTGTTGGATGCAAGTCAATATGCAACAATTATGAATGAAAAGTCTGTTGCAGATGGTGGCGCTATAAAATATGCAAATCCATCTTCTTATGGTAAAGGTACAGACTGGCAGGATGCAGTTTTTAACAATTCGGCTTTTAGATATACACACGAACTAAGTTTTAGTGGTGGTGGAGAAAAATCTACTTTTTATGCTTCTTTTGGAGTTCAGGATCAGGAAGGTATCGTTGCAACGGATATTTCAAATTATACAAAGAAAAACTTCCGTTTAAATTCAACACACAAAATTTCTGACTATTTTACTTTTGGACAAACGTTTGGATATACTCATCAAAAAACAAAGGATATTGGAAATATTAATAGTGAATTTGGCGGGGTATTAAGTTCTGCAATTAACTTAGACCCTATTACTCCGATAGTTGCAGATCCTTCAGTAATTGGCTCAGGTTTTTATAACAGTCCAAATATTGTTTTGGATTCTCACGGGAATCCTTACGGTATTTCTCCTGTAGTACAACAAGAGATGACAAATCCACTAGCTTATACACAAACTAGATTGGGAGGTTATAACTGGTCTGATGATTTTGTAGGGAACGCTTACTTAGAAGCTAATATTACTAGTCACTTAAAAGTAAGATCAACACTTGGAGGTAAATTAGCGTATTGGGGCAAAGAGATGTTTACACCTGTTTTCTACCTGAATCCAAACATGAAGGCTGATAGAAACAATTATAGCCAGGACAACGAAAAAGCATTTGCATGGAATATAGAAAACACGCTTAACTATACTAATAAATTTGGAGATCACTCTATTAATGCTTTAGTAGGACAAGGTGCTTATGTAGAAAACATCGGAAAAACAATTGGTACTACATTCTATGGTCTGCCAATTACAAGTTATAAAGATGCTTCCTGGAATTTTAACCTTCCACAAGATGATATGGTTAGTAGAGCAAGTGATAAAATTGAGCATAAGTTATCATCGTTATTTTTCCGTCTAAACTACGATTACAAAGAGAAATATCTATTTACAGGAATTGTTCGTCGTGACGGTTCAACAAGATTTGGAGAAAACAAGAAATTTGGAGTTTTCCCTTCATTCTCTTTAGGATGGGTAATTTCGAAAGAAGGATTCTGGACAGAAAACAATATCGTTAATACATTAAAACTTCGTGGAGGTTATGGAGTTGTTGGTAATGATAATATTTGGGATTTTAAATATAGAGGTTTAGTTGTTGGAGGATACAATTACGCTGTTGGAAACGATGGATCAATTACTACAGGTTACGGAAACTCTACTTTACCAAATGCAGATTTAGGATGGGAAGAAACATCACAAACTACTGTTGGTCTTGATGCTAAACTTTTTAATGACTTCACTCTTACTTTAGACTATTATAAAAAGAGAACTACCGGAATCTTAAGAGACGTTGTTATTCCTGGTTACGTTGGAGTTGTTGATGCGCCAGCCGCAAATATTGCTGATATGAACAACAGTGGTTTTGAGGTAGAAGCTGGATACAAGAAAAGACTTGGTGATTTTAATTTAGGAGTGAATGCCAATTTTGCCTATTTGAAAAATGAAGTTACTTACGTAGGATCTAATACAAACTTTATAGCAGGCGATGCTAGTTTCCAATCTATGGGACAAGTAACAAGAACTCAGGTTGGACATTCATTCAATGAATTTTACGGTTTTAAAACTGCTGGAATATTTCAAAATGAAGCAGAAGTTGAGGCTTACAAAAATGCTTCAGGAGGTTTAATTCAGCCAAATGCAAGACCAGGTGATTTCCGTTGGGTAGATACTAATGGAGATGGTGCTATTACAGATGATGATAAACAATTCTTAGGAACTAACATCCCTAAATATACTTTTGGTTTTACTGTAAACTTAGACTACAAAAACTTCGATTTCATGGCATTTACACAAGGTGCTGCAGGAAGCAAAATTTTTCAGGGACTAAGAAGACTTGATATGTTAACAGCAAACTATCAAACAGAAGCTTTAGGACGTTGGGTTGGAGAAGGAACTTCAAACGATTATCCTAGATTGACTAACAACGATCCAAATAAAAACTTCAGTAATATGTCTGATTTCTACCTTGAAAATGGAAACTACTTACGTTTGAAAGTTGTTACTCTTGGATATACAATGCCAACTGGATTATCATCTAAAATTGGTGCAGACAGAATTCGTTTTTATGTAACTGGAGAAAATTTAATCACTTTCACAAAATATACTGGTTATGATCCAGAAATTGGAGGTCAGGTTTTCGGTGTAGATAAAGGTGTTTATCCACAAGCAAGATCTATTCTGTTAGGAGCTAACGTTCAATTTTAAAAATTAAAAGAATTATGAAAACTATAAAATTTAAATATATATACTTTGCCGTAGCACTGGCAGCCTTAGCAGGAGCTTGTTCTGAAGATTTTGTGAGCATTGATCCAAAAGGGCAATTCGATTCAAGTACCTATTTTTCTAACGAACAGCAATGTTATGCAGCCTTAATTGGAGTTTATGATCCATTAAGAAAAAACACTGGTGGTTTCGAAAATCTGGTAGCTATGCTAAATGCAGGTTCAGATGATTTTTATGCAGGAGGTGGTAGTGCAACAGATGGAAACGGAATCCAGAACTTTTCTAAACACTCTCTTTCATCAATAAGTATTCCGTCTAGTTACTGGGATGATCATTATCAGGGTGTTTCAAGAGCTAACATGTTAATATCTAAGCTTCCGGCGGCAACAATGGGTGAGGATGTAAGAGCTAGATTTACTGCAGAAGCAAAAGCACTAAGAGCATTTTATTATTTTAATCTGGTAAGATTATTTAAGAATATTCCATTGGTTTTGGTTCCTTTAAACACTCAGACTATCTATGATCCGGAACAAGTTGCACCAGAGGTAATTTATGCACAAATAGAAAAAGATTTGTTGGAAGCTATTCCGGGCTTGCCTAATACTGTTGATGCAAAAACAGAATCTGGAAGATTTAACAAAGGAACAGCTCAGGCAATTCTTGGAAAAGTTTATTTGTTTGAAAACAAAAAGACTGAAGCTGCAGCTGTTTTAGCTGAAGTAAATGGTACTCCGGGAGCAACAAATCAATATGGAAATAAATTGCTTACTAAGTTTAGTGATTTATGGGTAACATCAAATAAGTTTAATGCAGAATCTATATTAGAAGTATCTCATAGTAGTGCGGGTAATTCTGATTGGGGGTTCTGGGGACAAGGTAAAGACGAAGGAAACTCTTTAAACGTTATGGTTGGACCAAGAGGTTATTCAAGACCTGACGGTTCTGACGCACCAGATCTTCCTGCAGGTTGGGCATTTAACGTGGCAACTCAGAAATTGTATGATGCTATGAAAACAGATCCAAGATTTGAAGCCACTATTTTCGATTTGAAAGCTTTAAAAGCAGCTGGTAAAGCAGACTATATTCCTGCTTATCAGGATACAGGTTATTTCCTAAATAAATACCTTCCAAGACAATCTGATGTGAGAACTGGAGGAGGAGCAGCTGAGTTGAACTACAAGCAAAACTCTTATGTAATCAGACTTGCAGACACGTATTTAATGGAAGCAGAAGCTTTAGGATCGGGAGCTAGAGCACAAGCTTTACTGGATGCAGTTAGAGCAAGAGTTGGTTTGCCATCAGTTCCTGTAACATTAGCAGCTATTAAAAATGAGCGTAGAATGGAATTGGCTGGAGAAGGACACAGATTCTTTGACTTAGTAAGATGGGGAGATGCAGCTGCAGCACTATCAGACAGAGGTTTTGATGCTGGAACAGATGAGATTTTTCCAATTCCTTTTAAAGAGTTGAACGGTACTAAATTGAAACAAAATCCTAATTATCAATAGTATTCTCTAACTAATAAACCAAAAACAAAATGAACCTAAATATAAATTTCAGAAAGAGTGTATCCCTAATGCTAGTTTTAGCATTAGGCACACTAAATAGCTGTGATGACAGTGTTGATACAAATCCGCTTACAGCTACCGATGTTGACGCTTCGTTTACTATAACTCCGGTTGAAGGAGCAATGAATACCTTTCTTCTAAGCGCTCAGACAAAAGGAGTTATTTTATCAAAATGGGACACTGGGGACGGAGCTTCAGTTGGAAAAATGAATCAGGTAATTTCTTTACCAGATGCTGGTACTTACACTATTACACATACTGCTATTGGAGCAGGTGTTGCAACCGGAACTGCTTCTAAACAAATTGTTGTAGAAAAAACAGATCCGGCTAAAGGAAACTTAGTCCAAGGAGGAACTTTTGCTACAGCTGCAGATCAGGCTAAGTGGACAAATGCAAAACTAAGTCCGTCAGGTGCTGCTTTTTGGTCTTTCGGTGCGAATGGTGCTACAATTTATTCGCCAGGAGGATGGGCTCAGGAAGGGCTTTATCAGGCTATCGAAGTTGTAAAAGACAGAGAATATACAGTGGATATGACCGTTTCTTGTCCTAGTGGTTTAAAAGAAACTTTTTTTGAAGTCTATGCAGGTACATCAGTACCACAACCTGGTGTTGAGTACAAAGATAACCTGGTGATGGGGATTGGTACTTGGGATGGTTGTGGATTATCTAAGTTTTCAGGAAGATTATCTGGAGTTGGATGCAAGAAAAATGCTGTAACTAATACAGTTTCGAATGTTGTTAAATTCTCTCAAAGCGGAACAATATATCTGTTAATCAGATCTGGAAGTAACGCTACAGGTAATGAACCAATTACTGTTACTAAGGTTGAATTCAGAGGAAAATAAAGAGTTAAGTTAAGTTTAAGTTTAAGTTTGGTTGTAAAATAGCCCGTAATCATTATGAGTATGGGCTATTTTTAAATTCTTTAGGATTAAGAATCAGTTTTAGATTTCTCCAAAACTTCAATTAAAACTATAATAATTGGGAGCAAATGAAAAAAAATAGTCTAAAAATAATATGCCTTTTGTTTGCCGTTGCTGCTTTTGCGCAACAGCCAAAATCAAAAAAAGAATTTACAACCAATGGTAAAAAAGTAACCGTTTATACCACAGCAGAAAACTCAAAGTTAAGATTGACATCAACAGATAATGTTACTTTTTCTGCAGCAAAACAACCATTAGAAACAGAAACTTCTGTATTTGTGGAACCAGCAAAAACGTTTCAGACTTTTATGGGAATCGGTGGCGCTATTACTGATGCAAGTGCCGAAATATTTGCTAAACTTTCAAAAGAAAAACAAGCAGAATTCTTAAACGCTTACTACGATCAGCAAAAAGGGATTGGTTATTCTTTACTAAGAACAACAATTCAAAGTTCTGATTTTAGCAGTGGAAGTTATTCTTATATCGAAGAAGGGGATAAAGATCTCAAAACTTTTTCTATTGATCATGACAGACAGTATAGAATTCCTTTAATAAAGCAGGCTATACAAAAAGCAGGGGGAAAACTAACTACTTATGTAGCACCGTGGTCACCAAATGCTTTCATGAAAAGTAATAAAAATGTATTGAAGGGCGGAACGTTACTTCCTGAATACTATCAGACTTGGGCAAACTTTTATGCAAAGTTTATCAAAGCATACGAAAAAGAAGGAATTCCAATTTGGGGAACTTCTACACAAAATGAACCAATGGCAGTGCAAACATGGGAATCTTGTATTTACACAGCCGAAGCAGAAAGAGATTTTATTAAAAATTATCTTGGACCGACTTTGAAAAAAGAAAATCTGGGAGATAAAAAAATCATCGTTTGGGATCATAACCGTGATTTAATGAATTACCGTGCCAATGTAATTTACTCCGATCCTGAAGCATCAAAATATGTTTGGGGAATGGGATTTCACTGGTACGAAACATGGTCTGGCGGAGCGCCGATGTTTGATAATGTTGCCAAAGTAAATGAAGCGTATCCAAACAAAAAACTAATGTTTACAGAAGGATGTATCGAAAAATTTGATGCCTCAAAATATCAATTCTGGGGCAATGCAGAACGTTACGGAATCAATATGATTAATGATTTTAATAACGGAACTGTAGCGTGGACAGACTGGAATATTCTATTGGATCAAAACGGAGGACCTAATCACGTTGGAAACTTTTGTTTTGCACCAATTCACGCTGATACCACAACTGGAGAGTTAATTTATACTCCGTCTTATTATTATATTGGACACTTCTCAAAATTCATTCGTTTGAATGCAGTAAGAGTAAGTACATCAACAAGCCGAAGTGCATTATTAAGTACATCATTTTTAAATACTGATGGAACAATGGCAACAATTGTCATGAATCAATCAGCAAATGAGTACACTTATAATTTAATTATTGGAGCTGAAAAAGCGGTCGTTAAAATTCCGCCAAGAGCTATACAAACACTTGTTTATTAATATTTTGTAGTAGATTGTAAAAGAGGACTAATTTGAATTATCTGTAATTAGTCTTCTCTTACTTTTAATTTTAAACAACATGAAAGTAACAAAAGTATTTCTATCAGCCTTTATCTTAGTACAATCAAGCTGTTTCATTTCAAAAATAACAGCTCAAAATAATGGTGCTTCATCACAAAAAAACAATAAAATAAAGGTTTTTACTACTGCCGAAAATTCTAATCTGAAATTATCATTATCCAACGAGTTAATTTCGAACAACAACACTACACAACAAAAAAATCCAACAGTATCTATTATTGTAAATACTGAAAAAACAGACCAGACCTTTATCGGGATTGGAGGTGCAATTACAGATGCAAGTGCAGAAGTTTTTGCTAAATTATCTCCTAAAAAGCAGCAGGAATTTCTAAATGCTTATTACGATAAAAACAAAGGAATTGGTTACACTTTAGCAAGAACAAATATTCACAGCTGTGATTTCAGCAGTGGCAGTTATACTTATATTTCAGAAGGTGATAAAGAGTTGAAGACTTTTAATATAGATCACGATCGAAAATATAGAATTCCATTAATAAAAAAAGCAATTGAAACAGCCGGCGGAAAACTAACCTTATTTGTCAGTCCATGGAGTCCCCCAGCTTTTATGAAAGATAATAATGATATTTTACACGGCGGCGTTTTGTTGCCTGAGTTTGCCTCTTCATGGGCTCTATATTATGCTAAATTTATTAAAGCCTATGAGAAAGAAGGAATTCCGATTTGGGGGTTAACCATTCAAAATGAACCAATGGCAAAACAAAGATGGGAATCTTGTATTTATACACCAGAAGCAGAGAGAGATTTTCTTAAAAATCATCTTGGGCCTACTTTAGAAAAAGAAGGATTAAGTTCTAAAAAAATTATTATATGGGATCATAACAGAGGAGATATGCTGGAAAAAAGAGCTAATCTCGTTTTTTCAGATCCTGAAGTTTCAAAATATGCCTGGGGAATTGGATTCCATTGGTATGAAACCTGGAACGGTGGCCCGCCTCAATTTGAGTCTGTAGCAAAAGTACACGAAGCTTTTCCAAACAAAAATCTAATATTTACAGAAGGCTGTATTGAAAAATTTGATGCATCAAAATATCAATTCTGGGGAAATGCAGAGCGTTATGGAATCAATATGCTGAATGATTTTAATAACGGAACAGTTGCCTGGACAGACTGGAACATTCTTTTAGATCAGAACGGAGGTCCTAATCATGTTGGTAATTTCTGTTTTGCACCCATTCATGCCGATACTACAAAAGATGAATTAATCTATACTCCGATGTACTATTATATTGGACATTTCTCCAAATTTATCAGGCCAAATGCCAAAAGAGTGCTGGAAACCATAAGTGATAAATCGTTGTTAAGTACTTCTTTTAAAAATTCTGACGGACAATTGATTACTATCGTGATGAACCAATCTGATAAAGAGATTGTTTATTCTTTGGAAAATCAAAAATCAAAAAAAATCATTACTATTCCAGCACATGCGATACAAACTATAGTGTACTAAATGTGCCTGACTAACCTTAAAACCAAAAAGATGAAATTGAATATTAAAAATAGCATAAAAGCATTTTTCTTTATGGCGGCCGTACTGGCTCAGGTAAAATGCTCTTCTTCCAATGACGCAGTAGAGAATCCGCCAGTTGTAAACCCTCCTGTGGTAAATCCGCCAGCGACTACAAACGATGTTGATTTTTGGCTTACAAAAGGGGATCAAAGTGTTTTACTGGCGAAACAATCCGGAATATTAGGATTTGGAACAACAGTAAATGCATACAATACGATAGAAGTAAAAGAATCTCAGAAATACCAAACTGTTGATGGTTTTGGATATACATTAACCGGAGGAAGTGTAGATGTAATCAATCAATTAAACCCAACAAGAAGAACTGCCCTTTTGCAGGAATTATTTGGTTCAGGCGAAAATGCAATCGGAGTAAGTTACATCAGAATAAGTATTGGAGCATCAGATTTAAATGCGGAACCTTTTACTTATAATGATCTTGCAACCGGAGAAACAGATTTGAATCTGACTAAATTTAGTTTAGAAAAAGACAAAAATCTAATTGCCATGTTGAAAGAAATTCTGGCAATTAATCCTAAAATCTTAATCTTAGCTACCCCTTGGTCGGCTCCTGTTTGGATGAAAGATGTTAATAGCTTTAAAGGTGGAAAACTAAAAGCGGAATATTATGATGTTTATGCGAAGTATTTTGTAAAATACATTCAGCAAATGAAAGCGGAAGGAATTACTGTTGATGCCGTTACGCCTCAAAACGAACCGCTTCACGACGGAAATAATCCAAGTATGTATATGTCTGCTGCAGACCAGACAAACTTCATTAAAAATAATTTAGGTCCCACATTTAAAGCAGCAAGTCTGAATGTAAAGATTATTGCTTACGATCATAACTGTGACAATCCAAATTATCCAAAAGCAATTTTAGCTGATACTGATGCTTTTCCTTTTGTTGACGGATCTGCATTTCACTTGTATGCTGGAGATATTAGTGCTTTGCTGAATGTTTATAATTCATACCCAACCAAAAATGTTTATTTCACAGAACAATGGACTTCTTCAGAAGGGCAGTTCGCGGGAGATTTAAAATGGCATCTTCGAAATGTAATTATTGGTTCAATGAGAAATTATAGCAAAAATGCATTAGAATGGAATGTTGCTAATAATTCAAGTTTTGGTCCTCATACAGATGGTGGTTGTACAATGTGTAAAGGTGCAATAACCATAACTTCGGGTGATAGTTATCAGCGAAATGTAGCTTATTATATTATTGCTCATGCGTCAAAATTTGTTCCAATGGGATCTGTTAGAATCGAAAGTAATTCGGGAGGAAATTTGCAAAATGTAGCTTTTATAACTCCTTCGGGAACAAAAGTTTTAATTGTCGAAAATGATGGAACTGCAACAGAAACTTTCAATATCAAGTTTAACGGAAAATGGGTGGCAACTTCTCTTGAAGCCGGATCTGTTGGAACTTATACCTGGAAGTAAATTACGTTTTCAATTTGAATTATTTTGACTTTGTTATGAATAAAAAATAAAAGTAGAAGAAATAATATTTATCTTGATAGTCAATTTATTAACTAAACCACTAAAAATAAATAAAGATGAAAATGATCAATCTCGTAAATAGAGCAGGAATTTTTACGCTAATCCTGTTATTTGTATTTCAGTCTTGCAGCAGTAGTAATGATTCGACTGATACTCCAGAAGTAGTTGCTCCTGAAAAAATGTCTGTTCAAGTTGATATCATAGGAAAAACCGCTGAGTTACCAAATGGAGACGGAAGCGGAAAAATAAACTTGAAGATTACAGCAGCAAATGCGAAATCGTACAAAGTAAAAATCAATAATGAAACGAAAGAGATTACAACCAGCGATTTTACATACGAATTTACAGAGCCGGGAACAAAAACTTATACCATTGAAGTTACCGCTTTTGATGGTTTAAAATATACAAATGCCTCTACATCTGTAAACATTTTCGTAGCAAGAAAACTAATCTTTTCAGATGAATTTGATGTAAACGGTGCTCCAAATCCTGATAAATGGGATTACAATACAGGAACTGGCGATGGTTGGGGGAATAATGAATTACAATATTATACCAAGCGCCCGGAAAATGTAATTGTTGAAAACGGAATGTTAAAAATTAAGGCAATTAAAGAGGATTATATGGGAAGCCAATATACCTCGGCAAGAATTTTAACAAGAGGAAAATTTTCATTTAAATACGGAAGAGCAGAAATGCGTGCAAAACTACCAAGCGGTGGAGGAACCTGGCCTGCATTCTGGTTGTTGGGTGATAATCTAGATACTGTTGGCTGGCCTGCATGCGGAGAAATAGACATTATGGAAGAAGTAGGGAATAACCCAAATGTAATTCATTCGTCTTTACATTCTCCGGGACGTTCAGGAAATACGCCGGATACAGCTACAACGAAAAATCCTACGGCAATGACCGAGTTTCATATTTATGCTGTCGAATGGTCTGCTGAAACACTTAAATTTTATGTAGATGATAATTTATTTTATACCTACAAAAATTCAGCTACAACACCATTTAATGCTAAGTTTTTTGTGATTCTAAATTTTGCAATGGGAGGAAATTTTGGCGGAGCAGTAGATCCAAATTTCAAAAATGCAACTTACGAAATTGATTATGTAAGAGTGTATAATTAACAACCCGTTGGATTTAATTTAAAAAATAAACACATAAAAACATAGTTATTTCTTTATCTAAAATAGAAAACAAAAAGAAACTAGTTTCTAACACATAGTTTACTATGTGAATTAATGCAAATGAAATGTCTCTTAGCGGTTGCAAAACTATGTTTCTATGTGTTTAAAAATAATTACTCAACTGATTAATTAACATAACTTTTAAATGGATTTTTTTCTCTAAAGCATCGTAAAGACTAGCTTTACGGGATTAAAATTTTTAAACATGAAAAAGATAAACAAACTTCTTTTAGCATTACTATTCCTTTTAGCAGGAAATTCATTTTATGGTCAAAACCTGAAAATTATGACCTATAATATTCGTCTGGATGTTGAATCTGATGGAGAAAATGCATGGCCAAAACGAAAGGATTATTTTAATGCGCAGATCCGTTTTTACAGTCCAGACATTTTTGGTGTTCAGGAAGCAACGCCAGGTCAGGTAACAGATATCGCATCGGCTTTGCCAAATTATAACCGATTTGGAATAGGAAGAGAAGAAGGAGGATTGGGTGAAGCAAGTTGTATTTATTACAAAAAAGACCGTTTTAAAGTAGAACAATCCAATACTTTTTGGTTATCTGAAACCCCAGATGTTGTTTCCAGAGGATGGGATGCGGCTTGTAACCGAGTTTGTACTTACGGACTTTTTAAAGATTTAAAAACAAAAAAGACGTTTTGGGTTTTTAATCTTCATTTAGATCATATGGGAGAAGTAGCCAGAGTAAAAGGCGTACAGCTTGCCTTGTCTAAAATTGAGGCATTAAATACCAAAAAATATCCTGTTTTTTTAATGGGAGATTTTAACTCAGAACCGGATACAAAACAAATTACTGAAATCAAAAAAGTGATGAATGACACCAAAGATGTTTCTAAAGAAAAACCGTTTGGACCGTCAGGAACTTTCAACGATTTCAAACATAACGAGCCCGTAACATTATTATTGGATTACATTTTTGTATCTAAAAATAGCGGACTTACAATTCAGAAACACGCAGTGTTAAGTGATTCAAAAGATTTAAAATATCCATCGGATCATTTGCCTGTTTTAATAGAAATAGATTAAATGAAAAACAACATCAACAAAAAACTTCAAATCCTAGTTTTATTGCCTCTGGTTGCGATGCAGTTAAACTGCGGATCTTCAAAAAATGTAGCTACAAATTCAGGAAAAGTTGAATCCTGGATTACGACTACAGACGAAACTTCAAAACTTAAAAAACAATCTGATTTAGTTTTTAATTCAGAAACAAATTCAAATCAGACAATTGAGATAAATTCAGCAGAGAAATTCCAAACCATTGAAGGTTTCGGGTTTTCTTTAACAGGAGGAAGTGCTCAGGCGATTATCAAACTGGACAAATCAAAAAGAGAAGCATTGCTTCAGGAATTGTTTTCCAGAAAAGAGGATGCGATTGGTTTAAGTTATTTAAGATTGAGTATTGGAGCATCTGATTTGAATGAAAAAGTTTTTTCGTATGATGATATGCCGGAAGGCCAAACCGATTTAAATCTGGAGCATTTTAATCTTGGTCCAGATTTAAATGATGTGATTCCGGTTTTGAAAGAGATTTTAGCCATAAATCCGAAAATTAAAATAATGGGGTCTCCTTGGTCGCCTCCAGTTTGGATGAAAGATAACGGAAGCTCAAAAGGCGGTAGCTTACAGCCAAAATATTACGGAGTGTATGCACAGTATTTTGTGAAATACATTCAGGCAATGAAATCGCATGGAATTACAATTGACGCAATTACACCACAAAATGAACCATTGCACCCAGGAAATAATCCGAGTTTGTTAATGCTGGCTGAACAGCAGGCCGATTTTATTGGAAATCATTTAGGTCCCGCTTTCGCAAAAGCAGGAATCAAAACCAAAATTATCGTTTACGACCACAATTGTAATAAACCAGAATATCCTTTGACAATTTTAAAAGATCCGAAAGCAAATCCATTTGTGGCAGGTTCAGCTTTTCACTTGTATGAAGGAGATATCAGTGCTTTAACAACAGTCCATAATGCATTTCCAAATAAAGATTTGTATTTTACTGAACAATATACAGGTTCAGGAAGCAATTTTGAAAACGATTTGAAATGGAGTGTGAAAAATGTAGTAATTGGTTCTATGCGCAACTGGAGTAAAAATGCACTTTCATGGGGATTGGCAAATGACGAGTTTTACAAACCTTTCACGCCGGGAGGATGTTCGACCTGTAAAGGAGCTTTGATGATTGACCAAAATCAAAACATTAAAAGAGAAGTAGGATATTATATTATTGGACATGCCTCTAAATTTGTTCCAGAAGGTTCAGTGAGAATTGGAAGTAATATTGCAGGAAATCTTTATAATGTTGCTTTCAAAACGCCATCAGGACAAACCATTTTAATTGTAGAAAATGATGGAACTTCAGCAGAAACTTTTAATATTAAATACAACCAGAAACAAACTTCAACCTCACTAAACGCGGGTGCAGTTGCAACTTACGTTTGGTAAAAATGTAAACTTATGAAAAAAGTAACCACAATCACGTTGTTCATGTTTTCGCTTTTTGCGTCGGCGCAACAGCAGTCAATAGATCAGAAAGTCAATGATCTGTTGAAAAAAATGACAATTGAAGAAAAAATAGGTCAGTTAAATCAATACACTGGTGACAATCAGGCCACAGGACCAATTACAATTAATCCGAATAAACAAAATGAAATTAAACAAGGTTTAATTGGTTCGATGCTGAATGTAATTGGAACAAAATATACCAGAGGATATCAGGAATTGGCGATGCAGTCAAGACTTAAAATTCCATTGTTGTTTGGTCAGGACGTAATTCACGGTTACAAAACCACTTTCCCGATTCCGTTAGCAGAGGCGGCAAGCTGGGATTTAGCAGCAATTGAATTAGGTGCAAGAGTTGCCGCAACAGAAGCTTCGGCAAGCGGTATTCACTGGACATTTGCACCGATGGTTGATATTGGACGTGACCCACGTTGGGGGCGCGTAATGGAAGGTGCCGGAGAAGATACTTATCTCGGTTCTAAAATTGCTTATGCAAGAGTAAAAGGTTTTCAGGGAACTAAATTAGGAGATTTAAACTCAGTTATGGCCTGTGTAAAACACTTTGCCGCTTATGGAGCGGGAGTTGGAGGAAGAGATTACAATTCTGTAGACATGAGTGAAAGAATGCTTCTAGAAACGTATTTACCTCCATTTAAAGCAGCTTTAGATGCAGGTGCAGCAACTTTCATGAATTCATTCAATGATATCAACGGAATTCCAGCAACTGGAAATGCCCATTTACAAAGAGATATTCTAAAAGGAAAATGGAACTTTCAAGGTTTCGTAGTTTCTGACTGGGGATCCATTGGAGAAATGGTAGCTCACGGTTACTCTAAAGATCTTAAAGAAGCAGCTTATGCAGCCATTACAGCAGGAAGCGATATGGATATGGAAAGTAATGCCTACCGTAAAAATTTAGCAGAGTTAGTAAAAGAGGGCAGAGTTTCTATTGATTTGGTTGATGATGCTGTAAGACGTATTCTTCGCAAAAAATTTGAATTAGGTTTATTTGATGATCCATATAAATATTCAGATCCAAAGAGAGAAGAAAAAGCTTTGGCAAATCCTGAGCACAGAAAAGCGGCTCTAGAAATGGCTGAGAAAAGTATTGTTTTATTAAAGAATGAAAAACAAACGTTGCCAATTTCAAAAAGTACCAAAACAATTGCTTTTATTGGGCCAATGGTAAAAGAGTACAAAGCCAATATGGGATTTTGGGCTGTAGAATTACCAGAAGTAAATTATGATAAATGGGTGGTTTCACAATGGGACGGTTTACAAAATAAAGTAGGCAAAAACACCAAGTTATTGTACACAAAAGGATGCGATGTAACGGGTGACAATAAAGATGGTTTTGCAGAAGCTGTTACCACTGCGAAACAAGCAGATATCGTTATTTTAAGTGTAGGCGAAAGACACGATATGAGCGGCGAAGCAAAAAGCCGAAGTGATCTTCATTTGCCAGGTGTCCAAGAAGATTTAGTGAAAGCAATTCAGGCAACAGGAAAACCGGTTGTGGTTTTAATTAATGCAGGAAGACCACTTGTTTTCAATTGGATTGCAGACAATGTTCCCGCTGTAGTTTACACTTGGTGGCTGGGTACAGAAGCAGGAAATGCAATTGCAAATGTATTGTTTGGAGATTACAATCCGTCAGGGAAATTGCCTATGACTTTCCCAAGAGAAGTAGGACAGGTGCCAATTTATTACAATCACTTTAGTACAGGAAGACCAGCAAAAGATGAGAATTCAACCAACTATGTTTCGGCTTATATCGATTTAAAAAACTCGCCTAAATTCCCTTTTGGATATGGATTAAGCTACACAACTTTTGATTATTCTGGATTGAAATTATCTGCAGCAAAAATAAAAAACAATGAAACTATTAAAGTTTCTTTCCAATTAAAAAACACTGGAAAAGTGGTCGGAGAAGAAGTAGTTCAGTTGTATTTAAAAGATAAATTCGGATCTGTGGTAAGACCCGTTTTAGAATTAAAAGATTTCCAAAAAGTAAAATTAAATGCGGGAGAATCTAAAACAATCGAATTCACCATTGACAAAGAAAAACTTTCATTCTATAATAACAAATTAGAATGGGGAACAGAACCTGGAGATTTTGAAGTAATGATTGGAGCTTCGTCAGCAGATATTAAACTAAGATCAGATTTTGAATTGCTGGCAAATTAATAAAACAATATGTTTTTAGTGTTTTTTATTCTTTACGTTTAAAAGTTTTTAGCCACGAATTGCACAAATTTCCATAAATTAATTCGTGCAAATTTGTGCAATTTGTGGCTAATATTATGCTTTCCAACCTTACACTTTAAGTCTGAAAAACAATCTATTTGTACAAAGACTATGTGTATATATGCAAGTGAAACGCCTTTTTAACAGCACTAAAATCTATGTTTCTATGTGTTTAAAATAAAAAAATGGAGCCGTTAAAAGCTCCATTTTTTTATTGAAATTATTTAAGACGTTTCTTGAAATTAAATTTCAAACGATTCAGTAAACCTTGTTCAATAATATCAATTCCAAGACCAAAATTACTATCGGCGATTGTATGATGGTCATTTCTAAACTTCTCAAAATCTGCTGAAGGAATTTCTAAGTTTACCAAAGGTTTGAAATCAACAACTATGGAGGCTCCATTTTTAGTTACTTTTTTACGGCTTGTAAAATCAAAATAAGGATTATTGATGGTGCTTTCTTGAATCGTAAACTTCTCTTCAGTATCTATTCTTTGATCCGTCTGAAGGTTGATTTCATATTTTTCATTATCGAAATTATGCCAGAATAAAATGTCTTTATGCATAAAATCTCTCGCATTATTCTTCACTATATTGCGATCAAAATACATCAGGAAACGGTTCTTTTGCTGATCCGTAAAATAAGGATTCTCAATACTGGTTTTATACTGAATTGTAAATTCATTCAGTTTTTTATCATCACTTACAATTTCAATAGAAGCATCATTAAAAATCGTTCTAATGTCAGTTCCTTCGCGGTCTCCAGAGTAATTCAAAGTATAAAACAAGAAATTATTCCAGCTGTCTATAATCTCTCTTTTATTAGTGTTTTTGAAATACTTACGCATATAATTGGCGCGATTTCCTTTGTAAGTTGTTACAAGTTTTAAGTCGCCTTTCTGGTTTTGAGCTGTTAAATCTACCTTTTCATTAATTCCGTAATAAGGAAATTTATATGGTTTTCTAACTTCTAATTGTTTGTTTGGTTTTACTTCCAGATAATGTAAAAAGTAAATAAAACCACGATTTTCAATTAACCCAAATTCATCTCTTGTTGTGGCGTCTATAAAATACGTTTCGTCTTTGTGATTAATTTTTACAATCACATGATTAAACGTGAGAAGCGAAGGCAAATAATTTTTGATATGATGATCCGAATTAAAATTGACCAAAACCACAGAAGAATCAACATTGATGTAATCTAAAACTACTTTCAATAAAACAGATTTTGCTTTACAATCACCTTGTTTATTTTCGTAAGTTATGGCTGGTTCCTGCGGTTTGTGACCGTTCATTTCGTCAGCATTATATACGTAATAGATATGGTTTTGTACATAATCTATGGCAAACTGTAACTGCTCATCTTTGTCTGTAATGACATCCAGTTTTTCAACCAGTTTTGGAGCAAATTCTTTTAGTGAAGATTTGCTGTATATTTCTTCATATAGAGGCGAAATGTAATTCGACAAACCAGTCCAATTGCGGTCTGTGGCAAAATCGATGTAAGGAGCAATTTCTCTATTTTGATCAAAAGAATTAATGTAATTTTCCTTTTCGATTACAAAACGTTCTCCTTTTTTCAGGTAATTAATTTCCGGTTTCAAAACATCTCCATTGTCATCTCTAAAGAATGTTTTCTTATACGCAATAGTTTCTTTTCGGTCATTAATAAAACTAAATTTATAATTTCCGTAAGCCCAATAGGTGCTTGGAGTAATGTAAACATATTTTAAAAATTCCTTACGAAGAAAATCACGATCCGTAAAAACTTTTACCCTTGAATCTTCAGTAATTAAAACATCATAAAGTTGTAAATCTTTAATCGTGATATTTACTTTTTTGCTACTGCTTAGAATACCTCCTTCACTTTGATTTTCATTGTCAAGGACTTTAATTTTTGTATCCGCAATTTTATCAATCAAAACTCCTTCTCTAAGAACGCTGATTCTGTGTATGATATAAGTTTCATTTTCTTCTACAATCACATCTCTTGCAGAAGCACTTTCAAGGTTTCCCGGCTCGTTAAGCGTGTAAGCTACACAGGCATATTCGCTGTTTTCAGTATCACTTGTATAATAAATTTTATCTAAGAAGTAACAGAAATCACGCCCTTCCTCAACTTGTTTATTTGAAAAATCAGATTCTTTGATGTATTCGATTAATTGATTGTCATCAATTTTTGAAGCCCAGTTTGCAGGTTCTTGGATTTTATAACTTTCTGACTCGATGGTGTTTTCCATATCTATAATTTTACAGGGGTATATTCTTACTTTTAAAACAGCTAAAATAAGTAATAATGCATGATTTTGCTCAATAAAAAACATGAAATTTATGACAATAAAAAAACCTCGCTGGAAAGAAGCGAGGTTGGCATTATAAATTATAGAAATGTGTAAATGGTCACTTTAAAACGGTATTTATGAAATCCATTGCGCCAATTCCTTTATACGAAGCAAACAGTGCTTTTTCATAAGCTTCCTGTTTTGCTTTTTTATTTTTAGCATCTTTGTCAATAATCATTTCATTAAAAATTCTTTCCTGTTCTTCACTATATTTTAATGAAGCTTCCATAAGATAGGTTTTAGAAACAAATCCAAATGATGTCCAGATTTTAGTTCTAATTTTTTGATTAATGTTTTTTAATGGATTGGTAATCATAACTTCTGTGTTTAAATTTCTACGCTCACTTGAAGAAAAATCGAACAGTTTGTATTATTTTTCTTTGTTTTTGATTTAGATTTCAACAATCAAAAACCGTTAATGTGTTATTGTGACGCAATGTAATTATTTTTTTTAAATTTGACTTTAAATTTTCGTTAAAATTGTGATTTACACACTTCTAATTTTGATGGAAATAAAATCCTAATTTTTTGAAAAAGCTCTTGAATTTCTAAAAATCAAGTAAATTGCAGGGTATTTAAAGAAAGAATTTATACAAACATTTGAATGTTAAAAGACATTATAGATAATAACGAAAATTATCAGCCTGGACTTTCTATCGACTGCGTAATTTTTGGTTTTCACGATAATCAGCTGAAGGTTTTATTGATTAAGGTAGAAAGAGCGAATAAATGGTCTTTACCCGGCGGATTTATTCCTGTAGATCAGGATATTGATACTGCTGCCATCACGGTTTTAAACGGCCGAACCGGAGTAGAAGGTGTTTTTTTAAGACAATTTTCGACCTTCGGAAAAGTAAAACGAAACGAACAGCATTTTGATAAAAAGGCATTGGAATATCTGCAGATTGAAGAAGAAAAAGGAAAGTGGCTTATGCGTCGCTTTGTGACAATTGGGTATTATGCTTTGGTAGATTTTTCAAAAATTCTTCCAAATCTGACTGGAAGACACGAAATTGTAGAATGGATTGATCATAAAGAAGTTCCCGAATTAATTTTAGATCATCGTGAAATTCTGGATAAAGCACTGGATACTTTGAGAGTAGAATTAAATTTAATGCCGATTGGATATAACTTATTGCCGGAAAAATTTACAATTCCTGAACTCCAAAAATTGTATGAAACTATTTTGGATAAAAAATTAGATAGAAGAAATTTTTTAAGAAAAATAACCAATATTGGAATTCTGACTAAGCTGGACGAAAAGAAAAGCAATGTAGCGCACAAAGCGCCAAACTTGTATTCTTTTGATAAAGAAAAATACGATGAGGTTTTAAAAAATGGATTGAATCAGGGTTGGTAGATTTCGCATAAAGAAGACCTAACAGGTTTTAAAAAACTGTTAGGTCTCTAAGTAAGTTTCTACTCTACAATAGTTCTAAAAGTCAAATTTACTCTCGGTTTTGTTGTAGTTTTAGTAGGAGGCAATCGATGGAGCCAGTAAGTCTGCGTTTCATCTTTCATGACTAATAAACTGCCATGTTCTAAAATTAGAGCAACTTTTTCTTTAGATTCTTTATGTTTAAAAGCAAATTTACGCTCAGCACCAAAACTCAAAGAACCAATAGCGCCATTTTTCTTTAAATCTTTTTCGCCATCGCTGTGCCACGCCATTCCTTCTTCACCGGAATGATACAAATTGAGCAGACAGGAATTGAAAGTTTCTCCTGTTTTTTCTTCGATAATCGATTTTAATTTTAATAATTCTGGAGTCCACGGCAATGCTTTTTTTGTGGTATTGGAATAGGTGTATTCAAATTCCTTTTCCCCATACCAAGCCACTTTTCGTTTGGTCAAAATTAATTTTCCAAAGATGATAGCTTCGTCATTTTTCCATTCAATTGTATTCAATAAAATGTCGCGATAGAAATCGGCTTCTTCTCTGGAGAACAATTTTCCGTAGTAATTTACAGTTCCATCTTGAGGAAGTAAGTTGGCGTTTTCGTCTGTATGAGGGTTAAATAAGTCCATTTTTCCATTTTTGATATTCGGTTTTCATGCAATGTCCGCAAGGTCTGAAATCGTTTTGTTTTGCATCATTCTCTGAAGAAAAGAAAACACGGTTTTCCCGTTTCATTCTTTTTCCGGAAGAACATTTCAGTGTTCCGTAGATTTTTAATTTTTGGTTGCCACCGAAACAAATTTCGCCTTTTTTAATTTTATTTCGAAGTTCTGAATCTGAAATTTTGTTATGTTGAATCATTTCTTTTTTAGTTGCAGAGGTTCAAAGTAACAAAGAGACAAAGGTTCTCAATCTTTGTGCCTTTGAACCTTTGTCTCTTTGTCACTTAATTTAACGCATCGTGAAAAATAATTCCCAGTGTAAAACGTTCGCCTGAATACACTTCGCTTACGCCGTGTTTCATATTCACGCGATAATATCCCTTTGTTCCTTTTATTGGTCTGAAATTAGTTGTAAAAACTAAAACATCTCCTTTTTTAGGTTTCAAAACAATAGCTTTAGATTGTGCTCTTGGAGTCTGCTGTGTCAAAACAAATTCGCCACCCGCAAAATCTTCGTCAGGTTCTGAAAGGAAAAGTACGATTTGAATGGGAAAAAACACATCACCATACAAATCCTGATGCAAAGTATTGAAACCGCTTTTGCCATATTTTAAAATCAAAACTGTCGCTTTAAGCTGATTGTTATCGTGGCATTGTTTCAATAATTCTTCGTGATTGGCAGGGAAAACAGTGTTGATATTTAAAGCTTTCATCCACGCATTGGCAATTGGAGCCAATTTAGGATAAATTGAAGTTCGTATGTTTTGAATTAAATCGGGTAGCGGATAATTGAAATATTTGTATTCGCCCAGACCGAATCTGTAACGCTCCATTACGACTGTTTTCCGATATAGATTTGGATTATCGTAATCGAATTTTAAATCTTCACATTGTTCGTTATTCAATACGTTTGGAATTATGGCGAATCCATTTTCGTGCATAGATTCGGTGACGCTTTCCCAGTTTTGAGAAGCAATTTTGGATTGTATATTTTGCATAAGAATTTTTAGATTGAGATTTTTTTTCCGCCACGAATTCACGAATTATTCTTTTAAATACATTATCTAATGTTGTTCGAATTAATTCGAATAAATAATCGCAAAGATTTTAAAAGAATAATTCGTGAATTACTTCGTCAGTTCGCTATCGCTCGGGTCGTGGCGGAAAAACTATGGATTTACCTGAGCTCCTTCCCAGCCAATTATGGCTGTTTTACGTGTATTTCCCCACATATAACCGCCAAAAACTCCTGAAGACTGGATTACACGATGACAAGGAATAAGGAACGCAACAGGATTGCTTCCAATTGCAGTTCCAACCGCTCTTGAGGCATTTGGTTTTTCAATTTGCTGTGCAATTGTTCCGTAAGTCGAAAGTTGCCCCATTGGGATTTTTAATAAAGTTTCCCAAACTTTTAACTGAAAATCGGTTCCTTTTAGGTGTAGTTTTATTTCAGATAATTTGCTCCAGTCATTTTGAAAAATAAAGAGTGCATTTTGCTGTAGTAAATCTAATTTTCTTGAAAAATCAGCATTGGGGAATTTATCTTTTAGAGCAGAAAATCCGCTTGCTTCATCTTCGGCGAAAGCCATAAAACAAACGCCTTTTTGAGTAGAAGCAACAATGATATTCCCAAACGGACTTTCCGCAAAACTGTAATTTATAGCTAGGTTTTTTCCACCGTTTTTATATTCGGCTGGCGTCATTCCTTCTATATTGACGAATAAATCGTGAAGTCGGCTTGTGCCTGAAAGTCCGGTTTCGTATGCCGTTTCAGAAATAGTAGCCTGATTGTCTTTGAGTAATTTTTTAGCGTGTTCCAGACTTGTATATTGCAAAAACTTCTTCGGACTTGTTCCTGCCCAATCGCTAAAAAGCCTCTGAAAGTGAAACGGACTCAAATGCACTTTTTCAGCCACTTCGTCAAGATTAGGCTGATCTTTAAAGTTCGCTTTGATATAATCGATGGCTTCTGCAATGCGATTATAATTGATGGTTTCCTGTATGTTCATCTTCATTCAATTTTATAAGACAAAGATCGATTGGTTTTTGCTGGGATAAAATCTGAAACTTGCGGAAGTTTTTTGTTTTTTTCAAATTCCAACAACCTGAAACTTGAAACAAAAATTTATAACTCTTTTTCCATTTTATAATTGATCAATTCTGCGCCTAAACGTACATTTTTTTGTTCTGCCTTAACAACAAATCCCTTCTTTTCAAAAAATGGTCTTGCAGTAATGCTGATATCCGAAGTTATAGTTTTTGAATCCTGATTTTTGGCTTCTAATTCTAATTCGGTTAAAATTTTATCTGCAATTCCTTGTCGTTGAAAATCTTTATGAACATAAAAGAAATCAATATAATTTCCGTCTTTTAAAGTTCCGTAACCGGCAATTTTGTTTTCAATTATTGCTAGTAAAACGTATTGTTTTTCAATTATTTCAATCCATCTTTCTTTGTTGTTTACACCATAAATCCAAGCTTCAATTTGTTCTGGATTGTAATCGTTTTTGCAGACCGATTTTATTGTTTCGATATACAATTGCTGCATTTCGTTTAGATCTGAAATTGTGGCTTTTTTGAAAATCATTTAATGATTTGATTTTTAGGTGAATAATGGACATGATAGTATCATTTGATACTATCATGTCCTAAATTAATGTGCCGTAGTTTTAGAAAAAACATTAATCACAACAACTCCAATTATAATTAAACTCAGTCCTATAATAGCAGGTAAATCTGGTATTTCTTTGAAGAAAACAGCTCCAATTATTGTGATTAAAACAATTCCAACTCCTGACCAAATTGCATAAGCAAATCCAACAGGAATAGTTCTTATGGCAAAACTTAAACAGTAAAATGCGCCACAATATCCAATAACCGTAATGATGCTTGGAATGAGTTTCGTAAATTCTTGAGACTTTTTTAATGCTGTTGTAGCAATGATTTCGAAGATAATAGCAGTAAGTAAAAATAAAAAATTCTTCATGGTTTACTCTTTTTTACAAAGTTAACCTTTATTGAAAAGAGATCATTTATTTAAGATTATCTTTTGCATTTGAGACACTAATCAGTTTATAGCCATTTTCTGTTCTAAGAAAATCAAGGTGGTCTTGTCTGAAATCGGTTTTGCTTTTTGGGTTGATGATGATGCTTTTAACGGGATAAAGCCAGTCTTTAGATTCATTGCAATTGTTGAAATATTCATCATATTCAATGGATTCAAAAATAAACGGATTCAATCGGTCTGTAGAGACAAAATAATCTGTTTTTGCAGTATTTAATTCCTGTAGTTTTAATTTTAAATAGAGATAGTTGTTATTGACAAATTTTTCCTTTGGCTCATTGATCCAATCTTCCAAAGGTTTATTATACGTAATTTTATCAAATGAATGTAGTAAAATGTTTTTTTGAGATAAATCTGAAAGCAGCTCTTTCTTTAACCAGAATTTGAATTCCTTATCAAAATTTACAAACGAATAATATTCTCCATCAACTCCCAAAAAGCTGTCTCTAACGGGATCTTTGCTCGGTTTTTTTGATTTTTCAAGGGAATAAAAATTCAAATCGTCGTTGTAGGCGAAATTTTCAATTAGAACTTTATTATTGGTATCAATTAGAAATTCTTTGCCACCTGTCCAGAAGAAATGTTCTCCGTCTTGTTTTTTTTGAGCGTCTTTCAAAACGATAATCATGCCGTTTTTGACTTTAGTCAAATTGCTGTAAATTGCTGGAATAACTATTTGTCCATCACCGTTAAACATTCCCATTTTATCGGTTTTGTGATCTGTAAATCTTATGAAGCCTTCGTTTTCGCAATCTGGCCCGTTGTCAAAAACGTATAAGCTATCTCGGCCTACTATTTTTCCGGTTTTGGTTAAATAGTAGCTTTCCCATTTCTGACCTTTTTCTTCGCTGACAGCAATAATATTTTCAAATTTATGAGCGATTATCATTCCCATAAATTTGGGTTCGATTTTAACAATGCCATTTTTATCTTTAAATCCGATATGAGTGGAGTCTTTATCCCAAAAAGAAACCCAAACATCTTTATTTTGAGCAAATACGGAGCAATTAAGGCATAAAAACAGGCAAAGAATTAAAGTCTTTTTCATGAGAATTTATTTATCGGAGATGAGCTTCTGATTCATTATTTTTTGCTTCTTCAAAACAATCGGAGCATAACATTTTAAAATCGGCTTTGGCTTGAAAAATGTCTGTCCATTCTTCACCATTATCCAAAAGATATTGTTCACATTCTCCACACCAGGCAATTTGCGGTAAATCTTCCTCGGCTTCGGAATAGAAAAAACCGACTTGCTTTTTAGAATCTATTGCCATTGCAAGATGAATACAAGAAAAAGACATTTCTTTTGACCCATGAATGTCACATATAATTTTTTCGATCATAATTTTGTGTTGAAAAAGCAGTGCTACATTACTTCAATTAACTTAAAACGTAATGTATTATTGTTGAATTCGGTGTGTAAAGTTAATTCTGTTTCTTTGTTGTCGGAGGTAAATAATTTTGCTTCGATCCCAAATCCTTCGACTGAATCATATTTGAAGATATCGAAATTAGTTTCAAGGATTTTTAGTTTTGGCAAATTTTCAGTTTCAAAATAGGCGATTAATTCTCCTTTAATTTCTTCAAAAACAGCCGAGTTGATTCCGAAATTGTTTTTCAATTTTTCGTAATTCATAGAATTGATATTTTCTACTAATACGGAGTTTAAGCGGAATATAGTTGTAGATATGTTTTCGGGTATCATTTCTAAGGTCTCTTTATAATTAAACCCGACAAATTTTTTAAAATTTGCCGGGTTTAAATTTATTTACTATTCTGTTCTTCTAAATTTTGCATCTTCTACTGCAAGTTCTAAATCGGCTACTTTTTTTGAACTTATTTCTTCTTCAGCTTTTGCTTTTTTTAGATCTTCTTCAATTTTAAGAATTTGCTCTTTCTGTTTTTCTACATTTTTTTCGTGATCAGGGTCATTGGTGTTATTCTCGAGAGTTTTTAATGTTGCTTTTTTTTCTCTTAAATCAAGTTCAATTTTCCATGATTTCTCGGCAAGTTTTACGAGTTTTCGTTCCTCTTTTTCTAATTTGGCCTGCATTTTTTCTTTATAATTTCGTGAAAGAGGTTTCACTGTTTCCAGTTTAGGAGTGTTAGGGCGAGACATTGGCATTCCGGTACTTGGATCACGAATTGGCATTTGCATGCTATAATCGTATTGTGCATGAACAAAAATGGGTAATAATAAGAGTATTAAAACAATCAATCTGATTTTCATAATTTGGTTTTTGGTTCTCAAAAGTATATTTATAATTTGAAAAATGGATAAAAAATCTGATTACTTTAAGGTGCTTAAAATTCGTAAGCGTGAGGGATAGGAGCTGGCTACCGAAGTAGCCCGGATAGCCCGACAGCATCCCGATAAAAGGGCGTATATGCGCAAAAGTGAATTAGCCCTTTTATCGGGATGGTGGCACGCCCAAATACAAGGTCAGTATTAAATTAAGATTGGTTTTTTAATATAAAAAAATGTACTTTTCAAAAAAAAATATATGAAGAGAATTTTATTGGTTTTAATGGGTATTAGTCTTTCTGTGTTTTCGCAAAAAAAGCAGCCTAGCCAAGAGGAAAGAGATATGATTTATAAAATGACTTATTATGCAGGTCAGGAAATTTTTAAAACTCCAGATTTTCCTTTTAAAAAAATAAGCAGCAAGGAAAATGAAAATCCAAAGAAATCCATTCAGTCTAATGAGGTTATAAATTCTTCTATAGATACGCTTATATCGAGAGGCGTCTTGAAACTGGAAAAATCGGAATATGGATATGATTTACTTTTTAATTCTAGATTCCCTTCCTATTTTAAAGAGAATGATGAGCCAACCATCATATCTTTTCACCCAGTAATAAGCAAACTGTTTAATTCAAAAAAAGAGTTAATTGAAATTAAGAATGTTGGAGGAACTTCTTATGGAAGTGAATTTTTATTTAAACTCAACAACGGCAAATCAAGTAATTTGAATTTTACCACGCTTCGCAAGCAAGATCAACTAAATAACGCAGTAGATTTTAAAAATAATAATGAACTTTCTGAAATAAAGGGCAGTCTAGTTTATAATATTAAATTCATTACGGATCAATCTGAAGTAAAACTTTCTAAAAAAAATATCGGCACTACATTTAAATTGAATAGTGTTGATTACAAATTGGTTGATATTATAAATAATGTGGTTTTAATTGAATTAGTAGATCCGAGAAATAAAGGAAAAAATGAAATACGTCTGATAAATTATGATGAGATGGGAAACGTTTTGGTCAGTTATTCCTATAAGGAACTTGAGCAGTTAAAAAAGAAGAATAAAAAAATTAATATAGAAAAAGCTGGTTTTAGTGGTTTAAGAGGATCGATTGACAAACGTATTTTTGATACTTTTAAAAATAATCCGCAATTAACTTTTGAGGAATATGAAAAAACATTTTCTATCGATGATATAATAGATCAGGAGAGTAGATATATGTTTATTCAAACTATTGCGCCAGTTAAAAATGATTTTGTTCTTTACGCGCCAATTTATGGTGTTGAAAGAACTTTTGAAATGATTCTCAATGAAAAGAAGCCAGAACCCAAAAAAATGGTTGCAGCAGATTATAATGCGCCTCAAGTATCTGCAAATTGGGAAGAGAAATTATATGGAAATATAAAAGAATACACAGAAAACTTTTATTATGCATCAAAAAAGAATGGTAAATATGTAAAAGGCAAAATACAAAATTATACCACTTTTAAAAAGAATGCGAACGGAGAGTTTGTTGAAGATAAATTCTTTCCTAAAAAGTCTGATTATGATGAAAACAAGTATAATTCTTTAAAGCAAAAGATTGAATCAATATCGTATAATGATGATGAAAAAGTGACTGGAAGGTCGCTGTATCGTTATGGCGCTGAAAATAAATTGCTTGAAGAGAAAATGTATTCTGAAAACGATACTTTAAGAGCTGTAGTGAAATATGAATACAATAAGAATCATGTTTTAAAGACCACTTTTAGTTACGATTATTCTAACGGTAAAGCAGAAATAACTGATGACTCACAAGTGGAATATGTTTATGATGAGAGAGGAAACCTTATTGAAGAACATTTGAAAAACAAACTAGATTCTGTTTATAAAGATCAAATAGTAATCTATAGAAAATACAACTCAGACAACAGAAGAATAGAAGAATCAAGTTCGGATACACTTTTTGGAGATGGGAAAATTGCGTTAGATACTAAACTGGAATATCTTAAAATAGATGATCAAAAAAACTGGACAGAAATGTTTTTTGAGGGAGGCCTAAGTTCGAAAAAACAGGATGCGAATTTTGTAGAGCGAATTTTTGTATATGAATAACATTTTGAGAGTTAATTTTAGAATTGAAATTGAAAAAACAAAACCCGACAGATTTTAAAATCTGTCGGGTTGAATATGTATTAAAAAATCTAAGATCTACAATCTTAAATCAATTTAGTATCTGTAGTATTCTGGTTTGAATGGACCTTGAACTTCAACACCAATATAAGCAGCTTGATCGTCTCTTAAAACTTCAAGTTCAACGCCTAATTTAGCTAAGTGTAAAGCAGCAACTTTTTCATCTAAATGTTTTGGTAACATGTAAACTTCATTTTTGTAAGCTGCGCTGTTGTTCCATAATTCGATTTGAGCTAAAGTCTGGTTTGTAAATGAGTTACTCATTACAAAACTTGGGTGACCTGTAGCACAACCAAGGTTTACTAAACGACCTTCAGCCAAGATGATGATATCTTTACCGTTGATGTTGTATTTGTCAACCTGAGGTTTGATTTCGATTTTAGATGCACCGTGGTTTTTGTTTAACCAAGCCATGTCAATTTCGTTATCGAAGTGTCCGATGTTACAAACAACAGTTTTGTCTTTCATTTGCTCGAAGTGCTCTCCAAGAACGATATCTTTGTTTCCTGTAGTGGTAATGATGATATCAGCATTAGCAATTACAGTGTTTAATTTTTTAACTTCATAACCGTCCATTGCAGCTTGTAAAGCACAAATTGGATCGATTTCAGTAACAGTTACGATAGAACCAGCACCTCTGAAAGAAGCAGCAGTTCCTTTTCCAACGTCACCGTATCCGCAAACTACAACTCTTTTTCCGGCTAACATTAAGTCAGTTGCACGACGTACAGCATCTACAGCAGATTCTTTACATCCGTATTTGTTGTCAAATTTAGATTTCGTAACAGAGTCGTTAATGTTGATTGCTGGCATTGGAAGAGTTCCAGCTTTTACTCTTTCGTAAAGTCTGTGAACACCAGTTGTAGTTTCTTCAGAAAGACCTTTAATTCCAGCAACTAATTCTGGGTAACGATCGATAACCATGTTAGTTAAATCTCCACCGTCATCAAGGATCATGTTCAATGGTTTTCTGTCTTCACCAAAGAATAAAGTCTGCTCAATACACCAGTCAAATGATTCTTCGTCAAGACCTTTCCAAGCGTAAACTGAAATTCCAGCAGCAGCAATAGCAGCAGCAGCCTGATCTTGAGTAGAGAAAATGTTACAAGAAGACCAAGTAACTTCTGCACCAAGAGCAATTAAAGTTTCGATCAAAACAGCAGTTTGAATCGTCATGTGTAAACATCCAGCGATACGAGCACCTTTTAATGGTTGTTCGTCTTTGTATTCAGCGCGAAGTGCCATTAAACCTGGCATTTCAGCTTCAGCTAGTTCAATTTCTTTTCTTCCCCAAGCCGCTAGAGAAATGTCTTTTACTTTGAAAGCCACATATGGCGTAGTTGTAGTACTCATTTATATTATATTTGTATAATTGTAAATTTTCTGCAAATTTAAGGAATAGCTTTTTATTTTTACTACTTTCTCTAAGATTTGTGAAATCTTTAATTTCTTAATCTCTAGAATGTTAGTTTGTGAATCTTTATTAAACCATCTAAGTAATACAAGTTCATTTAAAAAAGATTCTGAAACTATTACCTTTGCTGTGAATTGCGTATATTTACTTTATGCATTTTTTTGACCATAGTGATTTTTCCTGCATCACAAATATGGTTTTAAAATCAAGAAAATAGTTTACAATTAACCATTCATAATTTACAATTAAAAAGTAATGCCTCTATTTCAAACCATACAATTCAATGAAACTACTAAAATTTTAATCTGGGAAATAACAGAATCCTTTGATGAATTGTATAGTCGCGTTACCTTGAAAGAAAAGACACAACGCAGACTGGATGGAATGAAATCGCAAATGCATCAGCGTGCTTTTTTGAGTGTAAGAATGCTGATTCAGGAAATGGGTTTTACAGATAAAGACCTACATTATGATGAATTTGGGAAGCCTTATTTCGATTGCCATAATCATATATCAATTACACATTCTTATCATTTTGCTGCGATTATTATCAGCCATGAAAAGGTGGGAATTGATATGGAGTTGCAACGAGATAAAATCCAGAGAATTGCAGATAAATTTACGGATTATGAATGCAGTTATCTAGAACCGAAATTTACTGAAGAATACATAAAAAAACTTACCGTGATTTGGGGAGCCAAAGAGGCGATCTTTAAAATCAGAAATGAAAAAGGTATAAGTTTTAAAGATCATATTAATGTAAACAACTTTTCTTTAGAGGAAACCCAAACGCAGGCAAGTCTTCATTTTGATGATTTGATTAAAGATTTTGATGTTCATTATCAGGAAATCAAATCGGATAATTTTGATGGAACTTTTACTTTGGTTTATGCTTTTGAGAAGTAGTTTTTAGTTTACAGTCTCAGTGGCAGTTTTCATTTTTAAACCTCACTTTCTTTTTGTCTGTGCTGAAACATGCTTACATACAAAAAAGTACTCATTTTTCGAGCACGCCTTTTTAAGGTTTCCACATTTTCGCCTTCAAAATGTTCGTCTAAAGTCTGCGCCCAATGATTGAGCCAGATTCCGAATTCATTTGCTGTGATTTTTTCGTCAAAATGAGCGTCGACTTCATTATGAACCGCATGAGGATTTCCTTTGTATTTGCGAACGGCAAATAAATTGGTTTCCCAAAAATCAGTTAGTTTTTCTAGATGTAGATCCCAATCGGTAATCATTTCATTAAAATAAAAGCCGATTTCGCGATCGGCTCTTATTTTAGAATAGAACTGATTTACTAAGAATGAAATATCTTCTCTGTTTTCTATTTGTTTTTTCACAATACAAAACAATTTAAAAGTATAAACAAGATACTTATGAAAGTGCTTAGTGCAATAAGGTTGAAGACCACTTTATGTTTCATTTGTGCTAAAATTGAAGTATTTGCGAAAACGCAGGCTAAAACAATAATGCCCAATTGAATCATTTGAGGAATTGAAGTTCCGTTAGCCAAAACGTACATTGCTGCAGCGCCTCCTAAGCAGCTTTGACCAATTACAGCCATTGCAGCAGAACCCATATAATTTCTATTGAAAATGTCGAATGTTGTTTGATATAGTGTCATGATATTCAGATTTTTATATGACAAAGATACGCCCATATTACAACTGCATTTTATGATTAAAATCATAAAACGAGAACTTTTTTATCTGTATACTTTTCGATTAATGATCTTTAATTCGCCTTTTTTTTCCAAAGCTTTTATGGCTCTAATTACCGTTTCTACACGTAAACCAGTTAAATCTCCAATTTGCTGTCTGGTAAAATTAATCAGATAACCATTTTTGTCTTTTTGAAAGTTGAAATAAGCAATTCCGTGATCGATTAATTTTAAAACACGATGTTCTGGTTCGTGTGTTGAAATTTCTGCTGCCATAACCGATTTGTAATACAATCTTTGCGCAAGATTTTCGATTATTTTGATGCTGATAGCTGGATTTTCTTCCAGCAGTTTTATAAAACTTGATTTTGACAGTAAAAGAATCTGACTGTCTTCGACGGCAATTGAATTGGCTGGATATTTTTGGTTTAAGAATAAAGGCGGTTCTCCAAAAGATTGTTCTTTATAAAAGATTCCCTGAATAAATTCGCGTCCGTCATCATTGTAATTGCACATTTTAATTTCGCCCGAAATAATTTGGTAATAATGTGTCGGCAGACTTCCCTCTTCAAAAATAATATCATTTTTTTGGAAAGATTTTTTTACTGCACCATATTTCTCCAATAATTCAACTGCAATCATAACGGTTTTCTTTTATTGTTAACAGAGAGATTACAAATATAATTCATTCAAAATAGTTCTTCTGCACTAAAAAACTTTTACTTTTACACCCAATATGCAAGAACAAACAATAACTATTCGGCAACAGATTTTAGAAGCAAAAGGCAACGGACAAAAGTTGCTTGCAGTGCTTTTGGATCCCGATAAAATTCTATTGGAGAATGTGGCTCATTTAATTCAGAAAATTAATGAGTCGCCGGCTACTCATATTTTTGTTGGAGGTAGTATTGTTCAGAATAATATTCTAGAGGAACTGATTTTGATATTAAAACAAAAAACAACTTTACCTGTTGTTTTATTTCCTGGCGATCCTTCGCAGATTTCACCAAAAGCCGACGCAATTTTGTTTTTGTCCTTATTATCTGGTCGAAATCCGGATTATTTAATAGAATATCAGGTTCAGGCAGCACCAATCTTAAAAAGAACAAATTTAGAAGTCATTTCTACAGGTTATATTTTGATTGAGAGCGGTAACGAAACAGCTGTTGCGCGTGTAAGTAAAACAAAACCGTTAAGCCGTGAAAACCTTGATTTGGTTCTGGCTACTGCACAGGCAGGACAAATGTTAGGAAACCAATTGATTTATTTAGAAGCAGGAAGCGGTGCAAAACAGCCAGTTCCATTAGAAATGATTAAATTGATTTCTCAAAATATAGAAATTCCTATTATTGTAGGAGGAGGAATTGCAGATTTGAAGGGAATTCAAAAAGCATATAATGCAGGTGCAGATTTAGTTGTAATTGGTACAGCTTTTGAAAACAATAGTCATTTTTTCGATTTATAGATAAAATTTAAACGCCTTTAAATACCACAAAATGATCGACTTTTTTTTAGATAGTTATAAAAATGCTCCTTTATGGCATATTGCTTTGGAGTTTTTAGTATTTGTTTTTGGAATTTTAAGTGTTTGGTTTGCTAAAAAAGAAAACATTTGGGTTTATCCAACAGGTTTGATAGCTACAGTAATTTCGGTTTATCTGCTTTATATTGCAGGTTATATCGGAGATATGATAATCAATGCTTATTTTTCGATTATGAGCATCTACGGCTGGTATGTTTGGGCAAAAGGAGGAACAGTCGAAGATAACCTGCCGATTACTCGTACAACTTTTAATGAAAAAATAATTGGAATCTTACTGTTTATTGTAACCGTTTTTGTAGTTTTCGGAATTTATAAATATTTTGATTACGAAATTCATCCAGACAATTATGTCGATATGATTTCGTCTGGAATATTTTTCGCAGGAATGTGGTATATGGCCAGAAAGAAAATAGAAAACTGGACACTTTGGATTATTGGTGATATTATTGTTGTACCTCTCTATGCTTATCGTGGTTTAGGGATGCTGTCACTTCAGTATATAATTTTTACAATTTTGGCTATTTCAGCTTATTTAGAATGGAGAAAGATCTTAGACAGCAAAAAACAACTATCATAAAAATTGCTTTGTTTGGCCCTGAAAGTACAGGGAAAACAACTTTAGCAAAACAGCTTGCAGATTACTACGAAACCAAATGGGTTCCTGAATTTGCACGCGACTATCTACAAGAGAAATGGGAAGAAAATAAGCATATCTGTGTTGCCGATGACATGATGCCTATTGCTTATGGGCAGACTGCACTAGAAAATGAAAAGCTTCAAACAGCAAATAAATACTTGTTCTGCGATACCAATTTAATGGTAACCAAAGTTTTTTCTGAAATGTATTATGGTTTTTGTGATCCGCTTTTAAATGAAGCAGCATTAAAGCATGAATACGATTTGTTTTTCCTGACAGATATTGATGTGCCTTGGGAAAAAGATGATATTCGAGATACTCCAGAAGGAAGAGAAACTGTTTTTTCAGTTTTTAAACAAACATTAATAGATACCAAAAAGCCTTTTATTACACTTTCAGGAGATAAAGAATGCCGTTTGAAAAAAGCAGTTTCGATTATAAATGATTTAGCTCTAGCGAAAGAAAATGGTTTTTCTTCGGAAGATTTTGTTCAGATATATAATAGAGGAATTTCTTTTGATACTATCTTGCAACAATTAAAAAATTTCGAAAAAGGAATTGCAAAAAGCAATCTAATTCGACCTGCAACGATCAATGATGGAATTTTAAGTTTGTCTCAAAATGAGTTTCAAGAAAAAGCGCTTTTTTTTGATAATCAAAAAGATCAATTTAAGATTAAGAAGTTTGTTCCTGCGTCTGGTGCGGCTACAAGAATGTATAAGTTTTTGACTGCTTTTCTAAATGATTTTGATATTACCAAAGAAACCATAAATGCTTATATCAACAGGAAAAATGATAAAGAACTTGCCATTTTTATTGTTGGGATGGAGAAGTTTCCTTTTTTTAAAACTGTAGACAAAAAGCTTAGAGAAATTTATCCTGATTTTGAAAGTTTAGAAAGAGATTATAAAAACTATTACTTTATAAAACTATTATTATCTCCAGAGCATTTTAATTCAGCCAATAAGCCGAAAGCGGTTTTGCCTTTCCATTTGTATAAAACCCATATTGCAAATCCGATAGAGGAACATTTGAACGAATGTGTGCATTATGCATCTTCGAAAAATGTATCTCATTTGCATTTTACAGTTTCTGAAATACATCAGGATTTGTTTGAAAAAGCAGTTCTTGAGGTTAAGGATAAGATTGAAAAACCTGCCGGAATTGATATCAATATTGGGTATTCGTATCAAAATAAAAGCACAGATTCGATTACGATCGATACAAACAATAAGCTTGTAAAAGATAAAAATGGAAATTTAATTTTTAGGCCTGGCGGACATGGTGCTTTGATTGAAAACTTAAATAATTTGGATGCTGATATTATTTTTATTAAAAATATAGATAATGTAATTCAAAATCATATCGAAGAAACTACATTGTATAAAAAAGCTTTAGCTGGTGTTTTAATTGAAATACAGCAAAAGGTTTTTTCTTGTTTAAATGCTATTGATGATAATGAAATCAGCGAAAATCAATTAGAAGAGATTCTTCTTTTTCTAAAGGAAAAGCTAAGCATTGAAATGAATGATGATTTTAATAAGTTTACTTTTGAAAATAAAATCACTAAAATAAAATCACTGTTGGATAGACCAATTCGTGTTTGCGGAATGGTTAAAAATGAAGGAGAACCAGGTGGAGGACCTTTTTGGGTAATTAATGATAGGGGAGCTTCTTCTCTTCAAATTGTAGAAACTTCTCAAGTTGATTTAAGCAATAAAAAACAGCTTGCAGTTTTGGAAGCTGCAACACATTTTAACCCAGTTGATTTAGTTTGCGGAACTAAAAATTATAAAAACGAAAAATTTGATTTATTACATTTTGTTGATCAAAATGCGGGATTTATAGTAGAGAAAAGTGTTGATGGTAAAACCGTAAGAAGTTATGAATTACCAGGCTTATGGAATGGATCAATGGCAAATTGGCTGACTGTTTTCGTTGCGGTTCCTTTGATTACTTTTAACCCAGTAAAAACGGTAAATGATTTATTGAAAGCAGCACATCAGCCACAATAAAATGGATACAGAAAAAATCACATCAGAATTAAATTTTAAAGCCGTTCGAAGCAGTGGAGCGGGAGGGCAAAACGTAAATAAAGTTTCGTCTAAAGTCGTTTTGAGTTTTGAGTTGAATGCTTCCCAAGCTTTATCTGAAGAAGAGAAATTACTTTTACAGACTAATATAGGTGCTCGTTTAACTACAGAAAACATCCTGATTTTAAACTGCGACGAAGACCGAAGCCAGCTTAAAAATAAAGAAATTGTTATCAAGAGATTCCTAGAAATTATCAAAAAAGGATTGTATGTTCCGAAAGTTAGAAAAGCTACAAAAGTTCCAAAATCTGTAATTAAGAAAAGAATTAAAGACAAGAAAAATATTTCTGATTTAAAACAGTCTCGAAGAAAACCTAACTTAGATTAAATCCCAATCATATAAATTCCAAATTCCGAAGAATGTACATAATATGTTTTTTGGAATTTGGAATTTCTTTTTTGGAGTTTTAAAATTTTTAACATTACCTTTGCACTGTCTCAAAGGGGTGCTCTAAATAACGAGCTGAGATCATACCCAAAGAACCTGAGCGAGTAATGTTGCTAAGGGAAAAACGACACTATCGAGCGTGCACACTTTATTTTGTCGGGAAACACATTTATTAATTTAACAAAAGAATAATTCCCCCTTTTATTCGTAATTCTTTACGAATGAAAACTTATTTTAAAGGTACTAAGGTACTAAGAAACAAAGGTTCTAAGGTTGGAAACCGTAGTAGAACCAAATCTATTTTCTTTGCTCTATTCTCTATTTTCTTTACTCTAATTTCTTCTGCACAACAGCAAGATTCAACTAAAGTAAATCAACTTGATGATGTTTTGGTTTCTGCGGTTCGTGTTACGACAAAAACTCCGGTTACATTTAGTAATATGGATAAAAAAGAAATCAAGTATCGAAATCTCGGCCAGGATATTCCAGTTTTAATGAATTATCTGCCATCTGTAGTAACAACTACTGATGCTGGAGGCGGAATTGGTTATACCGGAATTAGAGTGCGTGGTAGTGATGCTACAAGAGTAAACGTTACCATAAACGGAATTCCGTACAATGATGCGGAAAGTCAGGGAACTTTTTGGGTAAATATGCCTGATTTTGCTTCTTCTGTAGAAAGTCTTCAGTTACAACGCGGAGTAGGAACTTCTACAAATGGTTCTGGAGCTTTTGGTGCGAGTTTAAATATGCTTACAGATAGTTATGCAACTAAAGCTACAGGAGAAATCTCAAGTTCTTTCGGAAGTTTCAATTCCAACAAAAACACTGTAAAATTCAGTACGGGATTAATGAATGATCATTTTGAATTGGCAGGACGTTTGTCTACAATTAAATCGGATGGTTATGTAGATCGTGCTAGTTCCGATTTAAAATCGTATTTCCTTCAGGGAACTTATGTTGGAAAAACGACTTTGATTAAAGCTTTGGTTTTTGGAGGAACTCAGAAAACATATCAATCTTGGAATGGAATTGATGCTGAAACTTTAAATGAAAATAGAAGATATAATTCAGCTGGAGAATATACAGACGAGTTTGGAAATACTCGTTATTATGATAACGAGACTGATAATTATAATCAAGATCATTATCAATTGCATTGGAGCGAATCGATTTCCGATAAATGGAGTACAAACTTTGCTCTTCATTATACTAAAGGGAAAGGTTATTTTGAGAATTATAAACCAGATGCACTTATGGCTGAGTATAATTTGGCGCCAGCAGGAGATGTTTCGGAAACCGATTTAATTCGTCAAAAATGGTTAGATAATGATTTTTATGGAACTACTTTTTCAGCCAAATATAAAGATGAAAAACTGGACATGATTCTTGGCGGAGGCTGGAATAAATACGAAGGAGATCATTACGGAAAAGTAATTTGGGCTCGAAATGCTTCAACTTCAGAATTAGGAGATCATTATTATGATGATTTCTCTACTAAAACTGACGGAAATATTTTTGCAAAAGCGAATTATCAATTCACAGAAAAATTAAGTTTCTACGGAGATTTACAATACAGAAGAGTTCGTTACCAAGCTAATAGTGCAGAAACAGGTTTGGTTGATGATACTTTTAATTTCTTTAATCCAAAAGCAGGTTTAAACTATGCTTTCAATGAAAAAAACACGCTTTATTTCTCTTATGCTCGTGCGAACCGCGAACCAAACAGAACAGATTACGAAGGTGGAAATGTAAAACCGGAAAAGCTAAATGATTTGGAGTTAGGATGGAGATTCAATTCAGAGAAATTTCAATTGAATTCGAATGTATATTTTATGGGGTACAAAGATCAGTTAATTCTAACAGGAAGATTGGACGATGTTGGAAACCCAATTCGTTCTAATACTGATAAAAGTTATCGTTTAGGTTTGGAAGTTGATGCTACAATAGCACTTTCAGAAAAATTTACATTAAGACCAAACTTTACTTTAAGCAGCAACAAAAATGTAGATTTAGCTGTTGACGGTGAATATTACGGAACAACTAAGATCGCTTATTCTCCGGAAGTAATTGCAGGAAACGTTATTGTATATAAACCAATTGAAAGACTATACATTTCATTGTTACAGAAATATGTTGGAGAACAATATATGAATAACATCGAATTACCTTCGGCTAAACTGGCAGATTACTTTGTAAACGATTTGAATGTTTCTTATGAAATAAGACCTAATGCTATTTTCAAATCAATTACCATTACCGGAATGGTAAATAACATATTAGATAAAAAATATGTTTCAAACGGAGCAATGTGGGATATTTATCCATACTATTATCCACAGGCTGGAATTAATTTCTTAGCTGGATTGACGTTGAAGTTTTAAAGAGTCAAAATTCTCCAAAAAGCCCGAAGGTGTTATTTACACTTTCGGGCTTTTTTGTTTAATACTTGTCATAATTAGTTCAGATTTTTAAAATCTAAAAAATGATAGTAACGATTAAAAGCATTTATATTATTTAACATAATACCTTGTTAATTAAATGTTAAAAATAGGTTTTTTCTTATTTTAGTTAAATTAATTTTAGATGTTTGAATTGGTTAACCAATAACGAAATTATAAATTTTAAACCATTTTAATTATGAAAAAATTAATTTTTACTGCTTTTGCAGTGGTAATGTTAGGGGCAGTATCGAAAGCTAATACTGTAAAGGAAACACAGAATAATATTGAAGTATTATCATATACAGATTGTAATTCTTGGGCAATTGATTGGTGTGAGCGAACAATTGGTTGGAATAATACAAATCCAGTGACTTCACATAATTATTATAGACAAGTCGTAGAGTTTTGTGAAGGATTACAGATTCAATATATAGAAGCTGTAGACAGTGACTTTATAGAAATTGAAGGCGGTAGAATAGAAGCTATACAGCCTTAGTATTTATTAAATTTCAATAATAGAGGGCTTTGAGTTAATAAAGCCCTCTAGTTTTTTTTAGTGTTATGAAAAAAAAAATCGTAATTATCATTTGTCTTAGCTGTTTAAATTTGCATAGCCAGATTTCTTCGGGAAAGGTTATATACAATGTCCTGACACAAGATATTGAGTCAAATTTGAAGGATCCTAAATCTCTTTTATTGGATAAGTTGATAGTAGAAAATGCCAGAAAACAATCTTTTATTTTAGAATTCAATAAAAACAAATCAAGTTTTACAAAAATAGAAAAATTAGCACAACCTTCTCATAAAGAAAAACTTGTTGAAAGTATAGCTTCGGGTTTTCTGACAACTCCTAATAACTACTTTTTAGATCAAAATGCAGAAAATTATTTGTTACAAACGGATGAAGGAATTCTAATTCAAAAACCTTTCAAATCTTTAAATTGGGAAATTCTCAAAGAAAGCAAGATGGTCGATGATTATCTATGTTATAAAGCAACTTGTAATAAAGTAATTATAAATATGAAAGGAGAAGAAAAAAACATTTCAGTAATAGCTTGGTTTGCACCAAGTTTGCCTTACAGTTATGGTCCTAAGGAATTTTACGGATTACCAGGTCTCATTTTAGAGTTAGAAGAAGGAAAAACTACCTTTTTTGCCTCTGAAGTATTTATTATTGATTTGAAAAAAGAAATAGAGTTTCCTAAGGGAAAAACAATTACTGAAGAAGAATATCGCAAAGGTGTATTAGCACAACAATATTAAAAATGAAGTTTTTTGTAGAAGTTGTCAAACCTATTCATGAAAATGTAAGTCAAAGTATTTGCTTGATTTTAAATAAAAATTATCAATGAAATTAATTTTAAAAAACAACTTTTTTTTTGTCCTTCTTTTATTTAGCAACATTATATATTCACAAGCAGAATCAGTAACCAAAGTTCTTTACAAACTAGTGCCATACGCAATTCCTTCTGATAGAGGACTGACAAGAGAGCAAAAGGAGGGCATCGTTAAGGAAAATTTTGCAAGAGATAAAGTAGAATGCGAACTTACTTTTACAAAAAACAAAAGTGTGTTTAGTTTGATAGAAAAGCCACTACTAAATAGGGATTTTGATTATTTAAGAGAAGCCGTATTAGTGAGTGATAAATATTATAATGATGTGGTAAACCAAAAGAAAACACGTTTTGAAGAATTAGGAGGGGAAAATTTGAATATAATTCTTCCTTATCATCAATACAATTGGGAAATTACCTCTGAAACAAAAAAAATAAATGATTATACCTGCTATAAAGCAATCTGTAGATGGAATGATTTTAATATGAGAAGAAACTCAACAGATGTGTTTAGTGCTGAAGCTTGGTTTACTCCGCAAATACCTTCATCTTTTGGACCATTAGGATTAGACGGTTTGCCTGGATTGGTTTTAGAGGCAAATTATGGAGCATCAGGAATCCATTTTTATATTGTTAAGATTGAATTTAATGTTGAGAATCCTAAAGTAAAATTTGATCCGCCAGCGGTTCAGTATATTACTGAGGAAGAACATCAAAAAAGATTAGCAAAAGAATATGAAAACATGGGGAGATAATGATAAAATTATTTAGGATATTGTTTTTCGTTACTACTATTACTTTCTCTCAAACCAAAACTCTTATTGGAGTAGTTTCCGATGAAACATCAAAACCTTTAGAATCTGCAAATGTAATTGCTAAACCTTTACAGGAAAAAGCAAGTTTAAAATTTGCTATTGCAGATAACAAAGGACGTTACAGATTAGAGCTTGAAAAAGAAGTGAAATATGAAATCACAGTTTCGTATATTGGGTATGTTGAAGAGGTTTTTATTTTGGAGCCATCCTCTGATATAGTAACACATGATTTTCATCTCAAAGCAACTGGAGAAAACCTGAAGGAAATAGTGATCAAACACGAGTTCAAACCTATTGTAGTTAAAAAAGACACTCTGGTTTTTGATGTTAATAGTTTTGCGAATGGAAACGAACGCAAGATGAAAGAAGTTCTTGAAAAACTGCCCGGTGTTGAGGTCGATAAAAATGGCGGAGTCACGGTACAAGGCAAAAAAGTAACCAAAATGCTGGTAGAAGGAAAATCATTTTTTGGCGGCGGTTCTAAATTGGCTGTAGAAAATATTCCTGCAGATGCTTTGGATAAAATTGAAGTTATAGATCATTTTAATGAAGTAGGTTTTATGAAGCAGGTTTCAGACAGTGATGATCTGGCTATGAATGTTAAACTTAAAGAAGAAAAAAAGAAATTTGTTTTTGGAGATGTAGAAGCTGGAGCAGAGGTAGGAACAGGCGACAACGGTTTTTATCTGGCACATACAGCTTTGTTTTATTACAGTCCAAAAACAAATGTGAGTTTTATAGGCGATGCCAATAGTATTGGTAAAAGTACTTTTACATTTGATGATTTAATGCGGTTTGGAGGTGGAGTAAGTAGTTTCCTATCAGGCAGGAAATCACTGTCTAATTTGTCTTCTTTTTCTAATGACAATACCGATGTTTTGAAAAACAAATCACAATTTGGTGCCTTTAATATAAGTCATGATATTTCTGATAAGCTTTCTATTTCGGGTTTTGGAATATTTTCTAAAGTTTTAATGGCTTCAAGAATTGAAAATAATATTGAATATTTAAACAACACTGCTGTAGCATTTGAGAATAAAGACAGAAATGCAAAAAATAATGCTATACTTGGTATTGGAAATGTAAAGCTTGATTATTCGCCATCTAATAAAGAAAAATGGTATTATAACGGACAATATCAATCAAGTACAAATGATTTAATAAGTACCTTAAATTCAGTTACAAATTTAGGGTCTTCCATTTTTGAAACCATAAACAAAGCCGACAATATTTCTGTAAAACAGTATATTGAATGGCATAAAAGTTATAATCAAAATCATACTACGACTTTTGTTGTTAATCAGGCATATAATAAAACTACACCAATCAACAACTGGTTTACAGATCAACCTTTTCTGCAAGGTTTGATTCCCTTGAAAAAAGACGAAACTTATACCATTAATCAGATCAAAAAATCTGATGTAAATAGTATTGATGCGCTTTTTAAACATTACTGGATTATAAATAATTCAAATCATTTATATACTAATATTGGTAATAATTACGAATCATCAACTTTTCAAACAGCAGAAAAACAAATTCTAACAGATGGTTCTGTAAATGACTTTGCATTATCAGGTTTTGGTAATGACATTAAATACCAATTGAATGATGTTTATGTAGGTTTGGAATATAAATTCAGAATAGGAAAATGGGTTAATAAGCCGGGTTTGTATTTACACAGGTATGATCTGAATACGATTCAAAATAATAGTGATTATTCTGTTGTAAAAACACTTGTCCAGCCACAATGGAACAGTGAGTATGAATTTAATAATTCTGAGGCCATTAATTTTACGTATAAATTAGATAATAAATTTCCGGTAGCCAATCAATTGGCAGATAGATATACATTACAATACTATAATTCAGTTTATAAGGGAAATGCATTATTGGAAAATGAAAAATACCATTCAGCTAGTTTCTTTTATTCAAAAATGAATTCATATCGTGGAATTACTTGGAATGGAATGCTGAATTATTCTAAAAAAACAAAAGTTATTCGCAATGAAGTAGAATTGGATGGGATAAACCAGTTTAATACTCCAATTTTGACTGATAATCCTGAAATGGATATTGGTTTTAATGGTTCTTTTTCTAAACGTATTTATCGATTCAATCTTAAATTGAATACAAGATTAGCTTGGTTTGAATATTCACAAACGATAAATGACATTGTAACGATAAACAACAGAGACAGCCAGAATATTGGTTTAGTTTTTAAAACAGCCTATAAAAAATGGCCAGTTCTTAGTGTTGGTTACAATAAAGGTTTTAGCAGTTTTTCAGGTTTGACCAAGTCACATTTTCAAACAGATGCGATTAGTTCCTCATTTGAAATTACAGTTCTTAAGTTTTGGACTTATAAATTCAATTATGATTATCTAAAAAATATATATAGTAAAAACCAATCTAACTTTTATGATATGTTAGATACATCATTATTCTATCAGAAAAAAAATAACCCTTTTGGTTTTCAGCTGAGTGTAAATAACCTGCTTGATGTTAAAAAGAAATACAGCAACAAGTTCTCTGATTATATGATTAGTGAGCAGTCAACTTACATTTTGCCAAGAGCTATTATGTTTTCGGTGTCTTATAAATTGTAGTTTTTAATTATACACATGAACCACAGTCCCAGAAGATTCCACACGATATTGTTTCATCGGGTATTCTTTTCCTCCAAGTCCGGTAAATAAGTTATATTGAGCTTTATCACAAGAACATACAGCATAAATTCCATCAATTGTCATGGCGGTGCAGGAAGTTAGTGCCTGATTTGGACATGCCGCATCAAAAGCGGTGTAAGTTCCTTCTCCGGTTTTCATTACAATAATTCCTTTTGCACCGTAATTGGCAACATAAACAGGACTACTTGGATATAATAATTTATTATAAGTAGGCAGATTGGTATCCAAATACGCATTAATAGAATAATTCGGAATATACGGATTGTTATTGCTTCTGTTATTGTCACTGCAAGAGAATAAAACAGTGGAAAGTGCGATAAAGAACCAGATTTTTTTCATTATTTGAATAAGAATTAGTGAAACAAAAATAATTTATTTAGATTTGAAATCTATATGATTAACATATAATTATGTACTATTAAAAATTATAGTATATTTGTGGTAAGAAAATCCCGTCGCGATGGGATTTTTTGTATTTATATAAACGATGAAGTTATGAGTAAAGTATCTTATTATACAGCAGAAGGACTAAAAAAGTTAAAAGATGAATTGGAGCACTTAAAAAGTGTAATGCGTCCAAAGGCATCTCAAGATATTGCAGACGCAAGAGATAAAGGTGATTTGTCTGAGAATGCGGAATATGATGCAGCAAAAGAAGCACAAGGTTTATTAGAAATGAGAATTTCTAAACTGGAAGAAGTATATGCAAATGCAAGACTAATCGATGAGTCTCAATTGGACGTTTCTAAAGTTTTGGTTTTATCTAATGTAAAAATCAAAAACCAAAGCAACGGAATGGAGATGAAATATACGCTTGTAGCAGAAAGTGAAGCCGATTTAAAAACAGGTAAAATCTCTGTAACATCTCCTATTGGTAAAGGTTTACTAGGAAAATCTGTTGGAGAAGTAGCAGAAATTACAGTTCCAAACGGAACTTTAAAATTTGAGATTCTTGAAATTACAAGAGACTAACTTTAGTTGAAACGATTAAACAAAAACAATGAGTTCAATATTCACTAAAATAGTAAACGGAGAAATTCCAGCTTACAAAATTGCTGAAGATGATAATTATTTGGCTTTTTTAGATGTAAACCCAAATGCTAAAGGACATACGCTTTGTATTCCGAAACAAGAAATCGATAAGATTTTTGATATGGACGAAGAGTTGTATTTAGGTTTAATGAAATTCTCTAAAAAGATTGCAGCTGCCTTAGAAAAAACGGTTCCATGCAAAAGAGTAGGTGTGGCTGTGGTTGGACTTGAAGTGCCTCACGCACACGTACATTTGATTCCTTTAAATGAAATGGATGAAATGCGTTTTATCAATAAAGTATCACTTACTAAAGAAGAATTTGAAGATTTAGCAAAAGATATTCAATCGAATTTATAAGGTTTCGACCGCTGGCTCGCCTGACAATAAATTTAAAGTGCAGTAAATATATTTACTGCACTTTTTTATTTAATGAAATTTGAAAAGTAGTTCCTTTTCCAATTTCAGAACTCAAAACTTTAATTTTTCCATTATGGTATTCTTCCACAATTCTTTTAGTTAAAGAAAGACCAAGCCCCCAACCACGTTTTTTGGTGGTAAAACCGGGTTCGAAAATCGTTTTGAATTGTTTTTTCAAAATTCCCGTTCCGGAATCTTTTATATTGATTTTAATAGTAAAAGCATCCTGTTCAATTTGAAGATCAAGAGTTCCTTTTCCTTTCATGGCATCAATGGCATTTTTGACTAGATTTTCGATAGTCCAACTGTGCAATGTTGGATTTATCATAACATAAATAGGTTCTTGCGGTGCTTTAAATGAAAATGCAACCTGTTTAGAAAAACGAGATTGAAGATATTCATAAGTATTTTTTGTTTCCTCAATAATATTGCGGGATTCCAAAACAGGAATCGAACCAATTTTAGAAAAACGATCTGTAATGGTTTGCAGGCGTTCGATATCTTTTTCAATTTCAAGACTAATAGACGGATCGATATCTTCCGTTTTTAATATTTCAACCCAACCTATTAAAGAAGATAAAGGTGTCCCAATTTGATGCGCTGTTTCTTTTGCCATTCCCGCCCAAAGTTTATTTTGCGTTGCCATTTTGGTGCTTTTGTAAAAATTATAAATCAAGGCAACACACAAAACAATAATCAGAAATAAGGCAATGGGATAATATTTGAGTTTATTGAGTAATCCTGAATTTCCGTAATACAGAGTCTGATATTTACCCGGAGCATATTCAAAAGTGATAGGTTCATTTTCATTTCTTAATTTATTTAAATATGAATTTCTTTTTTTCTTGTTTTTAAGAATTTCATCCGGAACATTAGTAGCACTTACTACCTTGTCAAATAATATTACTACAGCAGGAATAGAAGTATTATTATTGATAATCTGAAGTGGCAATTCAACATCAGTATTTTCGTTTGCATTCAAAATTGTAATCTGCGCATTTACGAACAGCTTCATTTTTAAGCGTTCCTCATTTTTGAAAATTTGGAAGAAAGTATAAGTGTTCCAAAGGATTAGAGAAATGATTAAAAAGCAGATAGAAATAATAATCCAGCGTGTTGTATTGGTTCTTTCAGAAAAAGACATATCCATTTTTTTGTGGTATAAATATAACGAAATATACCTATTCTATATTTTGCTGAAGCCGAAAGTTTTTTTGTTTTATCTGCAAAACTATTTTTCATAATTAAACGATTTCAATACTTTTGCAGGTACCAAAATGAGATTTGGTTTAAATCAAAAAGTATGATCAGCATTAATCCAAAAGAGATACCAACGGCTAAATTACAAGGTTATCTGCAGAGTTCGATAGGGCCTAGACCAATTGCTTTTGCGAGTACAATCAGCGAAAAAGGAATTCCGAATTTGTCGCCGTTTAGCTTCTTCAATGTGTTTAGTGCCAATCCGCCGATTTTGGTTTTTTCGCCATCAAGACGCGTTCGAGATAATACCATAAAACATACTTTAATTAATGCCGAAGCAACCCGCGAAGTAGTAATTAATGTGGTAAATTTTGATTTAGTACAGCAGACTTCTCTGGCAAGTACAGAATATGGAGATGGAGTAAATGAATTTATAAAAGCTGGATTAACACAGATTCCTTCAGATTTAGTAAAACCTTATCGAGTAAAAGAATCTCCAGTTCAATTTGAATGTAAAGTAACGCAGATTATTCCGTTAGGAGAAGAAGGAGGAGCTGGAAATTTGATTTTATGTGAAGTAGTGAAGATTCACATTCACGAATCAATTTTGGATGAGAATGGAGCAATCGATCAGCATAAGATTGATTTGGTTTCGCGATTAGGAAATAACTGGTATTCAAGATCAAATCAAGGCCTTTTTGAAGTGGCAAAACCCTTGACAACACTGGGAGTAGGAGTAGATGCAATACCAGATTTTGTAAAAGAAAGTCCTGTTTTTGACGGGAATGATTTAGGTAAACTTGGAAACATCGAAGCCTTGCCTACAAAAGAAGAAGTTAGTATATTTGTGAAAGAAAATTTTGCTGTCAAAGGAGTTTTAAGCTCAGATGACCAGAAAAAAGTGCACTTAGAAGCTAAAAAGTATTTGGACAAAGCAGATGTAGAATCTGCTTGGAAAGTGCTTTTAGCCAAAAAATAAAAGAAATAGAAACAATAATTAATATAGACGAAGATGGAAGTTACAGGAAAAGTAAAAGTGGTTAACCCAGAGCAGCAAGTTAGTGCCTCATTCAAAAAAAGAGAATTAGTTGTTACTACTGAGGAGCAGTATCCACAACATATTTTAATCGAATTTACACAAGACAAATGCGATTTATTGAGTAGCTATAAACAAGGAGAGGCAGTAAAAGTTTCTATCAATTTAAGAGGAAGAGAATGGGTTAATCCACAAGGAGAAACTAGATATTTCAATAGTATTCAAGGTTGGAGAATCGAAAGATTAGCAGACGCTGCGCCTACACAAGCACCGCCAATGCCAACAGCAGAAACTTTTGCTCCAGCAACAAATGTAAGTGACGACGAACCAGACGATTTACCGTTCTAAAAAGGTTTAAATTCCAATATTATAAATTCCAAATTCCAATTCATATAACTGAATTTGGAATTTGGAATTTTGTTTTTGAGCTTTTTACAGAAATAAGAAGTTGCGGATTATTTGTCATTTCGACTGAAAGGAGAAATCACACAAGTAATTCCACAAACTAAATCGACAATCTTTGGTGAGTCTCGAGTGTGATTTATCCTCCGTAGAAATGAGAAGATTGTGAAAGTTGAAATTTGGAATTTTAAAATTGAATATTTTAAAAGATGTATTTTTTATTTGATAATTTATATTTCCCTCCAGTCACAGAAGCTGATGAAGAAGGCATATTGGCAGTGGGCGGTGATTTAAGTCCCGAACGATTAAAACTTGCTTATAAAAGAGGTATTTTTCCTTGGTTTAATGAGGGAGAATCCATTCTTTGGTGGGCTCCAGATCCGCGTATGGTTTTGTTTCTAGATGAACTGAATGTTTCCAAAAGCATGCGCAACATTTTGAACCGCAATGTTTTTACTGTTACCTTTAATACTCGTTTTAGGGAAGTAATTTTAAACTGCCAGCAGATATTAAGAGATGGCCAGGATGGGACATGGATTTCAGATGAAATAGTCGAATCCTACTGTGAACTTCATAATCAAGGAATTGCAAAATCGGTTGAGGTTTGGCAGGATGAGGTTTTGGTAGGAGGTTTGTACGGTATTGATCTGGGCCATATTTTTTGCGGTGAAAGTATGTTTTCTAAAGTGTCCAATGCTTCGAAAGTGGGTTTTATATCTTTAGTAAATCATCTAAGAAAAGAAAACTATAAATTACTGGATTGCCAGGTTTATAACCCTCATTTGGACAGTTTAGGCTGTCGTGAAATTGACCGTGAAGAGTTTATGTCTATTTTAAACAGTAAATAAGATGGGAACAATTCATATTGTGACAGAGATTTATATTTATCCAATTAAAAGCCTTGCCGGAATCAGTCTCTCTTCTGCAAAAGCGGAAGAAATGGGATTTGAAAACGACCGCAGATGGATGTTGATTGATGCTGAAAATCAAATGCTGACACAAAGAGAACATCGTATCATGAGTCAGTTTTATCCACAGATTTCAGATGGAAAAATCAATATTACTTTTGAAGGTCAAAAACATGAATTTTCTATTGATGAACATTTCGGAAATACTTTAAAAGTGAATGTTTGGGATGATCAAAGCGAAGTGGTTGAGGTAAATCAGGAAACATCAAAATGGTTCAGCCAGCATTTAGGTTTTGAATGTAAATTGGTCAAAATACTTAAAAACGGAGCCCGTAAACATGAAAGCTCTAGATTACAAGAAACATTCAACGTAAGTTTGGCAGATGGTTATCCTTATTTATTGATTGGAACAGAAAGCCTTGATTTTTTAAATGAGAAACTAGAGGAGAAAATCACCATTAAAAGATTTCGTCCCAACATTGTCGTAAGCACAAAAAAAGCTCATGAAGAAGATGATTTTACAACTTTTAAAATAGGAGAAGTTCAGTTTAAAAACATAAAACCTTGCGGAAGATGCGTTATGGTCAATAACGATCCAGAAAACGGACGTTTAAAAAAAGAACCCTTAAAAACGTTGAGTAAATACAGAAATGTAGATAATTCAGTTTTATTTGGAACCAATATTGTGAGTTTAAACACAGGAAATATTTCAGTTGGAGACACACTCGTTTTTTAGAAATTCAGTTTTGTAAAGTTCCAGTTTAGCGTATTAAAAATTACCAGTTCATTCTTTAAAGTTGGTAAATTTAGAATCAATTTCAGCGTTTCATGCGCCATCATATTGCCAATAATTCCCGGTAAAGTTCCCAGAACTCCATTCAAATTACAATTCGGAACATCTTTTGGATCAGGTATTTCAGGGAATAAATCACGAAGGTTTTTGCTTCCGTTATGATTAAAAACAGCAATCTGACCTTCAAATTTTAAAATACTTCCATAGATTAAAGGTTTTCCAAGTTTCACACAAGTATCATTTACCAAATAACGCGTTGTGAAATTGTCTGAACCATCGACAATTATATCAAATTGCTCAATAATTTGCGAGGCATTTTCAGCTGTTAGTTTCTCATTTATAGAAACAGCTTCAATTAACGGATTCAGTCTTGAAACTACTTCTCTGGCAACAATCGATTTTTGTTTTCCGATTTCATTTTCGGTATATAAAATTTGTCTATGAAGATTATGAATCTCAATCGTATCAAAATCCATAATTCCGATAAAACCAACTCCAGCCGTTGCAATGTATTGTAAAATTGGACAGCCCAAACCGCCAGCGCCAATTACTAAAACTCGGGCTTTTTTTAATTTTTCCTGACCTTCGTCGCCAATTTCAGGCAGTATAGTTTGTCTGTTATAACGAAGGAATTCTTGTATAATGCTCACTTTTGATTTTAGATTTTAGATTTTAGATTGTTGATTTTAGATTTTTGGAATTTGGAATTTAATTTTTTGGAATTTTTAAGCAAAACTCTTGTCCCAATCTTTCCAAACTGGTTCGTAACCTTTGTTTTTTATGATTTTTGAAATTTCTTCTGCCGAACGTTCATCACTGATTTCGAATTGCTCCAAAGATTGAGGATCGACGACATAACCGCCCGGATTTGTTTTAGAACCGGCGCTCATACTTGTAACTCCAATTGGAATAATATTGTTTCTGAATTTTTCATTTTCTCTTGTTGAAATTGATATCTCTAAGTCTTCATTCCACAAACGATACGCACAAATCAATTGCGTCAAATCTTTATCATCCATAATAAAATTGGGTTCGATAATTCCTTCAGCAGGACGCAAGCGAGGAAACGAAACAGAATATTTCGTCTGCCAATATTTTTTCTGAAGATAATCTAAATGCAAAGCATTAAAAAAGCTGTCCGTTCTCCAGTCTTCCAAACCTAACAAAACACCTAAGCCAATTTTATGAATTCCAGCAGTTCCAATGCGATCTGGAGTTTCAAGTCTATAATCAAAATTTGATTTTTTGCCTTTCGTGTGATATTTTTTGTAAACTTCCTGATGATACGTTTCCTGATAAACTAAAACGGAGTAAACTCCAGCATCATGCAAACGTTCGTAATCTTCTGTATAAAGTGGCTGCACTTCAACAGAAATAATTGAAAATTCTTTTCTAATTAAATTAATTGCATTCAGGAAATAATTAATGTTTACGGTATAGTTTGCTTCGCCAGTAACCAATAAAACATGATCAAAACCTGTGTTTTTTAACGCTTCGACTTCTAGTTTTATTTCTGAATCAGTTAATGTTTTTCGCTTGATTTTATTGTCTAAGCTGAAACCGCAATAAGTGCAAATATTTTGGCATTCGTTGCTCAAATATAATGGAGCGTACATTTGAATGGTTTTCCCAAAACGTTTCTTGGTAATTTCATGGCATTTCTGTGCCATTTGTTCTAAATAATTTTGGGCGACAGGAGAGATTAATATCAAAAAATCATCGAGATTGTATTTGGTTTTAGCCAAAGTTCGTTCGACATCTTTTGATGTGGTTTGGTATATTCTGGATTGAATATCATCCCAATTATATTGCTCAAAAATAGATTTAAATGTGTTCATAGTTTGATTTTGTTTCACGCAGATTTTGCAGATTTAAGCAGATTAAAAGTGATTTTTATTTATTGACATTCTTCATTTTCTATATTTTATTGGCAATTCTTTTGATGTCATTTAAAATATTAAGAGTATTAAAGTTTACCAGTAATCCTAATTTCTTATTAGAAAGTCTAAGATAAGTTGCTATTTGTTTGAAATGTATTGGTGATAATTCTTCGACAGATTTTAATTCGATAATTACTTTATCTTCAACTAATATATCAAGTCTAAAAGCTGTGTCAAGTATTATTTCTTCATAATTAATACTAATTTCTATCTGTCTTTTAACTTTTAGATCTAATTTTTCCAATTCATAAAATAAAGCGCTTTCATAAACAGACTCAAATAATCCTGGTCCTAAATTATTATATACTTTAAAAATTGCTCCACGTATTAAATATGATAATTCATTTTTATTCATTATTCTTTAATTTAAATTCGACTTAAAAATAAAGAATTTTCTTTCTTTTTCATAAGCGGTCTTTATGAGAATTTCACAGATAAAGAGAATATTAATCTTTATTAAATCTGCCTAAATCTGCAAAATCTGCGTGGAAAAAAAAATTATTCAAATAAAAAAGCAGTCAAAGGACTAGAAGCCGAAGCATAATTCTGCTGATTAGCAATTCGAGCTTCAAAAGCTTTTCTTCCTGCCATAACAGCTTCTTTGAATGCTTCAGCCATTAATTTTGGATTTCCGGCAACGGCAATTGCGGTGTTTACCAAAACAGCATCGGCACCAATTTCCATGGCTTTTGCAGCATCAGATGGAGCGCCAATTCCAGCGTCAACAATAACAGGAATATTGCTTTGTTCAATTATTATTTCTAAGAAATCTATCGTTTTTAAACCCTTGTTGCTTCCAATAGGCGAACCCAAAGGCATTACTGCTGAAGTTCCAACATTCTCTAAATGTTTGCATAAAACAGGATCAGCGTGAATGTACGGAAGAACTATAAAGCCAAGTTTAGCTAATTCTTCTGTTGCTTTTAAAGTCTCAATCGGATCCGGCATTAAGTATTTTGGATCAGGATGAATTTCCAGTTTTACCCAGTTTGTTTCTAATGCTTCACGAGCCAATTGTGCTGCGAAAACGGCTTCTTTGGCATTTCGCGCTCCCGAAGTATTAGGAAGCAAATTAATATTAGGATGTTTTAAATGAGACAAAATAGCATCAGTATCCGTTTCCAAATCAATGCGTTTAAGTGCAACTGTAACCAATTCACTTTCTGATGCTAAAATGGCACCCTCCATTTCTTCATTCGATCCAAATTTTCCCGTTCCTAAAAACAAACGGGATTTGAAGCTTTTATCTCCAATATTAAACAATGACGTTTGCATATAATTTTTCGTTTAATTGTTGAATTAATATTTTCTTTTCCAGACTTTCTGTGATGATTCCAGAAACTGCAATTCCATGAATCCCTGTTTCCATTAACGGATTTACATCTCGCAGCGTAATACCTCCGATAGCATAAACCGGAATTTCAATTTTATTCTTTTTCATTTTCTGAAGAATATCAAAATAGCCCGATAATCCTAAAATTGGACTTAATTTTTCTTTTGTGGCAGTAAAACGAAAAGGTCCTAAACCAATATAATCACAACCATTTTGAACATGATTATGAATGTCTTCAACAGTATTAGCAGTGCCACCTATGATTTTTGTTGAGCCTAAAATGGCTCGTGCTTCGTCAATTTTTGTGTCGGTTAGGCCTAAGTGAACTCCGTCTGCAGCAATTCTTTTGGCAAGATGTAAATCATCATTTACAATAAAAGTTGCCAAATATTCTTCACATAAAAGTTTTACTGCTTCTGCTAAAGTGAAAGTATCTTGCGCAGTTTGGTTTTTAAATCGCATTTGAACCCAATTGCATCCAGCATCAAGAGCTTGATGAATGTTGTACAGTTGTGTTTCGATGGTTTCGCCTTGCGAAATATATTGCAGTTTGCTATACATAATGATATCCGATTAAGGTTGATGTTGAACTCAGGTATTTTTCGATATAGGTTTTGGCATTTTTACAAGCCATTTCTAAAGTCTGATTTAAAGCTAAATTGGAAGCTATTGCTGAAGAAAGCACACAGCCTGAACCATGTTTTTCAGTACAATCTTTTTCCGAAGCAAACAAGTCGATGATTTTATTTTTTAAAAACAATTGATCTTTCCCAACTTCATTTAAATTATGACCGCCTTTTAAAAGAATTGCAGTGGAAGTTTCATTTTCAATCCAAAGATGATCTTTTATAAAACCAGGAAGTAATTTTTCAATTTCTATATAATTTGGCGTAATTAAATCAATTTTTGAAAGGATTTTGTTTAAATCTAAGCGATCTTCAATGCTTAAAAATTCGAATTCTGTTGTCGATTTCAAAACAGGATCCCAAACAATTTGTGTTGTTGGAGACAGCAGTTTTATAGTCGAAAGAATTCGGTTTAAATAATGCAAAGAAGGAACAACCCCAATTTTTACGGCATTGATTTTATAACTTAAAAAAAGCGTTTCCATAGAACGAATTACAAAACTCAGATTTGTCCACTGTATTTCGTGAAATTTATTTTCGGTCTGAATAGTATTGGCAGTCGCAATGGCAAAACCAGTAACTTTATGCTGTTCAAATGTTTTGATGTCAGCCAAAATCCCAGCACCACCGGACGGATCTAAACCTGCGATTGTAAGTACGAATGGACGATTTTCTGACATAATTTAAATTGTTTTACAGGATTTTCATTGTTCCAAATTGTTCCTAAAAGTGCAACATCATCAAAACCTCCTTCAAGCGTTTCTTGAATATTTTCAGGATCAATTCCGCCTAAAGCGATTACTTTTGTTTTATAATTTGTTCTTGATTTTAATGCTTCAAAAAGATCTGTTTTTGGCAGATAATTTTCTTTTGAAATACTTTGAAAAACAGGACTTAGAAATGCATAATCAAAATCGTTTTCTAAGGAATTAAAATCTTCTATTGAATGTGTTGATGTTGAAATTGATTCGCATTTATACCTACAAGGTTTTGTAAACCTTGCAGGAAAGACTGAATTGTTTTTTCTTTCTTTTTCGGAAAAATGAAATCGGTTAATTCCAAAATCTTCTGCCAGTTTATGATGATTGTGCAAGACAAGTTGCTCTCTAAATTCCAATTTTATCTGATGAATAAACTGTGCCATTTCCAATTCAGAAAAATCAGGTTTCCGAATATGGAGCAAAGACAATCCTTCTTCAAACAAAGAATGAATTGTCTTGATTTCGTTTACAACAGCAAAAGGATCTGAAATTAAAACCATATCTTTTTTCTATATTCTTTCCTATATTCTCTAAAAAAATTAAATATAAATCTCTTTCCCCTGCTCAATAAACTCCTCTGATTTCTCCTGCATTCCTTTTTCTGCGGCAGCGACATCTCTGATTTCTTGAGAGATTTTCATAGAGCAGAATTTAGGCCCGCACATTGAGCAGAAGTGAGCCACTTTTGCACCATCTGCAGGAAGCGTTTCATCATGAAATTCTCTTGCTGTATCTGGATCTAAAGCCAAATTAAACTGATCTTCCCAGCGAAATTCAAAACGGGCTTTACTCAAAGCATTGTCGCGATATTGCGCTCCCGGATGCCCTTTGGCCAAATCGGCAGCGTGAGCCGAAATTTTATAAGTAATAACACCATCTTTTACATCTTTTTTATTCGGTAAGCCTAGATGTTCTTTTGGCGTTACATAACACAACATTGCACAACCATACCAACCAATCATCGCTGCACCAATTGCAGAAGTAATATGATCATAACCTGGTGCAATATCTGTTGTCAGAGGGCCTAAAGTGTAAAATGGCGCTTCATGGCAATGTTCTAATTGTTTGTCCATGTTTTCTTTAATCATGTGCATTGGAACGTGTCCTGGGCCCTCAATAAAAACTTGAACATCATGTTTCCATGCAATTTTGGTCAATTCGCCTAAGGTTTCTAATTCGGCAAATTGTGCCGCGTCATTCGCATCGGCAATGGAACCCGGGCGTAAACCATCTCCAAGAGAAAAAGCAACATCATATTGTTTCATGATTTCGCAGATTTCCTCAAAATGGGTGTACAAGAAATTTTCTTTATGATGAAACAAACACCATTTTGCCATGATGGAACCGCCACGCGAAACTATTCCGGTAACTCGATTTGCGGTTAAATGAATGTAACGAAGTAAAACCCCTGCATGAATCGTAAAATACGAAACACCTTGTTCAGCTTGTTCAATCAAAGTATCGCGGAAAATCTCCCAAGTTAGATCTTCGGCAATTCCTTTTACTTTTTCTAATGCCTGGTAAATTGGAACTGTACCAATTGGCACTGGTGAATTTCTAATAATCCATTCTCTGGTTTCATGAATATTTTTTCCTGTAGATAAATCCATAATCGTGTCAGCTCCCCAGCGACAAGCCCATACGGCTTTTTCGACTTCTTCTTCAATGCTCGAAGTAACAGCACTATTTCCAATGTTGGCATTTATTTTTACCAAGAAATTGCGCCCGACAATCATGGGTTCACTTTCGGGATGATTGATATTGTTTGGAATTATGGCTCTTCCGCAAGCAACTTCAGAACGAACAAATTCCGGAGTGATTTTGCTTTTTGGTGTATTGGCTCCAAAACTTTGTCCGCTATGTTGACATTGCATTGTTTTGGTCTGCTCGTTTAAAAGTTCGATTCTCTGATTTTCACGAATGGCAATATATTCCATTTCTGGAGTAATTATTCCTTGTTTGGCATAATATAATTGTGTGACGTTTGCGCCTTTTTTGGCACGTTTTGGCTGATGCAGATATTCAAAACGTAAATGATTTAGCGTTTCATCTTTCAATCGGCTTTGACCGTAATCAGAAGTGATTTGGTCTAAAACTTCAACATCATTTCGATCAAGAATCCAACTTTCACGTAAGCGTGGTAATCCTTTTCGAATATCAATCTCAACATTTGGATCAGTATAAGGCCCAGAAGTATCATAAACAGTTACAGGAGGATTTTTTTCGATTCCTCCGTTTGAAAGTTTGGTGTCGCTAAGATGAATTTCTCGCATAGCTACTTTTATTGGATGAATTTCTCCATCGATATAAACTTTTTTAGAATTTGGAAATGGGGTTCTGGAAATTTGTTCTTCTGTAGTCATAGGAAAGAAGTTATGAGTTATGGGTTATGAGTTACTGTAGAGACGCACTGCTGTGCGTCTACAACCAGTATGTAATTGGAATTTAGTCCCGAAGCCTCGGGATATTTTTTGAAATTTAAATTCTAACCTCCTTGGGTAGCAGAAATAATCAAAATTTCGTCAGTTTCTTGTACGAAGAATTCGTTCCATTTGGTTTTTGGAACAACGGTGTTGTTAATAGCAACGGCGATTCCGTTTTGTTTTTGCGGAATTTCGAGATCGAGCAATGATTGAACGCTTAGCGATTCAGCATTGAAATGTTTAGTTTGTTGATTGATTTTTAGTTCCATTCCTTTAAGTTTAGTGTATAGTTATACACAATAGGAATGGCTACAATAACGCACAGAAATGCGTTCAAGAAGTCATCTTACTTTTCCCTACGCTAGTATGAACTAGATCAGGTTCAGAGGGTAAAATCTCAGCCTACAAGTTGTAGACACCCCTAAAGTGTGAAGCAAATGTAATAAAATTTGTTTGAAAGTTTCAGGTTTCATGTTTCAAGTTTTTGAAAAACTGAAAACCGAAACTGAAAATCTGTGGCTATTTTTCCTTGCGGATAAAGCAATCTTCCGCGTGATCATTGACCATTCCGGTGGCTTGCATGTGCGCGTAAATAACGGTGGAACCAACAAATTTAAATCCTCTTTTTTTCAAATCTTTGCTGATTTCATCTGAAAGTGGCGTAGTTGCAGGAACTTCTTTTGAAGTTTTAGGATTGTTTATGATAGGTTTTCCATCAGTATATTTCCAGATATAATCGGAGAAAGTTCCAAATTCTTCCTGAACTTTCATAAAAGCCTGTGCATTTGAAACCGCAGCTTTAATTTTAAGTTGATTGCGAATAATGCCGGTATTCTGCATTAACTCTTCGATTTTTTCTTCAGAATAATTGGCTACTTTTTTGTAATCGAAATAATCAAAAGCAGCTCTAAAGTTTTCTCTTTTATTTAAAATCGTAATCCAGCTTAGTCCTGCTTGAAAAGTCTCCAGAATTAAAAACTCAAATAGGGTAGGATCGTCATAAACTGGAACTCCCCATTCTTCATCATGGTATTTTTTGTATAAATCGCTTGAGGTACACCAGCCGCATCTAATCTTATCTTCCATTATTTTCCAATTTTCCAGTGATAGCCTTTTACGCTCGGTATATAAGCTTTTGTTCCAATTATGATTAAATCGGTATAAACTTTCTTTTTGTATTTGATTCCGATTGCTTGTCCTGAAGTATATATTTTATTCGCCTCAAACTTGAATTTAATTTTCGCATCATTAAATTTTGCATCCGAAATCTTTTCAATAAACCAAGTCGATTTCCATTTTACTTCAATTTCATCTTCTGCAGTTTTGGTAATGCTTTTTATTAATTTAATTCCGTCAGCTGGAATATTGTGGTTTTCAATAAGTTCTTTTTGTGTTATAGTCTCTCCTGTTTTACAGTCGGCTATAAACTTCTTAAAAGCGGTAATTCCTAAAAACTTTTCATTTTCAGCTTCTGCATTTACTGCAATGCTATCAGCTAAAGGTTTTACATTCTCAGAAGTTGCTTCCGTTGTTGTGATTTTGTCTACAATGGATTGTTTATATTTATTTACGGTTTCAACAGTACTTTCTGAAATAGTCTCTATTTTATTCGTAATCTTATCAGTAACTTCTAGTAGTTGTTTTTTAACGTCTTTAGAACAACTCACAAAACTTAACAGCATGATTGATAGTAGTATTTTACAATGCTTCATTCTATTGTTCCTGATTTTTATGGTGCTTATCGTTTTCCAAATACTTTTTAATTAAGTGATGTCCCAAGTAAATGGCGGGAGTTAATAAAATGGCAATGGCTAATTTGAAAGTATAACCAATTAATCCTGAAGAAATAAAAGTGTCAAAATCAATTTTTCCGGGAAGCCAAAAAGCAATTCCAAGAACAATAAACGAATCAAATAATTGTGAAATTACTGTAGAACCTGTAGCTCTCAGCCATATTTTCTTTTCTCCTGTTCTGTTTTTGAAAAACCAGAAAATCCAGACGTCAATTAGCTGCGATGCCATAAAAGCAATTAAACTTCCGACAATAATCCACATACTCTGTCCAAAAACAGCTTGAAATTGATCGTCATTGACAGGGCTGATTCCTTTTGCGGCCGGAATAGTAATGGCCATAAATAGAATCAGAAAAGCATAGGCAATTAAACAGGCTGTGATAAAAGAAAGTTTTTTTACTCCTTTTTCGCCAAAATATTCATTAATTAAATCGGTTGTCAGAAAAACGATCGGCCAAGGGAGAATTCCTACACTCATTACAAAAGGCCCAACCTGAATTAATTTTCCTCCAATAAGCTCTGCTACAACAGCATTCGTGATAAATATTCCTGCAAGAATTACAAAAACAATCTCTTTTCTGGTTTTAAACATGTTGTTTTGGTTATGAAGTTTCAAATTTAAGCTATTTTTTAAAACCTGATATTAGTAAATTTTTAAAATAACATCCATTTGAAGTTTGATTCTGATTGGTTACTTTTGAGATTCTCACACTTCAAATTTAAAGAAAAGTGTTTGGAGGAACTTTATAAAATGATTTGATTATGGAAAAAGAAACTAATCCGTTACTTCAAGAATGGTCAGGGCCTTATGGAGGCGTGCCGGATTTTACAAAATATAAAATAGCTGATTTTAAACCCGCTATTGAATTTGCTATTCAGGAAAAATTGGAAGAAATTGATTCTATTGCAAACAATTTAGAAAAGCCGACTTTTGATAATACAGTGAAAGCTTTAGAACTTTCAGGAGAAAAACTGGATAGAATTCATGCGGTTTATGGAATTTATAGATCTAATTTAAGCAGTCCGGAATTTAATGTAGTCGATACGGAAATGTCTCCAAAATTGGCTGAGATTAGCGATAAACTCTATCAAAACGAGAAACTGTTTTTAAGGATAGAAGAATTGTATAAATCAGAAGAAAGTAAAAACTTGGATTCTGAACAACAACGTTTGCTTTGGTTGTATTACACTGATTTTGTTAGAGAAGGAGCAGAGTTGAATAAAGAAGATAAATCAGAAGTAGCAAAAATTAATCAGGAACTTGCCGGACTTTTTACGCTTTTCAGTCAAAAACTACTGGCAGAAGAAAATGATCAGTATTTGGAACTGCATTCAGAAAGTGATTTGGAAGGACTTCCTGAAGAATTTAAAAATGCGGCAATTGCCGAAGCAAAGGAAAGGAAATTGAATGTTTTGGCTTGTATCGGAAACACCAGATCTTCCATTGAACCTTTTTTGACTTTTTCTAATAAAAGAAATTTAAGAGAAAAAGCGTTTGATATTTTTGTGAAAAGAGGTGATAATGATAATTCAAATAATACAAATGAAACGCTTGTTTCAATTTTAGAGTTAAGAGCCAAGAAAGCAAAAATATTAGGATTCAAGAATTTTGCTGAGTGGAGTTTGTCTAATAAAATGGCAAAAGATCCTCAGAAAACATTGGATTTAATGCATTCGGTTTGGAAACCGGCTGTTGAAAAAGTAAAAAACGATGTTTCGGCTATGCAGGAAATGGTAGATGAAGAAGGTAGTAATTTTAAAATTCAGCCTTGGGATTATCGCTATTATGCAGAGAAAGTCCGTAAAGCAAAATATGATTTAGATCAAAACGAAATTAAGCAATATCTGCAGTTAGAGAATTTGCGTGAAGGAATGTTTTGGACAGCAGGAGAGTTGTTTGATCTTGGTTTTAAACAATTATTTGATGTTCCTGTTTATCATTCAGATGTTCGAGTTTGGGAGGTCAATCATAAAAATACGGGAGAAGTTGTAGGTTTGTGGTATTTTGATCCTTACGCGCGAGTAGGTAAGCGATCGGGAGCCTGGATGAACTCTCATAGAGATCAGCAGAAAATAAGCGGAAAAGTGCTTCCGATTGTTTCTAATAATTGCAATTTCATAAAAGGAAATGCCACCGATCCAGTTTTAATTTCCTGGGATGATGCAACAACTTTGTTTCATGAATTTGGTCACGCTTTACATGGATTGTGTTCTAATGTGACGTATCCGAGTTTATCAGGAACTTCTGTCGCAAGAGATTATGTAGAATTTCCTTCGCAATTGTTAGAACATTGGCTGGCAACTCCAGAAGTGTTGAATAAGTTTGCGCTTCATTATAAAACTAATGAACCTTTATCACAATCATTAGTAGATCGAATAGGACAAGCGGCTAATTTTAATGAAGGTTTTGCAACTGTAGAAACGATTTCAAGTTCGTTTGTAGATATGAAGTTGCATTTAACTACAGAAAAAGTGAATCCGCATCAATTTGAAAAGCAGATTTTGGCAGCAATTAATATGCCGTCAGAAATTGTGATGCGACATAGAATTCCGCAATTTGCCCATATTTTTTCAAGTGACGGATATGCAGCAGGATACTATAGTTATTTATGGGCCGATGTAATCAATGCCGATGCTTATGAAGCATTTTTAGAAGGAAAAGGGCCTTTTGATAAAGAAGTCTCCAAACGCCTTTATGATATTGTTCTAAGCGCAGGAAATACGGTAGATAATGAAAAAATGTATGAAGATTTTAGAGGACATGCTCCAAAATCTGATGCTTTGATGCGTGCCAGAAATTTTCCAGTTGAAAATTAATCAATATAAAAAAGCCCGAATAACTAAATATTCGGGCTTTTTAAATATTGAAATAATATATTAACCTAAAGTAACTCTTTTGAAACCTGTGATTTCAACGTTGAATCCTTTTACGTAATCACCAACTTTTTTACTGTCATCTTTGATGAAGTTTTGATCAAGTAAAGCTTTTTCTTGATCTAAAGAAGTGTTGTCAGAAATGAAACGTTGTACTTTTCCTGGAAGGATTTTGTCCCAGATTTGCTCTGGTTTACCTTCAGCTTTTAATTCAGCTTTAGCATCTTCTTCTGCTTGTTTGATAACTTCAGGAGTTAATTGAGAGAAAGAAATGTATTTAGGAACATTTTTTAAAGTTTTTCCTAAACGTTTTGCTTCTTCATTGTCTTTTTCAATTACAGCAATACGAGCAGCAAGTTCAGACTCAACAAAAGCAGGATCAAAATCTTTGTAAGATAATGTGTCAGCTCCCATAGAAGCAACTTGCATAGAGATGTCTTTTGTTAAAGCTTCAGCGTTAGCAACTGGAGCAGAAATTGCAGTTAAAGCAGCAATTTTGTTAACGTGAACATAAGATCCAACGAAAGCACCTTCTAAAATTTCAAAACCACCGATTTCGATTTTTTCACCGATAACACCAGTTTGCTCGATTAATTTCTCAGCAACAGTGATTCCGTTGAAATCAGAAGCTAATAATTCTTCTTTAGTAGAGAAGTTGATCGCTTTTTCAACTAAATCTTTAGCTAAAGTTACGAAAGCTTCGTTTTTACCTACGAAGTCAGTTTCGCAGTTTAAAGTAAGGATCGCTCCTTTAGTGTTGTCTGCATTGATAAAAGAAACAGCAGCCCCTTCAGAAGACTCACGGTCAGAACGGTTAGCAGCAACTTTTTGTCCTTTTTCTCTAAGGATTTGTATCGCTTTATCGAAATCTCCTTCAGCTTCAACTAAAGCTTTTTTACAGTCCATCATTCCGGCACCTGTAGATTGTCTTAATTTATTTACGTCTGCAGCAGTAATTGTTGCCATAATATTTTAAGTTTTAATATGTTTTTAAAAGTAAAAAATTCCAGCTTTTAAATCCCAAACTCCAATTTTAATAAATTATCAACATAACGTTTTTAATTTTGTCTTGGATTTTGGAATTTAAAATTTGGAATTTAAAATTTGATTTATTCTTCAGTTTCAGTTGCAGGAGCAGCTTCAGCCTCAACAGCAGGAGCTTCTTCAGCAGCTTCAACTTCTTTTTCAGCACCTCTGTCAGAAAGACCTTCGATTACTGCAGTAGTCACTAAAGATAAAATTTTGTCAATTGATTTAGAAGCATCATCATTTGCAGGAATCACGTAATCAACCTCTCTTGGGTCAGAATTCGTATCAACCATTGCGAAAACTGGAATGTTTAATTTTTGAGCTTCTTTTATTGCGATGTGTTCAGCTTTGATATCTACTACGAACAATGCTGCAGGTAGTCTAGACATATCAGCAATTGAACCTAAGTTTTTCTCTAATTTAGCACGTAGACGATCAACTTGTAAACGCTCTTTTTTAGATAAAGTGTTGAAAGTACCATCTTTCTTCATTTTATCGATAGAAGACATTTTTTTAACTGCCTTTCTAATAGTTACGAAGTTAGTCAACATACCACCTGGCCATCTTTCAGTGATGTAAGGCATGTTTGCAGCTTTTGCTTTATCAGCAACGATGTCTTTTGCTTGTTTTTTGGTAGCTACGAATAAAATTTTTCTACCTGATGCAGCGATTTTTTTCAAAGCTTCATTAGCCTCTTCAATTTTAGCTGCAGTTTTATATAGATTGATAATGTGAATACCATTACGCTCCATATAAATGTAAGGAGCCATATTTGGATCCCATTTTCTAGTCATGTGTCCGAAGTGAACACCTGCTTCTAGTAATTCTTTTACTTCTATTTTGTTTGCCATTTTTGTACTAGTTTACGTTCTGTTGATTAGCAATGTATAAATGGCGATTTCTCTGGCTTTATACATTTAGATGCTAAACTATATCCTACCTCGATAGGAGAGCAACAATAACTGTGTTTTTTAATTTCAATAAATAATTGATAATGTCTTGTCCCATCTGAACAAGACAGGTAATATTAACGTTTAGAGAATTGGAATCTCTTACGAGCTTTCTTCTGACCGAATTTCTTACGTTCAACCATTCTAGGGTCTCTTGTTAATAAACCTTCTGGTTTAAGGATAGCTCTGTTTTCAGCGTTAACTTCACACATTACGCGTGCTAATGCCATTCTTACAGCTTCTGCCTGACCAGTTGTACCACCTCCGTAAACGTTTACTTTTACGTCAAAGTTACCAGCGTTTTCTGTCATAGAAAGCGGTTGTAAAACTTTGTACTGTAAAGTTGCAGTTGGAAAGTAAGTTGCGAATTCTTTTTTGTTTACAGTGATGTTTCCAGTTCCTTCAGAAACGTATACACGTGCAACAGCGGTTTTTCTTCTACCGATTTTGTGAATAACTCCCATTACTTAAGATCATTTAGGTTAACAGTTCTAGGTTTTTGAGCTCCGTGTTTGTGCTCAGCTCCTACAACAACATTTAGATTTCTAAAAAGTTCAGCACCTAATTTGTTTTTAGGTAACATACCTTTTACAGCTTTTTCTACTAATGCAGCTGGATTTTTAGCTTGCAATACTTTAGCAGTTAAAGTTCTTTGTCCTCCTGGGTAACCTGTATGACGCATGTAAATTTTGTCATTCATTTTTGTACCTGTAAGGTTAATTTTCTCTGAGTTGATAACAATTACGTTATCTCCACAGTCAACGTGCGGTGTGTAACTTGGCTTGTACTTACCTCTTAAGATCATTGCAACTTTAGAAGCAAGACGTCCTAAGTTATGACCTTCAGCGTCAACAACAATCCACTCTTTAGTTACAGTGGCTTTGTTTGCTGAAACTGTTTTGTAGCTTAATGCGTCCATAATATTATTTTAATTAAACATTCCATCCCCAATAAAGGGGATGCAAAAGTACAATTAATTATTTTAAAACCAAATACCTGAAAGAATATTTTATCTGCTGAAAATCAGGGGTTCAGTTTTTGGATTAATTAGGGAATAAAAAAACCGTCTCTACAATAAAGCAAAGACGGTTAAATATTTAAAAGAAAAAACTATTATACAATAAATATGTTAGCTATATCAACTACTTGTTGGGTTGTAAGTGGTTCATCATAAGCTTCTGAGCCTGCTGTTGCGCCAAAAGCGGTAGCTGTATTGAATCCCGCCTGCATTGTTACACCTTCACCATCATAAACTGCTTGTGTTGCCGCTGGCATACCGGCACCTCGTTCTGAATTAGAAATCCAACCTTTTAAACCTCTAAGTCTTCTAACTTCAGATGCATGACGAGCTTCAACAGAATGGATTTGTAATGCAGCAGTTAATAAATCGGGTGTGGTAATGAGATTTGCAGCTTGTCCTTTATAGGCTCGAACTCCAGTATCTTCAAAAGCTTGCGCAAGAGCTAGAAAGGTTGGATAATCTCCAAAAGGATTAAATGCCCCTCCAACTGTAAAATCAAAAGTTGGTTTTGGAACAAAGTTAGCACTTGCTGTTCCGCCCAATCCTGCAATTAAGAATTTTACATGGTCAGATTCGTGTGCTGCTATTTGTTGAAAAACTTTTAAGTCTCTCCCGCCATTTTCAGAAGCAGGAATTACCCCAGAATCCAATGCCATAGCATAAAATTCGTTTTCAAGATATTCTAAAGTTAAGGCAAACTGAAGTGCTCCGATTGGAGTTGCAGGTGTTGCTGTTATGTCTTTAGCAAAAGCTTTATTTGCAAGAGCAGACAAACCGAATGGGATTGATGCCAAAGCTAAATTTTTTCCGATATTTCCAAACTGAGAAAAACTGTCTCTGCGAGAACCAGTGCTATTTATTAAATTGTCATCAGTAAAGGATTCTATAAATTTTAAAATGTTCATAATTTCTAAGTTTTAGCGGTTAAGATTAAGGCAAGTATTTAGCAGTGAATTTTGTAGTAATAAAATTGGCTGCAATTGGCAGTATTTTAGATGGGTCTTTTGCATCGTCTAAACCTGTTGACATATTTACAATATCATCTCCGGCAAAATCTTTAGAATTCGGATTAATTAAACTTCTTATGGCTGATGCATGTCTGGCTTCAACAGAAACAATTTTTCCTGCCAATAATAGGTAGTCTGCAGTTTTAATTAATTTACCTGCGCCATTATAAGCAGCAACGCCTGTGTCTTCCAATGCTTTCGCTGTAGCTAAAACTTCTGTACGGCTGTTAAAATTTAAAGAGCCGTAATTAAAGGCTAAAGTAGGAAGTAATTGTGAACTAGGATCGGGAAGTGCTCCAGTTAAGGCTGCTTTAAAAAAGTCCCTGTGAACCACTTCGTGATGATACAAGTCTGTCAATACCTGACGCTCAACTGTGCTGAATGTACTATTGAAACTACTTGCATTAACAACTTTAGTATAAAAATCGGCTTCTAATTGTTCTAGGGCGTAGGCGTAGGTAAGAACGCCAAAATCTCCAGAACCTAAATCGAAGACACCATTTCGTATTCCTGGCAGAGAAGTGTCTTCCATATTATTGTTATCATCATTGTCGCTGCATCCAGCTAGAACCAAACCAGTGGTTACTAATGTTAATCCGCTAAGCTTAAGAAAGCTCCTTCTGCTATTCAGTGAAGGGTCAACTTCATGAATTTTAACTTCGTTTTTCATAATCAAGTTTTTTATTAGGTTAACAACATTGGTTTTTTAGTTCATAGGTATTTAGTTATTAACGAAATTTTAGGATATGCGGTTTCAGAAAAATCATTCTTTTTTAGAATTATTTCGAAAAGATGGCATAATTTGAAATACTGATAGTTGTTTTTTGTTTTATTTTCGGTAATTCTACTATATTTGTATTAATTACTTAAACTTTTAATGGATGAAAGCTAAAGCAACTCTAAAACAAATTGCGAAAGAACTTGGTGTTTCTGTTTCGACTGTATCTAAAGCATTGAATGACAGTCCGGAAATTAGCGAACAAACGAAGGTGAAGATTAAGGAGTATGCCAAACTCAAAAATTATAAGCCAAATGTTATTGGTCTGAATTTAAAGAATCGTAAAACCAAAACGATTGGAGTGATTATACCTAATATCTTAAACTCTTTCTTTGCGAAAGTTTTTAGTGGTATCGAAAAAGTTGCCGATAAAAAAGGATATAATGTAATTACTTGTATTTCTAATGAATCTCTTGAGAAAGAAGTTCATACATTAGAAATGCTGAGCAACGGAACTATCGACGGATTTATTTTGTCGGTTTCTCAAGAAGCTCAAAAACTTCAAGACTACAATCACTTTTCTGAAATCATAAATGACGGAACACCAATCGTAATGTTTGACCGTATTGCTGATGAAGTAGATTGTGATAAAGTAGTAGTAGACGATTATGATTCGGCTATCAACTCAACACAGCATTTAATTAATCTAGGATGTAAAAATATCGCTCTGATTTCTTCTGTAGATAATATTAGTGTTGGAAAACTAAGAACAGAAGGATATTTGAAAGCTTTGAAAGACAATAATATTCCAGTTAATGAAAAAATTATTCTTCGTACCGATTCTGAAGAAGATATGAAAGCTAAAATCGAAGGTATTTTTGATCATAAAATCGATGGAATTTTTGCTTTGGATGAAAATGATTCGGTTGCAGCATTAAGAGTGAGTTTGAAAAAAGGATATAGAGTTCCGGAAGACATTTCAATTATTGGTTTTGCTGACGGAATTTTAGCTTCCAGACGTTTATCGCCTAGTTTAACAACTGTAAGTCAGCATGGAGTTGAAATTGGAGAAGTAGCGGCTAAAAGATTAATCGAAAGATTAGAAGAACCGGAAGGAACGGTTTCGGAATATGAAACAATCGTAATCAAGACGAAATTGAAAGAAAGAGAATCGACTAGAAAAGTTTAGATAAAAAGAAAAACCATCAGTTTAAGCTGATGGTTTTTTTATGTTTTTAACTTTCCCACGCAATGTGATCCAAATCTCCTTTTTCATTTGTTTTAACTACTAAAAGCTGTTCACAAGGTTCTCCATCTATATCTATTGAATAATCGAATACAGCGTAATAGTCTGTGTTGTATTTTCCATCGGGATAAAGCCCAATTCTATTTAATTTCAATTCATTAAGAAGTAAAATTTCTTTTGGAGTTTTTATATCATTAATATTAATTATGTTTGATATTTCATCTTGGTCAAGTTCGTCGAAATAAAAGTTTATATAATCTTTTGTCTCGCCATCTCCTTCTTCAAAATCGTTATTTATATAAGACTTATTTTGTAGATGAAATTTGGGAATGCTTTCTAGAAAAGTTTTGATTTTTTGAATTGAGTCCTTGTCAATAGACTTGTTTTCAAAGTTTAAATCAATGCTGGTTTTTCTTCCGTTCAAATCAATTTTAACGACATAATATTCTTTTAGTTCTTGTAGATCGATTGATTCAAAATAAGGTAAATTTTCCATTAAAAAAGTTTTAAAATATATTAATGTGCTTCTAACCAGTCTTTACCCATTCCAAGTTCAACTTCTAAAGGAACAGACATTTTAAAAGCATTTTCCATTTCATGTTTAATCATTGGCTGGATTTTTTCGAGTTCATCGTTGTGAACATCGAACACAAGCTCATCATGTACCTGAAGTAACATTTTAGATTTCCAGTTTTCGTCACGAAGTTTTTTGTGGATATTAATCATAGCAATTTTAATCACATCGGCAGCACTTCCTTGGATTGGTGCGTTTACAGCATTTCGTTCAGCGGCACTTCTTACTACGGCATTTGCAGAATTAATATCTTTTAAATAGCGACGGCGTCCTAAAATAGTTTGTACATAACCTTTTTCGCGTGCAAATTCAACTTGTTCAGAAATATATGATTTAAGACGTGGATAAGTTTTGTAATAAGCATCAATCAAAGCAGCACTTTCGCTTCTGGATAATGAAGTCTGATTGCTTAATCCAAAAGCAGAAACACCGTAGATGATTCCGAAGTTTACCGTTTTAGCGTTGCTTCTTTGTTCGCGTGAAACTTCTTCTAAAGCTACGTTAAAAACTTTAGCAGCAGTTGCTTTATGAATGTCTTCACCGTCTTGGAAAGCTTTTATCATATTTTCTTCACCACTCAAAGCGGCAATAATTCGTAATTCAATCTGCGAGTAATCGGCAGAGATTAAAGTGTAATTTTCATCGCGCGCTACAAAAGCTTTACGAATCTGACGGCCTCTTTCAGTACGAATTGGAATATTCTGTAAGTTCGGATTGTTAGAACTCAAACGTCCTGTTGCAGCAACAGTCTGCATATAATCGGTATGAACGCGTTGCGTTTTTTTATCAACTTGTTCTGGTAAAGCTAAAATATAAGTGCTTTGTAGTTTTACCATCTGACGCCAATCCAAAATTTGTTTTACGATTGGGTTATCGTTTGCTAAATAAGTTAGAACTTCTTCTCCAGTCGCGTATTGACCTGTTTTAGTTTTCTTTTGTTTAGCGCCTCCAATTTTCATTTTGTCAAATAAGATATCTCCTAGTTGTTTCGGAGAAGCCAAATTGAATTTCTCGCCGGCAGTTTCATAGATTTGTTCTTCAAGAGATTTGATTTCAACATCCATCTCTTTAGACATTTCTTTTAAGAAATCAACATCCAAACGAATTCCTTCGGTTTCCATTGCAGCTAAAACACTGACTAATGGAATTTCGATTTCGTCAAACAACTTTTTAGTCTCTGTTTTGTCTAATTCAGTGGTGAAGATTTCTTTTAACTGTAAAGTAATATCAGCATCTTCTGCGGCATATTCTTTAATATCTTCTAAAGGAACATCACGCATCGAAAGCTGATTTTTTCCTTTTTTACCAATTAAAGTTTCAATAGATTTTGGAGAATACTTTAAATAGGTTTCTGCCAAAATATCCATATTATGACGCATATCCGGATTGATCAGATAATGCGCGATCATCGTGTCGAAAAGTTTTCCTTTTACAGTTACGCCATAATTAGAAAGAATTTTTAAATCGTATTTTAAATTCTGACCTATTTTCTCAATGTTTTCATTTTCAAAAAACGGAACAAATTTTTCAAGCAAAGCTTTTGCTTCTTCTTGATTTTCTGGAAACGGAACATAAAATGCTTTTCCTTTTTCATAAGAAAACGACATTCCAACCAATTCTGCATGTAAAGCATCAATTCCTGTAGTTTCGGTATCAAAACAAACTGAAGTCTGTTTTTCTAAATTCTGCAAAAGCAGTTTTACACCTAAATCACCTTGAACTGTCTGGTAAGAATGTGGAGTATCTTCTAAAGTATTGTAGAATGAGGTTCTTGGAGCATCTGCATGATCTTCTGTTAAAGTGCTTCCAAAAAGATCAAATTGGTCTTCGTTTTTAGGCTGTGGTTTTTTATACAATTTAGCATCAGAAACTGGAGTTGCAGTCTGCGTTCCATCTGTTTTAAACAAATTATCAAACTGTTCCGCCATTCTTCTGAATTCTAATTCTTGAAAAATAGCATCTGTTTTTTCGATATCTGGACGAGAAAGCTCGTAATCATCTTCATTAAAAGTAACATTGCAATCTGTAATAATCGCAGCCAATTTTTTAGAAAGAATTCCTTTTTCCTTATTGGCTTCAATGTTTTCTTTCATTTTACCTTTCAGCTTATCTGTATTTGCCAAAAGGTTTTCCATGGTTCCAAATTCTTTCAGGAATTTTTTAGCAGTCACTTCACCAACTCCAGGAAGTCCCGGAATATTATCGACAGCATCACCCATCATTCCAAGAAAATCAATTACCTGCTCTGGTCTTTCGATTTCAAATTTTGCCAAAACTTCAGGAACTCCCCAAATTTCGATTCCGTTACCCATACGGGCTGGTTTGTACATAAAAATGTTCTCAGAAACTAATTGTGCAAAATCCTTATCTGGAGTTACCATAAAAACTTTGTAATTCTGTTTTTCGGCTTGTTTGGCGATTGTTCCAATTAAGTCGTCAGCTTCACAGCCTTCTACTTCAATAATCGGAATGTGCATCGCTTTTAGTAATTCCTGAATATAAGGAACGGCAATTTTTATAGCTTCTGGCGTTTCATCGCGATTGGCTTTATATTCAACGAACATTTCGGTTCTTACATGACTTCCGCCTTTATCAAAAGCAACAGCCAAATGATCTGGTTTTTCTCTTTTAATAACATCCAAAAGTGAGTTCATAAAACCCATAATTGCAGATGTATCCATCCCTTTTGAGTTGATTCTCGGGTTTTTAATAAAGGCATAATAACCACGAAAAATTAGTGCATAAGCATCTAGAAGAAAAAGGCGTTTTTGAGTCGACATATTAAAAATATTAGTCTGTAAAAATAAACAATTGGGTTTTAAAAACAGATTTGTTCATGAAAATTAATTTTTTTGAAACCATATAACTTATATGGTAGAAAAACAGCGAAGAGTTAATATCAAGTTAAAATGTTTAGCGATGGTGCTTTCTTCATGTTTTCTTCATTTTGTGAGGGTAATTTCGAAGTGTAAAATAAAAGTTATTCATTTAAATACTTAGAAATCATGAGAAATTTATTGATGTTACTCGTAGCAGTTTTAGGAACAAGTGTTATGGTTCACGCTTTCCCAGCAAAAACAGGAAAAGAAACTCCTGCAAAAGAAGTAAAAGCCACAAAACATCGTAAACACAAAACTGATAAAAAAGCAAAATCAGAAAAAAGTGAAGCTCCAAAAACAGAAACTGCACCAATGAAAAAATAAGATACTTTTTGTTTTGTTTTCGAATGATTGTAAGGAAACAAAACAGGAAGGATAATTATGAAGAATGCAGATGGTAAAAGCTGATGAAGAAATTTATCAGCTTTTTGCGTTAATGTTTTTACAAAGCAGACTTTTCTTCTTTTTAAATGATTAATTTTAATTACGCTTAAGTATATTTTTATGAATATTTTGATTGTTGAAGATAATCGAGAACTTGCAGTAGAAGTTTATGATTTTTTGTGTAATGTGGGTTATATCTGCAAGATTACACACACTTGTGCCGATGCTTTAGAAGAATTTGCCAGTAACGATTATGATGCAATGCTTTTGGATTTAGGTCTTCCAGATGGCGATGGTTTTGAGGTACTGCAAACCGTTAGAAAAACAAAATCAAAAATGGCAGTTATTGTCTTAACAGCAAGAGGTGAACTAGATGACAGAATTAACGGTTTACATCTTGGAGCCGATGATTATTTGACTAAACCTTTTGCCTTGACAGAACTTAGTGCAAGATTATTTGCTGTGATTAGAAGAATTCACGGATTTACTTTAAATAATCTTACCATTCACGGTTTTGTTCTGCAGCTTCAGGATTATAAAGTGAGTTTCAATGATAATCCAATCAATTTGACAAAAAAGGAATTTGATATTTTTCAATATTTAGTTTTAAACAAAAATCGGGTAATAACACGTTTACAGCTTACGGAACACATTTGGGGAGATATTCTGGAAGTCAATTCCGATTCTAATTTTATTGATGTTCATGTTAGAAATCTCCGAAAAAAACTAGACAAACATGCGCCAATCGATTGGTTTGAAACTGTGCGAAATGTAGGTTATCGTATAAACGAATAAAGTATTCTTGTGAAAATAAAACATCAATTAGCTATTTTTAATGCACTGACAAGATTGTTGGTGATCTTAATTTTATGGCTGATGCTTCCTATTTTGGTAAAAAATGTGGTTTATCATCATATTAATAATAGCCTTCTGGAGAAAAAGAAGAAGTTTATTGAGCATTTAAATCCAGAAGAAATTAATGAGTTTTTAGAGAATCCCGATGATTCAACTGAGACTTTCTCGGAGTTTTCTACACTTCACAGCGAATTTTTAGTGCTTTCGCGTGTTCCAATAAATCCACGGCAGAAGAAAACAACTTTTAGTAACGAAAATCGTGTAATTGAAGGTGAGGAAAATGAATATCGAATTCTACAGCATCATTTTACTTATGAAGGCGAAGATTATCAGCTGGAAATTGGAAGCAGTTTGAGTGAAGTCAATGACTTAACTTTTGTGATTCGATTTTTTATATTGATTGTTTTTGTAGTTATTCTACTCATTACATTTTTGGCAGATACTTTTTATATAGAATACCTTCTTAAACCTTTCTATAAAATTATCGATAGAAAAATTAGACGTGTTAACGAACCGGAAACTTTTGACCATACGCCAATCAAAGCAGCTTCGAGAGATTTTAGAGAACTCGATTTTGTTTTAAATCAAATGATGGATCGTATTGCGGAAGTTTTTAAAAAAGAAAAACAGTTTATTTCTAATGTTTCGCACGAATTGCTAACGCCAATTGCACTCCTTAAAAACAAGTTGGAAAATTTATTGCAGAACGAATCTTTAGATGACAATGCCGTTGACAAAATTGCAGGTTCACTAAAGACATTAGATATGCTCAAAAAAATCATCAATAACTTATTGCTAATTTCTAGAATTGATAATAATCAGTATGAAGCAAATGAAGAAATTAATCTTAACGAAGTAGTTTCAGATTTGCAGGAAGATCTTCAGGATCGTATTGAAGATAGAGAAATTCAGTTTGTGAATAAAATGCAGGAGTACTTTATTTTTATAGGAAATAAAACTTTGATCCATATTTTGATCTATAACTTGGTAACAAACGCAATTAAATACAATAAACCAAATGGCAGTATCATAATAGAAGACGGTTTTATTGATGAACATTATTTTATTTCGGTAAAAGATTCTGGAATCGGAATGGATGAATCGCAGCTCGAAAAAATATTCAGCAGATTTGCTCGTATTAGTTCAGATCAAGAGGGGCAGGGGTTGGGACTTGCAATAGCTCAAAGTATTTCGTCATTTCATCACATGCAGATTAAAGTCGAATCTGTTTTGAATGCAGGAACAACATTTACTTTGCTGTTTGAAAAAGCTAATTAAAAGTTAAATTTATTTGTAAGGCTTTATCTTCATTTTGTCTTCATTTTACGGTTCTATCTTTGACTTATAAATAATGAAATAATAATAATCATAAAAATTAAAGTCATGAAAAAATTAGCAATTTTAGCAGTAGCAGTTCTAGGAACATTTTCAATGGTAAACGCTCAAACAACCCCAGCAGCACCAGCACAATCAAAAGAAGTAAAAGTAGCTAAACACGATAAAAAAGGCAAAAAAGCTAAAGGAGATAAAAAAGCAGAAACTGCTGCAGTAAAACCAGAAGCTCCAAAAGCAAAATAAAACAACATTAAGTTGTAAAATTAAATAGTTTTAAAAGGTTGGTAGGTTAAAGCTGAAAGAGCCATCTTTCAGCTTTTTTATTTTTTACAGCGTTAAATTTTTTATAATAAAAAGAGATAAAATTTTCATTCTTTGTTACTTTGCTTAAAACTATAACAAATGATCCTTCGTTTTGTAATTCTATGCGCTCTTTTTTTATTTATTGAGTTCTATTCTTATCAGGCTTTTCGAACTTTAATCAAAGTAAGATGGGTTTTGATAAGCTATCAGGTTATAAGTGCACTGCTTTTAATTTTTATCATATATTCTTTTTCTCAAATAGATCGTTCAGTTGGTCAGACCAGACAATTTATGTTTACAACTGGTTTGATGCTGACAATATATGTACCTAAAATTGTACTTACATTAATAATGTTTGGCGAAGATATTTTTAGAATTGGAGCTAGTATTGTGAACTATTTTGTTTATAATGCTCCAAGAAAAGAAATGATGCCTGATAGGCGAAAATTTGTAAGTCAGATTGCGTTAGGACTTGCGGCAATTCCTTTTCTTTCTATAATTTATGGAATATTTGAAGGTAAATACAATTTCAAAGTAATCAAACAAACGGTGTTTTTTCCAGATCTTCCAGATGCTTTTGATGGTTTTAAAATCACTCAGATTTCAGATGTCCACAGCGGTAGTTTTGATAATCCTGAGAAAATAAATTATGCTATCGATTTAATTAATCAACAGGAATCAGATATAATCTTGTTTACGGGTGATATTGTAAATACTCATGCAAAAGAAATGCATCCGTGGCTGGAGACTTTTAAACGTATTAAAGATTATAAATACGGAAAGTTTGCCGTTTTAGGAAATCACGATTATGGCGAATATGTTACTTGGCCTTCGGAAAAGGAAAAAGACGAAAACTTTCAAGCTATTAAAAACTTGTACGGTCAAATTGGTTTCAAACTTATGCTCAATGAGCACACTTATATCCAAAAAGGCGATGATAAAATTGCTCTTATTGGCGTAGAAAACTGGGGCGTAAATTTTAAAAAAGCTGGAGATTTAAATAAAGCTTCTGAAAATGTGCATCAAGATGATTTTAAAGTTTTGATGAGTCATGATCCAAGTCATTGGGATGCTGAAATTAAAGACCATCCAAAGAACTTTCATCTGACTTTTGCAGGCCATACACACGGAATGCAGTTTGGTATCGAAATTCCAGGATATTTCAAATGGAGCTTGGCACAGTATATTTACAAACAATGGGCAGGTTTATACGAAAACATCGGAAGATACGTTTATGTTAACCGCGGCTTTGGTTTTCATGCCTATCCGGGACGAGTTGGTATTATGCCTGAAATAACGGTCATTGAACTAAAAAAAGGCCGTAATGTCGCTTAATTCGTTAAAAATGCTAAATTTGTATTATATTTATTTCTTTTAATAGATTTAAAAAAACTTAATTTTTTGGTTTTATGTCAAAATTTGGAGAACTAATAAATGCTCAAGTTCCAGTGTTAATTGATTTTTACACAGATTGGAATGAATCGTCAGTTTCTATGCATCCTGTTATTAAGGATGTTGCAGCTGCGCTTGGTGATAAAGCCAAAGTAATTAAAATAGATGTCGATAAAAATCAGGAATTAGCTGAAGCACTTCGTATAAAAGGGCTTCCAACTCTAATGATTTATAAAGAAGGACAAATGATCTGGAGACAATCTGGAGAACTTGATGCGAATACTATAATTGGAATTGTTCAAGAACAATTTAACGTTTAAATTACTTCATTTTTTGATATTATTTAGTGAATAATATCAAACTTATATCCGTTTTCTTTTAAAAAATGCAGTGTTCTAGGTAAAGCAAATCTCAAATTAGGAGAAGCCTTTATACTGTCATGAAAAACAATCACACTTCCAGATTTTACATTCTTTGTTACATTTTCAAGACACTTTTCAGGCGTAATGCTCTGGTCAAAATCGGCGCTTAAAACATCCCACATTACAATTTTGTAACCTAAACTTCTTAGAATTTTAGATTGTGCTTTTTTGATTTTCCCGTAAGGAGGACGAAATAATAAACGATGAGGAGCTTTTTCTTGTTCGTCTAAAATTTTGGCACAGTTTTTTACATTTTCGATATAATCGTTTGTATGGCTTTTCCATCCATTTACGTGGTTCATGGTGTGGTTTCCAATAGAATGTCCGTCTGTAATTAATTTTTCAAATAAAGCTAAGTTGGATTTAATGTTTTTACCGATGCAGAAAAAAGTAGCTTTTGCATCAAATTTTTTTAATTCAGATAAAACCCAGTCTGTAATTTCTGGAGTGGGGCCGTCATCAAACGTTAGGTATATTTTCTTTTCATTGTTAGGAATGTCCCAGCAATATTTAGAAAACACCGTTTTAATAAATGAATTAGTTTTTACCCAATAAAAGCTCATCTTGAATTGAATTTACATGTATGTAAAATTAAAAAATGCAGCGCTATTTATCAAACAGCGCTGCATTTTTTTAATTGTTAAGATTTTCGTATATTATTTATTCTTTTTCACGTCCAAAACGTTCAAAAACATTTACATAAGTGTTAAATGTTGTTTTGTGCTGATTGTAGAAAACAGTGTCTTTGTTGTCCTGCATTACGTGTAATAAACTTCTGTAACGCTCAATATCTGTAATAATATCTACTGCTAAATCAGTTTGGTCAGAAGGAGTAAGCGTAGCGTAATAATTTAAGTTTTCTTTATACTTCTGAACCAGTTTGTTTAGGAGGTCTTGCGCTTTTGCTTTTTCTCCTACTTTGTAATATCCGTTGCCAAAAGCTTCAACTAGAGAATAATATCCATATTTATCCAAAGGCATTTGGGTAATCGCTAAATTAATTACGTTTTTAGCTTTGTCAATTTTACCTTCTTTAATAAGCTGATACATTAATCTAGAAAGATTAGTGCGGTATGTAATACTATTTCTTCTTGTTTCAGGATCGTGGTAAATATTTCCATTGCTATTTCCCCAATCCCATTTCATAACAATATTATACATTTTATCTGCATCAATTTGTCCCATATCTAATGGGCCTCCATCTTTAGAAGGACTATTTTTTATTGGAACTAATTTATAAACCATTCCGTCCAATTGCAGATAATCTTTCAGCCATAAATAATCTTCGTCATCAAAAGCACCACCACTGAAATAAATTGGTCTTTTCCAGTTGTTGTTTGCTAAGATATCAAGCATCATTAAGCGGTTTTTGTATAATGCGCTTCCTTTGATGTTAATATCTAAGTAAGGAACAATAGAATCGTTGTATTTAGGGTTGACTACTTTGTTTTTAATGATAGCATCTTTGTCAACATTTACTCTGATTTTATTAGTTGGGTAAAAATGAATAGTTTGTCCATTTTGTAATCCAACAGTTGATTTAGGATTTTTAATGAAATCAATGAAATCTTTAATGTTCCAACGTGTATCAATTTTCTGGATATAAACAGTATAGTCAAGTCTATCCCCAACATATTGATCGTGTGTAAAAGAAATAGGAAGCGGATCAGATTCGTATGCTTTCGCTTTCATTTGATCTATGTACCAATCCGTCATAAATAAGCTTGTATTTACAATCTTGACGTCAGTTCTAAAATGCTCAATTTCTTGTGCATACCAAAGAGGAAAAGTATCATTATCTCCAATAGTAAATAAAATGGCATCTTTATCGCAAGAACTTAAATAAGCTTTTGCCATTGCAACAGCAGTATATCTTCCAGATCGATCATGATCATCCCAGTTTTGAGCTGCCATCAAAACGGGAGCTGCAAGTAAACTACCAGCAATAATTACAGGCCCTGCAATTTTTGGAGCTAGATATTTCTGGAAACTTTCGTAGAGTGAATATACTCCAAACCCAATCCAGATGGCAAAAACATAAAAGGAGCCTACAAGTGCATAATCTCTTTCACGAGGTTCAAAAGGTCTTTCGTTCAAATATATTTTTAATGCAATTCCTGTAAATAAGAATAAAGCCAAAAGGACATAAAAACTTTTTAAGTCTTTGTTTGCATGGTACATTAAGCCAATTAAACCAAGAATAAACGGAAGGAAGTAATAAGCATTACGACCTTTATTGTTTAATACATCAGAAGGCAAATTGTCTTGAGATCCTAAGTGAATAGAATCCAAAGGTTTGATACCACTGATCCAGTTACCGTCTAAATTGTCATATTTTCCTTGAACATCATTTTGGCGTCCAACAAAGTTCCACATTAAATATCTCCAGTACATGTATCCAAATTGATACTCGAACATAAAACTGAAGTTGTCAGCTGTAGTTGGTTTTTCAACCAAGAGATATTTACCGTAGCTTCTTAGGAATTTTACATACCCTTCATTATCAATTTGTTTTTGAGCGTAGGCATGTCTGAATTCTGAAACCGTTTTTTCAACTTCATTGCGTAATTGAGCCGTTGCTTTGTTGTATTCGTCTTCGCTCAATTGGCTTGCGTCAATTCCGTATTCTGCTAAATCTTCATCATAATTATGATTTGGATCGATTCTGAATTTAGGAGGATTGGTGAAGTTGATATAGTTTTGAATATGAGCAGTTTCTGTACTCCACATTCTTGGCAGAACTGCTTTCTGGTTGTCATCAGAATTTTGTTCGGCATTTTTATAATTATTGGTAATAACGTATTTACCAGTTTTATAATCTCTTTCGTAGTTAGGTTTTTTGTCTAAATATGGAGTTTTAGCATCAAGACCGGCAAAAAGTTCAGTATACTGTGGACCGTAAAATAATGGATTTACACCATATTGTTCACGATTGTAATAAGCTAAAACCTCAGTAGCATCCGAAGGTTTATTTTCGTTGATAACAGTATTAGCATTTGCACGAACTGGAAGCATTATCCAAGTTGAGAAACCAATCAGAATAAATAAAATACATAATATAATAGTGTTGTAAAATATTAATCCTTTTTGTTTGGTGAATTTTAATCCAAAATAGAAGAAAGCTACAAATAATAAAGCTACAAATATAGTTCCTGAGTTAAATGGAAGTCCCATGCTGTTTACCATGAAAATTTCGGTTTTCCCGAAAAATGCCATAGTTAAAGGAAGAAGTAATTTAAAAATAAATAACAAGATTCCGATAACAACTACATTGGCAATGATAAAGTTTTTGATGGTAACTTTTTCGTAATGTTTAAAATAATATAAAAATCCGATTGAAGGAATAGTTAAAAGAGCCATGAAGTGAACTCCAAAAGAAAGTCCGACAACCAAAGAAATAATCAAAAGCCATTTGTTCCCTTTTGGTTTGTCCATGTCTTGTTCCCAGCGTAAACCAAGCCAGAAAAGCAATGCAATTAATAAAGAGGCCATTGCGTAAACTTCGGCTTCTACGGCATTAAACCAGAAGCTATCAGAGAACGTGTAGGCTAAAGCTCCAACAAAAGAGCTTCCTAAAATTGCAATTGAATTGTTTTGATCAATTTCAGCAAAACGAGCAACAATCTTTTTTAAGATCATAGAAGAAGACCAGAACAGAAATAATATGGTAAATGCGCTAGAAAAAACAGACATCATGTTAACCATTACAGCCACGTGCTGTGCATCTATTGCAAACATTGCAAAAAATGCGCCCATCATTTGAAAAAGAGGGGCTCCTGGTGGGTGACCTACTTCAAGTTTGGCTGCGGTAGCAATATATTCTCCGCAATCCCAAAAGCTCATTGTAGGTTCAACTGTTAATGTGTAGGTAATTAAAGCGATTGCAAATGCAAACCAACCAATAATTGTATTCCATTTATTGAAATTGAATTGTGCCATATTTAGGTGTTAAAAATTTGAAAGTTTTCTATCCTACAAAGAAAATGTTTTTTTACGTAAAGAATCGACCATTAACAAAAAATTCTATAAAACTATCAAGTGATACTAATTTGTTGTGTCTGAATAGCTTCTGAAGTCAATAAGAATTTCAAAGTGAAAAAAAACTTAAAAAATGATTTTTTTTGGTTAAAAAGTTTGCACAAACTAAATAAAGCCTTAAATTTGCACTCGCTTTACAGCACTGCTGGTCTATGGTGTAATGGTAACACTACGGTTTTTGGTGCCGTCTTTCTAGGTTCG
>NZ_WWEM01000012.1 GCF_019308285.1 Flavobacterium quisquiliarum
GAAGGGAACATCAGTCCTTCTATGGCTGTTGTTTTGAGCCAGCTGTTTCATTACAGCCTTCACCCTTCCCTAAAGAACCTTTATTACAAAGGAAAAGGATATGAATTATTGAGTCTGTATTTCAATAAAATGGAAGATCCAAACGCAGTGCAATGTCCATTTTTGACTGATGAAGATAACGTGCTGAAAATCAAAAAGGCCAGAGAAATACTTATCGCCAATATGGCCGAACCGCCAGGACTGCAGCAGTTGGCAGATGAAATTGGACTGAATATGAAAAAATTAAAAACAGGCTTCAAACAAATTTATGGTGATACGGTATACGGTTTTCTGTTTGACTACAAAATGGATTTCGCCTTAAAACTATTGGACAGCGGTTCTTACAATGTAAATGAAGTCGGGCTGAAAATAGGATATAGCACCGGAAGCCACTTTATTGCGGGATTCAAGAAAAAATTTTCCACAACCCCAAAAAGATATCTAATGTCCATTAACACCAATCATAAAAACAGTATCGCTTTTATAAATTAGAGCATAAATAAAATATATTGATTAATTTCTAAGAAACGGCAAGCACTTAGTTTGAGGAAAATTAAAACAAAGCTTAAAACAAAAACAATAATGAAAGGCGTATTATTAGTAAATTTGGGATCTCCAGAAAGTCCAACTCCAAAAGATGTAAAACCTTATTTAGATGAATTTTTAATGGATAAATACGTGATCGACGTTCCGTATTTATTGAGAGCATTATTGGTTCGCGGTATTATTTTAAGAAAAAGACCGGAGGAATCCGCACATGCCTATTCAAAAATCTGGTGGGAAGAAGGTTCTCCATTAGTGGTCCTTTCCGAAAGAATGCAGAAAAAAGTGCAGCCTTTGGTAAACGTTCCAGTTTCTTTGGCAATGCGTTACGGAAGTATGACCATCGAAAAAGGACTTCAGGAATTAAGTGATAAAGGGGTTACAGATGTAATGCTTTTTCCTTTATATCCGCAATATGCAATGGCTTCAACTTTGACTATTTTAGTAAAAGCAGAAGAAATTCGCAAGAAGAAGTTTTCACACATGACTTTTACAGATGTTCCGGCATTTTACAATAAACCGGATTACATCAAGAATTTAGCAGATTCAATTCAGAAACATTTAGCCGGATTTCAATACGATCATTTGTTATTCTCGTATCACGGAATTCCAGAGCGTCACATTCGCAAAACCGACGTTACAAAATCACATTGTAAAATTGACGGTTCCTGCTGCAGCACGCCATCTCCGGCGCACGATTTCTGTTATCGTCACCAATGTTACGAAACAACAAGACAGGTCGTAAAATTATTAGGACTTCCCGAAGATAAATACAGTCTGACATTTCAATCGCGTTTGGCGGGAGATAAATGGTTAGAGCCTTATACTGATATTGAAATTGACAAAATGCCGGCAAAAGGAATTAAAAATCTGGCTGTTGTAACACCTGCTTTCGTTTCGGATTGTTTAGAAACGCTCGAAGAAATCGCCATGCGCGCCAAAGAAGATTTTGAGAAAAATGGAGGGGAAAATTTCCTGGCTATTCCCTGTTTGAATGACGACCAGAAGTGGTGCCAGACCGTTAGCAACTGGATTAATGAGTGGGCTGAATAATGCTAAAATAACAATAGGGAATATTGGAGCTTTCATTATTAATATATCAATTCGCCTCTTGTATTCATTTTAATTTATTTTTTTACCTCTTTTAAAACCAAAAAGAATATTAAAGCGTAAATGACTTTATAACTTAAAAAAAGTAATTATGAAAACTAGAAAATTTTTAGCAGCAGCAATCCTGGCATTAGGATTTGGATTGACATCATTTGCACAAAAAACAGTAATGGTTGGTGGAGCAGCTATGTATCCTAATAAAAATATTATAGAAAATGCGGTAAACTCAAAGGATCATACCACCTTGGTAGCAGCAGTAAAAGCAGCAGGATTAGTTGAAACTTTACAAGGTAAAGGGCCATTTACTGTTTTTGCACCAACAAATGAAGCATTTAGTAAATTGCCGGCTGGAACTGTTGAAACATTATTGAAACCTGAGAATATTAAATCATTACAAACTATATTGACATATCATGTAGTGGCCGGTAAAATGAATAGTTCTGATATTGCAAAAGCAATAAAAGCTGGTAAAGGAAAAGCTTCTTTAAAAACAGTTAGCGGCGGAACTCTAACTGCCTGGATGGATGGAAAAGATTTGTACATTAGTGACGAAAGTGGCAATAAAGCTAAAGTTACAATTTCAGATGTAAATCAATCTAATGGTGTCATACATGTAGTGGACACAGTACTGCTTCCAAAAATGTAGTTTGCTGAAAATAAATTACAATTAAGCCCTGAAATTTCAGGGCTTTTTATATAATTACTATGCGACAAAATAGTAATAGTCAATTGTATTAGAGATTTTGATTACCATTTTATTGCCAGCTCAAAACTTTAAATATAAGGAATTGATATCTTTTTTTACAAAAGATTAAGGCTGTCTCTTTTTATTTTTGGTAAAATAATACATAAAACTAAATATATTTTTGCTTCAATCCCCAACAGGACATTTAAAGCAAATTTACAAAGCCAATGAAAGACAGACCTTACATGTAGTGCTGCGCCAATCTCTTCAAATCATCCAAAAATGATGTTGTAATTTGTCCCATCGAGGTCACAAAGCCAAATGGCGCCAATTGAAGACAATTGGCGCCATTTTTTTTAGGGAACACTTATTCCTGTTCAAAAATTAGGTAAATATTTCTATACCCTCTTTATTCTAAAGATCGTTTTTCTAAATAATGCAAATCCATTAGTTAATCTATGCTTTTTAGTAACGATTGGAATACTCAAAATGGTGAGAAGGGAAATGCATGCGGCTGTACCCAGCGCACCTCCATAACCATTAAAAAACCTGCTTGCATTGAGAAAGATGATGCAGAAAACCGCACCTCCCGCTCCTATTGCCCAGTAATTCGAAACCAGTCGGCTTGAAACCATGCCGACAAATGATGATCCGATAAAAACCAAAGGGATATTTTGGGCTAAATACACTTCAATATTTAGAGCATTTAAATGAAAAATGAGTGCAACAGAAAGCGATAAAATCGCAGAGGAGCGAACGGGTCCCTGCTTCCTTTCTTCACTTACATAAAAAGTCATAACTGCGCCGGTAAAACCGATCATGATCAATACTAAAACATCAGACATAATATGAAATAAGATAATAAACAAATGAAGTTATTGCCACCCCTGTGAATGCCAGGGTGCCTAATTTGCCGCCGACTCCCGAAAAAAGACTTTTGGAAACCAGGATCAATACAGCTGTAAAAAAGCTTGCCGCTAGGATAAAAAAGATATCCGGCGCCACACGTGTGTTGGACATTCCAATGAATGCACCGCAGTACATTACTGCCGGCACCTGCTTTAGATAATTAGAGTGCTTATTGATTTCAGGAACAAAAGATCCAAGAGTTCCAATTGCCGCCGCCGCAATTACAGGACCCAATCCCAGATAATGATTAACATAAAAGGACGATACCGCCCCTATAGGAATCCAGGATACAACCAGTATATGTTCGTACTGATGATCATAATGATGAATCTGTCCCTTCAAATAAGTTACCATGATTAAGGGACACATGACTATGATAGAAATCGAAATCCACAATGACTGGAAATTCTCCCTAAAAATAGCAGACAAAAAAGTAATCTGGATAATCAAAAGTATTAAAATGCTTGTCTTCCTGACAAACTTGCTTTTCTTAGCATGATGATAATTTTTATTGATTTCCGCCATTTAATATAATTTAATGAGTGAACGGGAATTTTGACACTGCTTCCAATTGCATTTCAATTGCTTGCTAAAACTTTACCATATTCGCAATTACAGGGTTCAGAAAGCAAAATGGATTGTGGATTAGCTTTTTGATTTGCCTAATTAATCAAATTATTGACAATCACTTTTGATTTCTCTATCAGCTCGTTAGACTTAAACATTTGGCTTTCTATAATAGAGCTTTCAAACAGCATATAAATATGGTCTGATAAACCTTCTTCAGATATGAAATTTGAAAAAAAATGTCGCAGGTCTTTCTTGTGATCCTGAATTACATTCAATATCTTTAAATTATCGGCTGGAATTTCAGATAAAATATTTAAGAAGCTGCAGCCTCTGAAGTTTTCCTTGGAGTTCATATAAATCAAATAATCAAATGAGGAAAGAATCTTTGATTTCATAACTTTTTTATCACTTATAAAGTTATTAAGTTCATTGAACCAATAGACATGCCTTGCATTTAGAAATGCAACGCATAAATCCTCTTTAGATTTAAAATGCTGATAAAAACTGGCCTTGGCTACATTTGCTTCTGAAATAATCTGATTAATACCAGTTGAATTATAACCTTGGCTAGCGAACAGGACCATGGTGACGTCCATAATTCTTTCTTTTGGAGATATCATAAATTAAATTTTAGATAGCAAATATATAAATTAAACTACAAACATACAAACTTGTCTGTCTGCAAAATCCTGTAGAGTGCCCACTTCAAAACTTCTAAAAGCAAGACTTTACTGTAATGGCACTTTTTGTGACAAATCAAGAGTAGAATTAGCCGTCATAAGAACACGACTAATTCTACTTTCCAATAAAGTTTTAGCTTACTTAAACTTTCGATCACTCTCTTTGATTGGCAGATCGTTAATGCTGGCGTACCTTTTCGCCATTAGGCCATTTTCATCAAATTCCCAATTTTCATTTCCGTATGCCCTAAACCAATTACCCTTCTCATCCATGTACTCATATTCGAACCTCACAGCAATACGGTTGTCTGTGTGTGCCCAATACTCCTTTTTAAGTTTGTAATTTAGCTCCTTCTTCCATTTATCAGAAAGAAACTTGACAATTTCCTCTCTGCCGTTGACAAATTTATCCCTATTTCTCCATTCACTGTCAATAGTGTATGCTTTAGAAATTTTCACAGGATCTTTAGAATTCCAGGCATCTTCAGCATATTGTACTTTCTGTAATGCGGTTTCCAATGTAAAAGGCGGTACTGGATACTTTTTTTCTATTTGAGCATTCGAAGAGCTTTGTGCACTTGCCAACCCTGCGGTTAGAAATCCAACTGTTAAAATTATGTGTTTAAAGATTTTCATAAATCGTTTTTTTATTTTTAAATTAAGTGGTAATTATTTTTTGAAGCTCCATAATAAAGCTTTGCTATTCTGCCGGAAATAGACAAAAACGGAATCAGCAAATTCGATAATCGCTAATTACCGATCCCGCTCATCAAAAGTTTAGCTTATTTAAACTTTCTGTCTTCTTCATTGATTGCTAAATCATTAATACTGGCATATCTCCTAGCCATCAGGCCATTTTCATCAAATTCCCAATTTTCATTTCCATATGCCCTGAACCAATTGCCATCAAGGTCCATGTACTCATATTCAAATCTAACTGCGATGCGGTTGTCCGTGTGAGACCAGTACTCCTTTTTAAGCTTGTAATGCAGCTCCTTGGTCCATTTGTTGGCAAGGAATTCGACAATTTCGTCTCTCCCATTAACAAATTTATCTCTGTTCCTCCATTCGCTGTCGATGGTGTAGGCTTTAGAAATTTTTACAGGGTCTTGAGAGTTCCATGCATCTTCAGCAAATTGAATTTTCTGAAGTGCGGACTCCAATGTAAAAGGCGGTAGTGGATGTTTCTGTTCCATTTTTTATAAATTAAATTGTTAATAATCAGTGTGATCTTTTTGATCGATACGTGAAGTACTTTTTTTATAGGACAAACTTATAACAAAATAATGATATAGACAAACCTGTCTGTCTGTTTTATTTTATTTTATTCCTTACTGATATTTTAAGTTTTTACCGTCTCGCTTATAAATATAAAAAACTAAAAAACAGATAGTTATACATAAATAAAGCCTCGTTTATTTATCATAAATAATATTTTAAAAAAAATATGAATTATTAGAAATTACAAATACTATAACAAGATTAATCATTCAAATAATTGGAATCTAATGCAACTTTACTTTTTAATATTAAACTTTCGTGCGAATCAGAACTTGGATGATATTGTCATTTCCAGATCCTGATACTATTCCTTGTCCAATATTATGGTCGCCCTTCCAAATCTAATAGATAATCTTAAGTTGATTTGATCTTGCTTTTGAAGAAAGTTTTTTTTTTAATGTTTTGTAAGCTGCTTAAACTTTTTAAATCACAATTCGTAAATTGGATTAAACAAAACATATCATCTTATTCTGAAGAATAATTAAGGAATGATGGGAATCAGTAGAGTACTCGCAGCCTGCTGGAGAAGATAAGTTTTTAGAAATAGTAAAAATGCTATATATTACTATAAAAAATGCAGGTTTTATCTAGACTCGCTGCAAATATGACAATGGAGCGCGGCAGCAAATATAATTGACTGCACAAAGGCTTTTAAGAAGTTAAATATTGAAATTAAAATGCATCATTTTTACATAATGTTATAAATGCATTTAGTGCTGGTGTGGGTGTAAGATCTTTTCTGTATATCAAAACGGTGGTCATTAAACCTAATTCAGCAGGAAGGGCAAATGTTTTTATAGTTCTTCCGCTGTAAAATTTAGAAATAATATCCATCGGGAGTACACTGATCCCAATGCCAGATTCTACAAAATTAATTACCCCTTCTACGGAGTTCATTACTGTGCTGTGAAATTGAAAAATTCCTTTACTCAGCAACCAGGCCTCCAGTTTTGCTCTAAACACACATCCTTGGTCAAAAACAATAGTCTTAAGCGGATTATTCATTATTGCATCGTCAAGGCTTTTGCAATCTGCAGGAGCCACAATAACAATCTGATCATCCTTAATTTTTAACTGTTCCAATTCTGGTATATGCACAGGAGCAGGAACAAAAGCCGCGTCTAGTTTATGCATTAAGACATCGCTTACAAGTTTTTCCCTCATACCGGACTGCAAAATTAAATCAACGTATGGATATTGAACTGCCAGATAATTGATCAGTTCTGGGCCTTTAATAGTCATCATAGTTTCCAGCGAACCGATTTTTATCTGTCCTTGAACCGTATCATTTTTCACGATTGAACGTTTAGCTTCATCAATAAGATGACTGATCTTTTTACTGTAAAGCATAAGCGTTTCTCCCGATGCTGTAAGCGCTACTTTTCGGTTGGAACGAGTGAATAATGAAGCTCCGAACTCTTCTTCCAAGTTTTTTATGCGTGCAGTAACGTTGGACTGCACGGTAAACATGGCTTCTGCAGCTTTTGTAAAACTTCCATGATAAGCAACTGCCTCAAATAGCTTTAAGTCATTAGTATTCATAAATCACTAATTATGATTTATAGTATCATTATAAATCATTTTTAACGATCAAATATATGCTATACTTTTGAAAAAAAAAAAAAATATGAATCAAATAAAAAAAAATAAAATGGACAGCCTTAATCATTATGGCTGTTGTAACAATGAATTCTTCAATTATGGGACAATCAAAAACAAATTCAAACAAATCAGCAGGCAGTTCAATTACTAATATTCATTATCAGAACACTAAAGTGGATGGCCTAAACATTTTTTACCGTGGAGCAGGTCATAGCGGTGCGCCAGTAATCTTATTACTGCATGGTTATCCGACATCATCGCATATGTTTCGCAATCTTATTCCAATATTAAGCGAAAAATATCATGTAATTGCTCCTGATCTGCCAGGTTTCGGCTTTAGCGATATGCCTGACAGGACTCAATACAGCTACACTTTTGACAATCTGTTCAAGACAATGCAGGGTTTTATTGAGCAGCTTGCCTTGAAAAGATTTGCAGTCTATGTTTTTGATTACGGAGCACCAGTAGGATTTCGCCTTTCTGCCGCAAATCCAGAAAAAATAACAGGGATCATTTCACAAAACGGAAATGCCTACGAAGAGGGATTCAGTGCAGTATGGAATCCTATTCAAAAATACTGGAATGAAGACACACTGGAAAACAGAAATGCGCTTAAGAGCAGTTTTGCTATTGAGGGCACTAAATTTCAATATTTTCATGGGGTTACTGATCATTCATTAATCGCGCCAGAAGCATATACCTTGGATCAGTACTTTCTAAATCGCCCTGGAGCAATTGAAATACAGCTTGATTTGTTAAAAGATTACAAGTCAAATGTAGCTATGTATCCAAAATTTCAGGAATATTTTAGAAATTGCAAACCAAAATTTTTAGCTGTGTGGGGCGACAAAGATCCTTATTTCTTACCTCAGGGCGCAGAGGCATTTAAACGTGACATACCAGATGCATCTGTCACATTTTATGATACCGGTCATTTTGCATTGGAAACTCACGCAGTAGAAATCGGAAAAGAAATCTTAAAGTTTTTACAAGCTCTTCCTAATTAGCAGTGCTGAATTGCATCTGATGCAATATGACCGGGCTGTTCCAAAATTCGCATTGATAATATTATTTTCAATGCGAATTTTTTAGATTAGCATCCTTACATGGTTCACAACACCGGCGAATTTGAAGATTTCTATCCAATTTGATCCAACCAAATCTTAAAAGTTGTAATCTTGCAAAAATAATTTCCAACAAATGAGCAGCTCCACTCCGATTTTTGAATCACACCATAAGAAATTAGGCTTTATTTCTTTCAATTCAAATACTTTGGATTCTGTAAATGGTGAAATTTTCCGGCACTACATCAAAGTCATATTTATACCTGCCGGTTATTCTTTGACAGTTGATTTCAATTTATATCATACTGCCAGTCCCGCACTTTTTTTTGTAAATACCAATCAGCATCTGGATATTCATACTGCAAATAATGAAAATGCATTTCTGATTCACTACAACAGAGATTTTTATTGCATTCAGATTCATGATGAAGAAGTGGCCTGTGACGGGCTGTTATTCAACAATATTTTTGAAATACCCAAAGTTGATCTTTCAGAAGAGGAATTAAATGCGGTTTCCCAACTATTCGGCAATATTAATGATGAGCTGATTTTTCAAGATCTTTCATCAGAGGAAATGATCAGAACTTATTTGAAGCAGATCATTATTCGTGCGACAAGACAATGGAAAAAACAGAATCTTAAAAACCAGCATTCCAATCTCATAACTGCGGAACAGGATTTTTTTCGCAATTTCAGCCGATTAGTCGACATACATTATAAAAAAAAACATAGCGTTGCAGAATATGCTGACCTTTTAAATCTTGCTCCAAAAACAATTTCCAATAAATTTCATAAGCTTAATCTGGAAAATCCTAATGAAATGATTAAAAACAGGATTATCCTGGAAGCCAAGAGATTAATGCTCTACAGCGATTTGAGCATAAAAGAAATTGCTTATGAGTTAGGTTATGAAGACCCCGCCTATTTCAATCGCATCTTTACACAGAAATCAGGCAAAACACCAGCCGTTTTTAGAAAAGAAATTAAAAAACAAACATAATATCTTTCAAAAAGGAAAAAAGTACAATTTTTATCGACTTTTTCATCTTTATTTAGACTGTACAGATGGCATACCTTTGTCTCATCAAAATATAACAATCTAAAAGAAAGATTATGAAACGCAATGCAACTGCCGTTTGGAACGGCTCTATAAAAGAAGGAAGCGGACATCTGACTACTCAAAGTTCCGTTCTAAACCAGACTCAATATTCGTTCAACAGCCGTTTTGCCGATGGAATCGGAACTAATCCGGAAGAACTTCTCGCTGCAGCTCACGCCGGATGTTTTACCATGAAATTGAGTTTGGACTTAACCGAGGCAGGATATTATCCAGAGCATCTGGAAACAAAATCCATCATTACACTTGACAATGGAAAAATCATTCAGTCTAAATTGACGCTGAATGCAAAAGTTCAGGGAATCTCAGCTGAAGAGTTTGAAAAAATTTCAAAAGAGGCAGAAAAGACCTGTCCTGTAAGTTCAGCATTTAACTTCGAAATTATCTTAGATCTTAACCTTCAAAATTAATTATCATGAAAACTATTTCTTTAAAAATATTCGCTTTAGCATCATTATTAAGTTTTAACTCAATCGCAACAGCTCAATCTCTTCCCGCGTCTCAAGACCCTAACATTGGAAAACAGACAAGAGAATTTTTACAAGCATTGAACAGCGCTGGCGGCAAACCGCTAGAAACTTTATCTCCCATTGATGCTAGACTAGTGCTGGTAGGCGCTCAAAAATCTGTAAACTATGTTTATTCTGATATTGAGGAATCTGAAAAAACCATTACAGAAGATGGACAGACAGTTAAAATTCATATTATAAAACCAAAGGGCGCAAAAGCCGGTCTGCCAGTATTCATGTTTTTTCACGGTGGCGGCTGGGTTTTGGGAGATTATCCTACCCATAAGAGATTAGTGCGCGACTTGGTTGTGAAAAGCGGTGCAGTTGCAGTTTTCCCGGATTACACGCCTTCGCCTGAAGCAAGGTTTCCAATTGCTATCAACCAGTCATATGCGGCAACCAAATGGGTATCTGAACATGGAAAAGAAATTGGTGTAGATGGCAGCAGGCTTGCTGTCGCAGGTAATAGTGTCGGTGGAAATATGGCTGCAGTTGTGGCGTTGATGGCAAAAGATAAAAAAGGTCCTAAGTTAGTGCAGCAGGTGCTTTTATGGCCAGTTACTGATTCAGATTTCACCAGAGCTTCATACATTAAATTTGCTCAGGAAAGATTTTTAACTACCCCTTTAATGAAATGGATGTGGGACAATTATCTGCCTAATTCTAAAGATCGAAACAATAAATACGCCTCTCCCCTACAAGCATCATTAGAAGAGCTTAAAGATCTTCCTCCTGCTTTGGTACAGGTTGCTGAAAATGATATTTTACACGATGAAGGTGTTGCTTACGGCAGAAAACTGGATGATGCTGGGGTTCCGACTACACTTACAGAATATAAAGGTTTTATCCACGATTACGGCATGCTAAACCCTTTAGCTCATATTCCAGCAGTTCAGCAATCTGTTTTGGATGCGGCAACTGCTCTAAGAAAAGCGTTATTTGAAAAATAACAGCTTATAAATTACCCTGATTTTTATAAAAAACTTAGTCAATTCCCTTTTATTAATTTGGGATTAAACTGGAGTTCACAACCTTTGGGCGACAAGTCCAAGTTCCATTACATTACATCTAAAAACTGACGCTTGATAGAAAAACGAAGCGTCAGTTTTTATTTTGCACTTTTAAGTTGCATTATAACATAATAAATCTGTGCTATTTACTGTTATTCAATTGATTCGTTAAATTAGTTTATTTCTGAATTTTTACTGTAAAATTTAATGAGGACTCATTTAATCAAACAAATTGTAATTTTCTTTTTTTAAGTTTCGAAAATCAAACGAATTAATTTTAAGACCCCGAAGTAATTCATAAAGCCAAAGAAAGACAATTCTACCTTAACTATAACAATCTTTTTAAATCCTTTATAATATTTGTAGAATTGTATGTAAGTTTAATTCCATAAACCAATTGAGTTTTTATATTTTTTTGCATCAATCCCCAACAGGACATCCAAACCAAATTTACAAAGCCAATGGAAGACATACCCTACATATAGTAAGCCAATTTCTTTAAATCATCCAAAAATGATGTAGAAATTTGTCCTGTCCCTCACTTAAGGAGACAACTAGATATTAGTTGTCTCTTTTTTTATGCCCAAACATATAGATTTTTCAAGCCTTCACAGCCTGATATTTGTGGTTCGAATATTTCACAGGAAATTCTTAGTCTGTTTGAAATAAACAGTCTTAAAGTGGCGCTATCAGAGATTTAATCGAAGCTGAACGTTGGTTCTAAATCCCGTTAAGGATATAGGTTTTCGTTAATCTCATCTTCAATTACTAGCGGTTTTAAAATCCGACAACGTTCGGTGTCTTTCCGATAGGGACAGTCTTCCGGAGATTTTTCTCTCCACCGACTATAAAAGAATTAAAATTAATGTTTTGCGGCTTAAAAATTGTATGTTTTTGCTGCCTCAAGTTGCTACCATGGCGGGAAGCCTCTGTTTGGCATTAATTTATTTTATCACGGTTTTAATAGTTCTTTGATAGCCGTATCTAATACAGGGTCATTCATGTTTAGCAAATCATTTTGGGTATTTAGAACATGAATGTCAACAGGTGCGCCAATTCCTTCATAACAAATCATTTTGTTGTCGTAGTATCGCTCATTAGAGAGTGAAATAAGCCACCCATTTGGAAGCGTAAAACCATACATATTTGAGTAAATGCCGCGTGTGTTTGATCCAACAATTTTTACATTGGGCAGTTCTCTCATTATCGAAGCAAATAAATCTCCTGCGCTTACTGTTTTGTCATTTGTTAGGACTACTACAGGTTTTGTAAATTGAAAAACACCTTTAGGCTCAGTGTACCATGTTTCAAGTTGTCCAAAATCTTCATATCCTCCCTTTCTTATTCTTGTTTTTTTATGCATCCCAATTACTTTATTAGTTGTAAATCTGCCAGCAACTTCATAAGCAAATTCATCATTGCCCCCAATATTATCTCTCACATCTACGATAATTGATTTCAAATCTTTAAAACGTGCAAAAAGTGTATCTAATAGTTTACCTGCAACCACAGCATCAGGCACATTATCGGAATCTTGATCAACGAAGCATCTGTTAAAACGCAGGTATCCTAAACCGTTTGAAGTCGAATAAGCAAACAGATGTACATTATTAAATTCAGGACCTGCGTATTGCAATGCTGTAAAATGTTTTTGCGATAAGGAAGAATTTACCATTTGCCAAAACTTATTACGCAAACTATCCGTTGGGAACTCTTTTACGAACTGCGAAGGTTTCACGGATTTGAATTGTTTTATTCCCGGAACGATAACATTGATATGATTGTCGTTAAAAGGAGCCAGCATCTGAGAAAAAACCGTATATAAAGAATCATCAGAAGTATTGGCGTTTATCAGTGGTCTATATTTTTTATAGGTGGCATGCCAGTCAATATTCCTTAACTTAAAGAAGGCATAGTTGTCTTCGAAAGTATGCCATAACACTTCAAAGTTTAATTCCGGTTTTGAAATAGCAGTGTCTTTGGGATAAGAAATTGGATTTTGAGCGTTAGTTATATTTGCGGTGAAAATTAACAAAATCAAATAGCTAAAAATTTTCATATTTTTTTTAATGATTAAATTTAAGATGGTGTTGATTCAAATTAGCGATAACGTTCTGGCGCTAAACGAGTTTTGGAATTAAAGATGCGAGATTTTTCCCTTATTCACAAATTTTACAAGTACAAAACCAATAAATAAGTTAATTTTAGCCTCAATGGAAACTCTAATATCCTCACCAAATTTTAATCTCAATGATCTTCGATTTAATGCATAATTTTACTAAAAACCAACTCGTTTTCTTTAACAGTAATAAATTTTATTTTCGAGTTTTTTAAAAAACTATTAAACTTCAACATGTTTAAATATACATGTGTTTTAACATTTTTAACTTTTAACCTCTACAGGACAACCAAACCGCTTTTGCATAAAAACTTCAAATAATTATCTTACAAATTCACTTGGAAATAGGCCAATTTCTTTAAATCATTCATAAAATGGTGTGTAAATTGTTCAGTAAGGGTCACTCAGCCAGATGGCGCCAATTGAAGACAATTGGCGCCATTTTTTCATTTACACTAATAAATACGGTGGCTTTGAGTCATTTTTGCTTTTATTTTCTTTCTCTAAAATAATAGAAAAATTGCTTCAGCGTGTATATTTAGATGAAAAATAATACAAATAGTTAATTTATCATTCGATAACTTAACAGGATTCGAACCCCAGAATATTATAGAAATTGACTCTATATAATCTCCAAATTGCTTTCAATTACTATTTAATGACAAATAATGAAATCTGATTTCAAAACGTATTTAAGTATATTATTGCTATATTTGCTTAAGAGCCTGCCAGCGATGCCATTCCGATTAAAAAAGCTGGCCGAACAGTCAAAACCAATATGTCATTTACTCCAGATGTCCAATATACTCAAAAACCATATAGCCAAATTTGCACAGGTATCAGACAATGACTTTGAGCAAATCAAAAAATTCTTCGACATAAAACAAACGTGTAAAAAAGAGAACCTGCTAAAGGAGGGACAGATCTGCCGTCATCATTATTTTGTTTTGGACGGCCTGCTTAGAAAGTTTTATATTAACGAGAAAGGTACCGAACAAACCACGGAATTTGCCATAGAAACATGGTGGCTTACCGATAACTTTGCCTACGAGAACCAGCTCGCGACAGAATTTTATATTCAGGCAGTAGAGAAATCAACATTGCTTTACATCACTTTGGAGAAGCAGCAGAAGCTGCTGGAAGAGTTTCCGGTAATGGAGCGCTATTTCCGTTTTGTCTACCAGAGGGCTTATGCAGCCGCACAGAAACGCATCAAATTTCTTTTCTCGTTCTCTAAGGAAGAGTTTTATTTCCAGGCAGTCAGAAACCACCCCGAATTCATCCAGCGTGTTCCCCAATACCTCATCGCTTCCTATCTAGGATTCACGCCCGAATACTTGAGCGAAATACGCAAAAGGCTTCTTTCTTAAACCAGTTTAAGTTTTTTCCTTTCCCTATTATTGAATTTTGCATTGAACAATTTTAAAAGAATAATACAATGCAAAAACGACTTAACATTAAGCAGGCCGCTCCGGATGCACTAAAAGCGATGATAGGACTTGAAAGCTACCTTTCAAAAATTTCCATATCCAAGACAGCCAAAGAACTCATAAAGATACGTGCCTCGCAGATCAACGGCTGTGCCTACTGCATCAACATCCACACTCAGGACGCCGTTAAAAACGGCGAGTCAAACCAGCGCATTTTTCTCTTGAGTGCTTGGAGAGAAGCTGGGGACATTTTTACAGAAGAGGAAAAAGTGGTGCTCGCGGTAACTGAAGAGATAACATTAATTCATGAGAACGGATTAACGGATGAAACCTATACAAAGGCCTTACAGTATTTCAGTGAAAGCCAGATAGCAGATATAATAACGGCCGTCATAACAATCAATCTTTGGAACAGGGTTGTTCTCAGTACCCATCTCCGAATAGGAGAAAGTCTTGCATAACTTGCAAAAAACTAGTTTAATTACGATGCATCCAAAAGTTTAGAATTATAATTAAATTTGAAGACAATAAGCCCGATTTGTTTCGGGCTTATTGCTTTTACGAAAAACTCATTTAAAAGCACCAATTAGGATAGAAATGCTCCAGTGGAACAACAATCAAATAATTCATACAGCCAAAGAAAGACAATCCTGCCTTAACTTAAACAATCTTTTAAAATCCTGCATAAATTTTGTAAATTTATATATCAGTTTAATGCGATGGATCAATTGAGTTTTTACAATTTTTGCATCAATCCTACTCAGGACATCCGAACCAATTTTTTAACGCCAATGAAAGACAGACATTACATATAGAAAGCCAATCTCTTCAAATCATCCAAAAATGATGTTGAAATTTGTCCTGTCCCCGTCACTCTTAAAAAAAAGTTAAAACGAAAGTTTTAGCTTTTTTTTTGGTCTTTTCTTACCTATTTAATCAGTTAATACCTCTAAAAAGAAGCGGTTTGGTTGTCCTGTAGAGTTAACTTCACAGAACACAAACCACAGTTAAGCAATTGATAATTTGAAAGTTAAAACTTTTAATTATCTTCACATTAACAATAATTTAAGTTTATGGATTTCGATGAAGAATTTACTTTACAGATTTACTTAAGATGCCCCACCGGCACGTTTAGAAAAAGTAAAATTAAGATCAAAGAATTTTCATGTTAATCACCTTGTGAATAACTCCTTTCTCAATTCAGCTTTATAGCTTTTTTCATCACAGATATTTTTACTTTATTATATCCCTGATAAATTTGTTGCATATTATAATTTGCAACCAATTATTTGTAAGGCTCTTATCCATTTTTGATAATTTTATAAATCATGATAAAACTGTTTTATCCAAAACTAAAATTTCAAAAACTAAAATTCCTGACACATTTTACGCAATTGTCAAATTGGAAGTAGAAGACTTAAAAATTTACTGATATTATTTTAGCAGTTTTTGACATATTTAAAATCACTCCGCTGTATGGCTATACTAAAATCATCGCAAGTAAAGCAGAAGCTTCATTAACTTTTAAAAAGCATAAACCTTAGTTGAATTAAAAGATAAACATTAGCGGGCGATAGAATAAGTATTAACAAAAAAAATAGAAATTATGAGTTTGAGAAAAAAAATTAAATTTCGTAGTAAGAATTTTATTGCGTTCACAATCCTAGCTTTAGGAATAATTACAGCTCAGAATACTGCAGCTCAGCAGAATGCTAAAAATGGAAAGCCAAACATTCTTATTATCTTGGGGGATGATATAGGATGGTTTAATCCAAGCTGCTATAACCATGGTATGATGCGTTATAAAACCCCAAACATTGATAGGATAGCTAAAGAGGGCGCATTGTTTACAGACTGGTATGGACAGCAAAGCTGTACAGCAGGTCGTGCTGCCTTAATTACTGGTCAATCGCCTATACGTACGGGGCTGACCAAGGTTGGAATGCCTGGTGCGGATATAGGTCTGCGTGCAGAAGATCCTACCATTGCAGAATACATGAAGGTATTAGGATATGCCACAGGACAATTTGGAAAAAACCATTTGGGCGACAAAGATGAATTTCTCCCTACAAATCACGGCTTCGATGAATTTTTTGGAAATTTATATCACCTGAATGCCGAAGAAGAGCCAGAGCGGGCAGATTATCCTAAAGATCCCGCATTCATTAAAAAATTTGGTCCAAGGGGAGTTATTCGTTCAACAGCAGGCGGTAAAATAGAAGATACTGGACCATTGACTAAAAAAAGGATGGAGACTGTAGATGAAGAATTTACTTCAGCTGCGGTGGATTTTATTGATAGACAAGTGAAGTCTGGCAAACCATTTTTCTGTTATTATAATTCAACCCGAATGCATTTGTTTACCCATTTGAGTCCAAAATACGATGGTAAAACTGGATTGGGAATATCCGCAGATGGTATGACAGAACATGACGATAACGTAGGGGTATTATTAAAAAAACTGGACGATTTAGGAATAACTGACAATACTATCGTTGTGTATACAACCGATAATGGAGCTGAGATCTTAAGCTGGCCTGATGGAGGTGTAACTCCTTTTCGAGGTGAAAAAGCCACAAACTGGGAAGGCGGTTTCCGTGTACCAACTTTGATCCGCTGGCCTGGGGCGATCAAACCAAATACAGTTTATAATGATATTTTTGCGCATGAAGATCTTCTTCCTACATTATGCGCTGCTGCTGGTGACCCCGATGTTGTCCGTAAAACCCTTACCGGATATAAACTTGCAAATAAGACAGTAAAAGTTTATTTGGATGGTTACAACATGCTGCCTTTCTTTAAAGGCGAGATGAAAGAATGTCCGCGTAAAGAATTTGTTTATTGGAGTGATGATGGTGATTTATTTGCTATTAGATACGACCGTTGGAAAATAGTCTTTGTCCAGCAGGAACATGAGGGTTTGGATATTTGGGCCAAGGGTTTTACCAAGCTCCGGGTTCCAATGGTTTATGATATTTTTGGAGATCCTTTTGAACGTGCTAATACCTCAATATATTGGAGTGCATGGCAGGTAGAGCATGCTCCTTTCATCTACCTATCACAGGCCTTAGCATCCAGATGGTTAAAATCATTCAAGGATTTTCCTCCAAGGCAGAAACCAGCTACATTCAATCTGACTGAAATAATGGATAAATTGAATGAGCCAACAAGAAATTGATATTTAAAATTCGATATAAAATTATTTAGTTCAAGACTGTACAAAGCTCATTTGGCAGTCTTGTTTATTTTTTATCCGTAGCTGCCTCCGTTCTTGCTAAAAAAATTAATGCGTTTTTTAAAGATATTTTACTATTCTAAGTTTTATGGTAAATTGTGGCACTTAATTTATTAAAGGTTTGCACTTTTGAACCAAATTAAAACATATGCTTTAACTATTTTAACATTTAACCCTTACGATACATACAAACCGCTTCCAAATAGAAATTCAAAATAATTATCTTACAAATTCACTTGAAAATAAGCCAATTTCTTTAAATCTTGCATAAAATGATTTGTAATTTGTATCGTAGAGGTCACTACATTCAAAATGCGCCAATTGAAGACAATTGGCGCATTTTTTTATGCATAAACTCACCACCTTAATTAATATTAATTTTTATTTTTCCTCTATACTCATTGGGTGTTTGCCCTAATTTCTGCTTAAAAAGTTTAGAAAAATGAGATGCACTTTTAAAGCCTAACTCATAAGCTACTTCACTTATGGATCTGTTAGGATCAGCAACTTTTTGTTTAGCAATGTTTAAAATAACATTCTGTATATACTCCTGAGCAGATTTTCCTGTTTCTTTTTTTATCAAATCACCAAAATAATTTGCAGACAAAAAAAGTTGAGATGCGCAATACTGTACTGTTGGCAACCCTAATTTTAAAGGTAAATTATTCTGATAATAATTTCGAAGTAAATCTTCAAATCGTTCTAAAACACCATAGTTCATTTTTTCACGTGTTATAAACTGACGGTCATAAAAACGAATACAGTAACTAAGCAGCAATTCTATCGCTGCAATAATTACACGTTTACTATGATTATCTATAGGCCTCTCAATTTCTTCTTTTACTTTAGCAAAACAATCCAATATAGCAGCCTGTTCGTTTAATGATAAATGCAATGCTTCTTTCATATCGTAATTGAAAAAACTGTATTCAGATAGGTTCTTTCCTAAAGTTGTTCTGTGAAGAAAATCTGGATGAAAAGCCAAAGCATACCCCATAGGCTGATGCAGTTGTTCAGAATCATCCAGGGTAATTACCTGTCCTGGAGAAAAAAACAATAATGTGCCTTCATTATAATCATAAGAGCTGCGTCCATAACCTAGAGATCCGCAATGTCTATCTTTGAATATAATTGCGTAAATACCCATGTACATCTTTTTGACAGAACTTTTAGGTGCCTTAGATAAATCAATGATACTTACTAATGGATGCAAAGTTTGTTGTCCTCCATAATCATTATATTTTTCAACACTGTCGAAATTTGCTTCTTTTTCATCCATCGTACAATTATTTAAATCTAATCACAAATGTATCAATTAGATAAAACATCTCATTGCCTATACTCGAAAAACAGTAAAACAGGACAGTAATCAAGTAATCTGTATAAGGCATACCTTTTATTATGCTCTAATTTTGCATTTATAAAATATGACATATAATAAAACAACATAAATCATGATTTACAATTTTGAGAGTAAGGTAGTTCTTATTACAGGTGCGGCCTCAGGAATAGGGCTGGAAACTGCAAGGTTATTTGCAAAAGCTGGTGCTGCTGTTACAATGGCAGACTTAAACTTTGGAGCTGTTTCAACGGCGGCAGAATCATTAATTCAAGATGGTTTTAAGGCACTTGCTATCCATTGTGATGTTACGAACGAAGAACAAGTCGCATTGATGGTGCAAAATACCGTTTCTAAATTTGGCAGACTTGATTTTGCCTACAACAATGCAGGAATGCATGTTCCTGTGGCAGAAACTGCGGATGCGCTTTCTACGGATTTTGATAAAGCAATTGCCATAAATCTAAAAGGCATCTGGCTATGCATGAAATATGAATTACAGCAGATGCGCAAACAAGAGAATGGAGCCATTGTAAACTGCTCTTCACAAAGCGGTGTAGTTGGCACTGCAAATCTTGGTGCTTATACTGCAGCTAAACATGGCGTTATTGGACTGACTAAAGCATCGGCACTAGAATACGCCGCGAGAGGTATTCGTATTAATTGTATTTGCCCTGGAACCAGTGATACGCCGATGGTCGCTGATGCAGTTGGTGATCATCCAGAGCATATGGATTCCATTATAAGTTCTATACCACTGGGAAGAATGGGCAAGGCTGAAGAAATAGCAGGAACCGTACTATGGTTATGCAGCCCCTCTGCAGGTTTCATGATTGGACAAGCTGTAACACCTGACGGGGGGTATACCATAAAATAATAAAGTATTATGATTTTAGCCCACAAAATAAAAATTATGAAAAAAATATTTTGTTTCTGTTTTTCACTTTTCTTCCTGATCACTGCTCATTTTTCATACTCCCAGCAAAGCAAGGTAAAGAAAAATATAGAACAGCTGGTGCGTAATGCAAAGATTAAAAATGGTCATGTTGACCTGAAAGCACAAAAAGCTATTTATATTGAAATTCCAACAAGAGGTGGATATCTAGAATTTAAAGCTGATAGTTATAAAGAAATTGTAGCCCTTTTAAAAGAAGTTTTGATTCAATATAAGCGTGAATTTGCTTTTAAATCAAATCTAACACACTCGCCAAACTGTAAATGGAATGCTATACCCAATGCACATCCTTCTACGGCACAGTACCGCTATTGCCAATATTCAGATGTTTTGTGTTATTGGCAGACCTCTAATTGTGCTATTTGTTGTGACAATGAAGAGCCTCCAGTTAAAAAGAAATGAGTTGAAAATTAAATATTAATAAAATATGGAATTATGACAAACCGAAGAGATTTTTTAAAAAAAACAGGTCTTGCCTCGGGAGCTTTGGCGATTTCCGGTGTTTTTACCAAATTGACAGCTTCAGAAAACAGAATTAAAAACAATACTATTATGGAAAATAATAATCCCATAACTTCAGCAAAATCGCCATTAGTTAAACTCAACAACGGTCTAGATATGCCGTTGCTGGGGGTCGGCTCATTTGCGCTGCCTACCATTCAGGCTGCCGATGATATCAGTTTTGCTCTTAAAAATGGTTACAGACTTGTAGATACGGCTTCTAATTATGGAAATGAGAAAGAAGTTGGCCAAGGTATAGCCCGCAGCGGCGTTAACCGCTCAGAGCTTTTTATCACAACTAAACTATGGATTGAAGATTTTGGTTATGATAATGCTCTGAAGGCATTTGATAAGAGTTTGAAATTACTAGGCGTGGAATACCTTGATTTATACCTGCTGCACTGGCCGGTTCCTACAGATTTTGAAAAAACAATAGAAGCATATAAAGCCTTAGAGAAACTTTACGCAGACAAACGAATACGCGCTATTGGAGTAAGTAATTTTACACAGGATCATTTAACCCGTTTAATGGATAAAACAATAATTGTACCTGCCGTTAACCAGATTGAATTACATCCATATCATAACCAAAAGTTGTTAAGAGAATTTCATGATAAAAATGGAATTAAAACGCAATCATGGTCGCCAATAGGTGGAATCTTTACAAATGGAATGGTAAATCCAACTGATCCACTAAGACTGCTGCAGGATTTTACTATAGTAAAATTGGCAGAAAAGTACAAAAAATTTACGTCACAAATTGTTTTACGTTGGCAGATTCAAAATGGATTAATCGCAATCCCAAAGTCTCAGCACTATGAGCGCCTTTTAGGTAATATTGATATTTTTGATTTTGAACTTAGTATTGAAGATATGACTGTAATTGACAATCTTGACCGTAATCTTCGCGGTGGTCCGCAACCTGAATATTTTAACATTCCTTTATTCAAGCAGTTAATTTCAAAAAGGGGGCAAAAGCTTCAACAATAGAGGAATTTTCACAAGAGAAATAGATCAATTTTTTAACTTCAGAGTAACAACATTTAATAAGTTAAATTGATTTTTTTATATCGAAAATTAGCAAAATTAACCATCGTCTTTTGATCTGAATAATCTCCAGATTATTATATAACTTTACAATAAATTAATTCGTTTTTTTTAAATTATACTAAATTTTATTGTCTTGAATTCTATCAAAAACTATTGACTCCAAATAAATTAAATTGCATCTGTTTTAACATTTTTAACTTTTAACCTCTACCACACAAATAAACCACTTCTTGAATTTTTTAAAGGTATTTTCTTATAAATTTACTTGAAAATAGGCTAATTTCTTTAAATCCTGCATAAAATTTGTGTGAATTTGTATCGTAGAGGTCACCAAAAAAGACAACTATTATATAGTTGTCTTTTTTTTATGCTCTAATATATATTTATTTTTCAAGCCTTTACAACCAAACATTCTGTCGATCAGGTTTAAAAGTTGGGGATTATTCAAAAAGATTTGATAATCGGAAGAGAAAAAAATCTATTTTTCTTACTTCTTTAAATGCTTTTATTTTTGCATTAAAGGATTCTGCAGGAGCACTTGTGCTAAATTGAAATAGATTTAGTTGAGATTGATAACTTTAATTTCTAAATTTAGTTTCGTTGTTATTTATTGTTTTTTCAGCCTTGTAAAATCCTGGATATATAAACCTTTGGCAGTATTTGTAGGATTGAATGCAGTAAGATTGTCAATTATTAAGGGCAAAGAAGGATTGTTTGATTTTGCTGTGGTTCTTATAGTTTGGCCCGTAATTAATTCGAGAGCTTTATTCAAATAAGGATCTTTTATATTTCCAAATTCAACCAGATTTAAGAAAGTGCTATATGGATTAATTTCGTAATCAGGTTCAATATTCGCTGGATTTGCGTCTTTGTCTTTGTTGTAATATGAAAAAGTAATGGGTTGCAATTGCCATTTGTGTTTAGTATTTCGATTGGAATAGGATATATAATCATAAGCAGGAGAATCGTATAGTGTGTTTGAGCCTACAAATTTGCCCACGGTTTCTTCGCCTATTGTGATTACATTAATGTATTTTTTTAGACATTGTATGGTGAGCTCGCTGGCGGAAGCGGTTTGAAAACTCACCAGCACATATATTTTTGTCAAAGCAAGACTGTTTATACTTTCTTCTCTCAGAAAAGTTGGTTCGTTATCAACCAAGTTAAAAATGTTTACTTTTTCGGAAAGATTTTCATAGCCGTCTTCACTATTATGTTTATTATTGAAGTCTAAATAAATATATGGTTTATTGGTAAAACTGCCATTAATCATTTGAGCCAGAGCAACTGCCGTTTCTAATGAACCACCTCCATTGTATCTTAAATCTAAAACCAATTCGTTAATTCCATCCGATTTCATTTTAGCAAAAGCCGCATTGAGTTCGTCATTATAATCGGATTTGAAAGCATTAAAAACCAGATAACCAATGTTTTTTGCTCCATATACTTTCTTTTCGTAATAAGCAACCGGGTTCTCATCAATATCAGCTTTTGTTACAGTTACAGTTCCTGTTTTATCTGTGGTTACTAAACTACTGCTTGTAAATTGCACACTTGCTGCCAGGGTAATAGTGACTTGTGTATTTTCTAGCTGGTCATAATTACTTGCAGTAAGCTGGTTTCCATTTATTCTTGTAATTACGTCGCCTCTTTTCAATCCCGCTAAAGCTGCTGGTGAGCCAGGTACAATGTAGTTAATTAAAGCTACCATATTTGTATTGGATGCGTCTTTAGGATAAATTGCATAACTAAAACCACCTTTTTTTTCGACTTCTGCAATTTTTGAAACCCGCACTATCTCATTACTATTTTCAATCCAAGAAAATCTATCGACAGTTCCTCTTTGATATAGGAGTGAATAAAAAAGCGCATCGGGAGTTTTTCCGTTAATAAGATTGTTATATGCTGCGGTAGAAGCGATTTTGCTGTCAGACAAATCGGCAACATTGGGTTGCCAGTAGTACCAAGAATTCATAGCTTTCCAAACAAAGTTGTTAATCTCGTCTGACTCGGTACTTGTATTTTCATTAGAACCAGAATCCTTACTGCAAGCTGTAAAAACCAATCCTATAAGGAATGTCTTAACAATATATTTTAATTTCATTATTTTTTCAATCGTTTAATTTAAGTTAAATTTGTGGGTGTAAAACGCTAAAAGTATGAAAAATAGTATTCCTAAATCCTTCTTTTTATTATTTTATTTTGGACTTTTTTTTCTTTTTTCCTGTTCCGCACAACTTTTAGATATTAAAAACCAGACATATAAAAGTTATAACAGGAATAGTGAGAGAGGATATGTAGTTAGTTTTGAATTAAATGATACTGCTGTTGTTCCTAAATCGATTGTGATTAATGGTATTGTTCAGGATATATCCAAAGCAAATAAAACAGGACATACTTACGAGGTAAATGTGATTGCACAAACTACCATAATTCATAATTACGAGGTAAAATTAGATAAAAGAGAAAACGGAATTTATTTTGAGAAAAATTCAAATATATTTTTTCAACCTGTAAAATTCAAATTAATCACAGATTAATTGAAAAGTTCAATCGAACCCGTTGGGTGTAATATTACAAACATCAGTTCTGTTTTTTTTTGTGGAGAGTAACGGAATAAAAAATGTATCAAAAATCTTTAATAATAATTCCAATATTGTACTTAATACATTTTTCATCACAAAAGCTAAGTAAAATTTCAAATAACTAAGCCATCGCGGCACTATCCATACATATTTTTTATCTCAGACATAACAAAGGTACTTTGGGTACTCCCTATGCTTTCAACTGATCCCAATTTATTAAATACAAAATCCTGATAATGCTTCATATCTTTGGCGGAGACTTTCATTAAAAAATCGTAATCTCCTGAAATATTGTAACATTCCACAACTTCTTCTATTTTCATAATATCACTAACAAACTGGTTCCCAATATTACGATCGTGCTGTTTAAGTTTGATATTACAGAAAACAATGAAACCTCTATTTAATTTTTCTGCATCAAGCAGGGCAATATATTTTTTAATATAACCATTGTTTTCTAATCTTTTAATTCGCTCAAAAACAGGCGATGCCGAAAGATTTACCATTTTAGCTAGCTCTTTTACAGTGTATTTAGAATTATCGTGTAGTATATTTAATAACTGAAGATCAATATCATCTATTTGTTCCATAGAATAATTTGGTTTAATTTATTTCGAATTCAGAATAAAATTCTTCAAATATAATCAAAAACAATACAAAAATCTTATTTTACGCAAGTTAAAAACATAACATACTGTAACGTTTATCTTCACAGTATAAAAATCTAAAAAGCACTATTTTATAGCGGGAACGTTATTCTTGATACCTTTTACAGAAAAAAAGATAAATTGCCACGCCATAAATAAAAATTACACTTCTTTTCGCCGAGCCATACCCTGAGCAATGATGCTCGCAGCAATCAATTGCAAGGCGTGATAAAGCATGAGTGGCAATAATACGATGCCGGTGATGGTACTGTGCTGAAAAAGTACTTTTGACATAACGGTACCGTGTACCAATGACTTTTTAGACCCACAAAATAAGACCGTAATACGGTCTTCTTCTGAAAAACCAAGCAGGCGGCTAAGTAGTCCGACACAAAAGAATACGGCAAAAAACAACGTCATCATCCCTGCCGCTAATCCGACAAGTTCAAGTACAGTAAAGCCTTCGAAAAGATGTTCGGAAAATGACTTGCAAAACGACGTGTAAATAATCGTCAGAATAACTGCCTGATCGAAGTATTTGAGCTGTTTCTTGTATTTTTCGGCAATGGCGCCGAAACGGGAATTGAGGCTTATACCAATGATGACAGGCATCAAGACTTGAAGAATCAACTTTATGACGATTTGAGTAACATCGAAATCGCCTGTCGCAGAAGCTATAAACAGCCCAACCCAAAGCGGCGTAACCACTACTCCAATCAAACTGGAAATACTTGCATTGAAAATGGCTGCGGGAATGTTTCCCTTGGCGATGGAAACCATGACCACGGAAGAGGATACTGTAGACGGTAAAGCTGCCAGAAAAAATACACCCAGCCAAAGCAGCTCGAAGCCGTTATTGATAAACAACGGGCGAAATGCCAAAACAATGAGCGGAAAAAATAAAAAGGTTGTCAACTGGACGACAATGTGCATTTTCCAGTTGGAAAGCCCGACTTTTAGTTTCTCAACACTTAATCGCATGCCATAAAACAAGAAAATCAAGGAAACACCAGTATTGGCAATCTCTTCAAGCGAAACAGGTTCTTTGACCATGCCCGGTTTTGGCAAAAAATAAGCCATCAGAATCATGGTGACTATCATTAAAAGGAAACCGTCGAAACCTGCTTTTTTTAATACTTCTAATAATTTCTTCAATGTGTTTTAAATATTATTCTTCCGTGGAGGCACGGACTCCATTATTAATACATTGGGACTAAATCCCAAGTTCTTTACGTATAATTTCTGCTCCTGCGCTTAAAGCACTTAACTTGCCTCTAGCTACGTTTCGAGATAGCGGGGCCATACCGCAGTTTGTTGAAGGGTAAAGATTTTCGGCATCTACAAACTCAAGAGCTTTACGCAGGGTATTAGCTACTTCTTCTGGTGTTTCGATAGTGTTTGTTGCCACATCAATGGCACCGACCATTACTTTTTTACCACGAACAAGTTCCATTAAATCCAAAGGCACATTGGAGTTGTGACATTCTAAAGACACCACATCAATTTTGGATTTTTGAATTTTCGGAAAAATTTCTTCGTATTGTCGCCACTCAGAACCTAATGTCTTTTTCCAATCCGTATTTGCTTGTATTCCATAACCATAGCAAATATGAACCGCAGTCTGACAGTGTAAACCCTCAATAGCTCTTTCTAATGCAGCCATTCCCCAATCGTTTACTTCATCAAAAAACACATTAAATGCAGGCTCATCAAACTGGATAATATCTACCCCTGCGTCTTGAAGTTCTCTTGCTTCTTCATTGAGTGCTTTCGCAAACTCCCACGCCAATTTTTCACGACTTTTATAATGATCGTCGTACAAAGTATCTACCATCGTCAGCGGGCCTGGCAATGCCCATTTTATAGGCTTATTAGTCTGTTTACGTAAAAATTTAGCATCTTCAACAAAAACGGGTCTTTGACGTGCAATCTCACCTACCACCACAGGAACACTCGCGTCATAACGGTTACGGATTTTTACTGTTTTACGATTTTCAAAATCTACACCGCTTAAATGCTCGATAAAAGTCGTTACAAAATGCTGGCGTGTCTGCTCTCCGTCACAAATAATATCCAGATCTGCCAATTGTTGTTCCTGCAGAGAAATGCGTAAAGCATCTTGTTTCCCTTCAAGCAGCTGATCGCCTTCTAATTTCCATGGTGACCAAAGTTTTTCGGGTGGTGCAAGCCAGGCAGGTTTGGGTAAACTTCCAACAATAGAAGTGGGTAATAATATTTTTTTCATAATAGTATAATTTTAATGCGTTGTAATCAATTAAAGGGTAAAACTAGCAGACCATTGTTCCAGGAGACTTTTGTAAGGTTTAATGAAATGTTCTTCTGCATATTTACCTTGTTCAACAGCCAATCGGCTGCGCTCTTCGCGGTCATAATCCACGCGAGTCAGTGAATAATCTTCGTGTTTAAGACTAGGTTGATAAATTTTCCCAGCCACTGAATTTGCATTGTAAATTTCAGGGCGATAAATCTTCTGGAAAGTCTCCATTGTACTGATTGAGCTGATTAATCCAAGATCAGTATAATCAGCAAGTAGATCTCCAGAATGATAAAAAGCCATTGGTGCCAAGCTGTTTGGAGGCATGAAAAATCGAACTTTTAAACCCATTTTAGAGAAATATTCATCAGTGAGAGAATACTCATTCTGCAGATACTCAAAACCCAGAACTGGATGCTGGTACTCAGTACGAGTATAAGTTTTATTGCTCGAGACACTTAGACAAATGATCGGTGACATCTTAAAGTGCTCTTTGTAAGTATCTGAATTCACAAAACACTTATAAAGTTTTCCATGCAAATCACCAAAATTTTCAGGGATAGAAAAGTTAGCTTTATTTTTATTGTGCTCGATCAATAAAATACTGAAATCATAATCCCGAACATAAGAAGAATAATTATTTCCGGCAACCCCTTCGATTTGCTGGCCAGTCTTACGGTCAATAATATTTGTTTTTAAAACTTCAATCATCGGTAGATCATTACTACCATTCTTATCATCAATACTCATTGTTACTGTCAGGATTTCAAGTTCCAGATGGTAACGATCTCCTTTTGGATTATCCAAATGAGCTAATGCATTAAATCGATTGTTAATCATATTTAAGGCATTGCGCAAGTTTTGCTGGCGATTAGCTCCTCTAGCCAAGTTTGCAAAATTGGTTGTCAGACGCGTTTTACTTGAGGGTTGATAATTTTCATCTAAACAGGTACTCTTTAGTGTGAATCCAAAATCATTCTTGATTGTATTCTGGGAGTTTTCAATATCCTGCTTTTCACTTATTCTTAAATCTTCTTGTATGTTCGCTTTCATCTGATGACAAGTTTTAGTTTTTTTACCCTGCAAATTTTAAAATAAAAGATTTAATATTTTGCTAAACAAAAAAAATCAGATAATTATTCTTTTTTAAATCAATTTTAAAGATTATTAATCTTTTTTAAAATATAATAATAAAGGAAAACAGATAATTATTCTTTAGAGAACCAGAATATGACTGATTTGAAGTTTTTCATGGCACTTCAAAAACTCGAAAACAAAAACTAATAATTTATATTTGCTGAAATTTAAGATAGATATAGTAATGAATTTAATAGAAAATTTAAAATGGCGCTACGCCGCAAAAGCTTACAATAACATTAAAGTAGCAGAAGAAAAGGTTGATCAAATCTTAGAGGCTATAAATCTTTCAGCATCTTCTTGTGGTCTGCAATCTTATCGTGTTTTTGTTGTAAGTAACCCAGAAATCCAAAAAAAAATAGGTGCTGATTCATATAATAAACAGATTAGCTCCTGCTCTCATTTGCTGGTCTTTGCAGCCTTCAATGACATGTCTTCAACTTACATTGACAATTACATCGCAATGACAGAAAAACAAAGAGGTCTTGATGCTGGTGCCTTATTAGGATTTAGGAATGGACTGCATGCCTATTTTGGCGCTATTGACGCAGAGCAAAAAGCTATTTGGGCTTCCAAACAGGCTTACATTGCATTAGGAACTGCGCTTATTGCTGCAGCAGAATTGAAAGTGGACGCCACTCCTATCGAAGGATTTAATGCCGCCATTATTGATAAGGTTTTGGGTTTGAAAGAGAAAGGGTTACATTCAACAGTTATCCTCGCTTTAGGATATCGTGATTCTGAAAAAGACTATATGGCAGCTACGAAAAAAGTTCGTTTGCCTATAGATGAAATGATAACGAAAGTTTATTAATATTTACTCCAAATTATTTTACAATTTTAATAAAAACTAAGTCATTTTCGTTGGATTGTACCATATTTTATTATCAAAAAATTCATTAAATATGCTTTAACATTTTTTAAGTTTTAGCCCTTGCTTTTCCTTAAGATTTCCTTAAGATATTTCATTTTTTTTAAAACCAAATCAACCACAGTAGCAAGAATACTTCTAAATATCAAATACTTACACTTTATATTTAGATAACTGATGGCAACTGTAATCCAAATATCATGATTTTAAGATTGTGTGAACTACTCTATTTGTTTATTTTTGATTATTTTAATTAAGTCTAAATAAGTAAAAATGAAATTCTACCTACCCTTTATGCTGCTTCTTATAGCAGCAAATTCTCTATCCGCACAGACAAACAATAATAATTCAGAACAACAGACTGTTCAAGATACAATCAAAGAAAAATCAAAATCTGATAATGAATTGAACGAAGTTGTAATCTCTGCCACCAGACAGCCTGAAAGTTTGGATCAAGTTCCTTCTTCGGTAACCCTTATTTCTAAAAAACAGCTCCAACAGCAGCTAAGCATAAGCACCAATCTAAGTGACATCTTAGGGGCTTCTGTACCAGGACTTGGATTCAGTACCAACAGGACTTCAAACCTCGGACAGACTCTCAGGGGACGCCGTGTTCTGGTCATGATTGATGGTATTCCCCAATCTACTCCATTAAGGGATGGCGCTAAAGACATCCGTTCACTGGATCCCGCAGCGTTGGACCGTGTGGAAGTCATCAAAGGAGCTACCGCTATTTACGGTAACGGAGCTGACGGTGGTCTAATTAATTACATTACTAAAAAGGCAGACCAGATTAAAACCTTCAGTGGTACCACCGAAACTGGAAGCGCTTTTTCACTGATCAAACCAAAAGAAACCGCTGGATTCTTTGTTTCGCAGCTTTTCAGCGGAAAGGTAAATAAATTCGACTATGTGGTCAGTGGCCGTTATGAAGAAACGGGTCTTTACCGCGACGCAAAAGGAAGAATTCTTTCACCTGAATATGGTATGAATGATCTCAAAAACTGGAATGCATTTGCTAAATTAGGCTACGATTTCAATGCAGATAACCGTCTGGAAATCATGTATAATTATTACAAAAGCACTCAGGTTACTGATTATATAGCGCAGGCTGGTGTTTATGGAAACTTTGACAGGCCGACCATCGGGGTAAAAGGCCAGAGACCAGGAGAACCTGAAGGAACTCCGTACAACCATAATGCAAGTCTGACCTATACATCAAAGAATATTATAGGCCGTACAGATCTTAGTGCTATTTTATATTTCCAGGATTATCTTACACTTATTAATTACAGCGACTTTTTCGAAAACAATGGGCAGCCTGCAACTCAAAGTAAAAAACTAGGATTCCGCCTTAATATGAACAGTCCTTATGAAATGAGCCCCCTTATTAATGGAAACGTAACCTATGGGCTTGACATTCTCTCAGATATAACTGATACCCATTTGACTGACGGCAGACTGGTTATTCCGGAAATGAAAATGTCCAATCTAGCTCCTTATTTCCAGATCAAAAATATGTTTGGGCCAGATTTAGTACTAAAAACCGGCTTAAGACTCGAGAATGTTCATATATCTGTGCCGGATTACACGACAATTGCAATCCGAAATTATGTAACCAGCACTTATGTAGGAGGTGGCATTGCTGTTAGCGGCGGAAATTTGAATTTCAATACGCTTATGTTCAATGCTGGCCTTCGCTACACTAAATGGAATGCCTTCAAACCTTTTGCCAGCTTTTCGCAAAGTTTCAGTGTTGCTGATTTAGGTCTTGTCCTGCGTGCCGCTAAAGAAAACACAGTCAGCAACACCTCAATAAAAGCAGTAGTGGCTAATAACTACGAAGTGGGTTTCTCAGGTGCTGTTTCGGATTTATCCTATGAAGGAGCTGTTTTTTACAGTACTTCTAAACTGGGGGCCTCTTATGTGTATATAGACGGAAACCCGCAGATTTCCCGCTCACCGGAAAAAATATACGGTTTTGAATTTGGAGCTAAATACAAATTCCATCCAAAATTTGACCTAGGCGCAAACTACTCCTATACCGAAGGTAAACGTCAAACTGCCACAGGTGATGTATATCTTGGAGGAGACCGTATCAATCCGCCTAAATTAACTGCTTTTGCTGTTTACAGACCAATTGAAAACTGGTCAATTTTTACCCAGATGATAAATACTTCGGGTAGGGATAGATTTAAACCTGTAAACGGTTCATACACTTACGGCACAGGTCCTATTAAAGCTTTCACGGCTTTTAACCTTTCCACAAGCTATATTTTTAGAAAAAAAACAACCCTTCGTTTGGGAGTAGAAAACCTGTTTAACAAAGACTACTTCTCAGTTATTTCACAGTGGCAGGTCAATAATATGAGTTATGTCAAAGAAAACGGAACCCGTATGACGGTAAGTCTTTCACATTCATTCTAGAATCAATTATTCTCATATAGCGATTTTAAAAGTAATACTTAGTAATTGTTACCTTGTTTTTTATTTTTTTTTGATCAAAAGCTGTCCCTACGGACAGCTTCTTTTTTTTAGGTAATCTACGCCTTTTTAGGATAGTGATTAAACAATCATCCGTATTTTGCATTCAGACTATATTCAGGGCCACAACTTTAACTTTATCCTGTATAATAGAGCATTATATTTAAAAACAACTCAGGACAACACCTATCATATAATACAAATTAAACTGCAGTCTGCCCATAACCATAAAGGATATCTTATTGCAATTCAAGAATAATTCAAAATTGGATTTCTGAAATTTCCGAACCTTAAAATACTACTTTGTTTCATGTGCTTTTGTACCAACATTGTTATTCTAATTTAAAAGCCTATATTCTTTAGGAGCAACACCCACCCGTTGTTTAAATAAACGCGTAAAATGCTGGGGGTACTTAAACCCCAGTTCATAGGCAATTTCACTCAAGGATTTGCTCTTGTCAAATACTCTCTCTTTTGCAATCTCAATAACCTTGGTCTGGATATATTCCTGAGCTGTTTTACCTGTTTCTTTTTTAATTAGATCACCAAAATAATTGGGTGATAAATGAAGATTTTCAGCAAAATATGCAACGGCTGGAAGTCCCAACTTTAAAGGCTTTTCTGAAGAAAAATAACTATTTAAATGTTCTTCAAATTTCTCTAAAACACTTGTATTAACAGTGTCCCTTGTAATGAACTGCCTGTCATAAAAACGTGTACAGTAATCTAAAAATAGCTCAATATTAGCTGTTATCAAATGCTTACTGTGTTTGTCAATTGCATGACGAAGCTCGTAATTTATCTTAGCAAAACAATCTAGAATTATCTGCTTCTCTACTTCGGATAAATGAAGAGACTCATTTGAAGAATAAGAAAAAAAATTGTAGTTCTGTATCTTTCTCCCCAACGATGTACCATGTAGTAGATCAGGATGAAAAACCAGTGCAACACCCTGAGGCTGATAGTATTCATCACTATTCTGTCCTATAACCTGCCCTGGTCCAAGAAAAATTAATGTTCCTTCTTCATAGTCATAATTACTCAACCCGTAACGTAAATCGCCACAGTATATTTGTTTTAAAAAAACGGTATAAAAACTGTAATGCAGCTTTCGATGTTGCCTTGGGGCTGCTTTATCTAGGTACACCAAACTTATTAATGGATGTAGGGTTTCCTGCTTATTAAAAGCATTATATTGGCTTATTGTATCAAATTTTATAATATCCTCCATCTTAAATACAGTTTGATTTACTACAAAGCTATAAAATAAAAGCCCTCATTTTTCTTATATGGAAGCTAATCGGTAATATTGGTAGGTAACTCCGTAATTAATATAAGAATGAGTTCTTTTAATATGCGGAATTTTGTATTATCAATTTAAATACAAACATATGAAACAGCTAAAAGCATTATCCCTCTTGGTATTACTTACAGTTCAATTTGGAAATATAATATCGTTACATGCACAGACCAATATGAAAGCAGACCACCCATTGAATAGTAAAGAGCTAAGTCTTGTTCCAATAGCTGGATTTACAGCAAAGGGAGATATGCCCCAACTGCGAACTTCACTAAACAGCGGATTAGACGCAGGATTAAGCATTAATGAAATCAAAGAAGTACTGATACAGCTCTACGCTTATGCTGGATTTCCACGCGCTTTAAATGCTTTAGGCACATTTAGAACTGTACTTGAGGAACGTAAAAAAAATGGAAGGAACGACTTGGCAGGAAAACCTTCCGCTACATTCATTACCAATGAAAATAGATTAAAGAAAGGCACAGCAATACAGGCCAAACTACTGGGCAGTGACATGAAAACCAGTACTGCTGATTTTGTGCCAATCATAGATGTTTTCCTAAAAGAGCATCTTTTCGCTGATATCTTTGGCCGTGATCTGTTAGATTTTAAAACTCGCGAAATTGTCACTATAGCAGCATTAGCCAGTTTAGGAAATGCTGATCCCCAGCTACGCTCTCATATCAATGTAGGCATTTATAATGGACTGACAAAAAATCAATTATACAGCATTTCTGAACTGCTAAAGGACAAAATAGGTCCCGCAGAAAGCAGTTTAATGAAAGAAATTTTAAAAAATATTTATATGAAAGAAAATGAAAATACAAAAAGCCAGAATAACCCATTTACTTTGGTCTATGACGGAGCAATAACTGAAAACATAAAAGGAAGGGTTAATATTCATCCCGTAAGTTATAAAATTAAAGACATTACTATTGCTGCCAACGTTTATACACCTTCTAATTATAATTCTACCGCTAAATATCCCGCAATAGTTATTGCACACCCTAACGGCGGTGTAAAAGAACAGGTAGCTGGTTTATATGCCCAGTATCTTGCTGAACAGGGATATATAACCATTGCAGCAGATGCAGCATATCAAGGCGCAAGCAGTGGTTTTCCAAGAAACGTGGATAAACCTGCCAACCGAATCGAAGATATCTACGCAATGGCAGATTATATCTCAGGATATGCTGGCGTTGATTCAAAAAGATTGGGCTTGCTAGGTATCTGCGGAGGAGGCGGTTATTCTTTAAAAGCAGCGCAGTCAGATAAACGATTCAAATCAGTTGCTACATTAAGCATGTTCAATTCAGGACTTGTAAGACGAAATGGATACATGAATTCTCAGCTTTCCACCATTCAGGACAGATTAAAACAGGCTTCAGATGCCAGAGCACAGGAAGCAGCAGGTGGTGAAATTTTATATTCAAACAGTAATGCGAAACCATTTACAGATGAACAAATTGCAAAAATGCCCGATTTATATCGTCAGGGTATGGAATATTACGGAAAAACTTATGCTCATCCTAACTCAACAGGCAATTATACTTTGAGCAGCCTCCTTGATTTAATGACCTGGGATGCTAGTACCAATATGGATTTAATTGAACAGCCACTGCTTATGATTGCAGGAAGCAAAGCAGATTCTTACTATATGACAGAAGATGCTTTTGGAAAGGCTGTTAATGCTAAAAATAAAGAACTTTTTCTCATTGAAGGTGCAACCCATATAGAAACATACTGGAAACTACAATATGTCCGTCAGGCGGTCGATAAATTAACCGAGTTTTATACCAAATTTTTGCAAACAAATTAAGGCAATGAACTGCAGGAATCTGAATTATAAATTGATATGAAAAATCTAACAGCCACTCTATTTGCATTCTTATGTACCGTCTCTGTATTCTGCCAGATCCAGAAACTAAAAATAACGACAGGCGAAAATCTATTATATGCCCAGCTTACTGATAATCAAACTACAAAAGACTTTATAAAACTCTTACCCCTGACTTTAAATATGGGTGATCTTGGAAATAGGGAAAAATACAGCGGTATTTCAAGTGAGTTATCCACAAAAGGTAAAGTACAAAATACCTTTAAAAAAGGAGATGTAGCATATTGGCTCGGCGGCGGAATTGCAGTATTCTACAATCAGGACGGTCATGAGATAAAAGCTGGTCTAGTTGTTCTAGCAGAAATTGAAAAAGGAATTGAAATTTTTAAAGAGTCAGAATCTATGAACGTTACCTTTGAACTTATCGATAAATAAAAGCAGAAGCCCTCCATAGTAATGGAGGACTTCTGCTTTTAGTACTACCTGGCTCTAATTTAGATCAAAATTACATTTACTCAAAATCAATTTTATGAATCAGTTCGTTATTTTTAATATAATATGCTTCATAAGAGGTTTTGTTAATTGTATAAACTGCTTCAATAATTATTCGATCTGCTTTGTCATAACTGCTTTTTACAAATAACTGCTGTTGAGCTGTCAAATCTTTCATTGGAATAACCTGTTCAAATTCAAAACCTTCATCATAAGTAAACTCCATTGCAAAATGTGCATCCTGCCATTTTAATTTTGCTTCGAGTCCCTTAGATATAGTAGTTGCAGTAAAGTCTCCGCCCTTTTCCATTGCCAAACTGGAGGTAGTCTTTCCTAGTATTACGAATCCTGAAAGCACCATAGCGTAATAACCTATCTTCTTGAAAATAAATTCACTTAATTTAGGCAGAATCCATTTCATTGAAAAAGATGATAATACCGCGGCAACTGCCACTACAACTCCAATTGAAACTACTTTTATAGATATCAATCCAAAGAGTGTGTATAAAACTATTTTTATTAAGTGAAGAATAATTTCGTTGGCTGCCCTAGTAGCTATTATTTCTTCTTTTGTTAATCCATGGTTCAAGTAAAATTTGTTGAATAGCAGACCTACTACGCCTGTAAGCCCTGATAGAAATCCAGCAGAAAATCCAATTACAGACAAAAACCAGTCTGATGCTTTTTTTTCAGAATTAAGCGCTTCTGGCTTTTTAAAAACAAACGGGAGATTACTTATCAGAAAAAGTCCCATCGCAATTTCTAAATACAATGGGTTTAGGAATTTAAGAAGCCATGCACCTAACCAGACTGCAGGTATAGCGGCCGGAACAAAATATTTAACGATATGCCAGCATATATTTTTCTTAAACAAAATGATTCTTGAAGCAGAACTTGTAAATGTTCCTATTGAAAGAGCAGCAGGAACCTGATTCATCGGCAAAAGCGCACCAAGAATTGGAATAAGCATAAGTCCTGCACCACCACCGCAGATTGCACTTATTGCAAAAGCTAAAAAACTGCAGATAAATATTATTATTAAACCTGTTTCCATACTTATTTATATTGAATTTATTTGACACTAATTCCTTAATACGGAAAAATTAAAGCAAATGTATAAGCGAATCTTGAATAAAACTTGAACACAGTTTTCTATTAGTTAAGTGGTCGCAAAAACCTTAAAAAAATCTTTTCAATCAAAAAAACCTTCAGAATCATTTTGATTCTGAAGGTTTTATTTTTAGAAGTATTATCTTCTGCCTTTATTCTAAGACTTCAAGTATTCTTTATTATTTAACATAGTCCTCTTCACTTACAGGTTCGAGCCAAATTGTCTCTCCTTTTTCTCTTCCTGTTATTACAACTTGAATAAATTTAGCATCTACACTAGCACCATGCCAGTGAGGAATATCAGCTGGACATTTTATAACTTCTCCTTTTTTAACTACCACCTTGGGACTTCCTTTTTCCTGATAATAACCAACTCCATCAAGAGCCAAGATAATTTGTCCGCTAGGATGGCTGTGCCACTTGGTTCTTGCTCCAGGCTCAAACGTTACACTCCCTACAGCATTTTGATTTATACTGTCGGCCTGAACTAAGTTATTCAACCAGACATTACCTGTAAAATTATGACTCGTAATTTTTTCGCCTTTTGAGAAAATTAAATTTTCAACTCCAGACTTATTCGCCATATTTTGATCTTCTTTATTTTTACATGATATCAAACAGATGGCTACGAGGAACAGAAAAATAATTTTGTTTTTTTTCTTTGAATTATTCATTACTCTTATGTATTAATGTTTGGTTATTTAAAAAACTACTGATCTTGACGAAGACTATTCAGAGTTAATATATTTATTTTCAAAAAAATTAAACTAAAAACAATTTATCTATCTAATTTTACCTCACTAAGCCACTTTACCATATTTGGATCTCTGTGGTCAAAAAACAAACTTTCATTTCTATCCAAAGTTTGAATCATCTGCATATCTTCGATAGTTAGATCAAAATCAAAGATGTTGAAATTTTCTGCCATTCTATCCTTACGAACTGACTTAGGAATAGCAACTACTCCTCGTTGAGTCAACCATCTTAATATAATCTGGGCTGTAGATTTGTCATATTTATTAGCAATTAAACTTAAAATTTCATTTTGGAAAATATTATTCTTTCCTTCTGCAAAAGGCCCCCATGATTCAATTTGAATATTATTTTCCGAAAGAAATTTTTGCGATTCGTTTTGCTGATGAAATGGATGCGTCTCTATCTGATTTACCACCGGAACAAAACCAGTATTGACTACTAAGTCAATAACCCTATCAGGATGAAAATTAGAAACTCCAATAGCCTTAACCTTTCCTTCATGATACAATTCCTGCATCGCACGCCAAGAGCCGTAAATATCGCCGTACGGCTGGTGGATTAGATACAAATCAAGATAGTCCAACTGAAGAAGCTCAAGTGATTTCTGAAAAGCTGCTTTTGTATTTTCATATCCGGTATCACTAACCCAGAGCTTTGTTGTTATAAAAAGTTCTTCTCTTGCAATACCGCTTCTCTTTATTGCTTTTCCTACTGCCTTCTCATTCATGTAAGAGGCTGCTGTATCAATTAATCTGTAACCTATTTCAATTGCATCAACTACAGCCTGTTCGCATTCGGCCATATCCTGCATTTGAAATACGCCAAAGCCTAAAACTGGCATTTCAACACCATTGTATAATTTTACATTTCTCATTATCAATAAGTTTAAATTTTTTAAATTTTCCCTTTGCAAAATTCCGAACTAAATAAAATGAAAGTGTTATACAAATTACGGAATCTCTTACCAAGATTACTTATTGGAACAAAAAATTGATTAAAATATATCTTATGGATATTAAGCACTTATCAACTAAATTATTGCTTTAAAAAAAACATCAAAAACTATGAAATTTTAGTACTACTCATATCTATTTAATACAAATTAAAGTGACCGCAGACCAAATTTTTAAAGTCCTGTAATCAATAATTAATTGTATTTTTTGAACATTTCCGGCATTGCTTCTGCATCAAGAGGATCCATATCTACAAGTTTTAATGATTTAACCATTTTAAGTGTAGAAGTTTTGTAAACCAGAAAATGCGGTGTTTTTAAATGTGACTGGTACGATTCCTTATTAGCGTAAATCTCTAAAATTCTTAGCTGATTTGGGTTTTCCTTTTGAAACATCGGGAAAATTGCAATTACTCCAGGTTCTAGCCGAACAGAAGCTTCTGACTCTTCTTTGAGGATCGCTTTATATTCTTCTAGATACTCTGGCACTATTTCAATTTCTGACATACGAACCATTTGATCTTTTTTTTGTGCAGAAATGATGTTACTATTTAACAAAGAGAAAAATAGAATAAGAAACAATCCTTCTGGCGTTATCAATGACTTTTTCATAAACTAATTATTTATTTATTTTGCCTTGCTATAATCACTTTCGCTAAAACTTCTCTAGCTATAATAGCCTGCTGTTTTCCAATATTTTTCTCAATTAAATCGAAAGCTTTCAATATTTGCGTTTCAGTAATTCCAGTGTTCATCCCCATTCCGATATGTGCCTGTAATTGAGGTGTCACGCCAGACATTGAAGCTAGAGCTGCTATAGTTGTCAATTCTCTCTGCTCAAAATTAAGTACATCACGATTAAAGATATCTGCAAATAAGTGTTCTTTTAAAAATGTATCGATTATTGGTGTAAAGGCATTGGCTCCTTTTAATTCCTTTTCTTCAATACCTGTAAGTTGCTGCAGATTTTGTTTTCCCGATTGATATTTATCTAATTTACTATCAATTATAGAGGCTTCTTGACCTTTTTTATCCTGAATACCTTTTATCTTTCTTTCCTCAAGGACAGCCATGAGAGCATTGATTCCGTTTAAACTTCTCGGAAAACCGCAGTAAGCATAAAGTTGAACCAATATCTCTTTGATTTCATTAATAGTAAGACCAGCATCGAGACCTTTATTAAGCTCTATTTTTAAATTATCAATATCACCAATTGCAGTCAGCGCTGCTATAGTTACAATACTTTGTTCTTGAATACATAGCGATTTATTAATAGAATTTTGTGCGTTCATTGTATTTCCAATTAACATGAAAACAAAAAATAGTATCATCAGAAATTTTCTTTTGTTTGTCATGATTTACTATTATTTATTTACATCTTTATAATCTTGATCCGAAACTGGTTCGAGCCAAACCACATTGGTATCACCCTCATAATTTGTAATGGCAATATGAACCAATTTATTTTTTGCCGACGCACCATGCCAGTGTTTTACATTTTCTGGAATGTTTACCACATCTCCTTTTTTAATATTTACCGCCGGTTTTCCTTTTTCCTGATAAAATCCTTCTCCTTCTGTAACAATTAAGACCTGTCCTTTCGGATGAGTATGCCAGTTGGTTCTTGCTCCTTCTTCAAAAGTTACGCTTCCCATTGCAAACTCGTTGTTTTTATCTTTTGCTAATAATGGTGTCAGAAAAGCATTTCCTGTAAACCAGTCATTTGATAATTTATCTCCTTTTGGAAAAATTGGATTGTTGTCTTGATCTGTCATCTCTTTTTTATTTTTATTGATACTGCATCCCAATGATAGTAAAGCTCCGCTTATAATCAGGCATGCTAAAATTGTTCTTTTCATAACTGTTTTTTCTCTAATTCTATTTTTACTACAACCGCATCTTGTGTACTAAAAGCTTCGATGCCACTTGTTATTTTACCTATAGAAATCAAACCAGTGGCATAAGTGTAATTTTTATAAAACAAGGCAAGGTTACCCCAAGGGGCATAGTAAGTTAAATCTCCAACAAATGCGGCATAACCGTTTGGCGCGTTCTGAATCGTAAGCCTTTTATTTAAATCACTTACTTTTTCTGTTCTATTATAATCCCTTAAAGTCAATGTCAAAGGTAGTAAAGCAGCAAAGTCCTGACTTGTTGGATTGTTATACAAAACTGCTTCAACCTGTTTATCTCCTATCTGTATTTTTAATTTCATCACTTATTTGATTTGAATAAAATCCGTTTTTACAGTACAAATTCTATTGATTAAATTTACTAAATATTTAAAAGCCAATAATAATAGAATACAAACAGCTTAAGTTACTGCACTGTGTAACCTCCATCAACAGCGATAGCCTGGCCTATAACATAGGTAGATTCTTTACTGCAAAGCCAAAGTACAACATCGGCAATTTCCTCAGCTCTACCTAGGCGTTTTATGGGAAGCTGCTCTACCAATGCATCCATCGATTCCGCTTGATTAACCATCATATCTTCGACCATAGGTGTTACAATAATTCCTGGACAGACAGCATTGATTCTTATACCCTTAGGTGCAAATTCGAGTGCGGCACTTTTTGTCATGCCTAAAATTCCATGCTTTGATGCATGATAAACAGCACGTTCTGGCAAGCCTACAAGTCCACCCAAAGAAGAGTTGTTCACTATTGCGCCGTTGCCTTGTTTTCTCATCTGTTGCAGTTCATACTTCATAAAATTCCACACCCCTTTTAGGTTTACATCCATAACTCGGTTGTATATTTCATAGCTTACATCTGCAAGCTCCTGTGGTGGCGCCTGTATGCCTGCGTTATTAAACGCAAAATCAATACTGCCAAACTGCTCCACAATTTTCTCTACAGTTTTTTTTGCCTGTTTTTCATCCGCTACATCACAGACAAATGCCTGTGCTTTATAACCAGCCGCTTTTAGTTCTTCTGCCTGCACACTAGCATCTAATATATCTACCAAAGCTACATAAGCACCTGATTCTGCAAATGCTTTTGCTGTAGCAAGTCCCATGCCCATAGAAGCTCCAGTGATGACTGCCACTTTATCTTTAAATTCTTCTTTCATTTTTTTATTTTTTAAAAAGTTGAAGCATCAATTACATAACGGTAACGTGCCTGTTTATTTACTACTTTATCCCAAGCTCCATTAATTTCATCTGCCTTTATAATCTCTATCTGGGGATAAATCTTATTAAGCGCACAATAGTCCATTACTTCCTGAGTTTCAGGAATACCGCCAATAAGCGAGCCATTGAAATTAACACGATTGAATATCATATTGAAATTATTAATTATCAGTTCGCCATTTATGGGCTGGCCAACCTGAGTAAAAAAACCGTTTGGCTTAACACAAGAAATATAGTTTGACATCTCATAAGCGTAAGGAACTGTCGAAATCATATAATCAAGTTTTCCAAAAAGCGGTTTAAGCTGATCCTGTTTTCCATTTACAATAATTACTTCTTTAGCACCAAATGATTTTATATCATTTACTTTATCTGAAGATGTTGTAAAAGCGTACACATCAGCACCTTTTGCTACTGCTATTTTCACGGCAAGATGTCCAAGTCCTCCAATTCCTATCACACCGACTTTATCCCCTTTTTTTATTCCTGTTTTCATCATAGGCGAATAAGTTGTGATGCCCGCACATAATAATGGTGCTGCATATTTTAAGTCTATGTTTTGGGGAATCTTAATAGCAAAATGTTCTGTTACAACAATATTGTTTGAATATCCTCCTTGTGTAATACCGCTTGGTGATGTAGGGTCTGACGCTCCATAAGTACCTACCATTCCAGTAGTTTCGCAATGATGCTCTTCTCCATTTTTACAGCTAGTACATTCCATGCAGCTATTAACCATACATCCTACCCCAGCCTTATCTCCAACTTTAAATTTGGTAACCTTTTGTCCAACTGCTGCAACTACTCCCGCAATTTCATGACCAGGCACCTGTGGGTATTTTTGTGTTCCCCAATGTTCCCTTATAACATGAATATCTGAGTGGCATATCCCAGAGAATTTGATATCTATAAGAATATCATAATCGCCTATTGCTCTTCGTTCGAAATCCCAAGATTTAAGGGGTGATTCTTTATCAATTCCGGCATACCCTTTTGATTTTATCAATTTATTATTCATAGTAACATTTTTAGTTTCCTTATTTTTATTATCGCTTTCGTTTGCAAGCAGACTTGAAACATCTGCAAGCGCTAAACCAGTTCCGGCCAATGCAGTCTGTTGTAGAAACTTTCTTCTTGATTTTTCCATATTGTTTTTTAATTTCTTTTATTTCTGGTACTCGTATCTATCTTAAATTTATACAGAGCACCACCGTAATTCAATGTTTATTTAACTTTTACAAAATTCAGCATTAGCTAAAAGACAGTGCTTATACATACTACGGTTCTACCTACCACTTTTACTGATTCGTTATTAGAAACATAAAAAGGCATATTAGATTCAATACCTTTGCTTAAAATTACTTTTATGAGTTCTGTAGAAAGATTTGATACAGTAAAGCAGTACAATGATTCGGTGGGTGCTGATACTCTTCATCCACTTGTAACTGTGGTAGATTTTAAGAACATCCCGCCGTTTAGCTATTTTCGCCGATACATGGGGGTTTACGCTGTATTCCTAAAAGAGGTAAAGTGCGGTGATATAAGATATGGCTGCCAGCCTTATGATTATGATGACGGAACATTAGTTTTTATTGCTCCGGGACAGGTTTATGGTATAGATACCAAGGGAGAGAAAATTACCCCTAAAGGAAAAGCATTGGTTTTCCATCCGGATCTGATTGCAGGAACTAATCTTGGAAAAACAATAAAAGAGTATTCATTCTTTTCTTATCAAGTTAATGAAGCACTGCACCTTTCTAAAAGAGAAAGCGCAATTATTAATGACTGCTTCTATAAAATTACAACGGAAATTGAACTAAACATTGACAAACACAGCAAAAGCTTAATAGTATCAAATATTGAACTTTTTCTTAAATACTGCATGCGTTTTTATGACCGCCAATTTATTACCCGTACACATGCTAACAATGATATTTTAACTCGATTTGAAAATCAGCTGAGCGAATATTTCTTATCAGACAAACCTGCCTTGATTGGACTGCCATCTGTAAGTTATTTTGCCGACCAGCTAAACTTATCTGCTAATTATTTTGGTGATTTGATTAAAAAAGAAACCGGCAGCACCGCATTAGATTATATACAGTCAAAATTAATTGAACTCGCTAAAGAAAAGATATTAGAGGAGAATAAGACGATCACCGAAGTGTCCAATGAACTTGGTTTTAAATACCAACAGCACTTTACAAGACTTTTTAAACAAAAAGTAGGAATGGCACCTGTCGAATTTAAATCCTCCAATAAATTGAATTAGTAGAATTATTTTAAAACACAATTGTGGCGCAGCATTATTACCAAAATCTAAGGCAAGTAAAACTAGTCTGTCCTAACTTAAGGTTATAATTGCAGATCATCTCTTAGATCTAAATAGAGATTATAAGATATATTTATTTCTTCCCAGCTAGCTAGCCCCACTCACCAAAATAAAAATAAAAAAATCTGGATAAACAAATAAGCTTTAGCCATCTGTGGTTCAGCAGTAAAAGTTAAGGTGCTTTTGATGATATTATGTAATATAAATTTCTATGCCACAATCTTGCATCAGCGTTACTTGAAGCAATTCCTCTCTACCGTAAACTATTGTGGTTATAAAAACTGTCAAAGGTTTTGAATCTGATAATTATGCCCGAAATTATTTTCAGATTAAAGCAGATTGCATAGACTTTTATAAACTGAAAAATCACGATGAATTAGAAATTATAATAAAAAAAAGATGCCATTAGTAAAGGCGCCATAAGATTTCTACAATATTTTCTTGTATTCTAATATTTTATTTCAATTCAGAATCAATGCTCCAGCTATCGAAAATACAGTCATACTCATATCCTAATTCAGACATTTCAGTGACCCATTTACTTAAAGTTTCATGCATCATTTTAATCTTTCCTGTTTTCCCGGAAATTATAAAAAGATTTTTATCATGCAATGCTGTCTCAAAATTTGCGGTAAAATCCTTCTCTTGAATTTCCATTTCTAATGTCTTCGCTTTCTCGCGGGTATTAGCATAAAAAAAGAAATCTATTCTTAATTCATCTTCTTCTTCAATTCCAGCGTCTCGCAGACTTACCAGAGATTCAGTTGCAAGTCTGTAGTGCTTAACTAAATTCGCATTAAAATCATTTTTAGAAACTAATCTTTTTTCCTTTTTAGGCTTTAGAAAACTTAACATAGTTATTTTATTGGCTTATTATTAATATTACTTTTTTAAAACAAACATAGACAAATATCATATCACAAAAATGTTAGTAATAAAAGCTTAACAATGAAACAAATAGAATATAAACTAATCTGATCACATCCTTAAGTTTATTTCGTATTAGATAAAAAAATTTAAATCAATTTAAAACATTAAAAGTCTATAAATAAACACTTTACAAAACAGGTTGCTTTTTAAATAATTTTATCCTTTACACCTTAAACATTAGAGCAAAGTTGTAATACTATTATTGAAAAGTTCCAAAACCAACATTTACATTGATTTTTCTAATCCAGACATACTTAATTAACTATATAACAAGCATTTGTAACTTAATATTTCATTTATTGGATATAATAAAATGATCTGAAATATTAAATTTTCTTTCTTAAAAGTTAAATATTAGTAAAGTCTATAAAAATTAAAACCATTTTGTCCCTTTTTAATAAGGTTATGATTGTAGTATATTTTCAAAAAAACATACCAAAAACATATCCAACTAAATTTATAATCAAAAAAATTTAAACAATAAAAAAGTAAGATTTTTCTAAGACGTTAAAGCATCTGTCATAATCAAGCTGATATATTCTCTAGGCGTATAGGTAGTAATTTCTTTAAAATATCTATTAAATGATGATTTAGAATTGAACCCAGCTTCATAAGCCAATTCAAGAATATTAATACTGATATTTTTTTCAGATAATTTTTTTAGATTCCTTTTAACATGTTCTATACGATATTCATTAATAAAGGTATAGAATGGTTTATGAACGAAATGGTTTAAGGTTTCACTTATATGATATTTACTTAGACTGCTGAGCTTGGCAAGTTTATCTAAAGTAAGATCACTCTCCATATAATAATGCTCTTTTTCCATTGCTTTTTCAAGCTTAAGGAGTATTTTAAACATCTCGCTATGGCTGAGTATTTCTCTTCTTTTTTGTGGCTGTAAAATTTTCTTTTTTTCATCCAAAATATCTTCCATGTCCAAATTACTCTCCGTAAGAGAATTCATCTGATTACTAATTTCTGGCAGAATATTAGAGTCTCCAGCCGATAACAGGAAATCATTATCAACATCTGCCGAAACTGGTTCTATAATCGCTCCATATTTATATGTAATTATTCTAATTGTAATCACTACAAGAAGCGTGTAAATTATAGATCTACTCAAATAATTCAAAGAAAGCATTGAAGAGCTAAAAATCAAAAATAAAACACTAAGCAGACCTATTCCCAAAAAAAGCGAAGCAAGCTGTATAATCAGTATTTTTTCCTGGCTATTTCTTGGCAATTTAGTAATCGCCAGATAAATAATCCCGCCAGAAACGATAATATCTAAAGGCAGTAAAGTATAAAGACTGATAGTGTTGTACCAATATAAAACTAAATAAGCTTTTGGCGATGTAACTGTTAATACACAAACCGTAGAAAAATAACCAATTGCGCCAATAAAAAACGGAATAAAAAGATACCACTTTGAGGCGGCAACCAATTCAGGACGAATAGTTTTTAAGGTATAAAGATATAATAACGGAATATAGCAAAAACCAATAAAGGTATTCATCATATTAAGAACCTGCTGATCTTCCACAAAAGTGAAAATGAAAAATTTTATAGAAAGATGGAGTCCTATACAAACTACAAGAGAAATTAGTAGATCATCTGCATTTTTTCGGTACCTGCTTCTTAAAAGCAATACAGCGGCCAGTAGAGCCTGAAAAATTCCGATAGCGATAATGTATTTCATCTTAAAAATCTTTGTGCTAAAGTACCATGAGACTGTTAATTTAATGTTTAGGAATTGCAAAACAATTGATTCATAACAATTTAATAACAAATTATAAGGCTTTAAAAATCAAGATCTTACACAACAAACAAAAGATTGACACTTCAAAAAAGTACTCCTCAATCGACAAAGTCGTTTCATAGTTTGTTTCGTAGCAATCTTTGCAAAAAAACTATAAAACATGACACCTAAAATTATTCTAAAATCAATGTTCAGAAATGAAAAGATATTTAAAAAATTACTTCTCACTTCTGTATTCATAGTCGGTTCAGTACTATCAGCAAATGCTCAGACCATAAAGGGAGTTATTACCAGTGATGCAGGAACACTGCCGACTGCTAATATTATGGGAAAAACGTTTAATAATTCTGCTATTTCAGATTTACAGGGCGTTTTTACTATTACCGCTCCAGGAGAAGGAGAAGCGGTTATTGAAATAAGCTATATCGGATTTGAGACAAAATCGCTTACCATAAACCTAAAAAAAGGAATAAATGACCTAGGATTAATCCAAATGACGCCAGACGGTTCTGCTGCATTAAAAGAAATTGTAGTAAAGGGTACTATGGCGCCATCACAGGCAAAAGCTTACAGTATCAAGAAAAACTCACTAGCAATTATGGATGTTATGGCCGCAGATGCTATTGGAAAATTACCAGACCGAAATGCTGCCGAAGCAGTACAACGTATGCAGGGTGTTGCGGTAGCCCGTTATCATGGTGAAGCAGATCAAGCAACTGTAAGGGGAACTCCTTTTGCATGGACTTCTGCTCTATTTAATGGAAATCGTCTTCCAAGTTCAAATGTTATGGGGAATCGCTCTTCAGTTTTAGATGCTGTCCCTTCAGAAATGATTCAATATGTGCAGGTTGCCAAAGCGATTACTCCAGACATGGAAGGTGATGCAATTGGAGGTTCTATTAATTTTATTACGCGTACTGCGCCAACAAAACGTGTATTGAATGTGAGTGCAGCAGGCGGTTATAACACTTTCAGTGAAAACGGAACTTATAATGCATCTGTAACTTATGGAGACCGATTCTTTAATAATAAATTAGGTATTATTGTTTCGGGAGCAATTTGGAGCAGACAATGGGGTTCTGACGAATTTGCTGCAACTTATAATACTGGTGCCGCTGTTGTTGAACAAAAGAAATCATTAAATACAGTTCTTTTTAAACGTTATATGGGAGAACGTGAAACTAAAGGTTTAAATGTAGGAGCTGAATATAAACTTACACCTTCTGATAAAATATTCTTTAGAGGAATGGCAAATAAATTTGATGATATACGTCCTGTTTATGAATCTTATATTGATTATACTAATTCCCGTTTCCAATACAATTACAGATACTCTCACTACCAAACAGCTTTAAATGGTTTTGAAGTGGGTGGTGAACATCAGATGAACGAAAAATTCAAACTGGACTGGAGTTACAGCAATCATAAATCTGAATATTATTTGGATACTCCTCCAACTTCAGGCAATAAAGGACTTCCTATTGCAACTTTCCGCCAGAGAATTACTGGAGGTTTCAATGATCTTTCGAGCGATGGAAAACGTTACTGGGGATTTGACTCTCCAAACGGAGTTGGTGGCACGGTAGAAAATTTTGAAACTGGTCTAGCCAATCCAAGCGAGGTAATGGATCCTTCAAAACTCTTATTAAACCAATTGGTAATTGCACAGCTGAATAACAGTGAAAGAGATCAGATTGCACAATTAAACCTAAAAGTTGAAGTAAGCTCTAAAGTAAATTTAAAATTTGGCGCAAAATATCGTCATAAAGACAGAACAAATACTTACGGTTCTAACTTTGTTTATCTCCCAGGAGCCGCTGTTGGGATACCAAACTCTCCAGCTTTAGTACCTCTTTCTTCTTTACAGACTACTAATTTCCCAAATGGAAGCAAATTCTTTGGAAACATGAATGGAGATTTCAGCCAGTTCATTATAAATCCGTTAACTAAGGATCAGTTGTTTAATATGTACGGACAATCGTTCCAAACATCAAATGGTTTTATGGATTTTACTTCTAAAACAAATGCAACCTCATTTTACACAGGCGATGAAAATGTGATTGCTGGCTATGCAATGGCTGAAATTGATGCTACAGAAAAACTGAAAATTATTGGAGGTTTGCGCAACGAATATACTGCTATGACTTTAAACGGAACCAAAGCAACAACTGAAGGAACTCCAGCTGTAATTACATTAAGCCCATCTGTTGTAGAAAACAATTATAATTCGTTTCTTCCGATGCTACATTTGAAATATCAGTTAACAGAAAAATCAAATCTGCGAGCAGCTTACACGCGTACATTTGTTCGTCCAAATTTTGGAGACATGACACCTGGAAGTTCTACCAATACAACTGCTTCTCCTAATACTATCACACAGGGAAATCCTGATCTTAAACCTACTTTCAGTAACAATTTTGATTTAATGGGAGAATATTATTTTGAAAATGTTGGACTTCTTTCTGGAGGTGCGTTCTACAAAAACATTACAGATGTAGTATTTACAGATGTAAGTATGCAGAATATTGACGGGAATGATTATTTGGTTACACAGGCAAAAAACTTAAACAAAGCTTCTTTAGTAGGGTTTGAAGCTGGAATCAATAAAAGATTTGATTTCCTAAATGGCTTCTGGAGCGGATTTGGAGTTGAGTTTAATTATACATTTTTAGATTCAAAAACAGAAGTCCCGCGTGTTAATGGAACAACTGTTGTTAATGATAAAACAAGTCTTCCAAACCAATCTAAAAACCTATTTAATGCAATTCTTTTCTATGAACGAAATGGTGTAATGGTTCGTCTTGCAGGTAATTACCGTGGTAATTCAGTAGAAACTATAAATCAGCAATTAGGCCCTGATTATTACATCTGGTCAGATTCTAACTTCACAATTGACGCTTCTGCAACTGTCAATATCAATAAAAAACTTAAAGTTTTTATCGAGTTGAATAATCTAAGCGATTCTCCAGTTAAAATGTACATGGGGAATGACAAACGCCGCATTACTTCACAAGAGTGGTACGGAAGCCGTGGGCAGGCAGGATTACGCTACGACATCTTATAAAAAAAATAAATTAATTCAGTATAAAATGAAAAAAACAATAATCATAGGTGCAATTTTAGTGCAGGCATTAGCAAGCGCTCAGCTTACAGACAGTATAAAAAGATTAGTTCCAGTAAAAGGAGCATTAAATTTTAGAGATGTTGGCGGTTATAAAACAACAAATGGAAAAGAAGTGGTTTGGGGAAAAGTATTTAGAAGTGCCGGTATTGATAAATTGACCCCTGAGGATATAAATCTTTTAGATAAAAAGAAAATCCATACGATAGTAGATTTTAGAGGTGTTGCCGAATCAAAAGCAGCTCCAGATCGTTTACCCCAAAATACAGATTATACCTTAAGTCCAGCCGGAAGCGACAGTATTCCAAATCCAGCGCAGATGGTTAAGCTTTTGAAAGAAGGAGGTTTTCTTGAAAAATTTTATGGCATAGATGCAGTAAAATACAGTGGAGATCGTTTTCGCCCTTTATTTGTAAAACTGTTAACTGCTGATAAAAAAGAAGCTGTAATGTACCATTGCACAGGCGGACGTGATCGTACTGGTATGGCTACTGCATTGTTCCTCTATGTTTTACAAGTTCCGCAGAATACTATTGAAGAAGACTATGTAGCTTCTAATATTTATTTAAAGAAAATGAACAAAGGCATGATGGCACCTCTGGCAAAAATGAGCGGTTTAACTGAGGCCCAGATTGAAAATGAAATGGCATTAAAACCAGAACTTATCCGTTCTTTTTTTGAAGGGATTAAAACTCAGTACGGAAGTGTAGAAAACTTCCTGCAGCAGGAAATGGGAATTGGTCCAAAAGAAATCAATATTTTAAGAAAAAAATATACTAAATAGTCTTTTCAAATTATTGTTTTTGTTTTGTAAAAGCGATTGAAACATTCAATCGCTTTTATTTTTAAAACATATAATCAAATTTCAAACTTATAAGTATCAAATTTTTATTTCTTTTTTTTCTCATTCAACCAAAAATATAAAGGAGGGATTAGTATTGGTGCAAAAAATAAGGTACTTGTTAATCCGCCTATAATTACCGTTGCAAGTGGTCTTTGCACATCTGAACCAATTCCAGAAGATGTAGCAGCAGGGATAAGACCTACGATAGCCACAACCAAAATTGATAATAGGGCTCTTAACTGCTCCTTTGAAGCCATTAATACGTTTTCCTGCAAATTATCCTTCTTAAACAATGTTTTTCTGTTGAGAGCCGATACAAGAAGTACACCTGACATAACCGAAATTCCAAAAATGCTGACAAATCCAACACCTGCAGAAACATTAAAATAATACCCTCTAAGAAGTAAAGCCATAATACCACCTCCTAAAGCAAACAAAATACAGCTCATGGTAATCATGGTGTGCTGAAAATTTTTATAAAGCATAAACAGAAATAAGAAAACCATAATAATTGTTAGCGGAATAGTGAATGCCAATTGTTTTCCTGCTCGTTCCAAATTTTCGTATTGACCTCCGTAAATGATACTATATCCTTTAGGCACAGTTACGTTTTTCCCAACTTTTGCTTGTAATTCTTTCACAAAACTTCCCTGATCTCTCCCCCTAATATTCGTTCTAACCGTAATCATTCGTTTACTTCCATAACGATAAATATTCGTTTGTCCTTCAACAAAATGTATATCTGCCAATTGATTCATTGGTATTAAAGCACCATTAGAAGAAGGTACTAAAATTTCTTTTATTGCATCAATAGAATTTCTGTATTCTGGTAAAAAACGAACCACAATATCATAACGTTTTGCTCCATCATATAAAGTCGAAACTGTTTTTCCGCCAATTGCTACCTCAATCATATTTTGAATATCGGCCACATTAATTCCGAATCTCGCAGCCTGTTCTCTATTAATATCAATTGCCAATTGCTCTTGTTCACCCTCCTGTTCAATATTAACATTCTCAGCACCTGGAGTATTTTTAGCAATTTGTGCAATGGTTTCTGCCTTTTTTCTCATCATTTCCAAATCGTCGCCTACGACAGAAACTGCAAGGTCTGCGGCACTTCCGTTTACAATTTCCATAACCTGATCAATAATAGGCTGTCCTGAAGAAAATTGTACTGATGGAATTTGCTGTTGCAGATCTTTTTTAATTATTTCGACCAAATCTTTTTTAGCAATAGTATCGCTCCAGAGTTTGTAATCTTTTAATCCCACTAAAATTTCATTTCTATTAGCAGGAAACGGGTCTGTACCATCATCATTACGTCCGGTCTGAGTTATTACGTAAGATATTTGAGGATACTTAGCGATAATTTTTCTGATTTTAGGAGCATACTTTGCATTTTCCTGTATCGAAATTCCGGCTGGAAAATTTCCTCTTAAAAAGATCGATCCTTCATCTAATGTTGGTAAAAATTCAGTTCCTAATTTTAAGCCACATAAAATGAATATTGCCACAATCGAGAAACCAATTATTGTCGTTTTTTTATAACTATTTAAAAACCTTGATAATGTTTTTTCGTATGATTTCGTCAAATAATCCAATACCACATTTTTGTGTTCTTTTATGGGTTTATCTACATCGAGCATTGCCTTTCTGTAAACAAACGAAATTAACACAGGAATAAAGGTAAGCGCTCCCAGCATTGAACCAATAACGGCAAAAGCCAAAGTTAAAGCCATCGGAGAAAACAATTTACCTTCTACTCTAGTCATTAAAAGTATTGGCATATAAGCCAATATAATAATAGTTACAGAAAAGAAAATCTCTCTTCCAACTTCCTGAGCTGCCTGAAGGGTAATTTGCACAATTCCCTCTTGTTTTTCTTCTGGTGTCGCTGTTCTGTATTTCCTTATAAGATGTTCTGCCATTAAACAAGCACCATCTACAATAATTCCGAAATCTATTGCTCCAAGTGAAAGCAAGTTGGCAGGAATACCCGTAAGTCTCATTAAAATAAAGGCAAATAGTAATGCAAATGGAATAGTCAAAGCTACTACTAGTGCACTTCTGAAACTTCCAAGAAACAGAATCAACAGTATAATTACGATAGAAATTCCTTCAAATAAGGTATGCGCAACAGTTTCAAGCGAATGATCAATTAAAAACGTTCTGTCATACATAGGGCGCAGTTTTACGCCTTGAGGCAGATCATTTTCCTGTAGCTCGGCCATTCTTTCTTTTAACAATTTTAAAACCTCGCTTGGATTTTCATATCGCCTTAAAAGAATAATACCTTCAACACCGCTGCTTACATCTTTTTTGTCCTGGGTAACCGTATATCCCATAACACCACTCGGCGGTGGAGGCGTGATTTCGACAGTTGCTACATCACGAACAAAAACCGGTACCCCATTTTCAGATTTAAGAACAATGTTTTGAATATCCTGCTCTGTTTTAATCGCACCTAAACCACGCACTGCAAAACCTTGTCCGCCTCTTTCAATTATATTTCCCCCTGTGTTTAGATTATTTGCATCTACTGCATCCATTACATTTTGCAATGTAAGATTGTATTTTCTTAACTTTTCCGGCGAAGTAATAATATGAAACTGCTTTAATGGTCCTCCAAAAGTAGTTACATCAGCAATTCCTGGAACTTGAAGCAAAGCAGGTTTTATAACCCAGTCCTGCAAATCTCTAAGCTCGGCCTGACTATAGTTTGAAGGTGCTTCTACAACATATCTGAAAATCTCGCCAACAGCGGTAGAAAGCGGTGCTAATGAAGGCGCAACACCATCTGGCAGTTCAGCCTCTGAAAGTCGTTCTGTTACTTGTTGACGTGCAAAATAATCATCGGTACCATCTTTAAAAGTAAGCTGGACTACTGACAAACCAAAAATAGTTCTGCTTCTGCGATCTAAAACATTTGGCGTATTCTGCAAAGCTCTTTCAATGGGAATAGTAACCTGCTGTTCTACTTCCTCAGCTGCTCTTCCATCGTATTGTGCTACTATGATGACATTGGTATCTGCAATATCTGGATAAGCTTCTATTTTTAAATTGGTAAAACACCAAAAACCTATTGCCATTAAAACAACACTGATTGCAATTATAACCCAACGGTTACGAAGACTGAATATGAGTAAATTTTTAATCATCTGTTTACCATTTTTCTACTTGATTCGTAACTATAAAACCTCCTTTATATACTTTTCGCAAAGCTGTTAAAACAGATTTTACTTTTTCATCTTCATCTATAAAATTGATCAGTAAAGGTATTTTATCAAAACTGAACAAATCATGAGGCCTATTAAGATACCGACTGGCTCCATATCCTAATTTACCATGAAATACAGTTGCTCCCATAATTTTGTGTTCAATCAAAAACCTTAAAATATATTCATACAAAGGCTGGGTTCCTTTTAATTCATCTTTATCTATATATACTTGTGCTTGTGTCATTGTTTTTTCTTTAAAGTGTTAGTAAATACTGTTTTTCACTCTCATCTTTTAAACAGAATCTTTGTTTTCAATATCCAAAACTGAGTCCTTTCAGCTGCATGACACCTTTTACGGCTATAGCATCACCACTCATTAAACCATTATACACTACGACTCTGTCTCCTATCTGATTTCCGATTGTCACTTCTGTACGTTCGAATTCTTTATTGCCTTTTTTTACAAAAACATAATTTTTTGCCTGAACCGTAACCAATGAATTTTTATCAATACTGATGTTGTCCCCTTCGCTTACGCCAAAAGAAACTGTCGCAAACATACCAGCCTTAAATTTTCCGCTTGAATTATTCAAGCTTATTCGCAGTTTTACCATTCTGGTTGACTGATCAATCATATCGGCAATGTCATCAATTTTTCCGGAGAATTTTTCGTTAGGAAAAGCTGTAAACTGTACGATACAATTATCACCGTTTTTTATTCTGCTGATCTGATTTTCTGGAATATCGCAAATAATAAATGATGTGCCTGCTCTTGCTTTTTTGAGTGCTTGAGGTTCAAAACCGCCAGCTTTCAAGTCTGTTTCGTATTCAATCAAAGCCGCTTTCTCATTAGCCAAATTGGTCTGTTCTACAGATAATGCTGTCTGTGCTTCCAGTAGGTCTTTGCCTGTTGCCGCGCCATGAGCCAGCAAGTCTTTAGCACGATCCACTTCTATTTGTTTTTGTTTTATGTTTTTATTCTGAATTTGATTAACATTAGCTAAGTGCTGAATAAGCTGTGTATAACTGGCTGCCAAATCTGGATTTTCAAATAAAATAATATTCTGCGATGCTCCTTCTTGAGATTTCATGACTGTTGCAGAAACTTTTGCAGGTGCCATAATTTGATTATTAAGAACAGAATTTCCTATGGATTCTGTTTCGAAGAAAACAGCACTGCTGTCAGTAGGAAATACAATGGTCTTTCCATTATTTGTTACCTGTGGTAAGTTGTTTACTACCTGATCTTGTTTCTTTTCTTTTCCGCTGCAGGCGTAAAGAAATAGAACTATAATACTGCTATACTTTATTAAATGTTTCATATGTAGATAGTATTTATTTTTTTATGAATCTTGAGATGGTTATCTCAAAGCATTATTGTGCGATTTGATTGATTAACCCTGAAGCATAAAGCAGTGTGATATAACTTTTTCTATATTCCTGCATAGAATCGTAATACTGCTGCTGTATGTCGAGCCAGCTTCGCTGTGCTTCCAGAAAATCAATAATGGTAGTACCGCCTCTTAAATAAGAATATTTTACACTCTTTAAAATATTTTCTGATCTTGTCAATAGTCCGATAAAATTCTCCAGATTACTTTTTTGAATTTGATAAGAATTATAGGCATTTGTTATTTCTGTTCGAATTAAACCCTGTGTAGCTGTCAGATTTTGCTCGGCCTGTTGTTTTAGGTAATTTGACTTTTTTATTTCTCCTTGATTTCTTGAGAAAAAAGGAAGCTCAATTGTACCATATAAACCGATATATGGAATCATGTTTTGCGGATTGTAAATCAGTCCCATTTCAGGCTGTGGATAAGCTAATGATTTTTGAAGGTTAATATTGGTATTAGCAACATCAAGTATTGATTTAGAGGCCAAAACATCTGTTCGTTTATCTAAAGCTTCCTTTAACAAATCTTCTAAATTAGAAGGGAGTACAAATACAAAATCATCAGCCGAATCAATATTAATTTCTTCCTGAACACCTAGTAAATATTTAAGACTGAGCAATTCGTTTTTTAAATTTTGTTCCGATTTTTTTATTTCTAATGCATATTGATTCGCCAGCAACGAGGTACGATTAAAATCTGTCTCGGTTATTACCTCATTTTTTAAACGTACTTTATTTATAATAACTAAACTGTCTAAGTTACTGCTGGCTTTTTTAACTATTTCCAATTGTTTTTGTGCTGCCCAGACATCAACCCATTTCAAGCCTACATCCTGAAAAAGATTGCGTTCTATTTCATTATAGTTTTTTTGTGTTAAAACCGAATTCTGACTCGCAAAATCAATTTTATTCTTGCGTGTTCCAGCCAACTGAAAAACTTTACCTAGTTGTAAATTCGTTTGAGTATTAGCGTTATTAAAAAAACCGGTATTGGGTGCATAATTTTTTTCTGATGCAATACCAATATAATTAAATCCTAAAATAAGATTAGGCCTCAATTTCGCCGTAACAATATCACTTTGGGCAATATCTACATCATAATATTGGCCTTTGAGTACGAGGTTGTTTTTTTTGGCTGTTTGAAGGGATTTTTGGAGGCTGTAGTTGGTTTGTGAAATACCATTGACTAAAGGTAAAGTCAACAAAACAAATAAAAGAAAGTAATGTTTTCGCATAGTTTATTCTTTATTTATTATATCCTAAATATACGAAAAAACTTAATTATTAAATAATTATATGTTTAAAAAAAACAGCCTAAAAAAACTGATTTTCAAAAACTTAACCAAAGTCAATTTTATTTCGCTTTCTTCTCTTTAGTTTTGACAGTATCTGATATGTATTACTTAACAAATTAATCCAAATGAGAAAAATCAACAGCATTATAACCTTAACGATTATATTCTTTATAACATCTTCCTCAAATGCTCAGGGGAATTCACAGCAGCTTATTGAAGACTTTCAAAAAGTATTAGGAAACTGGAAAGGAAGTCTGACTTATCTAGATTATTCTTCCGGAAAACCTTATACAATGGCAGCTGACATTGAAGTTAAAAAAATTGACGGTACCAACGATTTTAACTTCATTAATACTTATCCTAAAGAAAAGAGTGCTAACTCCACTCAAACGATTACCATTTCACAGGATGGAAAAAACATTGGAAAAGAAGAAGTGGTCTCAAGAACAGAACTTCCAGATGGCCAAATACAAATTGTTACTCAAAGACAGGGAAAAGACGGTAATGACAATAAGGAAGCCCTGATAAAACAAACGTATACAATAAGTAAAAATGTGTTTTCTATACGTAAAGATGTTCTTTTTGCAGAGGATAAAAAATGGGTACAAAGACACGAATATGTCTATTCAAGAGACTAAAAAAAATCATTTTTATTTAAACTATTTAAAAATTTTATACGCCCTAATCTTTCTAAAAAATAATTTAAATTTTGAAAGTTTTAATATTTAATTTAGTGCCACTTAACCTCTATTTTAAATTAATGAACAAAAAAATTACTGTCGGAATTATTGGAATTGGAATTTTCAGTCTGGATTTTGCCCAAAGAAGCGCTGATGCCGGTTATAAAGTTTTTATTAGTTCATTAGACAGCCCACATACCTTTAAAAATGCTGTAGAGAAAATGGGAAAGAATGACCAGACGGCAACCATTCAAAAAGCGGGATCGGCTGATTTTGTTTTTATCTTTACAGCTAAGGAAAAAGAAGAACTGCTCATGAAGTCTCTTCCCAATCTAAAAGGAAAAATAGTCGTTTATCATCGTTATTTGACTCATAAAGATGATTACACCTCTGAGTTACTAAATATTGCTTCTCCTGTATTAAGACATCCCTCTATTGAAGAAAACAATATTATAAATATATACAGCAATATCGCTAAATCAAACGGTTCTGAAACTGATCATTCGTCACTATATTATGCAGCGCGCACTAAAGCAATAGCCGAAAAAGCAAAGTTTCTGCTTCTCTCTTTAAATTTTACTGCGTTGTATCTCGTAAATATATTAGAAGACTTCTTTTAAATATTTTATTGGACGGAAGCTTAGCAATAACAATGTCAATGTCAATGTCAATATCAATGTCAGTAGTAAGCTAAGCAATAATGCCTGAAGTTATTCATAATGCAAAGCTTCAATAGGATCTAGTTTAGATGCTTTTAAAGCAGGGTAATAACCAAAGAAAATTCCCGTAATTGCACAAACTAAAAAGGAAAGTATTACAGAAGACTCAGAAATTAAAGTTGGCCACTGCAAAAAGAATTGTATAAGTTCAGATGCTAGAATTCCTAATAGAATTCCAATTAATCCTCCTGTTAAACTGATCAATATTGCTTCGACTAAAAACTGCAATAAAATATCTCTTCCGTTTGCTCCGATCGACATGCGTAAACCAATTTCTTTGGTTCGCTCTGTAACGGAAACATACATAATATTCATGATTCCGATTCCGCCAATTAATAACGAAATTCCTGATATTGCGGTTAACAAGACGGTTAACAGCTGACTTGTTGAGCTAAAAGTATTGATTAATTCTGCTTGTGTTCGTACTGAAAAATCATCTTCATCTTTGGCTTTTAAACGATGTGCAGTACGCATAATTTGTTCTATTTCACCTGTCGCAGCTTCTGTATGGCTTTCATCTATTGTTGATGCATATATATTTTGAAGATAAATAGAATTTGTTATTCTTTTTTGCACTGTACTAAAAGGCGCAATAATAATATCATCCTGATCTTGTCCAAATGCATTTTCTCCTTTTGATTGTAAAACCCCTATAATCCTGAACGGAATTTTATTAAATCGGATGATCTGCCCTATAGGATTTGCTCCATACGGGAATATATTGTCTACAACTGTTTGGCCAACCAGGCAAACTTTATTGGCTGTATGTACATCAGACTCTCTAAAAGCAATTCCATCCTTGAGCGGCCAGTCTCTAATTTTCAGATAATCAACACTTACTCCCTGCATACTGGTAGGCCAGTTTAAAGCACCATTAATAGCCTGTCCTTTACTCGATACGGCAGGAGAAATAGCATTTAAATATTTTGATTCTTTTTTAAGTGCATCCACATCACTAAGAGTCAGTGTCTGAACACTTGATATATCCAGACGTGCTCCAGCCGTCACATTACTATTAGGACGAATTGTAATCATATTGGATCCCATGCTGGATAATTGATCCTGAATGCTTTTTTTGGATCCCTGTCCTATTGCAACCATTGCAATTACAGAAGCTACTCCAATAATGATTCCGAGCATTGTCAACAAAGCACGAAGTTTATTACGACGCAGCGCTTTTAAGGCGATTAGAAAAAGATTAGCTATTTTCATATTTATAATCTTCATCCACACGAAAATCGGCCAGCATTTGTTTAGCCGATTTTATGTTTTGGTTATTAAAGTCTTTTGTTACTCTTCCGTCACGAAGTGTAACTGTTCTGCTACTAAATGCTGCGATATCTGGCTCATGGGTCACAAAAATGATTGTTTTTCCCTGCGTATTCAATTCCTGAATTAAAGCCATGATTTCGTATGATGTTCTCGTATCCAAGTTTCCTGTAGCTTCATCAGCCAAGATCATTACCGGATCATTTACTAAAGCTCTCGCTATAGCCACACGTTGTTGTTGTCCACCCGAAAGCTGATTCGGAAAGTGATCCAGTCTGTCGGCTAGTTTTACAGCTTCTAAAGCATTTACGGCTCTTTCCCTTCTTTCTTTGGCAGAAATTTTAGAATTATACAGCAATGGAAGTTCTACATTTTCTATGGCCGAAGTTCTGGCTAAAAGGTTGTATGACTGAAAAATAAAACCAATTTTCGTATTTCGTAATGCTGCTAATTCATTTTTAGATAAAGATTTAATATTTACTCCATCCAATATATAATTTCCCTCTGATGGTTTATCCAGACAGCCGAGAATATTAAGCATCGTTGTTTTGCCTGAACCGCTGCTCCCCATAATGGTAATAAATTCACCTTCTATCACATCAAAAGAAACTCCTTTTAGAGCTCTAACAGTTTCTGCTCCCATAGTAAATTCTCTTTTAAGGTCTTGTATTTCAAGAATCTTTTTTCCCATCGCAATTTCTTTTTTATTCTCACCAGTTATCATCTTTTTCCGCCACCGCCACCACGTTTCGGCATAAACGGACTTGAATTTGTTCCTTTTGATTCTTTGGACTGATTTAATGCATTAACGCCTGTGATAATTTCATCCTTTTCCTTTATTCCTTCAACAACCTGTACATTGATATCATCATCTAACCCTATTCGAATATGTTTTGGAATTATAGAATCGCCTTCTTTTTTCCATACAATCGCTTTCTTGTGGTCAATAGTATCTGGGCTTTTGTTATTCGATTTAGAATTGCCTTCATGCTTATTCTTATTTTTGCCTTTACGATTTCCCAAAAACAGTTTTCTGATTTTATATTGCTTTCCCAAAGTAGAATCCGGCTGAAAAGCAATTGCTTTTGCTGAAATAAGCAGGGTCTTTTTTACTTCATTAGTGTAAATAATAATATTGGCAGTCATTCCTGGCTTGAGTTTTAAATCAACATTCGGAGCATTTATAATTGTGGTATAAGTAACAACATTGGATGAAATTGCTGGCTGTAATCTCACTTCGATCACGGTACCTTTAAATACATCATCTGGAAAAGCATCCACAGTAAAAGTGGCAGTTTCTCCCGCTTTTACATTTCCAACGTCTGCTTCATCTACTGACGCCTGAACCTGCATTTTGGTTAAATCCCTCGCAATACTAAATAAAGTTGGTGTATTTAAACTAGCGGCTACAGTCTGCCCTTCACTAACCTTTCTCGACAAAACGGTTCCGTCTATAGGCGAAAAGATATTGGTAAAAGAAAGATTCTTTTTTGCAGAACTTAACTGTGCAGTTACACTGTTTACATTATCCTTTGCAACATCATAAAGATTCTTTGCAGTTTCAAAATCAGCCCTGCTGATCCCTCCTGCTTTATATAATTCACTCTGTCTGTTAAAATTAGACTGTTGGTAGCCCAAGTTATTTTTTGCTAATTGTAAATTTGCTGTAATTTGTTGTACCTGCGCAATGAATAAAGACTGATCTATCTGAGCCAATAGTTGTCCTTTTTTTACGACTGAATTAAAATCAACAAAAACTTTCTGTATAGTGCCGGAAACTTGTGTTCCAACCGCAACGGTGTCTACGGGTTGTATTTTTCCAGTTGCCGTTACACTGGTTGCAATGTCTCCATAATGTGGTTTTTCTGTTATCAATTCTACTTTATTGTCCTCTTTGTGAAAAATAAAATAGCCTATACATCCTATAAGTAAAACTCCAATGATGATAATTATTAATTTACTTTTTTTCATTTTGTCATTTTTATAGTTTGATTGCGTCACCTTTATAGAAATCGTATATTTTTAAACTTATAACAGCATTATACTTTGCCTGAGTAAAATTCTGAAGTGCCTGAACATATAAATTCTTCTCCAGTAAATAATCTACTGTATTAATGCCTCCTAATCTTAATTGTTCATTTGCTATTCGATAATTTTCTGTGTTTGCATCAAGCTGTTCCTGAGCGGCTGTAAACTGAGATTGTGCATTAAGTACATTAATATAAGCCTGCTCTACTTTTTGAGCAAGTACTGTTTTTGTATTTTCTACATTCAGATTAGACTGATCGATAGCAATTTTTGACTTTTCTACCACTGTTTTAGCTGTTCGGTTATTAAATATCGGAACGCTCAGGGAAAGTCCCAAGCGCTGGTAAAAGTTATTATCTAATTGTGTTGGATAAGGTGTACTTTGATTATCTGAATATCCAGAAGCCAAACTTCCGCTCGCACTAAGCGTAGGTAAAAAACTGGCTTTAGATTTTTGTAATTCTAAATCGGCGGCTTCTTTTTCCAGTAAACTGCTTTTTACTTCAGGTCTTTGTTCCAAGGCTATTTTTTGAGCTTCTTCCAGTTTGATTACCGGCAAAGTTGTTTCCAGGGTTTCTGGTTTCTGAATAGTAAGATCATATCCGGACGGAAGCTGCAGTAATTGTTTTAAAGTCAAGGTATTTTGACGCTCTGCATTTTGTGAAGTAATCAAATTAAAATTATCTGTAGCCGATTGTGCTTTCATCAAAACAAAATCTTTTTTAGCAATACTTCCCGCATTATATTTTAGTTCTCCTAACTTAAGCTGTGCTTTAGAAGTTTCCAAAATCTCATTTAAATACACGCTATTTTCCTTAGCTAACAAAATATTTAAATAAGCCTGAGTAATTTGAATTGTGATATCATTTTCAGCAGCTTCGGCATTAAACTGGGCAGATTTAATAAAGAGATCTTTTTGTTTAATGTCATTATTCAGATAGCCTCCATTATACAAAACCATAGAAGAATTTAATGCATAGTTCCCCGCAAAACTGGCCTGGGTTTGAAAACCTCCTACAACCAAATCTGCATTTTTTGCATTAGTAAAAGATTGCGAAGCATTTCCTAAAAGATTGGGAATCTTTGCTGCTTTTGATAATAGTAAATCCTGTTCTGTCGACTTCGTAGTGAGCCTTAAGGTATTAATCTGAATATTTTGCTGTTTTGCATAAGCGATACACTGTTCAAGATTCCATACTTTTGGCAATTGATTCTGTTCAGTCGTTTGTGCAATACTATCTGACGTATGAACAAACAAAATCACCATTAAAGTATTTATCATAAATAACCTCATACTGAATTTAATTTAAATTGAAAAAATAAATTATAACCTGAGACTTAAATAATAAAAAATGCTTTAAAAGGTATTATGAATTTGATTAAAAGGGGGATTCAAAAAATTATTCATAAATTTTGGTAGGAAAACGAATAACTCTATCAAATATAGTGATTATTTGAATACTCTTAACTATTTAAAGCTAAGTTTTTTATCCTAAAAAAGTAGGATTAAATATGTAATCCTAAGCAATTGCTTTATAGTTTCTGATTATTGAAGTAATTTTCGAAGAGCACCAATTGATTTGACAAAGCTTTGCTCCAATATTCAGTATCGTGTTTTCCTAAAGATTCTGTATAAGAATGTTCAACTCCATTTTTAGTCAACAAGAAATGAAAGTTTCGATTCATATCAATCATTTGTTCATCTTCGGTACCACAATCAAAAATATAATATTGTTCAGAAGTCTTCATCTTCTCTGCCCTACTTTTTACTAAATATTCTGAAGGAAGTTTTTCAAAAGGTCCCAACACATCTTCTACCTGATAGTTTTTATAATTAACACCAAAATAAGTCAGATCTAAAGCACCGCAAGTACTCCCTACAATCGAAAAATTCTGCGTGTAATTTAATCCTACATTCAAAGCTCCAAATCCCCCCATGCTCCAGCCTAAAATTCCGCGCCATTTTCGATTTTTCATTGTTGGAAAATTTGAATCTATATAAGCAACAAGCTCTTTTCCAATAAATGTTGAATACTGAGATTTTTGATTGAGATTACTATCAACATACCAGCTGTTAAAATTACCATCGGGTAGTATGTAAATTGTCTGAAACTTTTCGGATTTCAGTAATAATTCAGGAATGTCTTCTTTATAAGTTCTGTTGGGATTTCCGCTGTATCCATGAAGAATATAAACGGTTTTATAAAGTTTTTCCACTTTTATTTCAGGAGTAATAATGATCGTTTCGATCTCTTTTTCCATTTTTGGACTATAAATCTTTTTCGAAACAATTCTCTGTGCCGACAAAAAACAGGAAACAAAACTAAAGATGATAATAAATATTGCTTTCATCATAAAATATTTTAAAATTAGAAAGCAAAGTTCGTCCTCAAAAAAATGAAAAGAATTTACAAATGTTGACGAAACTATAAATTTAATTCTTTACGAATCCGGCTTAATTGTGTGGGAGTAATACCAAGATAGGAAGCAATTTCATGTTGTTTAAGACGATCGAAAAGTTTTTCGTTTTGATACAATGTAATGTAACGCTGTTTTGCGGTTTCTGATTTTAAATTAATCTCCAGAGGTTCCTTTTTTACCACCCAATTCTTTTCAAGATAAGCTATTTGAAATAATGCAAGATCGTGATGTTCAGAAATCAATTTCCTAAATGTTTCAGCTGGATACATAATTACCTCTGAATCTTCCAATGCTCTGATTGAAAAATGGCTAGGAATTCCTTGTATAATAGAAGAAACTGAAGCACAGAAACTATTCTCTTCAAAAAACAGCTTATAAATTATTTTGCCACCTTCATCAATTGTATAATACCCCAATAATCCTGATTTTACAAAATAATAGTATCGGGCAAGATCTCCCTCCCTTAATATAATTTCATTTTTCTTGAAAGATTTCTCAGAAGAGATTCCTTTTAAAATTTCAATAGTAAGAGGAGATAATTGATGGTAAGAGTTTATTTGACTAATGAATTCATCCATAATTTTAGGATTATATGCTTCAAGATTTTCTTTAACTGTTATAATCAATTATTTCAAACAAAAGATCATATTTATCTCCTAATTTTTTCTTTAATCGCTGTTTGCTTTTTTTGACTGCATCAACTGTAACACCTAACAAATTAGACATCTCATAATAGTTAAGATTTAATTTTTCAAGCATTATTATTTTAAGATTCGATTCTTTTAACTCAGGAAAATTTTCCATTATAGTATTATAAAAATAACTGTGCTGTTTTATAAACTCTTGTTTAAAAGCGCTCCAATTTTCATCTGTCATAAGATGTGAACTAAGCATTTCCCTAAGCTTACTTTTATCTTCTTCGGACTGCTTTGCCGCAAAACTTTTAATGCCTTCAAGTTCATCCTCTAAACTTAATATTTGTTTATCTTTATTTTGAAGATTCTCGGCATAGCTATCGATATTAGAACTTGCATCTTTAAGCTTTTCTTCAAAAATTAAACGATCACTTTCATATTCTTCCACCTTTACTCTTTTTGTATCTAATCTTTTAACTAAAAAACTATAGGCTATTGCACTTGACAGTATCGTTGAGATTAAAATTAAAATACTGATATTTCTAATTCTTTCACCTTGTTCTAATTGTGATCGAATCTGTTTAGTTTCATTTTCATATTTGTTTTTCTGAATAAGCCAATTTGATCTTCTCAATACAGTATTTCCATTTGTTTTAAGTAAATACTCATCAAGTTGCTTTAGCTGTCGTCTCAAAATCAATTCTTTTTGAATATTTCCATTTAAAAGCATAAGCTTTAATTCGATTACTTCCTTTAAAGAACTTCTGTAGTAGGACTTAGTACTGGCAATCTCGCCCGCTCTTTCCAAAATTTTTTCAGCTTCGTTTTTATTATTTAATTTAAGCTGAATTTTTGCTAATAATATTGAGGCGTACATCTCATTTTTTTCACTTTTAAACTTTTGAGAATGTCTTACATCCTGTTTTAAAAGATTTACAGCAGTATTTATATCTCCTTTTTTTTCATAAATAAGTGCTTTATCACCTAAGATTTTAGCATATCTAATACTATCACCTATTTTTAATGCCATAGCCTTAGATTTATCAAAATAGTGCATGGCATTTGTAAAGTCTTTCTTTTTAAAATAACAGTTACCAATTGCGTTTAAAACACTTGCAGATTCTGAAGAAGGTTTTTTCATGTACTGCATTGATTTTTTTAAAAAAATTAAAGCAGACTCATCTTCTACAGTAAACATAATCCATCCAAAAAATTGAAAAGTTTCTGCTGGTAAAATCATTTCAGAAGCATCGATCTGATTAGTTTCTTCCATAGTTTTAAGAACTATCGGAATAAGTTTGTCTATCTGACAATAAAAATATAAGTACTTGGAATAGTTTAACTGCGTCCAGATGATAAGACTTAAATCCTTGCTCTTTTTAGCTTCCTGAATAGATTCTAAATAATAATGCTCACTTTTGGGGTTTATTCTATCAAAGAAAGCAGAATAAGCATTTGCCAACAGTGCATGGTATAAAATATTGTTTTTTTTATCGGATGATCTACTTAAAAAGGCCAGTCTTTTTTTTACTACCGAAGTGTCTTCTTTCTTTGGATTATTCTCTTTTACTATTATAGATTCTATATCCGTTAAATCTGCAGATGTAGGGTACAGCTTTTGAGATTGTAATTTTGTAAAAAAAACAAAGGCACATAACACAAAAAAGAGTCTATTTTTTTTTGTAAAGAAAGTCATTTTGGAAACGGGGCTTATTGAGGTGCTAAATTAAAAAATATAGATTTTATTTTATAAAAAAATTAACATAAAACTACTTTAACAATTGCTTTATACCTCTAACCTAGCTCTAATTCTAGATTTGGCTAGACTTCTTTCTTTCGATTTAAGATATTTTGAAATAAAAAAACAACCTGATTAAGGTTGTTTTTTTATTATTTGATATTAATTTTTTGATGTAATTATGGAATCAATTAACCGCCAAAACGTCTCATAAATTATCCTTAATCTCTATTTTTAAGTTATTACATTTAATTATCATGATTACAAATAATTTTTGACATTCTTCTTAAAAACAAATTATTTAAAATTCCACCCTAATGTCAAACCAAATGCTGCCGGTGTAATTTTAGCATTTTGTTCAGTACTATACAAACCATTGACCTTTCTATCATTGGTTGATGTTGGATTAAATCCTACGTAAGACTGATTATTTTTTTGGTCAAGTATCGTTCCATGTCCTTTTTCGAGAAACATTGCCACATATAAAGAATTCTTTTTTACGATATCAAATGTAAATCCAAACTCAAAAGAACTCATAAAAATTCCTTTTGTTTCATATTCCCCTGATGCTGCATAACTGCTCTCCTGTCCTATTCCATATTCAGGTAAATCATCAATTGTCAAATTAAAATCAGGATAATAAGCAGTACCATTTACATTATCCGCAGTTGCTTTTATTTTATAACTAACAGGCAAAAAATACTTTACTCCTGCTCTAAAATTAAAATCGATTCCTTTATTGATGTTCATTTTTAATTGCAAAAAAAGCGGAATCTGAACGGCTTGTAATGTTTGTTTTTCTTTATAATTACTGGTAGTAACATTGTAAATAAATGCCGAACCAGAAGCATCTACTTCATAATTTGTTAGTGTGCTGGAAGGAGAAACCAAAGACAGGTTTTGCTTGTATTGCGAAAATTCTATTCCTGAACCAATTCCGATATTTTTTGTAAAGGAATAGATATATCCTGCTTTTACAGCTCCTCCCATTTTAGTTTCGGCTATTGTTCCATCTACATTACTTTCAAGATTACCTGCTCCAGCTTGTACGCCTATATAAAATTGAGCATTAGCAACTGTAGAAAATAGTATTAATATAATTCCTAAAATGTGTTTACTATTAAATTTCATGTATATTATTTTTTTACCAGAATAATCAATCCCCATTTAATAAAAATGGGGACTTCATACTCTTTCATTATTTAGTTTTTCACTAAAAGGTTTTTTGTAAATGTTTTACCATTTGCTAAAGTCATCCTAACAATATAGATACCTTCAACTGCTGGAGCCAGTAAAGTTGTCTCGTTTTCATTAGTTGATTTTTGATCTACCAATGATCCGCTTATTCCAAATACCTCAACGCGGGCATTTATCATTTTAGCAGCTTCCAAATTGGTAATCAATTGATAACTAGCATTAGGTCTAACAGGATTAGGATAAATTCTAATTGTTTCCAATGTTCCTGTTGAAGATATAGTTAATGGACAAGACGTTATTACTGTTCCGTCTAATTTTGTTGCAACTGCGTAATATGTACCATTTAAACCTCCAACTTCTTTATAATATTGCAAAGTTTGACCTACAACCAGAATTCCGTCTTTGTACCAAGTATACGATTTAAATTCTTTTGAACTATTGTCAAAGAAAATAACATTATCAAACTGTTGCTTGATCAAATTTGGTTGGCTATTTAAAACTGGCAATACTATAGTTTCAGCAGCATTGTAATTGTTATTACCCGCCTGTGAAGCTGAAACAGTTCCTGAACCAGGATTATTAAAAATCAACTCATCATTAGAAATTGTTACCACATTTTCATTAGAAGAAACATAACTTATCGGTAAACCACTATTCGAAGTAGCCGTTAAAATACTTGTCGTTGCTCCTTCACAATTTGAAACTAAAGTTTGGTTCCAGGTAATTACCTGATCTGCTTTGGTAATTTCAAAGTCTTTGCCATTATAGGTAATCGAATAATTGTTACCTGCAGTCAAGGTTCCTAGTCCTATTGCATAAGTTCCTGTATTCTCTCCAATTGTTCTTTTTAAAACACCTGAGAAAGTATCATTTCTAACTAAACCAGGTAAAACCGAATAGGTTAAAGCTGGATCTACTGTTCCATAAACTTTTGTTTGAAAAGCATCTGCCGTTACGGTGATTGGTTTTGCTGTGATAGCAAAGGTATCTGAACCTGTTAAAGTTACAAGATAGTTAGATCCTGCTGTTAAACTGCCAATAGTATAAGTATAAGTTCCAACATTCTCACCGTTTGCTCTGCTTAAATTACCGCTGAAAGTATTTCCAGTTAATAAAGTTTCGCTTGAAGTATAAGTGAAAACAGAATCTGCATCACCATATACTTTTGTTTGTGAAGCATCTGCTGTTACTGTTATTTCTCTTGGTGTAATTTCAAAATCTTTACTTTCAAAAGTAATGGTGTAATTAGATCCGACGCTCAAATCTCCTTGTTTGATAGCATAAGAACCTACATTCTCTCCAATTGTTCTTTCTAAAGCTCCTGTGAAAGTATCATTTCCTACTAAAGCTGGTGAAACCGCATAAGTAAGAACTGGATCTGTTGTTCCATAAACTTTCTTTTGAGAAGCATCAGTCGTTACTGTAATAGGTTTTACTGTAATCGCATAATCTTTACTTGTATAATTAATAGCGTAATTAGATCCTGCGCTCAAAGTTCCTTGCCCTATTGCGTAAATACCAACATTTTCTCCCGAAACTCTGGATAAAGTTCCCGTAAATGAATCTCCGTTTTCTAAAGCTGGTGTGAATGAATACGTCAAAGCGGCATCATTATCTCCATATACTTTAGTTTGCGAATCGGCAGTAACTGCAATTGTTTTGGCAGTAATTTCAAAGTCTTTACCTGTATAGGTAATTGCATAGTTGGTACCTGCTGTTAAGGTTCCTTGTCCTATTGAATAAGTTCCTACATTTTCTCCAATTGCTCTTTCTAAAACTCCAGAAAAAGTATCATTTCCGACTAAACCAGGAGAAACCGAATAAGTTAAAATCGGATCTGTTGTTCCGTATACTTTTATTTGGGAGGCATCAGCAGTTACTGTGATTGGTTTTGCTGTAATAGCGAAGGTATTTGAACCAACCAAAGTGACAACATAATTCGATCCTGCTGTTAAACTGCCAATAGTATAAGTGTAAGTTCCAACATTCTCGCCGTTTACTCTGCTTAAGCTTCCGCTAAAAGTATCTCCAGTTACCAAAGCTTCGCTTGAAGTATAGGCAAAAACAGGATCAGCATCACCATATATTTTTGTTTGTAAAGCATTAGCTGTTACCGTGATTTCTTTTGGTGTAATTTCAAAATCTTTACTTTCAAAAGTCATTGTATAATTTGCTCCTGCACTCAAACTTCCTTGTTTGATGGCATAAGTTCCGATATTCTGTCCAACTTCTCTGGATAAAGCTCCTGTGAAAGTATCATTTCCTACTAAAGCTGGTGAAACCGAATAGCTAAAAACTGGATCTGTTGTTCCGTATACTTTTGTTTGAGAAGCATTCGTAGTTACAGTAATAGCTTTTGGTGTTATTGTGTAATCTCCACCAATATAATTAACACTATAGTTAGAACCTGCGCTCAAACTTCCTTTTGTAATAGCATAATTACCAATATTCTCTCCCGAAACTCTGGATAAAGTTCCTGTGAATGCATCTCCACTTTTTAAAGCTGGTGTGAATGAATACGTTAAAGCGGCATCATTTTCTCCATACACTTTAGTTTGTGAATCAGCAGTGACTGTAATTGTCTTCGCAGTAATTGCAAAATCTTTACCAATATAAGTAATGGCATAATTAGTACCTGCGGTCAACGTTCCTTGACCTATGGCATAAGTCCCTACATTTTCTCCTGTTATTCTTTCTAAAACACCTGAGAAAACATCATTTCCAACTAAACTTGGTGAAACAGAGTAAGTAAGAGCTGGGTCTGTTGCTCCATATACTTTTGTTTGAGAATCATCTACCGTTACTGTGATTGGTTTTGCCGTAATTTTAAAATCATTAGCAACATAGGTAAGACTATAATTAGCACCTGCACTCAATGTTCCCTGTGCAATTTTATAAGTTCCTACGTTTTCTCCTGTTATTCTTTCTAAAGTACCTGTGAATGAATCTCCAGTTACTAAAGCAGGAGCAACAGTGTAGGTCAAAGCTGGTTCCACTGCACCATATACTTTTGCTTGTGAAGCATCAGCAGTTACCGTGATTGTCTTTGATGTAATTTCACCTATTTGTCCTGAAACAGTCTGAGAATTTAAAATATAATTCGAAACATCATTTCCACTAATTGTTAAGTTTTCAACTGTTATAGTTTTATTTGTTCCTACATTTTTAGTATCATATGCTCCTGATGACGAATTGCTTACAGTTACATTTTCATTTACTTCAATTCCTGTGATTTCAAAATTAGCAGCGGTTAAAACTGCATTAGTTGTTCCGTCAAAGATTTTGGTTGCATTTCCTTTCAATGAAACCTCTATTTCTTTAAGTTTCACTTCTGCTATATTAGCTACTAAAGTGGTTGCACTTAATACATAGTTTTTAGAAGCAGTTCCGGATAGTTTTAAATTGTTAATAGTAACTTGCTTGTTTACTCCAACATTTTTATTATCTAAATCACCGGCAGCAGGATTATCTACTAGTACATTATCACCAGCAACAACTCCTTCCAAAGCAAAATTATTAGCATTTAACGCTATAACAGCATTGGCATTATAAACTTTTGATATTTCACCTTGTACTACCGCATTTATAGTTTTTGGTTCTATAATTAAATCGGCTTCAACTACTTTATCGTTATAATTTGGTTTGCTTAATACAGCATAAACCCTGTAAGTACCAACCTCAATTTTGTTGTTATTAGTATAATTTACAGATACCTGATTAGGAAGACTACCTTGAATCGCTAATGATTTTTCGCTTCCGTCATAAGTAAAGGTATTGGATGCCAGAACGAAATTATCTGTTAGATTGCCTTTTACAATTGTTAATTTAGCAATAAGCTGTTTGTTATTGTAATTTATTCCTCCGTTAATATTAACTGTAACATTATAAGAGCCCACATTGATATTATCATTATTGGTATAAGTTACTGTAGCTCCATCAGGAAGTACTCCATCAATCGATAATCTTTTAGGAGTACCATCATAAACTTCTTCTTTTTCTAATAAAAATATTCCACTTGGAAGATCCGTTTTATTAATTGTCATAGAAGTCGTCAATTCAAACGTGTTGTAATTAGAGCCTGAAATTGTAGCTTTTACATTGTTATAAACACCCGCATTCTTTTGCGTGTTTGAGTAAACTACACTTACTCCTTCAGGCAAAGTTCCTGATACATCAGGATGTTTATCAAAACCATCATAAGTAAATGTATTTGATGGAAATGAAATCCCTAAAAGGTCCTTTTTATTAATTTTAAGTGTATTAGACAATGTAATATCATTATAATATTCACCTCCGTTAATAATTGCTTTAACAATATAGTCACCTGCATTTATTTGTCCGTTTCCTTCATAAGACACAGTAGCTCCTGCTGGTAAAGCTGAAACATTTAGATATTTTGCAGCACCATCATAAGTGTATGTCTCTGGTTGTAAAGTGGCAGAAAAGTCTCCTTTTCCTACTGTAAGTTTAAAGCTTTTAGTTGCAGGAGCATAGATTTCATCTCCATTTTGCGCAACTGTTATTGTCGCTTGCCCAACCCCTACGATATGAATTTTGTTATCTTTTGTAATGGAAGCCACATTAGTATTACCGCTACTATAGGTAAGCGCTGAAAGGCCACTTGATGCTGTTCCAATTACAAAGTCAGCATCTGTATATTTTTTCGTGATATCATCGGCAGTAATTGTTTGCATTACCTTAGACTCATAACATCCCATGTCTATGGTAGTGCTTTGAAAACGAGTGTTACCTGCAATATCTTTACTACCTCCAATTACTGTATCATACAACGTATTATCTCCTTTGTTGACCGCCGCAGATGTTGTTTTTAAAGCAAAGTTAAATGCATTTGCATCAACAAAATCAGCAGGCTGTGCATAGAAATTATTAGCTAATGTCATTGAAGTATATGAAGACTGAGCTTTAGACAGCAAAGAGTTTTTAATTGTAACTGTCCCTCCTTCTCTATTTATATCATTGTTACCCGGAGTATCTCTGAAAGCAGCATTAAATACTTCTAAGTTCGAAGCGCCAATGGTAAAAAGATGAGATGCATTAGTTATATCATCTCCAAAAGTAACATTAACAATTTTTACAGTAGCAGCATTTACCCCTATCGAAGTACCAGTTGCTCCAGCATGATAAGCTGAATTACTATAAAAGAGTGTATTATATATTGAAACATTAGAATTATCTGTAACATACATACCACCAGCTCTAAAACCTGAAGTGTTTTCTGAAAGAATACAGTTTTTTACAATAAGGTTAGAACTGTGTACACGTATTCCTCCTCCATATTCTCTGGTAATAGCCTTTCCGTTTATTGTTACAGTTCCCTCTGTCGCATGTGCCGCGCTTGCCGCTGCACCTTTTACGATACTGAAACCATCAATCTCGTTATTGCCTGTTGAATTAGATACCGTAATAATATGATTGATGATAGACTGCCCATCCAAAATCGTTTTATTCTCCTGAATACGTCTGTCCGTTAAACTCTCATCAGTGATATTTCCGTCAAAACCTCCATATAGTTTTACGCCGTCTAATAATAAGAAACTATTGTCTCTTCCTTCGTCAATAAAGTTGGAGTTATCTCTTGCGCTGTATTTTGGTGTATAAGTACCTTTAGCGACATAGATTTTATTTACAGTATTTGGTGTATTGTTATTTAGAATGGTAGCATGACGTAAAGCTAATGACAAATCGTTTAACGCTAATTCCCATGTAGAACCATCACCGCCAACTGTTCCTTGTTTTACATACAATATGTTATTGGTCAACTTAGTATTAGGTACTATTTTTAAAGTTCCTGCTGCATAAATAAAACTATAATTATTAGAAGATAATCCGCCTGGTACTATACCATCGGTATAAATACCAACTTCTGTTTTACCTACTGCATTACCTGAATATGTAAGTGATCCTGTCAACTTCGTACGATCATCACCGTTAACAAAACCTGTATAGTTTACATCATAATCTGCAGTTGGCATTGCTAAATTATTGGCAAATTTAGTCTTATCGTTTGCTTTTACTGTTAAGGTTGCTTTTCCTACAGTTAGAACAAAAGTCTTTTCTGTTGGCGCATAACTTTCATTACCAGACTGAGTGATTGTAATAGTAGATGTACCCGTATTTAGTATCTGAATTTTACCATCTTTAATAACAGCAACATTCACGTTACTACTTTTAGTATAAGTTAATGGTAAACCACTGCCAACTGTTGCTGACGGATGAATAAAATCTAAATCTCCATAGATTTTTGCTACGTCATCAGCTGTAATGTTTTGAACTGTTCGCAATTCTTCTGCACCAACATCAATAGTTCCTGATAAACGGCTATATCCGTTGATATCATAAGTTGACAGACTATTAAAAGTGTAGTATGAATTTTGTCCTTTATCTTTTGCGTAACTGTCTTCTCTTAACGCTCTAGTATTTGTTTTAAATATTGCATCAAAAGTAACGGTCGCACCATTGTTATAAATACCTTCTGTTATGTTATCATCTTTTTGAACAATACTATTATAAGAAACTATTCCGCTGGAAACCCCTTTGTTGTTATTCATGTATATAGAATTGTACAATGAGGTTACAGAATTTGTAAGATTGACAATTGCTGGAGCATCTCCATTGTTTCCGGATATCGATCTATTATCTGTAATGGTACAGTTATATAATTTTGGATTACTATTATTAACACTGTACATAGCCGAGCCATATCCATAATATCCGGCATTCCCAGCTTCGTTTCCATCGACTCCAACTTTATTATTGGTAATAATACAGTTTATAAGTACTGGATTACTGTTATCGTTGTATATTCCGCCACCATATGTTCTGCTTAAATAGTAAGGGAAAGGAAACAATGAATTATCCTTAATTATACAGTTCACAATAGTAGGAGAACTATTTTTATTATAAATACCTCCTCCTTCATAAGCAATATTAGCAGAAGACCCTCCGATCGTGAATCCATCAATAATGTCGGTATTAGTTAATCCATTATCATTGTTTTCGATTACCCTGTTTCCTCTGGCTCCCTGAACAAGAATAGTCTCCGCAAATTTTCTTTTATGAGAAAGTGTGGTAACACCTTTATCCGGATCAAAACCTCCGTACATATTAACGCCCTTAAGCATATAAAAACTCTTGTTATCTACAGACGTATACTGCCCAACAGATACAAACATTTTCGTTGCTTTAGTTGCACTTGTGCTTGAATTAATTATTCTTGCTATTTCCAGCGCATCTCTAACTTCTCCAAGAGCATTATTCCAGGATGTTCCATTACCTGTTGCTCCTTTTTTAACGTATAAAGTACCATCCGTTAGGGTAATATCTGGTTCAATTCTTAAATTACCATTAGTGTATGTAATATTATACTTAGAAGATGCATATCCTGACGGAATTATGATGTAATTAGTACCTATGTTAGTAGCGTCTACAGCAGTTCCGCCATACGTCAGAGTTCCTGTTAAACTATTATCCGGAGTATCCGCAAAAACAAACCCGGAATAAGACACCGTGAATCCGGTAAATTTAGCACCATCCTGAATTTTAACTTTATTATCTGCACTTACAGTTAACACTCCTTTATCTACGGTTAACAAGAAACTCCCGCTAACAGCATCATATTCAGTAGTATTACCTGGTTGATTTACTGTTATAGTCGCTGTTCCAACATTTAAGATTTTAATTTTACCATTTTCAATTGTAGCGACAGCATTATTATTAGAAGATGTATACTCTAATGGTAATCCGCTTGATGCAGTACCGTGTGTAAATGGCTCATCTCCGTATTTTTTTGTAAGAGCAGCCGCTGTTATGGTTTGAACTTTATTTCTCTCAAAAGCTCCCATATCTACAGTTGTATCAATAATACGGGATTTGCCTTTTAAATCTTTGGTTGGTAAAATCAAGTTAGCTACATTATTTTTACCTGTATTTAGAGCAGGACTGGTAGTTGATAACGAATAATTCGTATCAAAAACTGCAGTTGTGCCGGTAACATTGCCTATACCTTGTATCAAACTGTTTTCATAAGAAGGATTACTGGCATTATTAACAATGTCTGTACTATTTTTTACACTAATTGTATTTACAATTCTTGCAGAAGAACCATTTGCATTATACAATGCCGCTCCTTGCGCACCAGTGTTATCCGCTATAGTAGCATTAAGAAGTGTAGGCAACGATGAATTGTTGTACATAGACGCACCATTTGGCGCTGTATTGCTAATAATTAAGCAGTTAGTCCATGTTGTATTGGCGCTTTCATTATATACTGCACCTCCGTTTGCAGCAGCATTATTTGCTCTGATGATACAGTTTTCAAATTTTGCCGTAACATTTTTATTGTATATACCACCTCCATTAGCGGCATTACCATTCGTAATTGTAAAACCGTTCAAAAGAGCATTGCTGGTTAAGCCATTGCCATCATTTTTAATAACCGAAGCATTATTTCCTCGTAAAATACTTCCATCGTTTAAATTACCGGTAATACGCTGATGTGTTAGATTTGTAATAGCATTATCAGGGTCAAATCCACCATATATTTCTATATTTTTAGGCATTATGTATGACTTTCCTGAAGCCGGTTGATAGGTTCCCTTAGCTACAAATATTTTTTTAACCTTTTTAGGATCATTATCATCTGTATGTACGGAGTTAATATTAGAAGCTCTTGTTAAAGCAACTTCCAAATTACTTAAGGCGCTATTCCATGAAGTACCATCTCCGTTTCCGTTTTGTTTTACATATAAAATGTTATCATTTAAAATTAAATTCGATTTAATTTCTAATGTTCCTTCTTCATACAAAACGGTGTATTTAGTAGAAGTAATTCCTTGAGGAATAATTTTATAAATACCCGGCTCAGTTGCAGTAGCGGCATCACCTGAAAAAGCAAGAGTTCCAGAAATACTATTTGCCTGACTATCACCAGACTCAAACCCTGAATACGTTACAGTATAATTACTATTTCCGTAAACATTTCCATCAAATACTTTTACTTTATTAATAGCTTTAATTGTAAGCGGTATTTTGGTTACATTCACAACTACTTTAGTTCTAATACTTTCGCAATTATTAGCATTAGTTTGACTCACCCAATAAGTAGCAGAATTTTCAGATGACATATTTAAAGAAGGAACTGCTGTTAATGCTGTACCATCTTTTTCTTGTGTATACCATTTTAAATTACTCCCGTTTACCACAATTTTAGCTCCAGATTGGCCAATAATAAAATTTTGCGGAGACTGTGCAGTTGGAGCCTCTGTAGAACTTATCGACACCGTAACACTTGCTCTATCACTCTCACAACTATTAACCGTTTGACTTGCGTAATAGGTATTACCAGAAACTAAAGCTGTATTACTTGCCAACGGACTTCCTCCTACAGCCTGACTATACCATTTAATGTTTGAACCTGTTGCTTTTAAATCGTTTACAATAGCTTCATTACAAAAAGATTGTGCTGCAACAACAGTCGGTATTGTTTTGCCAGACGCACCCAATTCATTTTCATAAGCACCAATATCAATGGTACTTACTTTTCTATTCTTTCCTGCAAAATCGGTATTTGGGTATTCACTTGTATATAATGAATTATTCCCTTTATTTATTATGGAACTACAGCCTGTTAAATTAAAATTATAATTGGCAGCATCAGCAAAATAAGGGTTCGTTTCGCGAATATTATTGTTTTTATTCACAAATTTATTTTGATTATCGTACCTGAAAGAATTATTCTGAACATCGGCAGAAGTATTTGAACCGTTAAGTTCTTCAAGAATATTATTGTAGAGCTTTACTTTTTTACTAAACGTGTAAATACTATAACCAGGTTTCTCATTCCAAACAGTGTTATTTATAAAATCGACAGTTGAATTATCATAAAAAACAGCTGTAAAACTTTCATTTCCTGTGAAAACATTATTATAGAATTTATTTACACCTTCAATCACGGCAATGATACAGCCTGATTGTCCGTTACTATCTAGGGTTCCAACATTATTTTTAACGGTATTGTTGAAAAATTGGCTTTTCTTATACGTTTCAACATCTAAAACAGCCCCTACATTAGATTTATTTCCAACAAATGAATTAGTATGTATATCAGCTGTAATTATGTTCGCTAATAATATTCCCCCACCTCTTTCAACAGCATTGTTGCTTTCGAAATTGTTGTTGTTTATAGTTACCTTAGCAGTAACATTATCCCCAATGGCATTGGCATATATTGCCCCTCCAAATTTGGTAGCAGTATTGGTATTGAAAGTATTATTATTAATAACAGAATTAACTGTAATCGTTTCAAAATTAATTGCACCTCCAAATTTAGTAGCAGTATTTCCCGTAAATATATTATTAGAAATCTTAATATTATTATCATTAGCAGATACTACAGCACCTCCAAATCCAGAAACAGAATAACTGCTTGTATCTGTAACACTATTTCCTGTAAATGTATTTCCGTTTAAAGTAGTTACGTTTTTGTTTTCAAGTAAACACATAGCACCTCCTAACAAAGAACTATTTCCTGAAAATGTGTTTCCTGAAAAAGTAATACCATTTGTTTGAACTATAAACGTTCCTCCTCCTATACTTTTTAAAGCTTTGTTATTACTAAAATTATTTGATGTTAGTTCTGCATTTATAACTTTGCGAAGCATAATAGCTCCTCCACCTCCAGCAATTGTAGTAGAAGCCTCCATCAAAGCGTTGTTACCGGTAAATGCACTATTCGTAATTTTAAGATTACGTATATTTTCGTCAGCATAAATAGCACCTGCAACATCTGCACTATTGTTATCAAAAGTACAATTATTGACAATCCTCGATGACGAATTATCCTGACTCACTTTTTCAATATAAATAGCCCCGCCATAGCCGGTACCAGTCTTAATTTTATTCGCCAGGTTATTACTAAATGTTACATTACTTAGATTTAAAAGTTTTCCATCTAAATCAGAAATAGCTCCCCCCAGAGGCGCGCTGTTATTATTAAAATTTCCTCCTGTAATAGTCAAATAACTAGCACTGGAGTTAATTGCACCACCATTATCTGTCGCTATGTTATTAGTAAACGTACAGTTATTAAGAGTGGCATGAGCACCTTCCTGTAAGCATATTGCCGCACCGGTTATTCCTTTATTATTTTTAAATGTTACATTTTCTAATGTCAAAGCGCCTTTAATATTGTATATAGCACCTCCATTACTTTTTGGGTAAGAAGTGTTAAGTATTTCCGTTATTGTCATGTCTCCTCCCGGAACTGAAGGTATGCCAGGTAAGCCACTAAATCCTGCCAATTGCAAACCAAATGAAGCATAATTGTAATAAGGGCTTTCTGTCATTGAAACAAACCAATCCGGGTATTTGTCTTTGATATTATCATTAATAGAGTTTCCTTTAGTTTCTGTAGATATTTTATAAAAGTCCCATATATCAGCTCTTCCATCACTAATGGTTAGACCGTTTAAATAGTAATTCTCATTCTCTTCAAGAGCATAAATCAGTATAACATGATGTGCGTAGTTTCCACCACCTAGATTTCCACTAAGTATGGTTTCATTTACAGTAATGTTTCTTTGAGAAAGATTTGTTTCATTACCAATAAAACCACCATATAATTGTACCCCTTTTTTTAGCCCAAAAGTGTTGTTCCTGTCCTGTGCACTGTTGTTTGGTGCTAAAGCAACTTTAGGAGTGTATGTTCCTCTGGCAATCCATATTTGAGTACCACTGTCAGATGAACTAATCACTTTCTGTAAGTTGTCAGAAGCATTATTCCAAGAACTTCCGTCTTTATTTCCAGAACCATTTACAGTTACATATTTTATTGTTTGAGATTGTAATAAAACAGTAAAGAAAAAGAAACAAGTTACAAGCGTGTACCTTGACAAATTGGGTTGCTTTCTAAAAAGCCTAAGATCTTTCGTTTTCTCCAGACAGAAATGCCATATAAAAACTAAAGACTTTAAAATCAATAAGTAGTTTTTTTCCATAAAAAGTAAGTAATAAAATTGATTTATATAGTTTGGTTATTTGTGAAACTGTTATTTACAGCGTTAGCTTAAACTGTAAATTTTAGATACATTTAATGAGAAGGAAATTTTTTCATTAAAGACTGCCTGTCTGACATTCGTTTTAAATAATTCTTTATCCAAACTAAACATCTTCTTAGAAGTTTGAAAAGAAGTCAGACACTCAACAATATTTCTAAGACATGAAATATTGGTGTTTTGAAAGGTTATAGATGAACTAAAGCACATCAAAAATAATGGTAGATACATTTTTTTCAAGTAGGATTAAGTTTATTTGTTCTATGGAGGACTAAGATTAAATGGGGCGCTCAATATATACCTCAAAACTAAAAATATCTTCGTTTATCACCCTATTTAATAGGGTGGACAAAAAAGAGACATTTTTAAATGGCTATGCATTTTAGTCTACAAATTGTCTTTTTAAAAAAACGCCAACCTTATAATCAACTCATATTTAGTTATCAAATAAAATGCAAATCATGTCAAACTAAATTTTATCTGGTAATACCGATTCTGAACGTCTTTTCGGTTAAAAAAATAAAAAATACAACTTATGCTTATCTGTAAATTATATAAGAAATACCGTATAAACATATAAGTATTAAACCAGATGATTTTATAAATTTAAAGTTTAATCTACCTGTCATGAGAAATGCCCCTTTATCCATGCCTCATACTGAATCCGAACGTTTAGACATCTTAAGACGTTACAGCAATATGCTGGAAACACTTCCCGGATATGCTTTTGATGATGCCACTTCTTTGGTATCCTACATCTGCAGTGTACCGATTGCCTATATTGCTTTTATAGACGAAAATCGCCAGTGGTTCAAATCTGAGATAGGTCTTGGATTTTCTCCTGTACCTCGTGAGATTACTTTCAGCCGTTATACCATAATGGATTCTTCTCTTGTTGAAATCCATGATACGTTGCTCAGCGAACGTTTTAAAGATGATTCTGACGTTAAAGGAGGTCTAAAAATAAGATTCTATGCCGGAATGCCTTTAATTACTCCCGAAGGTTACGTTGTCGGAGTTTTATGCGCTGCCGATCATCAACCTCGCACTCTAAATGAAAACCAAAGAAGAGCGCTTCATATTGTAGCACGCCATGTTATCACAACCTTAGAACTTGGTATAAAAAACAACGAACTACTTGGGCAGAAAAAAATTGCAGAAAGTGCCATTTTGGCCAAGGAATCTTTTCTAGCCAATATGAGTCACGAAATCAGAACCCCTCTTAATGCTATTATTGGATTTACTGAGCTTCTGGCAGGAACCAAACTCGATAAACAACAACAGGTATTTGTACAAGATGTACAGACGGCAGGAGAAAATCTTCTGTTAATCGTAAATGACATACTCGATCTATCCAAAATTGAGTCAGGTGGACTTTCACTTGAATTACAACCTTTCAATTTAAAGAAATCATTACGACATGTATATGACCTGCTAAAGGTAAAAGTTCCTCATGGTGTCGAATTCAACTTGTTTCTGGATGCCGAGCTCCCTGAGATCATCACAGGCGATCAAGGCAGATTGAATCAGATCATGGTGAATTTGGCAGGAAACGCGCTTAAATTTACAAATGAAGGTGAAGTAACTATTTCTGTTAAAAATAAAGGAGAAACAGAATATGATTATTTAATACGATTCTCTGTTAGAGATACTGGAATCGGAATTCCCAAAGAACATCTTGACAGCATCTTCGAACGATTTAGACAAGGTCAGGAAGGCATTACAAGAAAATTTGGAGGAACTGGTCTGGGACTAAGTATTGTAAAAGAATTAATAGAACTGCACAATTCCAAAATACAGGTTAAAAGTCGTGAAGGAATAGGGTCAGAATTTTATTTCACAGCCGCTTATAAAAAACCAATCAATATAAAAAAGACTCCTAAAATACTTCCTGTAAATGATCTGGGCAGACTTAAAATACTATTGCTGGAAGACAATCGTTTAAACCAGAAACTGGCGCAGAACGTCATTGAAGGATTTGGATTTGAGATTGATACTGCCGAAAATGGAGATGAAGGCATAAAGCTGCTTTCTAAAAATCACTATGATTTGGTATTAATGGATCTTGAGATGCCTGTCCTTGACGGCTATCAGACAACCCGTTATATCCGTGGCGAACTCAAAAATGAGATTCCAATTATAGCCATGACAGCACATTCTCTTGCTGGTGAACAACACCGTTGTCTAAATGCAGGAATGGACGGTTATGTACCAAAACCTTTTAAACAACACGAACTTCTGGAAGCCATCAAACAAGCCTTAAAAAAAGAGAAACGTCCTTTTATTCCTTCCAAAGCCGATTTATCAGCAATTGAACAAACTGACCTTGTAAAACCTGGCTGGAAAAAAGAAGTAACCTCACAGTTTATTGAGAAAGCTCCTCTTGAAATAAAACAACTACAACAGGCTGTTTATCAAAAAGATTTTAGACTAGTATTGCAAACCGCAGAGCAACTTCAGGTATGGCTGCATCTTTTCCTTCTAAAAAGTCTAAGTACAGAACTCTATTTTATTGAAAATCAGGCTCATAAAAAAGAATTTACTGCTGAAACTGCAAACAATCTCGATATACTTCACTGCAGCATTCAGGAAATTATAAAAGAACTGCAAAAAGAAAAAAACAGTTATTAGCAAAAACTTTACAGGTTCCAACCTTATCTTTTTCGATAAATAGAAGTTTATTTTAATGAGAAGTCCCCATCTTGATAGTAATCTTTGTATCGGTTGCACCAACATTAAATTTTGCCTCTTCGTATTTAGGAGGTCCCATAAATCCTTTTGCGTTATTAGAGCACGCTACTGGCTCTTTGGGCATTCCTATAAAATACTTATCCAGTTTGCCATTACTATTCTTGTCTTGATATACCAAAACCGTATATTCTCCAGTTGGAATTCCTGTAAATTGAACTAAAGCAGTATTTACTTTGATTACAGATGAACCCGTTTTGTATGCTTTTTTTAGAAAGTTTTCTTTAGAATTGTATAATTCTGCTACCAATACTCCTGTGTTGTCTTTTAAATTAGAAACATTAATCGTAAGATTTGAGTTTTGTGCCAATGCGAAAGTGCTGCTTAGCAGAAAAACGGAAACGAAGAATTTTATAATGATTGTTATTTTTGATTGTTTAAGGAATAGAAAAATGATAACAATATTACCAAGAACCTTCAACGTCAGCTATGATTTTTATCATGTTGTTTTTCATTCCTTGATAACAAAAAGATTCGTTTCTATTTTTCTAAAATTCCATAAAAAAAGACAGCTATAAAAAATACCTGTCTTAATCTGTAAGCAAATAACATTCAAAATAAATTACTGTTTATACCTGCTTCTATAGCTTTGCTAAGAATTTGATACAGTATTGATTATTTACTGAAATCATAACTTAGTGCAATGCCAAGTCCAAACTGAAATGTTGATACATAATCATTAACAGCCACTGGTCCCCAATAATAGTCCCAGTAATAATCATATCCAACAGCTGCCGACATAGACTGTAGATAAGCATGAAGATTAATTGATACTGGCGAATTGGTTTTTACTTTTACTCCCGCTTTAACCTCCCATGCAAAATACGTTCCGTTGCCACTTCTTGGCGTTTCTAGTATGGCTACCCCTGCACCCGCACCAAGAAAAGGAAGTGCCTTCTGAGAGCTTGAGCCAAAATAATAGGTGTAATCTGCCAGTATGTAATTGATAGCACCTTTATCATCACCGGCATTAAGCTGAGTTCCTGCAGGAATACTGCCTTCGCTTAAAGGAATTTTTGTATACAAAGGCATTCTCGTATCAAGTCTGTTATATTTTAACTCTACGGAAGCATTATCCATTATAAAATATTCCAGACCAATTCCATACTCAAAACCATCTTCTACTCTTGCGTAGGAAGAATCAAAATCTACTCTGTCGGAAAAAGTATATCCTCCGTACAGATTAAGCAAAAACGATTGGCTGCTTTGTGCCGACACCGCAAGCGAAAACAAAAAAAATACAACTAATACATGATACTTTTTCATAATTTTTAATTTTAGTTTGTAATAATGGAGTTATTATTAAAGCCCGTTAGTTAATAGAAAATGAATTAGTTATTGAATTAAGGCCTTATTTCTATCCAAAGTTATTTTACTAAAATAATTTTATGTAAAAATGCGAAGCCAATTAGGTTTCAAATTATAAAATGAAACCATATTATGGGATATTTACATTAAAAACAGGCAACTTATTACAAAACAGTTATTTAAAACTCAATAAAATCAGTTTTTAAAGTTGGAGTAAAAGAATATTTTATTCCGTTGCAGCATCAATCCGATGCGTTTTCTTGATTTTCTCTACTCCTCTTTCTTTTATTAGTTCGGCTGCATCGAGCATTTTGATTAAATGAATGTAAGGTGTCGTTACGTCAGATTCTGGATATCCGTCAATGGGAGACAAAGAATGTTCTAGGATTAGACCTAGAAATAGTTCAAATTCTTCCAACGTTTTTTCTTCAAATGCTTTTTGAAATACAATAAAAGGATTTTCATATTCTTCTTTTGTTAGGGAAGAAAGCTGAAAAACTGTTTCATTTTGTGAAGGCTCTTTTACTTTCCATTTTCTGCTTTTCTCTTTCAGACAAAAACCAACTTTAAAGAATGATTTGATTACCTTATACAAAATGAAAACATCAGAAGGATTGTCCTGTTTATACACTTTTGTTTTATAACTGTACATTAGCATCTCACTTACATTCTGTTTGTAATAATCCAGGTGTGCAAAGGCAAAAAAGAAATGAATGGCTTTAAACGCATTTTTTGCCTCATTCCCAGCCCAAAAACTGGTTTCTAAGGCTATTTTACTCTTTTTCATTCTCAATCGATTTAAAATTTTGTAGCGAAATTCTGTTGTTTAAAAAGAATAATCCATTCTAGAAACATCTATAATATTCTGACAAAATAATTATCGTTTGAGATATTTTTTTATCTTTGAAACTCACGATTGTTAGCCCAAATGGCTTTATATTTGAGCCTATAGAAAACCAATATTCATTATGGAACAGAAAATACATCAGGGAAGAAACGTAAAACGTTTTAGAGAAATGCTTAACATCAAGCAGGAAGCTTTGGCTTATGATCTGGGCGAAGACTGGACGCAAAAGAAAATTTCGATATTGGAGCAAAAAGATGTAATTGAAGAAAACCTGCTAAAACAAATTTCTGCTGTATTAAAAATTCCTGTTGAAGCTTTTCAAAATTTTGATGAGGAACAAGCGATAAATATTATTTCAAATACTTTTCATGAAGGATCTGTTGCTAACAATTCTGGATATATCAATTGTACTATTAATCCAATTGATAAATTGATTTCGCTTCACGAAGAAAAAATTGCTTTGTATGAAAGGATGTTGAAGGAGAAAGATGAGATGATGGTTAGGTTGGAGAAATTGATTGGGAAATAAAACTTATAGAAAAATAGTAATTTTAGAAAGAGGCTTAAAAAAGTCTCTTTTTTGTTTTGGAAGTGTTATAACTCTGAAGCCTGGAACCATTATATAAAAACTCCTAAGAGAGAAGATATCATATAAAATCATACTTTTCGAAAGACAATGAAAATGCACTTGTCCAATCTCCCCAATCTGGCGACTCGTCCAAATATCCACTATAAAAAGTCAATTCCCCATCATCTACAATTACAGTTGGGAAATTAAGATGGTATTCATTAATTAGCTCTATATTTTTTGCCATATCTTTTCCAATAATTTCTAGTATACATACATTCTTATTTTGATCGTTATTATATTTATCGATAAACTTTAATGAAATTGAATTCTCATCGATTTTTCGAACTTCTGTTAGTATTGGATATTTATTTATGATTTTCATTTTTATAAAATATTATATTAAATCTTTGACTAGTAATCCTCTGCTAGCGCGAGCGTCCCGCTCGTGCACAGACGAAGAAGATTAATTACTAATCTCTAAAATCAGTACAAATTAAAAAGATAATTTTTTCAGGACGAGACAACTTTGCGTTCACGAGCGAGACGCTCGCGCCAGCGGGGGCAATTGGGTATTAAGGTTGTGGTCCACAATCAACCTCACTTAATAAATTTCCATTTTCATCCCATTCTTTATAAATGCCATACAAACGATTATCCTTTCCAAAATGTTCATCCATAATTTGGGCGTTATTATAATATAGAGCTATTCTGCCCTCTTTACTGCCATTTTTTGTAATGAATTCTCCTATCAATACTCCATTGTTGTTATATTCTACGATTGTACCTGTAAAAGGAAGACCATCATAATGGTATGTTAATCCCCCTCCCGCATCTACATTGGCAATTTCTATATTTTCAAAATTTACATTCATTTTATTTATTTATAAAAGTTAATAAGTCTGTTATATAAAAACAGTCTACGCATCTTTGTTGTAAATCCGCGCTATCGTTGTGGAGAAAAATCTGCGCAATCAGGTTAAAATTCTCTTTCTAATTGAGCAACATACTGAGTTTGTGTTAAATTGAAATCATTAGATTCTAATACTAAACTAAAAATTATATTATTCAAAGTAATTAAAAAATGAGTATCTGATGTTGGCCATCTTTTATATTTTGATGGATTGACTTTTATTGTAGCAAAGGCTTCACCAATTATTGCTTTATAATCATCACCTGCAAGACATTGTTCTTTGAATTTCTTAAGTTCTATTAAAAAATCTCTCAAGCCTATAGTAGATACTTCATATCTTTCTACTTTGTCAAAATCTCCATATCGAGATACTGCTACTTCAGAAAATACATGAAACAAATCTGTACCCCAATCTAAATACTCTAGGTCTCCAGAAATAACCGCATTTAATTCTGCTAGTGTCTTTGTAATCTCATTTATTGACATTTCAGATAAAGATGATGCTTGTTCTAAATCTGAAGAACCAACTCCAATCATTACATATCTTTGTGTATAATATCTTGTTACTGTTAATTGATACTCATATGACATATTTGATCTTTTAATGTTGCAAATGTGCTATCGTTGCGGAGCTAAATTTACTCGATTGGAGTTTAAAATTCACTTTTTAATTGAGCAACATATTGACTTTCTTTTAAATTGAAATCATTAGGTTCCAAAACCAAAGTAACTGTTATATTATTCAAGGTAATTAAATAGTATATATCTGATGTTGGCCATCTTTTATATTGTAGTGGATTGTTTTTTATTGCGGTAAATGCCTGACCTATTATAGTTTTATAATGATCCCCTGCATGACATTGTTCTTTAAAATTCTTTAGCTCTATTAAAAAATCTCTCAAGCCTAAGGTAGGCACTTCGTATCTTTCTACTTTGTCAAAGTCTCCGTACCGAGATATTGTAGCATCGGAAGATACATAAAATAAATCTGTACCCCAATTCAAATAATCTAGGTGTCCTGCAATAACTGCATTTAATTCACTTAAAGTTTCTGTTATATGCCTTAAACCCGATAGCGCGGATTTGCAATCCGTACCCACAACAGTAAGACACAAAGCAAATCATTAAAACAAAATTTACGTTTTTTTATTTACCGTTCGTTAGCGCAGATTTGCAATCTGTGCCCGCAAAGCTGAGTAAACTCAAAAGTTAGCAAGTTTCAGAATAAGTATAACAAAACAACCTCTAAATCATTTTCTAAGCCTGAATAATTTCTTGCCGAGCTAAAATAATAATCCTCAGCCGAACTGACAGTTTTGTCTTTTACAGGATTATTATGGATGTAATCTATTTTTTGCTTTATAAACTTATTGCTGTAAATATGTTCTGCATGGTAACCATTTGCCATACTTTATAAGCCTGATTCTTTTTTAAATGTTCACATGCTTTCTGGAAATACTCCAGCATCCATTCTCTTCTGCTTTCGGGTTCATCTATTATAGTCTGTATTATTTTTTTTGATGTAAATTTTTTAAAATCTCTAACAATATCAGATAATACAAAACCATTCGTCCCTTTACAGAGCAAATGAATATGGCTGCTCATAATGAAATAGGCATAAATTTCTAAACCTTTATTGTCCTGACAATATTTTAGTGCATTTATTAAAATATTTTTTTGATTTAGTCTTGTAAATATATCTATCCATCCTACAGCAGTTATTGTTATAAAATATGCTTCCTCGGTTGTTGTTGCTTTGTATTTTGTCGACATGTCTTTTTTCCTATAAAAATAAAAAGTATAGCATGAAATTTTACTTTTTATTTGTAGAAGTTTGAAGGAGTCACTTTGCGGGCACAGATTACAAATCTGCGCTATCGTTGCTGAAATATATCTGTGCGAACATTTTTTTTAAAAGAGTACTCTCCAATCTTTGCGGGCACGGATTGCAAATCCGCGCGATCGATGCCGAGATAAATCTGCGCGATCGGGTTGCAAATCCGCGCTATCGTTGCGGAGATAGATCTGCGCGATCGGGTTGTCACTTTGCGGGCACAGATTGCAAATCTGCGCTATCGATGCTGAAATATATCTGTGCGAACATTTTTTTCAAAGAGTACTCTCCAATCTTTGCGGGCACGGATTGCAAATCCGCGCTATCGTTGTGGAGCTAAATCTGCGCGATCGGGTTACAAATCTACGCTATCGATGCTGAAATATATCTGTGCGAATATTTTTTCAAAGAGTCCTCCCAAATCTTTGTGGGCACAGATTACAAATCTGCGCGATCATTGTGGAGCTAAATCTGCGTGATCGGGGTTGCAAATCCGCACTATCGTTGTTTTTTTAATATTTATAATCGATTTGCATATCATAATTTGTTGAAATCCAAGTTCCTTTGATCATCTCTATAAGAGCATTTAATATTTTAGTTAATTCTGAAACAGGAAAGGGGTTCCTACTATATAATCTTTTGAAATCTTCGTCTTCAGTAGGAACTGATTGTAGTTGAAATATGGATATGTGTGTTCCTAGGCTTTGCAAATATGTTTTTATATTTTGTAAAGCTACAATCATAGATTGTTTTTCAAGATTATTTTCTACAAATCCATACCAGCCTAATGAAACACTACCACAAGAATATCCGTCGATTTGGAATTTTATTTCGTCTAATAACTGATTTTTATTGGTAAAATTATATTCAGTTTTTTTTATTTCATCATACATATAATGAAAAGCTAATTGCATAAATGATTCATGTATCCAAAAGCCCTTATGATCTTTATATTCAATAAATGTTGTTGCCATAATATTAATAATTTAATTTTATTAGATAATTATTGTTGTTGTACTGTGAAAAATATGTTTCAACATATAAATCTATTTCATTTTTTAGATAATTCGAATTTTCGCCAATTGATTCAGAGATTTTATCTAAATATTTATAACCCGATAGCGCGGATTTGCAATCCGTGCCCACAACAGTAAGACACAAAGCAAATCATTAAAACAAAATTTACAAAAAGTAATATGCTTTTTTTTTACTTACAACCAAAACTAATCAATCTTTGCGGGCACGGATTGCAAATCCGCGCTATCGTTGTGGAGATAGATCTAGGCGATTGGGATATTGTATGGATAATATGCCCCGAGCCTATGGCTCTCTAAATTAGGGCATATCTATTTTTTAACCGGATTAAAATCCGGCCCTACAAAATGTACCGAGCCTATGGCTCTTCTCAAACAATAGAAAGCCTATTGACAAACATTAAAAAATTCTGTTGCAATGAAAATATATTCCAGCAATAGATTTTATTTCTTTCAAATAATAAATAGCAGTTCACAAAAGTTCCGTAGGAAAGACAAATATTGTAGCAACGGATTTTAATCCGTTGAAATCAATTAAAGCCTTTTAATAAAGTTCCGTAGGAACGATACATTTTGCAATCAAACCCCGATAGCGCGGATTTGCAATTCATGCCCGCAACACTAAGATACAAAACAATCATTCAAACGAAAATTACACAAAGTAATATGCTTTTTTATATTTACAACGAGAACTAACCAATCTTTGCGGGCAAGGATTGCAAATCCGCGCTATCGTTGCTTTCTACATGCAATGATTTTTGCTAATTGTATCGCCCTGAAAAAGTTTAAATAGCTCAAGAATCTCCCCTGGAAAAATAAACCAATTAAAATCATTATAAAAAATTAAAAATCGACTAATGAAAATATAAGCACGAAAATCTATCAAAATATTTTTTACTGTTTAGTAACTAATAAAAGTCCTGCACCAATGTTTACTGTTGAAATTATAAAATTCTCATCATTTTCAATGAGCGAAATAAATTCTGAAACATCATCTTTATGAGATAAAACGTTATCAACGATTAACAAACTTCCTTTTTTATCAAGTAATTTTTTTAGATTAATCCAATATTCTATATAATATTTTCTTTCTGCATCCAAAAATATAATTTCAAAAACAGGATCAGCTTCAATTAAAAAGTCTTTTACATCAGTAGTTATTAATTCAACATTTTCAATTAGCTTAAAACTAGTCAAATATTTTCTTGCCAATTCAGTTCTTTTTGCTTCTATTTCAATTGTAACTAATTTTCCATTCGTTCTTTTTAAAGCATCCGAAAACCATAAAGTTGAAAATCCATTTGATGTACCTAGTTCTAAAACATTTTTACTTTGTTGGGTTCTAATTAGTATTGATATAAATTCAGCAGATTCTGGTTCTAGATTTCTCCACTTTTCAATTCTGTCCACCTTTTTACCATCTTCTTCCTTAAATTGATTATATAGCTGTAGAATTTCCAGTTTAAGTTTTTGTTCCATTTTTTAGTTAAAAATACAATTTATAATATTCAGTAATAGTTTAAATTTACAAGTTTACTTTTTTTTGATTGTCCTCAGATCGCGCAGTTTTGTAATCGGTGAACGCAAAGTATATCGTAACAGATGAAAAAAAACGAAAGGTTTTGGGATCCCACAGCTATCCAGATTAACTCTTTGAAAAGTTAAACTAAGAGAAATAAAAGATAAATGCTTTAAGATTTAAGCGAACCTGACCGCAAATCTGAAAGACTAGAAAGTAATGCCGAAGGCTCAACATACAATGGATTTTTGCTAATCTTTCCATCCTTGATTACGTAAGGATGTGTAAGTAATATATCTTTAAGTGTACTTTCACTGAAACTACTGATATCGTACATACAAATTAAGGAACAAGAATGTTTTGGAGTTAGTAGATTTAGTCTCGCTTCATACTCTAACAGTTCGTCTGTTCCTGGTAGGTTTTTGAGTGCCCACACCATATCACCACACGCTCTAACACTATCATACCCAGCTCTTGAAGATGATAATAAAGACTTTTCCAGCAAATCATACATTTCATCTGCAACAAACTTACCACCATTGATATAAGTGTTTTCAGAAGCCAAAACTTCCAATTGACCTCTAAGCAGTTTTTCAGTAATCGATATTCCGTTATCAGTCAAACAGCGGCAATGCTCACCATGACGGTTTCCTTCTAGAATATTAATTACTTTATCATTCTTTTCCAGTCCCTCCAAAATATAAGGAATAATTACTTCATATTGCTGTTCTCTCGAATCGAAAAAACCACAAATGTGCATTGGAGCTGACAATGATTCTCCACATACCGAAAAAGGTGCCTGTTTGTTCATATATCAAATATACGTAATTAATTTTCATCAACAAATTAACAACAACCGATATTCAGCATCATTTTCTCTAGGTGCTCTATGAACACAAGGCAAAACTTCCTGCTCGGGATGATCTACAGCCAGTCGCCAAAGATGTCCTAATCCTAAATTAATAGGTTCTGCATTTTCATGAAGCTGATAATGTAAATCGAAAAAATTTTCCTTTAAAAAGTCTTCGAAATCTTCGTCTGGTCCATCGTGGAGTTCTTTTAGCTTGGCGCGGATTTCTGGAATCAGAATTTTTTGTTCTGCCTGCGAATTTGCAACAATATCACTTGCAGCTCCGTGATAGGTACATAAAAAAGTATCTGTTGCAATAGGCGAACGATCTACATGAAACGAATACACATCGGTAGAAATGAAATCAAATTCATCATCACGTTCGTAACACTTCAACAAATTAAGAGAAGGTGAAGCACCAAAATCCGTTAATAATTGTAAATCATTTAGGATTATTTCCCTTGCTATATTTCCTTTTTCTGAAAGTTGAAGTGCTACTAAATCTTCAGGAGAAACTTCTGTAATATTTTCTTTTAAGGATAACTTTTCTGCAATCTCTTTGAAATCACCATCCAAATTTCTGTACCAGCAAAGTGCATTCATTTCTCCCTTGAAATTGGTATGTACCAGATCAACGAAAGAAGATACTGTTTGAACTTGATGGTTTTCAGAAAAGGTATGGTTCACTAGTTTTGTTTTTGTTTTAAAAGCTTTATATAATACAAAAAGAATACCCAGCCAAATAGTAATTAATTCTACCTACATCTTCATATTTGTCAGCCACATGATGGTTAAAATACCCAATAAAAATGCGAAACAAATGTAATTGCTTATGGGATAACTATTCTTTTTTTAATTTTACGTTCTATTTCGGGTAACAATTTATCATTTAATAGATTATTCATACTTTCATCAAAATTGGGAAAATTTGGAGGACTCAGTATATTTTTCTTTTTTACATTGCTAATATTCCCAACATTAAAATCCGAAACTACTGCATTCGTTTCTAAATTTATAAAATCATTATTCAAAAATATATTAGTTCTTTTATCTCCATTAAAGACTCCTGCTTTTTCAAACTCTATTCCAAAATACCCATCAACAATAAGCAAAAAGTCCAAATTATATTTCACTTTTGTTTTTTTTACATCGTCGATTACATATTCTCGTTTTGTCCAAACGAAAATTGGGTCATTTGCTTTACTAACTGTATCTTTTATTTGAATAATTTCAACATTTAGTGATTCTAAATTTTTTAAATAGGCATTCACTATTCTTTCAATCGGGTTTCCTTTTCCAGTTTCTAAAAATTTATAAGCACCATTAAACATATCCTTTTTGTCTACGTTTGATATTTCAACCGTATTAGACATTACTTGTCTCGTTATTCTGTATGGACCATTAATATTAAAAATTACACCTAATTTTTTCTTTTCAGGATTTTGCGAATAACTAAAATTAAAAAGTACAGTTATACAAACAATTAGAAAGATATTTCTTTGCTTCATTTTTTTTTAAATTAAATTTTAATTGTGGACACAGATAATTTAGGAAAACCTATTTCTCTTTCGTTTTAAAAACCTTATAAAATACAAAAAGAATAATTAGCCAAATAGGAATTAATTCCACAGATAACTTCATATTTGTCATCCACATAATGGATAAAATCCCCAATAAAAATACAAAACATATGTAATTGCTTACTGGATATAATAGAGATGCAAACTTGGTTTTTATGTTTTCTTTGTCTTTCGTACGTCTAAATTGCAGATGTGTATACGAAATCATAACCCAGTTAATCACTAGGCAAGACACTACTAAAGACATTAAAATACTAAAAGCCTCTTCCGGAATTACTTTATTGATTAAAATACAGATCGCAGCAAAACACGAAGAAATTAAAATAGCATTTACTGGTACTGATTGTTTGTTTAGCTTCTTTAAAAATTGAGGTGCACTACCTTGATCCGCTAAACCAAATAACATACGTGAATTGCTGTAAACACTGCTATTATAAACAGATAAAGCAGCAGTTAAGACAATTAGATTAAGTACATTGGCAATAAGACGTGTAAAATATATTTTGTTGCCAAACAGCTCAAATTCCATTCCGTTTAAATTTTGAAAAACCATTACAAACGGACTACTGTCTGTAGTAATTTGTCTCCAAGGCGATAAAGCAAACAAAATGACCAAAGCCCCAACATAAAATATCAAGATTCTATAAATAACCTGATTGGTTGCTTTTGGAATGTTTTTTTCTGGATTTTCTGCTTCGGCTGCCGTAATTCCAATTAGTTCTAATCCTCCAAAAGAGAACATAATCAACGCCATTGCTGATAATAAACCTTGGAAATCTCCAGCTGCAGTTTTTTCAAATATACCTTTTGGAAAGAAACCTCCATCGTTATACAAATTATGAATCGAAGCGTGCTCACCTCCCGTTCCACTTACTAACAAGTAAGTACCAAAAAGAATCATGGCAATAATAGCCACCACTTTTATGATGGAGAACCAAAATTCTGTTTCTCCATAGACTTTTACGGAAGCAAAATTCAAAGCATTAATCACCAAAAAGAAAAACAAGCTGGATGCCCACAGCGGAATTTCGGGCCACCAGAACTGTACATAAACTCCAATGGCTGTAAGTTCAGCCATACTCACTAAAATATATAAAATCCAGTAATTCCAGCCTGAAGCAAAACCTGCAAAAGAACCGCAATATTTATAAGCAAAATAGCTGAAACTTCCTGATACAGGTTCTTCTACAACCATTTCACCAAGCTGTCTCATAATAAAGAAAGCGATAATTCCAGCAATTGCGTATCCCAAAATTACAGATGGTCCAGCTAATACTGCAGCCGGCCCAATACCAAGAAAAAGACCTGTTCCTATAGATCCTCCTAAGGCAATTAATTGAATGTGGCGGTTAGTCAGTCCACGTTTAAGCTGACTGTCTTGTACATTTTCATGTTCTTTTTTCACAGATTAGATTTTTAAATGAGTGGAATGTACTCATAAATGTATAAACTGCGAAGATAAGTTAAAAAAGGAAATATCACACGATACCTTAGCTCCATTCCGGAAACTGAGTTTTGTTTAAATCCAGCATTTCAATTGCTTTTAGATCTACATCATCCAGTTTAAAATCAAATATGTCGAGATTCTCTACAATATGTACTTTTTGCGAAGATCTTGGAATCGAAACAATACCGCGCTGATAATGCCATCTTAGACTTACTTGTGCTGTAGTTTTACCGTATTTTTTAGCAATCTGAGTTAAAACTTCGTTTGTAAAAAGTCCATTGCGTCCTTCGGCAAAAGGCGCCCAAGCCTGCATTTGGACATTGTGTTTTTTGAGCACATTATAATCATTGATTTGCTGAAAATATGCATGTGTTTCAATCTGATTCACAGCAGGTTTTATTTGGGCATAAGACAAAAGATCAGCCATTTGAGCAGGATCAAAATTACTAATACCAATAGCTTTGATTTTTCCTGCTTTGTAAAACTCTTCCATTGCTTTCCAAGATCCTTTAATGTCACCTCTTGGACGATGTATTAGGTACAAATCAAGATATTCAAGTCCTAATTTTCTAAGTGTCTCTTCAAAACCTTTTTTGGCATTTTCATAACCCGCATCATCAACCCATAACTTCGAGGTCACAAAAAACTGTTTTCTGTCAATGCCACTTCCCTTTATTGCTTTTCCTACCTCTTCTTCGTTTCCATACACTTTTGCTGTGTCAATAAGACGATAACCTGCTGCTATAGCTTCGGCAACAGACTGCTGGCATAGTTCGCCTCTGAGACCGTAAGTTCCAAATCCAAGTAAAGGCATTTTTAAACCGTTATTCAGTTTAACATCTGGAATGCCTCGAGTTCCTTTGTCGATTATTACATTTCCAAATAATTCAGGCATACCGAACATGCCTAAATAAATTCCTGCGGCCACGAATTTTGCACTGTTTTGCAAAAATCGTCGTCGGTTTATTTCATTTTCTTTGTTTTGAGAATCCATGGTTTTTGTATTAGTCAGTAAATCAATAAATAAAAGTAAATATTATATTTTAAATAAAATACTTGTTTTTTCAACACTCAATAATTATTAAAATGGATGAAAAGCAGCGGTTCAATTAACAAAAGGAACTCATTTTACCGTATCTCTCTTTCTAGAATTTGCTGACGACATTCCTAAAGAATCTCTTTCTCTAGATCGTCTGCGTTCTGTGGGTTTTAAATTTTTGAGTTCGCTTTCTTCTGCAAAACTTGTGTCTTCTTTAAATTTACCAGTAGAAATTTCAAAATCTTCCGCAGTACCAGTAATTTTCATTGGAATATTAATAAGTCCCATTGGCGGAAGCCCCAATCGGAAACCTACATTTATTTTACCATCCATTGTAACCTGACCTTCCAGTTTCCCTCTAAAACCAGCCATTTTCATAGTCGTTGGCGTAATCGTCATTACATTGTTTTTAATGGTCGAATGAATGGCGATTTTATTAAAGGAAGCTTTTTCTAAATCGGCTGCATCTGCTTTTTTGGCTACGTGATTTAAAAGTTTAAAGTTTTTGAATTTAATATCTTCCAAAGTCAATGTTCCTTCTCCATCAATGGCTTTAAAATCAATATCCATATTTCGGTCAATACTTCCTCCAAGCTGATAATCAACTGAAACTAAACCGTAGGCATCTTTAGCCATAGAAACCAATTCTGCAAAAATTGGAATCTCTTTATATGCACGCTGAATATCAAAATTACTGGCTTTAAAATTTGCATTATATTTTGCCAATAAACGGTGCTGGGCTTTATAATCTCCCGTCATTTCTATTTTGGTGCCCGCCATATTAAAAGCTGCTTGGGTTACCTGAACTTTGCGCTCGTTCACGACAAGGTTTCCAACAAAATCATTAATCTTATATGTATCAAATTCTAAATCGTTAACCTTTGCTGCAATCTTTAAATCGGCTGTTCGTGGAATTCTAATAACGAAGTTTTTATTTTTATCACCGTAATTTTTAGCAATAGTACTTACAACAGTAGTATCTGTTTTTTGCGCAGCTTCTTCTTCCGCTTTCTGATCGGTATATTTTGCAATCATGTCAAAAAACTCATTGGCATTAATATGATTGCTGGAAAGTTCAATATCCGCTTTTAGCTTTTCATTAGATTGCTGCAAATACTTTCTATTAAAAAGATAACGCAAAACATTATGGATATAACCATTTAAAACAATATCAGATTTACCATAAGTAGCACTAATTTGCTCAAAACGCATTTTATCCTTAAAAAACTTAAAGGTTCCCTTAGAAACTTGAAACGGCTCTGGAAACATAGCACTCTTGATTACTAAATTCCTAGCTTCGAGTTTTCCGCCATTTTTAATATTGTCGTAGTTTTTGGCATCTAAATCTTTCTTAGAGCCTTTAGCAATAAGATTGGTTTGGATTATTCCTGAAACCGTAACATCTTTTACGGGAAATATCTGTGTTAATTTACCAACATCCAGCGTTCCCTGCGTTTTAATATTATACACTAAATCGTAAAGATTAGTAACCTCTCCTTCTACTTTAAAAGGAGATCCTGCCAAAACAAATTCAGCTGGCTGCAATTTTACATTTAAATCTTCTCCGGTACCTCCATTACTGCTTACAGCAGCACTCACATTTATATTCTCAATAGGAATATTAGGGAATTTAAGTGACTTTAAATATCCGTTTTTAATATTTACGATGGTTTTCGATGACGGATATTTTTTCTGCTTACGGTTTAAAATCCCGTGCATGCTTACTTTTAAATTCAAATCACCTTTGACTTCCAAGCTGTCCAAAGGATAAAATTGATGTATGGTGGCTAAGTTAATTTTAGATTCTAATTCCGTATCTACCGTAAAAGGATATAATTTATGAAGTTCGAATTGTCCATGAATAAAATTACCCAGCGCTTCTGCATTCAAATTGGTTATTTTTCCTGAAACATTTCGTAAAATGCTGTCTTTGGCCGTTAAACTCAGATTTAGATTAACATTTTTTATCGCGTCTGGTGTTTTGGTGTTTTTTAAATAGCCGTTTTTTAAGCTTAGGTTCAGCTGAAACTTCGGAATACTTTTAATTATGGTATCTATTTTATTCAAACGCGGACTAAATCCTAAATCTCTTAGAAAAATACCGTCGGCTTTTAAGTCAAGTGCAATATTACCACGAATATCATTATCGTTCAGATTCAGTGCCTCTTTAAATTTCGCTGCATCTAAATCAGCTTTTATTGCTGTTTTAATCTTTAACTTCTTAAAACCTTCTGAATGGAAATTAACTGTTGTTTTCTTTTTATCCAAATTAAACGAAAGGTTATCCAAATCAAATTTTAGCTTATTAATATCTAAATCTCTAACCAAAGCTTTGGCCGAAATAGTAATATCTTTTACCGGCTCTTTAATTTTTTTGTAGGCAATCGTACCACTGTTAATTTGTAAATCTGCTGAAACAACTGGTTTTTCCGATTGATCCTGCATGTATTTTCCGCGTGCGAAAATTCCAAAATTAATATTACCCGTAATAGTCATTTGTTCGCGCCATTGGTCATAAGCCGGTGGTACGAGCGACAACATTTCTTCCAAAGTAGAGTTTTTAGAAATCATGCGTAAATCAAAATCATAACCTCCTTTTATGAAAGCGAAATAACCATTAAACGAAAAAGGAAAATTTTTAATTCTAATAGCATTTCGTTCAAACTTAAATTTAAGCGCTTTTGTATCAATGTAAGTAACAATTTCAGCATTTATGGGTTTACTGCGCACATAATCGATTCCAGCTACACTAAAATCAAACGTCTTTATTTTTACATTAGAATTAAGATCAAAAAAATCGGCACTTAAATCTCCTGTTCCTTTATAGTTAAGATCCTGAACTTTAAACTTTAAAAGGGTACTTTTATCATTGTAAACAATATTCGTTTTGTTGATAACAACTTTCTTTATCTTAAATTCTGTTTGAGTAGTATCTACAGGAGTTTTGGAAGGTTTTACGATATTAAAATTCGCGTGCCCTTTTTGATCTATTTCGAGGTTTAAATTAGCATCATCCAAATAAACGGCATCTAAAACTATTTTACCTTTTAGTAAACTATAAAAATTGACTCCAACAGCTGCCGTTTCTGCCTTAACCACATTTGGCGAAGCAAATTGATTTTTTTTGTTTACAATGCTGACATTTTTAGCATAGAGAATAATTGCCGGAAAATGCTTGAAAGCAGAAAGACCAATTTCATCAAAACGAACTTCTGCATCCAGCTTTTCATTAGCCAAACTTTCAATCTTAGCTGTTATTTCATCTTTAAAAAAATAGGGAACAATTGTCAGTACAATTACCAAAAGTAAAAATAGGGTTACAATACAAATTGCAACTTTTTTTAAAATCTTCTTGATCATTATTGGGGGCTTATTTTTAAGATTTTAAAAATAAAGATTTAATAACTATTGATAGTTATTGGTGGTAATATTAACTCAAAAATAACAATTTCCTCTCCAAATATTCTAGCTACTATTTTTTTGTCTCTGTTTCTATTGTAATTATATCATTTAAAAGTTCCGTGAGCTTTCTAAAATTACCCTGTTTTTTCAAAAACTGCACTTTTTTAAATTTATCTATAGCCTCTTTCAGTAAAGTTCCTGAATGGCCTGAATAAAGCACAACAGGAATATTTTTTAGTTCTTTTACACCTCTAAGCAATTTAAGAAACTCCGTTCCATCTAAATAAGGCATATGATAATCAAGAAAAATCACATCAGGAGATAACTTTAAATCCTGCAGCTTTTTAAGAGCCTCAAGAGCATTGTTTTCAACTGAGTATTTTATCTTGTTATTAATTGCATGTAAAGCGGTTACGAAGATTTCTGCATCATCAGTATCATCGTCTACTAATAAAATATTTCTGTATTTCATACCTCTAAATTAAATTACACTAAAAATCAATATTTTATACAATTCCATTCTAATTTTACACAATTCCCATATTTCGATAAATGGAATAAAATTGATATTTGTGCAATAAAAAAGACCAAACATTTTTTAAAGTTTGATCTTTTTTATCCCATTCATACGTTTTTCAATCTTGAAAAAAGTCATTTATCTTCCATCAAATTCCCTTCGATTGTAAAAAGTATCATCATCACTATTAGAATTAAAACCAGACTCATCTGCAGGATAATACGATCTTAAAACATTTCGTTCATAATCCCTGTCAAAATTATGCAGTCTGTTGTATCTACTTGTTTTTCTAAAAGTGTCATATCCTATGCCATTTGCCATGACAATTTTGGTGTCTTTATTTATGCTCACTGATCCAATTGGAATGATAATATGAGTGTCTCCCTCTGTATACATAAATTCCTTCCCGTTGTCATATTCAATAGCATCATGCACTTCTTTTTTACTATCTTCAATTAATGCTTTATCAACATTTACGTCTAGATAAACAACACGTTGCATATCTTTATTCACCCATAAATTATCAATTTTACCAATAGTGCGGTTGTCTGCATCTACTATCTTCCATCCTGTAACATCAGAATAGTTTGAAGCTACTTTATAATCTGAAAGTTCGTCTAATCGATATAAGTTTTTATCTTTATTTCCCATAAGGTTAATCTTTTTAATATTGTATTTTTCTTGCTTATTGTAGCCTAATTTAATTTATCGTGTCGGTTATAGTTGTATTTTCAACTTCAACCTCTCTTACAGGCTGCCCTTCATCATTTCTTAAAAACATATAATATATAATTGCGCCAATTAATAACAATGCCACAACCCAAGGCCATAAAGGCTTCTTTTTTTCAATTTTAATTTCTGCCATAACTCATTTATTTTTTTGATTGCATAATAGTTTTATAGTAATATTAAAGGTACAAATGAGAAAAAGAGTAAGAAGTATTTAATTTCAAATGGATGTTATACAATTCCCAGTAAATCAAAGTCTTACTTATTTAAATTTACTAGCTTAGCTTAAAATTCTGTAACATATCCTGCAAATAATGTAAGTACTATTTAATGGAAGATTTTATATTCGCATAGTTACATATAATGGATTTCATCTAGACTATAACAGCTAAAATCAGACTAATTTAAAATGAAAACTTTTCTATTTTTTATTAACTGTTTATTGGTTATTCACTGCCAAGCACAGCAGCAGAACTATTCTCCAAAAGTTATGCTGGCAATCGAAACGTATGCTTTCCTAAAAGGACAAAGTTCTGCTTTGCAGAAAGTTGCTCTTCAATTTCCTTCTCTTAAAGATGAAGTAGCATCAGTACAAAAAAGCGCCCAAAAAATACACGGAAGAGCACAACGAAATATAGAGCAGTTTTTAAAAGAAGAATTAAAGGACAATCAATTTAAAATATTGCAAAATAATATCGACTCTTTGGTAACTCAGCAATTAAAGCATCCTATTGAGCAAGAAAAGCAAGCAAAAGATTTCATAAAAAAAGTCAAAGATAAAATCCGTTTTAGTTATGATCCTATTAGTGAAAAGGGCATTATGTCTTTTGCTTACCTTGATGCCCCACATCAGGAATTTGCTGATGGACATACCATGCATTTTTCCACAAAAAATCATCCTAAGGCAGAAGAATCTGTTTTAAAAATTACTATTCCTAAAAGCTGGAATGCTGAAGAAGCACAGATGCCGGAAACCATTCAGCAATTTACCAGTCATGATGGAACCGGAGACGAGAGAATTCTAATTGTAATGTATGAATTAGACGAAGAAGACCAAAATCTTCTCCTAAATGAAAAAACTGTTTCTGAAATGATAGCCCCAGGAAGCAAAATTATTAGAACGGAAAAAGTTAAGATTGACGGAATGCCTGCACTAATGGTAGAAATTGAAGAAACAATACATTTTGATGCGGATAAAAAGAAAATACGAATGCTGCAGTTTATGTTCATGCATAAACAGAAATTATATTGTCTCCAAGGAAGTGTTGGACCAGCGCCTTTACATCATAATTTAGATCATAGGTTAAGAAAATACGAACCTTTATTCCGTCTTGTTGCTGCTGGTACAGATGTAGTTCATTAATAAAAAAAACATTGTATGATTTATTCCTCAGTTAATTCGGTTTCAGTATGCAGCGCACAAACCCATTCATTATTTTGTTTTACCCATGTAGAAGTGCAGGCACATTTCATTATTTTCTTTTGTTTACTATCTTCCAACTCTATTATGTAAGCTGTTACAACGGTAGTTTCTGTTAAGGCTTGTGAGTTAAAATCCGAAAAACCTAATACTTTTATTTTGTCTCCATCTCCCGATTCAAACATTTTTTTAAATGTAGTTTCATCTACGTTATGTACACCGTTTTTGCCAGCTACAATACAAGGAAAGTAAGTAAGATTTTTTACTGTTTCATAGTCATGATTTTCCATTCCCTGCCAGTATTTTTTTTCAAGTTCAATTATCTGTGTTTCCATAATTATCTTCTTTAACAGTTTATACAAAGTTCAAATTAAAATAAAAAGCAAGAAACATCTTTAACATATATTTAATTGAAAATCAACAAATTGAATAGGTTTCTTTAATTATAATTAAACAATTATTGAAAATAATTATATAACTGAAAATGAATATCTTACTCTAATTTTATACTTCCAAAAAGCAAATAAAATTCTAACAATTAAGGAAATAGAATCATGGAAGATATACATACACATAGCAGCCTCAAAGGAAAAATAGTTGTAATAACTGGTGCCAGCAGCGGTGTTGGCCGTGCGGCAGCAGAAGCATTTGCACGTGAGGGCTGTAATTTAGTGATTACAGCAAGAGGAAAAAAAGGTATTGATGAAGTAGTAGATTATTGTCGCGCTCTAAATGTTAAGGCTGTTGGTATTCCTGCAGACATGTCAATTGCAGAAGATGTAGAAAAAGTAGCCGCTGGAGCTCTGGCAATTGGAGGAAGAATCGATATCTGGGTTAACAATGCAGGCGTTATGGCCAGTGGAAAATTTGAGGAGATTCCTCTAGAAGTTCATCAGCAGGTTATTAAAACCAATTTGTTTGGCTATATGCATGGAGCTTATAATGCAATTAAAATTTTTAAGGAACAAGATGAAGGAATTTTGATCAATAATATATCCATTGGAGGATTTATGCCTGCTCCTTACAGTGCAGTCTATTCCGCATCCAAATTCGGAATCAGGGGTATGATGGAATGTCTGCAGGGAGAAATATCAAATCGAAGACATATTCATATCTGCAATCTTTATCCTCAATTGCAAAACTCTACTGGTAATCTGCATTCAGCCAAATATTCCGGATTTGATATGACAATACCTTTTATCGCATCCGATCCTCGCGATACGGCTGCTAAAATAGTTGAACTGGCAAAAAATCCTAAAAAAGAATTGTTTCCCGACTTTAAATCTGCAGCAATCACCAATACGTACAAATTACTTCCCAAAATAATTACTAATGCAGCATCAGCAGTTGTTCGCACCAAAATGAAATTCAACGAAGAAAAAGTGAACAATCCAGGAAATGTTTTATCTAAGTCAAAAGAACCTCTTCGAGTTTACGGAAATCCGTCTTCCAAAGTGGTATCAGATCTTAAGCTAGCATTATTTGCTGGAATTGGAATAAGTTTAGGGCTGTTTCTCTTTAGCAAGAAATAGCAAAATCATCATTACTTATGCAAAAATAAACATGGAGATTCATAAACACGAGTATATCACGTAATTTTTTAAAGTGGTAAGTTCTGGTTTTATCTAATGATTTTCATGACTTAATCAAGAAGTAATAATTAGATAAATTTAGTAAAACAACTTAAATTTACAGCTTTAGCCACAATCTGAATAAATACTTGATTTGATACTTTTTTTGATGCTATTACATTAGAGCTTTTAATTTCTTAATCGGAAATATTCAGTATTTTTAATCTATTTATAATACAAAAAAATGACACTTCTAGTCCTACAATAAACATCTAATAATCAAACATTTGAAAACAATATAATATTAAGAGCAAAAATTTGAATTTGCTATTTTTAGTTTTATCAATATTATTCCAAAAGAATAAACCTTTAAAAAATTGCCTCAAAAAGAACAAATGAATCTGGATTTTTATCAGCCGAAAAACGAAATTTTAAAAAAATATATCGAAGGATACTACTTTATTTCAAAAGATAAAAATTCGGGTTCTGTACAATATCTCACTTTCCCTAATAATTTTTGCATTTTAACCACCAATGAAGATATAGATGTTGAAATACAAAATAACGAAGTCATCATAAAGGCATCGCCAGATAAAAATAGTATGACCTGTGTAGTTTCTCGTTATACCAAACCTATTAAAATTCATTACAAAGAGCTCATAAATGAAGTGACGATTTACTTTAAACCATTAGGAATTAGTCAGTTTTTATCCGATTCAAAAAGTATTTTTTTAGAAAGTACTATTTTGGATTTTACTTTTATGCCTGACTTTAATGCTAAAATGATTGAAATTTTCAATTTAACCAAAGATAAACAAAGCCAAGAACTTGAAGATTATTTGCTTTCTAAATTACAAATCAAAGACTTTTCTTTAATTGAAAAAATAGTTGAAGCAATAGAAAGTGATGAAAAGATTGAAGAAATCGCTCTTAAACATCAAATAAGCAGGCAATATTTGAATAAGCTTTTCACAAAACATATTGGCAAATCTCCTTCAGAGTACCGAAAAATTCATCGCTTTAGAAACTCAATCCTTAAGCAAAAGCAAAGTAAAAATTTTTCTGAGTTATCTCAATACGATTTTTATGATCAATCTCATTTTATTCGAAACTTTAAAGAGCTCACAAACAGGAATCCACAGATCTTTTTCAAAAATATAGATACAGAGAAAGAAAATATCTGGCTTTTTGTCTAAACTGTTTCCATTTGTACAATTTTACGATTTTGGGATACTATACTTTTACTAAATTCTAAATAATGTAAAAACAAAAAAATCCCAAAAAATATGAACTGGCAAAAAATCCATCTTTTTTTACACACCTTTTGCAGATACTTTCTAGCTACAATAATAATCTTATATGCTTACGGTAAAATATTAAAAACCCAATTTGTATCACAGCCAAGCGTATATGATATGCCAATTGGTTCTCTAGATGGTTTTCGGCTTACTTGGTATTATTATGGGTACTGCAATTGGTACCCAATTGTTATTGCCGTTACTCAGATTATAAGCTCGCTTCTACTCTTTTTTAGAAAAACGACAAGAATAGGAATTATTCTCTTCCTTACTTTTATGATTAATATTCTTCTGACAGATTTTGCATATGATATAAATGCAAAAGGAATTGCGATAACATTAACTCTAATGGCATTTTTTGTGCTATTTTCTGATTATGAAGTTTTTATCAAATATTTTTTAGAAGAACCTCCATTGTATCAAAACAGTGACAGACCCAAATGGATAAACAAGATTAGTGCAATAAAATTCATTTACATTCCTGCTGTATTCATTGGTTTCTTTATCATGTTCAGTATTTTGAAAACCAAATACATGTCACAAGATAATTTTTACGGAACTTGGGAAAATCTTCAAACTAAGGAAAGGCTACATTTTGAGAACCTAAATAATTTTCAAATGAACAAAACAGATCGGCTAGAAAGCATTGTAAATGGAGAATACTCATTTACTAAAGATTCTTTAACTTTAAAATCTAACGATAACTCACAAAATAAAACAAAAAACTATTTAAAAGGAAAATATATCATACACCAATCTGATTTAACTATTACAACCAAAACCGACAATCTAAAATTTAGAAGAATTAGATAAACAACTTACTAAATTAAAAGCCGTATCAAACTATCAATTGACACGGCTTTCTTTTTAATTATATTTCTTTTAAGTTAATTTCCTTTTTCTCGCCATCTTTATCAATGCTTACACGCTTTTCAATATTGGCTTTATCGGTGTAGGATTGTCTTGCAGTTCCATAATTTGTTGTAGAACCTTGATAGCCAAAATAATTATAATAATTGGTATATCCTGATACGTACGAATAGTTATAAGAATTAGAAAAATCAAAACTAACCATGACAATATAAGTCCCTGGCATTAGGTCTGCAAACTCAAAATGTCCTTCATCGTCATATACTTTGGCTTTTTTTACAGAGTAACCGAAATTGCTATCCAAAGGAACTTCGGGCATTTTTTTCTGTTTACGGATTTTCTTGTTTACTTCTATCCATTCCTCATAATAAGCTGAACTTGGAAAAAGTGTGATCTCTGTTCCTCTTGGAGCATATTGTTTCTTAGCTGTATTGACTAAACCTCCTAGTCTCTTACCAGAATCCGATCTTGCATAAGCTGTACCAATTATAACACTGTTACCGCCAGAGATTTGTCTAGCCACAGCTTCTTTATCAAATTTATTTTTAATAGGCTGATAATCTAGTTCTTCGTTAACTGTGATTTCCCACATTCCGTTTGCCATAGACATTTCGCGCTGCCACAGACGGCGGTCTTTCTTGTCTATAATATAATTATAAGTGGCATTGGTACTTTCTTCCAAAACCGTAACTAGCCATGTTTCATGCTTGCCAGTTCTAGGAGAGTTATAGATGAAACTTTTTACTTCTTTAATGGTATAATATTCAACAAGTGTATTTGACGATTGATCGTTATAATAGAACTGTGGAAAACGTCCTTTATAACCAACATCTAATGGCAATGTTCCAATTAAATGATCCGTCCAGTTAAAGTCAAAATATGCTACCTTAGGATTGAGCTTTAGTTTTTTATCCTTTTTGGTTTTCTTCGAATAGAAATTACCCGTAATGGTTTCACCAAAATCAAGATTTAATTTTGCGTTGTTGGTATCATCAGAATAGCTAATAGCTTTAAGTGTTTGAGCGTCTGCTGTACTAATACGTGTAGTAGATTTTCCATTGTCTTTCGGTGTATAGGTATTGTTTAACGTTAATTGATTGTTGTTTAAAACAATATCATAAGTCAATGATCCTAAATTTTTCCATTCTGTACCTTTCACGTAATATACTGTGTAGAGTGATTTTTCGGGTTTGATATACTTGGTATTAATATCCTTAATTCCAGGAACTATTTCTTTTTGACTAAATGCAATAAATGGAAGCAAGATTAGTGCGAAAATAATGGGGTATAATTTCATTTTTCTGCTATTATAATTATCGGTTAACGAATTGTTTTTTATCATTTTGAATACTTTTATTTTGTGGTATTAATTATATCTTCATAAGGAAGGTTAAATGTCCCTTCTGTAATTTCTATTGCAACACCTGAATCCAAATTCCTAACCTTTCCAGAAAATGTACCTTTGATGCCATTTTTACTAATAGATTCTATTTTTAATGTAAAAACATCATCTGCTGTTCTCGTACTATAAACAATCGTTCCATTTGTAGTTTGAATAGCATAACGAGCTACCATTTCTGGTTCTGTGGGTGTGGAATATGTACCTGCTTTGATATCTCCTCCCGTTCTCCATATCTCAAAATCTAAAGAAGGTGGTATTAGCTCGCCAACTTTAGTTGGATAAGGTGCCTCGAATCCTCCAACTACAATATGTTCAAATCGATTATCGTTCCCACCGCCTTGAAAATTTACATCGTAAAAATCTACTTTTCGTCCATCCAGACTTGCTCTAAAATAATAATCAGATCCTGAATTATCTGATCCATTATCATCGCTTGAACAGGAAACTAATACTAAAGCTAAAAAGAATACATGAAAAAGCTGCTTCGTAAAACTTGATATACTGCCTTTTAAAAAATTTGATCTCATAACTGAAAAATGGTCTATACTGTTATCTCTCATGATTACTTTTTTGATTAGCTACAAATTTACTGACAACAGAAACAAAAAAAAATACCTGATTTCATGGTACTTTATGCATATTTGAACCAAAATGAATAAATAAAAAAGCTGTCTCCAAAAAATGAGACAGCTTTTTATAGTACAGCACTTTACAAATTCTATATCGAACAGATGTAAAGTATTAATCTTTTTTGTTTTGCATAAAATCAGGAAAACCGCTTTCTGTCCATTCCACAGCACGGGCTCGGGTTGCACGATTTACATCCGACAATTCATCTCCTTGAATTTCCTTGTAATCTCTTGCATGGTAAATCATTATAGTCGTTTTTCCATCCTCAGAAGTTGTAAATGAATTGTGACCTGGTCCATATCTTTTTAGATCTTCATTCGTATAAAAAACGGGAGCTGGAGATTTATTCCAATTAGCCACATTTAGCAAATCGGCATTTTCATTAATCCAAAGTAATCCCATACAATAATTATGATTCGTTGCACTAGCAGAATAACTAACAAATATTTTTCCGTTCTTTTGAATGACAGCTGGCCCTTCGTTTACATTATACTTTTCTCTTTCCCAGCCAAATTCAGGTTCTGTAATAACGATTTCTGGACCTGTAAGCGTTGTCGGATTTTTCATTTCTGATAAAACCAAAGCTGTACCATGCTTTCCTCCTCTTACATTCTGCGCCCAAATTAAATATCTTTTGCCGTTATGCACAAAAGTTGTAGCGTCTAGAGAAAATGAATCTATCTTAGTTTTTATCTGGCCTTCTTCTGTCCATTTGCCTTGCATTGGATCTGCTGATGAATTGGATAATACCCAAATTCTGATATTCCATTTATTTTCAGCCTCTCCAGCTGCAAAATAAATATACCACTTGCCATCTATCCAGTGCAACTCAGGAGCCCAGATATGATTTGCCATCACTCCTGTTTTATGTTTATGCCAGATTTCTTTTTCTTTAGCATCTTTTAGTCCGTTAATACTATTCGCTTTTCGTAGTACAATGCGATCGTATTCGGGAACTGTAGCTATTAAGTAGTATTCACCCGAAGCTGTTTTATGCACCCACGGATCGGCACGTTTTTCTGCTATTGGATTATTGAATTCAATTGACTGTGAATAGCTTTGAAATGAATACATTGTTGCCATGATGGCTAAAATAGATACTCTAATAAATTTCATTTTAGGCTTTTAATTTTTTCTTTAGTTAATATATTTGTTTCTATTGATTTTTTTTCCATTCAAAATTCCCATTCTGACTTATATTAAGTTTTGTCACCTTTCCATTTTCCTTTACAAACTCACATTCTGCCCCCAAAATATTCTTAAACTGGAATTTTGTATCCGATTGAAAAATTAATGGAATTGTTCCCTGTCCAGAAATCTTAGCCCATAATTGTCCATTTTCATTTGTAATTGTTATGGTTCTTTTTGTATCTATTGATAACGTATAAACACCAACATATTCATTTAGTAAAGCAGCATCCACTTTTATTTCTTGTTGAAATGTTTTCCCTAATATAAGACTGGCAATATCAACCGATAATTCATCTTTTGGAGCACATTCACAATTAAATAATGCAACCACGAATACTTTTTCTTCCGGATAATAAATTTCATTAGTTAAAAATCCTGTGATAGCTCCACCATGTTCAATTGATTTTATCCCATTTACATTTTTTAATATCCAGCCGTAACCATATTCTGTCAAACTTCCATCTTTTAATTTAAAGGGTACAAATGCTTTTTCTAAGGTTTCTTTTTTTAGAATTTTATATGAATACAATCCTTCGTTCCATTTTAATAAATCTTCAGCATTTGAAATCAATTCACCTGCAGCATAAGCAATAGTCATACTCCAATAATCAGCATTTTTAAAAACCTTACCGTCTTTTCGATATCCATTTACTCGGTTAGGAATAATGTTGTTGGAATTATCAAAATAAGTGTGATTTAAAGCCAAAGGTTTCAGAATGTTTTCCTGTAAATAAGCACTATAACTTTTACCACTTACTTTTTCGATAATATATCCCAATAAATAATAGCCTGAATTACTGTATTTATATTTAGTGCCTGGCTCAAATTCTAATGGAACGTTTTTAAAAAGGTCAATAAGTTCCTTTGGTTCAAAGTCTCTTCTTTCTAAATAAGGTTTCTGATAATCAATCTGCATATAATCCTTTATTCCTGAAGTATGAGTCAATATATTCTCAATAGTTATGTTTTGAGAATAGGATGGATAATCAGGTATAAATTTTTGCAGATTATCTTGTAGAGAGATTTTACCTTGCTCTACTAATTGCAAAATCGCCACAGCTGTAAATTGTTTCGTTATAGAACCCAGCTTAAAAACCATATCTGGCTTAATCGGTATATTTAATTCTAGATTTGCACTTCCAAAAGCTTTTTTATAAATAATTTCTCCTTTTTTTGCCACCAAAACTTCAACGCCAGGTTCTGATAAGCTAAATTTAGATGAAAGCAGTTCATCCAATTTTTTTTCTAATTGTTTATCCTGTTTAGATTGCCCGTAATTACAGGCAGATCCTAAAATGCAAATAAAAAAAAATAATTTATACATCTTTCCATTAATTAGATACTATTAAACCATTTCATGTAATAAAAATATACAAATGAATTACACCATTATTCATTTTTAAAATCAACCAGCTTTTTTATTCCATTATTAAATTCTACACTGACAGTCCCATTTTTCTGTTCTTGAATTTTTAGCGGCATCAATTCTTTATTCTTCCATTTTTCGCCTGATTTTTTCCAAAGCATCAAAGTGGCATAAATGGATGTTTTTTGGGATTTGGAATCACTACTAACATTAACCACGGCACTTTCTGTACTTTCTGGATGTAATCCATTTGCATTGACAACTTCTGATTTATCCCATCCTGAAAGCGCAACCATTGCTAATTGATATTTTCCGTTATCGATAATGGTAACCTCATGTCCTTCTACGATTTTTTTAGTCGTAATTATTTCTTTATTCAATTTTGGTAAAGCATAATGACCTAAACGCATCGAAATTGGCTTATCACTATTATTTTTATCGACTCTTAAAATTCCATTAACCAAAGGAATATCTGCTAAATTGAACTGAATTTTTTCATCGGTTTCCAAAACTACATCTCTGTAATAAATACCGTTTTCAAATTTTTTAAAAGCATACAATCTAAAAGGTTCCCATTGATTATTTTTATTTTTAATTACGTAATTCATGGCAACTTCGCCATTTTCGCCGTCAGCCTGCCAAAGGAAAGCGCTATTATAAGACAATCGGTTATAATTCTCTGTTGATCTGAATCCCTGCCAATCGTCTTTCTTTTTTTCATGGCACCACGCTCTTATTTCTGATGCGCCAATGTTCGGATAATTTGTAATTAAAATCTTGGAACCGTTTAAAAAATTACTGTAAACATTCTCTTTTTTGAATTTAGTTTCCCAGTCTCCATCATTTTCTTTTGCTGTCCAAAACGGATTATTATCTGGCAGTAAAAGTCCCATAAAAGCTTTTCCCATCCAATACACACTTCCTCTACAGCTATACACTTGAACGGCGGGTTCAAATGCTCCATAAAACCCAAGTGTTGGTACATTTTCTTTCATAAATTCAGGATTTTCTAGAAACTGTTTTAAAACTCCTGATGAAATTCTGCGAAGCCAGCCATTGTTAACCGTTGGATCATTTTCTAATCCCATAAACGGAAAAGCAGCAATCGATGCAATTCTATAACTAATGCTTCTTCCAAACATAATCATTTCGCCATTTTGGCTGAACATTAATGGATAATTGGAATTAAGATCTCTAAAATTACTTTTGAACTTGGTAGCATATTCAGGATAATATTTGTTTCCAAAATATTCAGACCAAAGCGCTCCGTACAATTGAAACCCCCACATACTGTAATAATCGTACGCTGGACTATCATTGTACCAGCCATCGCCTCTATAATCGTTTAAACATTTCTGCAGATATTCTTCTAGCAGTTTTTCGTTGACAGCATAACCTTGTTCTTTAAAAAAGCTTAAAACAAAAATGTTGAAAAACTTCCAGTTTGAAGATACCGTTGGTCCATCGCCATAACTAAGCATTGATTTTGCCAATGCATCTTTTTGATCTTGTGGCAGCGGTTTCCAAAGTACTTCAGGATTGGTAAGCAAGGACATAGCAATTGCTCCATACTCAACCAAATTCTGGCTTGGCCCACCATTTTTAGGTCTTGGTGTAATATAAGAAGGACTATTCGAGTCAACTAATTTACTGAACTGATGTCTGTAATAATCGGCAACTTTGATGTTATTGATGACCAAATTTGGATTTTCTTTAAGAAGCGGAGAAGCAATAAATAATGTTCTACTCAAACCTTCCAGTTTCTCGGTTGGTACTCTACCTTCATCCTGCGGATAACTTTTTCCCGGCTGTTTTGGAAACTTCATCGGATCATCCAAATTATGAATATAACTAAAAGCACCTTCTAACAAATAAAGTCCCGCATCTTTCCAATGCTGTTTTGTCATTCCTGTATAAGGACTCAGTTTATAATCTGGATTAACAATTTTAAAAACGTTATTCGTATTTTGTTTTTGCTGTGAATATAAAGAGAGACTAAACATTGTGGCTAAAAACCACATTTTCAAATTATTCATGCTTACTTTTTTTCTAATTTCTAATACCAACTATTTATCGATTTTCTTTAAAAAAAGACTACTTATTCAAATAAGGTTTTAACACAACTAGTTTATCTCCAGACAAATCGACTTCAAACAATTTTGGAATTCTCACCGTCTTGTTATCAACTTTTTTATGACTATGGACCGACATCAACCATTTACCTTCAAAAGTTTGAAATAACATGCCATGTCCAAAATTTGGCGGTGTAATAGGCTCTTTCTCTTGAATCCATGGTCCATCTAAAGTGCCACTTTTAGAATAAGCAACTCCCTGCGTATAAACATCATAAATCCAGCTGGTCCAAATCATTCCCAAACGTCCAGTTCCTGTCTTAAACAAATAAGGACCGTCTGTAACTTTATTGGGTTTGTCATTTCCATTCGCGTCTTTTTCTCGGCTCCAAGGCGATTCGCTTGCTTTAAAAAGTAATTTTCCCTCTCCTACCGATCCACTTAAATTTGGTTTAAGTTCTATTTTTTCGATTGTTCCATTGCCATTTTGGAGCCATTCGTAACAATAAATCATGTACGGTTTTCCATCTTTGTCAATCCAAAATGTACCATCTAACGTTGGTTTATTGGCTGGTAAATAGGTATCGTCTTTCATTGGTACATATGGTCCTTCCGCTTTATCACTAACTAAAATATGACTCGCACGGCGTTCAATACTAATATCGTCAACTTTATCTATTATTTTGTCTCTATTGGTAAAAGTCGCAAAGTCGTAATATTTATTTTTATAAAAATGAAGTTCTGCAGCCCAAATCATAGGGTTTGGTCCCATCCAAGAATTGGGATTAGTTTTGGTGATTTCATACGGACCGCTCCATGATTTTAAATCTTTGCTTTTCCAAAGTAATCCTCCTGTACCAGTCATATAATACATATTGGTTTTCTTATCAGCTAAAATAGCTGGATCACTCAATCTAATGGAATCTAAAGGAACTGCTTCTTTAATTTGTCTCTTTTTTTGAGCCTGCATCATTGAAAAAAATAAAAAACATAAAAGCACAGAAAAAACAAGACGTGATTTCTGTATACAATAATTTTGGTGTGTTTTCATTTTCATAGTTTATAAATTTACAGATTTACAATTGTTTTTTATTGATTTTCTGTAAAAGCATTTAAATTCCATTTATCCAACCATTTCAAAATTGGTTTTCCGTTTTCAAATTGTATTGGAAGCCAGATATAAGTGCCATCAATTGGATTTTTAGGATTCCATCGATCAGCCATAAAAATAAACTGGTCCTTTTCGCCTTGTACAGGAAGAATATAAGTGCTTTGTGAATGAAAAGTCAATTCAGCATCTTTACCCACACATGGATTTCCTAAAGTTTCCCATGGCCCAAAAATAGATTTCGATTTAAAAGATCTTGCAGCATTTGGATCCCAGCCCGTACAACCTGATGTTATCATATAATAAATTCCGTCTTTTTTAAAAATAGCTGGAGCTTCATTATGTCCTGCCGGTGCTACTCTTGACCACTTATCTGTAAAATCTAAATAATCGTCTGTAAGTTCCGAAATGTGAAGTGTCAGATTTTCTTCTGAGGAATGAATTAAATACGCCTTCTCATTATCATCAACATAAACAGTCATATCTCTAGACATTTGCCCTTTATCAAAATCCCTACGAACCAGCATTCCGTTTTTTATTGCAGTCAGCCATTCGGGACTCCACGATTTTAAAGAAGCTTCATTATTGGACGCCACTTTAAACTCCTCTTTAAAATCAATTGGCCAAACTCCTTTATTAGGACGATATGATTTTTTGAATTGAAAAGGCCCTTTTGGAGAATCGCTTATCGCAACAGCGGCTTTGGCAGCATCATAACCCTGCCCTTTCAGTTCCAAATGAAACCACATTACATATTTCCCTGTTTTTTTATTAAAGATTACTTTTGGACGCTCCATAACGCATCCTTTTGTAATTTCAGATTTAGGGTTTTGTTCGACTTTTAGCACAATACCTTCATTATGCCAATTATACAAATCCTTTGAGGAATAACAGCTGATTCCTTCCAATGAGGTGTTTCCTGAACGGCCAGAAGTTTTATATTCGCCGTACCAATAATAGGTGTCATCAACAAAAACAATTCCGCCGCCATGGGCATTAATATGCACTCCATCTGTATCTTTCCACTGTTTTCCCGAAACAAAATAATTGTTTTGCGAAAAAACAAAAGAACACACAAAACTGATAATCATCGAAAATTTTAATTTCATTTTTACTTATTTTTTTGATAAACCCTTATATAATCTATACTGTATTTTGACGGAAGATCTGCTTTCGAAAATGCTCCACCATTTATTCCTCCAACGGCAAGGTTCACTAACAAATAGTGAGGCTGTTGAAATGGACTTATTTTTTGATCTGCCGATGGTATTGTTACATCAACATTAATTTCATTTAATAATTGGTCATCAACATATAATTTAATCGAATGCGCATCCCAATCCATTTTCCAAATGTGAAATTTGTCTGCCCATGATTTGTCTTTAAAATCACTCAACTTAAACGTTTCACTATCCCAAGCTGTATCCGGCTCGTTTGATTTCCATGCGGCATTAGCCAGTATTTTTCCGGTGTAATATTCCATGATATCTATTTCGCCATTTGCTGGCCAATTGCCCTTTATTCCTAAACTCCAAAAGGCCGGCCACATTCCTTTACCAACTGGAATTTTAGCGCGCATTTCAAAGCGTCCGTATTGCCAGGAATGTTTTCCTCGGGTAATTAAACACGAAGAAGTCACTTTTATGGAATCTCTATTTTTAGCAAAATCTTTATGCGTTTTAGATACAAAATCTGGGTTCGGTTTATTTTCATTTCTAGCTTCGATAATCAAATAACCATCTTTGCAAAATGCATTTTCTTTTTGATACCATTGGTTTTCTTGATTTCTCACAAAACCTATTTCGTAATTCCAATTCTTTTCATCTGGACGGCCATCTGTATTAAACTCATCTGCCCAGACCAACTTATAATCTTCAGAGGTTAAAACTTTTTCTTTGTACCTGATAAAACTAAAAAGCAGCATCAGGAAAATTCCCAACGCCAAAAACTTACCGATAAATCTCATTTTATATCTATTTTTTTAATCCTAAATAATCTCTCTTAATTCTGAGATCTTTCTATTATAACAAGGGATCCCGAAAGATCCCTCGTCAACTCTGCATTAATTAAAACCAAACTTTACTTAACTCTTAAATTAAACACATAGAAACATAGTTGTTCTTTATCTAAAAAAGAAAACAGAAAGAAACCAGTTTCTAACACATAATTTGCTATGTGAATTGATGCAAATGAAATGCCTTTACACGGTTGCAAAAAACTATGTCCCTATGTGTTTAAAAATAATTGCCATGCGTTTTACTTATATCTTATTTTTTAATGATTCGAACTGTCTTATCAGGATGTGACGGAATCTTAACCAAATAAATTCCCGAAGGCTGATTTTCTATATTCAAATGAATTGCACCATTTATATTTCCATAATGTGCTGTTGAAATTAATTTGCCATCCAACGTATAAATTGCAACTGTGGTATTGTCCTCATTTGATGGCAAGAAAAGATCAAACTGACCCATTGTTGGATTTGGATACGCGCTGATTGTTTTAAAAGCTTCTCCTTGTGCATTTATGTCTGCTATATTTGCATTTTTAGCACTCAAAGAGCCCGATGTTGTTAATGTTTTCACTTGTATAGCAGCAGAATATTGGCTTTCTCCTCCCGCATTTTCTGATGCAATCTTGTAGAAATAATCTTTGTTGGCTTCTAAATTGATGTCGGCAAAAATGCTGTCTTTTACGTAAGCGTTTATAATATCATAAGTGCCATTAAGTGTTGTGGCTCTTTTGATTTTATACGATTCCGCTCCTGTTACAAGAGACCATTTCAAATTGATTGCTGATGATGAGACTGCTTCGCCTGTAAAATTGGTTGGAATTGCAGGAATCGCAGGTTGATCGTAAACCAATATCGCCGAATAAGCCGACTCCACATTATCTTTACCAACCACTTTAATTCTGTATTCGGCATGAGTATGAACCTGATCTATTTTTGAAATAATATTATAATCTGTTGATTCATAGAAAACAGAAAATGCATTTTCGCCTGTTAGTTTTCTTTCCAAAACATATTTGTTTACCAACTCCTGATTGCTTCCTGTCCATTTTATGGTAATATTTTTATAATCAGAAGAAAGTGTGTAACTCAACGTTTCTATTTTTGTTTTCCATAATGGAACATATTCTTTAGCCGAATTATAGGCTTTCGCCGATGCATTTTTAGCATAATATTGACCCGCAGGAGTTAAAACTGTATAATCGGTCGCTGTACTAGAAATTACTGGTGCATTCTGAAGCCAAACATAATTTTGCCAATTTGTATTTCTAGTTTTAAAAGCATCGTTAATCGTCACATACATTGCTCGCGCATCTTGCACCCAATTGTATATAGAATAACGTTCTACATAATCGGCACCTTCTAAAACAGCTAAAATTGCGGCTAAATCATTTTTGTGTTTGGTTGCATTGGCATCTGTAAGCGTATTCACATCATCAGGGAAATTGTTGGCCGTCCAGTTTGCTCCAATATTCCATTCTGTAATCCAGATTGGTCTTTTGTACTTGTCATAGATGTATTGCAGATCACTTTTCCATTGTGCCGCTGTTTTATACCAATAACAATGTAATGCTACGTAATCTACGCGGTAATTATTAGCCTCAGCCTGAGTCATGAAATTTGCCATCCAAGGATTATAAGGATCTGAAGTCGCTGGAGAGCCAACTCGTAATCCTGATTTCAAAAGAGCTGGCCAATTGCTTATGGCTGCCTCAACGGTCATATTGGCTTGATCTGGACGATCTGGTTCGTTAAAGCCTAATAAATGAGTATACCCTTCTTTAGTGTAAGCTGGTGCAAAGGAAGGCCACCATTGGGTTTGACGAATTGGGACATATTCTACATTTGGCGTAGTATCCATTCCTGTGTTCCAATTGTAATACCAAGTAATATTGGTTGAATTAATAGCTTCTGTACTGCCGCCTGCAAGTCCTTTTTTGTTAACCTGATGCCATCTCATGGTTCGGACAAATGAAATGGTTCCTTTTAAATTAATGGGTAAAACAGGCACTTCTAAATCTTCATTTTCTGCAATGTAAACTCGACTATAGCCCGAGCCGTCAGCACTTGTTGCGAAAGTTGCCATATATCCTTTTTTTAGTTTGAATGATTTAATGGCATTGTCAAAAGCTCCTAAATTATCAAATGGAGTTACGGTAACATACTGCTGTGATGATCCTGCAAAATTTTCTTCTGTAAAAACCTGCAACGGCTGGTAATCTGCAACATAAGGCGAAACTACAGTTCCTGATCCATAATTGGTAACATTTACATTTGTACCATTACCCGCCAAGATACCGTTTACCGAAACATATTGCAGCTGTGAACTGATTACATCACTCGGTTTTACATTTTCAAAATATAAACTGTTGTCTGTTGACGTTAAGTTGACTGTCGAATTAATTAAAGGATTGTTTCCATTTTTAAGATACAAAGAAGCTGTTCCGCTTAAAACTACTTTTGATTTTGCAAAAGCTCCTGTAGTCGTATTGCTTGAAATATTTATGGTTTGCAGTGACGGGCTAATTACTTTATCAGGAGCATAAGCTACATTTTCAAATGTAACCGAAGTAATCGCCATATCTACAGCACCGCTTGCATAATTTTTACCAATTACAATATTGGCTGTTTCCTGTCCTTGAACTTTTAAATCTGCTATTCCGAAAAGTGCTTTAGCTCCACTTATATTGATATAATAAGTTCCTGCACTTTGCGATTGAAATAACAAATCTCCTTTTCTTAGCTTATTAACAGCTCCTGTCGTAAAATTTTTAGTTGCCAAAACGGTTCCTCCGCCGTTTGTCGCTGTAGAAACCGAAACCGTCATTTGAGAACCTGGACTTAAATTCGAAATATATTCGTATATCCACGAAAACTGATAGCCTTTTGAAGCTTCTAATTGTACTGGAAATGAATAAACGGAGCTTTCAAGTGCAGTGCTGTCCCATCTGATGTACATTAATCTGCCGTTGTAAACTGAATTATCGGATTCAAAACTATGACCAGAAGTTACATCCATAAAGCGCGTTCCGCTGGTACTGTTGGCTGTATTAAAAATAGATGGAGAAGCAACATTGGTCCATCCATAAGCAGCGGGAGTTCCAGCATTATCATTGTAATAACCATCCCACATATTAATTAAATTGGAAGATTTCAGTTTTAAGTCGGCAATAGCAAAAAGTGCGTAATCTCCTGTGATGGTTAGGTAATAATTCCCATCAACATTCGAAACAAAAGATAAATCTCCCTTTCGTAATTTATTGGCACTTCCTGTTGTAAATGTTTTAGAAGCAATAACTCCAGATCCGTCAGCACCTGATGATATTGCCACGTTTAATTTGACACCTGCCGTCGCATTGGAAATATATTCATAAAGCCATGAAAATTCATATCTCAAACCTTGCTCCAGCTTGACAGGATAGCTATAGGTCGCACCTGAATAACTGGCATTATCCCAACGAATGTACATGATTCTGCCACTGTAAACTGAATTATCGGATTCGAATGTATGCCCAGAAGTTACATCCAAATAGCGAACACCAGAGGTTGAATTGGCAGTATTCCAAGGTAAACTTGTTGAAGTACTTGCCCAACCATAATCGTTTGGTTTTCCGGAGTTGTTTCCGGTTACTCCTGCCCATCTTCCTAATAAATTGTCAGCACCGTATGCTACTGGAGCGCCTGAAGTATCATTTAAAAAATCTAATGTTTTAGAAGTTAAATAATGTCCGTCTTGATAAATATTGGCAACACCTTCTTTTATGGCATATCGATACGTTTGTTCCTGAGCATTGTCCACAGAAGTACTTAAATTTTCAGGCGTTGATAAGATTGTAGTACTATTAAAAGTTGTTTTATCCAAAGAAGTTCTAAATCCAAGGCCGATTGTGTTTTTAACTTCAACATCAAATCCTCTTCCAACAGCCGAATTGACTTTGGCTTTTACTTCTAAAGTAAATTCGCTTTGATTGGATAAGGGAAATGATAGAATATCTGGAGCTGTAGCGTTTGTAAAAGTCTTAGAACCATTTAATGTTGTCGCTAAATTTGCCTTTACAGGTAAATTAGGAGCTTGTGCCTGTATATTGAATACAAAAACCGATAACCAGAATAATATAAATATGTATAGTTTTTTCATAATGAAATATTTGTTTAAAAATTATTTTAAAATTTTTGTTGAATGCTTTCATTGGTAACCGACAAAATTATTGGCACAAGAAATCCTCAAACCTCTAAAAACTGGGCAAGAAAATTCCTTCCGCTTTTATTAACGGGCAAAATTGTACTGAAATTTATTGTGGTATTTTATATTGCTAAACACATGATCTTTTGAATCATACTGCACAATATAGTATTCATGCGGCTTATAATGACTGTCTGTATTATCCTCTTTTATAATCGAGGATAATACTTAAACAGTCCGTAATCATAAAAATTAGTATTAAAAAAATGGATATTTAAAATACTTAAAGTATGTATCTTAAACTGCAGCAAAATAATAACCATCCCAATTAAACTACTGCAGTTCAGATACTTTTTATCATAAAGCTAATTAAAGCTGGCTTTCATCTGCGACAGCATCCTGCCATTTATCCCACACCTTAACGCTCGGATCATAACCATCATAACCAAAGTTCTGACTTAATTTACCTTTAATATTGGCTGTAATAGCACTGTTTGGTATTGGCCAATAATTGTTACGTTTGTCCATGGTGTAGAACTTAGTTCCGTTAGGAACCACAATGCCGCTTGGGTATTTGTTGTAAAGGGTATAATGTACAATACGTTGGTACCAATAACTGCCACCTGCGTTATCTGTTCCAGACTGTTTGTCCCAGTTGGTCTTGCTGTAGGTTTGTCCCCATTCATCAGCCTGTCCGCTGAGTGCGAGACAATGTGAAATACGTTTTAGTTCCACATTTCTCCATTCTTCCAGATAAAGTTCTCTTCCTCTTTCAGCACAAATATCACCGATAGTTACTGTTCCATACATTTGTGATGCGCCGGCTCTTGCTCTAACAACATTTACGTCCTGCGCTGCGCCACCAACGTTACCTTGATAAAAACGTGCTTCTGCTCTCAACAAATAAGTTTCAGCCAAACGATATAAGTACCAATGCGCTTTACTTCCTGTACTAGCTCCTTGAAAATCATTTGCATTTGGATTAGTTTCGTTTACAACATCATGCAGATAGATTTTATACAAAGGAAAATCAAACCATTCACGGAGCGTATCTTTTGATAACAAAGTAGTACCGTTTTTCAATCTAAAATTTTGTCCATAATACGCAGAACTTTTATCGCTGTATTTCAGATTTTCCATGTTTACCCAATTACCAACCGTACTATTATGTCTAAGATCTTGTTTGTCTTCCACACCATTAACCACCCACATAGGATGCTGTGAATAATAAGAAGCGCTGATCGTAGCAATACCACGTCCTAAAGCTCTTGCATAATCATAGTTAGCCTGATAATTGGCATTGTTTGAAGCAAAACGATTTGCTGCTTGTTTTCCATCAGGAGTAGTAACTGTCCCTGAATTCCAGTTTGGACCAAAAATTCTCATCGATGCAAATGGTAAAAAAGATTGTACACCACCATTTGGCATTACCAAAATAGCTTCTCTGTTAGCAGCAATAACCTTATTTTCAGGTCGATGTAAATCCCAAATCACATTTCTAGTAATGGTCCATGTTGCTGGATTTCCTCCTGCATCAAAAGTTCCAAAAGAACCCTGCATTAAAGAATAACCAGAAGAATTAATCAATAAATCGGCCTGATTTTCTGCATCTTTAAATCTTCCAGATGCCAAGTAACATTTAATCAATAACTGACGACATGCTCCTTTGTTTACTACGCCTAGATAAGGCAGTTTTGATTGTTCTGGCACCCACTCTACAGCCTTTTCCATATCTGCTGTAATCATTTCAATAATGGCTTCTTTTTTAGTTGAATAATAGCTTTGCTTTGGAACTTCCAAAATCTTTGTTATCAACGGAATATCTCCAAACTGGTATACTAGATTAAGATATCTGTAAGCTCTGTGAAAATAAGCCTGACCGATATATTTACGTTTTACTTCTTCTGTCAAACTTGTTACCTTATCAATATAAGTTAAAACGGTATTGGCATGTTTAATTCCAGTATAGGCTTCCGTCCAGTAAAATCCGAAATAGAAATCATCATTTGTTGACGTTTTATAACTCATGGTAGGCACCATAGTATTAGCAAAATCAGAAATGGTACTGGTATTATCTGTTTTTCCATATTTTGACATATCAGAGAAAACATATTCAGTACCAATAGGTACACTATTACCAGCATTATTGTAATGAATATAGTTATTACGAAGCTGTTTATCTGCACTTGCCAAAACCGCTTGTAATCCAGTTTCTGTAGTAAATGTAGCTTCTGGTTCGTAAAACGAAAGTGGATCTGGCTCCAGAAAATCTTCTGAACAAGAAACAAAAAGAGCAGCAACCGCAACTAAAGGCACTATTCTTGAAATTTTATTTTGTATATATCTTTTCATTATTGACTAATTTTTAAAGTGAAACGTTAAATCCTAAATTGAACATTCGGGTAGCAAGCCCGCCTGTCTCCGGATCACCATAATATTTCCATTGTTTAGAAGCCGACCAAGTTGCCACATTCTGAACAGAAGTATAGATTTTGAAATTTCTCACATGTAAACGGTTTATAAGATCTTTAGGAAGTGAGTACGCCAGCGAAATATTGTCTAAACGAATAAAACTGCGATCGTATAATTTTGCTGTTCCAGCTCCTGCAGGTCCTCTGGCATCAAGACGTGCCCAGTCATTAGTTGGGTTGTCAATTGTCCAATATGGGTTTACAAACGGATTGTAGTTATTGGTATATAAACTACCATCATTGTATGTGTTCATATAACGTCCATCCATAGATTTGTGCCCCATGTATGAATACATATTGATTGCCAAATTCCAATTTTTATAAAACGTAAATTCATTACGAAGCGACCAGTTAATTGGCGGTGTTGTCTGTCCTAAAAATTGTCTGTCTTTTTCGTTATAAGTTGGTTTTCCGTTAACATCATCAGCAGTATAGCTGTTTTCTACTTTTGGATCACCTGGACGCTGTCCGTATTTTGCAGCTTCAACGGCTTCGTCTTTCTGCCAGATTCCAATTACTTTATAATCCCAGATTTGAGAAATAGGTTTTCCAATAAACCATCCATTGGTTTTATCATCTGCTTCTTTTCTTCCAATAACATTTCCATTGGCATCTTTAATATCTTCCATATTGCCATACAATTTGTTAATGGTATTCTTGTTGTATGAAAAAGCGACCATAGTAGTCCATTCAAAGTTTGGTCTCTTCATATTTAAAGTAGTAAGACTAATCTCAATACCTTTATTTTCAACTTCTCCAAGATTGGTTGCAATAGATGAGAATCCTGTAAACTCAGGCAAACGCTGACTCATAATCATATCGTGCGTAACCGATTTGTAAACATCAATTGTAGTTGTAATTCTATCATTCAAGAAACCAAGATCAAGACCAATATTGGATGCTGTTGTTTTTTCCCATTGCAAATTAGGATTTGCCATACGGTCTATTCCTAGATATTTCATATCTACGATGTTTCCTGAAGCATCGATATATCCCATTGTTGCTCCTGTTCCTGAACTTAAGTTGGCTAAAGCTAAATAAGGATCAGCAAGCGATCTGTTTCCATTTTTACCCCACGATAAACGTAATTTACCTGTGCTTAAAGGCTGCCATTTAAACCAACTTTCTTTATTAAAGTTCCATCCCAATGCTACAGAAGGGAAAGTGGCATAAGGATAAGAAGCTCCAAATGCTGAATATCCATCACGACGTACTGTTCCTGTAATCATATAACGATCGTCAAACGAATAGAAAAGTCTTGCCATTAAAGCATCGCCTGTCTGATGTGTATCTGTAGCTGTAAAAGTACTATTGGCAAGTGTCGCATTGGCAATATTGTGGTATCCTAAAGCATCCGAAGGCTGAATATTACGTGCATAAACAACATCTGACCATGTTTTAAGATCTTCAGCTTCTTGAACAAAGGTGGCTATAATATGGTGTTTTTCATTAAATGTATGATCCCATGTTATGGTGTTGTTTATATTCCATGTAAATTTTTTACCATTACCTCTATCCACTCCTATGTTAACTGGATTCCAGTTTTTATTACCTGCTGACTGGAAATAACGATTGTAAAAGAATTCATATCGAGGTGCAGCATTAAACGAGTATGTAATACCTAAAGGTAAAGTTACTTTTGTATTAAATATTGTATTCAATACTGTATACCCTTTATCTAGATCCATATATTGGCGATCATAATAGTAGTTATACCCTCCAATTGTTGGTCCCATTGGCTGTCTTGCGTAATCGCCATTTGCTTCTTTAAAGTTAGCAAACGGGCTGTTTCTTAACATATTGGCATCCCAATAATTCGTTCCTGTTCCCACAGATATATCTCCATCTGAACGATCTTGAAAATTAACGTTTGCTCCAAATTCAAGCCAATCTGTAATTTTAGCATCAACCTTCATATTCGCACGAACGGCAGTATAATCATTACCCTGAATAGCTCCTTCAGATGTTAAGTATCCCATAGACATATAATAATTTACTTTATCACTTGCTCCAGAAACACTTAAATTATTGTCGCGATTGATTCCTGTTCTAAAAGTACTATTGTACCAATCGTGTGTTTTTCCTTCTGTAAAATTCTTCAAAAGCGTTGCGTCAGTAATTCCCAAACGCAATCCCCAAACTTCATTCAGACTTTTTCCTTGTATTTGTGCTGCGGGCTGATAAGCTAACCATTGTGCCTCCGTAATACCGTATTGACTTAATTGGCTTGGACTTGAATAATAACCTGGTTTACCTGCTGCTGTTCCTGTTACCCATGCCTCATAATTTCCCGTTGCAGTATTGGTACCATACGTTTTAGCAGTTTCCCAATCTTGACGGTATTTTATATATCCCTCTGGAGAATATACGTTTCTGTAAGCGCTTTCATTGACAATCGTCATATTGGAAGTGACATTAATAATAGGCTTACCTGTTTTTCCTTTTTTTGTCGAAATAACAATAACCCCAGCTGCCGCTTTAGAACCGTATACCGCTGTAGCAGATGCATCTTTCAAGATATCAATCTGGCCAACATCATCAGGGTTAATTTCTGAAAGCTCTCCGTAGAACTGCATCCCATCCAAAATAATAAGTGGTGAATTATGATTGGCTCCATCAGGATTGTAAACAGAAGTCTGCCCACGAATCTGCAAAGATCCTCCTCCTTTTGCAGAAGGGTCATATCCAACTTTTAGACCTGGAACACCTCTTAATAAATCCTGAACAGTCTGCGGGTTTTGATTGGCTAAAGCTTCAGCTTTAACCTGAACGATTGATCCGGTTAAATCTTTTTTCTTCATTTTACCATATCCCACTACTACTACTTCATCCAAAGAAGCAGCATTTTCTTCTAGTTTTATATTAATATTCGTTCTGCCGTTTACTGCTACTTCCTGAGTTACAAAACCAACAAACGAAACTACTAATACAGAATTCCCATCACCTGCGATAGTGAATTTTCCGTCAAAATCTGTTATAGTACCATTTTTTGTTCCTTTAATTAAAACTGATGCTCCTGGAAGCGGAACACCTTTACTGTCTTTTACTTGTCCACTAATACTGTTTTGTGGCTGTACTTTTTCTGCTCCTATTTTACTACTCGGTTCAGTAGAAAATGCATGTACTTGAGACAATGAAACTAATACACAAAGCAGTGTGAGTTTCTTTTTCAAATCAAATCCAGATCCATAATCAGGAGCCTTAATCTTCCTAATAAAGTTTGTCATTTTTGGTTGTCGTTTTGGTTAAAAGTTTAGTTAATAAGTCTGCAAAATATAGAAAGCAACACTGATAAGTGTGTTTTTTACAATTTTCTTTTTCAAAATTTTTTAAGTAAACATTATCATGTAATTATCAATAGTTTGCATTACAAATCTATAGCAAGAAGCGTGAGTGAAAGGGGGTAATTACAACATTAAAAAAGGGGCAAATCCGCATATTTAAGTAGAAAATGCTGGTTTTTTAAATGAATGGCAAAAAAAGCATATTCAAAATGAACTATACATAATTATTTAAAAACTAGAAATAAACAAGCAAGCATTATAATCTCTTAGTATTTATCTTAAATAACTCTAGAAAAACGAAAAGAGGCGAAGCAACATACAGCATTAATTGTAAAAAAATATAATTATAAAATTAACAGACAACTCATTCAATAAAGCACATTGAGTGAACGCAGATAAAACGGATTTACTTCGTAAAGACGCGGATTTAAACAGATTACTGTTTTTTTTTAGAAAGATTAATAAAAAATCCGTTTTAATCCGCGTCTTCGCGGTAGCGAATCTGTATAATCCACGTCTGATGGAAATGATTGTCAATAATAGCTATATAAAAAAACCTTTACAGCTGTGAACATATCTTCTTTGATATAAAAAAAGCCGCCTTTTTGAGACAGCCTTCTTCAAATAATAAAATGTAATCAATTATTTCACATAACGATAAACCTCTGATGCTGCTAACAAAAAAGCGCCAACTCCAAAATCAGCTGTGGAATTTTTATCGACAACTTGTCCCGGAATCGCTTTTTCGCCAATAGGCTGGACATATCCCAAAGTCCCATCTGGCTGCAGCGCAAAAGTGGTTAAGTAATTCCATGATTTTTGCACTATTGGCAGATATTCTTTTTTATCCAAAAAGCCGTTGTTAATTCCCCACATAAAACCATAAGTAAAAAAGGCTGTACCGCTGGTTTCTGGCCCAGGTGCATGTTCAGCATCTAGAATACTTCTTGTCCAATAGCCACCTTTTTGCTGTGTGGCAGCAAGAGCTTTGGCCATATCTTTAAAACGGCTGATATACTCCTCTCTATGTTTAGCTGATTTTGGTAAATCCTGAATAATTTTGGCATAACCCGCAAAGATCCAGCCATCTCCTCTAGCCCAAAAATCTTTTTTCCCATTAGCACTTTTGTGTTTGGGATACACATATTTAGCATCACGAAAATACAGTTTGGCTTCTTCATCATACATAATGCTGTCAGCATATTGCAAATAAGAATGGAGTTTTTCTAAATACATTTCATTTCCTGTAACGTTGTACAGCTTTGTCATTACCGGCATTACCATATACAAGCCGTCAACCCACCACCAATAATCGTTTTGCGACGTACTCATTTCATATTCCATCACTTCACGAGCACGGGCAATTTTTTTAGGATCATTTTTTCCTGTAAAGTTGTATAAATCAATATAGGTTTGAAAACAAATCTGCCAGTCTCCAAACAATACATGTTTATCTGTTTCTCCGTAGTTGTATTTCCATTCTGATTTATCAGTTGATTTCGCTCCCATCCATTGGTTTTTCTCCGCCCAAGCCATCGAATAATCTAAATATTTTTTGTTTTGGGTGACTTTGTAAGCTTCCATATTTCCGGTATGGTAAGCTGAAACATGCCAAAAAGCATTTCCTGGTTCTGGATGTGTTACCTGCCAATGGTTATTTACTTTGTCGATAATAGCGATTACCTCTTTTTTAGATTCTTTTATCCCGTTTTCCTGTTTTACATTTCCTGTTTTACAGCCAATTGCCCCAAATGAAAGAGAAGCTATTGCCATAAAAATTGATTTTCTAAACTTCATTATTATATTTTTTTAGTTAAATGTTTAATAGTAGTTCTGCTCAAATTTGTTCAAATCTGCAGAAATCTGCGTGAAATTAATCGTAGCGCTCTTTTTGTGCTTATTGAGTTTAAAAATTTTGCGATGCCGCATTTTTTTTCGCCACAAATTCCACAAATTTTCACCAATACATACAGGTAAATTGTTAGTGCAATTAATTTCACTAATTAAATTTCGTGTTAATTCGTGCAATTCGTGTTTTATTATTTTTTTTTAAATATTTTCAACTATCAAGCTGATTTCCAAAAGCTTTCATTCAGTATATATTTATTATCCTTTACGTTTTGATATTTCTTCTTAAACTCGGAAGGATTTATATTGTAAAATTGCTGAAAGTGTTTCCTGAAATATTTAATATCGCCAAAACCAGCAATCGAAGCGGCCTGACTTATCTGTAAATCTGTTGTGATTAATAAGGTCGCTACTTTTCGCAAACGCACATTTCTAGTAAATTCTGAAACCGATTTACCAGTAATCTTCTTAATTTTTTTATATACCAAAGAATAACTCATTCCTAGATGAAATGCCAAATCATGAACGTTGAAATTCTCCACATCCAAATTGGCATCAATTATATCTACAATTCGTTCGATGAGCTTTTTATCTTCATCGGATAATTTTAGATTCGCTTCTTTTTTGGTAACTGAATTAAGCAGATAATTTTGCTCACTATCACGTCGCGCTAATATCCCGCTGATTCTGGCTAGTAAATAGTCATTGTCAAAAGGTTTTGTAATATAATCATCGGCTCCAACTTCGGCTCCTTTAAGTTTCACTTCTTCCGAAGTTCCTCCAGTAAGCAATATCACAGGAATGTGTTTTAATTCGTCATCCGATTTAATATGCTTACAAAAGGTAACACCATTCATTTCACCCATTACCACATCAGAAATAATTAAATCCGGCTGTACTTTTTTGATTATTGATAAAGCTGTCTCCGCATTTTCAGCCAATGTAATATGATATTTTGAGGCTAAAATGCGTTTCAAATAATTTCTTATTTGAGCGTTATCATCTACAACCAAAATACTTTTGGCATCTTTAATTAAATCATTGACATTTTCTGGTTCTTCCAAACTTTGCAATACATTTTCCTGTATCACAGTATCTTCCAAAGCTTCCTCTAAAAACAAGGTTCTGTCGCTTAAATCTTCCCTGATTTCAATATCTCCAAAATGTTCTTTCCCTAAAGGCAGTTTAATTTCAAAAATGGATCCACCATTTTCATTATCATAACAACTAACCGCACCATGATGCTGATTCACAAATTGTTTCACCAAATAAAGTCCAATACCAAATCCCTTCCGGTTGTTTTTTATGTTATTATTGGACTGATAAAATAAATTAAATATTTTCTCTTTATCAGCATCTGGAACACCCTCTCCGTTATCGATCACTTTTATAACCACCTCGTTGTCTTTACAACGCAACGTAACGGCGACTCTTCCATTTTCTTTTTCTGTAAATTTTAATGCATTGGAAATCAAATTAAACAAAGCCATTTCGATTTTTTCCCGATCAACATATACGAATACTCTTTCTTCAGAAATACTGAAACTGTAATCTATTTTTTTGACTTTAGCATGATGTACAAAACAGCTAAAAACCTCTTTCGCAAGCTCCACAATATCAATCTGCCCAATTTTAAGTTTTCCTGTTTCTGTTTCCGTTTTTCTAAACAAGAGAAGCTGATCTACCAAACTCAACAATCTTCTTGAATTGCTGTAAACCATTTCAATAGCACCGGGATCAATCTGTTGGTCGGTTCCATAAATGATATCTTTTAAAGGATTAATAATCATGGTTAAAGGTGACCTGAATTCATGAGAAATATTGGTGAAAAAGGTTATTTTTTTCTCATTCAGTTCTTTTTCCTGTTTTGCCAAATCCTGCGAAAGTTTTACTTCGTATTTAAGTTTGGCCTGCTGACGCTGATATTTGTCAACTACATAAATACCTAGGCAAACAATCAGGAAATAGATAAAATAGGCAAAACCGCTTCTGTACCACGGAGGCAATATGGTAATTGGAAGTGAAATAGCGCTTTTACTCCAAATTCCTTCAGCATTAGTAGATTTGATTTTCAACACATAATCTCCTTCTGTGATTTTGGAATAATTGGCACTTCGAATATTATCGACATAATGCCATTGCGAATCCCATCCTTCTAAAAAATAAGCATAAGAGATTTTTTCAGGAAGACTGTATTCTAAAGCCGCAAAATCAATATTGAGCATTGATTCATCATAAGGCAATTTCAGTTTATCGATTCCAAAAGAAGTTAAATTGGATTGATCATAAACCTTATTGTTTACTTTTATTGTAGTGATAACCAGCTTTGGAAAATCATGAATCTGGGTATTGATTTTTGTGTTTATGACATTAAAACCTTTGATTCCACCAAAAAGGATTTCACCTGTTGAAAGTTTAAGCGCCGCATTATAATTAAATTGATTACTCTGAAGACCATCAGCATCATGATAACTTGTAATATGTCCCGTTTGAGTACTGTAAACAAATATACCATTATACGTACTGCACCAATAATCTCCTTTATTATCCTTTACAATATTTAATACCGAATTATTTGGAATTCCGTCTTTTTGGGTTAGGAATTTCTTTTGCAGCGTCTGCGGGTTAAAAATCAAAAGCCCTCCTCCTTCTGTTCCCACAAGCATTTTCTCAGACGAAACAGCAATAACAGATCGTACAGGATATTTGAGATCAATGACTTTGCGTTGCATTGTTTTTGGATTGAATTCGACTAAATCCGTAAAATTTCCTATCCAAAGATTGGCATTGTGATCTTCTGCAATAGAAATAATTCCTCTAATTTTTGCATCAACAAAATCAAATTTGTCCTGTGTTTCATTATAACGATACAAGCCTTCGTCATCTGGAGAAGCCGCCCACAGAACATTATTCTTAGCACGAAAGAGCACCCAGAAATTCTTTTGATTTGCTCCCACTTTTGGATTAAAAAAGGTGTACTTTTTGAAATTATGCGTCTGTGAATTAAACAAACAGACACCTCCGCCATAAGTCGCAAACCAAGTTCCTCTGCTGTCGGTTACGATTGAAGAAACAAAATTATTAGATATCGAATTGGTATTATTGGAGCTATGAGAATAATTTGTAAACGTATTAGTCTTTCTATTCCACAAACTTGCGCCCGCTCCATCTGTTCCTATCCATAAATGTTCGCTATCTTGTTCTGACAAGGAAAGAATAAAATCACTTGGAATCGTATTTTTTATCTTTTCATTTTTAGAAATGGTCGTAAAAGGACTTTTTCTTTCCTCAATTTTATTAACGCCTCCTCTTAAAGTTCCGACCCAAACTCTATTTTCATTATCCGAAAAAAGTGAAGAAATGGCGTTACTATTCAATTTTTCTTCATCAGAATTGGCATTAAACAAAGAAAAACTATCCGATGCATAACTGTATTTTACTATTCCATTCCCATTGGTCGCAATCCAAAGTTCTTTTTTGTCTGGTTTGCACATCAAATCGGAAATGGGATTTTGCAATTCCTGATTTGCATAAATGCGATGTGTTTTATTTAGGGAATTATACTTTAATAAACCACCATCAACTCCTACCCAAATATTAGAAGATTTGTCGCACAAAATACAGTTCCCTTGCTGAAAATCAGATAAAACTACAACCAGTTTTTTTGCAGTTGCATCCATAGTCACCAGTCCAACTCCCTGAACAAAACACCAAAACTTACCCGATTTATCAAAATCCATTCCCTGAACATGGTAATCCCATTGCAGTTTTCCGTTTACATAAAGCGGAATCTGAATAATACTTTTTTGTTTGGCTCCACAATAAAGCAGTCCTCGACCAGCAGTGCCAATATACATCACCGATTTATAATCCATGATCTTATTGACCACAAAATCTATAGGCTCTGTCTTAGATGTTTTTGCATTTAAATAATATTTACGGCTAAAGTGATTGTTGAGATAATTGTAAACACTGATACCTCCTTTTGTACCAATCCAGATTTCATCTTTGGTTCCGCAAATGCTTACAACCCTATTGTTATTTAATGAACTATAATCGTTTGGTTCATTTCTAAAATTTAAAAAATTATAACCATCATATCTGCTTATTCCATCATAAGTACCAAACCACATCAGGCCTCTTTTGTCTTTATAAACCGAAGTAACAGCGTTATTGGCCAGTCCGTTTTTTATCCCGATGTAGCCAATAGTATATTTTTCCTGTCCAAATTTAGAAGCAGATAATCCCTCAGCGGACTGTGGTTGAGCCGGAAAGCAAACTAAAAGAATTAAAAATAATAGAATTCTATTTTTCAAAATGTGCGGTGGTTAGGTTAGTTTAAGTTTTTGATGAATCTATAAATAGATGTCTGTTATTTTAAAAAAGCATATGTTGTAAAATTTTATTCCTAAAAAAGGTAATTATTCTTAAATATTTTAAAATCAGAAAAACCTATGATGTTTACTCATAGGTTTTTCTTTCCAAAAAGACGAACTACTAACTAATTAATCAATGATATGGTATAGGAATAGCTGTATTTTTTGCCCAACAAACGATATTGCTCATGTGGCAGACTTCCCCAGCTGTCATCGCCTCCAAGACCTCTTTGCTTGTAATCTAAATGCAGGTAAACTGCTTCTTTAGAATCTAAGTTTAAATCAGTCGGATGACGCTGTTCCTTATTTTTTGCTGGATCCAAATCTTCTGTCGAAATATTCAGTGCGCTAAAACCAATTGGTTGTGCACCATCAATTCTTAAACCTTGTCCAGCATTGTTTTTTAAAGTCAGCCAACGGACATCTGTTTTATATCCCGATTCCTGCGGACGAATAAAATTTCTTGCATATTGATTGCTCACCTTATCTGAATATTCTCCGATAAACGCGGCCGAATTTCTATCTGAATAGTTTTCCCAAGGGCCTCTTCCGTAATAACTTAAATTATCAAATGATCCGTTTAGTTTCATACGCATTCCAAAACGAGGCATTTCAGGTAAATCTTTTCCTGTCATGTCAATTGAAGATGTGATTTTAATTTCACCATTATTCTGAATCAAATAATCTACTGTATATGGAACATCAGCTTGCGCTAATTTATAAGCTACTTTTATTCCTAATCCTGCTGTATTTTTTTCGTCTAAAACAACGCTTACAACTGTAGGATTTTTTGATGCTTCTTTCCAGATTCCTAATTTATTTGGCATCCCACTTCCAAAATCATTATCTGTTGGAGCGCGCCAGAAATAAGGTGTTGGAAAATTCTTAATCACATTTTTTCCGTTTTTCGATTCGTATTTTGAGATTTCTCCTTTTTTCAAGTCAAATTCTCCTTTACTATTTTCTGTTTCAAAAGAAAGAATAGTATTTGCTTTTGAATATCTTAATTTAGAAGCGCTATTTGTTTTCGTATTAGCCGCAAAATAATTTCCTTTTGCTATTTCAAATTGTGCTCTAGCAAATTCAAATCCTTTTGCTACTAAAGGATCATCGTATTTTGAAAGGGCAAAAACACTTAAAAAATATTCTGAATTTTCATCGATATCACCTAAATAGATTGCTACTTTTTTACTTTGTTCCGGCTCTAAATCAAAACTAAATTCGCCAGATTTTACCTTTGAACCGTTTTTAATCAATTCATATTTAAAGTTGTAATTGGACAGATTGGTATAATTAAAATGATTTCTAATTATTAATTCCGTTCTGCTGTTTAAAAGAATTTCAATGTTTTGATATACTTTTTTTACTTCTTCTAAAGCTGGTTTTGGAGTTCTGTTAGAAAAGATAAGGCCATCGGCACAACCATTTTCGTCATTTTGCAAAGCAGCGCCTCCCAAATCTCCTCCGTAAGCCCAGAAAACTTGTCCTTTATCATTTTTAGTTTTGATTCCCTGATCTACCCAATCCCAGATAAAACCGCCCTGCATACGTTTGCTATTATTGATAATGTCCCAATATTCCTGAAAATTACCACTACTTTGTCCCATTGCATGTGCATATTCACACATAATATACGGACGTGTTTTATCTGAATTTGCGTAATTTTTCATGCTTTTAATGCTTGGATACATTGGCGCTACGATATCTGTATTTCTATTTTCTCCAGCCTGCTCAAACTGAACCGGACGTGTTGTATCGACTTTTTTTAACCAATCGTAAGCATCATAAAAAACAGGGCCGTTACCGCATTCATTTCCTAAAGACCAGATAATAATCGAAGGATGATTTTTGTCGATCGCAAACATTCTTTCGATACGATCTAAATGTGCCGGCGCCCATTCCGGCAAATAAGCAGGATGTTTTTTCTGGTCAAACCAATTCTGCCATTCTGCTCCCATTGCATGACTCTCGATATTGGCTTCGTCCACTACATAAAAACCATATTGATCGCACAATTCATAAATATGAGGATCATGCGGATAATGACTCATTCTGATGGCGTTAATGTTGTGTTCCCTCATTAACTGAAGATCTTTCAGTGTTAGTTTTTCATTCGGAACGTGACCGTTTACATCATCATGTTCATGGATATTAACTCCTTTTACCATAATGACTTTGCCATTTACCAATAAACGAGCGTTCTTAATTTCTACTTTTCTAAAACCTGTTTTTTTAGAAATAATTTCTAAAGTTTTTCCTTTATCATCTAATAATGTAATGGTGTATCGATATAAATTTGGCGTTTCGTTACTCCATTGTTTTACATTTTCAATTGTTTTTTCGAAGCTTATATTTTGCGCTTTATCATTTACTTTTTTGCTTTCAGAATACATCACTTTGTTCTGATCGTCAAACAATTCAACCTTTACAGATAGATTTTTTACTTTACTTTTTTCAAAATATTTTAGTGTTACATCCAGACTAAAAAGTCCGTTTTTGTATTGATTGTCTAAGTCACTTTTTACGAAATAATCCCAAATCGTTGTTTTAGGCATTGCCTGCAGATAAACGTCTCTTTCGATACCGCTTAACCTCCAAAAATCCTGATCTTCTAAGTAACTTCCATCATGCCAGCGGAATACCTGAACAGCAAGCAGATTTTCTCCTTTCTTTAAAAAGGAAGTAATATTAAATTCGGCAGGAGTTTTGGACGCTTTTGTCATTCCAACTTCTTTTCCATTCAGGAATACTCTCGCATATCCTGAAATAGAAGCAAAATGAAGAATAATTTCTTTATCTTTCCATGAATCAGCCACTTGAAAAGTGCGTCTGTAACTTCCAACCGGATTATAATCTTCAGCTATAAAAGGCGGATTTTTTGGAAACGGATATGTAATATTGGTATAAATAGGAATATCAAAACCTTGCAGTTCCCAGTTAGATGGCACTTGAATGTTTTTCCAATTGGCATCATTCAATGTCGTGGTGTAAAAATCCAGAGGTCGTTCGGATGGTTTTTTAACAATATTGAATTTCCAATTTCCATTCAGACTCTGATACAATTCTGATTTTTGAGGATTATTTCCTTTCAATTCCGTTTCATTACTGAACAACAGAAAGGAACTTCTACCTTTTTCTTTTCCTCTGTCCAGAATCTGAGGATTCTCCCATTCATTATTCTGGGCAAAATTATTTTGCAGACTCCAAAACAAAGCAAGTGCTAATACAATTTTTTTCATTTAACTACACAATGGTTTTTAATTTAATACTTCAAAATTTATTTCAAACCAGCCTGTCAATGCTTGATTCCGAAATAAAAATCAACTTCACAAATTTAGATAACGACCTATAAGATAAGAGGGACGTTACAGTAAATTAGAAGGGGTATATTAGCATAAACACTTAAAAAACGAGTAAACAATACGATATTTCACATTATTCATAATTATTGAATTAAAAAATATTGAAAGGAAAAATTGTATTATATCAAAAAATTAAAGCTTTAAAACAGGAAGTTGTTTTACCTCTAAAATTTGTACAGGTTCTGGATTTACTTTTACCAATCCTTCTCCATCGGCCTGACTTACATTTTGAGAAAAAATATGCAATTGCTTTTTGTTTTTCCAAAGTTCTTTATCCAAATTCGGTTCCCATTGTCCTACTGTAAAACGGCTTAGATCTGTTAACTGCCATTTTTTATTTTCTAAATTAACATAAGCCAATGTTATTTTATTATCTCGTTCTTCATCTCTAAAAAGCAGATACAACATCGATTTATTGACCAAAATTTCAGGACGAGAAATTGGAATTCTTTTCGTACCGCCTCCGCCTAAATTAAATGGTTTGGTATGAAAATCTGTATTGATTAAATTCCATTTTCCGTTAGAAAAATATACCACTTTGTATTGCGGAATACCATTATTGTCCCAATACGTAGTAATGTATGGATTTCCTTTTTCGTCAACAGTCATTGCGGTTTGGTTAATTAAACTGCTGTTTTGTGGTACTTCCCAGGCATGTTCAGCCGTGGCTTTTGTAATTGGTAAACTGTATTTTTCTCCTGTGGATTTTTGCCATTTTTTACCACCATCAGCTGAAAAAGCATAACAAATATCATGGTTCGTTGAAACATCCCAGCTTTCTCTCCAAACCCATGAAATATAAATTCCTTTATCTCCTATACACATTTGCCAATAAGCACTGCGTTGGTTTTCACCATCAATTAAATTATTTTGTAAGGATGTCCATTGCTGTGTTTTTACATCATAGGATTTAATAACCAAATTTCCTCTTCCAGAAGCTCCAGAACGGTAACAAAACAATAAATTTCCATTAGAAAGATTATGGAATTCAGGATAAGTTACTTTGTCTTCATCAACTCCTGTCATTGCTTTTTCTTCGCTTAATTCTAAAGCAAACGGCTTTTTACTTCTCGCATAACGCAAACGCGTATCATGATGATCCCAGCTCACATGAAGATAACCATCGCTGTCTATTGCAATGCTGATATCGTTGTGAGCATCTTTTACATTGCCGCTGTACGGCGTAATTATTTTATCCCATTTGTTTGAATTTAGTTTTCGTTTTGCCAAAACCATTCTGCCTTCCGGATCGTAGTAAGCTGTATATTGATTTCCTTTAAACGAGGTCAGTGCACTATTTCTAAAAATAACCGTATTAACAGAATTGTTACTCCAGCCTAAGCCTACTTCACTTTCTGTGGTTTTTAACTGGGCTTTTGCACTGAATGATAAAAATAGTAATGTTAGAAATAAACTTGTCGTACGAAATGATTTTTTATTTGATTGAGTATATGAATCGATTTTCATTTTTATAAAAAAGTTAATTCAACGGATTAGATTCCATTAAAGCTATAAGTATTGCTTTATTTTGCTGACACTTTATTTTTTAGTTAATAAGTGTAGCAACAACACTTCAAATATAGCAAACTTTTTCAAATTATGTAATCTTAATTAAAAAACACAAAAAAATATGTTTTATAAAAAATTACAACAATTATATTGCGATAAAATAAAAATTAATAACAAGCAACAATCTTTTTCAAATTTAATTTTACAATTTGAAATTATGGACGTTTAAACAAACCTTTTTAGGACGTTTAAACAAAGTTGCCGTTTCTTATTCCCTCTAATTTTGCTTCATCATAACAATTAAAAATTTAAAAAATGGAACAGAATAATTATTACGGAGCATTGCAGCAACCAACAGGTTCTGGATTTAATGCCAAATCAACAACAAATGAAGTGATAAAAGGAATTGATCTTACGGGAAAAACTGCTATTGTAACTGGCGGTAATACTGGGATAGGTTTAGAAACGGTTAAAACACTTGCCGGCGCAGGTGCAGTTGTAATTGTACCCGCAAGAGACATAGAAAAAGCCAAAAGAAACCTCAACGGAATTGCAAATGTAGTCATAGAAGAAATGGATTTAATGCAGCCTGATTCTATTGATGCTTTCGCAGAAAGATTCCTGAAATCAAACCAACCGCTTCATTTACTCATTAACAACGCTGGTATTATGTGGGTGCCATTGCGAAGAGATTATCGAGGATTTGAATCACAATTGGCAACCAATTATCTGGCTTTGTTTCAGCTTACGGCTAGATTATGGCCAGCTTTAAAAAAAGCAGACGGTGCAAGAGTGGTAAATGTATCTTCTGGGGGTCATCAGTTTTCTGATTTTAATTTTGAGGATCCCAATTTCTTTTACCGAGAATATGAAACTTTACTGGGATACGGACAATCAAAAACCGCTGTTAATCTCTTCTCTATGGAATTTGACAATAGAGCAAAAACTCATAAGGTACGCAGTTATGCTTTGTGTCCAGGAGCTGTTGGAGAAACCGAGTTGGCAAGAGAAGCCCCAATCGACTTATTTCAAAAATTAGGTTATTGCGATGCGGAAGGCAATATACTGCCAGAAGTTGCTGCTTCATTAAAAACGATTCCACAAGGCGCTGCGACAACGGTTTGGGCTGCTACCAGCAAACTGCTTTCTACTATTGGAGGCGTTTATTGCGAAAATGTTGATATAGCCTCTTTAAACTCAAATACAGCTGTTATAGGAGGCATTAAACCTTATTCGCTTGACGAAAAAAATGCCAAACAATTATGGAAATTAAGTGAAGAGATGACTGGAATCAAACTTGATCTTAACTAATATTTGTATCTTTATACCACACTAGCATTATGGACTATCAAGTAAATTACATAAATCCTGAAATTAAACTTTCCAATTATACCGGAAAGCTCTTTAAAACGGAAGCGGCATTTAATGATCATTTGCTCGTGTGGTTAATTTCTGGAGAAACGAAAATTATTCAGGCAGATGAAAGTTTTATATTTGGATCGGGAAGTACTTTTTTAATTCCAAGAAATCAGCTGGCAACCATTATCAATGTTCCTAAAGACGGACTGCCACACAAAGCTGTTGCTATGCATTTATCTTCAAAAAGACTTAGGGAATTTTATAATCAGGAAAATATAAAATATAAAAACACTGTACCAAAAATTTTAAGTTTTCACAAACATCCTCTGCTCGAAAGCTGTCTGGCTTCTCTCATTCCGTATTTTGAAATGCAGGAAAACTTTCCAGAAAACATTGCATCATTAAAAATCACTGAAGCCATTTCAATTCTTACCACAATTAATAAAGACATTGATTCGATTTTAGCAAACTTTGATGAACCTCATAAAATTGATTTAATCAGTTTTATGGAAAAGAATTTTATGTTTAATATGTCATTAGAAAAATTTGGCTATTTAACGGGACGAAGTTTGACCACATTCAAAAGAGATTTTTATAAAGCTTTTAATGAAACACCTCAACGCTGGCTGAGCAAAAAAAGATTAGAATTGGCTTATTATCAGCTGATAGAAAAAAATAAAAAACCAGTTGACGTTTATTATGAAATTGGATTTGAAAATTTATCGCATTTTTCATTTGCATTTAAGAAACAATTTGGTCATTCTCCAACCGAACTGCAAAGAATAAAAACCAATATTTAATTTTTCATATATAAAAAAAGACGCCTTTATGGGCGTCTTTTAAGATTTATACTTCTCAGTTGGATTATGCTTTTAAATCGAATCTATCCAGATTCATTACTTTAGTCCAAACTGCAATAAAATCATTTACAAATTTTTCATGAGCATCACTTGAAGCGTAAACTTCTGCTATTGCTCTCAGCTCAGAATTTGAACCAAAAACAAGATCAGCACGTGTTCCAATCCATTTAGGCTGTCCTGTACTTCTGTCGTTTCCTGCATACAATTCTTTATCATTTGAAACTGATTGCCACTGCGTGTTCATATCTAACAGGTTTATAAAGAAATCATTTGTCAAATGACCTGGTCGATTTGTTAATACACCGTTTTTAGAACCATCTGTATTAATATCGAGTACACGAAGTCCTCCTAAAAGTACTGTCAATTCTGGCGCAGTAAGAGTCAATAGATTTGCTTTATCTATCAGAAGTTCTTCCGTAGTTATAACTGATTTTGTTTTTCTATAATTTCTAAACCCATCTGTTTTTGGTTCTAGATATCCAAATGATTCTACGTCGGTCTGCTCGGCAGAAGCATCCATTCTTCCAGGCGTAAAAGACACTGTTGCTGCAATTCCAGCATTCTTTGCCGCTTTTTCGATACCAGCACCTCCAGCCAAAACAATTAAATCAGCCAATGAAACTTTTTTGCCATCACTTTGTCCAGCATTAAATTCACTCTGAATATTTTCTAATTTATCTATAACCGTTTTTAATGCTGCAGGATTATTTACTTCCCAATCTTTTTGTGGAGCAAGTCTAATACGTGCACCATTTGCTCCACCACGTTTATCTGACCCTCTAAAAGTAGAAGCCGAAGCCCATGCCGTACCAACTAATTGTGATACACTTAATCCTGAATTTACTATTTTCTCTTTTAGCTGTGCTGCATCCTGTTCGTTTATCAAAGTATGATTTACTGCTGGAATAGGATCCTGCCACAACAATACTTCTTCTGGCACATCAGATCCTAAGTAACGTGCACGTGGTCCCATATCACGATGTGTCAGTTTAAACCATGCTCGAGCAAAAGCATCTGCAAATTCATCTGGATTTTCTAAAAAGCGACGGGATATTTTCTCATACGCAGGATCTAATCTTAAAGATAAATCTGTAGTAAGCATTGTTGGCAGATGTTTTTTATTAGCGTCAAAAGCATCTGGAATAATTGGTTCCGCATTTTTCGCTACCCATTGATGTGCACCGGCAGGACTTTTAGAAAGCTCCCATTCAAAAGCAAATAAGTTTTCAAAAAAGTTATTACTCCATTGTGTTGGTGTTTTTGTCCAAGTTACTTCAAGTCCGCTTGTAATAGCATCTGCTCCTTTTCCTGAACCGAAACTATTCTTCCATCCAAATCCTTGAAGTTCTAAACCAGCTGCTTCTGGTTCTTCCTGTACGTGATCTGAAGAAGCAGCTCCGTGTGTTTTTCCAAAGGTATGTCCACCGGCAATTAATGCAACCGTTTCTTCGTCGTCCATAGCCATACGTCCGAAAGTATCTCTTATATCTTTGGCGGCTGCAATAGGATCAGGATTTCCATCAGGTCCTTCAGGATTTACATAAATAAGTCCCATCTGAACTGCCGCAAGCGGTTTCTCAAGATTTCTGCTATGGATTTGACCATCTGGATCGTCATCTGATGATACTACTCCATGATCTTTGGGAACACCATCAGAGCCATCTTTATAACGTTCGTCACCTCCAAGCCATGTTGTTTCAGATCCCCAGTAAACAGATTCATCTGCTTCCCATACATCTGCACGCCCTCCTGCAAAACCAAATGTTTTAAATCCCATTGACTCTAAGGCAACATTTCCCGTTAAGATCATTAAGTCAGCCCAAGAAATTTTTTGTCCGTATTTTTGTTTTATAGGCCAAAGCAATCTTCTTGCTTTATCAAGGCTCACATTATCGGGCCAGCTGTTAAGAGGCGCAAAACGTTGTTGTCCTGCTCCTGCTCCACCTCGTCCGTCGTGTACTCTATAAGTACCAGCACTATGCCAAGCCATTCGGATAAAAAGACCTCCATAATGTCCAAAATCTGCAGGCCACCAATCTTGCGAATCAGTCATAAGAGCATGTAGGTCTTTCTTCACTGCTTCAAGATCGAGGCTTTTAAAAGCTTCTGCATAATCAAAATCCTTATCCAACGGATTTGATAATAATGAATTCTGTCTCAGGATATTTACCTTTAACTGTTTTGGCCACCAGTCACGATTCTTTGTGCCTGAAGCCGCTTGCTTGTCCATACTCCCATTATGAAAAGGGCATTTGCTGATGTCATTAGATTGATTGTCCATATTTGAATTTTTTATTTTTTACTAAATTAAGAACTAATGAAAAAGAAAGTTAGGTGAATGAATCATAAATAATACTTACACAATAGACAAAATCTATTTATAACTCTCTTTGTAGTTGTAATTACTTATAAGCTTATTCTTGGCTCTAAAAAAATATTTTACTTTTGGGAAAGGATCAATTTTATAATATGGCATTACATCATATAAATTTAGTAAAAAGAATTTCTATATTAAAAAAATTGGATAACAGATATCAGTTCTATAAAATTTGCTGCTCTTCTTCTATGAAACTTTATTCTCTGTAACGAGGTTAAAGTACTTTCTACCTTATATAATCAATAATTTCACTTAATTTCTATCCAATCAGTCCTTTAATTATCGGGCATTCTCTTTTAATAAATTTCCTGTAACGGTCTTATTTTCAAAAGCTAAAAAATATACTCAAAATATATAAGCTGAATTTTTATGTACGTAAAAACGGACTTAATTACTCCTTCTGTAAACTTTAATTAATCAATTTTACACTGTGAATAATGTAACCACTAATCTATTATTCACTAACTATCAATTCATTAACCTTAAAATTTCAAAAAATGAAAAAAATCTTAAAAGTTACCAGTTTAGTATTTATCTCGCTATTGGCTCTTAGTTCCTGTGAAAAGGAGCAGGATTTAAATGAAGCGCAAAGCATTAACAAAGAAGCTTTAGAAAATGTAGACAAGGAAGTATCACAAACTGCGGACAAAGATGCAATCTCAACTGACATCACTGCAAAAGGCAGTACTGGGGCTAGAACTATTACTTTACAGACAAACACCTTATCCTGTCCTGGCGGTTTGTGTACATCCTATGGTGTTTGGTCAACGGGAGTTTATACTGTTTGGTTCCAAATGAGATTTAACTCTGGATTTTACTGGAGCAGAGGCGGTAAATGCGGTTACGGTATCTTAATTGGTGATCAAAATACTGGCGGTGATCCAGGATGGGACGGAAACGGCGGCAGTGCAAGATTTATGTGGTATTGTCCAAATGGATCTAATAGTGCTAAAGGAAGCGGCGCTTATCTGCAACCTTATGTTTATTACAGAGATCAGCCTGGACAATATGGTAATGATTTCGGAAAAAAATACTACATACAAGAGAACGTAACGTATAATTGTCAAATATCAGTTAAAATGAATACGGGTTCAAATACTGACGGATATGTGAAATATTATGTAAATGGTACAGAAATATTAAATCAAAAAATTCGCTGGGTAACAAATGACTCTAAACGTAATATTAATGCTGTAAGCCTTCATACTTTCCGCGGAGGCAGCCAAGAATATTGGAAAGCTCCTGTTACAAGTTCTATTTATTATCCAAGTGCGTCTTGGGATGCTCTATAATTTTAAACAAATCTTTTTGTTTTAAAACATTTAAGCAAATCAGTCACACAGAAGCTCTAAATCACTGATTTAGAGCTTTTTCAATATCTTTATTTAATTTCTTTAAAAATGCTCTCTGCCAGTTTATTATAGTCATTATTGAAATGATGTGAACCAGGTATTTCAATGGTCTTAATACCAGATTCTGAGAAACGATTGCGGGTTTCTGAATCTTCTTCGGTTCCAAAAAAACAAACTGGATTGTACGCTTTGATTTTTTTCATTTCTGAAATTACATCATAATTATCACTGGAACTTTCTAAGCTCAGCATATCAGCAATATGAATTTCAAAATCAGCTTTTACATCTGGAGACAAAGCATAAACACCTTTTAATTTTTCTTTTAATGATTCCGGAAAATTGGCAGCTGCAAAAGGAACAACCGAAGCTCCAAACGAATAACCTACAAGTAAAAAGGTCTTTTTATTCCATTGCTGCATATAATGTTCTACCGCCTTTGCTATTGCATTGGCAGTTTCTAATGGTGTTTTGGCATTCCAAAAATATTTTTGTGCATCGAGCGCTATTACAGGAATTCCCTTTTCTGCCAGAGCTTCACCAAAAGACTGATCAAAGCTTGTCCATCCTCCGTCACCCGAAATCAAAAACGCTACAGGCAAATCTTCATTCTTGTTTTTAGTCGGAATTAAAGTTAAAGGCATTTCAAATGGAAGCGGTGTAAGATGCTGTTCTTTTAATAAAGAATTTTGTTCTGATTGTTGTTTAGCATAATTAGGCGTACTTAAAACTTCCTTGTAAGCTTCAATGAACTGAGGCAGCCAGTTTTTGGTAACTGAGAATCCATGTCCCACTTTGGATAAGGATATTAATTTTCCTTGTTTTAGTCCATCCATATATTTTTTTGTATCTGCATAATTACAAACTTGGTCTGTAGTTCCCTGCAATACAATAAAAGGAGCTGTTAATTTATCTGTTTTCTCCAAATAATAGGCCTTCCCTTCCTTTAAGACATGAGAAGTTAATCCAGTTCCATCACACAATGTTTTGTCGGTTTCTATGTCTGGACAAAATCCTAAAGCAATAGCTCCGCTGAAAGTGTTTGCGGGAGCCTGAGCCAGCATTCCGTATACCAGAGTTGCGCCTGAAGAATAACCGACCAATATAGGTTTTAAATACTGGTTCATTTTTAGCTTCTTCTGCAAAATCATACTCAGCTCTTCAAAATCTCCAGCTGGATAATAACATTTGACTTTTTGTTTTTTGATGGCCTTAAAATAATGCTGAATATCAATTCCTGCTACTAATGCACCCTGATCGACAATATTTTTTGCCATGTCTACAACACCGCTGTTCCAGCCTCCGTCACCCGAAACAAACAATACAACAGCATTTGGAGCTGTCTTAGGTTTATAGATAGTGACTTTACCAAATGCTCCAACTGTAATAGTATCGGCTGCTGATGCAAATGCCTCGAAACAACAAATAAAAATAGAAAGCGTGAGAATTACAATTTTATTCATCTTAATTACTTTTTAGCATTATGAAATTAAACTATACTTTTCCTATGATACATTATGATGGAAATTACAATAAAATAAACATAGAGATTCAACAGAAACAAGCGCTGCCACAATCCTTTATAGTGTATGATAACATTGGTTTCACCTGAAGAAAAATGAATAGTAAACAACAGCATGGTTATGATTCCTGTAATAAAAACAATCCATGACAATCTATAAAAAAGCGGATTTTCTTTCTTTAAAATCACTTTGTGCATAAACAACGGCAAAAGCAATGCTGCTATAAGACCAATCCCGCCAGCTATATCATGCATTATAAAGGAATTGGTCATTTTACCTCGTATTCTATCGGCTTTAAAAATACCCGAACCTATTCCTTCACCTAATCCGTACAATACAATTAACCCTGAAGCAATTTTTACATTTTTAGCATTACTGTCAAAGGCTTTTCTAAACTGAAATCCGAAAAAAACAAATGCAATTCCAATGCCTATCCACCATGTAGAAAGTATCGCTGATACAGGACTTGCAGAAGCCCCCAAAGAACTCATTGTATTTCTTAAATGACTGTATCCTGGATAGTAATTTCCTAATACAAACAATACGATAAAATCAGCAATGCAAACTATAATACAAAGTAAAGCTGCTATTTTAAACCAATTTGACTGCTTTGTATTCATATCTCTGTAGTTTGTAATTATGGTTTAACTACTTTATTTAAAACTAATGGAGCCTGAAGCAGATCATAATCATGAGAATACACTAAATATTTATTGTACCATACTGGAGAAAATTTTTCCTTAAAATCGCGAAGGCCTTTATAATGCGAAAAGAATTTAATTCGTTCGTAAGCAAACTTCATTGATTTCTCTGGAAAAGTTTCTGCCTCTTCTAATCCGCTCATCGCCGCCAGTCCTAAATTTACTGAGGTACAGCCCTGAGATTTCAAATATGTAAAAAGTTCTAAAAGAATAAAATCCATAATACCATTGGGCGCATCATTTGTTTTTCTGATCAAATCGTAAGTTCCTTCACCATTGGCATAATCCGGAATTACATTTATAAAAGCGACAATCTTTTCTTCGGCACTTTCGACTGTGATAATGGTCTGCTGTTTGAGTTCTTCCCAATCAAATCTTCCCTGCGAAAAAATGATTTCACTTCTTCCTGTACTAACAAGCCATTCATCGCTTACTGCTTTTATTTTCTGCAACAATCCATCCTTAACAGGCGCATTATGAATTGTCGCTGTAAATCCTTTTTCTTTTACTTTGCTTATGGCATTACGAAGTGATTTTTTAGCTCCGCCTTCTAAACTAAATGTATTAAGGTCTACTACTCCTTCCTGACCTATAAATAAACTCTTTTTATGCAGTGAATGAAACAAAGGCAGACTTTCTTCCGGAACTCGATAATAGATGCTTCTTAATCCGTTTTCGTAACAATAAACATCAAATTCTATGATGCATTGTTTCATCTCAGCATCAGATGCAGCGACAGGATTCTCTAAAACAACAGCAAAATTATCGGTTACTCGATAGGCTAAAAAAGATTTCTTATCTGCAGTAATAAAAATGACTTTATCATCATAGGTTTTAAAATAGTCCAAAGCAGAATTGCCATACTTTTTTACAAGTTCATCAGCCGTTACAAAATCATCTTCTACCACTTGTTTTTTGACTGTATAAGGTCGTATTAAAGCAAAAATCAGAAATCCTAATGACAGAAATCCGCAGATATTTATAGAAAGTAAAAAGCGTCTCGCAAAACGATCTAAAGGCACTAAATCAGAACTTCCGATTAAAAAATAATTCTGCAGTCCGTATCGAATCGATTCAAGCCAGTTAAAATCAATATTAAAATGTTTTTTATCCAGAAAGTAAAACCCTAAAATACTGTATACCAACACCGCCACAATGCTGATTAAAACCGTTTTTAAGCCAATACTCTGCAAATGTGAATTACTCTTTATGTAATATTCTTTTCGTGTAAAAATCAAAGTAAGAAGAACTAACAAGGCAATTGAAGCTTCTTCATAATCAATTGCTTTAGTAAGATTTCCAATAATAGAAATTCCAGTCAAGAAAACTGCAAACCACCACGCAGTACGCAATCCTTTGAGCATAAAAGCGGCATTTACGAGCATAAATAAACCAGCGGTTATCACAAAATAATTTGACACTTTAATAGCAGAAATAGGAATAACATTTTCTAAGACATGCAGACGTTCTGAAATTGCCGGAGTTAAAACCGACACTATATTGATTAATCCTAAAATGAAAAGCAGAAAAGAAGGCACAACACGCATCAATAGTTTGTTTGCACTAAAAAGAAAAAGTGATGCCCCTGCCAATAACGGAATCCAAAATTCAAAAAAACGATACAAAAAAGTAATCGCTATAGCGTTGACATTTTCAAATCCATACTGAATAAGTATAAAACTCATTGAAATTTCGATGGCTCCAAGTCCTCGAAGAAAAGGAGAAACAATCAAAAATATAACTGAAATAATATATCCCATTGCTGCTGCCGCTAATGAAGGAGCAAATCCCAGTGCAATCATTGCCACATATAAATGCGCAATTCCAACAAACTCAATAAGTACAGAATAAAAAACAACCTGTAGGAACTTCCTTTTAATTATTTTGTTGTTTCTGAAATCATCAATAAATATTTCTGTTGAAGGAGAAAACTTTAATATCAAACGATAAATAGCTCCTTTCTTGATAATCGAATTGTAAATAAAAAAAACAAGAATGCTTAATCCCACAATTGCTGCAAAAGCGTACCATTCTCCAGATCCAACAGTTCCCTGAAATAAAGAATAAATCAAAGCCGGTATGGCTACAATAATCACCGAAAGAATCCCTACAAAACCATATATCAGAGAAGCAAAATGAATTTGAGTAGGTTTAACACCGCTCTTTTCAATAGGTTTGGTAAAAAAAGCTAAAGAAGAAATGCCGCCTGCGGGCAGAAAAACACTAACGAAATTTCGCTTAAGAAACAGAATAACGGCCTGTTTAAAGGAAATTTCGCTCTGAACTGCTTTAAAAGAAGCAAAATACATTAATGCCTGAAGTGCAATATAAAAGGTTGCAAGTGCAATACCGCATACAACCCAAAAACTTTTGGCATCTGCCAATACATTATTTACCTCTTTTAATTCTGAATTTTCATGTTTGATAAACCAGATTCCAACTCCTATAAAAAAAATGGTGAGTATAAACTGTCTAATAATTTTATCATTTTCACGTAAAAAAGAAATTCCTTTTCTTTCTTTGAAAGAACTCAAAAACCTTTTGGAAACGGCTACTATTTTCATACTTATGCTATAGATAGAATAATTTATTTATGAAAAAAACACAATAGAACTTATATAAATGTACAACAATTTTCAATTAAATTTTAATTGGTCCTTTGAAAAACAGCAGCATTATAAACCTTAAAAATCAGAAAGAAAAAAAGCGTCATTTTTAATGACGCCTTCTATACTATTTATAATAATTTAATTTAAATCATTTATGGAACGAGAACAGCTCGCCCTTTAATTTGTCCATTACGCATTCTATCATAGACTTCATTTGCCTGCTCCAAATTAAACTTTTCAATTTCGATATGGATTTTTTTCTGTCTTGCCAGTCCCACAACTTCCATCAATTCGGTACGAGATCCCCAATACGGATTAGTCATGGTAACTCCAAAAGGCAGACCATTCATACTGTATTGATAATATCCTCCTCCAAGCCCTACAATGGTAAGATCACCATCCATTCCAACAACTTTTGTTCCTAGTTCAATGGTTGGTGTAGCTCCAACGAAATCGAGAATCACTTTAGCTTTTTTCAGCCCTGTAATTTTTAAAATTTGTTCTGCAGCATCTGCATCTTTTGAATTAACAGTATAAGTGGCCCCCAATTCTTTAGCAAATGCCAGCTTCTCTTCTGTTACATCGCAAGCGATTATAGCAGCTCCCGAAGTTTCTCTTAAAATCTGAATCGCCACGTGTCCAAGTCCTCCAACTCCTATAACCACTACATACTCATCGGGCATAAGTTTAGGAAGTGATCTTTTAATAGCTGAGTAGGGCGTTAATGCAGCATCCGTCAATGGTGCAGCAATTACAGGATCTAAATCAAAAATAGGCACTAACAATCGTGAAGATGGTACAAGCATATATTCGGCCATACCGCCATTAAGCCCAAGTCCGCCACCATAACCTAATTCACTTTGATGATCACAGTAATTTTCCTTTGACTGCTGACATGGTTTACAATGTCCGCATCCCCAAGGTCCGTAAACCAGAACAGCATCTCCTTTTTTATAATCTTTTACAGTGTCGCCGACAGCTTCAATCCAACCTGCATTTTCATGTCCAAGGGTAAACGTAAGATTTCCTACTGTTCCTTCGTCTATAATATGCAAATCAGAATGACAGACTCCTGCTCCGCCAATTTTTAACAAAACCTCATCTCCTTTTGGAACTGGTTTTTCTAAATCATTAACTACTCTTACATCTTTATGTCCAAAATAACGTACTGCTTTCATAATTTATGTTTTTAATATCAAACAATTTACGCCAAAATGCCGGATTTATAAAGAATCTGTCTTTTAAACTTATGTTAATAATCCCCTTTAACTATTGAGTTTTTTTCAGAATGCTCATCTCAAACAAAACACATTTAAGCAATAACAGCCGCAGCTTTAAGCATTAAATTATGTAATTCTATGTTTTGTACAAAAGGTTTCAAAAGTTCGCTACCCAGACCATACATTGCCAGTTCTACATAATCTCCTGAATGATCCATACTAATCCAACCCACATTATTGTGTTTTTTCTGAATTTCAGAATAAGCTTTAAAAGGCAGTTTTTTATAATTATAAAGCCCTGTCTCCTGTTTTTCGAGCCCAGAATAAAAGCTTAATAAATGTTTGGCTTCTTCATCGGTAAGGCTGATTTTATTGGTTTGATAGATCCAGTCTTTAATTTGCTGCAGATTAAAATCGGCATGAATAGCGTTTAATATATATTCGTTTGTGTATTTGTAATTGACAATACTGTTGAAATTTTCTACTGCTTCTTTTCCGTATATAAGTCCCGGATTTGCATTACCGTGATCGGTTGTGATGATAACTAAAGTCTCTTTATCTTTTTCTGCAAAATCAATAGCTGTTTTTACTGCTTCATCAAAAGCCAGCTGATCGTGTATTAAAGCCGCAATATCATTGGCATGTGCTGCCCAGTCTACCTTTCCTCCTTCAATCATCAGAACAAAACCATTCTCATTATCTTTCATTTGATTAATCGCTGCAGTACTCATTTCTGCCAGAGTTGGCGTATTTTGCAATTCAGCGATATTGTTTCTATCTATAGTGTACGGAAGTGCGCCCGAATTAAAAACGCCTAAGGTCTTCTGTCCCTTTTTAATATTTTCTAAATCTGATTTTTCTTTTAAAACCTGATAGCCTTTCTGCTCATAAATTTTATAAATATCTTTTTTGTCTTCTCTTTTTGAAGCATTAAAAAATTCATCTCCGCCACCCATCATAACATCCAATCCCAAATCTGCGTACATTTCTGCAATTTCGTTTTCGGCATTTCTGCTGTCTGAATTAACACAAAAACCAGCTGGAGTAGCATGTGTTATCGTTACTGTAGTAACACAGCCTGCTTTTTTACCTGCATTTTTGAATTTCTGCCATATCGGAAGGTATTTTTCACCATTTGGACCAATATTTAAAACACCGTTTTTAACCCGATGTCCACCTCCAAAAGAAGAACTTGCTGCCGCAGAATCGGTCACTGCTGAACTGGCAGATGCGGTATCCATCAAAGCTCTCGAAACTTTATTTTCGGCATACAGATTCATCCAGTTTCCATTTTTTCCTAAAATGTTCTGAGAATACAGATTCGCCATTTGAAGCGTACCAGAACTCATTCCGTCACTTATCAAAAAGATTATATTTTTTGCTTTTTTGCCTTTTTTAGCTATCGCTTCTAAATCATTGGAAAGAATAACCGAAGGACTAAGGGTAAAAAGTCCTGTTAGTACTGTGGTGCCTTTTAAAAATCTACGCCTGTTCATGTATGAATTGTTTTGAATATCTTGTAAATTAAGATACTTTTTGCCAATTAATGAAACTTTGTTGCGTTAATTAATTATTATTTTTTATTCTCACCAATCAAAATTAGTTCAACGCACTATTTATAGATATTCATCCCTTCATTATAAACAGGACTTTTGATATTTAAAAAATTTAGGACGCTATGAAAAACATGATTTTGTGACACTGCTGCATTAGGTTTAAGCTGTTTAGAACCATCTGAAACCCATACTATAAAAGGAATCTCATATTGTTCTTTAGGCGCAAAACTCATAGGTACTCCATGCATATAAAGATTTTTTTCTCCCAAAGATTCTCCATGATCCGAAACAAAAATCATAGTGCTTTTATAATCTTTGAGTTCTTTCAAATCTTCAATTATAGTAGATAAAATATAATCAGTGTAGACTATTGTATTATCATAAGCATTTATAAGTTCATTTTGAGAACACTTTCCAAGTTCAACACTATTACAAACAGGCTTAAAAGTTTCAAATCTCGGCGGATATTTCTTGCTGTAAGTTGGACCGTGGCTTGTACTAGTATGCAGTACAATCAATATTTTATCTTTTTTGCTTTCTAAAATTTGCTCTTTTAATCCTGTCAGAAGAACTTCATCGTAATCACATTTTTCTCCTTTACAATCCTTTTTTAGAACATCTCGGTTTTGGTATTTTTCGATATGAACTGGAGGTTCTCCCCAATTTGAGGTTCTCCAAATAACTTCTACATTATTTCTATATAGATAGTTTGGTAGAATTTCGTATAAATCATTAGAATCTTTGTGTTCTAAAATACATTTTACTCCAGCTGTAGTATATGTCGCGCAAGAGGAAGCATTAAAATGAAATACATTCTTTGTTTTAGAAAGAAGCGGATTGGTGTTTTTTGGATAACCGTAAAGCGAAAAGTTTTGGCTCCTAGCTGATTCTCCAATAACTAAAACCACGACAGATTTTACATGATCTTGTATTACAGCCTTGGGCAGCAGAATTTCTTTTTCATTTTTTTTGTATTGATGAATATAAAAAAGAGAAATGTTTACTGAATAAGACCACGGCATAGCAAGTCCACCCAAACGTTTTGAATTTTTATCGATCCACAACCAATTACTTGCATTGGCAAATGCCACAACAACAATAAACAATAAACTGAGAGAAGAAATGGTTAAAAATTTCTTCAGTGGTTCCTTAATTATCTTTGCTTTAATTATATAAATACTAGGCAATATTCCAAAAAGTATTACATACAAAACTAATTTGAAAGAAAAGAAACTGCTAGATTCTTCATAATTGGTATTCAAAATATTACCGATCATGCTTTCATCTATAATTACACTATAAGTATTAATAAAATAAACAGCTACTGAATTAATGAGAAAAAATAGAACAAGTAAAAACTTTCCAACAAAACGCGAGATAAAAAAGATTAGGTAGAAAACAAAAGCATTTGCCACCAGCATTACAATTATTAAACTAAATACTAAAATTATACCGCTGAAACTCTTATAATCAACATTCCCAAAAACAAAACTGAAAAATGGTAAATGAAAGAACAAAAAATTCAAAAAACTCATTAACAAAACAAAATGAGTTAGTTTTAAATTACCTTTTAACATAAGCTTGAATAATTTTATACAATGAAATGGTTAAACTAATAAATGCGTAATAATAAATTAACAGATTTTCATTAAGTAATCTGCAGATTAAAAGAATAACGCAGATTAAAAACAACACAATCAAAACGGGATAGTATTTTACATTATTAATCCAGTTCCAGATTTTATATTTTCGGCTGATAAAAATACCGAGAAGTCCTGAGATATACCCTATAATACTTCCTACAATAACATCAATTGGATAATGTGCTCCTACTGCCACTCTTGTAAAAGCCAGAATTAATCCGATAATAAGAATTGAAGAAATCCATGGAATTTTAAATTTTATTTTTTTTGGCATAAAGGCAAACAATAAAACGGTCAATACTGTAAAAATGGTTATAGAATGTCCGGAAGGTAAACTGTTATGCCCGCAAACAGCTTTTCCGATGATGTAGAAACTATCGTTATTGAATGTCACAGCCGGTCTTGGAACTGCAAATATATTTTTTAAAGAACAAGAAAATAACAGCGAAATCAAAAGGCCTGAAAATAAACATTCCCAGATTTTTGGCGCATAAAGAATCAGAATACTCAGAAATGATAAAAAGATAAGTGCATCTCCAAATTGGGTTAAATTATACTGGAGTTTCGGATAGTGCCCTAAATGATAATTTATAAAAAAGAAAGCTTTCTTTTGAATTTCGATATATTCAGGTACACGTAAAGCATTCTGATTGTATAACAATAAAGCAATAATTACTAAAAGAAGCAGAGGCAGAAAAAATAAAATAAATCTGAGTCTTGAATAATTATAAATGACATTGGAATTCATTCTGTTTATTTTAAAAAACAGCTCAAAGGAATTGGTCAATTTAGAAGAAATTTAGAATTTGTGTTTTTACTATATATTTTTTAAAAGAAAATTTCAGTCGCTGAAATTTTCTGCAAATTTTTAAATTTACTGTTCCATAAAAGCCTTGTAAAAGTTTTATTTATAATACTATAGGATATTTTGAACCTTACTCTGGACATGCTTAATTTTATTTGTATCTAAAATCTCGTTTCGCTAATCCTGTTTATTTTAAAAAACAGTTCAAAGGAATTGGTCAATTTGGAAGAAATTTAGAATTTGCACATTTTTTACTTATATTTAATATTCAGTTTTTATTCAAAATTCATTTGTAAAATTGCGGGATGAAAATTTTAATTATAGAAGATGAGCAGGAGATTGCTCTAAGCATCAAGAATTATTTTAAGGACAATGGCGTTCAGTGCGAAACGGCCAAAAACTATAAACAGGCATTGAACAAAATTGACAATTATGATTATGATTGTATCCTTTTGGATCTTATGCTTCCTGATGGCGATGGTTTTGATATTTTAAAAGAACTTAAAAGAAAAAACAAAACAGAAGGTGTCATTATCATTTCTGCCAAAGAAAATCTGGAAACCCGAATTGAAGGATTTAATCTGGGTGCCGATGATTATCTTACCAAACCCTTTCATCTTGCAGAACTGTTGGTACGCATGCAGGCACTTATAAGACGTAAAAATTTCAAGGGAAACAATAATGTTGTTTTTAATGAAATTAAAATTGATATCTTTTCGAAATCGGTTACAGTTCATGATCAAAAATTGGATCTGACCAAAAAAGAACTGGATCTGCTTCTTTTTTTAATAGGCAATGAAGATAAAGTACTTTCTAAAGGAACCATTGCCGAACATCTTTCGGGCGATATGGCTGATATGCTCGATAATCATGATTTTATTTATGCTCATATCAAAAACTTAAAAAAGAAAATTCATCAGGCCGGCGGAAGTGACTACATCAAAACAGTCTACGGTCTTGGCTATAAATGGGAAAATGAATAAAAAAAAACTACTTCATAAAACCACCCAAAGTTTCCTAATTTATGCGGTGATTATTCTTCTGGTTTCTGCTCCGGCATTTTACTTTGTGAGTCAGTGGCTGTATGTCTATGAAACCGAAGAAGTACTCCTTATGCATAAAGGAGAATTCCTTAAAGAAAGCCGTAAAAATTTTACTGAAGCAGATATAAAACTATGGAACAAATACAACCGGGATGTTGTAATTGTTCCTGATATGGGCGTTACCAAAGATTCTATAGTAGGTAAAATGATGTTTGATGAAACTGCACAAGAAATGGAACCTTTTTACCTGATTTATGCTCCAGTCGACATCAACGGAAAAAGATATACTTATACTGAAAAAATCAATCTGCTGGAAATGGAAGGAATGGTTTACAGTGTAGCCTTTATGTTTCTGTTTATCATTATTATTCTGCTGATTGGGATTATATGGCTTTCCAAAAGAACTTCCGTTAAATTATGGCAACCTTTTTATAATACACTCCATCAGATTCATGATTTTGAAATTGATAAAAACAAAACACCGCAGTTTCCTGAAACCAACATTGATGAGTTTGACCGACTCAACAAAAGTCTTTTATTACTCACAGAAAAAAACAGGGAAATCTATAAAAATCAAAGAGAATTTGTAGAAAATGCGGCACATGAATTACAAACGCCTTTAGCTTTATTTCAAACCAAAATAGATACTTTATCACAGCTTGGACTTAATGAAGAACAATCTAATCTTGTAGGTTCTTTAAGCACCGATGTTTCAAGACTAAACCGACTTAACAAAAACTTATTACTGCTTTCTAAAATTGATAATGAAATCTATTTTGAAAAAAATGATATTGTTATAAATGATTATATCAATAAACATCTGGATTTTTTTACAGAACAGGCTGTTTCCAAAAAACTGAGTATAATAACTGAATTTACCTTAGAACTTCAAATAAAAGGCAATCCCGCTCTGACCGAAGTATTAATCAATAATTTGTTTCTGAATGCAATCCGTCATAATGAAAAGAACGGAAAAGTCATTATCCGGACTTTGGAGAATGAATTGCAGTTTTTAAACACTGGAGGAAAAACACTTCTCAATATTGATAAACTTTTTAATCGATTCTCCAAAAGCAATCCGTCTTCACAAGGAAATGGACTTGGTTTGGCCATTATAAAAAAAATTGCAGAACTCAACCAATGGGAGGTTCAGTATAATTTCGAGAATAATCTGCATATTTTCAGCGTCAGGTTCTAAAAATTCAGACTTCCTACAGATTCGTGTTTCAAATTTGTACTAGGTTTTTAATTCATTAAAAAAATAGTACCCATGAAAAATACAATCTTAATATTTCTGGTATTTTTTTCCTGCTTTGTTACTGCACAAAAAGTAAGCGAAAAAGAAGTTCCTAATATTGTAAAATCGACCTTTTTACTTTCCAATCCTGATCAGACCAATGTAAAATGGGAAAAGGAAAAAGAAAATTACGAAGCTAGTTTTAAAACTGGCAAAACAGAACGTGCGATGCTTTTAGATTCCAACGGAAACATTCTGGAAACTGAAGAAGAAATCAGCGTTAAAAAACTACCTGCGAAAGCTTTGGCTTACGTCCAAAAAAATTACCCTAACAAAAAAATCAAAGAAGCTGCAATTATAACTGATGCCAAAGGAACTATAACTTTTGAAGCACAGGTCACTTCTATTGATTTAATTTTTGACAAACAAGGAACTTATATTAAAAGCATAGCAGATTAAATCCCATACAATGAAATTAAAGATATTTTTAATACTGTCGTTACTGATAATGAAAATTTACAATGTCACGGCACAGCACAATACAGCCACAATCTCAGGAATAATTAAAGACAAAACTTCACAAATTCCGTTACCGTTTATTAATGTCGTGATCAAAACGGCAAAAGATCAAAAAATGCTTTCCGGCACCGTAACCAACGAAGAAGGCCGTTTTAATATTCCTGCGGTACCATCAGGAAATTATACGGTTGAAATCAGCTCTACAGGTTACAAAACCAAATCTCAGAAACTTTTCGTAGGAACACTTTCCGATTTCTTAGATCTAAATACTATCGATCTAGAAGAAGATATTAATGCTTTATCTGAAGTAGTCGTAACTTCAAAACCTTCTGAGATCAGCAGTAAAATGGATAAAAAAGTATTTTCTGTAGCCGATAATATTGCGCAAAGCGGAGGATCTGTACTTCAGTCTATGCAGAATCTTCCCGGAGTAACACTTCATGAAGGAAAAGTACAGCTTCGAGGCAACGACAAAGTCATGGTTTTGATTGATGAAAAACAAACTGCTTTGACGGGTTTCGGAAATCAATCGGGTTTGGATAATATTCCTGCTTCGGCTATTGAGCGAATTGAGATTATCAATAATCCCTCAGCTAAATTTGATGCTAACGGAAATGCCGGTATTATTAATATTATTTATAAAAAAAACAAACAAGAAGGATTAAATGGTAAGGTTGGAATAAGTTCCGGTTATGGCGCATTGTGGGAACGAAAATCTAACCTTCCATCTATTCGTCCGCAGTATCAAATGACGCCAAAAATGAATCCGTCATTGTCCCTAAATTATCGAAAGGAAAAAATAAACGCTTATATTCAGGCTGATTATTTATACACCGAAACGCTTAACAAAAATGAATTTGTAACGCGAACTTACGATGATGGAACCATTATCAAGCAGCAAACTGTTAGAAATCGTGATACGCATTTTACCACGCTAAAATCTGGAATAGACTGGAATTATAACGAACAGAACAGTTTTTCTTTTTCTGCCCTTTTTGGAAGCGAAAAAATCATAGACAATGGTGATGAACCGTTTTTTAATCAGGATTATTCACAACGTCTGCGTCTTTGGTCCTTTTTGGAAGATGAATTAAAAACAACTGTAATGGCCAGCGCTTCTTACGAACATAAATTCAAACAGCCCGGACATAAATTAAATGCTGGTATTAATTATACGTATCATCGGGAAGATGAAAAGTATTTCTTTACCAACACACTGCCTAATTCTGTCGGACAAGATTCTTTCAAACTGCTTTCTGATGAAAAGGTAATCGATATTAATCTGGATTATATCAAACCTTTAAAATACGGTCGTTTTGAAACCGGTTTTAAATTCAGAACCCGAGAAATTCCAACCAATATGCAATTCTTTCCAGGGGAGAACTCCCCTATTGATGCCAATGCCGGAGGATGGGCGGAGTATGAAGAAATTATTCCTGCGTTATACTCCAATTATATTTATGAAACCGATAAAATTGAAGCCGAACTTGGTCTTCGTTTAGAATATGTAAGTCTCCAATATGATGTTAATCCGGATCATCCAACTTACAAAAGCGACGGTTACAATTATACAGAACCTTTTCCGAATCTTCGTTTTGGATACAAAATAGATGATAAAAACAAACTTACCTTATTTTATAACCGAAGAGTCGACAGACCCGCAGAAGTTGACATTCGTATTTTTCCTAAATATGATGATGCTGAGATCATAAAAGTCGGGAATCCGGCTTTGCGTCCGCAGTTTACCAGCGCTTTTGAAGCGGGATATAAAAAAACAATGTCAAAAGGATATTTTACGTCTTCGGTTTATTACAGAATCATAAACGGAACTATTTCACGTATCGCCACCACAGTTCCGGGAAGTACTTTAATTTATAATGTATTTCAGAATGCCGATAAAAGTTCTTCTGTCGGAATTGAAGCTGTATATTCACAGGAAGTGACTTCGTGGTATTCTTTTAATTTAAACGGAAATCTGTATCAAAATACAATTGATGCTTTTACGGTAACTAACCTCTATCCTGTTCCAAGTGTGTATCATGGAGACCGCCAGCAGATGGTTTCAGGGAATTTAAAATGGAATAATACTTTGCAGTTAGATAAAACCTTAAAAGGACAAATTTCAGCTGTATATCTGGCACCAGATATTATTCCACAAGGAAGAATTGATTCTAGATTTTCTGTTGATTTGGGACTTAAAAAAACAGTACAAAAAGGTAAAGGCGAAGTTTTTGTAAATGCAACCGATATTTTTAATACACTGGTGATTCAGAAAAAAATAGACGGTGTAAATTTTAGCTACAACAGTAAAGATTATTACGAAACACAGGTTGTTCGATTTGGTTACAGTTATAAATTTTAATCTGTTGGAAGATTTTTTAAACACATAGAATCATAAATATTGAAAATCTAAAAAAGGCGTTTCACTTGCATCAATTTATCCCGATTCTTCGGGACTATGTTTGGAAGCTAGCTTCTTCTTTTATCTTTTTTATAAAAACAGAAAAATCTATGTTTCTATATGTTTAAAATTATTTTTTTTTTGCTCTACAAGCATAATTTTAATTTCCATAAAGTAAAAATTCAGAATTAATTCAGAATTGAGATTTAATTTTCACGAGTTTTTCAAATATTAAAACACCATTGAAAAAGGTAAAACTTATCGAAATGCGCTTGAAGCGTAAAATCAGGCAGGATGCAATGGCAGTTCTTGTTAATATGACACAGCCAACATACAGCCGAAAAGAACGAGGACTTACCAGTATCACGTCTGCGGAATGGGACAAAATAGCCGAGGTTTTAGAAGTGGACAAATATGAAATCTATGAAAACAGTCCTCATAATAGTATGCAGTCTGGAAACATGATAAAGCGCAATACTGTTATTCCGCCCGAATTGCTTCAGGAAATTGAATCGCTAAGAAAAGAAAATGAGGCCCTTAAAGAAGAAATTCGTAAATTGAAAAATAAAAAAACTAATAAATAAAAATACCGTAATGAAGAAAATCGGTTTTTTAGTTTTGGTGAATCTGGTCTTTTTCAATGCAGTGTCACAAAATTTAACTGTAAAAGACAGCATCATTATTGATACTGTTCAAAATATCAAATTCAACTACAAGCAGCTCATTATTCCCGGAATCTTGATTGGTTATGGATTCTGGGGAATAGAGAGCGGACAAATCAAAAGTTTTAATTTTCAGATTCGAGAAGAACTTACCGAAAATATAGACCGCAAAGTTACCATTGATGATTTTTCAAGATACGTCCCTGCCCTTTCGGTTTATGCCTTAAATGCTTTTGGCGTAAAAGGCAAAAATAGCATGAGAGACCGTTCTGTTATTCTTGGCACTTCTCTTATCATCATGACGACTACTGTTTTTTCATTAAAATCCATAACCCATATAGAAAGACCCGACGGCAGTTCAGACGATTCTTTTCCTTCGGGTCATACCGCTGTTGCTTTTGCTGGAGCAGAATTTCTTTATCAGGAATACAAAGACAAATCGATCTGGTATGGAGTTGCCGGTTATGCTGTTGCTGCAGGAACAGGAATTTTCAGAATGTATAACAACAGACACTGGTTAACCGATGTTGCTGCCGGAGCCGGAATTGGTATTTTGAGTACGAAGGCCGCTTATTGGCTTAATCCGTATCTTACCCGAAAACTATTTGGTACTAAAGAAAGTAAATCGACTTCTTTTATTTCGCCCATTTATGATGGAAAAGAATTTAGAGTCTGTTTCTTAAAAACATTTTAATAAACAGTCCGTTTTTAGACCTATTTTCCTAATAAAAAGAGTCAAAACCTAAGTTTCCTTAAGATTTCCTTAAAACATAACATTCTTATTAAGATTAAATATAAATAATAAATTACTTTTGCGTGACAAATATAATCCACGTAAAATTTTAATTTATGTATCGAATTTTTAAATGTTTTCTAGTCTTTTTTCTAGTGAGCATCACTACTGTTTATGCCCAGTCAACAGGAACTATTACTGGACAGATTAAATTAGTTGACGGTCAGCCGTTTGCGTCTACTTCAGTTTCCTTAATCGAATTAAACCGATCTACTCTAACAGACGAACAAGGTAACTACAGCTTTAAAAATATTCCAGCTGGAAATTATACAATCAAAATTCAGGCATTAGGAACTGCCGAAAAAGAAATTCAAACCACTGTAAATTCAGGAGAAACTGCTGTTGTAGATTATCAGCTTCCTAAAGAAAATGTTATGGCATTGCAGGAAGTTACGGTTTCTGGTTCTGTAAACCGCTTTTCTAAAAAGGAAAGTAAGTATGTTGCTCGTTTGCCATTGAAAAACCTTGAAAATCCACAGGTTTATAATACCGTATCTAAAGAGGTAATTATGGAACAGTCTGCTGTTGATCTTGGAAGTATTTCTAAAAATGTACCAGGTGCTGGTATTCCAATGATTGCCAATCAGGGACGTGTTACTTTCCGCTCACGTGGTTTTGAAACAGAACCAAATGCACGAAATGGTGTTGCTGGAGCGGCATTCTCTTCTATTGATCCAGCAAATTTAGAGCGTATCGAAGCGATCAAAGGACCATCTGCAACGTTATTTGGTGCCAGTGTAGCCAGTAGTTATGGAGGTGTTTATAACCGTGTAACCAAAAAGCCTTATAATGATTTTGGCGCTGAAGTATCTTTTACCGGAGGAAGTTACAATTTTAACCGTCTTGTAGTTGACGTAAACACACCAGTAAATGAAGATAAAACGGCTTTGTTCCGACTTAACGGAGCTACGACACAGCAGAAAAGTTTTCAGGATCTTGGTTTTACTAAAAATATCAGTATTGCTCCTAGTTTTTCTTATCAGATTACAGACAGACTTTCTCTTTTATTGGATGTAGAATTTGGACAGGAAAAAGGTACTTCTGTAGTTCGTTTTAATCCTTTCAACAGAAGCAATACCACAAGATCTATTGTAGGTATTGCTTTTCCCTACGAAAGAACTTTTATGAGTAACGATTTGGTTTACAATACACAGATGCTGAATATTTTTGCGCAGATCAATTACAAAATATCAGAAGAATGGACTTCACAGACTATTGTTTCAAGAGCTAGATCGACTATTGATGGCTATATTACTGCAATTAATGCTTTAAGTGATACAACAGCCAGAGTTCAGGTTATTACTGGAAATACCAATTTTATTGCAACTGATATTCAGCAGAATTTTATTGGTGACTTTAAAATTGGTCAATTTAGAAACCGAATAGTAGCTGGTTTAGATTATTACAATAATTACAATGATTTTGACCGTTTGACAATCAATACGCCTACATTTGATTTTATAAACCCTCCGGCTAATTCTGGTGCTAACAAACAAATGGTAGATAACCTCGCAGAATCAGGAAGCGGAACATTGCGTAAAGAAAAAAACAGAGACAATACGTATGCTGTCTATGTATCGGATGTTTTTAATGTAACCGATAGATTATCAGCAATGGCAAGTCTTCGTGTAGATCGTTATGAATATTTAGGTGTTTATAATATCGCTACTGGAGTTACTGCGGGTGGACTTGGTGCAAACGGTACTTCTGCGGGACCTTATAATCAGACTTCACTTTCTCCAAAATTTGGTGCTGTTTATGAAATCAGCAAAGACCACTTATCTGTTTTTTCTAATTACATGAACGGATTTTTAAATAAAAGTGGACAGGCTCTTGACGGAACCGCTTTCAAACCTGAAGAAGCGAACCAGGTAGAATTTGGTGTTAAAGGTGATGTTTTCAACCATCGTTTAGTGGGAACTATCAGTTATTATGATATTAAAGTACAAAACTCGCTTAGACAAGATCCAAATGATGCAAATTATTCGATCCAAGATGGAACACAGCAGAGCAAAGGTTTTGAAGCTGAATTTACGGCTAACCCAATTGACGGTTTAAACATTATTGCAGGATATGCTTATAATGATAGTAAATACACCAAAGCCGATACATCAGTTAATGGTTTACGTCCTGCTCTTTCGGGTCCTGCTAATACTGTAAACTTATGGTTGAGTTATCGTTTGCCTGAAGGGAAATTTCAGGGATTAGGAGCTGGTTTTGGTGCTAATTACGGAAGCATGTCTTATGTTGTAAACACACAGACTACTAAAGTTACCATTCCAGAATACACTATTTTAGATGCTGCTTTGTATTATGATCAGCCTAAATACAGAATTAGTTTTAAAGTGAACAATCTTACCAGTGAAAAAGCTTGGAATGTGAGACTTACTCCTCAGGCTCCAGCACAATTCTTAGGTAGTTTTGCTTTAAAGTTCTAATTACTACTTAATAACGAGTTATACTAAAGACTGTTCTTATGAGCAGTCTTTTTCCTTATAAAAGAATAAAAATTACCTAAGTCTATTTAAACCGTTTTCTTTTAGATGAAAAATATATTTTTAATAAAGTTTTGTTTTTTCTGCCTGTATCTTTTTAGTCCAAAAGTAATGGCGAGCGCCTATTGGATTGATGTAAAAGGCAGTAACAAAATTAATACTCCTGTAACAATTGAATTGTGTTACGGCAGTATGGACGAATATGGCATAAGACATAGAGATACGGGAAAAGAACTAAAACTTGCAGGAGATTTTTTGATTTATATCCTAAAGCCTGATGGGACAAAACAAAACCTAAATCTTACCCTTCAGAAAGACTGCTGGTCTACGTCTTTTAGTCCAAAAAGTGAAGGTCAATATCGAATTATCGGAATTAACGATAAACATCCTGTTGTAGATCGTTCTGCTTCGGGTGGCGAAAATGTTCTGCCAATAGATTATATAACAGCTGCCTATATTATTGGCAACGGAATTGTCTCTGATAATGTTCCCGTACAGAAACTGGATCTGATTTCTCTTTTTGAAAATGGAAAAGTTACAGTAAAAGCATTTTTGGATGGAAAACCTTCAAAAGCAGGAACCAAACTTCGTGTTTTTAATCCTGAAAACTGGGAAAAAGAACTTTTATTAAACAAAGAAGGAGAAGCTGTATTTTATCCTACAATGAAAGGATTATACATCATTAGACAAGATTGGACAGAACCTGTTTCCGGCAATTATAAAGATGCAAAATATAGTAGTAAACGCCATCGTTGTAATTATTATTTTTTACATCAATAAACATTTGTAATCATATTTATTATAACACAATCATAAATAAAACGCTCAAAATATTCTTTTATAAAAGACCATTTTTAAGCGTTTTATTTTATAATAGACAGAGGTTTCTAAACTATTAAAACAACTTATTTTTAATTTCTTTATACTTAGAACGCCCAATAGGCAGTAGTTCTCCGTTTTTTAATTGCATGCTATACTTCCCTCCTGCTTCTACAACAATTTTATCAGCCTGATCCCAACAGAGAATATAGGATTTATGAATTCTTTCGAATGTTTCAGGAAGCAGTTTTTCTAAGGCTTCAAGTGATTTATCGTGTAGTTCTATTTTATCATTTGATAAATGTAATTCGGTATAAATTCCAGCTCCTTTAATATATCGAATTTCGTTAATAGGAATAAGACGAAATGTTTTTGCTTTTCTAACCGCCAAAAAACGAACATCTCCGCCAAATTGTTTTCCCGATGAAGTATAACGAGTAAAAGCTTGAGCCAATCTATGTTCATCAAAAGGTTTGGGCACAAAATCTAGTACGCCATAATTGAACGCTGTAATAGCTTTATCTGTGTAAGCTGAAATAATAATAGTCTGAAACGGGCCAGCAACAAAAGTCTGCAGAATCTCAAATCCATCTTCTCCATTTAGATTTAAGTCCAGTAGAAGAAGATCAATCGAATGTTTTTCAATCGTATCTAATCCGGTTTCCAGTGAATCAGAAAGAAGAATCTGCACATCTTTATCAAAGAAATCACAAGTCATTCTTTCGATTCTTTTCGCGATACGGGCTTCGTCTTCAATTATTAATATTTTCATTTTTTGTTAAAAATTTTAATGGTTGTTTCCCATCCTTTTGCTACAGAATGAGAATCGAAAGACCAATTTTCACCATAACTTTCCGTTAATCTCGCTTTAATATACTTAAAACCAGTCCCTTTTGTTTTATTGTTTTTAGTTAATCGATTTTCGGCCAATGTCAGTAATGTATATTTGTTGAAGTTTTTTTCTTTGGTAAAACTTAAAGAGAAAACAATACATCCTTCTTTTGGAGGAAGACTGTGGGTAATTCCGTTTTCAATAATGGTATGAAGAACAGCCGGAGGAATTGTTTCATCTTCATCAATTCCTTCGTCTTTCCATTCATAACAAATTTCTTTACGAAAAGACATTACTTCTAAATGTCTTCGGCACAAATCAATTTCCTGTCTTATTGGTATCAGTGTGTCTTCTGCAATATCATTCATAATATCAAATTCTTCTGCTAGAGCACGAATAAAAACAACACCGTCTTTAGGCGATTCTTCTATCCAGTCTATCAGTGAAGTCAGAGTATTTCGAAGAAAATGAGGTTGAATATTTTTCTTAATCAATTGCAATTGTAATCTTGACGAAAGCAGTAATGATGCATTATGAGCTTCTTCAATTGCTTTTGTGCGTATAGTGTGCAAATAAAGCATGCATAAAACTAAAATGGTAAAAGCAATAAACAATCCGAAATCATAAAACATAAAATAATTGACTGCTACACCGGCCAATAATCCTACTGCCACTATAATTCCTCCTTTGACTTTCCGAAACACAGCTTCTAAAGCGATCACAATAGAAAAAAAGCGGGCAGCTATCGTAAAATAGGCAGCAGATAAATCAAACTGACCATAATAAACAATATAGATTGTTACAAGTGTGATAAATAAAAGAAGTAAAAATAATCTCTTTCTTTTAAACTCAAACTGAAGCATAAAATACCACGGTACGAGAATTGAAACAACAAAAGTCAGCCATCCAATAATTTTTAGACGGGTATAAAACTGGTTGTAAGGAATAATCACATAATATTTTACATATTCCAATATAAGCAAACAGAAGAAAAGCAGACAGATTATTCCGAAAAGCAACACTGACAATTCTTTCCGTGAGCTATTTAAATAAAGGAAAAAATAATATACTGCTGCAATCAAGAAAGCACCAGCCATAAGATTCATAAAAGAATTTACAATGAGTGGCGAACGATGAAGTAATAAGTAACTTTTAAGCTTTACGTGTATATCCCGCTCAGCATCTCGACAATAATGTCTTGTGCCTATTATAGTGATAATATGTTTTCCAATGTTTGAGAATTTCTCAGGGATTTGATAATAGGTTGTTTCTGTTCCAGGTATTTCTGCTAGGCCTGATTTTGTCATTTGACCATTTCTTCCAACAAAAATACCGTCCCAGTACACATCAAAAGCACCAAAAGCATTAACCTGAAGTCCTAATGATTCGGATTCATTTTCGCGTTTTAGTATTTCAATTTCCGTTTCAAATTTAAAAGAAGAACTATCTGCTTTATTCTTTTCATACAGCTGATGATCGTAATCGACATCATAAGCTACATCAGATTTAACATACTCGTTATAATGTTTACATGAGGCAAACAACAGCAGAAATAAAACGATAGAAAACAGTGATTTATACATAAGATAAAGATAAAATAAATATTGAATTGAGAAATGCATTTGAGAAGTCTATAGAGCCGTTCACATGTTTTCAGAAACTCTATTTGATTTTATCCTTTAATCTTGTACTGCAAAATCAATCAAAAAATGAAACAGTTAATAATCAGTATTTTAATTTTATTTATACCCCATTTTGGCATTGCCCAGCAAACCGTTATTTCTGGTAAAGTAAGGGACAATGCCACAAAAGAAGCATTGCCCTATGCAACGGTGACAATCCAAGATAACGCGTCAAAAACAATCATTACTGGCATCACTGATAATAATGGTTTATTACGTTTGGAAGCAAATCTAACAAATACCATAACAATCTTATTGAGTTACACAGGCTATCAAAATTATACTCGAACATTGGAAATTACATCAGAAAAATCAAAAATAGAACTCGGAACAATTGATTTAATTCCCGATGCTGTACAATTAAAAGCAGTAGAAATTACCAGCGAAAAATCCAACATCAGCCTAAAACTGGATAAAAAAGTTTTTGAAGTTGGCAAAGATATACTCTCGCAAAATGGCTCTGCTCACGATGTTTTAAATGGTGTTCCATCTGTTGCTGTCAGTCCAGCTGGAGCAATAAGCCTTCGTGGCAACAATAATGTTTTAGTATTGATTAATGGACGACAATCTGGTCTTACACAAAACAATGCGCTTGATCAAATTGCTGCCGATCAGATTGAACGAATTGAGGTTATCACCAACCCGTCTTCAAGATATGATGCTGCAGGCTCTGCTGGTATTATTAATATCATTTTGAAAAAGAACAAAAAAAGCGGTTTCAGCGGTCAGGTAAGACTAGTAGCAGGTTCACCTAATGACAGTCGTTTGAATCCAAGCATTAATTACAAATCAGATAAAATCAATATTTTTTCAAATTTTAGTATACGTTCAAGTGATTATGAAGGCTTATATACCACCAACCAATCAACTAATACTAATGGTACTGCTAATTTTATGGACCGTGTTCAGAATGAAGACCGCCATGACGATGGCAAACTGCTTTATCTGGGTGCTGATTATTATATTAACGAACATCAAACCATAACTGCCGCTTTTTTAAAGAATGCCACACACGATAATGATAAAACTGATTTATTTTATAATTATAGAAGCAATCCTAACAGTTCTACTCCTGACAGCCTTTTAACAAGACACGGAAAATCATTAGAAAAACGAGATTACAGTCAGTTTGAATTTAATTATACCCGAACCTTCGAACAAAAAGCAAAAAAATGGACTATTGATGTTCAATACGACTGGTGGAACAGCGATAAAAAATGGGATCTTTCTACACAACGTTCTCTTCCTGATCCCGTAGTTTATCCCGGCATACGAACAAGATCAATCGGAAACAGCAGAGATTTTTTGGCTAAGAGTGATTTTATTCAACCAATTGACAGCGTTTCGACTTTAGAATTTGGAATAAAAACGGAAATAAGAAAAGTTTCCAGCGATTATTTAGCAGAAGAACAGCAAGATGATAATTGGGCAATTTATCAAAATATTGATAATGATTTAAATTACAATGAAACTATAACAGGTGCTTATACGCAATTTAGTGACAAAATAAAGGCATTTAGTTATATGCTGGGATTTAGAGCGGAGTTTACAGATATTACAATCAAAGACCTAAATAACACTTACAATGAACAAAAAAAATACAATAAACTCTTTCCTACGGTTAACTTGAGTTATAAATTAAATGCTTCAACTTTGCAGGTAAATTACAGCAAACGTATTAGACGTCCTTCCTTATATGCTTTATATCCTTTCAATGAAGTCACAGATTTAAATGCACAGTATATTGGAAATCCCGATTTGAATCCGTCTTATACAGATGCTTTTGAAATGGCTTTTCTTAAAACTTGGAAAACATTTACTTTAAACCCTTCTGTTTATTATCAATACGAAAAAAATTATATTCAGGATTTTACCTTTCGTCAGGATGATATTTTCCTTACAATGCCTATTAATATCAATTACGAAATACGTAGGGGAATCGAATTGTCTACATTGTACAATCCGTTAAAATGGCTTCAGATCAATGCTGAAATGAATTTTTATCATTTTAAGCAAAAAGGGAATTATATGGAAAAAGACCTAGATTACAGCAGTAATAACCTTACCGGAAGATTAAGTACACAAATTAAACTACCTTCAAAATTCAGTTTTCAAGGACGTTACAATTTTCTCGGAGCGAAACGTGATGCACAAACTACCAACGAAGCATTACAATCTATTGATTTTGGGCTTAGCAAACTACTGCTCAAAGACAAAGCCACTATTGTTTTTGATGTTACAAATGCTTTTAATCTTCGTCAGATTAAAAACACTACAACAGGGAGTGATTATGTTATTAATAACAATATTATCCCCAATGCTGCGAGATACCGTTTGAGTTTTGTTTATCGTTTTAATTTGACTGATCCAAAGGTAATCAGACAGGCTAAAGATGCTAATAGAAATTAATGTATTTTAAAACTTATCAATATCTACATTAAAAACCTCTCTAAATCCTATTTCTAACGAAATGGGATTTTTTATTTACTTTTGTAAAACACAATCAGCTCACATGAAACGTTCCGGCACAGCAGATCTTCCTTTACATTACGGACAAGTGCCGCTATGGCTTTCTGAGCGAATGTCGAAATTGGGACTATCAATAGTCGAAACAATTGCTTTGGAATTTTCGACATCCGAAGTAATAAGCAAATTGAGTAATCCATTTTGGTTTCAAAGTTTTGGCTCCGTTATGGGAATGGACTGGCATTCTTCTGGAATTACAACTTCTGTACTTGGAGCATTAAAAAAATCTGTCAATCCACATTCAAAAGAACTTGGAATTTACATTTGCGGAGGCAAGGGCAAAAATTCACTTTTAACACCGCAGGAACTTTTATTTGTCGGAGAGAAAACAGGCTTAGACGGAATTAATCTTGCCAACTGCAGTCGTCTAACCGCTAAAGTTGATAATACTGCCATTCAGGATGGATTCCAATTGTATCAGCATAATTTCATTGTGGATAATAAAGGACAATGGGCAGTGATACAACAAGGCATGAACCCTAACTCTAAAACAGCCAGAAGATATCATTGGCATTCACAGGATTTAAAATCATTTATAAATGAACCTCACACTTTTATTTATGGAGAAAATCAAGGTACAATCTTAAATCTTACCGCTCAAGCTGCAGAAAAATCGAGAGAAGGTATTTTAGAATTAATACACGAATCTCCTTCTAAAATAATAAAAGAAATGCAGCATCTCTCAATGCCCGCTCATCATGATGTGAGACTAGAAGATGTCAATATGAAGAGATTGGGAGCAATGCTTTGGACTACCCATGAAAACAAACCGGAAGATTTTGAAGAACTGCTGCTTTTGAAAGGAATGGGACCGAGAGCACTGCAGTCTCTAGCTTTAGTAAGTGAAATTATTTACGGCACTCCTACCCGATTTGAAGATCCAGCACGTTTTTCATTCGCTCATGGAGGAAAAGATGGACATCCATTTCCTGTTCCTATAAAAATTTATGATGAGACAATTGATACACTACAACGTGCTATTAACCGTGCCAAAATTGGAAACACGGATAAAATCGACGCGATCAAAAAATTATCTGAAATCTCAAGAAAAGCAGAACAAAGCTTTACTCCCAACACTAATCTTGATGCATTAATTCAAAAAGAAAGAGAAGAATCATATAAATATGGAGGAAAGACCGTTTTTGGAGATGCCAAACCTCCTAAAAATAAACCTTCAAACCCAAGCAATCAACTAGAATTGTTTTAAAAAAATCAAGAAAAATAATTTTTATTATTAAATATAAATTAAAAATGTCCCTGACTTTATCAGAGACATTCTTAATTTTTAATTCTTTTCTTCATTATTCAATTTGTCATCGAAGTCAGGTTCTTTTCCTTTGAATTTATGAGTATCAGTATCATAATTTTCATCATTAGTCAAAACTTCATCATGATCTCTATATTGATGTTTTCTTGTGTCACTTCTATTATCAGAACCACCTTTTTTAGCAGCATCCGGATTTTGATTGTTTGTTTTCATAATCTCCAAGATTTAAATTTCAATAAAATTACTTTAAATCTTAAAACCTATTTTTATACAATCACTGCTAAAAGTTATAAAACTAGCATAATCAACAACATAGTCCTTTAAGCTCAATTTAATTACATGTATCCAGCTCCATCTGTTTTACTCAATCTTGAAAACGTTATGCTGGACAAAATCGTAAAAACAGCAAGAACAATAAAAGTATATTGAAAAGCTTTAGCAGTGTTTAATTCAAAAATTCCTGACTGAAATAAAGACAAAACCAAACTTGCGACAGAAACGCCGAAACTCACCGACAATTGCTGCATAATAACAAGCATTGTATTTCCGCCACTAGCTGTATCCTGATCAAGATCTGATAATGTAATGGTATTCATTGCTGACATTTGAATGGATGTAAAAACCCCATAAAAAATCATCAATACAATATAATAAGGCAGTGGTGTTTCTTTGGTAACAAAACCTAAAACAATCAAGATTAATCCGAGCATTATAGTATTACTAATTAGAACTGTTCTGTAACCAAAGAATTTTATAATGCTCACCATAAAAGGCTTAACTGCTACATTCGACAAAGCAGATGGAAGCAAAAGCAAGCCAGATACTGAAGCTGAATAACCAAAACTTGTCTGGAGCATTAACGGCAATAACAAAGGTAGTCCGCCTATTCCCAGTCTGGTTATTAAACTTCCTTTTAAGCCTATTTTCAATGTTCGAATATTGAGCAGTCTTAAATCAATTATGGGTTTTTCGGTTCTTTTGTAATGAATATAATAGAAAAGAGATAGTAAACCTGAAAGAAAAAGCAATCCTAAAATGACCATCATATGTGTTCTTCCATTACCAATAAGCTCAAGAACCATAGTAATAAATATAAGAGCTAAACTAAAGTATACTAATCCTCTAAAATCAAATCTGCCTACAGCATGTTTGAAATTAGGCATTATTTTGTATGCCATCGAAATTCCGATTAGACCAATAGGAACATTCACTAAAAATATCCAGTGCCATGACAAATGATCAGACAGAAATCCGCCGAGACTTGGGCCTGCAACCATTCCTAAAAGCCCAAAAACAGTAATAAAATTCATCGTCTTTAATAGTTCGCTTTTAGGATATTGATATAAAATAGCCAACCTTGCAATTGGAACCATCATTGATGCTCCAACTGCTTGTAAAACACGAGCTAAATTAAAACTCTGCAAATCAACAGACAAAGCACAAAATAAAGAACCTGTTACAAATAAAAAAACGGCAATCATAAACATTGTCCGAGTTCCAAACTTATCTGCAAGCCAGCCCGATAAGGGTATAAACATTGCCAACGTAAGCGTATATGTGACAATTACAGAATGCATTTCTGTTGGAGAATATCCCATATCCCTTGCAATAGAAGGAAGAGAAGTATTGAGAATTGTTCCGTCAAGGGACTGAATAAACATGGCTATGGCGGTAACCCAAGGTAAAAGATGCACGGCGTTCTGTTCTTTTTTTTCTTCTGTTTTGTCCAAAATATCTGTTTCTTTACGGTAATATCTTAAAATGTCGATTAAAGGCTTCCTAGTTTTTAAGCCCCTTTTTATTGAGTTAAGTTAAATTTAAACATTCTTATTGAAATTTTTTGTCTTTTTAAAATTCAATTTCATTCAAATAATTTCTTTATTTTCTTAATTTAAAAAACACTTTTAAACTCTTCGTAAATTATGATAGAAAATCTTGAAAAATATCCTCATAAATTACCCTTTTCTTATTACCTAAATTCTGATGTAATTTTTCTAGCCAAAGATCTTTTGGGAAAACTCCTTTATACTCAAATAGGCGGAAAAATAACCAGCGGTATTATAGTAGAAACAGAAGCCTATTTTGGTGTGCAAGATAAAGCTTCTCACGCGTATGGAGGCAGACGAACCAATCGAACCGAAACATTGTATACAAGCGGTGGTGTTTCTTATGTTTACTTATGTTATGGTATTCATCATCTTTTCAATATAGTAAGTTCTGTTGAAGGTGAACCACATGCCGTTTTAATAAGAGCAATTGAACCCGCTGAGGGAAAGGAAATTATGGAAGAAAGAAGAAATATGCCTGTTTCTAAAGCTGCAATTTCAGCTGGTCCAGGCTCTGCGGCAAAAGCATTGGGAATAGACGCTTCTTTTAATAAAAAAGATCTAAATGGCTCTGAGATTTGGATTGAAGATCATGGTATTCGATATTCTGAGAAAGAAATTGCAGCTACTCCGCGTATCGGTGTTGCTTATGCACAGGAAGATGCTCTTTTGCCATGGCGTTTTTTTGTTAAAGGAAATAAATACGTTAGTAAACCTAACAAAATATAAACCAAAAAGTTACAACAATAAACAACTGGTAATACTATAAAATTAAAACTTTAAACTATAAAAATAATACTCTCTCGTGTTTGTAGCTTTGGAATAATATACAATCTTAATTTGATTGCATTTTGCAAAACCATTAAATAATGATCAGAATCGTTTTAATTAACTTCTAAAAATCTAACAATGGAAAATTTAAAAACAAACCGCGACAAAAAATACTGCAGTATTTCCCATACTAAAATTTATTCTGTTGATAATGATGAATTAGTGTGTTTGAAAATATATCAGGGAGATTGGGGAGATTGGGACGAAACACCTGAAAATAATAAAAATTGTGAGTTGAATAGAGATGATGTTTAATAATTGGCTTAATTTTATCATTAAAACCTCATTCACTATTTTACCAATTAGAATTTTAAATGCCATAATAAGAAAAATACAAGCCACATATAAAATAGATATACTTTTTTTTAAAGCATTACTGTAATCAAAAAAAAGCCTCTAATCATTAAAATTAGAGGCTTTTCTATTATCTTTTGATTGCTTAACGCCAACCCAGTTCTGGCGCAATATATTCTAATATAGAAGACAATATATGGACATTATACTCAACGCCTAATGTATTAGGAATTGTAAGCAATAATGTATCTGCTTCTTGAATTGCTTCATCTTCGGCCAGTTGTTTAATTAATTTTTCTGGTTCCGCTGCATAACCTCTTCCAAAGATAGCACGTTTATCACTTTCGATATAACCAAAACTATCAGTCGCTTTGCCTTGATCTCCAAAATAAAATTTATCTTGATCATTTACTAAAGCAAAAATCGAACGGCTTACTGAAACTCTAGCTTCACGTTCATGTCCTGCTTTTTTCCAAGCTTCTTTATACAATCTGATTTGTTCTGCCTGCTGAATATGAAATGGTTTTCCATTTTCATCAAACTTTAGGGTTGAGCTTTGTAAGTGCATTCCGTTTTCGGCTGCCCAAATTGCGGTTGCATTAGATGCTGCTCCCCACCAAATACGCTCTCTCAATCCTTCAGAATGTGGTTCAAGACGTAGTAAACCTGGTGGATTTGGAAACATTGGATACGGATTTGGTTCTGCGAATCCTTCTCCACTCAGCTTATCCAAAAATTCTAACGCTTTTTTACGTCCCATATCTGCATCGGTTTCGCCTTCTTCTGGTTCATATCCAAAAGAACGCCAGCCGTCAATTACTTGTTCAGGCGAACCCCTGCTGATTCCTAATTGCAATCGTCCTTCCGAAATGATGTCCGCTGCACCAGCATCTTCGACCATATACAACGGATTTTCATACCGCATATCAATTACACCTGTTCCAATTTCTATTTTCTTTGTTTTGGCACCAATAGCCGAAAGCAAAGGAAATGGCGATGCGAGCTGCTGAGCAAAATGATGAACACGGAAATAAGCTCCGTCTATACCAATTTCTTCTGCAGCAACAGCCAAATCAATAGATTGTAACAGTGTGTCGCTAGCCGTACGAGCTTTATAGGAAGGATGATTGGCCCAATGTCCAAACGATAAAAATCCTATTTTTTTCATAGCTACAGTATATATTTTACAATCTCAAATATACGCATCATTATTGGTTCTTTAATGGAAAAGATCCCAATAGTTAATTCTGTTTTTGAATCCATTTCAAACTAAAGCATTCCAAATTTATCTCGATAACTTTTCAATTCTAAATCCATTTTATATTGCAATTTCTCCAAAAGAATTATTTTATCTTTTAACAACTGACATACAAAAATATAATCTGTACTTTTAATAGTATTGCTTTCACTAGTTCTCTTTTCAAAATACTGTTCGCTTTCAAACTGTATTATACTTTGCATGCTGACTTCCAGCACAGCAGCAATTTCCTGTAATTTCTTCAGACTTACTTTACTTATTCCTTTTTCGATTTTACTATATCCTGCCTGCGTCATTCCTAATCTGTCGGCCACATATTCTTGAGTATAGTTTTTTAGTTCTCTGATGTTTTTTATGCTATTATTTATATTTACTGCCATCTGTTTAAATTTTATAAATTGTACCTCATTAATTAAATTCATATCTATTTACAAATGATAATTGCAAATAAATAATCAAAAATGAACCTTCGCAATAACAAATGTTAATCGTTTGGCGTGTTTTTTATTTTACTGGCATATTTTAAACGGCTTAAATGCACCGAGCTGATATTAAGATAAGATGCAATATGATATTGCGGAACCCGCTGCAGTAAAGTGGGAAACTGCGTATTCATCGTTTCATAGCGTTCTAGCGGAGAATGCATATAGAATGCTTTAATTTTATCATTTAGAATGAAGAAATAATCTTCTGTAATAAGTCTTCCTAATTTTTCGCCATTTCTGAGCGTACTGTATAAGGTTTGAAGCATTTCAAAAGTTACTTCTATAACTAAAGTGTCTTCTACAGCCTGTATGGAAAAACTCGAAGGAATGTTTTTTAAGAAACTTTCATAATCAACACCAAAAGTACCTTCTAGACAAAAATGAAATGTTTTTTCTTCTCCTTTTTCATCAGCATAATAAATTCGAAGTAAACCTCCTGCTACAAAAAAAATCTTGCCACATATTTCATTCTGATTTAAAAGCATGCTCTTTTTAGGAAAAAATGTACTTTTAAGCCTACTGTAACAGTATTCCCATTCCGATTCATCGATTTCAACATAATTAGAAATCAATTTATATATATTCTCTATTCCATTGTTTTTTAAATTTTCAAATTGTTTTCTCTTCATATTTCTAATTTTTGGCGTGTACATTATATGTTTAACTTTTGGATTTAATTCTTAGACAAAATTAAATCATTACCGAATCTTAATAAATTGAAAATTTAAAAGCTTTTGTTAAAGATTAGAAAGATAGCTTTTCATTTTATAACTCAAAAAAAAAGAAGAAAATTGCCCGCCAATATAGATATCTGGCTGATTTTAACAAAAAATGAGTTATATTTAATATATAGAAATAAAAATCATTAATTAAACAAAATCCACAACAATAAGGAAGAATTTTATAATTTCAATGTTAAACAAAATCAATATGAAACAACTGATTTTTTTACTGCTTTCCATTTTTGTTTCTTCTTGTTCCACTGTATTAAACAGTACAAAAATTGATTACTTAACAAGCAATTATTGCCAGCCAACAATCGAATATGATTATTCTAAATTAGAAATCCCCAAACAAAATTTCATTCAGCAGGATAGTATTTTAAACGCGAATCTATCTAAACACGATATCTTGATTAGCAATGCCATTGGTATTGAAGTTTATCTAACAGCATATCTTCAAATAAAAAAAGACACTTTAAAAAAATTGGTCTTAAAACAAAAAATCACTGATCGTTTAATACTTACCAGCATCGAAATAAATGCATTAGCCTCTGAATTGGACTGTAATGGCGAACGTATAAACAAACTAGCCGATTATGTTAACGGCTTAAATAATAAAAAAACTAAAAACCTTACTGTTGCTTCCGTAACTATAGGTGCTTTGACTACAGTAGCTGCCGTTTTAGTCAAAAACAATAATTCTAGCAATGCAGTTGCTGTGAGCGGCGGATTGTTAAGTGCGGGATTGGGAGCTTTGACTATTGCTCCAAAAGGAAAAAAAATAGAATTAAAATTACAACGAAATCTGTTGGGAAATATTTGGTACAATGATAACTCGAATAGAGCTTATCCTAACTCTATATGGATCATTATTAACGAAAAACAGTTTAGTAATTCTGGAAAAAATGATCTACAGGAAAGTATAAAAAACAGATGGCTTCAATATAATTTTAATGGAAAAATAGATGCAAAAACACAAAAACTATTTTTTGATGACGGCGGTATTTATACTGCAGATGATTTGTACACACGAGCCAATATGCTTAATGAATTACAGGCAACTATCCGCTCTCTTGAACAGGATTTGAAAAGTTTATCGCTAAAACTGAATTCTTTATAATCTTAATTTAAAAACACCAATAGGTTTATTTGTCATTCTTTTCTGAAATGATAATTTTGTATCTAATCGAAAATTATATACAAGTAAAAAATGGACTTAAAGTTTAGTCATATCGATGTTTTAGTAAAAGACCTTCAAACGGCCTGCGATTATTATTCAAAAATATTAAAGGCCGAAATTTCAAAAAAGTTTACTTGGCAAAGAGATGATCTTCATGTGACTTATGCTGTTGTAAAAATGGGACAAGAAAAATTCATGCTTGTACAGCCTTTTTCAGGAAATCTTAAAAATCTTTTGGACAGCAAAGGCGAGGGAACTATTTATCGCCATTGTTATTCAGCTCCAGACATCGAAGCTGTTTATGATGAATTGATCGAGGCTGATCTTCAACCCGAAGATGAAAATGGAAATCCGTTATCAAAAGAAAAACTCAATTCACCAAGCGGCGTCCGAATCATTTGGCTACCCAAACGTTTTGGAGAGTTTTCAATTGAAATATTGGAAGAATCAGGACTTGAGGATTTTATGACCGAGGCGTTTGAAAAAAATTAGTGATCAGTGTTCAGATTTTAGTGGTCAGTCGAAGTCGAACGCTGTCAAAGTTTTGAACTTTGACAGCGTTGTATTTTTACAACTTGTACACCAAAAACCTGACCACTGACCACTGAAAACTTATTTCAAAGGATTCCCGCTTTGATCAAGAGAACCGGCTTTAATAACAATCATTTTATCCAGCTTAACATACTTTTTAATCGCATCATTAACCTGCTGTAAAGTGGCTTTTTCAATGTCTTTTGGATATTGGTCAATATAGTTTGGTTCTAAACCTCTTTCGATAAAACCTAAAATTGTTCTCGCCATGCCGCTTGTAGTAGACATTCCTACTTTAAAACTTCCGATTAAATTGGTTTTCTTGTTTTCCAGTTCTTCTGCTGTAATTCCGTCTTTTACCCATTTGTCCACCTGAACCATTGTCGCATCAAGCCCTTTTTGGAATAAATTCGGGTTGAAAGAAGCATTTACATACCAATAACCTCCTGTTTCAATATTTCCTCCTATTCCAGATGAAATGTTATAGGTCAATCCATCATTATCACGAACTGTCTGCATCAAACGTCCAGCAAATCCAGCACCTAAAGTGTAATTCCCAATGTAAAATGGAATATAATCGGCATCGGCTCTTTTTAAACCTGTATATTGTCCAATGAATAATTCAGCACTTGGTTTTTCAGGAATTGTTACTACTTCTGTTTTTGAAGCTGCCTTTGAAGCTTCTTCAAATTTTAATTTTTCAGCAACTCCTCCGTTCCAATTTTTGAATGATTTTTTTAAGGAATTATTTAAGTTCGCTCCTTCTGTATCTCCCACAATTACCAGACGCATTGAAGCAGGTCCAAAATATTTTTTATGAAAAACCTTTATTTCTTCTAAAGTGGCTTTCTTGATATTTTCGATATTTTCCTCAACACTTAAACTATAATTTGGATTTCCTTTTGGATAGATTGCTTGAGACAAAGCAATATCTCCTCTTTCTCCAGGACTATTTAAACTCTGCTGCGTGTTTCCGATAAACTGCTGTTTTAAGTTCTCGAATTCTTTAGCATCAAAAAGCGGATTTCTAAGTTCTTCCGCCAGTAAAACAACAACCTGATCCAAATCTTTTTTCAAACATTTAAAACCAATGTTGATTTTGAAAGAAGAAGCGCTTACATTCAAACTTACTCCTAGTTTCTGAAGTTTTTCTGAGAATTTGAATTTATCATTCAGCGTAGTTCCTTTTGAAAGCATTGAAGCCGTCAACGCAGGAATAATATCATTTTTAGTCTCGATTGCATAATTTCCCAACGAAATACTCGCTGCAACAGTCACAAAATCTTTAGCAGAAGTTTTTACTGAAACCACATCAATTCCTGAAACTTTTTCTCTTTTATAAGCTGATGCTGTTTTTTCAAATGCACTTTCTGCTTTTGTAATTTCCTCCAATGCATTATTTTCTGAATAAGCTTCTAAAGAATTGCATTCTGAGTGATTATCTTCATTTTCTGGATGTCTGTAATAAAAAGGGCCATTTTCTTCCACAAAATTATTTGCTTTGGCCAGGTCTTTATTCTGTGAGCCAGACTGTTTCGGAATAAAATAGCCTGTTGTGCTCTGATCTTCCACCAAATATTTGTTAGCCACACGAAGCACATCAGCTGGAGTTACTTTCTTTAATCGGTCAATGCCTGTTATATAATCTGTCCAGTCTCCTGACGCAATAGCTTCGTTTAATTCTGATGCAATTACACCAGATCCATCTCTCTTCAAGACAGTCTGAGCACTGATTTTTGCTACAACACGATTCACTTCATCCTGAGTCACGCCATCTTTCTGGATTTTAGCTACCACTTCGCTGATTTTAGCATCAATATCTTCGTGTTTTGAAGTGGTTGGAAATCCAACGCCAATAGTAAAAAGTCCAACTTCTTTAAAGTTGGTAGCACTGGCATAAGAATAATTTCCTAAACGGGTATCGACAAAAGTTTTATTCAAAATTGCAGATGGCCCATTTCCAATAATCTGAGCCAGAATATTCAATGCTGGCAGATCTTCATTTAGAGCGCCTGGAATTTTATAGGCTTTGTTGACAACGCCCAACTCCCCAGGTTTTCTTACTACAATTTTACGTGCTCCATATTGTTGAGGTTCTTCCGTGTAAGGCTGAGGCATTACGTGTGGTGCTTTAGTAATTTTTCCGAAATATTTTTCGATCAATTCAAAAACATTCTCTTTTCTAAAATCGCCGATAATAGTTAAAGTCGCATTATCAGGCCAGTAATACGTGTTATAAAAATTCTTTAAAACCTCAATCGGCGCTTTTTCAATATCCGATTTCCATCCTATTGTGGAATGATGATAAGGATGTGCAATATAAGCCGATGCCCAGATTTCTTTGTCCAATAAACTGTTCGGATTGTTTTCGCCTCTTTCAAATTCGTTTCTTACAACCGTCATTTCGGCTTCTTTGTCTTCTTTTAATAACAAAGAATTACGCATTCTATCAGCTTCAATCTTAAGTGCCAACTCGATTTTATCACTTGGTAGTGTTTCATAATAATTGGTTCGATCGTACCAAGTTGTGGCATTTATCTGTGCTCCGTTATTTTGAAGAACATCAGGTATGCTGTTTTTATTCTTTTTATTAAAAGTTGGTGTTCCTTTAAACATTAAATGTTCTAAAAGATGCGTTGAGCCAGTGTTTCCCAACACCTCGTGCTTAGAACCAACGCGGTAGACAATCTGTACGGTTGCAACTGGAGAAGCATTGTCCTGTAGCAGCAGCACACTCATGCCATTTGGTTCGTACAAATATTCTTCAATCCCACCTAATTCTTTGATTTTCTTAAAATTAACCGATTTACTCTGCGCTGAAATCAAGGTGCAGAAAGCTAGTGAGCAATAGCCCAAAAAGATGTATTTTTTCATTTTTTGTTGATTGAAATTATTCGTGTAAATATAAAACTATTCTTACTTTAAAGAATAGTTTTATATTGCAAAAAAAACAGAATTAACTTACTTTTTTATAAAAATTTCTTTTAATCTAGAGTGAAGTGCTTCTTCTCTAAGGTTTTTGTCAATAATTTTACCTTCAGGGTCAATTAAATAGTTGGTAGGAACCATCTTTACACCATATAAAACAGCTGTTTCATTTTTCCATCCCTTTAGATCCGAAACGTGATTCCAAATTAAACCATCTTTTTCGATTGCTTTTTCCCAAAGGTCTTTTTTATCATCCAGAGAAACTCCCAATATATCAAGTCCTTTTTCATGATAAGTATTGTAAGCTTTAACCACATAAGGATTTTCTTTTCGGCAAGGCCCACACCAAGATGCCCAGAAATCGACCAAAACATACTTCCCTTTGTAGTCTGATAATTTTATAATTTTTCCGTTTACGTCTGTTTGAGAAAATTCAGGTGCTATCGCTCCAATCGCAGTTTTTTCAGCAATTTCAATTTCTTTTTTTACTTTTTTTCCATAAAAAGATTGTTGAATTTCCGGTGTCAAAAGAGCATAATATTCTTTTACTTTCTCAGGAGTTCCTAAAGTAACAACTCGTTCGTTAATAATTAAAGCTGCAGCCAATTTATCTTTGTGATCTACAATAAATTTTTCTGTCAACTGATTTCCTTGAGCTTGTAAATCATCCCAACGTTTGTCTAAGATAGTCTTTTGCTCAGGTGTTAATTTTACTTTCCCTTTTTGAGTTAAAGAATCTGCCATTTTGTAAACTGGAGCCGCCAAATCATTGACCTTTTTGAATTCGTTTTTATAATAGGATTTATAAATAGAATCTTGTTTGGCTCCCGAAAATTTGGCTTCCTGAATAGAATCTTTTTTAGCTTCAAAAGTAATCGTTTCGTTATCTAGTAAAAAACGTGTTCCAAACTCTGCTCCTTTTAGTTTTATCACATACAACAAAGGTTCGTCTACTTTACCTTTAAAAGTAAAACTGCCATTGGTTATGGTTGAAGAATCGGTTATTTTCTTTTCACCATCGGTAAATTCAAGATAAACCATTCCATCTTTTACATCTGCAAATTTTCCGTTTATGGTATAACCTTCTTCTTTCTTAGAGCAGGAAGTTATGGTGCTTATCAGCGTTAAAGCCAATAAACCCGATTTTAAAATTGTATTTCTCATAATATTTTTTTTGATTTTATGATCAATTTGTTACAATAAACTATCAAGCAGTTTTACCAATTTTTCATCTGAAGGTCTTGGTGCATTTTGGTTTACAATATTGCCTTTTGGATCAAGTAAAATAAAACGTGGAATTCCTTTAATATAATAACGATCTGAAAATTCTACAGGAGAATTGCCACCTGCCCAAAGCTGCACGCCGCCCATCTTTTTTTCAACAATCATTGCTCTCCACTTTTCTAATTCTTTTTCTCGGTCGATAGAAATACTAACAAATGTGATATTTTTTCCTTTATACTTCTCTTCTATTTCATTCAAAAATGGAACTTCATTTAAACACGGATGACACCAAGTTGCCCAAACGTCTATATAAACATATTTGCCTCGAAGGTCTTTTAAAGAAGTTGTTCCGCCTGCATAATTTAAGTAATTGTTGAATTCCGGAGATGCCATGCCGGGAGCCAGTTCTTTTAAGATTTTTTTCTGTTCTTCATACATCGGCTGCATACTTTCTTTCAATTTTGATACATCTTCCACTTGTTTAGCTGAAAATGCTGGATCAATTTTCCCCTTGTTCTTCTCCACCAAATCAATTATTGTTTTTTTGTAAGCATCTATCTGTCTGTTATACTCTTTTTCTTCAAGACTTAAAAAATCACTATACGGAAATTCTCCGATCAAAGCATTGTTAAGCGAATCCTTTAAGTATAATATGGAGTTTTCGATACTTCCCTTTCCTTCAAATTTTAGTGATTTAGCTTCATTTACAAACTTAACTTTTAAGTCCGATCCGTTTTTAAGATATACTACATTTCCTTTTGCATAGTAAAGACTGTAATAACCCGGCTGATCTAACTTTACAGTTTCTTTAAAAGTACCATCACTATTAATTTTTACTGTAATGTTTTTATTCTCTTTTCTATTCAATAGTTTTAATTCCTTACCTTCTATAGGCTTAGAAATTTTTCCTGAAACTACTGCATAGTCTGCATTTTTAGTCTGAGAATTCACTGAAATGAATGGTAAAGCCAATAGAACAAGTATTTGTTTCAAATTTGTTTTCATTGTTTGATTTTTTTGTTAAAATGTTAAAGTATAATTGATGTTGAAATTTTAAAATAAGGTAATAGTTTAGTGTACCTGATAGGTTTTAACAACCTATCAGATAAACACTAAGAATTAAAAAAAATGAATACTAATTCCGATTCAAGGGTAATGGATATCTAATATCCTGGGTTCTTTTCTAACAATTTATTACCAATCATTGCTTTCAAAGGAATTGGAAGTATAAATTGATTTACAGACTTTAAAGAAGGTTTTTCAGTAAATGCAGAGACATCTCCTAAAGCATGATAACGAATTAAATCGTACCAGCATTCTCCGTTTTCGAAGAACAGTTCTAAGAGTTTTTCTTCTCGTATGTCTTTTAACAGTTGTTCTTTAGTAGTAAATACTTTAGCCGTTGCGCCAGAACGAGCTCTTATATTATTTAATTTAGTAAGTGCTAAACTCGAATCACCATTACTACGTACTATGGCTTCTGCATAGATTAAATACATTTCTGCCATTCTAAGGTAGTAATTGGTGTTTCCAACTCCCGTATTTCCACTTGAATTAAAAGGATATTTACCTTGTTTGTTCGTACCTTTAGTGTTCGCAGAATAAGCAAATAAAAATCTGGAATCATACCCAGATCCATTTCCAGTTAAATTTCCTGCTCCGGCTACCTGTGCATCTGCCACTTTATCTAAAATAGTACTATAAGTCGTTCTGTTGATTTGATTCATAGAAACATCTTTCTCAGTAGTATTAAGATTGGTATAAGGTGCAAAAATTACTTCTTTTGAATTGTAAGTATTTGTAAAAATTGCAGCATAAGTGGTTTCTAGTCCATAATTTTCAGTGTTATTGATTACTTCAAGTGCCAGAGTTGCAGCTCCTGTATAATCTTTAGTAGTCAGTTTTACCTTTGCAAGCAATGCTTTTGCAGCCAAACTTCCTCCATAATAATGTTTTACATTTTTAGGGCCGTTTGTTATTGCATATTCTAAATCCTGAATAATTAAATTATAGGTTTCCTGAACTGTATTTCTTTTTTGAGCCTCTACATCTCGGGAAAATTTAGTTCTTACTACTACTCCATAATTAGAACTTAAATCATAAAACTGTCCAAAATTTCTAAGCAGATTAAAATAAGCCAGCGCTCTGTTAAATTTTGATTGGGCAATCATTTGTAATTTACTTGGTTCGTCAATTCCTACTGCACTGCCGTTTTCTAATTTTTCAATTACAATATTTGCCTGATTGATTATCGCATAGTAATTATTGTAAACTGAAGAAAGATAATCATTGTCAGGATCTACCTGATTCAGATTCATACCTGTAGAACCAGAAATAGCGCCAGTAATAAAGCCTTCATTTCCTTCTGCTGCCAAATGAATCGGTAAAAATCCTGTGTTATATTCTCTCCATTGTTTATACACCCCATTTAAAGCATTTTGTGCAGACTCTTTATCCCTGATGACATTTTCATCTGTCAATTGGTTGATTGGTTTTACTTCATCAATACTACAGCTTGCGATAGAAAGAGAGCAGATACACAGATATATAAACTTAATATGTTTTATTTTTTTCATAATAGCTAAATTAAAATTGCAGATTAAACCCAACCGAAATTGCTTTTGCAAGCGGATATGGATCATTATTTCTAGTTCTTCCTGTGATTGACGGAAGTCCGCTTTCTCCATAAGATTCAGGGTCGCTTCCTGGCCATTTGGTTAATGTCCATAAGTTGGTTCCGCTGACGAAAACATTACCACTGCTTAAATGAAGATTATCTATAATTTGTTTTGGTAATTGATAGGTTAACTGAATACTTTTCAGTCTCAAATAAGAGGTACTATACATTTGTCTGTCAGAAGATCTTGAGTTTCCTGATGGATCCTGATAAGTTGGTTTTGCGAATCTGGCATCTGTATTTGTTGGGCTCCATGTATTGTTGCCGTATTCTGCCACCACATTCTGTCCTAAATAATTGCCTCCTTGAAACAACAGCATATCCCAATAAGCCTGAGCTCCAACAGAATATTGAAATAAAGAACTTAACGATAAACCTTTATAGGTCAGCACATTTGAAAATCCTCCGAAATAATCTGGTTGCATTGTTCCAATAACAGTTCTGTCCAATGAAGTAATTTTACCATCTCCGTTAATGTCTTCGAACATATAATCACCAACACTTAAAGAAGCTCTGCTGTATACACCATCTGGTGCTCCAGCATTTAGTTTGTTTAATTCCTCCTGAGTCTGAATTATTTTAACCACTTTGTATCCTGTTAAAGTTCCAACAGGTTTTCCTACGGTGTAATTATCCGCAATGTTGCTACTTATGGTAGCGCTGTTTAATTTTTCTAAAATGTTTCTGTTCAAAGACCAGTTGATATTAAAACTCCATAGAAAATCTTGTGTTTTAATAATATCTGCACCTAATGAAATTTCAATTCCTTTGTTTGAAACGTCCATTAAATTAGAATAATATTGTGAGGGGCCTAACTCCAACGGAACAGGAGTTTGCGCCAAAGCTCCAGTAGTATTCCTATTATAATAATCAAAACTTCCTTTGATTCTGTCTTTTATAATTGAAAAATCTAAACCTAAATTATATTCTTTGGTAGTCTCCCATCCAATATTTTGGTTCGGTAATGTGCTTGATGCTACTACCGCTGTACTGCCCGCATACAAGTTAGAAGAACTGGTGCTGAAAAATTGCAGATAAGAAAAATTAGCAACATTGGTAGATCCAACTTTACCAATACTACCGCGCAATTGCAGTTTATTAATATAGTCATTGTCTGCTAAGAAATTTTCTTTGGCTAAATTCCATGTCCCAGAAACAGATGGGAAATAACCTCTTTTATTATCTGGACCAAATTTAGACGATGCATCTGTTCTAAAGTTAACGGTAAGATTGTATTTGTCTTTGTAATTATAAGTCAAACGAGAAAACAAAGAGTTAATTCCTGATTCAACAGTCTGATCAGAATATGAAGTTACTCTTTCAGCTGAACTTGCGTTGATTAAAACTTCATCATCTGGGAAACCTGAATAAGCATTTCTCTTATCTCTGTATTTCGTTCTGTCCCAAGAATAACCAACAAGGAAACCAAAATTATTGTCTTTAATTTTAAAATCGTAATTAGCCGTTAAATTGGTGGTAAGGTTACTGTTTACGTTTTCTAAATCAGTTAAAGTTGATTTGTTTGCGTAACCGAAATTAACCATTGTACTTTTTGGCGAAAAAATAGAATTCTGGTTGATAAACAAAGCCGAATTCACATCTGCTTTAAGCGTTAAATTTGAAATTGGAGTTACTTCGATATAAGAATTTCCAATAAAATTATATGAATTTCGGATGTTTTTATTATTTAGTGTCTGCAACGGGTTTGGTGTAAAAGTCTCAAAGCCATACGTGTAATCTGACCACGGAATTAAATTTCCTTGTGCATCCAAATAAGGCTGATCTGGTCTTGCCTGAACCGCTGCTGTATTTACTCCTGCATTTGTTCTTGTAGAAGCTTCTCCAGATTTCGATCTATTATAACCTCCATTCATAGTTCCTCCTACTTTTACATACTTAGAAAGTTTAGAGTCTATATGAAATCTGGTGTTGTATTGATTATAATTATCATTAACAACTAAACCTTCCTGATCTATAGCAGATAATCCGAAGATATAATTGGTCATGTCTGAACCTCCAGAAAAATTAATATTAGCCTGTTGGGTTAGTGCCATATCTCGAAAAACTTTATCATTCCAATTGATATCTTCTTTACCAAACGCATTTTCATTTAAACCTAAATATGTTGGCGGATTTTTGGAGAAATCCATATTGGCAAAATTCAGCATCCCCATATCATAAGGTGACATTGTAGAACTGGAAAGAATCCTATTATAAAAACTCTTGTATTCAGCTGTGTTTAAACTTCGAACGGTATTTATTGGTGTCGCAAAAAAAGTACTGTAATTAACATTGGTGACCGGCTTTCCTTTTTTTCCTTTTTTAGAAGTTACAATGATAACTCCATTTGCTCCTCTGGAACCATAGATTGAAGTTGCCGCTGCATCTTTAAGAATGTTGATACTTTCAATATCATTAGGATTTAAGGTCAATAACGGATTGCTTCCTCCATCATAAGTGCCTGGCATTCCATCTACATTAAAAGGAACTCCGTCAATAACATATAGCGGCTGATTTAAACTTCCTGACAAAGGAGAAGTAATTCCTCTAATGTTTATCATAACAGGAGAACCAGGACGTCCTGAATTTTGAGAAACCTGAACTCCTTTTATCAATCCGCCCAATGCACGGTCAAAACCTGCTACGCCGTTTGACTGTTGTACAAAATCGGTCATTTTAACAGACGAAACTGCACCTGTGACATTAGTACTTTTTTGTTGTCCATAACCAATAAGTACAATTTCATCCAGCTTACTCACACTTGGTTTCAAGCTTACATCGATAATAGTTTTATTTCCTACAGTGATTTTTTGAGTTTCAAAACCCATAAAATAAAACATCAGAACGGTTTGTTCGTTCGGAACGCTAATAGAGTATTTCCCATCAAAATCGGTTACTACTAGTGTAGTTGTTCGGGCTGCATTCATTTCAGAAATTACATTAACACCCGGCAATGGTACTCCGTTGTTATCTGTAACTCTTCCTTTAATTTCTATAGGTGCAGTTTTCTGTCCCGCATTTACTGGGACTTCTTTAATAATTATAGTATTATTTCCAGCAACTTCATATTTGAAATTGCCTGTAGAAAGGCTTTTTTCCAACAGCGTATTGACACTTATGGTTCCTTTTTCAAGCTCAATCTTAGGAAGATTATCAAACATGTCAGAACGATAGACAAATCTGTATTTGGTCTGTTTTTTAATGATCTCGAAAATTTGATCAACGGTTGCTTTTTGGTCATTCTTTATTACAATTTTCACATTTTGGGACAAAAGTTCCAATGGTGTAAAGCTGAAAAGTGCCAGAGAAAGAAAAAGAATAATGGTTCGCATAATTAAAGTTGAAATGCTTTTTCTGGTAGAGAAAACAGCTTTAATAATTTTAATTTTCATAATTTTGGTTTTGGTTTATCAGTTAATCTTGAATTAATTATAAGTCCTATCACGGGAAAAGATGGTTTGTACTTCGACCCACTAACCACTTTTCCCTTTTTTTATTAACTTATAATTTCCTTACTTACTTAAAAATTACAGTCTTTTGGTTTATTTCATACGCGATATTGTTTGTGTTGCTAATAATATTTAGAATTTCTTCTATTTTTTGATCTTTATCTAATATTCCATTAAAGGTTCTGTTTTCTACAGCTTTGTTTTTAAACACGGTTTTAATATCGTACCATCTTTCCAATACTTTCATGATTTCTTTTAAAGGCATTTCCTGAAAGCTAAAAGTCCCGTCTTTCCACGACACTTCATTAAAAACATCTACTGCTGCAACGCGAATACGGTTATTTTCTAATACTGACTGATATCCTGGTTTTAAAATAGTATTATCAAAAGATCCTGATAAATTTACTTTACCTTCTACAAGTGTTGTAAAAATTGCTGGAGTATCTTGATATGCTTTAATATTAAACTCAGTTCCTAAAACTTCAACATTCTGGTTTTTGGTTACCACATTAAAATGAGAACCTTTATGCGCTGTACTTGGCGAAACATCAAAATAAGCTTCTCCATACACCAGTTCAACCTGGCGTGGCTCTCCATCCTCAAAACTTACAGGAAATTTGAGTTTTGATTCTGAGTTTAACCATACTTTGGTACCATCTGCCAATTTGATAAAAAACTGTCCTCCTCTTGGAATGGTCAAATAATTATAAGCTATCGCAGTTTTAGCGGTTTCATTATTGTAAATAATTTCTGTACCGTTACTGTGAACTCCTTTTGAACTGTACTGCGAACCTTTTCCAAGTGCTACTTGTTGCCCATTTGCTAAAACTAAAATAGCTTTGTCTGTTCCCGGTTTAATAACTGGCTGCGTTAACACTGCTTTTATCGGCTGCTTTTCGTTTACATCATTTTTATAAAAATAAATCGTTGAAACAAATACTATAACAGCTGCCGCTGCTGCATATTTCCAAATAGGAAGTTTTCTAACTGGAACTTCAATTTTATTCTGAATCGCTTCCCAACCTTCTTTTTTATTTATCTGCTGCAATAACGCGGAACGCTTTTTTAAAAGTTTTTCGTCGGTAAGATGCTCCAATATATATTGTTTATCTGAATCTGTAAAAAGATCAGAGTCATTCATCGCTTCTGGTTTCTCACGCTTTAAAATAGAGGAAGCGGTTTGACTGGAAATTTTAAGTATTTTCTCGAAAATAGACATCTTAGTAATAGTTATATATTGCTAAGACGATAAAAAGAAAAAGGGGGGTGAAAAAAAAGTTTATTTTTTTTCGCCACGAATTCACGGATTTTCTCTAATATATTCTTTGCCTTTTATTTCTCTGATTTATTGCCAAAGTATAATTCGATTAATTTGCAGCAAAAACTACGTATCGTTTATAAAAAATAATTCGTGAATTCATGGCTATTTATTTTTCGCCACAAATTCACGAATTTTCTCTAATTATTCTTTGCACTTTATTTCTCTGATTTATTGCCAAAGTATAATTCGATTAATTTGCAGCAAAAACTACATATCGTTTATAAAAAATAATTCGTGAATTCGTGGCTATTTATTTTTCGCCACGAATTCACGGATTTTCTCTAATTTATTCTTTGCACTTTATTTCTCTAATTTATACTGAAAATATAATTAGTGAATTGCTTTGTCAGTTCGTGCTATCTCAATATATCAATTTCGAATCTCAAATATGAATGCAATAATAAAGAAACTATCTTTCAATAAAGGTTTTAAACGTTTGTAGGCAATTTTTTTCTGGGTTTTAATGGTATTTAAAGAAACTCCTAGTTCTTCAGAAATTTCGGTGTTGCTAAGTCCTTTGATACTCAATTTTATGATTTGCGCACATTTTGCGGGTAGTGTATTTACAGCTTTTTCTATTAATAATGAAGTTTCAGAAATGACTACTTCTCTTAAAAAAAAGGGATCAGTTTCCATTTGGGCAAAATCTGTTTTCCCTATAGATTCGGTCACTTTATAATGTTTGCTTTTTAAATAATCAAGGGAACGGTTTTTTACAGCAGTATACAAATAAGACTTAATCGTACTATCATTATGAAAATCGATTTTATCTTCCCAAACTTTTATAAAAACTTCCTGAACAATGTCTTTCGATACCTCAAGGTTCTCAACATACTTGTTCGAAAACAGACACAATGTAGGGTAAAGTGTATTGAAAACGTTTTTATATTCCTTTAAACTTAAAGACTGCACTCCCATATTTCCTTTTTGAAAGTCTTAAAAATTTCAGCTCAAATCCTTTTTATTCTTTTTTGTTTTGTTAAAAAGAATCATTTGTATTATTATTTTGTTGCTAATATAAATAAATTGTTAATTGACAGGTAAAATATGTTTCAATAAAAAATTTACTTAACATATTCCTGATTTTAAAAATTTAGAGTTAAAACTTTAAATCACTTTAGAAAAATCAACTTAATCAACTCATATTATGAGAATTAGACTTAAATATTTTTCAAAAATTGAAATAACAAATTCGTTTATTTTAAGAGATTTTGTTAAGTGAATATTTATCTTAAGATGTAGAGAAATTCTTCTAATCTAAAATTTTCTTGTAAAACAGAAATAAAATCTATTGTTTAAGAAAAAATAATATATTTGCCATCAGAACAAAAGAAAATGAACAATCAAATTATTACCCTTATTATTAGCAGCGCTATTATTATCAATCGATATTAGTAAGGGAAATTTTTATATAAAAGTATTACAGTACAATTTTAAAAACCTCCCGCAACGGGAGGTTTTTTCGTTTAGAAGCAACATGAAAAATTTAACATCAATTATTATTATCGCAATTATCATTATTCATTCCCCGTGATGAGTCAGGATTGTATTATATAATAGAAACCTTTCTCAGTAGGATGAGAAAGGTTTTTTTTTTGATCCAAACTGAAACTGAATACACAACAATAACTCAAAAATATTTCACTAACAAATAAGCATTAAACATCCAATGAAAGAGCAATTCACGCTAACATTTTACACCGAAGATCAAATGGGATTAGTCAGCAAAACCGCTGTTATTTTTTCGAGAAGAAAAATCAGCTTTGAAAGTTTTAATATTTCATCTTGTGAAATTAATGGCATGTACAGATTTACCATTGTCGTTATAGAAACTTTTGAGACAGTAAGAAACTTAGCGTTGCAAATTGAAAAAATTATTGATGTTTACAAATGTTATTTTAATACAAATTCTGAAATCGTACACACACAAACCGTTTTGTTTAAACTTCCTATTCATGAAGTTACTAAAGATAGTGTTCAAGAATTATTACAAAAACATAATGCAACTTATAAAATTCTTGAAAGGGATTACACCATAGTAGAAGTTACTGCACAAGAAATTGAAATCGATCTTTTAACAAATCTCTTAATGCAAAACGGACTTATTGAATTTGTCAAAAGTCCGCTCATTGCTTTAATTAAATCAGGAAAAAGTTTTAGAGAAGAGTTTGAAGGTTTTTAAAAGTATTTTTATCTTGAAAGTGGTCGTTTAAAGTACCGTAAACGTCATTTGTCTAATTTTAAATGAAATGATGAAAAAGATTGTTTATTTAGTATAATAAAGTTTCGATTATCTTTAAACTACACTAAACCATTTCTAAACCAAAATTTTATGCAGTCTCGTAGAAAATTCATCAAAAATGCCGGCATTTTTTCTGCTGGATTACTAGCAATTCAATCGGAAGCTTTTGGGTTTAATTCCAATATTTTCGAATTTCCGTTAAAGGATTTTGTATCCCAAAGACCACTTTTGGCAGAGCGTAAATTTACCAGTAAAGCAATTGAGGCTGCTATCGTAAAAGTTAAAAAACAAATTGCGAATCCTGAGCTGGCTTGGATTTTCGAAAACTGTTTTCCAAATACTCTTGATACCACGGTTGACTTTGAAGTTATAGACGGTAAACCAGATACGTATGTTATTACAGGCGATATCGATGCGATGTGGCTGCGTGACAGTACTGCACAGATCTGGCCTTATATTCCGTTTGTAAAACAAGACCCGAAACTAGCCGAATTGGTAAAAGGTGTTATAAATCGTCAAGCGAAATGCATCCTTTTGGATCCTTATGCTAATGCATTTTACAAAGATTTCAATAAAGAAAGTGAATGGAAAAATGATTTAACAGACATGAAACCAGGAATCCATGAACGAAAATGGGAAATTGACAGTTTGTGTTATCCTGTTCGGTTGGCTCATGGTTATTGGAAAGAAACTGGCGATATTTCTATGTTTGACAGCCATTGGAAAGAGGCCATGAAACTAGTTCTAAAAACCTTTAAAGAACAGCAAAGAATGGACGGCAAAGGCGGTCCGTATAGTTTTCAGCGTCAGACGGCTTGGGCTACAGACGGCGTTCCGTTATCGGGTTATGGTTATCCTGTAAAACCATGCGGCTTGATTGTTTCGACTTTTAGACCTAGTGATGACTCTACTTTATTTGGTTATTTGATTCCAAGCAATATGTTTGCGATTGAAATATTAGGGTATCTGATTGAACTATTTTCTCTTCCTGCTTTAAAAGACGACGATTTGGTTCATCAAGCAAAAGAACTTAGGGAACAAGTTCAAAAAGGATTAAATGAGCACGGTATTATAAATCATCCAAAATTTGGAAAAATTATTGCTTTTGAAGTCAATGGATACGGCAGTTTTCATATGATGGATGATGCCAATGTTCCCTCTTTATTATCGCTTCCATATTTGGGTGCAATTGCTCCAGATGATCCATTGTATCTTAATACGAGAAAAGTTGTTTTGTCTGAGAATAATCCATTTTTCTACAAAGGCAAAGCTGGAGAAGGTATTGGAGGCCCGCATACAGGAGTAGACACCATCTGGCCTATGAGTATTGTTTTGAGAGCCATTACAAGTATTGATGAAAACGAAATAAAACAATGTATCAGCACTTTAATTAAAACTAATGCTACCACAGGTTTTATGCACGAATCTTTTCACAAAGATGATGTAACTAAATTCACTCGCAAATGGTTTGCTTGGGCGAACACTTTGTTTGGCGAAATGATTGTACATACCAGTCAAAGATATCCAAAAGTTTTAAAAGATAAAAACTTATAAAAACAAAGCCTTCGTCATTAATGAAGGCTTTGTTCTTTTTTCAAATATTTCATCTTTATTGAATAAAACTTAAAATATCGGCATTAATTCTATCTGCGTCTGTTGTGGGCATGCCGTGGCAAAGGCCAGGATAGGTAATTAATTTTCCGTTTTTCAATAACTTTTCTGCTCTCAATGCTGTTACTTTATAAGGAACAATCTGGTCGTCTTCTCCGTGAAGAATCAAAACTGGAAAATCAACACTTTTTAGATCTTCTGTAAAATCAGTTTCAGAAAATGCTTTTATACAATCATAATGTGCTTTAATTCCTCCGTTCATTCCTTGACGCCACCAATTGTCCTGAATTCCTTTTTTGATATTAGCCCCTTCTCTATTGTAGCCGTAAAAAGGAAAAGTAATATCCTGATAAAACTGTTGTCGGTTGTTTGCCGTATTAAAACGAATATCATCAAAGACTTCAATAGGCACTCCATCTGGATTATTGGCATCTTTCACCATATATGGAGTTACTGCACTTATCAAAATTACTTTAGAAACTCGGCCTTTGCCATATTTAGCTGCATAATGAATTGCTTCTCCTCCTCCTGTTGAGTGACCAATATGAATAGCATCTTTTAGATCTAAAAATGCTGTCAGTTCTGCTACATCTGCTGCATAAGTGTCCATTTCATTGCCTGTAAACGTCTGAGTAGATCTTCCGTGACCTCTTCTATCATGCGCAATAACTCTAAATCCTTTATCCAAGAAAAATAACATCTGTGCGTCCCAGTCATCTGCCGACAAGGGCCAACCGTGATGAAAAAAAATAGGTGTACCTGTTCCCCAATCTTTGTAATAAATCTCTGTTCCGTCTTTTACTTTAATTTTAGCCATTTTAATTTCGTTTTAATTGTTATTATAGATTTTCATACCATTCTAAAACATAATCTGCGACTGCTTCCCAGCCTGGTTCTCCACAGATAAAGTGACTTTTTCCAGGAAAAATTTTCAGATCAACCTGACTATTTCTGTCTTTATACTTTCTCGCCAGTGTTGTTGTAAGTGATGCCGGAAAAATAGTATCGCTAGCGCCTCCAATAAATAAAATTGGTTTGTGTGGTTTGCTGAAGTCAATATTCGAAAAAGAATTTAAAACCAATTCACGGCTGACTTTATAACTTTCAGGCACTGCAATAGTATCAAATGCTTTCGCTCTGTCTCTATGCTGTAAGGTGTTAAAAAAACATTTGTCATACCATTCACGACTTCCCATAAAATATTTACTGGAAGAAAAGAATCCAAAAGCAGGAAGCACTGATTTTAATGTTGTAAAAGGTGGGAATACATTTTTTGGAGGAGCGCCATCTATACTTACTGCCGCAACTGCTTTATCTAATTCTAATAACTTCATTGCTGCCATTCCTGCCATAGAATGTCCAATTATTAATGGTTTTTCGGGCAGGTTTTCTATCAGTTTTACGATATTATTTACTACATCAATAAAACCGGTTTTGGTAAGATCAGGGTGAACTGTTTTTCTTAAATCTGAAGGATTTCCTTGATGACCAGGATTGGCTGGTGTGTAAACCGTATAGCCTTTCTGTTCATATCTTTCTTTCCACTTTGCCCAGCTAACGTCGTTTACAAAGTTTCCATGAATAAGAATAATGGATTTTGATTTTGTCATAAAATTGATATTTAATTAATAAACAGCTTTTTATAATCATAGAACAACTCAGTTTAATGTAAACTGTATCGAAAATCAAATTTGAAGACGCGGTTTATTACAAGAAAAAAATCACGCTTTTTTTAGCTAATCTGATAATGAAAAGAAAAAGCAAGAAGCGTGCTAAACAACTAATTTACTAAAAATCAAATAAATACACTTAAAATTAGTATTAAGATTAGTTATATTTCGCAAATTCATCATATATCGCATATTATAATAACGGATAATACAACGTAAGCAAACAGAACAAAAAATTTAATATATTAAATGGTTAAGAAATTACTGAATATGCAAGTCTTAAGAAGGTTTAAATTAATATTTGAAGAAAAAAAAGAAGTTTTATTCGATTAAAAAATTAGAGATATGGTTTTCTTATTTTTCTAATGGCAGTATAAACTTAAAAGTACTTCCCTTTCCCAGTTTACTTTCAGCCCAGATTTCTCCATGGTGTTTCTTTATAAACTCATGACATAGCAATAACCCTAGCCCGTTTCCAATTTCATTTTCGGTGCCTTTCTGAATTACTTTTTCATTAATTTTAAAAAGCTTTTCCTGTATATTGAGCGGAATTCCGATTCCATTGTCACGAATTGATACTTCTGCTTTTTTATTTGTTTTATAAAGACTAACTACAATTTCTCCGTGCTGTTCTGTAAACTTAATCGCATTGGTTAAAAGGTTTCTTAAAACAGTATCAATCATATCTTTGTCCAGCATTGCACTGACAATTTCTGTTGATTCGAATCTCAAATCAATATTTTTATTTAACGCGATATTTTTATGGAGTTTGATATTTTCTTCGATCAGGTTGTTTAATTCTATCTTTTTGGGATTGTATTCGATCATTCCAGTCTGCATTCTGGACCAATTCAATAAATTTTCGAGCAGTTTATAAATATTCTTGTTGGAATCATGGAGCAATTCTGTAATCTCTTTGATTTCTTCACGGCTGTAAGTATCAATTTCCTGAGACAAAATTTCTGATAAGGCAAGTGACGAACCTAACGGTCCTTTTAAATCATGGGCAATTATGGAGAAGAATAAATTTTTGTCCTTTAATAATTTCTGTATTTTAAGATCCTGCTTTTCTTTCACCAGCAATAAAAAGCCAATTGTTCCAATAAGAGTCAACAAAAACAATCCGATGCTGTATAAGCTGTCAAATGTACTTTGTCTAAAGAAATGTTTCTGCGGACTTACATAAGTATATATTGCTCTAAGAAAGATCAAAATTTCAAAAAAAACATAACAAAGCAGGTAAAATATACGAAACAAATTTGTCGCTTTCTCTCTAAAATAACCAATTGTTGGAGGCAGATATATAGCGAATATGCCAAGAGAAATAATTATAATACGAGTATTCATTGATCCTCCAAGGAAAGCCGCTGTATTAAAAACCACAATTGCAATAACAGTCAAAATAGCTTGTATTTGATAACGTCTATTGAATTTAGCTTTATTCATAGATATTATCGCTATGGTTTCATACCAACAGCCTGAAAGAATAATAGTATTACCAAAGTTGATCGAAATAAAATCAGGAACTATACCTCTCAAAAAAATACATATCCAGCCTATGGTTAATAATACTTTTCCAAAACCAAACGTATTTAACTTTTTTCTATTTTCTGTAGAAGCATACGAAAAGGAATAGCTGAAAATAAGAATGCAGACAAATAAATTTCCCCAAAAATAAAGAAGAAAAATCGTTTTAGGATCTAAGGGTAACAATTTGAGCATTTATATATTTAGAATATTTTAAATAAACACAAATATACAAATTCGAAATAAAAAACCCCGTATCGTCAGGGCGATACAGGGCTTAATATAAGATTTTTCTTTCTTAAAATCAATTTGTCTTTTAGCGAAAAAACAAAAAAATTAGATTATTTAGCATCAAACCATAATTTAGTCGTCAATAGATCTTTTCCTTGATCGGCTATTGCTGCTTGATAGCTTACACCATTTAATGACTGCTCAGTCCCAGGATAGAAAAAACGTGATGGTATTTTTCCGTCCAAAACTGTATCTGGACCAGCTGTTAGAACAGGGAAATCTAATCTTCTCCACTCTGTAAAGGCATCCAAACCTTGCCCGAAGAAAGCAATCCATTTTTGTGTTCCAATAGATTTAGCATAATTTGAAGCATCATATTTTACAACTGCTTGATTTAAATAATTAGAAATTACTGTATTATCTGTAATTCCAAATTGATTGAATGAGGCTGTAATGGCATTTTTATAAAGTGCTTCGGCATCTCCAGAAATAAATCCTCTGGCAGCTGCTTCAGCAAGATTAAATAATGCTTCTGAGTAAGAATAAATTACAGCTGGCGAAGCTGAAGTTAGGAAATAAGTTCCAGGTTTAGATGTTTTAGCAAAACCTTGGTTATTAGCATCACTGTTTGACAATCCGTTACCACCTCCAACATAAGTACCAACGCTTGCATCTGATGGTAATTGAGCGTAAACTGGTAAACGAGGATCCGAAAATTCTTTTAATTTATTAACCATCGTTTTTGAAATACGGAAATCATCACGAGTTTCAAACCAAGCCGAAGCTGGATTTTGCTGAGGAGAAGCAATGTATGTAAACTTAAAAGTATCGTTATTACTACTTAAAACTCCTGCTGGATCAGTTGTTGCCTCAATTGCAGCTTGTTTTGCTAAAGCGGGTTCTTTATCAGCAATTCTTAATGCAATTCTCAGACGAAGAGAATTTACATATCTTTTCCATTTTGCAACATCTCCTTTGTAAACCAAATCACCTGTAACAGTACCATTTGTTGTGCCTAATAAAGACTGCGCTTTTGCTAAATCTTCCAACAAACCTGTGTATACTTCTTTTTGAGTATTGTATGCTGCTGTAACTTTTTGCCCTGCTTCTTTATACGGAATACTTCCGTAAGCATCTGTCAACAATAAAAATGTCCAAGAACGAAGCGTTAAAGCAATTCCTTTGTAGTTTGAATTGGCCTGAGCATCTGGAAAATTAATAATTGTATTCAAATCTGTGATTAAGGTTGCATAACCTGTATTCCACAAAGAAGTGAATGAAGTATTTGAAACATCGTATCTATCTGGTTCAGTATATTGGATTTTAGCCCAATGCTGTACAAATAGTAAAGAGGAGTTAAAGTTATTTTCTGACCCCCAATATAGATCAGCTCCTTGTTTTAAACTTCCAGTTAATAAATAAGGTGCTAGTGGAGTTTCGGTTGCATTTGGATTTTTATTGATGTCATCCAAAGTATCACTGCATGAGGTCAGTGTCAATCCAAATAAGATTATATATGATAGCTTTTTTAGCATGATTTCGTGTTTTTAGAATTTAAGATTAACATTAAGACTGAAATTTCTGGTTGTTGGTAAAGACAAGCTTTCCAAACCTTGTGCATTTCCAGTATTGAAAGCCGTTTCAGGATCAATATTCGGTGCATCTTTATATATAAAGAATAAGTTACGACCAACAGCAGTAATACTTGCTCCTTCTAATCCCAGTTTTCTTGCAAATGACTTATTGAAATTATAAGCCAATTTAATTTCTCTCATTTTTACAAAAGTTGAGCTGTAAATGTAAGCTTCGCTGATGTTGTATGATGCTTTGTAATATTCCTGAGCACTAAGTACTTTTGTGTTTGGAGTTCCATTTTCGTACACTCCTTTAAAAATCATACCGTCATCATAAACCGTTACACCGCTTGGAGCAGTTCCGTTCACCAAAGTTCTTCCATTGGCAGTATTGTTATTTGGATAATAATAACTTAAACCTCCATTTTCAGCACCACGTCCTGGAAGCGTTGAAGCCAATACCCCTGTATAAGTTCCAGTTCTGTTTGTTCCTGAGAAAATTTCTCCACCAACACTTGCATCAACTAAAACTGATAATTCAAGATTTTTATATGTCAAAGTATTAGTAACACCAGCTAAATAATCTGGAGTGTAATGCCCTAAAACTCTCTTTGTTGGATCAGCTTTTGGCAATCCGTTTTCTCCTACTACAATGTTGCCGTTTGCATCACGTAAATAAGCCGTTCCATAAAGTGCTCCATAAGCCTGTCCTACAGATGCCAATACATCTACACCTCCTGAGGAACCAATTGTATAATTTTGAATCTGTTTTGCATAATCCAAAATCTCTACTTTACTTCTGTTTCTAGAATAATTTGCTCCAATATTCCATTTGAAATTCTCTGTCTGAATTGGGCTACCGTCCAATTGAATTTCTAAACCTCGGTTGTTTACTTTTCCAGCATTGATTAATTGTGAGTTGTAGCCGCTCGAAGCTGTTGTTTTGATTTCTAAAATCTGGTCGAAACTGTTTGTGTTATAATAAGCCACATCAAAATGCAATCTGTTTTTCCAGAAAGTAGCCTCTAAACCAATCTCCGTTGAACGTGTAGTTTCTGGTTTTAAATTCTCATTCAATTTTCTTTGTGAAGAAGTTTGAATTGGATTTCCATCAAATGCTGTCTGGAAATTATAAACTGTTGCTAATTGATACGGATCTGCATCATTACCTACTTCAGACCAACCACCACGTAATTTTAAAAAATCAAGTGTATTGCTTTTTAGATTTAATGCCTCAGACAAAACTAAACTTCCATTAATAGATGGGTAAAAATAAGAACGATTGTTGCTTGGTAATGTAGATGACCAATCGTTACGAGCTGTTACGTTCAAATACGCATAGTTTTTATATCCTAATTGTGCAGAAGCATAAGCACTATATACTCTCAATCTTGATAATGTATTTGATGATGTCAAAGGGTCTCTTGAATTCGTCAAAGTATATAGATCTGGTACTGCTAAACGTGGTGCTTTTTGATAATTGTTAGCATCACTGTGATTACGGATGTTGAATCCGGCAAGAGCATCTAAACTAAAATCATCATTCAATTTTTTAGTATAAGTAAAAATACCTTCTGTGTTTTGTTCGTTTACTGTGTAAGCATCTTCAGCGTATGATCCGAAAGGCGTTCCGTTTGTACCGTATTTGATTGTATATTTTCTACGGTCATTGTAATAATCAACTCCTGTACGGAATCTGAAATTAAGTCCATCAGCCAATGTAGCATCCAAATGTACATCTCCAATAAAACGGTTACGCTGCTGACTTGTGGTATTATAATATGCATTCCAATAAGGGTTGCTGTAATAACTGTTATTCCAGTTTACATTTCTGTTATTTTGAAGCTCATTAATATCAACCTGACGACCGAACCATAAAAACTGAAGCATTACACCCGCAGCACGATTCCCTTGTGGTCCACCTGGCAACGCTGGAGCATTAGTTGTAATATAATTACCTGTAACTCCAACTTTTATGCTTTTTGAAATTTGGTAATTCGTGTTAATGGTAAAGTTTGTTTTGTTTACTTCACTATTTGGCACTGTTCCCAATTGTTTTTGATTGTTTACTCCCAAACGAAAATCTGATTTTTCATCTGATCTTGCTACAGAAACACTATTGTCATAGGTAAGTCCTGTATTAAAGAAATCTTTCACATTGTTAGGATGAGCTACAAAAGGGACTGCTTCTCCATTTGAGAAAAATTGAGGTATAAGACGTCCGTCTAATCTTGGCCCCCAGCTTTCGTCAACACCATCATTTACACCGCCTCCTTTTCCGTCAACAAAGCTGAATCTTCCGTTTGAACCTTGTCCATATGAGTTTTGAAAACTAGGTAAAGTCGCTACTTGAGAAATTGTGATTCCTGAATTTACAGTAATTCCCAATCCTTTCTGGCTTTTTCCAGATTTCGTCGTAATCAAAACCACACCATGTGCCGCACGTGATCCGTAAAGTGCCGCCGCGTTTGGTCCTTTTAATACCGTTAAAGTTTCAATATCATTTGGATTTAAATCGGCTATAGCATTTTTAAAGTCACGTGTTGCTCCTCCTACACTTCCTAATTGTGAGTTATCTACAGGAACTCCATCTACCACAAACAATGGCTGATTGTTTCCTGCAATAGAAGTTTCTCCACGAATGATAATACGAGAAGATCCCATATCTCCTTGAGAATTTGTAATACGTACACCCGCTAATTTTCCGCTAAGACTGTTTAAGAAGTTCGTTTCTTTTGTCTCAGCAATATCTTTGTTTTTAAGCGCTTGAGTCGTATATCCTAAAGATTTCTTTTCTTTTGAAATACCAAGCGCTGTAACCACTACTTCAGATAATTGATTTTGTTCTTCTGTAAGATCAATTACAACTGAATTTTCATTAATGGTAAACTCTCTCTTTTTGTATCCCAAGTAACTTACTATTACGGTATATGGCAGTTTCTGTCCCGTTTGGAAATAAAATTTACCATCAAAATCGGTTTGAACACCATGCGTAGTACCTTTAATCACAATTGATGCTCCAATAATAGGTTCTTTAGTAACGGCATCTATCACTGTTCCGCCAACTTTTGACTGAATCAGTGGTTGCTTTTCCTGAGCCGTCGCACCGATGGAAATCAATAAAATACATAATCCAATATATCTATTTAATATTTTTTTCATTAGTTCTTTTTAGTTTAATAAATCAAGGATTGCGTTAAACAGAAAAAAATCTGTTGTCGCTTCCCTTCTAGAGATGTATATTTTTTTTAAGCTCGACCATTTCTGCGACTACAGGAATGGCATATTGTTTTACCGGCTACACATTCGTTTTTTCATTTTTTCTTCTTTTTTTGATTACTATTATTTGGATTGGCCTATACAAGAGCTGCCCTATTGCTAAGGTTCACTCTAATTAAAATTTGTTGAAATTGGGAATTGAAGACTTTTAACAGAAGCTGCACATGAGATCGAAACAGCTAAAAGATTTCTGTTTGTTTGAAAGTGAAATGTTTTTACTCGTCTTCATTATTGGGAAAATTTTAAACTCTACTAATTTGATAGAACAAAAGTATGTTAAAAATTTTAATATAAAAGTATTATTGCATTTTTTTTGCAAAAAAAATGTTAACGAAAACGATAAAGAAATTATAAATAATTGATAAACAATAAATTAAAAACCATAATGATTTTTGCTCCTTAATAAGAATTTTACTAAACAGCAGGAATTTCAATTGATAAAAAGTCCATTTTAAATGCTTTTTAACCGTTTTAAATGTTTTTAAAAATGAAAAAGTGTCTGAAAAGAAAAATCTGAAGTCTAAAAAATAGCTATAAAAAAATGCCAAACCTTTCGGCTTGGCATTTTGATTTTTTCAATGCTTTATAAAAAGCATTAAAGAAAAATATAGTAGAAACGACAAATACGGCTTCAGTTAGAACACCGTATTTATCAAACTAATTCAAATTAAAAAAAACTACAAACTTGCTTTTACTTCTCCACAAGTCAGCATATTTTTTGGATAATAAGGATTCTTTATTTCCTTACTATCACTTGTCCAAACAGCGCCTGTCATTGGACAAACCTGTAAATATAATGCCGCATCAGCTGCTTTGAATTTTGAAGCCACATCCCAGTATTTCACAGAAAGTGATTCAAAAATTTTGCGCTGTTTATTAATATTTTTAGTCGCTGCCATTTCAGCTGCTAAATCTGAAATTGCTTTTCTTGTTGTTGTCGCCGCATTCATTTGTTCTAAAGTCAGTTTTTTAAATTTGAAGCTTTTCAAGGAATTCTTTAAAGCTTCAGCGTTTTTTACAACGGCAAGACTATCTGAAGTGATTAAACTGTTTTTTAAAGCCAGATAATTTTTAGTAATTTCCTTTTTTTGTTCTTCCCTTTTTTGAACCAATTCTGGCGCTACTTCTTCTTTTGAAGTTACTTGTGCCTGAGCAAAACCGCTTAAGAAGATTAGGGCGATAACTAATAGTTTTTTCATATCGTTGTAGTTGAATTTAATTTTGTACTTATTTTGTCTATTTCAATCAAGATTGCTTCGAAATGATCTTTATTTATTCCTGTTGCACTGTTCATTAACTTAACAACCTCCGCTCTCAATTTAACCAAGTGCTGTTTACCATATAATCTAACATCGCTTCGCTGTGCTGCATTTAATGCTTTTCCTGGTTCCGTTTCTTTAGGCAGTAACAACATGCCTATTTTTTCGATGTAACCACGCTGTAAACTTCTTCTATAAAAATCTTGTTTCTCGTCACCACTGAATTTTATCCAAACCGTTTGCTGTAAATCGTTTAAGAATTCAGGCACCGTATAAGCGCCTTCAAACTGAATTGCTTTTTGGCTGATGTTATAAAGCATTCCTGAACTCAACAACATATTCAACACTTGATTTTGCTGATCTGAAATCTGCTCAGATGTTTTTAATGGAATCAATTTATCTAATTCCTGTGGATACATCCAAAGCGGTGCAACAAATAATTGTCTTCCAACATAATCTACTGCTGCTTTTACTTTTGCTTTAGGAACCGGCTGAAAAACTGATCCTTTTTCGTCAACAGTACGTTTAGTGATGTAGTTGCTTCCAATATTTTTAAGAACGTGATACAAATAGCGGCTGTATTGCGACACCACTGCTTTATGCATCTCTTCTAAATTCTCATAAGCATCATTTGGCTGATACGTCCATTCGATAAGATTTGGAACTACGCGTTTTAGGTTTTTAATTCCGTAATCACTTGCTAAAACAGCATCATCACCAATGTCTTCTTTTTGGCTTCTTGGATCTTCATCTTTTCCTTCTCCACCAAACCATAATTTAGGATTAGCTGTTAAACTATCTGTGGTTAATTTGGCAAGAATTTTTTCTTCCTCAAACTCATCTTTCGCTTTTGGATAATAACCATAGCCCCATTTCACAGCCCAGTTATCATAAATTCCAATTCTTGGGTAAATTCCTTTTGGACTGATATTATCTTCTGGCTGTGCTACATAATTGAATCGGGCATAGTCCATAATCGAAACTGTATGTCCGTTAGCTTCAACCCATTTTTTGTCTCTTAATTTTTCAACTGGAGTCGCACTGCTCGCTCCCATATTATGACGAAGACCAATGGTATGACCAATTTCGTGAGAAGAAACAAAACGAATCAATTGTCCCATTAATTCATCATCCAAATGCATTTTTCTAGCTCTTGCATCTAATGGTCCAGCTTGAATCATATACCATCTCTGTACTAATTTCATCACATTATGATACCAGCCTACGTGACTTTCAATGATTTCACCGCTTCTTGGATCACTAATTCTTGGTCCGTAAGCGTTTGGTGTTTCAGAAGCATAATAACGTACAACAGAATATCGTGCATCTTCCAAACTCATCGTTGGGTCATTTTCCGGCCATTCTTTACCTACAATGGCGTTTTTAAAACCTGCTGCTTCAAAAGCTTTCTGCCAATCATTGATTCCGGCAATTAAATAGGGTCTCCATTTTTTTGGTGTTGCCGGATCGATATAATAAACGATTTGCTTTTTTGGTTCAACCAATTCGCCGTTTAGATATTTTTTGATGTCTTTATCTTTAGGCTCCAAACGATAGCGCTGAATAATATATTTTGTTTGAGCACGTTGTTCATCATCATCAAACAGAACATATTTGTTAGCAAAATACCCTACTCTTTCATCAAAGAAACGTTTACGCATAGGCGTTTTTGGAAGCAGTACAATTGAAGTATTCAAACGTAATGTTATACTACCACTACTGGCTGTTGAACTTGTGTAAGTCTTTGTCGTTTTTACCTCAATATTGATTGGATAAGTATCTATACTTTCAATAAAAGATTTGTCATCTGCAAGAGAAGTTAATTTTTTCTCTGTTTTCTCTTTGCTATCGATAGCAAACATTGGATTGTCTTTCTTAAAAACATCCGTTACCTCGATAACGACTTCTTTTGTATCAGGATTCATTGTTTTAATTGGAAAAGCGGCAACAATTGGATTTTCGTTGCTTCCAGCTAATGCTTTTGCCAACATTGAATCGGCTGAACGAACGTCTTGTCTGTATTGCAGTGATCTTAAATAAACGGTGTTGTTGGCTCCTTTTTCAAAATAAATAGTCTGTTCGTTGGCTTTTTCTCCACCAAAAACTCCCATTCCTTCTGGTGTAGAAAGAAATCGGGTTACCACCAGCATGTATCTATTGAACAAGCTGTCTGGAATTTGAAAATAGTATTTGGTATCTACCTGACTTACCGTAAAAAGACCAGCTTTGTTTTTGGCTTTATCGGTAATTACTTTGTTATAAGCCAGCATGCCTTTTGGCTGAGTACTGGTACTGTCGGCTTTTTTTTCTGGAGTTTGAGCAAAACCATGCTGTCCAAAAGACAGCATGATCAGCATTATAAATAATTTCTTCATCTCAATTAAAATGGAAGTTTTTCGTCTGTATTTAAAGTCAATTTTGGATTCTTTTGCAAAGCAGACAAAGGAAATGGAATAATATACAATCGAGAGTTTGGCTGTAAAGTATATGTTTTTTGAGGAACCGTTTTATTCACGATTGGGAATACTCTTGTAACCGTTTTGGCGTATTCTGTTTCCGTATTTAATCGTTTCAAATCGAAAAAGCGGTTAAAACCTAAAAGCAATTCTTTTCTTCTTTCATTAATCACCAATTGCATTGTTTCTTTTCGAGTAGCCGGAACTGTTAAGTTTACCGTACCTGAAAGAATACGTTTTGCTCTTAATGTATTTAAAACGGCAACTGCTTCGTTCAATTTATCTTGTCTCGCTAAACATTCTGCCTGCATCAAATACACTTCGGTTGTTTTCATCCCCACTGTTGGATAGAAAAATCTTGTGTACTGAGTGCCCCAATACGCTGTACCAGAACCTTGATCTAAATTGGTTGTGCTGGTAGAATTGAAGAATAAATTAAAACGGGCATCATTTGTTCCAAATAACGTTCTTAATTCTGGACTAATGATGTATAACTGGCCAAAATTCATTTCGTTGTAACCCGTCATATACATATAACTTAATACTTCAGTATTATTTGCAGCAGGAACAGCCAAAGCAGTTGGTCCGCCTTGTGCGTTATAAGCTACCATATCAAATATCTGATTGTTGTAGCTTAATGATTTTTCAGCGGCTTCCTGTGCTTTCGCAATTTCTCTTTTAAACAAATGCACTTTTGCTTTAAAAGCATAAGCAAATGCCAATGAAGGATGATAAACATCGGCCGGTTTCTCTAAAAGATACGGTAATGCTTCATCAATATCTCTTTGAATAAAGTCATAAACTTGTGCCACAGTAGATTTTGAAGGCTGTGCTTCTAAATCAAATTTGTCCATAATACAAATTCCTCCATCTGTAGCTGCTGTATTGGGGTCATACCCTTTTGCATAAGTATTTACTAATAAAAAGTGATCGTACGCTCGGTAAATTCTAGCTTCAGCTTTTGCTAATCGTTTGATGTTTTCATCTCCTTTGCTATTATCTACTAAAGTAATAATGGTATTCCATCTGTTGATATAACTATAGGCTTGATTGTAAAAACTCGATCCGGTCATTAATGAAACTCGATCAACACTTTCATCAAAAGTAAAATTAAGAATATCGATGTTTGGGGTTCTACCAATTACATTGGCTTCTCTCATCCATTGATCATCTGACAAGTATTGAAAGTTATTAATTGGATAACCACGTCCAGGAAGCGAAACCAATTCAAGAAATTGCTGTGGTGTTTCAATCACTAAAGCTCCTTTAGGTGTTATATCTGTATAATCGTCACATGATGACACTGTTAGCATCATTAAGGAAAGCAGTGTTATATATATCTTTTTCATTTTTTTAAAGAGTAAGATTAAAACCAAATAGGTATGTTTTTGGCAATGGTAAATTACGTGTACCAGAATTAGCTGTATAAACTTCAGGATCAATACGATTTCCAGCAGCACTCCAATACCAGATATTATTCATTTGAAAAGTAAATTTTGCCGATGTAATATTCATTCGAGTTGCAAAAGCTTTTGGAATATTATATCCTAATGAAATGTTTCTTAGTTTAATATAATCGCCATCTACAACATTTGCAGTTGAATATCTCCATTGACTGCTTATAGTTGGTGCATAATTTCTAACACTTTCGTCAAAATCTACAAATAAACGAGTATTTCCATTTCTGTTTGTGTCAGTGTAACGATCTGTGATACCAGAAAGGTTTACAGCATCAGAACTCATATCGATAGTTTCTTTACGCATTACATTTCCTCCAGAGAAAACAAATAAGAAGTTTAAATCGAATTGTTTATATGAAAAACGCTGTGACAATGAACCTGTGTAAGTTGGCATTAAAGTTCCCATATTTACTAAAGCATCTGGATTAGTAATTGTTTTTATGCTTGTCGAAACTGGATTTCCATTAGCATCAAAAGTAATCGATGGATTTCCACTTTCATCCAAAACATACGGATAGCCATTTACCATTCCTCCGTATTGGTAAGCATATAAACTATTGAATAATTCACCTTCTAAAAAGTAATTACTTGGCGAAGAAACGTATTCAGAAGCTCTAGCTTCAGCTCTTGTTACTTTTTTAACTGTCGTTTTATTGAAGGCAAAAACCAAATTCGAATTAATACGGAAACTGCCATTATTATACCATTCAGAACCAGCACTAAATTCTATACCTTTATTCAATAGTGCTCCGGCATTGATTCTTCTTGACAATGCTCCAACAGTAGGGTCAAGATCTGTAGTTGCTAATAAATCGCTGCTATATTTACGATACACATCAATAGTACCATTTAATTTAGCACGGAACAAACTATAATCTACACCAATATTGGTACTTTGAGTTTTTTCCCATCTCAACATCGGATTAGGCTGAGCAGTGATATTGGTATATTGTAAAGACTGATATAAGTTGTCATTTCTTCTCGTAGCAGTTATATAAGGTGTAGTGCTTTGATCTACGTTTCCGTTAATACCGTAAGTAGATCTCAATTTCAGCATACTTACCCATTTTACTTCTTTCATAAAATCTTCATTGCTGATGTTCCATCCTAAACCTGCAGACCATAATGGGCGGTTTTTGTATTTTGGATCTACTCCAAATAAATCGGCTTTATCAACACGGTAACTTCCAGTAATGTTATATTTAGATAAATACGTATAACTAACAGTACTAAAAATTGAAAAGTAACGGTGTAATATTTCCTTCTGCGTTCGTCCCAAAGCCGCCAACGTTCTGTTGCTGCCAAATATATAGCTAGAAACTCCTGTCTGGCTTAGTGCAAGATTATTTAATACTGCAGAACTAAGTGTAACAGGATCATAACCATATCGCAATTGTTCGATAGATCTTGGAACGAAAGTTTCGCGCATTTCAGTACCAACCAAAGCATTAACAGAGTGTTTGCCTTCTGCAAATTCTTGATTAAAATCTAATTGATTTCTAAAAGAATAATTACTTGCTTGAGAACTTGTCTGCATATATCTTCCTCCAGTTGAGAAACCGTCAACATAAGTATATACGTTTGTAGTTGGATTATAGCCCGTCAGCGCATTGATTGCAGAACGCATTCTATAAGAATTAACATCAAGATACTGCTCTCTATCATTTTTTCTTACTTCGTACTGAAATTGTGTACTATAACTTAAACCTTTCCATAATTTAGCTTTTATATTAGCGAAGGTTCTTAAACTCAATGAATTTTGTTCTTCAATACCTTCTCTAAGTGCATCTAAAACATTAAAATTCGTTGATTTAAAGCCACTTAAACCAGCTAATTTTTCAACCATGGCCGGATTAAGAGCGCCACCAGATGTAAAACCGTCTCTAATTGATGCAAATGACGATTGTACTAAATTTCCGTTATCGTCTGTAATACGTTCGTATCTTTTTTGAATATCATAATTGCCAAGATCAAATTCCGTAACATCATCATTACTATAAGTTCCATTTACTCCAAAAGTAGCATTTAACCAGTTGTTTACCTGAAAACTACTTTTAGCATAAAGATTAAAATTACGCCCCTCATTGTATTTAATACGGCCTAATGATTTATCATAATTAAGTGACACATAAGTATTCTGCTTTGTGGTACTGCCTGAAAATGCAACATTGTAACGTTGTCTGAATTCTTTCTGCCAAACATTATCACGATAATCTTTATTATAATCGTTCTTTCTCCATTGTGCTAGAGTACTGCTATAAGTTGTATTATCAATTTTTCCCTCTTCCAGATTTCTATTTAACTGATAAAGCGGACTATAATATTTCGGATTACTGTTCCCAATATCTCCATAACTGCTAAACATGGTAGCTGTATCGGCAAATCTAGCTCTTTCTCTATTGTAAACCGCTTGCTCAAAGTCAATCATATCGCTAGTTGAAGCGTAATTCATATCTCTAAGATTTGGTTTATCTGAAATAAAGAAATCAGAGTTGATTGTTACTTTTAATTTGCCATTTCCTTTTTTAGTTGTTAAAACGATAATACCATTTGCCGCTCTTGAACCGTAAATAGAAGCCGCCGCCGCATCTTTAAGAACATCCACACTTTCAATATCATACGGATTAATTTCATCTAAAGTCAACTCTGTTGGCAAACCATCTATTACCACAAGCGGACTGTAGCCAACTTGATCAGATGAAAAAGTACCAATACCTCTTAATATAGGCTGATCTGAACCAATGCCGCTTGGATTCTTTTGAAACATCAAACCCGCAACACGTCCTTCTATCGCACTTGATAAATTGGAGTTGATGTTTTCGTTTAACGTTTTTTCATCAATTTTAGAAATTGCACCAGTAAAATTGCTTCTAGCAATAGTTTGATAACCAGTAACGACTACTTCTTTCATAGCCGCAATTTTGTCTTCAACAATAATCGTAAAAGTATTTCGGCCATTAATAGCAATAGACTTTGTTTCAATTGTTAATCCCGAACACTCCAAAATTCCGTTAGAAGGTACATTTTCAAAAATAAAACCACCATCAAAATCGGTAATGCTTGTTCTATTCGTACCTGATAAAGTTACAGTAACACCCGGAAATGGCTCATTTTTATTGTTTGTAACTTTTCCGCTTACGCGGATTTGCTCGTTTCCCAAGCTTTCTGCTTTTTCTTTTGAGGAAGCTGCTACAACAATAGTCTGATTAGCCAAATTGTATTTTAAATTCTGACCGCTGAAAATTTTATTTAAAGCTTCTTTTAATGTAGAATTCTTAACATTGATTGTAACCGGCTTAGCATCTTTCAGCATTTTTTGCGTGTACAAAACTTCGTAATTCGCTTGTTTTGCCACTTCTTTCAGTACCGTTTCAAGTGATGCGTCTTTAAAATTAATCGTAACATTTTGCGCCTGCCCTGAAAAACTGCAAAACAGCATAAAAAGCACAGCAAAAACATTTAAATAATTGGAAAAATTAAATCTGGGAATCTTTTCTCCAAGATTTTTGTAAGGTTTTTTTGGTTGTAAATTTAATTTCATACATTTACATTGGTTATAGTTAAACAATAGGTGGACAACTTATACTGGCTATACACTTTTATAACAACCAGAAGCATCGCAACTGCTTCTGGTTTTTTAGTTTATAGTCTCAGTATATTCGAATAAACTTAAAATTTAGGGATATACAATAACTGTTTTTCCTTCAACCTTAAATTTGATATTACTAAACTCAAGTACTTTTAATACTTCAGATAAATTTTTATTTCTAAACGTACCGCCACTAAAACGAACATCAGAGACATCGCCGTGATATTCAACTTTAATTCCGTACCAACGTTCCAGCTGTTTCATTACAGTTTTTAAATCAGCATTGTCAAATTTGAAACGGCCATTTTTCCACGCAACCGCTTCTTCCGTATCTACTTCTCTCACTTTAATTTTAGAAAAACTCTCCGATACGTCAGACTGCTGTCCTGGTTTCAATATTGATTTTTGATTTTTGTACGTAACGGCTACACTTCCTTCGAGCAAAGTAGTTTTCACAACCGCTTCATTATTATAAGAATGAACATTGAAATGCGTTCCCAATACTTCAATTGACTGGTTATCCGATTTTACAATAAAAGGTTTGTTTTTATTTTTGGCCACTTCAAAATAAGCTTCCCCTTCTAACTCAACGACTCTTTTATCTCCGTTAAACTGTGTCGGGTATTTAATTGATGACACCGCATTTAAATATACTTTGGTTCCATCAGCCAAAACAATATTGTACTGTCCTCCTGTTGGAGTTGAAAGTGTATTAAATGAATTATCATCTTTAGCACCAGCTGCATTTGGATTGATGATATAAGTAATTTCTCCATTTGCGTTCATTTTGATTGTCACTTCATCTTCTTCTCCTTCTTGGGCAATAGTATCTTTTGCTGTAATTTCAGAAAGTACAATTTGTTTTCCGTTCGAAAGTGTCAACACTCCTCTTGTACCTCCCGGAGCAATTTCCTGTGGTTTTGCAGTAACTTGAACCGCTTTTTCTTTTTGTTGTGAAAAGTAAAATATTCCTGTGCCTAATACTACAGCAATTGAAGCTGCAACAGCTATACGAGGCCAAAGACGGACTACCTTTGTTTCTTCCTGCAGTGGTAATTTCGATTTTAAAAGCTGATAACTATCTTCCAGCTCATATTCGTTAAGCTGTAAATTGTTATTAGAAGCTTTATGCAGATACCAAGCATCCAGTTTGTCTTTATCTTCATTTGATAAAGTACCGTCCTGATATTTTTTAAGCAATTCTGAGATTTGGGTTTTATTCATAATTACAACACGAAATTTTGTCTTGTTTAATAGTAAGACAGTTAGAAAGTGCTTTTGTCATAGACAAAAACAAAAAAAAATTAAAAAAACATTATTATATCTTTAACAAATTGAGAAAAACGTTAGCTTTCTATTTACTAATGAACGAGTTACAGAATTGAAAAACATTCAAAAAAATTAAGAAAAAGCATGAAAATAATTTACCAAACAAACAGATTCATCATAGATTTTAGCTTTTCTCGAAGAATTTTAAGCGAATTATACACTTGTTGCTTGGCTGTTTTATCCGTAATATTCAATTGAAGTGCAATTTCATCATACGAAAGCTCTTCCACTTTTCTTAACAGAAAAACTTCACGCATCTTTTCAGGAAGCAAAGCAATTTCTTTGGCAATAATAGCTTCTAATTCCTTTTCTCGAAGATCAGAATCGGCAAAAACATAATCATCTTCTATGAAATTTGAGATCGAATCAGCATAACGCGAAACAACTTTTTCATGCGCAATATGATTGAGTACTCTGTTTTTTACCGCTTTGTATAAATAAGAAGAAAGTGATCCTGTAATGTTTAATTCAGAGCGTTTATTCCAAATAGAAAGAAAGACTTCTTGTACTACATCATTGGCTTCATCTTGATTTTCAAGAATTTTATAAGCATGATTAATTAAAAGTTTGGAATAACGCTCAAAAATTTCTGTATACGCCAACTGATTATCTTCTTTGAGAAGATTTAATAAGAAATCATCAGTATATTCGTTATAAACAGACATTAAATTGAAGGGTTGCTAATCAAAAAGGCAATATTAAACATTTTTTATGTTAAAAGCTAAAAGATGATGCAGTACAAATTTTAGTTTAAAATAAATCTAAATGAATTTATACTGAATTATAATCTATTTAGACTCTAAAAAATAAATCTTAACTTTTCACACATTTTACCCGAAAAAACATTATTCCATGACAACCGACATCCTTGAGCTTAACGATTGCATTGTTTTAATTGAACATTCGAACACAACAAAAACTATAGTTCAAAAATGCGAAATAGACGGCGACGCGCTTGGCTTTGCCTTTTATGGATCAGGAAATGTTGAACTGGAAATCAAACACAATAATCAGACAAAATACCTAATGAACACCACTGGTTTGGCGATTTGTTTTTTCGGCAATCAAAAAGTCGAATTCTCCCATAAAATTGAACCCGATAAACCTTTACAGTCTATTAGTATTTTTACCAAACTGAAAAATCTCAATTCACTTCCTCAAGCAGAAAAAGAGATTTTTGAGAATTATTTACCGCAATTATTGCGTCCAAAAGAACATTTTGTAAAAGGTCCGTCATTTTACATGACACTCGAAATGCAATTGGCTGTCCAAAAAATTTTCAATACATCCTACACAGGAAACGCACGTTTACTGTTTTTAAAAAGTCAGGTCAACGAACTTCTTGCTCATTTTTATGCGCTTCTGGCTTCTGAAAAAAAACCTGATTTATCTGAAACCGATAAAAACAAACTTTTTCAAGCGAAAGAAATTGTCACCATCAACTACTCTTCTCCACCATCTATTACTCAATTGTCTCAAATGGTTGGGCTCAACAGTAATAAATTAAAGAAAAATTTTAAAGAACTTTTTGGAATTCCGGTTTTTAAATTTGTTCAGGAAGAACGATTAAACAAAGCATACGAATTACTCCGCGAAAGCGAAAAAACAGTTCAGGAATCCGCTTGGGAAGTCGGCTACGAAAGTCTGAGTTCTTTTTCGAATGCGTTTCATAAAAAATTCGGCATGCGTCCGAATGAAGTGAAACAGCAATTCTTTTCAAACAAATCATAATTCTTTTGAGACAAATGATTGTATTTTAATCTAGGCAACTTTGTATCAGTAATCATCATTAAAAAACTATTGATATGAAAAAGAAAATTTTAGTTCTAGGATCCAATGGAAAAACAGGACGCAGAGTTGTAAAAAGATTAGAAAATAATCCTGAAGTCGAAATTCGTTTAGGTTCAAGAAATGAAACCATTCCTTTTGACTGGGAAAATCCAGAAACTTGGCAAAATGCTGTAAAAGATATCGATACAGCTTATATCACTTTTCAACCTGATTTAGCCGTTCCTTTTGCAGCAGAAGCTATAGAAAATTTTACCAAACTTGCCACAGCATCAGGAGTGCAAAAAATCGTTCTGCTTTCGGGAAGAGGCGAAAAAGAAGCTCAGGTTTGCGAAGAAATAGTAAAACAAAATGCTAAAAACTGGACTATAATTCGCGCCAGCTGGTTCAATCAAAACTTTAGCGAAAGCTTTTTCTTGGATCCAATTCTCTATGGAATTGTAGCTTTACCAAGAACAGAAGCACTAGAACCTTTTACCGATGCAGATGATATTGCTGATGTTGCTGTTGAAGCTCTCTTAAACGAAAACCATAACGGAAAAACTTACGAATTGACTGGGCCGAGATTGTTAACTTTTAAAGATGCAGTAAACGAAATTGCCAATGCAAGCGGCAGAAATATTAGCTTTCAAGCATTAAGTCTGGAAGAATATAAGCAAATGCTACAAGAATATCAGGTTCCAGAAGATCATATTTGGTTAGTAAATTATCTATTTGAACAGGTTTTAGACGGAAGAAATTCGAGTATTACATTTGACATTGAGAAGATTCTAGGAAGAAAAGCAAAAGATTTTAGCGCTTACGCAGAAGAAACAGCTAAAAGCGGAATTTGGAATCCTGAAAACTAAAAAACTTAATGCTGCTATACCTTCAAAATCCATAACAGAATTATATTCTTATAGTCTTAAAATATTTCTCTAATTTTGCCCGCCTTTAGGAACTAATTTTCAAAAGGAAAAACTTCAATATGTGGACTATTTGTGAGGAATGCCAAGGACGCGGTAAAAAAAGCCGAAGACTCAGCAAAAAAGTACGGCTTGATTATCAAATTGAGATGGAACAGTTTGAAAAATCAGATCAACAAGGCACAGAACCTGTTCGTCCTAAAGCTCCTTTATACACCTGCCCAAAATGTCACGGATCTGGTTTAACTGCTTCTGGTACTTATCCTAAAGCAGATATTGAAAATTTTCCTCATGTTGCTATTATTGGTGCGGGTATTGGTGGTGTTGCGCTGGCTGTTGCATGCTTACATCGTGGCATTCCTTTTAGCCTTTATGAACGCGATCTTAATTTTGACGCACGTTCTCAAGGTTACGGACTGACTTTACAACAAGCCAGTAAAGCAATGGAAGGTTTCGGAATTACAGCTTTAAATGAAGGCGTAGTTTCAACGAAACATATTGTTCACAATACAGAAGGAAAAATAGTTGCTGAATGGGGTTTTAGAAAATGGCTTGAAAATGACATAAATGCATCGCCAAAACGAACAAATATTCATATTGCTCGACAAGCTTTGCGTCAAGCTTTATTAAATCAGCTTGAAAGCAGTGACACAGTAAAATGGGGACACCAACTATTAGATTTTACACCATCACCAAAAGGGATTGATTTACGTTTTCAGGTTAACGGAGAAATAAAAGATGTTAAGGCAGACATTCTAGTCGGTGCTGATGGAATTCGAAGTGCAGTTCGCAGACTTTTAATTGGCGAAGAAAAGACTCCCTTACGTTATTTAGGCTGCATTGTGATATTAGGAATTTGTCCTTTAAATGCTTTAAAAGACATTGAAAGTCCGTTATTAGATTCGGCTACTGTTTTTCAGACTGCCAATGGAAACGAACGTATTTATATGATGCCTTATACATCTGATTCGATTATGTGGCAACTTAGTTTTCCAATTCCTGAAAAAGAGGCTAAAACTTTAAGCATCCAAGGAACAAAAGCTTTAAAAGAAGAAGCCTGTAGAAGAACACAATGGCACAATCCAATTCCGAAAATATTAGAAGCAACGCAAGAAGCTCAGATTTCAGGTTATCCTGTTTATGATCGTGAACTGATCCATAGAGAATTACTAGAAAACGCAGGTTCTGTAACGCTTATTGGTGATGCAGCGCATCCTATGAGTCCATTTAAAGGTCAGGGAGCTAATCAAGCTTTATTGGATGCACTTTCGCTGGCTCGTGAAATTGCAAGAGGCTGTAAATCCCCGATGCATTGGAAGGAAAAAGGCGTTAGAGAAAGTGCTTTAGAACAATTTGAATCAGAAATGATTGAACGAAGTGCTTCTAAAGTGAAAGATTCTGCCGCTGCTGCTGCATTTCTCCATTCTGATATAGCCCTTTATGAAAGCAACGAACCAAGGGGAAAATGTCTAAAAAGAAACCGGAAATAACAGTCATAATTTTCTACAGTAATTACAATAATCAATCAAGAATCAACAACTAACGTTTTACAGCTATCAAATTGGTTTAAAATAAAAAAAACTCCAAAATCTTTGACTTTGGAGTTTTTTAATATTATTTGTAAATCTTACATTTCGTTCAAATCGTTGAACTCGTGTAGAGATTTTAATGTGTTTTCGTAGAATAAAATCGCAGCGATTAGATTTCCTTTGTCAGAGTAAGGCATCATCTTTCTTTGGAACTCTACTGTAGTATCTAAGAAAGTTGTTGTACCAGCTGCTTGGTTATCTAAGATTTTTTTGTGATCTCCATCGTCTGGAATACCTAAATCAGCCATAGTAACACCTGGTTTAGTAACCAAAGCGATATAAGGAAGAGTTTTTACTAATACTTTAATACGCTCAATGTACAATTCTAAAAGCTCTCCTTTTTGCATACCACTTAATTCTTTTTGATCATGGTATTTACGGATTAACGCTGTTGTACTAATAATACTTTTAGGAGCATTTTTCGCTTGTGCTGAAACAGCCTCAGTTGCCAATAAGAAAAGGAAACTTAGTAAAATTATCTTTTTCATGTTATGAATTTGATTTGGGTGTTGTTCGACGACAAAAATATGTATTTTAACTTAATTTACAAGTTTATTATTTTCTTTTTTTGATAAAACTTTAACATTTAATAATATTATCAGAATTTACTTAATTTAATATATTTATTTTCCTACTTTAAACAAACTAGTTTTATTATGACTTTATAATTCTAAAACGTCCTGGGTATTTTATCCAGATACTTTTTTTATTACCATAATAATCCATAAATTCTTCGCATACAAAAACAGCATGTGCTTTTGACCATGCAACAACGCCGCAATACTCACTTCCAGATTCTCTTTTTAACTTTTGAACCTGCTTACCTATTGAAAATCCTAAGTATTTATAGATTGTTGGTGTATAAACTGTGCCGTCTTCTAAATCTTCCAGCGCTTTATCAAAAGTAGATTCCCTATCAATAATCTGTTTGTATTTCGCCATTACAGCATACGTAAGTACAGCATAATCGGTTATTTTTTCAGTATCGCAATTATCTTTGATATATACAAAACCAGCAGAAATTCTGGCTCTGTTCAATTCTTCATCTTTAAGGTCAAATGAAGCGTTATTTTTTAAGGTTATCTTGAACAGCTTATCATTTACAGTGTCTGTTACAAATAGATTGTCTAATCCGTAAACATTTAAAGAAGCTTTGATAAAAGCAATAGAAGAACAATTGGTCCGTTCTCCCTGCTTAAAACTTTCAAATATTTTATCCGAACTTAATTGGGAATAAGAATAGGAACAAACAAATAGTAAACAGATAAATAATAACCTAAAAGACTTCATTGAATTTGCTTTTTAATTTTTCTCCAAATTATTTAGTGGTAAACATAAGAGAGTCTACAAATCTATAAAAATCAATTCATAGTTTTTTTACTTCTTTACTTTTAACTTTTAGAAAAATAGTAAAATCCGATTTTACTAAAAAAAAATCTTTACAAAATCACCTCTACAATCTAAAAATGAATCGGTTATATCTCTTTTTTTATTGCAGAATTATTTCCATTTAAATTTTAAAATCAACAGTAAAAAGCTGCAAAGGTTTGGCTTTTCCTCTCAATTCAATTTCTCCCTGCTGTATATATAGTATAGATTGATCTACTAAGACAGCATTTCTCATCGATTCTGAAATCACAAAATCGTGATTTAGCTCGTTGCATTTACATTGAATCCTTGAAGTTGTATTTAGAAGATCGCCGTGATACACAATTTCTTTTTTTACTTTTCCAACCCAGGTTGTTACTGCGGTTCCAATGTGCATTCCGGCTTTAAATTTTGGAAAAATATTGTATGTTTTGAGATAATAATCCTGTCGTTTTTGAATACTTTCTTTAAGCAGATAAAAACAATATAAACAGCGATTTTCTTTTATTCCTGCAGCTGATTTCCATGTTAGTATAATTTCATCTCCAGCATATTGATAAACTTCGGCACGCGAAGCCAGAATGGCATCTGTAAAATCATTGAACAAATCCTGCAATAAACCGCTGTATAAAATGTCTCCCAGTTGTTCTGCTAAAGTTGTTGAAGATTTGACATCAACAAACATAAAAATACGTTCTTCCTGAATTGGGCGATGGTATTTTCCAGTAAAATAATTGAAAAAAAAACCGGTGCTCAATAAACTGCTGATTTCTAAGAAAAGAATTAAAAATACAGAAGCGCCAAGTGAAAAAATAAAATCACCACTTAAACGCTTATAAATGTATTGATTAAAAGCTTCTTGTAAAGCAATATGTTCTAAAATACTGGTAAATAAAACCACAAAAAACAATAAGAAAATCAAAATACTAATACTGTAAATTACAGCTTTCAACAACATTGCCTTGACAAAAGAATATTGATTTAAATAGATAAAATATTTTTCAAAAGTAACCACGACTAATCCAAAAGAAATCCCAATAATCAATCCTAAAACTAATTTCAAACCTATATTTTCAGAACCAGAATCTGTGATTGCAGTATATAATAATCCTAATATACCGCCAGCAATAATGGCTTTAAAAATTAGGTTGTACTTTTTGTAAAAAGACAGTTTTGGCAATTCCATAATTGGATTAATTTTCCATATAAAAATAGCCAATTTTAGAATATAAACTATTATCTATCAAATAAGTATTCCCTAAACACAATTCTGCATTCAGGGAATACTTACAGCCTATATTTTTATTAGTCGGTATAATTATTTCTTCACTAACCAGCTTTCAACCGCTCTAGAAAAATCGGCTACATCAATTGGATGACGGCTTGTAATAATGTTGGCATCAGTTACGACACTTTGTTCTACCACATTTCCTCCTGCATTTTTCAAATCAACCTGAATATTCCAATATCCAGTTAGTTTTCTTCCTTTCAAAATATCGGCAGAAGCCAATACAACTGGAGCGTGACAGATTGCTGCAATTAGTTTCCCAGCTTTGTTAAAATCTTGGATGAACTTAATAACATCTTTGTCATAACGAAGATTATCTGGATTCCACGCACCTCCAGGAATAAATACCGCATCATAATCACTTACTTTGATTTGATCTGCTGTACGGTCAAATTTAATCCATCCAACTGGCTGTAAATATTGAATCGCCATAACATGTGTTTTTGACATTTCAGGATAAACCAAACCGTATCTTTCTGGAGCTGGATTGTATTTTGGCGCTACGATATCAACCTGAGCGCCTAATTCTTTAAAATACCAAACTGGTCCCGTTAACTCAATTTCTTCAAATCCATCGGCTACGATCACGGCAATTTTTTTTCCTCTTAATGCTGATTTATCTTTTACAGGTGTAAAGAAAAAATCTCTTAAAGCTTCATTACCCGGAGCGTTTAATAGTTTAGTTACCGGCATATTAACCACAGCCGACTGGGTTCCTAATTGGTTTACAATCTCGAATTCTCTAGTTGTTGTTGTTTTCATTTCATTTGTTTTTACGGTTACTTGTCCTTCTGCATTCAATACTGCAAATACAGTGGCTAGACCTGCAGCGATCATTTTACTAATTGTTTTCATTTTTCTTAGGTTTAAAAATTTGTATTTTATTTATAATCATTCCCTGATAAGTGGCGCAAATTCAATCAGATTATGAATTCCGTCCTGAAAAGGCTGTTTTTTAATACTTGTATTCAGATAGTCAATTACGGGTTGAATAGGCGGAAAATTCAAATGGTATTGAAATGCTTCTTTGTTTCTAAACTTTTCAAATGTCACGAACTGAGAATTATCTTCTTTTAACTGCGATAATTGATAGGTTACAACACTAGGCTCACTTCTAAACTCGGGCATGGCTTTATGATATACTTCCATGAAGTTGTTTTCTGTCCCTTTTTTAGCATCTACAAAAAGCATGATGGTTAACTGCTCCTCACCTTTTTTACTGGTTTTGCGCCATTGTTTTTTGGTTAAAGGCTCTAAGTCTTTTACATAGATCATTTTCTGCGGTTTTACTAGAACAGTTTTAAGTAAGACCTCCAGTTGTTTAGAGTTATTTCGGAATTTATCCAATTCGTTTCGGTTTTTCCACCTTTCAAAAAGCCAGATAATGGTATGATCCTCCTGCTCAAAATAAGCTTCTGACATGATATTGTTGCTATTTGAAATAGATTGCTTCACATAATCGGCAATGACTTTTTGAAATTTCTCCTGACTTTCTTTTTTGACTTCATAGCGAGTCATTTTTGCAACTATTTCCTGATTTCCAGCAGTAGTTTGATCTGCTGTTTGTGCCGTAGTTAAGGAGCCGTTCATAAACAGAACAGTAAAAACGCCCAGCATTCCTTTTGAAATTGAGTTCTTGGTTTTCATTCTCATGATAATTGATTTTTAAAGTTGTTTTCCTATTTGAATCAATACATCTGAAACTGCTTTTGGCTGTGATAAAAAGGGAGAATGACTGCTGTTGATTTCGTAAATCGTTTTGATTCCAGCTTTAGAAATCATTTGATCTTGCAGTCTAGGCGAAATAACAATGTCTTGAAGTGTTTTGATATATACTTTTTCGACACTTCCAAAGTTCTGAGAAGTTAGTGTAACGGCGTTAGAAAACGGAATTGCAGGTTCAGCGCGATAATTATCGATTACTTTTTGTTTGGCCGCAGCTGTGCCATCATTAATAAACAAACGAGTTAATTCATCAGATTTGACATCGAGAGTCAAATGGTCCGCAGCTTCAATCAGGGTAGGTCCTAACTGCGAATCTGGATCGGTTTTGGCAATATCGGCAATAGCCTGCCTAGATGTTGGTAAAAAAGCACCAATATAAACGAGTCTGCTAATCTTAGAAGGAATACTTTCGGCAACGGCCGTAACGACCATTCCTCCCATGCTATGTCCTACTAAAATAACCTTTCCATTTACTTTAGAAAGTGCTTCAATTACCTTGTCACGATATAAATTTAATGATAAATTTTGATTTGGTGTATGGTCTTTTCCGTGTCCTGGAAGTTCTACGATAATTACTTGATTACCGTTTTTAGTTAGATTCAATTTTACCTCATCCCAAACATAAGGAGCCTGCCAAGCGCCGTGCACCAAAACATACGTTTGAGGTTTACCATTTTGATTTTCATCATTGCCTGTACAAGATGCAAATGCAGAAAATGAACTAAATGCTAATAAAGTTGCTAAAAACCTAGGAACTGCTGTTTTACTTTTAAAAACGTACACTCCTAAATAGTGAAATACTATTCCTATTGCCCACGCAGTATTCTGCCAAAGCGGCCATACATAAGTCTGATTTGTAAGCAACAAGATGAACCAAAGTATTGGAACTGTAAGTACAAAAACTAATAAGTGAATTTTAAATCCTTTTTTAGGATCGATGTGAGCTGTTTTATGCTCTTTTGCTAAATTTTTCATGATGTGTGATTTTTAATTGTAATTATTTAAGTTGTGTTCCTAATTGTTCGACTTTTTGAAGCCATTTATTGCGTTGTTTGTCAGTCGATTTTCTCATAAATCCGAAAGTGGAAAATTGGATCGGATCAAAACCAACGTAACCAAACACAATATTTTTGAGAATTTGATATTGAGAGGCACGATAGATCAGATAGAACCACCATTTGGGTGTGTCCATCGTAACTAAAAACCTTAGGCTTTTTCCTTTTAAAAGTTTTTCTGGAAATATTTTTCCTGAATGATGTTTGAATGCAAAATCAGGAAGCAGGATTCTGTCTATAAATCCTTTGGTAATGGCAGGCATAAATCCCCACCAGTTTGGATAAGCTAAAACAACATGGTCAGCCCATAAAATAAGTTTTTGAGCTTCAACTAAATCGGCTTCGAGTTGTAGTTTTTCTCCCGTTTTGTATCCGTCAGCAAGATTGACATCAAAATCTAATTCTGATATGTAAATTGTTTTGCAGTTTGCACCTGTACGCTCTACCCCTTTTTTATAAGCATTAAGCAATGCATTACAAAAAGAATTTTGAGAAGGATGCCCAAGTATAAGTAAGATATTCGTTTTCATTGCAGTATCATTTAATTTGACACTGCAAAGATTTTAAATATCACAAAGGCTTTCCTGACACAAATGTGTCAAAATTATTTCTCCTTTTTAGAACAAATCTCTTTTTCAGAAAAAAAGACCAAAAAAGAGAAAAGAATAGACAATTACTTTAAATTTGATTTATAAAAATTTTATCAGCCTGCCCAATGAAACTAAAACTGCTTCTCTCCATTATTACGGTTGGACTTTTAATTTCCTGTAAAGATGCTTCAAAACAAGAAAAAAAATCGGTTACTATCGATTCAGTAAAACTGAAACCAAAAGAAATAATTACTGAAACGGAAACTGCAGATTCTTTAAAAGGTTATAAAATCGTGGATCTTATTAGCCCAAAAAAAATTCCGGCTACAAAAGAGCTTATAAATTATCTTGGGGGAAAAATTGAGAAGACAGAAACCATTGATTTTAATGGTGACGGTATTCTCGATTATATATGCCAAACCAAAGCAGACAGTCTTGGCATTGGAAATGAATACTGGATTTCATCTGATTACAAAACCATTAAAAAAACAAAATACTATTCAGACGGTTTTTATTATCGCTGGTTTATCAATTTAGATAATGACCCCGAACCAGAAATGTTTGAAGTCATAGGTGATGAAGACGGAGCTGATTATATTATTACAGATCAAAATCTGGTAACAGGAAAAAATACAACTTTGCAGTATATAAATCCGATTATTATTGAAAATAACAAAAAATACTGGGGTTATGCCTGGGATATCAAAAGTATTATAGCTAGAACCAATGGAACTGTTACTGAACTGTTTTGTTCTTTAAACCATACAATAATAAGAGACGGAAACGAAGAATATGATCCTAAACACCAAAAGCAGATGCCTGTACTATTTTTTACAGGACATCATACTCAGGAAAGCGGAGATCATGATATACAAAAAGCGCAATGGCTCACTCTGGAGGAAATTATAAAAAGGACTAAAAGATAAAGCTTTTAAAGTCTTTTTTTATTTAAGATTATCTCCTACGGGTTGCTATTTCCCAGTTTTCTGCCTGATGAGCGTTGTATCGTCTTTCAATATTAATTCTTATTGAAAATGTTTTTTTCTTTCTATTGTAATCCTCTTTTCGGGCGAAAACATTAAATAGCAAATTATGATCTATTGTTGTCTGTTCCTCTGTTATTTCATTTTCTTCATAATATGCTATAATTGGATTAATATCATTAGAAAACTGAGTATTTTTTGCTAAAAAAGTTAAAGCAGAAACCACCTGATGCTTAAAAAAATCAGGATTACTCAACTGTTCTTTTGCCACTGGAATGGTAAATTCAAACTCAAACAGCGGATTATCACAACCAGACAAATCTGCATGAATAAGCGTATCTTTTACCTTATAGGTCTCACTAATCGTTTCTGTATAATTATGTATATCTATACTTCTTTCTCTTCTGGAAATATTCGGTATTGAATTAAAAATAGTTTTACTTTCCAATTTTGCCAGTTTACATTTGGTTAAATAAGACTCTTCATAAAGATTACCATTTTGATACGAAAAAACCAGATTGGCAGATTCGTTATTTTCATCTTCGGTCACATCATAAGTTCTCCAGTTCTTCGTGGCAACCGTGGTAATCTTCTTTGAATTATATTTCGTTTCATCTAAATTATTATAAGAAAAAGGTGCATATTCCAAAACATCATGTTGTTCTTCAATGTTTCTCTTGTCTTTCATAATAACAAACACAAAACGAGAACCAGCCATCGAATCGGAACTTTCGCTTACAACATAATCTGTAATCCCATCATTATTAAAATCATCCTTCGCTAAAATGGAATAATATATTGTTGACCTGCTTTCTGCCTCATCTGTAATACTCAGTGCAAACGGATATTCTCTTAAATCCATTCTTGTCCCTTCATTTGCCTTGTAAATTTCATATTCATCAGTCATAAGTTTCTTTAACAGATTAAATTCTTCTGCTGAAATAGGAATCGGCTTCTTTACTTCTGTTTTTTCCGTATGTTTCTTAGGAACTTTGGTTTGTTTCGGAGCTTCCTGTTTACAGGAAATGAAAAGTGTTAAAAATAAAGTGCAGATCAAGCAATGTTTCATTTAGAATGTTTTTTGTTGGTTTCGGAATTTAGAACAGATTAGTATCGCTTCTAGTCAAAAGTAACTCTACCAAAATTTATCTTTTCGGTTTCATGCAAAAAACCGTTATAAAAATCAGCTGTCCATTCTCCATTTCTGTAAATAAACGATAACTTTCTGTCGTAACTACTAGGCGCAAAAATTTCAAGATTATCACCTTCATTCGGATTGTACTCAAAATCAAAACAATTTCTGCTGTTGAGTTCTTCCAACATTTTCTCAGTCGAAAAATTTTCAGTTAAAGCGTCCAGCGGAAAAATAATCATTCCGTCCATCGTGGTATTAGCATACCCAACATATCTTTTAAGTACCCAGATATAATCATTACGCTTTTTACTTTTATACTTCGTGAATCTTTTATGACTAATAATAGTATCGTTATCATTAATGATACAAGTACATAATTTAATTTCTTTTCCGTGTTCGCACATGAGGTTTATTGAAGAAATGGTATTATTTCAAGGGTTGAATTTAGTCTATTTTTTTAAGTAAAATACTACTGATGCGCTATTTTTTGACGAATTCTGGTCAATGTCTGTCTTTCAATACCTAAAAAACTGCACAAATGAGAAATAGAGATTCTATTAAATATACCGAAATGGTGTTTTACAAAATCAATGTAACGTTCTTCGGCAGTCTGAAATATAAAACTTTCAATACGTTCCTGCTGCCGTTTTAGAATTTCCCCTGCAATCAATCTTCCGTATCTTTCTAGGTTAGGAATGTTATCATAAACCCACTGCATGTTTTCGTGAGAAAGACAAACCATAACTGTTGGTTCTAAACATTGAATGTAATATTTACTGGGCTGTTGTTCTATAAAGGCAGAATAATGTGTAGCGTAATCGCCTTCGGCATAAAAACCTACCGTAATTTCATCTCCATCTTTATCTATAAAATAAGAGCGGACTAAACCGTTTGCAATAAAACCAATATTCTTTTGTACGTGACCAAACTGAAGAAAGTACTCTTTTTTAGAAAACTCTTCAATAGTAAGTTTTGTAGCATATAGAGCCAATTCGTCATCAGTCATTTTAGGACATATTTTTTTGACGGAATTTAGAAATGCTTCTATTGCTGGTTCCATACTTCTTTGATTTTATTTTGGTTATTGAAGTATAAAATTAAGGAAACTCATCATTAAGTGTTTCGGAAAAACAAAATAATTAAAGATAAAATGTACATTAGCCAATATTAAAATTTTCAGTAATGAAATGGATTACCAGAGAAAGACCTAAAATAGATCGAATCGCCTGTCCATGGCTGATCAAGAAATTTATAGATTTCGAAGCAGAATTTATATATGTACCTTATGATCAGGTTTTAGAAAAAGCAAAAGAATTAGACGCCATTCCGTTTGATATTCCTGATGTAGAATACACACATTATGAGGAACAATGTACTTTTGATTATTTCGTAAAAAAACATGAAATAAAAGATCCCGCCATATTCATTATTGCCGACATCGTACGTGGAGCAGATACAGACCGTCATGAAATCGCCAAAGAATCGGCTGGACTTTGGGCAATATCAGCTGGTCTTTCTTATAATATTACCGATGACTACAAACTATTAGAAACTGGAATACTGCTTTATGATGCTCTTTACAGCTGGGCAACTCATTTGTACCAGCAAAAACATCTACAAAACAGTCCTTTTGAAAATCTTCTTCATGAAGTTTACAATAAGTTTTTAAAAGATAAAAAAAACAATGCCAAAACTCCTTCATGGGTTAAAGATCTTAAAGAAATTATACAAGATCAGATTGATGCACAATTTACTCTTGACTTAAAAAAAATATCAAGCGAACTTGACCTAAATCCGTCCTATTTATCAAGGGAATTTTCTAAACATTTTGAAGATCTAAATTTTGGCGAATATGTTCGAAAACAACGCATTGAGAAGGCTATAAATCTAATCGAAAATTCTTCGTACACCCTCACTGAAATTGCCTATATGACTGGTTTTTCTGATCAAAGTCATTTCACGAGGATTTTTAAGGCACATACTGGAAATAATCCTTCCGCCTATCGCAGAAAAATCCGTAAAAAGTAATCCATATACAAAAACGTAAAAAGCGTTCTATTTAGGGAAAACACAGGGAGCTAATTTTGTTTTTACAACCAATAAAACAAAACTCCATGTTTCGATACACCTTTCTTTTTTTATTACTGCTTTTTAGTTCCTTTACTTTTTCTCAAACTACTTACCCAAAAATTACAGGTTATTTTGGTATTATGCATCCAATTGTTACTGTAAGCAGAGATGAAACTGCCGTTAATTTTAGAGATTATTATGCTGTATCATTTCCTACTGGAATCAACATTTGGAAAAACAGTAAAATAGGTTTCTCGTTTGAAATTGTTCCGAACATTAAAGACGATAACGGATCTAGTAAAACTACAAGTTTATTATTTCATCCTGGAATTCTAGTTGCTTTGGGAAAAGGATACAGTTTTGCAGGACGAGTTGCCTTCGACAGTAATGGAAGATACGGCTTTACACCTGTATTCAATAAAACATTAATCAAAACAAATAGTGTGAGCTATTATGCTGCTGTGCCACTTCCTATTCGTTTTGGCAACGATCATCCCGCTTCATTTACCGCAGGATTTCAATTTGGAATAGCTTTTTGAAATAGTTTTAATATCTTACTTACATCCTCCAGATAGCCATAGCCCGTGGTTTCAACCACGGGCTATGGCTATCTTTGAAAATAATGATAACAAAATGAGACCTTCAACAGATGTCGCTCTGCTGGAGCAAACTTGAATACAGTTAGTTTCAAAAATTTTCACTATTTTTAAGCTAAACCTTCATTCTTGTATTATGAACGAAAAATCAAAACTTTTAAGTTCTATTTTCAGGCATCTTGACGGATTGGTTACTGCGCCTGTAGCAATTGCATTAAAGAAAAAATCTGTTTTAGAATTCATTCTAGAAAAAAAACGAATGCATTTATCTGAGCTTGTAAATGCTTTTAACGCCAACGAAGGTTATCTGAATATTGGTTTGCGAATTATGGCTTCTCAGGGTTTTCTTGAATATGATGTCAATAACCAAACCGAGGAAATTACAATTGCTGTAAATAAAAAAACCAAAACCGCTTTTTCGCTGTTTTATCTTTACGAAGATGTAGTTGATTTGCTGAAATTATCCACTCAGTTTCATCCGAGACAATTTGAAGATGTGCCTTTTGAAAAACTCAATATTATTTTTGAAAAGTATAAAAAAGGATACGGAATCGAACTTTCAGACGATCCTTTAACCAATGAAATTCAGAACCAGATTTTAAAACATATTGAAGGTTATTTGATTGGCCCAACCATTGTTCGTTTGGCGATGAATGGAATGTTTCATAAATATTTTATGGAGACTTCTTTCCGTCCTGAAGAATTTCATAAATCACCAGAGAATTTTAAAAAGATTCTAGACTTTTTTGTACATCTCGGATGGTTCTTAGAAAAAAACGGCAATTATCAGTTTACCGAAGCAGGTTTATATTTTGCCAAAAGAGCCAGCGCTTATGGCGTGACCGTTTCTTATCTGCCGACTTTTGCCAAAATGGATGATCTTCTTTTTGGTAATCCAAATGTTTTACAAACTGCCGAAGGCGAAACCGAAATTCATGTGGATCGTGAAATGAATGTTTGGGGAAGCGGCGGTGCGCACGATACCTATTTCAAAGTCGTAGACGAAATTTTAATTCAGCTTTTTAATCTTCCAATTGAAGAACAGCCAAAAGGAATTCTAGACATGGGATGCGGAAACGGTGCTTTTTTACAGCATGTTTTTGAAGTAATCGACCGACAAACTTTAAGAGGGAAAATGCTCGACGAATATCCGTTATTTTTAGTTGGTGCCGATTATAATCAAACGGCATTGAAAGTAACAAGAGCCAATCTGATAAAAGCAGATATTTGGGCAAAAGTAATTTGGGGCGATATTGGAAGACCAGATATTTTATCAAAGGATTTAAAAGAAAATTATAATATTGATTTAAAAGATCTTTTGAACGTAAGAACATTTCTAGATCACAATCGAATTTGGTCAGAACCTCAACATATTGACATTAATAGAGTCAGCAGTTCAACAGGCGCGTTTGCTCATAGAGGAAAAAGGATCAGCAACAATCTGGTTGAAGATAATTTGTTAGAACATTTGAAAAGATGGTCGCCTTATGTGCATAAATTTGGGTTGCTATTAATAGAACTTCATACTATAAATACGAAACTAACTGCCGAAAATTTAGGAAAAACCGCTGCAACGGCTTACGATGCCACTCATGGCTTTTCAGATCAATACATTGTTGAAATTGATGTGTTTCATAAAGTTGCTTCAGAAGCTGGTTTATTTCCTGATCAATCCGTTTTTAAAAGATTTCCAGATGCGGATACTGCAACTGTGAGCATCAATTTATTGAAAGGAAAATGATTTCATAAGAAAACCTCCAAAATCATACAATCTTAGAGGTTTTCAGCTTACTAAATTCAATATAATTATTTGTAATTAACTCTCGGTTTTTAAATATAAATTCTGAAGCATATTTTTCAGTCATCATTTTACTTTAACAACAGCCGGCGGATTCCAGCTGTCATTTAAAACTGCTTCTTCTGGCCAATACGCTCTTATGTATAATGAAAATTGTTCTTTTGGAGCAGGAAGCCAATTGCTTGCTTTATCTTCAGAAGGCGGTGTACTTTGCACATATAAAGTCAATGAACCGTCGGCATTTTTCTTTAAGTTTTTATTCTTTGTCCCTAGCGAATATCTGTTTAAGCTGTTTGGAGTAAAAAAATGTTCAGCATTGTATAATGTAAGAGACCAAAATCCTTTTACTGGCGGAATTTCTCCACTTGCAAAAGTAACCGTATATTTATTTGCGCCGTTTAGTCTAGCGCCATTTTCATCAAGATCTTGATAAAAATATCTTGTTTCGTTAGGTTTGTTTACAAAAATATTGGCTTTGGCACAGGAAAGTCTGGTCAAATAATCGTATCCAAATTGTGCTCCATTTCTTTGTGTGGTCCAATTGTATTTTATTGGGTAACCAACATTTTGGAACTGAAATAATGGTGTAACATAATTTTTCTCTGCTTCAAATGCGGCACTTATCGCAATTTGTTTCAATTTTGAATCTTTTTTTACAGCATCTAATAATGATTGGATTTGAGCATATAAACCTTCTTCTCCTTTCATAGGCGGCACTTCTTTTAGAATATCTTCCAGCTGATCAAAAAATATTTCTGGTTTCACCCATCTCGTTTCTGCTTTTTCTCCTTTGGCAGCAGGTGGAGTAGATTTTATTTTTTTCCACTCTGTCGTTTTTGGTTTTCCATCATAATCACTTAAAGGATAAACACCTATCTGATTTATTAATGGCTGAATGGCTTTCTTGTCACTTGGATCATCACTCTGAAATACACGCGGAATTACTATTCCTCGACTAGTCGTTGATCTAAAAACAGAAATAATTCCGTCTGGCACTGTGCCTTTCCAATCTTTTGAAGCTAAAAGGTAAAATCCTGGTTTTGTGCCATACATTTTTCCTAAACTCGCAAATCCGTCTGTTCGTTGATCGCATACCTGATACACCCAAAAACGATCGCCAAAATCTGGTACTTGAACTATAACTGGACCTAAAGTTAAATCTAAGCTTGCAATGCCATACACCACATCCTGATTCGGACAAGCTACAGCTCTTTCTTCAGGTTTAACATAATCGTTTAACATACACAGATGATTTGGCGGTGCAAGAGGGAGAATTCCTTCCCCATAAACGGGTTCAGTCAAAACTTTAAAACTTTCGACACGATTATGAATGTTTATCATTGGCCAAGCCCATCCGTAGATGTAGGTAGTAAGATTTTTTACAATAGCTTCTGTCATAATCGTATTAGGAACAGGAGCTGGAGGTAATTTTTGAGCTCTAACCGAATCAACAGCAGTCGAATCTTCTAAATTTGGATTTACAGCTACTTCCTGTTTCTTGCATGAAATTAAAAGTGTAATTGCCGTAATTAGTATAAAAATTTTATTTTTCATGGTAATGGATTTAGTTATGGAGATCCTTTATTATTTCATTTTTGAAATTATCTGTACTAAAACCTAAAATTTCATTGAACAAGTAAAAGTGTTTCTCTACACTAAATTAGGCATAATCCATTTTTGATTTTTTTTAAACATGTTGCAAATTATAATTTGGAACATAGTTTTTAATTCATTTCTAAAAAATTAAAAAACAAACACTTAAAACAAATAAACCGTCCCAATAGGAGACGGTTTATTTTAAACTTCATAAAATGATATAATTTTTTATTGTTTCGGATCAACACTCAAAGGTGGCAAAGCCAATTCTTTACTATTTAGTAATTGTTTTGCCTGCTCGATAGTTCTGTATCTGCCAATTTCCATTGGTCCGCCATAAGAACCACTTTGCTGTGGTCTTGGAGGAGTTGCTGCATACGTTTTCATGAGCTCTAGAGTAACCTGATCAAAAATTACCATCGTCCATGTTTTTTCTGTAAAACTGTTCATGAAAAGATCGTAACGCTCCTGAGGATCTTGCCACAAATCATAAACAGCTGGAACGGTTGCTACATAAGTCTGATCGCCTCTCCAACCTAATTGTTGCCCTGGTGTATCGCTTCCCGCCTGTGCTCCGTTATCACCTCTTGTATTAAATACCGCTTTCCATTTTCCTATACGTACAGCTCCTGGAGACAATTCATTTTCTGTAAAATAAAACCATCTGTCACGAAGTGGTTTTCCTTTTTTGAATAAAACATTCGACATATCGTAGCTGTCAAAAACCATCGGTTTGCCTTCTTTGTCATTTTTAGGAAGTTCAACTCCTGCAAGAGCGGCAAATGTTGCCATCAAATCTAAACCTCCCACAATATCGTGGCTTACACTTCCTGCTTCAATTTGTCCCGGCCACCATGCAATGGCAGGAACTCGGCTTCCTCCTTCTCTATCCGTTCCTTTTGAACCTCTAAAAGGTGTGTATCCTGCATCTGGATGAACATCCTGCCAAGCGCCGTTATCAACTGTATAAATCACGATTGTATTATCTGCAATTCCAAGAGAGCGAATTTTATCCATAATACGTCCTACGTTATAATCCATTTCTACAACAGCATCGCCATATTTACTTTTGGCCGGCGATTTACCCACAAATTGCTTGGATGGTAAGTTAGGCTGATGGTTTTTCGCAAAATTGATGCACATAAAAAATGGATCTTTGGATTTACCGTATTCATCAAGCTGTTTCAAATTATTATCAACCATATTAATATCCAGTTCAGCAATATTTTCTTCCGTAACTGGGCCTGTATCACGAGCTGGTTTACCTGCTTCTCCTTCTAAAATTCCTTTGGTCGATTTTTTAATAAAAGCAGAAATCTCAGGAGCCATATCTGGATTCCACGAAGGAAAACAATAAGTGTAAGCATTTAAATGATAGAGAACAACATTCTGCATTTTATCAAAACCATGCGCAATCGGCATGGCGTAATCTGCTTCTCCTAAATGCCATTTTCCCGAAAAATAGGTTTTGTAATTTGCTTTTTTTAGTACAGAAGCCAAAGTCCATTCAGCAGCTGGAAGTCCGCCACCTTGCCCTTGAAAAGCAACTGTTGTCATTCCGCTTCGATTTGGAATTCTTCCTGTAATCATGGCGGCTCTTCCCGGCGTACAGCTTGGCTGTCCATAAAAAGACCAGAACTGCATTCCTTCTTTGGCCATTCGATCTAAGTTTGGAGTTGGCATTCCACGACCTACGCCACCGCCGTATACGCCTAAATCTCCCCATCCTGTATCATCTGAGATTACCATAATGATATTTGGTTTCTTCTTTGTTTGGGCATTCATTAAGCCAATAAAACTGAGGCAAAACAAACACGCAAAAATTAATTGTAAGACATTTTTTTTCATGATTTTTAAATTTAATTGATTAAAAAATGAGTTGAAAAATGGCATATAAAACTTTGCAGGCGTATAGATGGGGATTTTTTTGTGCGTCGTAAAGAATCAACAAATTATTTTACTTCTTCAAAATCTCCTGGTTTCCAAGTACCGTTAAAAGCTGCAGCTTCTGGTCCATATATACGGATATAAGCAAACCAACCTTTGTTTGGCAGTGTTTTTATCCATTGCCCTTCTTTACCTGCAGGAGCTTTTGGTCCAAAAAACAAATCAATGCTTTTTCCACCTATTTTATCTTTTAATTCAAATAGTGAACGTAAAGCCGCTTTGTTTTGATCTGTAAGAACTTGACTGCGGGTTTCTGCATCGTAGATTGTAATAGACCAGAATAATTTGGCAGGAACTGGTGTTGGAATAGTCAACTTATAATTTTTACCTCCATCGACATATTTTCCTGTATTATCTTTAAGTCCAAGCCAGTATAATGAACCTGAGCCTTCTTTTCTTCTAAACATTGAAGGAGATGCCCCAATTGCCTGATAAAACCAAGTTTCACGACCGTCAAGATCTACATAGTCAGTAGTGTTAAAATCTCCATCCTCAAATCGAAGTGCTACCCATTCCCATTGGCGGTCTTTCCAGACAATTCGGTCTGGACGGCGATCGGCAAACGATTGTACTCTCATTTGAGCATTGGCAATTTTTGCAGCTTTCTCAAGAATTTCTTTCATTCTCGCATCAGGTTTAAAAGCCTGTCCTTTTTTGATACCCAATACAGCAAGATCTCCATAATAATTTCTGTAACCTTCAAAAGCAGGCTCACGCTGTATTACATCATTTAGATTTTCCCAATATTTGATGTTATTTTCCCAAGCAACGGGTGTTGTATTTTGCGGTTTATTGCTCAATTCCAGCCAATCTGGCTCTTTCCAATCTGTTGGTTTATTTAATGGATATACTTTTACTGTTTTAATTCTATCCATGGCCGCTTTAACATCTCCTCCAACAGGAAGAGAACGAATTCCAACGGTTAAATTATTTGACGATGATTTCCAGACATGATATCCAGACGCAGGCACAACGCCTTTATAATCTGGTGAAAGCAGTAAATGTTTTCCTCCATTTCCTGCATCAGGTCCCGGAATTCCCATATCTGCTACCCAACGCTGGTTAACATCCATTGCAACAACAATCAGTGGACCTTTAGGGATATCAATAACCATTGGCCCTTTTGACAGATCAATTGGTATAGGTCCATAAGGCGTATCTGAATTTAATGTAAATCCAATTTGTCCTGGCTTAGTATCCAAAGTACCAAATGAACTATTAGACTTTATTTTAATACTGTCATTCCCTTTTACTATTGCTTCTCCAGAAACTGTAGGATAGAAAAATTTATAAACTTGTATAGCACGAGTAAGATCGGCATCATCATAAGCTTTTTTAATGGTAGCTTCTGTCGGATAACCGCCAACAAATTCATATTGTTCTGAATTAGAAACAGCAGGAACGTTAGAATCTTTTTTTATTTCAGATTCTTTCTTACAGGCGCTAATTACAAACAATAATAAAACATGATATAAAACTATTTTTTTCATAAAACTGATTATTAGATGATTATACATAAAACCAAAATCAAATTTAGGATGGATATCAGAATCATATTACTTTTTATAAGATATTTAGGTTTCAAATTATAATCTGCAACAAACTTTTAATCTAAAAGGCAAAAAAAAAGCTAAACTTTTCAGTTTAGCTTTTTTTTTGCCTTTTATAAACCTGATGTTTTATTATTTTTTTAAAAATTCTGTATCGCTCAGGGTTTTCATAAATGCAATGAGATTTATCTTTTCTTCTTCTGTGAGTGGCATCTTTTTTCCATTTCCTTTAAAAATCGGATCCAAATTATCGGCATCTAAAACACCATCATCAAAATAATCTAAAACAGATTTTAAAGTTGAAAACTGGCCAAAACTTCCATACGGAGCCGTATATTCGATATTTCTTAAAGTCGGAACTCGAAAACTCATAAAGTCTGATGAAACTCCTGTTACTCTAGCGCGTCCCGCTTCATTAGTATCCGTATTTAAAGGGAAACCAATATTTCTAAAACTCTGATCCGTAAATAATTCTCCTGCATGGCAGCTCGCACATTTCTGCTGAAAGATTTGATAGCCTTTTAATTCACTTTCTGAAAAAGAGGTTTCTTTTCGTTTTACTTTATCATATTTGCTGTTGGCAGAAATCAGTGTGTATTCAAACTGTGCAATGCTTTTGTAAATTCTGTCCGGAGTAATGTTTTCATCACCAAAAGTTTTTCTAAATAAGTCTTTATATGATGCATCATCTTTAATTTTACCGATTACTTCCAAAATCGAAGAATCCATTTCTTCATGTGTGATAATAGGAACTAAAGGCTGTGTTTCAAGCTGTAATTTACTTCCGTCCCAATTGTAGAATTTCATAAAAGCCAAATTCTGAATCGAAGGTGTATTACGAAGTCCGATTCTGCCTTCAATTCCAACTGCTTGTGTTTTTTGATCTGTAAAAGCATTTTCCTGAATATGACAGCTGGAACAGGATATAGTATTATCTGCACTGAATCTTTTGTCTGAAAAAAGTTTTTCTCCTAATTCTACACCATATTGAGTGGGTTTGTTCTGACTTACAAAAGCATTCAGTTCCGGAAAATCAGCCGGAATTTTTAAATCAATTTCAGGATTATCAATAGCCAGCATTTCCGAATCTTCGCTATTACAGGAAGTCAGAAACAATATTGCTATTACGAAACCTAGTATTTTTTTCATTTTAAATGAATTTTAAAATTGAACCGTTTAAACAGCTCTGGAAATAGGACACGGATTAAACGGATTCGCTATCGCGAAAACGCGGATTTGAACGGATTTTAAAATAATCTGTATTTATCCGTGGCTTTACGAAGTAAATCCGTTTCATCCGCATACCCTTTTTTAGTTTTCTACAGCAGTCACAGAAAACATTCCTGTTATATCGCTTGATCCGTTTCCTCCCAAATTATCTACAAATTTTACCATTTGAGCTGCCGTGTGAACGTTTGGAGTGGCATTATCGTTCATTCCTGTTCCTGTAGAAAGTGTTATTGTATTGGTCTTACCGCTTAACAATTTGTCAAAATCGGCTTTAATTTTGATTTTAGGAGCAGTACTTCCCACAACTGCATTTGTCGTCAGGTTTAAAGTCACATCTCTGTAAGCATTAACACCTTGTGTATAGTTTGGAGCAGTTCCTTCGACTGTGCTGCCTGTATGAATAGACATTGCTTTATTATCTGCATCATAAAAACCTTCAATTTTGGTAAAACGATAACCACTTCCCCATTCCCACATCATCGCTGTGTCATTTGCACCTGCCGCAGCATAGAAATTTGGAAATCTTACCTGATCTAAAGTATTTTGCTCTGCTTTGATCCCTAAACCAAATTTAATCTGCTTGTAAGTTGCTGAAGGTACATTGCTTAAAACATAACTTAAAGAAGCTGTTTTTGCCTGATCGATTACTGTTGCCCCTTTGTCCAAATCGTTTACACTATATGGAACTTCATCTCCGTTATCTTTTACCAGACGAATATTACTGATGACATATTTTAGTTCCGAAAAATGATGTGCTTGCCCAGCTGCAGAAGTATTGGCTGTAGCCGAAGTCGAAGCTGCATTTCCTAAAACAATAGTGGTATTTTTGAAAGTATTATTGAATTCTAAGGTTACATTATTCGCTGCTGGATTGTTATCATCGCTTGAACACGATACGAATCCCAAAGAAACAAGGGATAATAAAAAGTATTTTTTTAAATTTTGCATTTTTTGATATTTAAATTTTTGTAATTAATTATGCCTAAAAGATGCTTTTGGCACATCTTGTTCCATCCTAACTGTAATAATTTTAAACACATAGAAACATAGATTTTATTTGACCTGATAAAGATGAAATAAAAATGACACGTCATTTAACAAATAACTATGTGTATTAATACAAGTGAAACGCCTATTTTCTACACTCCGAAAAACTATGTTTCTATGTGTTTAAATTAATTTTAATTTGATGAGCTAATCAGCAAATAGGCGGTGGTACAAAAATTTCGAGGCAAGGTTCTGTTTGGCCTGTCTCTTTGTAAATCAATACTTTTTTAGAATTTATTTCTTTAATAATATTCAATGTAAATTCAATTTCAGCAGTCAAAATAATGTCGATGTTTTTACTAATGCTATTTAGTTCTAAATCACTATTATTATCTGATTTTTCAAGCTCTTTTTTCAAATGACATTTACCGTGACACTGCAATTCTGGTTTGGCTTTATTGACGCAGAATTCTTTTTCTATATTCTTTTGATTCAGTTTAAAGTGCACAATAATCAATGCCTGCTGGAAAGAAACCAACAGCAGCAAGATTATCATTGTGATACTAAAAACTTTTTTCATTATTATTAGAAATTGAATTTTAAAGAAGTGAAAATATTACGCCCCATTCTCGGAATATTTCCCCAGTCGGCGTAAGTGCTGTAGTATTCATTTAATAAATTTTCTGCTCCGACCTGAACTACGGTCTTCATTTGATTTATTTTGAATGAATAATTCGCAGAAAGATTCCAGATTACATAAGCTCCTGTCAAATCCTCTCCATATTCTGGACTATAATTGATCTGTTCAAAATCGCCATTTACAGAAGTCTGGATTCCGAAATTTTTATGCATAAAATGAAGTGAAGTCAAATAACTCAACGGACGAATAAAAGGCAGATTCCCGCCATTATTATCCATACCACGTGCATAAGTCAAAGTTCCGTTCCAATGTAAATGTTCTAAAATATCATAACTGACATTCATTGACATATTCAAAAGCGTGGCATAATCTAATGAAGTATATCCTTTTACTCCAACCGATTGATAATTCATTGGACTTCCCATGCTAAGGATTCTACCAATAATATAGTTTTCTATGTAGAAATAATTCAGTTTGCCCTGAATGCTTAATCTTTCGTTTTTGAAACCAGCACTTGCATTTCCTTCATACGAAATTTCATTTTTTAAATCAGGATTTCCGATATAATCGTAGCGATCAAAACTATTGTAAATATAGTAGCCATAGCCTTCAGAAACAGACGGTGCTCTATGTCCGTAACCCGTTCCGACTGAAAAATTAAATTGATCAATATTCAAATTGTAGCCAGCATGCAGACTCGGTAAAAATCTTGTTTTTTCCTGAGGTGCTCCTGGATGGAAAATCCAGTTGAATTCGACATATTTAGAGTAATTGTAATTCACACCCAAAGAACCACCTAAATTTACCTGACTTTTTTCCGAAAGTTCCCAAGAGTTATTCATCGAAAGTCCTGCATAACGAGTGGTAACCCAAGGCCAACTGTAAGCAAACATCGTTCTTTTGCTTCTATCCTGCGGATACATTCTCATTTCTGCAATCGAAAGATTATCGTAGGCGTTCAATTGTATTTCAGACGAATAACTGTTCTTTTTCAAATTGGCTTTCGAAACCAAACCATAAGTCGTACTCCAGCCCGGCATATCCATGTGAACTAAGTTTTCTGGTCGTGTCGTATCGTCCATATAATGTTCGATCGCGTTGAAATAAATTTTGGAATCAATCACTTTTACCAAGCCATCTTCAAATAATTGTTTGTATGAAGCTGACGTAATTAAAGCACGAGAAAGCGATAAATCCATTGGAAGTGCTGGATATCCCACATCTTTTGCCATATCAAAAATTGCGTCTACTCTTACAGCAGACAAATCACTTGTTTTATAAGCAAATCCTAATGATGTATTGAACTTTTTATATTGCGAATGTTTTACTTCATTGTCATTTCCGTCATAATAATCATCTGCTTTTCGGTACGAAATACTTCCTTCGGCAACAAATTTTTCACCTGAATAAGCTACATTTCCAAGATTGAAAAATTGTTTGTTATTAAATTCGAAACCGCTTTGGTAAGCTCCGTTCCATTTTTTAGCAAGACCAAAAGGTGTGCTTTTTCTTTTTAAATCGATGCTTCCAGCAATAGTAGAACCGTGTAAACTTCCTTCCTGTCCTGATTTTATATCAATTGCCGAAAGATTATTACTTTCTACATAAGACGTAATCGGATCCATTTTATCTGTACAAGCTCCAAAAATGTGCATTCCGTCAATGGTTACTGTAGAACGTTCTGTGCTCATATTATTCAAAAGTGGTTCCCAAGCATAGGCACCGCGTTTGATAAAACTGATATTATCTGCCGAAGACAAATACTCATCTACAGAAACCGCCATTTTCATTTCGGTTTCAATTTTCTTTTTGGTCGCATTTTTTACCTGAACTTCTTCTAAATTTTTGATGCTGTCGTGGTGCGCATGAGAATTTTGAGCTGTTACTGACATTCCCAAAAAAAGTAACATTATTATATATTTCATGTTTTTAGAATAAAGTATCAATATATAGTTCGCTCTTCACCCCTTCTACTCCCGGCGTGAAATCGGTTGGAACTACGGTTCCTTTCAAAATCAATCCGTTTTGGTTCATAAGGATTAAGTTTAAAGTCCAATTTCCCGTCATCGTGTAATTGACAACACCATGATACAAACCATCATTCTGCTGTGTTAAATCCTGATTGTTTGGCGAAGAATGATTTCCCATTGAAGGTTCCGGCATTCTTGGATCTAATTTTAAAGTATAACCGCTTACTTCTGAATAAGAAAACTGAGAAGGATCTGGAAAAGTACCAGCAGGAATTGTTGGTTTATTGTACTTGTAAATACCCGCAACTAAAGGATTTTCTGCCACTTTTGGTTTTTGCGGAGAAATTAACGCAATTACATATTGTTCGTTATCTTTTCCTGTAAAAGTGGTCATATTCAAGTTTTTATTGCTCTGTTTTTCAACCGAAATATCTTTATTGATTTCATATTTCTGATTGTCAGCTTTAAAACTTATATATAATTTCCAGCTGTTTGAAACTGCTGTTTCACTCGTAAAAACAGCATATCCAGCGAAATATTTATTTGTCGCATCATACGATACATTGTATTCGTGCGGACAAGAACTCGAAGTATTTAGTATTGGTAAAACAGTAACTTCAGATGCACTTACACTTTGATTGGTTTGTGTATTGCTAACTTTTAGATGAAGTTCGTTATAACCTTTATAAAAGGTTCCGTTTAAAGCTTCAATGCTAATTTTATAATTCCCGCTGGTTAACGAAACAGCTTCTTTAAACTCATAATATTCTGGAACTTGTGAACCGATTTCAGCTTCATAATCTGTTTTATCGATTGTACAGGAAGTAATCACACCTAATAGTGCAATGACTAAAATTTTAAAAGATTTCATTGGTAATGAATGTTTGAAAAACGTTTTAAAATGCAACATAAAACCATCCTTTTAGGAAAGTCCAAATGCCGTGAAATTTTAATGGTGTTTTGAATTGAAAATGGATTAAAGCATTTTCAATTGAAGGGATAAGATCAATTCTTTTTGTATGAAAAACCAACGCAGATTCAAGTATTAAACTGAATTTCTACAATATTTAAAATATAGTAAGAAATACAAAATATTGCCTCTTTTTACATCGTTCCAAAAAAAACAATGCCATTAGGATTTAAAAATAGAAAATGATCTCGAATTAAACGAGCGGAGGATGAAAAGTAAGATTAGAAGCCTTGATAGGTTTCTTTTCGAACAAAATAGAAGTATTTTCTTTTGATTCGATAACAGGAACTGCGTTGATCACAACTTCAGCCGTGTTTTGAACATAAACAAGCTCTAATTTTTCTTTTAGGCTGTCCTGCATTTTCTTTTCGTTATCAGAATATTTTTTGATGCTTTTTTGAAGTTCACATCGACCGTTACAATTGTTAAAAACCTGTTTGCGCTGTACACAAATCGTTTTTGCAATTTCTTCCTGGTTGATTTTGAAAGAAGCATATACAAACAAGCTTCCAAAGGAAGGAGATAAAATTAATATAGAAAGTGCTATGATGATTAACCTTTTCAACTGCTCGTTACTTGTTTTGAGCGCAAAAATACATCATTTTTATATTTGTTTTAACCAAATCTACTATTTTCTTTTATTTAATTTAACGAAATAGTTTTTTATCCCTTTTCTTTATACAATTGATGTTGCCTTTCTTTCTACCAACTGTACATTGAACCCCAAGTCTTTAGCTGTTCGAACAGTTGGATCATTAGCCATATTATCCATCATGCCTACAATGGTTAGATTTTCAATTTGGTTATTCTTTAAATAATCATATAAATCCGTTTGTATAAAGCTATTGGGATTATTTTTAGTAATCACAGTTTCTCCTTCCATAGGCCTAACTTCTTCATATATTTCTGCTCCGTAAGTTCCAGAAATAAAATGAGAAGCATTTTTATGCACTGCAATATGCTGGATATGAATGATAGTTCTTCGTTTCTTTCTGAAAATTTCTAAAACTTTCTTTGCTTCAGAAGCCACTTCATAACTTCCCTGAAACTCCATTTTCCCTTTGTAAAAATAATCGTTTTGTATGTCCAACAACAATAATGCAGATTTGGTATATTTTCTTTTCATTACAGTATATTAACCTTTAAAATCTAAAAAAAATACTGCTGGTTTCAGTTGCTAAGTTCAATCCAAATCTATTGCAAACATTAAAAAACAAATATACTCCGGACCCCTCTAGAGCCTGCCATAAACAGGATTGGTTTAATGTATTTAAGGAAATAAAAATGGGAGAAATTGTGCAGCTTTTGACGAAACCAGCAGCCCAACAAAAAAAGCTTTAAAACAAAAACTATTTTGTTTCATTTAAAAACTTAGCTGCGAAACTAGTCATTTGAAACAGGCAAAAATGGAGCGTTTCTTTACCAATTACGTAATAAGTAAAATATTTCTCCGACAAAAAAAACGTAAACAACTGAATTAAAACCTCTTAAAAAACAATCAAATTTTAAGTATTAAAACTTCAATTAATTAGGTCAAAGTTTATCCATTTGATGCAAATAAAGCAAGACTAATTACACATAAAATTTAATGTTGTTAAGAAAACAAATACCCAACTATATTTTGAAAAATTATGCCTACATTCCCCGTTTACTATACTAAAATCATATTAATACAATAGAATATATATTTATAATATAAAACTGTTTGATTTAATTTATAACTAAATACCACATGCAATTAAAAAATACTCTCCTCCTACTTGCTTGTTTTCTTTCGCATTGCCTCTGTTATCCACAGCAGTCATTCGAAAGTATTTATACCGAAACCTATCAGATTTTGTTAAGTTCAAATCCGAAAAAAGCTTTGAGTAATACTGATTATCTCTATACACTCGCAAAAAACAACACTGACAGAATAAAAACGCGTATGCTGAAGGCGCATCTTTTGTATCAATACGGAATTAATAATGAAGCAATTAATGCATTAAAACAAGCCGATAGTTTGGCTTTGCTGGATAAAGATTATGCTTTTCAGGCTAAAATTTATGGCTTTATGGCTTCGCTTTACCGTGAAAGCGAGATTTATGACATTGGGAAAACATATCTGAACAAAGCCGTTACGATTAGTAAAAAAATCAAGGACGAAAGTGAAATGTTTCGTTTTCAAGGAAATTTATCTCAGGAGCTTGCTTGTTATGAACTGCTGGAATCTAATTATTCTAAAGCTATTTTACATCTAAAAAAAGGAATTCAATTATTTGAAAAGGCAGCTTCTGTAAGCGATAAAAATTATCAAATTGCAATTAACGATGAACTTATTGCCCGTAACTATCTTGAACTGCATAAAGCGGACTCTGCTTTATACCATTACGAAAAAGCTGAAAAAGAACTACAAGAATCTTTGTCTCAAGACAGTCCTTTAAAAGGTTTTATTTATAATGGTTTAGCAAATGTCTATGTTTCAACGAAAGACTACAAAAAAGCTTTATTGAATTATAAAAAAGCGGAAGAAATTGCCGAAAAATCGGATTACTCTGCCTTAAAACAAGAGGTTTATAATTCGTTAATGGAATTCTACAAAAAGACCGATTCCAAAAAATACATCACTTACAATGAAAAAAATCTAAAACTGGCAAAAGCTGACAATGACAATAAAAAGGTAATTGCAGATGATTTAATTCGTTCCATCCGAAAAAACCATTTGGACAGTCAGTCTAAATATCAAAAACACAAACTTATCATTTTAGGTATTTGTGCTTCTTCCATTTTAACTACCATCGCATTATATATCTACAAAAGAAAACAGGATCATAAAAAAATAAAAGCTTTTATCGAAAATAACAAAGTTGCTTTTAAAGAAGAAACAGAACCCGAAATAAAGAAAGATGCTTCCAAAGAATACATGTCTGAGGCAACTGAAAATGCAATTCTGGAAAAACTAAACGAATTTGAAAATTCCCTTTTTTATCTCAATAAAACCTTATCGCTCAATTCTGTGGCTTCAGAATTAAATATCAACCACCGTTATTTGTCTTATGTTATCAATAAACATAAATCAAAAGATTTTGCGGGATATATTAATGAGTTAAAAATCAATTATATCGTCGATTGCTTAAAAAACGATCCGAGTTATTTAAAATATAAAATAAGTTATCTGGCCGATCAAGCTGGTTTTGCTTCGCACACTCGATTTACTATTACTTTCAAAAAAATTACAGGCGTTTCTCCTTTGGCTTTTATTACCTATCTTCAAAATAATAACGATGTGGCATAAACGTTTACAATTTTGAATTTTATTAATCATTAGCTTAAAGAGATTGAATGAGTTAAACTGTTTTTTCAGTTTATTTTTACTTTGCAGTAATGTTAAGAAAAAGATTATTTCTACAAAAGAGCTCTTTCATTTCAAGCAAATATCAACACAATTCTTTCAAACTCATTTTAACAAAATTATCGCCATTATTTTGACCAAAATCTTCAAAATGATGCGAAATATTCGAAATATTATTCAATCAACTGATAAAAGTTATAGATTTGCCCAAAAACAATAGCAATTTTATTCCTTAAATGGAGAATACCACATCAGATATTTTATTATGGCAGCAGATCAAAAAAGGTGACATTACCGCCTTTGAGAAGCTGTATGATAGCTACGCTGATGTTTTACTTACTTTTGCTTTACAATATACTAACGAAACTTCTATCGCTAAAGATGCGATTCACGACGTGTTTTTAGACATTTACAAATACCGAAGCGGTCTTGCCGAAAATGTCAATGTAAAATCGTATTTGTTTAAAATCACACAGCGAAATGTTTTAAAAAAACATAAAGCCACTCAAAAAACATTTTCTTTAAGTACTGACTATGATTCGGTTATATTAAAAGAACTTTCTTTTGAAGACACTTTAATCGAAGAAGAAAACCATCAAGCGCTGAACTCCAGACTGGCTTTTGCAATGGAAGAACTTACCGATAAACAGCGTAAAGCTTTATTCTACAGATTTAACGAAGACAAACCTTATGAAGAAATTGCTTCTATTTTAGACATTTCTATTGAGTCTTGCAGAACACTGATATACAGGTGTTTGAAAGAACTTCGAAAAAAACTTTAAAAAAAGGTTATTTTTTATGTCTATGTTTTACAAGAGTCGTTCTCTTAGTATTATATACCCCATAAAAACATCGCCTTGCAAATTAATTTTAATAAAATATCAAACGACGAAAAAGATTCTTTAAAGAATCAAATTCGTCATGGACTAATCGAGCTGGAACAAAAAGAAACCAGACGCAGGAAAAAGAAAAGATTAATCGCCTTTTCTGCTGCTGCGAGCGTGGCACTTTTAGCTGGATTGTTTCTGAACCGAACTCCAGTAAGCAAACCTAAAACAGATTTAGAGCTCTTTGCTGAAAAAGGAGCAACAACTGAATCTAATGAAGACTTAGAGGATATCTCTCTTGTCCTGCAAGATCAGAAGACTATTGCTGTACAAGACAGCTCAATCATTAGTTATGGAAAAAATGGCAAAAAAGTTACGGTTGGAGAACTGGCTATCAATACCAACTCCAACAGCGCTTCTTTTAATACGGTTAGAGTTCCTTACGGAAAAAGAACGCAAATCGTTTTAACCGACGGAACAACCGTTTGGCTGAATTCAGGTTCATCTTTAATTTATCCAACTCAATTTGACGGATCGATTCGTGAAGTGTATTTAACTGGTGAAGCGGCTTTTGATGTCGCACATAACAAAGCCAAGCCTTTTTTCGTAAAGACAAAAGAATGTAATGTCCGTGTACTTGGAACAGTTTTCAATGTGAGTTCCTATCCTGAAGATGAAACGATTCAAACTGCTTTATTGCAAGGAAAAGTCCGAATTACATACAACAAAAAAGGATTGTTAAGCAACAAAGAAATTCAGGAAGACTTAACACCTGGAATGATTGCTACAATCAACAAAGATCAAAAACAGCTTAAAGTAGAACGAAAAGATGTGGCTTCAATATTGTCTTGGAGAGAAGGTTATTTTACTTTCAAAAGTCAGTCTTTGAATACCATTTTAGGGAAACTTTCAAAATATTATAAAATTGAATTTATAAAAGGAGAAAATTTAAATCTTGACGCCAATTACTCCGGCTCATTTGCTTTAAATGAAAACCTGAATTCACTGGCTAGTACTTTAGCGAGTATTACCAACAACAACTGTACTGTTAACGCAAACCAAAGAACTATTACAATTAAATAAATAAAAAAATCAATTCTAAAACCACCAAAGCCTATGATATAAGACCAGAAATAAACATATCAACCTTATTTGTAAAAACTAACCAAAAAAAAACCAAAAGATGTTGGAACCATCTTTTGGCATTGTAGAACTGTAGTCAACGCTAATTGACTATCTCTTAAATTCAAAACAAAATTATGAATAAAAAACATAATTCAGAAAAGTATTTTTCTGGACGATACCACTATTACCTATATCTGCTGCTTATGAGATCTGTTACTGCATTTATCTGGATAAGTATGTGTAGTTTATATGCGAACCCTTCTTTAGGACAAAATAAAATACATGTTCGTTTCAAGAACACGCCACTAACCGAGGTATTTTCTACTTTAGAAAAACAGACTAACTATGTCTTCTTCTATAATGATGATGTGCTAAAATCGGCCAATACTATTACATTGGACAAAGACGCAACATTGGAAGAAATCTTAAATAATGCTTTAAGAAGCAACAATTTAACCTTTGATATTATTGATAAACAAGTTGTTGTAAAAAGAAATAAAAAGAAAGCAGAACAGCTGGAATATGACTTAACTGGTAAAGTTACTGATAAAAAAGGCTTACCGCTTATTGGTGTAAACGTAATTCTAAAAGGCAAACAATCTTGGGATATCACCAGAAAAGAAGGTGAATATCGAATGAGGGTTTCTCCTTACGATACTATCGTTTTCAGCTCTTTAGGTTTTAAAACTGTTACGGTTCCTGTTAATAATAAACGAATTATAGATGCAGTACTTGTACCAGATGTTATGGAATTACATACTGTAGAGATTGCAGTATCAAATGGTTATACTGAAATTCCGAAAGAAAGAGTTACTGGTGCTATTGGGGTAATGACCGCAAAAGAACTTGCGGAAGTTCCAACAGTTGACATTCAGTCAAGATTGGAAGGAAAACTGGCTGGTGTAAATGTTGATCCAAGAACAGGTTCTATCAGTGTTAGAGGAACTAATAGTTATAGCGGAACAGGGCAGCCATTAATCGTTATTGATGGTTTTCCACAATCAAGAGAAGATTTTGCTTTTTCTAAAAGAGGAGTGCCAGGATCTTCTATTTTAAGTTTTCTTAATCCAGATGATGTAGAGAGTATAACCGTTTTAAAAGATGCCGCTGCAAGTTCAATTTGGGGATCTATGGCTGCTAATGGTGTTATTGTAATTACAACCAAAAAAGGCAAAAAAGGAGAACCAACAATAAGCTTCAATACGACTACAAGCATTGGAGAAAAAATAGATTTGGGAAAACTGCGTGTTATGAATACGGCCCAATATATTGATTATGAAAAAGACCTTGTGAATGGTGGATTCGTTGCTGATAACATTTCGAACTGGCAGGCTCTTAATCCAAGTGCCGCGCAGGAAATTATGTTTAGACAAAAAAGAGGCGAAATTTCGATAGCGCAAAGAGATCAGTTATTAGCCCAACTTGGACAAAATGATAACTTAGGACAGATAAACAAATATTTACTTCGAAATTCAGTTACAACACAATACGATTTATCTATAAATGGCGGAAATGAAAAAAGCACTTACTATTTATCTTTAGGATACAATAAAGATCATGCTGCCATGAGAGGAAATGATTCTCAATCTTACAATATCACGTTAAATAACTCTTTTCAGCTTAAAAGCTTTTTAAAATTAAATACAGGAGTCAATTATGTTCCAACATCGTATCAAACCAATACAGTTGCAAACGAAGCTTTGTCAAATGTATCGGCTACGGCTTTGCGTCCGTATGATATGATCGCTGATGAAAACGGAAATGGAATTAACCGTTATTTCCTTTTCAGACCTGAAGTTTCAAAAGGATTTGAAGCAAAAGGATATTTACCTTGGTCTTACAATTATTTAGATGAATTAAATTATTCTAATGTGATAACCAAAGGAGCTAACATTAGATTAAATGCGAGTTTAACAGCAACAGTTACAGATTGGTTAAATTTTGAAGCATCAGGAATGTATACTTCTATTACAAATAAGACCAAATCTTTAAGTGAACTGGATAGTTATTTTACTCGAAACATGATTAACCAGGCAACATCTGTTAATACAGCTGGGAAATTAGTTTATGGTATACCGCTGGGTTCTTATTTATACAACACGAACATTAACAATGATACTCAGAGTATGCGTTTTCAAATGAATATCAATAAGAATTTAAATGAAAACAACAGCTTACACTTCTTAGCAGGTACAGAAATTAGAGAAGAACGCAGAGAAGGCTCAAGCCAAAGATACTACGGTTATAATGTAGATACTAATTCAGGTCAATCTGTAAATCCTACCGTTTATTACAATACGGTTTATGGATGGCAGAGCATTATTGGAACTTCTGACAATAGCATCAGTAAATCAAGAAACCGTTATTTGTCCTACTATGGGCTGGGTTCTTATGATTTTATGAACCGCTACCATGTTTCAGGAAGTGTCCGCTTTGATGATACTAACTTAGTGGGAGCTTCTAAAAAAAATAGAGCATTGCCACTTTGGTCTGTAGGAGGTAAATGGGATATGAATAAAGAATTTTTCTTAAGAGATGTAAACTGGTTAAGCAATTTAGCTTTTAGAATTACTTATGGTAAGGCAGGAGTTTCTCCTAGTGGTGGTTTCGGAAGCCAAAGCCCTGTAATCAGCATTGGATCTGTCGATTTTAATACGCAGTTACCAACAGGATCTATCAGCATACCTCAAAATCCTGAAATTAAATGGGAGACAACATCAACATTCAATTACGCTTTAGATTACGGTTTTTTCAATAATCGTTTACGAGGAAGTGTTGATTTTTATTATAAAAAAACAGAAGATATTTTAGTAAATCTTCCTTTTAATCCAACTTATGGCTGGTCTTTCGTAAATTACAATACAGGTACCTTAAAAGGACATGGAGTAGATTTATCTCTTTCAGGAACTATTATAAACACTGCTTTTAAATGGAATAGCACTTTTAATTTCTCTTATAATACTAATGAAGTTACAGACTCTCGTTTTAAGGCGACTACTACTAACCAATATCTATCTGGTGTAACAACCGAAGGTAAGCCTATCGGATATGTTTACGCTTATAATTGGGCAGGTTTAGATAATACTGGTCAATCTACTGTATATAAAAAAGACGGAACAATTGTGAATTCAACTCAAGGAATTGCATCGATTGATAAAGAAGATTTAAAGTATATGGGAACTACTTTTGCTCCTTATTTTGGAGGACTTATGAATGATTTCTCTTTTAAAAATTTCAGATTAGGAGTTCAGATTACCTATTATGCAGGACATGTATTTAGAAATACTGTCTTACAAAATTATCCTTCTTATTCTGGAGTGCAATATGGAGCTGTCGCAAAAGACGAACTGGTAGCAGACAGATGGAGACAAGCTGGAGACGAAGCTTTTACAAACGTTCCTGGTCTTACCAATATCAGCTTTAACAGTTTGAACCGTTACCAAATGGCAGATATTAATGTACTACCTGCTGATAACGTAAGATTACAGCAAGTTTCATTAGGATACAATGTCCCTTCAGAGTGGTTGCAAAAAACTTTTATTAAGTCGTTAAGTTTCAATTTTGCAGCGAGAAATTTAGGATTGCTATGGGTTAAAAATGATTTAGGAATCGATCCTCAATACCTGTCAAACAATAACTATAATACGCTTCCACCGCAGCGTAATTACTCTTTACAGTTTAATTGCAGTTTTTAATTTAAAAAAACAGATCATTATGAAATTTCTTAAATCCACATTATATATATTCCTTCCTTTACTTTTACTAAACTCATGTCGAGATTATGTTGAAGTGGAACAGGTTGGAAACAACAGAATTTTAAAATATACTTCTGATTACAGAGCCATAGCCAATAATTATAATGATATAACTTCCTCTGGAGGAATTTATCTTATTGCTAATGCTGATGTTGAATTTCCAACAACTTATCAAAACGGAGTTACTACTATTTGGGGCAACAGTTATACTTGGCAGGATAGAATCTATGATCCATCTCAAGGGGATTCAGACTGGACAGGATTATACAAAGCCGTTTATTACAGTAACGTAATTCTGGATGGCGTAATGGGAAGTGAAAAAGGAACTGAAGCAGAAAAAAAAGAAATTTATGCTGAAGCCTTTGTACACAGAGCATTTGCTTATTTACAATTGGTAAATACTTATGGGCCACAGTTTGATCCAGCTTCTGCAAATTCAGAAAAAGCAGTGCCTTTGTTATTAAAACCAGAATTGTTTTCTTCTTTAGACAGAAACACAGTAGGTCAAGTTTACGATCAAATCATTTCTGATTTAAAAAGCGCTTTGGATAATGGCATTCAGGATGACCCTCAGTTTAATGTGCTTCCTTCAAAAAGAGCCGTTTACGGATTACTTGCGAGAACTTATTTATTGATGGGACAATATCAATTGAGTCTTGAAAATGCAGAGAAAGCTTTACAGATGCAAAATGGTTTAATCGATTTTAAATCGTTAGCTACAGCATACAGCTATCCGGTTTTGATTCAGAATCCTGAAGTTATATTTTCAAAAACTTTGCTTTTAACTTATAACGGTGCGCCATTATCAACAGAACTTTTAAATAGTTTTGGAACAGATGATTTACGCTACAATTATTATACTGCTCCGGGAACTTCCTTCTATCCTACTTATACAGGAAGAGGTTTCGGAGTTTATACTTACAGTTATACAAACGGAATTAATATTGGAGTTTCTGTACCTGAAATGTATCTGATTGCAGCCGAATGTTATGCAAGATCTGGCAAAATTACAGAGGCAGTTAATTATCTAAATATTCTGAGAGCAAAACGTTTTAAATCGGGAGCAGCTTACACTGTTACCGCAACAACAAACAAAGAAGCTCTGGATTTGGTTTTAGCCGAAAGAAGAAAAGAATTCATCGGAAGAGGTTTCCGCTGGTTTGATCAAAGACGATTAAATCTAGATCCAGCTTATAGAAAAACATATACTCGAGTTTTTAAAGGCCAAACCTATACTTTAGAACCAAACAGCGGTGGTTATGTATTCCCAATCAATCAAAATTATATCGATCTAAGCCCTGAATTAGGGAAATAAAAAAACGTACAATGTTTAAAAAAATCAAGAATATCAAATTATTGGTATTGGCGTTCTGCGCTTTTACCTTACAGGTTACGAGTCAAGAAGTTAAATCGAGATTACAAGGCATGGTGGACATTCCGATTCCGGGAGCATCTTTCAGCATGACTTATGATCCAAAAGGCGGACCATTAGAAAACGTTAAAAATATCAGCGGTTATGCTTATGTTTTCAATGATTACAGATGGGAAATTGAAGACCTTAAAATGAAAAAAAATGGCGCTGTTTACAGCGCCGATTTTACAGTTCCAAAAAACTGTGCTTTTATGGCTTTCAAATTCTACGGTAATACCGAAAATGGATTAGTTACCGACACTAATCAAGATACAGGATATATGCTGGTGGCTTTTAAAGAACCAAAAGTAAAAATGCCGGGCGCAGATTTAGCTTGGGCAACTTTTAGAAACAAAGACTTTAACGGTCAGTTTGGCGGTTACTTCAAAGATTTTTCTATTGATGGAGATGCTACAGAATATTGGCTTAAAAAAGAAGTAAAAGATCACGGAGACCGATTTCCAGAGTTTTTTGACACGTACTTTGATGTATTGAAAAAACAAAAACCTGAAAAGTTTCAGGAATTGGGAAGCAAGTTTTTAGCCGATTTCACAAAGAATATGAAAGGACTTCCTGAAGAAGTGTACACAAAAGTACACCACATTTATTTATTCGATTTAAAGAATAAAACAAAGGCAGATTCTCTTGAAACAGTAATCGAAAAACAATTTCCAAAAGGAAGCCATGTAAGATTCAAAGCATACCAAAAAATCATGCCGATTCAGGATGCAGCAGAAAGAAACAAAGTAATTACACAGTTCTTAGCTGATTTTCCAAACAATTCAGAAGTACCGCCTCACCAAAAATATTTTTATGATAACATCACAAAAATGCAGTTTGGCTACTATTTCGAAACGAAAGATTACAAAACCATTTTGGCTATGATTCCAACAATGAATTTTGCTAATTTAAATGATGCTTACCATCAGAATATTTCAAAAGCATTATACTTAAAAGTAGTTGATCCTGCTGTAATCGAAACTATGGCAGTACCAATGATACAGCAGATGCAGCAAAAAGTAAACGACATGTCTTATATGTCAGGACTTTACTGGTCACCAAATCAGGCAACAGAAAATGCAAAAACGCAGCTTAACAACGAATTGGTAATTCAGATTCGTATGTACGATATTTTGAAAAAGTATAAAGAAGTTTTAGAAACATTTGCTTTGCTTCCATTCGAAAAACGTTACGAAAAAGCGAGTATCAACGATATTCACATCAAAGCTTTAGAAGCATTTAACAAACCAATTATTGAAGTTTTAAAAAATGCGGCAAGAGCCAATACTTTATCAGAAGGCGCAACGGCCAAGCTGAAAGAAATCTATTTAAAAGAAGGAAAAAAAGAAGCTGATTTTCCCGCTTATTTAGAGCAATTGAAAAAAGAAAACAAAGCGGAAGAAAAAATCGCCCTGATTGATATCGCAGCTCCTGCAATTAAAGTACAATCAGCTGACGGAAAAACAAAAGAACTGGCTTTAAACAGTGGAAAAATCATTGTAATTGATTTCTGGGCAACCTGGTGCGGGCCTTGTAAAAAAGCGTTTCCGGCAATGCAGCAATTGGTAAACAACTTTAAAGAAGACAAACAAGTTGAAATTTATTTTATAAGCACTCAGGAAACTAAAGAAGGCTACAAGAAAGAAGCTTTGGCATATTTAAAAGAAAAAGGGTTAAAAATCACTACTCATTTTGATTTAGTTAAAAAAGGAGGCGGTACAAATAACGCTTCTTTCAGCCAATATGCTAAAATTTTTAATTCAAGCGGCATCCCTAGAAAAGTAGTGATCAAAGATGGAAAAATCCGTTTTACATCTGAAGGATATTCTGGAAATCCAGGACAATTAGTGGATGAACTTACCAACGTTATCAATACTTTGAAAAACGAATAATTGCTTTTTGAAAATCAAAAAAATATGAAAAAAATAGTTTTACTGTGTACACTCGCTTTGAGTGTACATAGTTTATCTGCACAGAAAAAAGCAGTAGACGAATCAGCTTATCAATCGTGGCAAAGAATTAACTCTAAAGCTTTGTCATACAACGGAAAATGGATGTCGTACAGCACCGTTTTTCAGGATGAGGAAAAAGAAAACAAAAAACAGATCATTATTCAGGAAGCTCCAAAGGGAAAACGTTTGGTTTTAAATGATATTAATGATTTAAAATTCATCGGAAAAAAAGACTGGATTCAGTACAGTAAAAATGATAGTACGCTTTTGCAAAATTTAAAAACAGGAGTTAAAAAACTTTGGAAAAGCAAGCATTACACCAATCCACTTGAAGGAACCGACTTCTTATATTACACTCGTCCTGAATCACCAAAAGGAGCAATCTATTTACAGCGTTTGGTTTGTTATAATTTAGAAAGCAACGACAGTACTTTTGTAAACAATATCAAATCTTCTCGTTTTTTAAAAAACAAATCGATTGTTTATGTGCAAATTGAAAAAGATCAGGTTTTTCTAAAACACGGAGCAATTGGCGGAAAACAAGAAACTATTTACAGCGGAAAAGCTTCTGATTTTGGCGATTTTCAATTAAATGAAAAAGAAAACGGCGGTAGTTTTACTTTAAAAGGTGCTAATAGTGCTGATTTCAACATGGTTTATTATTTTAATTTGAATACTAATAAAAATCATTTTGTATTCAATTATGATGAAATCAATTTGAATAATCCTGATTTTTCTATTTCTAAAGTAGCGTATGGATTAAACGAAAACAGCAATTTCATTACGTTATTAGTAAACTCAAATAAACGTCCTGAAAATACACAGATTGCAAAATCAAATGTAGAAATCTGGAGATCCAATCAGGGAACTATGGAACGCAGACAGGAACTTTTGAGAAATTCTAAAACGCTTCCGAGCGAACAGAAATTCATTTATAATATCCAAGACAAAAAAGTGATCAAAGTGGCTTCAACAGGTGAATTTGATCAGGTTTTAATTCCGGAATCTGGTACTTTTAAAGGTGTTTTTGCGATTGATAAAAAACCGTATGCAGTAGAAACCGATTGGACTTTTAACGAACGCAACGATATATATTGGATTGATGCTACAACAGGAAAATCGACCAAAGTACTGACTGGCGTTTTTGGAAATCCAACTTGGAATCCACAGGGAAGTTTTGCTGTTTATTATGACGAAAAAGAAAAAGTATGGACTGCTTTTGACCCTGCTTCTATGCAGTTTAAAAACATTAGTTCTCAGATTCCTTTTCCACTTTCAGATGATAATGTAGACATGAAATCGGCTAATACAGCTTATGGAATTGCGGGCTGGTTAAACAATGGAAATACAGTAGTTTTATACGATCAGTTTGATTTGTGGGCAATCGATCTTACGAATCAGAAAAAAGCTTATTCGCTGACGCAAGGTTACGGAAGAAAAAACAAAGTGGAACTTCGATACGGAGAAGAAGGCTTTATAGGCAATTTAGACCAAAAGAAAACGGTTACTTTGGTTGGTTTTGATTTTGATCATAAATCTAAAGGCGTTTACCAATTAAACAACAATAATTCGGTAGCAAAAATATTTGCAAACCCGGATTATAGCGTACGAATTGAAGCCGTTTCTGGAGATAATTCAAGTGTTTTGTTTTCAAAATCAAGCTACACCATTTTCCCGGATTTATGGTGGGGAACTTCTACTTTTGGATCACAATCTAAAATGACAGATATCAATCCGCAACAAAAAGAATATGCTTGGGGAACTGCAAAAGTATTGACTTGGAAAAGCTTTAGTGGAAAAGAAAATCAAGGAAACTTATATCTTCCAGACAATTACGACAGTAAAAAAACATATCCCGTAATTGTTCATTTTTATGAAAAACACACTACAGATTTTACTACCTATCAACAACCGGAAGTAAGTTCTTCTAACATTAATATCCCAACCTATTTAAGCAGAGGTTATATCGTATTTCAACCAGATGTGCATTATGTTTACGGAGATGTCGGCAATAGTGTTTACAACGATGTTATGAGCGGAGTCGAATATTTAATTGCAAACGGTATTACTGAAAAAGGTAAAATCGGAATTCAAGGACACAGTTTTGGCGGTTACGAAACTTCTTTCTTAACGACTAAAACAGATCTTTTTACTTGTGCAATTGTAGGTTCAGGCGTAAGCAACTTTACTGCCAATTATCCTGTTATGAGATCGAATGGTATTTCGACTATGTTTAAATACGAAGCCGATCAATACCGTATGGGAAGTTCAATGCACGATAACCTTGACGGATACATCAAAAATTCGCCTTTATTTTCTGCGAAAAACATCAAAACACCAATTTTGATTTTCCATAATGATAATGACCGCGCAGTTCCTTATCAGGAAGGACAATCTTTATTCTTTGCACTTCGTCGTTTAGGAAAACCTGCTTTATTAGTAAACTACAAAAAGGAAGGGCATACTTTAGACGATGCTGCCAACAGAAAAGACTGGACACTCAAAATGCAACAGTATTTTGATTACTACTTAAAAGGTACAGCAAAACCAGACTGGATGTAATTAGAATGCCTTAAAATTAAACGCGGATTAAACGGATTCGCCTTGCGAAAACGCGGATTTACACAGATAAAAACATTTAAAATCCGTTTTATCAGCGTTTTCGCGGAAGCGAATCCGTTTCATCCGTGTTCCATTACAACTGTTTTTGAAGATTTCAAATGAACAGCAGGGACTTGTCATACCCTATTCCAACTAAAATTCAATCAAAAAGAAGAACAACAACGATCAACAATGAAAGCAAAATTAATTTTAGCGCATTTTCTTTTCTTGGGTTTAACTCAGATTTCGGCGCAGTTTAAAACTACTTTTCCACTGCCCAAAGAAGTGGTGCACGGAACGCTTCCTAACGGAATGCAATACTTTATCCTTCACAACGAATGGCCAAAAGACAGAGCCGATTTTTATTTTGTTCAAAATGTCGGGGCGATTCTAGAAAACGACGATCAGGACGGATTAGCGCACTTTCTGGAACATATGGCTTTTAATGGAACAGAACACTTTAAAGGAAAAGGCATAATCAACATGTTGGAAAAACAAGGTGTTTCTTTTGGAAAAGACATCAATGCTTACACCGCTTATGACGAAACTGTTTACAACATCAGCAATGTTCCCGCTGACAACAAAACTTTATTAGATTCCTGCATGTATGTCTTACATGATTGGTCAGGTTCTCTGCTTTTAGCAAATAATGAAATTGATGCTGAAAGAGGCGTAATTCGTGAAGAATGGCGCACTAGAAGAAATGCCGATTACAGAGCTGGAGAAAAAATCGACAAAGTAGTTTTTCAAGGTTCAAAATATGCCAAGCGAAATGTAATTGGAGATTTGAATGTTATCAATAATTTCAAATATCAGGTTTTAAGAGATTATTATAAAAAATGGTATCAACCACAAAATCAGGCTGTCGTGATTGTCGGGGATATCGATGTGGCTTTAATTGAAAAAAGGGTTAAAGAAATTTTCGGTTCGATACCAACTCCAAAGAAAATCAACAAAAGAGAATACGAAAAAATTCCGGTACAAAAAGAAAACCGTTATGTTCTCGCAACGGATAAAGAATTACAGCGTTCGGGGATTTCACTTTCTTACACTATTCCAAAACCTTTGGTGCAAGATGAAGCTGAAATGACCAAAAGCATGCAGGAAAGTTTTGCGATGCAGTTAATGAATATTCGCTTTGGGGAATATATCATCAACAATGAAACGGCGGGATTGTCTTTTGGAGTTTCGAATAACAATCTTTCCAGATTAGACAGTAAATTTTCGCTGAATATTACACCAAAAAAAGGCAAGTTTTTAGAAGCTTTTTCAGAAGCCTACAGAGAATATGAAAGAGCCATTCAAAACGGATTTACACAACAGGAACTAGATCGTTTAAAAACCAAAATGCGAAGCAGTTATGACAATCGTCTGGCAAATAAAGACAAAATCAGCAACGGATCTTGGGCAGAACAATTTCAAATGTATTTCTTAGAAGCCAATCCCGTTATGACAATGGATGAGGAATACAAATGGATGAACAGTTTCTTAGATAAAGTAACATTACAACAAATTAATACTTCTTTTAGAGCTTTAGAACCAAAACAAAACTTAATCTTATCGGTTTCTGCTCCAGAAGATGTTGCAACGAAATTTCCTGACGCAAATGATTATTGGAATGCGATGAAAACCATTTCAAACAGCAAATTAGAACCTTACAAAGAAGAAGAATTAACAGCTTCTTTAGTGAAAGAGGATTTGAAGGAAAAGGCAATTCTAAAAACAAGCGACATTAAAGCATTCGCGAATGCAAAACAATATACTTTGGCAAACGGAGCAAAAGTGATTATATATCCAACTACTTTAAGCAAAGACCAAATTTTATTTTCAGCTTACAGTGCTGGAGGAAATTCGCTTGTGGACTGGCAGGAACTTCCGTCAGCACAGATTGCAACAGCTGTTGCTTCCTATTCTGGATTGGGCGATTATAAGTTTACCGATTTAAAAAAGAAACTTACTGGAAAAACGGCTAGTGTTAGTCCGTATATTGGAGGTTTATACGAAGGTTTTAATGGAAGCAGCAACAAAGAATCATTAACTACTTTATTGCAGTTGACTCACCTTTATTTCCAGCATCCGCGATTTGACACGACTACTTTTGATAAAATCAAAGAACAATATCAAAACAAATTGAACAACGCTCACAACAGCAATGAAAAAGCTTTAAACGATACGATTTCACTTTTGAATACCAATTACAACAAAAGAAATTGGTTATTAAATCAGGATTTTATCAATGCTTTTGATTTGAATAAAGCAAAGAAATTCTACACCGAACGTTTTTCTAATGCAGGAGATTTTACTTTCTTATTTGTTGGAAATATTTCAGAAAAAGACATCGCTTTAATTAATACCTATTTAGGCAATATTTCTTCTGATCCAAAAACAGAAAAATATGTTGATCATAAAATTTTCATGAAAGAAGGAAAGACTGAAAAAACAATTTTCAGAACAATGGATACACCAAAAACAACGGTTTATCTTCATTTGGAAAACAAAGACGTAACCTATTCTAAAAAGAACAAAATCTTAAGTTATATGGTTTCAGAATGGCTGACCAAACGTTATTTGGAAACCATTCGTGAAGAAGAAGGCGGCAGTTATGGCGTTCAGGTTGGAGCAAACTTATCACAGTCTCCTACTCCATTATTTTCATTAGAAATCAATTTTGACTGTAATCCGGATAAAGCAGATGCATTGGTAAAAATTGTTCATGCTGAACTGGCAAGAGTACAGACTGAAAATATTCCTGCCAATATGTTGGAAGATATTAAACAATCTATACTCAAAAATCATCAGGAACAAATTAAAGAGAATAATTACTGGCTGAGCGTGCTGACATCGTATGTTCGAAACGATGAAACACCTTTTGACATGGAACTTCTTAAAAATACATTAAACACAATCACTGCCAAAGATTTAAAGGAATTTACAACAAATGCCTTGAAAAAATCGAACAGCGTAGAAGTGCTGATGAAAGCAAAGTAAGAATCAATTTTAGACCACATTAGTTTCAAGGTTTAAAATATTCTTATCGATTTTTTTATTTTTTTTATTTTAATTAGTTTTTAAAGGCTGTCCACAAGACAGCCTTTATTGCTTTACTACAAAACCATTTTTACTTATATTTGAGAAATTAACTTCCAAAAAGACTTCGCTAAAATGAGCAAAATCAGCACTTACACGCTCGAGCATCATAAAAGTTTGTTTACAGACGAAAACGACAACAAAGACTATTTTTATGTCCAAATCGAAGAGCATCCGTACATTGATATTCCGTATCGAGCTGAAAGTTATGCTATTGAATTTCTGAAAAAAGGAAGCATCGTATTGCAGACACGATTGGATAAAATCGTGATTAAAGCACCAGCAATATTGGCTCTTGGCCCCAATGTTATTAGAAGTTTCAGCAAAGACAGCGAGAGCATTTTAATGGATATTATCTTTTTTAAACCGAAGTTTTTTCTAGAAACTCAAACCAATGTCTTTTTTCTTTCTCAATATGATTTTTTCGAAAACAGTGAAATGCATGTATTTCCTTTGGAGAAAAATTCCAAAACTAAATTCGAACAGCTTTTTAGTTTAATTCAGGAAAATCTTCGAACAAATCATTTTCATCAGGCTTCTATTCTCAGAAGTTATTTGTATGTTTTGATATTTGAACTGGATTCGATGAAAAAAAATCTGCCGCAGAAAGAAATTCAAAATCCTTTGTTTGAAAAATTTAAAGAACTTTTGGTCAAAGATTTTATCCAACATCGTTCTCCATCGTATTATGCGGAAAGTCTAAACGTGACCCGAAAATACCTTTCAGAAGTGATTAAAAATAACAGCGGTAAAACAACCCGCGAATGGATTGATGAAATGGTTATTTTAGAAGCCAAAGTACTGCTTCAGAATAAATCGTTAACCATTAATCAAATCAGTGATACTTTACATTTTTCGAATCAATCAGTTTTTGGAAAATTCTTTAAAAACTACACACAGTTTTCTCCTTTAGAATACCGAAACACTATTTAACAAACCGACTTTCTGACCAACATTTCAGACTTTTTTCCCTTTTCTTACCAAACAAACAATTGCAGTTTTGTATAGAAATTCAATACCTGAAAACATGTCTAAAAAAGCACAATTTGTAGTTATAATACTAGATACAGCTACCGATATGGAAGCTAAAGCCAAAAAGTTTTATTCTAATTTATTTTTATCCGAAGAAATTGGCGAACAATACGTTTCTGAAAAACTTTCTATTTCGGAACTTTTTAAAGTGCAGAATGACTTTAATATTGAAGTTTTGATGATTCATGAAAATGAAACTCCAGCTTCTTTTCTTCAATTAAATTCTTCCCGAATTTTTAATGAAAAAGTCGAGGCTTCAAAACCGATCTGCATGGAACATATCGTTCATTTAAATGTTGAAGAAATTCAGCTGCTTTTTAATCGTGCTGAAGAAATCGCCAAACAAAGAAAACACGATTTTATTTGGGTAAAAATATTTGAATCTGATTTGATTTTGAAGGAAACTTTAATTGAAATGGGCTATATAATATTCAATTATTCTGGAACTGCAGCCGAAAATCTTCCTGTAAAACAACTTTTCTTAAAAAAGGAAATTCATTAAACAAAAAAACCTGCTGAATGCAATTGATCCCAGCAGGTTATTATTATTCTTCAAGCGCCATTAATTCTAATTTAGCTATAATTATAGCTAGATTATCTTCTAACAAAATTTTTCCATCGCGCCATTCTTTTTTATTAGATTCTCTTGAAACCCTAAAAATAAAATCGCCTGTAAAAACATATTCAGTAGTTTCTCTTAAGCCGTTTGCAGTAATTCGTTTTAAAGCTTCTCTTAAATCTACTTTAATTTCAATTCCGTTGCTGAAAAAAACGGTATCAAAACCGTCTCCACTTTTTCCAAATTTATGACCGCGGTATTCGATCAATTTTATAAAAGCATCCATAAATAGTAAAGCCCGATTTATACTGTCAACAGAAACATTTAAATCTAAAATGTTAGATTTAGGTTCATAAATCCCATCATTTAATGATTTACTGATCCAATGTTTTTCTGTTGCTGTTACAATAGCAACAGGCTTTTTCAGCTTTTTAGAAACTTGTAAAGGTGCGTTTTCGTCACTTTTTATTTTTCCAGCCAATTCTTGTAAAGGTGTGGGTTTAGAAGTAGTTCTAAACTGCATTTCGTACCTTTTTTTGAAAATACTAATTTCATTATTTCCTTTATAGTCTAAAGTTAATTTTGGAGTATTTATTCGCTTGTATTCAGGTCTAGTCCAATGTTTGGTTTTAGGAAGCGGAATTTCCAATTTAGTACAAGCATTTTTGATTCCCATCGTAGAAATTTCATAATGTTTTGCAATTTGTACAAGCGGAAATTTCCAAACTAAATCATAAAGTTCTGAACGGGTAAAAGTAATTTTGTCCATCTCAGTAATTCAAAATCAATTAAAACACAAATTCACTACCTCTGAAGTTTCCGTACAGAGATAGTGAATTGTAATAAATTATTGGCTTCTACTCTACACCGCCTCCTAAGGCACGGTATAGATTAATTGCCGCATTTAGTTTTTCTAGTTTTATGGTCACTACATCAAGATCATTTTGCAGCGAACTATTTTGAGCTGTTATCACTTCTAAATAATTGGCCATACCACTTTTGTAAAGTAATGAAGCATCAGAAGTGGCTTTATCTAAAGATGTCGCTTTTTCTTTAGCCAAAACAATTCTTTCATCAGCATATTTTAATCTTGACATTGCATCGTTTACTTCGCCAACAGCTGTAATAAAAGACTGTTTAAACTGAATTGCTGCTTTTTCCTGTTCTAAAACCGCCACTTCATAAGCCGTTCGTAATGCTTTTTTTCTGAAAATAGGCTGCGCTAGATTTGCTGCAATAGTTTTAGTAATCGATCCTGGGAAATCAAACCATTTTTCAAATTCGAATGAATTCACTCCAATCCACGGATTTAAACTTAAAGCTGGATACATCGCTGCTTTTGACAAACCTGTTTTTGCTGTGGCAGACATTACAGCATATTCGCTTGCTTTTACATCTGGTCTTCGGCTTAAAAGTGAAACTGGAATTCCTGTTGGAAAAACAACATTTATCTCAGCTGCATCAATATTTCCTGCACGTTCAATACTATTTGGATATTCGCCGCACAAAATCTGCAAAGCATTTTCTTGAACTGCAATATTCGCTTTCGCTAAAGGCACTAATAATTCGGCTGTTTTCTTTTGTGCTTCTGTTTGGTTTACTGCCAAAGAACTTATGGAACCCGAATTGTACTGCAGCTTCATCATATCCAAAGTACTAGTGCTCAATTCAATATTTTTCTCTGCAATTTTCAGCTGTTCGTCTAAACCTAAAAGATTGTAATAAGCCTGTGCAACCTGAACAATAATTCTGGTTTTTAATGCCGAAAGATTTTCTTTCTGAGCGAAATAAGCTGCTTTAGCATCTCTTTTCTGCATGGCTGCTTTTCCCCAAATATCTACTTCCCAAGACATACGAAGGTTAGCACTGTAATCGTCCATATAATCTTTACCAATAAACTGAGCGCTTAATGAGCCGTTTAAAGAGTTTTTTGATTGATACGAACGGCTTGCTCCTGCATCAAAATCAAGTGTTGGAAGTAAGGACAGCTTGGCTTGTTTGTAACTAAGGTCAAGCTGTTCCATACTTTTCACTGCAACAAGCACCTCGTTGTTTTTAACGAGGGCTTTTTCAATCAAATTAACCAACAAAGGATCTTTGTAATAGCTTTTCCACGGCAGTAAAACCGTGTCTGCCGTAACCGCAATTTCTTCACGGTATTTTTCCGGCACTTTTAAATCTTCTCTGGAATATTTTTTTCCTACCACACATGAAGTCATCACGGTTCCAGTAAGTAAAACAATTCCAATTTTATATAGTGTTTTCATTATTATTCTTTTATCGTTTGAACTTCAACTGCAATTTTCTTTCCTGATACTTTTTCTTGTAAATACTGGAATACAATAAAAAGCAGCGGAATCACGAAAATTCCCAAAATAACACCACTCAACATCCCGATTGAAGCACTGACACTAATCGATCTGTTTCCGACAGCAGTTCCTCCAGAAGCAAACATCAACGGAATCATTCCTACAATAAAGGCAAGCGAAGTCATGATAATTGGTCGAAGCCTTGATCTTGCCCCCTCAATCGAGGCTTCGACAATACTTAAACCTGAAAGGCGTCTTTGAAGTGCAAATTCCACAATCAAGATGGCATTTTTGGCGAGCAATCCGACCAACATGATTAATCCGACCTGAACATAAATGTTATTATCTAAACCAACTGCTTTTACTCCAGCGAAAGCTCCTAAAATTCCTGTCGGAATTGAAAGTAAAACGGCCAATGGCAACAAATAACTTTCATATTGCGCAGCCAATAAGAAGAATACAAACAAAAGACATAATCCAAAAATGGCGATAGTCTGGTTTCCTCCTGCTTTTTCTTCCAAACTTAAACCTGTCCATTCGTAACTGTAATCGGCAGGAAGTTTATCTAAAACTTGTTCTAAATTCCCCATAATCTGACCGTTACTATAACCTGGCAATGCCATTGCAGTAATATTTACCGAATTATAAAGGTTATATCGGTTTACCGATTCTGGCCCATACACTTTATGGAATTTCACAATTGATTTTACAGGAACCATCTGCATATCCGCATTTCTAACGAAAATCTCATTAAACGCATCCTGATCCATTCTGAAAATTCCATCAGCTTTTACATTCACTCTGTAGAACTTCCCAAATCTTGTAAAATCTGAAGATTGATCTCCAGCAAAATAGGTCTGAATGTTGCCTAAAAGGTCTTTTACATTCACTCCCATTTGACGGGCTTTATCTTCATCAACTTCCAATTCTAACTGCGGATAATCGGCTCTAAAAGTCGTATACGCATATTGAACGCCCGGTTGCTGCATAATTTGTCCGATAACTTTATCCGACATTGCTTTTAAAACTTCTGGACTTCTAGCCATTCTGTCCTGCAACACAATTTCAGCACCGCTCGTTACACCAAATCCTTCAACAGACGGCATTCTGAATACCATAATCGAACCTTCTTTAATTGTCGATAATTTGCCTGTAACACTGTTCAAAATTTCATCAATATCTTTAACAGCACCTCTTTCTTTTTTAGGTTTTAATTTGATAAATCCTAATCCGTAAGCTGTACTGGCACTGTTACTCAAAATATTAAATCCGGTAATACTGGTATTGACATCAATTGCTTCTTCAGTTTCCAAGATTTTCTCCATTCTCTCCACTACTTCAGTCGTACGATCAAGGGCTGTTCCTGGAGGCATTGATAAACTGTACACCATGAATCCGTCATCTTCTAACGGAACGAAACTTTTTGGCGTTGACATCATCATATAAACCGCAAGAGCTGTTATCCCTGTTACCAATCCTGCTGCGATCCATTTTCTTCCGATAAGGAAACGAACGCCTTTGATATATCTTCCCGTAAAATTGTTGAAGCTTGTATTAAATCCAATGAAAAAACGATCTTTAAAACTCGTCTTATGCTCGTGATTTCCATGTTTATCTCCATGATTTTTTAGCAGAAGCGCGCATAATGCAGGAGTTAACGTCAAGGCATTTACAGCCGAGATAATAATCGCAATCGCTAATGTATAAGCAAATTGTTTATAGAAAATCCCTGAAGATCCCGTCATGAATCCAATCGGAATAAATACCGCCGACATGACCAAAGTAATCGAAACTACAGCTCCCGTAATTTCTGCCATGGCACCGTGAGTCGCTTCTTTGGCTGAAATTCCTGCATCTTCTTCCATTTTACTGTGAACCGCTTCGACGACCACAATCGCATCATCAACTACAATTCCAATTGCCAGTACCAAAGCGAAAAGCGTTAGAATATTAATGGTAAATCCAAAAACCAATAAAAAGAAAAACGTTCCTACAATCGCTACTGGTACTGCAATAGCTGGAATTATCGTCGAGCGAATGTCTTGCAGGAATATAAATACTACAATAAATACCAGAATAAAAGCTTCAAACAAAGTCGATTTTACTTGTCCTGTTGCTTCGTCCAGACGTTCTTTGGTACTCATTACGTTAACGTATTTAATACCGGGAGGAAAAGATTTAGACAATCTTTCCACTTCTTTATTAATCCCTATTTCAATATCGTTTGCATTCGAACCCGAAGTTTGTAAAATTGCCATCGTCACAGCATTTTTACTATTCGATTTGTTGTCTCCGCTATACGAAATAGAACCAAATTCTACTCGCGCAACATCTTTTAATCTTAGAACATTACTTCCGTTATTTTTAACCACAATATTTTCATACTGCTCTGGTTTGTTCTTTTTTCCTTTGTAACGAATTACATATTCTAAAGCGGCTTTGGATTCTTCTCCCAATTTCCCTGGAGCCGATTCTAAACTCTGTTCTGCAATGGCCTGCGTAACATCTGAAGGAACTAAACCTGCATTCGCCATTTTACGTGGATCAAGCCAGATTCGCATCGAATAATCTTTTTGTCCAAAAATTTGAACCTGTCCAACTCCGGGCACACGTTTCATTTGAGGCACTAAGTTGATATTGGCATAATTCTGCAAAAACAACTCGTCATATTTAGCATTATCTTCTGTATATAAGTTGAAGATAACAATCATACTATTTTGCTGTTTCGAAGTTGTAAGTCCCATACGAACCACTTCCTGCGGTAATTTTGGCGTAGCCTGCTGTACTCTATTCTGTACGTTTACCGCAGCCTGATCTGGATCAACGCCTTGTTTAAAAATAACGCTGATCGAAAATGATCCATCATTGCTAGCAGTCGATTTAATGTACTGCATATTTTCAACTCCGTTAATCTGTTCTTCTAATGGCGTTACCACAGAACGAATAACGGTTTCACTATTTCCTCCTGGATATGAACCGCTTACCATTACAGTTGGCGGTGAAATATCTGGAAATCTCGTTACCGATAATCTCGTAAGACCTATAATCCCCAAGATTACCAATACAATAGAGATAACTGTGGCCAATACCGGCCTGTCTATTATTTTTTTTAACATGGAAAATGTTATTATTATATGTTTAAATCAAAAATTATTTGCTGCTTACGGCTTTTCCAGCGGTTTTAGGAACCACTTCCATGCTGTCATAAAGAACATCAATAGAGTTTAAAGCTACTTTGTCTCCAGATTGTAATCCAGCTTTTACGAAGTAATCTGATCCAGCGCTTCCAGCAATTTCGATTGGAACCATCGCTACTTTGTTTCCTTCTTTTAAAACAAAGACGAAAAATTTATCCTGAATGTCTTTTACACTTGCCATTGGCACTGTAATTACAGATGACAAACTTTTGTTCAATACAATTCTTGCTGAACCTCCAGAACGCAATATCTTTTTCGGATTTGGGAAAATGGCTTTTAAAGCAATTGTTCCCGTTGCACGATCAATGTTTCCGCTGGCTACTTCCAATTTTCCTTTTTGATCGTATTCGCTGTCATCAGCCATAATTAAACTTACGGTTTGATTGGCCTTTGAATCTTTAGAAAAAGCTAAGTAATCTGCTTCTGTCAAAGAGAAATAAACAAATACATTGTTGATTTCAGAAAGTGTTGTTAAAGGAACAGCATCATTTGGTGTTACTAAATTTCCAACTCGGTTTGGAATACGGCTAATATAGCCGCTTACAGGAGCTTTAATCAAAGAGAAATCGGCATTTAACTGAGATGATCCTAAAGCGGCTTTAGCCTGTGCTACTTGTGCTGTCGCAGCTTCTAAATTGGCCTGCGCTGTTTTTAACTGCATGTCAGAGAAAACTTTTCCGTCCACAAGCGGTTTGATTTTTTCTACTTCCAATTTGGCATTGGATTGGTTCGCCAAAGCACTTTTGTAAGCGGCACGGCTGTTGTTTACCTGCTCGGCATATACATCGCCTTTAATTTTAAAAAGAGATTGTCCTTTGTTTACATAATCTCCTTCTTTGACATAAATAGCTTCAAGATATCCTGAAACCTGTGCTTTTATATCAACATTTACAGTTCCTTCGACTGTTGCTGGATATTTTTTTTCCACATCTCCTGTTACTGAAGCGGTCTGCAGAAAGTCAACTTCTGGCTTTGGAGGTGCCATCTGCCCATCTGCACTTTTCCCACACGAAGCGAGAGAAATGATTATCAATAAAACTGCAATCCTGCCAATTGCCTTGTTATTTTGAAAAAACTGTTTTGTCATTTTACTTTTCATTTTAAATGAATTACCTCAAATTTGGCAGCAAAATAACGGCTGAAAACAGCTTTTTTAGGGTAGAAATTTACCCAAACGGCATTTTTTGATACTGAAACGTATGGGGTGTTTTTGCCACGAAGGCGCTAGGGTACAAAGTTTTTTAGCCACGAATTCACGAATTTTCTTTAATTAAATTTTCTGCTAATGATTAAAAGAATTAAAAAAGATTTTTTTCTTACAGATTGTGCAGATTTAATCTCGCAAAGGCACAGAGTCGCAAAGTTTTTTTTGCCAAAGATTAAAGGATTAAAAAGGATTTTTTTACGCACTGTTTTGTCATCCTGACGTAGGAAGGATCACACTAGAAACTCCGCAAAGTTTTTCACGCAGATTTTGCAGATTAAAGCAGATTTTTTTCACACAGTTTGTCATCCTGACGAAGGAAGGATCACACTAGAAACTCGACAAAGATTGTACCCCTCACTTTGCGAAATTGCGAGTGTGATCCTTCGTCAGGATGATGAAAAAAAAGTAAACAAACTCTTCGTCAGAAAAGAAAAAAACCTATGTACCTCTGTCACTTTGCCACTTTGAAACTAAAACCTTAGCGTCTTAGTGCCTTTCCGGCAAAAAAAACTTAGCATCTTAGCATCTCAGAACCTTAGTAACTTATCTATCCATCCACTGTTTAAAAAACGGTGTCTTCTCGCGACTGATAATTACTTCGCGTTCGGGATCAAGTTTCAGTTGGATTTTAAGTTTTGCGTTGAAGTAATTCGCAATAGATTTAATGCTTTCCGCACGAATGAAGAATTGTCGGTTTGCCCTAAAAAAGATATTAGGATCTAATTCCTGCTCCAGTTCTTCCATCGTTTGTGGAATTGAGATAATTGTTCCCGATTTTAGGAATAAATTACTGGTTTTAAACTCCGAATAAATGAAGTCAATATCAGAAACATCTACACTTTTATAACCATCACGATAGGTTACTAAGAAACGTAATCTGTAAATGGGTTTATGAATAAGTTCTTTTAGAATTCCAGTTATATTGGTAACGCTTGTTTCGGTTTTAGATAAGGATTTGAATTTGGATAAAGCAAATTCTAATTCGGCTTTATCAATTGGTTTCATCAAGTAATCGATGCTGTTGACTTTAAAAGCACGAATCGCATATTCGTCATAAGCTGTAGTGAAAATAACGGGACAAGTGATATTGATTTCATCAAAAATTGAAAAACTCAATCCATCGGCTAGGCGAATATCCAATGTAATTAAATCGGGTGCAGGATTTGATTTCAACCAAGCAACAGTGTCGACAACAGTATCAATAATTCCTAAAATTTGACAATTAGGTTCAAGTTCTTCCAGCAGTCTTTTTAAACGACTGGCGTTTATACTTTCATCTTCTACAATTAAAATTTTCATAACACTTCAATTAATGGCAGACGTACTTCATAAAAGTCCTTTGATTCTTTGAAAACGGGCATTTTTTCAGATAAAATCTTATAACGAAACTCAATGTTTTTGTTCCCAATTCCGGTAGAAACCAGACTTTTTCCTGCTGTTCGCTGCAAATTGTTTCGGACAATAATATCATTCGAATCACAAAAAACAGAAATAGTCAATGGATTGGCTAAAGTTGCCATATTATGTTTTACAGCATTTTCAACCAATAACTGTAATGTTAAGGGAGGTAAATGCAGCGACAAACAAGAAGGTTCAAGGTCAATTTTAAGATCGATTTTATCGCCGAGTCTTTTCTTTAGCAGATAAAAATAAGCGTTTAGGAATTCAATTTCTTCTTTTACAGTAATAGTGTCTTTATTCGAGTTTGAAATCATATAACGATATACTCTCGTAATATTTTCTAAAAACGATGCCGCTTCTTTTTGATCTTCATAAATCAGCTCAGTCAAGGTGCTGAAATTATTAAAAACAAAATGCGGATCTAACTGCATTTTTAAGGATTCCAGTTTTGAACGCGTTACGGCTTCCTGAAGTTCAGAAGCTTTAATTTTTAATTCGGCTGTTTCTATAGCATTTACACGCCAACGATTTAAAAGAAATATACCGGTATGAATGGCGCTGATAAAAAGAGAAATAATGGCGGCCATAATTTTGGACTGCCAAATGGTAACTAAATCATTTTCTTCTAAAGCTGTGCAAGGGTATAAATAGTCCCATAAACAGGAAAAAAAGTAATTTAAAAGTATATTTCCGGCAATTAAACAGATAAACTGCGCTATTGCTCTAAAGAAGGGATTTTGTTCCCAGCGTATATAGTTGTTTAATTTTCTGCCAACAAAAAGCGTCAGCTCTGTAAGAATGGCGCAGTACAGTAAAATGATAAAAATATCAAAAGTCTGATCCAAATCCAGCAAACTTTCTTCTTTAAAATTTCTGTAGGGATTTAAGAAGTAATAAGAAGACAAATACACTAAAAAAACCGCAGGAATTACTATAACTCTGTAATATTTATAGAAAAAGTTTTTCCCTGATTTTTTATTTTGTTTCTGTCTTCCCATTAAATCATCTCTATTTTGAATCGAAAATCTGCTCAGCTCGATTTAGTGTGCCACCAGAACTTCTTCTGCTTTCGAATCTTTAGTTTTTTGAACTGTTTTTTTTTCACGCATCACTCCCCATTTCAAACAAGTAGCTCCCCATGAAAATCCAGCGCCAAAAGTGGTAATCAATAAGTTTTGACCTTCTTTAAAATCTTCTTGAAAGTCCCATAAACACAACGGAACTGTTGCAGAAGTGGTATTTCCGTAACGTTCGATATTTACTTTTACTTTAGAAGCCTCAATATTTAAACTTTCTCCAACGGCATTGATAATTCTTAAGTTTGCCTGATGCGGAATTACCCAGTCAATTTCGTCTGACTGTAATCCATTTTTTACCAAAGCATCTTGTGAAACCTGTCCCATTGAAGCCACCGCTCTTTTAAATACAAAAGCACCGTCTTGTTTTAAATAATGTGTTCTGTGCAATAAGCTCTGCATAGAAGTTGGGTTTCTTGAACCTCCAGCTGGAACAGCCAAAGAAGAGGTACCGCTTCCGTCTGTTTTCAAAATGGTTTTCATTAAACCATTTTCAGATTCTGTTCTTTCTAGTAAAACCGCTCCTGCTCCATCTCCGAAAAGGATACAAGTATTACGGTCTTCATAATCTACGATCGAACTCATTTTGTCTGCTCCAACAATAATTAATTTGCTGTAACGGCCGCTTTCGATCATGTTTGCTCCCATTTCCAGCGCGTATAAAAATCCGCTGCAGGCTGCATTCATATCAATTCCAAAAGCATTTGTAAGGCCGCTTTTCTCGCAAACAATACTGGCAGTTGGCGCCAAAATGTGATCGGGAGTTGCTGTTGCAACAAGCAAAGCTTCAATTTCGCCACGATCTACATTATAATTTTCAATTAGGTTTTCAATCGCAGCAGCGGCAAGATCAGAAGTTGCCGTATCGTCGTCTGCGATTCTTCGTTCTTTAATTCCAGTTCTTTTTACAATCCATTCGTCAGATGTATCAACAGTCTCCGAAATCATTTTATTGGTAAGGATTGATGATGGCACAAAACCACCTATAGCTGTTATTACTGCATTCATGTTTTTAGTTTTTTTAACGGATACAAAAATAACACTAATAATTTGGAAACGACAACAATGGTATATCTAATCCTGCAGCTAATATTCTAGTTTTACTTTTATGTACCAAAGAATCCCAAAAACCATACTTTTGAGGCACCATAATTAAGATATCTGCTTCATAATTCGTAATTTCTTTCTTAATTTCGTTAATAACTGCATTTGACCTTACTGTTTTATAAAGGTATTTCACGTCTTCAAACTCCTTTTCAATGTTCGAATTCATCAAAATCCTGTGCTGTTCTTCTTTTAAATCGTCCAATTTTTCATCTACACTGAAAAATTCAATTTCTGCTCCAAGCTCTCCCAAAGTATTTTTGATCCAGCTGAATTTTTTAATTGCCGAAAAACTTAAACTATCACAGGCATAAAGCACTTTTTGAATATTTTGAAAACGTGCTTTTCCTGGAACAGCCAATACTGGAATATGCAGATTTTTGATGGCCGAAGTTGTTGAATTCCCTAATAATTCTTGTTCAAAAGAACGTTCGGCCATTCCCATTACCACTACATCTGCCTTCGTTTCATCAATAATACGAGGCAATTCGTCTTCTAAAAAAGAATAGGTGCAAATCGATTCCGTTTCAATTTTAAAGGAATCAGCTATTTCTTTTGCTAAAGTTTCCAATCTTGAAATTGCTTTTTCAATCTGCTTCTGCATCGCATCTGCTGTAATATGCGAATTGGCGCTGTGAACACTCAAAGAGAATGAATTAAATAAAACTAATTTTGCTCCTGTGGTCTTGGCAAGTCCTGCAGCATAATTTACTGCATTGCTAGCAATTGCAGAAAAATTGGTCGCGGCGATTATAGTTAGTTGTGGAATCATATAATAGTAATTAAACTTTTTTTCGCAAAATTGGCTAATTAAACACTTGTTTAAATTTTTAAATTACTGAAAGATCATTTTTTAAGACCCAACCGTAAAATTTCGTTTCCGAAAATACTGGCTTTGCCTTTTTGTTTATTATTTTAAAAACGGCTAATTAAGTTTAATATAGCGGCATTATATAAAAAAATAGAAGAGAAATTAGTAATTTAGACGACTGTCACACTACGTCTTTAGCACTTATTAAAAATCTAAAATCATGGAAAATTCTGCTGTAAATGAAGCACTAATCACAGATTTGCTTACAAATTATTTTAACGGAATTTATAATGGAGATGTTCCTTTGCTGCAAAGTGTTTTTCATCCACAGGCAATCATTGGTTTTGATATTAAAGGAGACACTCATTTTAAAACCATTAATCAATACTTAGAAGGTGTAAAAAACCGTAAAAGTCCGCATGAACTGGGAGAAGAATTTAAAATGAAAATCCTATCTTTAGATATCATCAATAACACAGCTGTGGCAAAAGTACAGGTACCAATATTTGAATTTGATTATTATGACCTGTTAAGTCTCATTGTTGTGGATGGAAAATGGGTGATCAGCAATAAATTAGCCACTAAAGTAAATTAAAAATACAATGTGGAATTCCACCAAAATAACAAAATTACTAGGTATTGAATATCCAATTTTACAAGGCCCAATGGGCGGTGGTTTCTCGACTGCTTCTCTATTGGCTGTCGTAAGCAATTCGGGCGGATTAGGAAGTTTTGGCGCTTATACTTTAACTCCAGATGAAATTCGCGAAGCTGGAAAAGAGATTCAACTCGCAACCTCCAAACCTTATAATATCAATTTATGGGTAAATGACGCTGATAAAAGCCTCGAAAATTATGCACCAGAAAAACTGGAAAAAGTCAAACTGCTTTTTAAACCTTATTTTGATGAATTAGGAATTCCGCTTCCTGATCTTTCTACTGCTATTCCTTCAAAATTTGAAAAACAAGTAGAAGTACTATTCGAATTGAAGCCCGCTGTTTTTAGTTTTATTTTTGGAATTCCATCCAAAGAAATCCTGAAAGAAAGTAAAAAGTTAGGAATAAAAACTATCGGCGCAGCCACAACTTTAGAAGAAGCGCTTGCTCTCGAAGATGCTGAAGTCGATGCCATTGTTGCCGCAGGATTTGAAGCCGGCGGACACAGACCATCATTCCTAAAACCTGCACAAGATTCTTTTACTGGCTTGTTTACATTGATACAACAGCTCAAAGCCAAAACCAAAACACCAATAATTGCCGCTGGGGGAATTATCGATGCAAAAGGAATAAAAGCCGCTATGACTTTAGGAGCCGATGCCGTACAGCTAGGAACCGCTTTTATGGTTACCGACGAATCTGCAGCTTTAGACATTCATAAAGAAATCATTTTTAATCATCCAAATGCAACAACTACAGTTTCCAAATTAATGACTGGAAGAATGGGCAGAATGATACCTAACAAAATTACGGAGAATGTTTCTGTAGAAACCGAAGTACTTCCTTTTCCGCTTCAAACCCGACTAATGGCCACTTTAAAAACAGCCGCTTTGAACCAAGGAAGAACTGATTTGGTTAATTTTTGGTCAGGACAAAATACAGGCAACTTAAAATATCATAAAACCAGCGAATTGATGCAAGCTTTAATTGCTGAAATGTCTGCATAGTTTTTTTTAACCGCAAAGTACGCTAGTTTTTTTTGTCTTTGATTGTGTTTTTAAGTTCGCAAAGCTTTGTCTTTTATAATCTAGAGTCGTAAAAGATTTTGTTTAACGCAGATTTTGCAGATTTAATTTTAATATTTAAAATCTGCACCGATCTGCTTAAATCATTTTAAATCTGCGTGAAATTAACCTTTATAACTTCGCAAGATTAAAAAAAAATTAGCCACAAAACTTTATTACGTCTACTGAGAACTTTGCGAACTTAAAATCTTCAGCATTTATATAAAAAAAACTTAGCGCACTTTGCGGTAAAAAAATTAAACATTCAAAGTTCTCATTATCCACAAAGCTTTGCGAACTTAAAAATCTCCAGCATTTATATAAAAAAGAATCTTAGCGTACTTTGCGGTAAAAAAATTAAACATTCAAAGTTCTCATTATCCACAAAGCTTTGCGAACTTAAAAATCTCCAGCATTTATATAAAAAAGAACCTTGCGCTCTTTGCGTTAAAAATGCCACACCTCGTACTGTCCAGTTCATTCCAAAGTTTGTCCGTTTCAACAAGTTTCTGATTTCGTTTTTATCGCTTTCAACGCACATTTGTACCGTTAAATAACTTTAAATATCAAAATCATGAACTCAAAAACAACAAAAATTATCTATTGGACAGGCGCAGTATTAACTTCTTTATGGTTCGGCGCAAGCGGTTTCTTCGAATTAACAAATAATCCATTGGTTTGGGGAATCACACAGCAATTGGGTTATCCTGCACATTTTATCTATATCTTAGGCGTTTTTAAAGTAGCAGGAGTTATTACACTTTTAATTCCGAATAAATTATTACGATTGAAAGAATGGGTTTTCGCAGGCGTATTTTTCGACATCATTTTTGCTTTCTTTTCTAAAATAGCCGTTTTAGGATTTGGTGCAGCGACTGATGCTATTGTTGCCTTTGTAATGGTCAGCATTACTTACGCAATGTATAGAAAGTTATATACTGCCACTTATACTACGTCTTCTGTAAACTTTTGAGGAAGGCATCAAAAATTAAAAACGCCTAATAATAATTATTAGGCGTTTTTATAAAATTTAATTTCACCTTAATTACTTCCAATGAAAAAAGTCATTCTCATCCTCTGTTTCATTTTATCAGCTTTGTTTTTTATCAGCTGTTTTATGTTTCCTGGATTATAATTTTAAACCAATTAATTTATTTGAATCATCTATAGATTAATTGGTTATCTATTTTCTAACCAACTCAAAAATGCCGTTGCTTTTTCTTTTCCAACCAATATTTTTTCTTCCGATGGAACACTTAATTTCACCAATATCTTTCTCGAGAAATAATGTTCTGCTTCTCTAATAGCCGAAAAATTAACCAAATACTGTCTGTTGACCCTGAAAAACTGAATCGGCGATAACAACTTATGAATATCATCCAAAGACTGTGTTAACGGATATTCATTTTTATCCAAAGTCATAATCGTAGGTGTTTCATTTTTGATGTAAAAAAAGGCGATATTTTCCGTTAAAACCGTTTGATATTTATTGTTTTTAAAAACCAAGAAACTGCTTTTGCCTCTGTTTTCACCATTTCGCGTAAGCAAATAATCAAAATCGGGCATTGCTTTTTTATTGCGCTGAAAGAAGTTTTTCAGTTCGCCCGCTTTCTTTAAGGCTTGCGAAATGCTATCTCTGGAAAACGGTTTTAAAACATAATCGATTCCATTTGACTTAAAGGCTTCAATCGCATAATCGTCAAAAGCAGTGCAGAAAATAACAGGCGACAACACGTCAACATTTTTAAAAATCTCAAAACATTGCCCGTCTGCGAGCTGAATATCCATAAAAATCAAATCGGGCTGATCGTTTTCTAAAAGATAACTCACAGCGCCGTCAATACTTTGTATATAAGACAAAATCTGAACATCGGGTCTGATACTCAGAATAAGCTGGCCAAGTGCTTTGGCCGTTTTTACTTCATCTTCAATTATTACGATGGTCATAAATGAGTGGTATTTTTACTTTAAAAGTGGTTTCGTTTTTATCAATTTCGATTTCTTTATGCACCAAATGCATAAAACGCTGATTAATATTATCCAATCCAACGCCCGTAGAAACTATAGCGCCTCTCTTCAACTGAATAGGGTTTTCAATCACCAGAAAATCATTTTCGCTGTAAAGCTTAATTTTTAAAGGTTTGTCTAATGAAACGACATTGTGTTTGATACAGTTTTCAATCAACAACTGCAAAGCAAAAGGCGGAATAACCGATTCATACTGTTTTTCGTCTATTTCATTTTCTAAAACAAAACCGTCTTCAAAACGGGCTTTCAGCAGATAAACATACGAATCGAGAATCTGAATTTCTTCGCGAAGTGGAATCAAATCCAATTTTCGGCTTTCTAAGGTAAAACGATAAAAATCAGATAATTTCAGGATAAAATCGGAACTATTTTCGTCGTTCATATCTACCATCGATTTCAAAGTATTCAAACTATTGAAAAGAAAATGCGGGTTAATCTGCTGTTTCAGCAATTCGTACTGAGCACCAAGATTAACGGCTTTTGTTCTTTCTAATTCGACTCCCATTTGCTGGGTTTGATAGTTTTGAAAAAGCAGATGCAGAAACATATACACAATCAAATTAATCAAAACTCCACGAAGTTCGAACATAATGGGTGCGTCCATTTTCGAAACTTGAAAAAGTTCCTGATGCGCGATTACCAGAATGACCATTAACAGAATCCCTAAAACAACACTCAATAAAAGTTTCCAGTTAAACAGGCTTTTAGTCGTTCGGTTTGAGGAAAATTTGGGTAAACTGTAAATGTTGTAATACCAGATAAAAAGGGAAAACAGCAGCGTAATCGAAGAGTTTATGATAATATCTCCAGGTGTAGAATCGGCATCAAATAATTTAGGAATCGAAGCCATAACCGCCAGAGCAATCGAACTTCCCCAAATCACTTTGAGCGAAACCTGAAACCGTTTTGGTTTTTCCATAGTTGTAGTTTAATAGTCAAAGATAGTTTTATTTTCATTTTTTTTTAAACACATAGAGACATAGGATTTCACTTTGTGTTTAAAGGCGTTTCACTTAATTTAAATAAACAATAGTCTTTTTAAATTTCTCTCGCAGATTTAGGAGATTTTTTTATCTGCTAAATCTCCCAAATCTGCGAGAGTATATTTTTTAGTATAGTTTTATTGAAAAGATTTCACACTCCCGATAATTATCTGGATTATAGTATTTTAGCAGATGCGCGCAGATTTTTTTGTTCTAGTACCCGCACAGTTTGTCATTTCGATGAAGGAGAAATCTCACTAGAAACTCCGCAAAGCATGTCGCCAATCTTTGTCGAATCCCGAGTGTGATTTCTCCTTTCAGCCGAAATGACAAAAAATGAGAATAAAAACTTTGCGCCTCTGCTCCCGATAGCTATCGGGATTGCGAGATTAAAAAAAATCTGCGCGCATCTGCTAAAATCCTTTTCAAATCTGCGTGAAAAAAAATCAAACTCTCTTAACTCCCAAAATAACACCAGAATCCGCATCTTGAACAAAGCCAATCACTTCAAAACCTTGTGCATTATAATTTTTAGGAAGAGAAATTGTTGCCGTTCCTTTCTTGCCTTTATTCAAATTAACCGACTGTAATTGACGTACAATTTGATAATGCGATAAAACCCGATTCGCATTCTCCCCTCTTCGAACATTACTTTTTGCTTCTTTCTGAACAATGGCAATCAGTAAACGGCTATTTTTTGAAGTACTTTCCACATGATACAGTACTGAAAGTATATTCGAATTTTGAGAAGTTTCTAAACTTAAATTAGCCAAAGCAGATTTCAAAAGAGCCGATTTAATTCCGTTTCGAAGGCTCGTTTCCTGAGAACCGATATAATCTGCTTTTCCGTTAATGATAACCTGAGGCGTATAAATTGGTTCTTTTCCCATAAACTGAGCGTAATCGTATTGTCTTTTAGTAAAATCGGCATTACTGAAAATATCTTTCCAGCCCTGTTTATCCCAATAATCTACATGATAAGCCAAAACAAAAACATTTTTATCACGATATTCGTTCTGAATTTTACCCAATAATTCGTCTGCCGGCGGACAGCTCGAACAGCCTTCTGAAGTATATAATTCCAAAAGCGCAAAACCTTTTTTTTCTACGTTCTGACTGAAAACACCATTTCCAACCAAAAGAAACAGCATTAAAAAACCAGTTAATAATTTTATCTTTTTCATATATTTCTATTTTCTCTCCTGCAAGGTTTTCCAAACCTTGTAGGTATCTTTTTTTTAAGATTTTAACCTATAATTAAACCTACAAGGTTTGGAAAACCTCGCAGGTTAAGCAACTTAGAAATTAAAGAATATTAATCTCAACGTTTATATTTCCTCTTGTCGCTTTAGAATACGGACAAGTCTGATGTGCCTGAGACGCTAATTTTTCAGCAGTTTCCAAATCCAAGCCCGGAAGACTGATGTTTAAGCGCGCCTGAAGAAAATATTCGTCCTCTTCGACACACAAATCTACTTCGGCATCTACAGCGGTTTCAGCTGGAAGTCTTACTCCTAATTTCGAAGCTGCAATTCCCAGCGCCCCAATAAAACAAGCCGACCATCCCGCAGCAAACAACTGCTCCGGATTTGTCCCCGGACGCGAAGATCCTGGCGAACTTAATTTAATATTCAATTGTTCATCTGAACTTTGAGAAGCTCCTTCTCTGCCGCCTGTTGTATGTGTTTTTCCTGTGTATAAAACTTTTGTACTCATGTTTTCAAATTTTAAATTGTTGATTTTTAATTATTCTAATTGATATTGATTTTTGATATTGCAATTGATATTGAATTTTGACATTCTAATTGCCATTCAATTTTGGAATTTGGGATTTAAAAAATTGGAATTTATTTAGATACATCTATTATCGCCTGAGCAAATGATTTCGGATCTTCCTGTGGCACGTTATGTCCGATTCCTTTTAAAACTCGGTGTTCATATTTTCCTTTGAACTTATCTGCGTATGCTTTTCCATCCGCGAAAGCGCCATCAAAATCGCTTCCAATTGTAATCGTTGGCACTTTAATAACAGGTCTTACAGCAAGACGTTTTTCCAGATTATCATATTTTGTTTCACCCGCTTCCAGAGATTGTCTCCATCTGTAATTGTGAATTACGATGGCTACATGATCCGGATTGTCAAAAGACTGCGCGGTTTGATCATAAGTGGCTTTATCAAAATTCCATAACGGAGAAGCGATTTTCCAGATTAGTTTATTGAAATCGTAAGTGTTTTGAGTATAACCTTCTTTTCCTCTTTCGGTTGCGAAATAGTACTGATACCACCAGCCCAATTCAGCCGTTGGCGAAAGCGGTTTTAAGTTCGCTTCCAAATTCACTACGATATAACCACTTACAGAAACCAAACCTTTTACACGTTCCGGCCAAAGCGCCGATACCGCAACAGCCGTTCTCGCTCCCCAATCGAATCCGCCGATTACGGCTTTATCGATTTTCAGCGCATCCATAAAAGCGATAATATCACTCGCCAAAGCTGCCTGCTGACCGTTTCTAAAAGTATCTTTCGATAAAAAAGTCGTTGTCCCGAATCCGCGTAAATAAGGCGTAAAAACGTGATAGCCTTTTGAAACCAAAATAGGAACCACTTCGTTGTAACTGTGAATATCATAAGGCCAGCCGTGAAGCAAGATCACAGGAGTTCCTTTTGATGGCCCTGCTTCGGTGTAACCCACGTTTAATAATCCGGCATTAATTTGTTTTAAAGTTCCAAGCGAACTATTTACTTCAATTGTTTTTTGTTGTGAAGTCTGTGCATTAGTAAATGAAGCATTCATAAAAAGAATAGCGATTAGAATATTGAATAGTGTTTTCATAATTTTTATTATTTGATTAGTTGATTATCAGTTAATTTATTCATCAAAGGTATTTTGACAATGTTCGATTTAAAAGGTAAAAAAAGGTGAAGTGGACAAAGTTGAGGGTGAAATGGACAGGCTTTGTTTTTGTATCGCAGAGTTCACAAAGTTTTTTCGCAAAGAGCACAAAGTTATTTTGAGTTGAAACTAAGTTTCTTTTAAGTTCACAAAGCTTTATCTTTCAAACTTTGCTGTTTTTTGCCACAGATTAAAATCTGTAAAAATCAATTTAATCTGTGGCTAAACCTTCAACACAAAGCTTTGTGCACTTAAAGTCTCTAGACATTTATCTCAAATAAAACTTAGCGTCCTTTGCGAAAAACCTTTGCGTTCTTTGCGGTTAAAAACTACCCGCATTTCACCTTGAAACTATTTCTTCATAGTCAAAATAGGTTTTCCCTTTTCTACGATATAAGTCGCCAGTTCCGAAGCTTTAGTATTCGTATTATTTTTAGCCGAATGCACCACGCCTGCCGGAATAAAAAGTACTTCGCCCGCTTTTAAAGTCACTGGCTTTTCATCTTCGATTTGATATTCCAGCGAACCTTCAACGACATAAATCACTTCTTCGCCTGGATGAGAATGTTTCCCAAAAGTCGAATGCCCGTCAAAATCGATTCGTGCCTGAACCATTTCGCGTCCCGGAACACTTAGATCATGTTTTTGCAAATCGATACGTTTAACACCTGTCTGTGCTGCAATCTGATTCGGAACCAAAAAGGCAATAATTCCTAAAACAATAATTGCGATTATAACTCCTGTTTTTTGTTTTTTCGTTTCCATAACTTCTAGTTTTAAATAGTTGTTTTCTGTTAATTTCTTCGTCAAAAGTATTTCGATAACCCTTCTTACGAAATCAGAAAATAGCCGAAACGGACAGATTGATGGATGAAGTGGACAGGGCTTTTGGTGTAGTTTTTTTATAAGGAGCTATTTCCTGCTATCCGATATATCTTTTATGTCCCGTTTTTTAACGGGACACAAAAGGATGCCGCTCCTATCAGGGCTAGGGCACTCATTTTCAAAAGGAAATTTTTGGGATATTATTATTTAGGAATTGTATTACTTTTTATCTTATTAAAAGCAACTTGTTTTTTAATATATTTGCGATTCCTAAATTACAGATATATGATACTTAAAAAACTTCTTGCCCATGTGGTATGGTGGCGGCATTGGAAACAACCGTAACGCTTCTGTAAGCGTAGGACACCTAAGCTACGTGGGTTTTATATTTCCTAAATTACAGAGTTATGAGTACCAAAACCCTTTCAAAAGAAGCCGAAATTAGGCTGATGAATTTCTTCAACGACAGAATTGATCCTCTCGATATGGCAAGAGCCATAAGAATGGTCAATTTCAATCTCGCTTTAAATGTCATGAACAATCAAAACTTCACTCCCGAAAAAACACTGCGAGACAGTTTTATCTGGCTGAATGAATTAGCCGAAACTTTAAATCCTTATTTGGATTTGGAGTAAAGATTTGTTTTTTTTTGAAAAAATTAAAAACCCTCAATCTTGTAGAAAGATTGAGGGTTTTGTTTTTTTAATTTGGAGAAAATACCTTAGAAATACTCTTTACTTCATTTTATTTTTAGTTTCTAGACCATTGTCAAAGTTTGAAACTTTGACAATGGTCTCTCAAAAGCATAAATTATTTAGAATCAAAATAATTATCATCTTTTTCATAGAAAATTGAATCCATACTATCCGATTTATCGTACATTAACAAAACGGATTAAGGGAATGCTGTAAATTCAAATGGAGTAGTTTTTGGAGCATATTGAGTTTATCATTCTTGAATGAAGTTTTTTTTCAAAGTAAACTAATTTGAAACAAAAAAAGCGATCACCTAACCGATCGCTTTTTCTTTTTGCTTAATTAAGAACTGATTTTAATTTATGCTAAAACCATCCCACCATCCATAATAACATCAGCTCCAGTCATAAACACTGCAGCTTCACTACTCAGGTAAGAAACCATTCTAGCCACATCTTCTGCTCTTCCCATTTGTTTGAGCGGGACTTTTTCTACTACAACATCCATGATGGCTTTTACGGTCGCTTCGTCTAACCCTACTTTGTTCATGACTTCAGTTTGTGTCGGCCCTGGGCTAACCGAATTGACACGAATCTTTCTGGGCGCTAATTCTAAAGCCGCCGATCTCATAAACGAATTCAAGGCCGTTTTACTTGCCGAATAAACCGAAGAGCCCGGCCCTGGCATGCTCGCAGTATTCGAAGACAAAAATACCACTGAGGCGCCATCTTTTAGAATCGGGATAAATTTACTTAAAGTGAAAAAAGCACCCTTTAGATTCACATTCATAATATTGTCGTACAATTCTTCTGTAGTTTGTTCAATTGTTCCTAAGCCCGAAATTCCTGCATTAACAAACAAAATATCAACCGAACCGAAATCGGTTTTTACTTTTTCTGCCAGTTTTTCGATATCCGAAATATTCGATTGATCTGCTGTGATGGCCTTAACACCCAAATTTAAAGCTGCTTTTTCTATGGCGTCTTTTCTTCTTCCTGTAATAATTACTTCTGCACCTTGATCTTTCAATAGTTGCGCTGTGGCATATCCTATTCCACTGTTACCGCCTGTTATTAATGCCACTTTATTTTTTAAATTGTCCATTTTGTTTGTGTTTTAAATTGATAAGACAAAGGTAAATTCAAAATGGTATAACTTTGTAACCAGTATCATAGAGTATACCAGAAGTGCATTTTAACATTAAAAAGGCATCAAAAAATCATTTTTATGCAAAAGCTAGTTTTTTATGTTAAATATGGAGTTCGCATTTTTTATTTTTTTAGTTAAAATTCTTCGATTTATTCAGATTTATAACTCATTTTTCTTAATTTATTTTTAAAACTTCATTAAACGCCTGTTAAATCTTAATAAGAATTCATTGAAAATTCTGGAGAAAAAGGTATATTTGAGTAATACAGAAATTTATTATCGTGCAAGAGAAAACAAAATCACATAGTTTTATATTTCCAAAAACTCCTACTGGAGTCGACGGATTAGACGAGATTACGGAAGGAGGATTTCCGCAAGGACGACCAACCTTAATCTGCGGCGGCGCTGGATGCGGCAAAACATTATTATCGATGCAATTCCTTATTAAAGGGATCACAGAATATGACGAACCTGGAGTTTTCATGTCTTTTGAAGAACCTTCGGACGATCTTACGCTAAATGTTAAATCATTAGGCTTTGATTTGGAACAGCTTAAAAAAGATAAAAAATTGGTTGTAGATCATGTCCGTGTGGAAAGATCGGAAATTGAAGAAGCAGGCGAATATGATCTAGACGGCTTATTTATTCGTTTAGGACACGCCATCGATTCTATAAAAGCCACTCGTGTTGTATTGGATACCATTGAATCGCTGTTTGCTGGTTTGGACAATCAGGCTATTTTGCGAGCAGAATTACGAAGATTATTTCATTGGCTAAAAACCAAAGGCGTAACTGCCGTAATTACAGGAGAACGAGGTGAAGCAACCTTAACCCGTCAAGGTCTGGAAGAATATGTTTCGGACTGTGTAATCGTTCTCGATCATCGTGTCATTGAACAGGTTTCGACCAGAAGACTTCGAATTGTAAAATACCGAGGTTCAACACATGGAACAAACGAATACCCGTTTTTAATTGATGAAGATGGAATTTCGGTACTTCCAATTACTTCTTTGAAATTGGACAATGAAGTTTCCTCAGATATTATTTCTACAGGTGTTCCTGGACTCAACGAAATGTTTCATGGCGGCGGTTTTTATCGCGGCAGCAACATTTTGGTTTCTGGAACTGCGGGAACGGCTAAAACAACAGTTGCCTGTTATTTTGCCAATGAACAATGCGAAAAGAACGAAAGAACAATTTATTTCGCTTTTGAAGAATCTCCGCATCAATTGGTACGCAACATGAGATCAATCGGAATTGATCTGGAAAAACACATTAAGAAAGGCATTTTGCAAATTCATTCTTCCCGTCCGTCATTAAATGGTCTGGAACTGCATTTGCTTACGCTTAGAAAATTAATCAAAGAGTTTGAGCCTACTACTGTTATCATTGATCCGATTAGTAATCTGATTTCGGTAGGAAGCGAACATGAAGTCCGCTCTATGCTTGTTCGATTAATTGATATGCTGAAAGCCCATAATATTACGGCCATGTTTACGTCTCTGAACAAACAGACGGATAATTTTAGACCAGATCTGGCAGAAGAATCGGTTTCATCGTTGGTCGATACCTGGATTACGGTTCGCGATATGGAAGGAATTGGCGAAAGAAACCGTGGTATTTTTATCATTAAAGCCCGCGGAATGGGACATTCTAACCAAGTAAGAGAATTTGTGATCACCAGTAACGGAATCGAATTACTAGATGTAGAATTAGGACCGCAGGGAATTTTAACGGGTGCCGCAAGACAGTCTTATCAATTCAAAAAAACCATGTCTGACATTAAGCTTCAAAACGAAATCAGCAGAAAAGATAGGGAAATTGAACGTAAACGCAAAGTTCTTGAAGCTAATATTGAAGCTTTAAGAAATGAATTTGAATCGGCAGAAGAAGAACTGAGTATCCTAAAAGCAACAGAAGAATTGCAGGAAAAACTGTCTTCTAAGAAAAAGTAAACAAAATGAAAAAAGAAATAGCCGAATGGCAATTATTGCTTTATATCGCAGGGCAAACGCCAAAATCGATCAAGGCGCTCGAAAACATAAAGAAATATGCCGAGGAACATTTAAAAGGAAAATACAGCATCGAGATTATCGATTTGCTGAAGAATCCGCAATTGGCAGAAGGCGATCAGATTTTGGCCGTACCTACTTTGGTGCGCAAATTTCCTGAGCCTATCCGTAAAATCATAGGTGACCTTTCTAATGAAGAGAGAGTACTTGTAGGTCTTAATATTAAACCTATAAAATCTTAAATCATGGAAGATTCATCTGATGGCACAAGTACAACCAAACATAAGTTTAAACTTTTTGTTTCAGGTATGTCTGTTAAATCAGGACATGCAATCGAAAACTTACGCAAAATCTGCGATACCTATCTTAAAAACAATTATGAATTAGAGATTGTTGATATCAGTCGTGATAAGGAACAAGCTGTAATTCATCAAATTGTAGCCATTCCGACATTGATAAAAACACAGCCAGAACCCAAAAGGATTATTCTGGGCGATTTATCAGACAAAGAAAAAGTATTATATATACTTAATTTAAGCCAGTAATTTGAAGGAGAATAAAAAAGATATAGCCGATTTATTAGCAGAAATTGAATCATTAAAGGAAGAACTTTATGAATCAAACAGCATTGTTAATGCCATAAAACAAGGAGATGTCGATGCGCTTGTGGTAAGTAGTAACGGAGTTCCCGAGATTTATTCTCTGGAAACTGCCGATTACACCTATCGTCTTCTTATTGAAAAATTTGGACAGGGCGCATTAAGCATTACCAGAAAAGGACTTATATTGTATTGTAACGAGCAGTTTTCAAAATTAGTTGGCCTTCCTTCAGAGAAGATAATAGGAAATTATCTTAATGAATATTTTGACAACCCGGAACAATTTGCTTCTTTAATTGAAGCGCTTCGATATGGCATTACCAAACATGAAATTCTTTTAAAATCGGAAAACGAAAAAAAAACTTTTCCAGCTTATATTGCCTTAACTGACCTTGAACCTGCCGTAGAAGCAATTGGTATTGTAATTACAGATTTGACGGAAAAGAAAAAGCACGAAGAAGCTTTAATTCGCCATCAGAAAGAATTAGAAGAGAAAATACATGAGTTAAATAAAACCAATCGCAATCTGGAAGAATTTATTCATGTGATCTCGCACGATTTGAAAGAACCGTTGCGGAAAATCGTCATGAATACCAGCAGAATTGACGGAAGTTATTTTAAAGAAGCCGATGCAAAAGCCATAAACGTGATGAAATTATCGGCCTTACGTTTGAATTCGCTTGTCGATGATTTGGTTCAATATTCCTCACACACGGCGCAGGAAGAACGTACTGAAATAAATCTGGAAACTATAATTGCTCAGGTTATTGAAGATTTTGAAGTTGTAATAGCAGATAAAAAAGCACATATCAAAACTGGAAAACTACCCATAATTAAGGCTTCCAGAGTACAGATGAGACAGCTTTTTTCGAATCTTATTTCAAATGCGATCAAATACAGCAAAGCAAATATTGCTCCCATAATAGAAATTTTGCAGGAAGAAAATTTAGATGCTGAAATACCAAATCAAAATGCTAAATTTGTAAAAGTGCAGATTAAAGACAATGGTATTGGAATGGAAGAAAACCACTTGCTTAAAATCTTTATCATTTTTCAGCGTCTGCATGCCCGAAATGAATATTCAGGAAACGGTATTGGTCTCGCGATCTGTAAAAAGATAATGGAAAACCATTCTGGAAACATTACCGTTGAAAGCACATTGAACGAGGGCACAACATTTAATCTTTACTTCCCAATCGTATAAAATGCCACAAAAATACAACTTACATATCATAATTGCCGAAGATGACATGGACGACGCCGATGTTATCACAGAAACTTTTACCAATAATCCCAATTTCAGCAAAGTCAGCCTTGTTGCCAATGGCGAAGAACTGCTTACTTATCTTAAAAATCCTTCAAACGAAAATCCCGACGTTATTCTTACAGATATCAATATGCCCATTATTGACGGTATTGAAGCTTTACAAGAAATCCTTAATACTAATGAATTAAAAAACATTCCATGTTTTGTGTATTCAACGAGCATTAATCCATCTTACAAAGAAAAATGTGATGATCTGGGTGTAAAAGCGTATCTGATTAAACCGTATTCTTTTGAAGCTTTCGCTGAAATTCCGAAAACTATTTTAAGTATTATTGAAGCGTAAATTTGTTTCAAGTCCTGAAATAACTTTTCTCTCATTATTTTAAAATTATGGTATAACTTTGTAACCAGAATATTTTAAATTAATGCTGTTTTGTTATGGAAAGAAATCAGAAAGAAGAAGTACAGGCGCTTCAGGACACTTTACATGTTTTAGGCGGTAAATGGCGATTACCGATTATAAACTCCATTTGCAACGGAAACAATCGTTTCAGGGAAATTGAACGTAGTATTCCCGGAATTACAACGCGCATGCTTTCGAGAGAATTGAAAGAAATGGAACTCAATATGCTCATTAAAAGAACCGAAGACCGCGATGCTGAAATTCAAGTTAAATACGAATCAACACCATATTGTAAATCTTTTGCTCCTGTAATTGAAGAAATGATAAAATGGGGAAAATCGCACCGAAAAGAGATTATTCGAAACTCTTAAAATATTGTCCCGCAGATTTTGCAGATTTCGCAGATTATACAAGTCAAAAAAAAACTGCTTGATCAGCTAAATCTGCGGGAGAAATACGCATAGCCTAAATAAAAAAATTAGCACCGAAATTAAATCATCCAGAACTCTTAACAGCACAACAACATTTTGACTAAAGAATAATAAAAGCATAATGTAAAAAACTTAAAAAGTGCTTAAAAATGTAGTTTTTTATGATTTTTAGCTATAAAAGCCCTATCTTACAGAAAAGACAAAAGCCGATTCTGTTGGCCCTATCGGCATTATTGCTATCAATTTTAAAAACTACAAAAAATGAAACAATTATTACAGTGGACCATCATTATCCCGATCCTCTCGTGGGTTCTCCTATTTACAGGACTGATAAAAGATAGCAGTGTTTTTCAAATTGCTGCGAGTATATTGCTTATTCTTAGTGTAATGTCAGCCGTTCATCATTCTGAAATCATTGCAGAACGTGTGGGAGAACCTTACGGAACCATAATTTTGGCTATTTCTATTACTGTAATCGAAGTTTCTATAATTGTCTCTTTAATGCTTTCTGAAGGATCAGAAGCTGCTTCTTTAGCCAGAGATACAGTTTATGCGGCCACAATGCTGATTCTAAATGGTATTATCGGATTGTGTCTTCTTATTGGAAGCATCAAACATTATGAACAGAATTTTTCGACTTCTTCTGTAACCATTGGCTTAGTTTCTTTGATTTCGATTATTGTCTTCACTTTAGTGTTTCCTACATTTACCGAAAGTGTTCACGGTTCTTATTATTCAACACCTCAATTAATCTTTGCTTCTATTGCCTGTCTGGTTATTTACGGCTCTTTTTTATTCGCACAGACAAAAGGTTACCGTCAATATTTTTTGACAAATGGAACGAATGAAGATGAATCCAAAACACATCCAATCGAAATCAATAATAAAACATTTTATACCAGTCTTGTTTTTCTTTTAGTCAGTTTAGGAATTGTCGTTTTGTTAGCCAAAACGCTCTCGCCTACAATTGAAACTATTATTATAGGCTATAATCTTCCAAAATCATTAGTTGGTGTTATTATCGCGATTATCATTTTATTACCCGAAGCGATTGCAGCTATTATTGCGGCCAGAAAAAACAGATTACAGACGAGTTTAAACTTAGCTTTAGGTTCTGCCCTAGCCAGTATCGGATTAACAATTCCGAGTGTCGCTGCAGTTTGTATTATTATGGGAATGCCGATTGTTTTGGGACTCGATATTAAATCGATTGTGCTTTTGGCTTTGTCTGTTTTTACGGTAATGCTTTCTCTCAGCAAAGGAAAATCGAATATTGTTTATGGCGTTGTGCTTTTAGTGAATTTGTTTGCTTTTATGTTTTTGATGATTTATCCTTAAATTTTGTGTTAAACACATAGAAACATAGAATTTATCTTCTGTTTATATAAAAACAGAATGCAGAAAGAAACTAGTTTCTAACACATAGCTTTGCGATTGTGTTCAACACACAGCTATGTTATTTATTAAAAATGAAATACCTTTTTTTAAGCGTTCTAAAAAGCTATGTCTCTATGTGTTTAAAAAATATGCAGCACGAATTCAACTTTGTCAAAGTTCGAAACCAAAAGTGTAAGAAACTTTGACAAAGTTTAAGGCAATTGGGATAAACACATATAGCTATGTTATTTATTGAAAATGAAATGCCTTTTTAAGCGTTCCAAAAAACTATGTCTCTATGTGTTTAAAAAATTAGTATACCATTTTTAATTACAACGATATAGTTCAAAAACAGCCTTATAAGTGTGTTTTCAACACCTATAAAGTATCACAATAAAGACCAAAAGTGAACGATTTTACCCCTTATTTTTCAGCATTTTTCTCTAACTTAGCGCTCTACATTTTGAAATGTAAGATTAAAATAAACTTTGTTTTGCTGCAAAACATTGAATGAAAAAGAATTACCATACTTTCTCTTACTTTTTTGCTGCTAAAACATTTCTTCTAATAATTTAGTTAATTGAAAACTATGAGCAAATTTGATTTTGGAATTGTAGGACTCGGTGTAATGGGCCGTAACTTACTTTTAAATATCGCCAGCCATAACTTTGCGGCTGCAGGTTTAGACTTAGACACAGAAAAAGTCAACTCTCTTCAACAAGAAGCCGATGCCAATCACACTATTGAAGCTACTACAGATGTAAAACATTTTGTAGAGCTTATGCAGCAGCCAAGAGCAATTATGTTATTGGTTCCTGCAGGAAAACCAGTTGACAGCGCTATTGCAAGCTTACTGCCTCACTTAGATAAAGGAGACATTATAATTGACGGTGGAAATACTTTTTTTACAGATACAGACAGAAGATTCTTAGAATTGTCTGAAAAAGGAATCCACTTCTTTGGAATGGGAATTTCGGGCGGTGAAAAAGGAGCTCGTTTTGGTCCTGCTATGATGCCAGGCGGCGATCAAAAAGCGTATGAAAGACTTCGTCCAATTTTTGAAGCGATCGCAGCAAAAGTTGAAGGTGAACCTTGTGTAGAATATCTAGGAAACGGTTCTGCTGGAAACTACGTAAAAATGGTTCATAACGGAATTGAATACGGAATCATGCAGTTAATTTCTGAGATTTATGACTTAATGAAAAGAGGTTATAATTTGGATGATACTACGATTCAGAAAACTTTTGAAGAATGGAACCAAACAGATGATTTAAGATCCTATCTAATTGAAATCACTGGAAAAATCCTTAAACAAGAAGATGCAGACGGAAGTCTTTTAATCAATAAAATTTCGGATTGGGCAAAATCAAAAGGAACAGGAAAATGGACTTCGCAAAACGCAATGGATCTACAAGTTCCAGTTCCAACTATCGATGCTGCAGTTAACATGCGCGATATGTCTAAAACGAAACCAGAAAGAATTGAAGCAGCTCAAAAATTAGTTTGGAATGCCAATACAGCTGACATAAATGCAAGCGAAGCCATTGCGGCTTTAAAATCGGCTTTATACTTTTCTATCGTTGTAACTTATGCTCAAGGTTTAGCACAGCTTCACACGGCTTCTAAAGAATACAACTACGGATTAAATCTAGAAACTGTTGCCAAAATCTGGCGTGGCGGATGCATCATTCGTGCCACTATTTTAGAAGATTTCAGAAAAGCATACGTAGCAAAATCAGATTTACCAAACTTGCTTTTAGATAATGGAATAGCTTCAAAATTAACCCAAAACCAAGCTGGAATGCGTGCTGTAATTCAGTTTGCAGTTCAAAAAGGAATTCCTGCTTCGGGATTAATGAATTCGCTGGCTTATTTTGATGCTTACAGATCTGCTAATCTGCCAACAAATTTAATTCAGGCACAACGTGATTTCTTCGGGGCGCATACCTACGAACGTATTGATGCAGAAGGTGTTTTCCACACCCAATGGGCTGAATAACAAAAACTAAAACAACACAACCACACAAAATGACTAAGAATAAAACAATAAATCCAACGATTATCGTAATTTTTGGAGGAACCGGAGATCTGGCGAAGAGAAAGCTCTTTCCCGCATTTCAAAATCTGTACCTCGACGGACGTATGTCTGAGAAGTTTCAGATTATCGCTTTGGGTAGAGCCCAAAAAAGCGATGAGGAATTCCGCTCTTACGTTTTAGAAAACCTGAATACTTTTTCTAGAAAAAAAGGACTTTCGGATGCAGAAACAGAAAAGTTTCTTAATCACATAACCTATCACAGTCTTGATATAGACAAAGAAGAATCATACATTGGGTTAAACGAAAAAATCAACAATTTTGATCTGGCTTTTGGCGAACGTGCCAATCGTCTTTTCTATTTCTCGATTGCACCTTCATTTATCTCAACAATTTCAAGCAATATCAAGAAAATTGGCCTTGCGGCGAATGCCAAACAAGACCGTATTATTATTGAAAAACCTTTTGGTTATGACAAATCTTCTGCCATTGAATTGAACGAAATGCTTTCGCAGACTTTCAAAGAAGAGCAGATTTATAGAATCGACCATTATTTAGGAAAAGAAACGGTGCAGAATATTTTGGCTTTCCGTTTTGGAAATTCGATGTTTGAACCATTATGGAGCCGTAATTTTATTGATTTTGTACAGATTACTGTTGCAGAAGAAGTCGGCGTTGAAGAACGAGGCGGTTTTTATGAAGGTGTCGGTGCTTTAAAAGATATGATTCAGAACCATTTGTTTCAAATTTTATGTATGACGGCTATGGAAGCTCCTGCCTCACTTGCAGCAGACGACATCAGAAACCGAAAAGCAGATGTTTTAAAATCAATTCGCCGCATCAAACCTGAAGAAGTAGATCATTATATTGTAAGAGGTCAATACGATGCAGGAGAAATCAACGGAAAACCAGTTCCAGGTTACCGTCAAGATAAAGGAATTGCACCAGATTCTAATACAGAAACGTATGTGGCAATGAAAATTTATCTGGACAACTGGAGATGGCAGGGAATTCCGTTTTATTTACGTTCTGGAAAAAGAATGGAAGAAAAACAGTCTTCAATTATCATCCAATTTAAACCAGTACCGCATTCAGCATTCTCTTACGGAAAAGGTGGCATGACCCCAAACCGTTTGATTATCAATATTCAGCCGGCAATGGATATTAAATTGCAGTTCATGACTAAAAAACCTGGTTTATCGATGTCTTTAAGACCAGCCGAAATGGTTTTTGATTATTTCGCCTGTTCAACCATGTCTCCAGAAGCTTATGAAACTTTATTGGCCGATGCTTTATTAGGCGATCCTACCCTATTTATGCGTTGGGATCAGGTTGAAGAAGCTTGGGACGCAATTGATACGATTCAGCAGGTGTGGAAAACTACTCCTCCAGCCAATTTCCCAAATTATAAAGCGGGAAGCTGGGGACCAGAAGAAGCCGATGAATTATTGGCACGCCAGGGACACAAATGGATTCCGAACACACAAAACGTTAAAAAAGAAGAAGAAGTTTTAGATGGTACAGATATACAATAACACAGACGAAATTAATATTGAAGCAGCAAATCTTTTTATAGAATCGGCTCAAAAAGCTATTACTGCAAAAGGCAAATTTACAGCTGTTCTTACAGGAGGTTCGTCTCCAGCAGGAATTTATAAATTATTAGCTTCTGATGCTTACAAAAATAAAATCGAATGGAGCAAGGTTTTTATCTTTTGGGGAGATGAACGCTGGGTGCCACTTAATGATGATTTGAGCAATGCTAAAATGTCTTACTCAACCTTATTAAGCCACGTTCCTATTCCGCAGGAAAACATTTTTGAAATGTATAAAGACGGTGTTACACCTGAAGATTATGCTGTTGAATATGAAAAATCGATTAGAACTGTTTTAGGCGAAGAAGGTACATTTGACCTGATTTTATTAGGAATGGGAGACGACGGACACACGGCATCTCTTTTTCCAGGCGAAGCGGTTTTGCAAGAGCAGACCAAATGGGTTGATGCTTATTATTTAGCTCCTCAGAAAATGTATCGTATTACGCTTACAGCTCCATTAATCAACAAAGCCGAAAAGATTGTAGTAGTAGCTTTTGGAGAAAAGAAAATCAACGCTTTAAAAGAGGTTACAACTGGTGAATACAATCCAACTTTATATCCAATGCAATTGATTAAGCCCCTTTCTGGTGAATTATTGTTTTTGGTAGATAAAGTAGCTGCTGGGAAAAACTAAGATGCTGTTTTGTGGTGCGTCCGTGGGGTCTATGCTGAAAAGTATAGACCTTATTTTTTTATTTTCTCCCGCAGATTTAGCAGATTTTGGAGATTAAATAAAAAAAATCCGCTGAATCTGCTAAATCTGCGGGAAAAAACACTTAAGCAAAATCAAACAAACACAAAACACTGAAAAACAATTATTTACAAAACATATTCTTTTTTTCCTTAATTTTGTTTTTAATATACTCCTAATCAATATCTTAGATTATACACCTCCATTTTTATTCTTCAAGGCTTTTATACTGATTATATAATTTCAAATCCATTTTGCAATGAAATATAATTACTCCCTAATGGCTGTTTTTCTTCTTTTGACTTGTTTTAAAGATAAAAACACTGAACCCAAATCAGTTGATAAAGTAAATGCTGTAAAAAGCTGTTTTGTGCCCCAAACCAATGATAAAGATTGGTACACACAAAACAAAAAAGCACCCAAATTTGAAGGTTTGGATGATGTGACTTTTAAAATTTCCACCAATAATCCAGAGGCTCAGCAATATTTTAATCAGGGATTAATGCTGGCCTATGGATTTAATCACGCCGAGGCCGCGCGGTCTTTTTATGAAGCCACACGAATCGATCCGAATTGCGCTATGGCCTATTGGGGTTTTGCTTATGTTTTAGGGCCAAATTACAATGCCGGAATGGAAGAAGACAATTTTGAAAGAGCTTATGATGCTGCACAGAAAGCCAAAAAACTTTCTGCTAAATGTATGCCTCAAGAGATTGCCTTAATAAATGCGCTGACTACTCGATACGCTGCAAAACCTCCAGCAGATAGAAAACCGTTGGATATCGCTTACGCGGAAGCCATGAAAAAAGTTTATGCTAAATTTTCCTCTTATCCTGATATCGGAGCGCTTTATGCCGAATCTTTAATGAATCTGCATCCCTGGGACTTGTATGAAAAAGATACCGAAATACCTAAAAAATGGACTCCAGAGATACTTCAGGTTTTAAACGAATTGATTAAAAAGAATCCAAAACATCCCGGAGCGCATCATTTTTTAGTGCATGCTTTAGAAGCTTCTTCGCATCCTGAAAAAGCGATGCAAAGTGCCAAATTGCTGGAAACTTTAGTTCCTGGATCTGGGCATTTGATACATATGCCTTCTCATATTTACATTCGTACCGGAGATTATCATGATGGAACTCTTTCAAACATTGAAGCCATTAGAATTGACAGTCTTTATACAACTGCCTGTCATGCACAAGGCGCTTATCCTCTTGCCTATTATCCGCATAATTATCATTTTTTAACGGCAACCGCGGCTTTAGAAGGAAATTCAAAATTGGCTTGGGAATCGGCATTGAAGCTGCAGGAACATATTTCTCCAAAAATCATGCGTGAGGCTGGCTGGGGCACTTTACAGCATTATTATAGCATTCCGTATTACATAGCGGTAAAATTCTCCATGTGGGACAAGATTATGGGACTTCCAGAACCTAAAGACGATATTGTTTATCCAAAAGCAATCTGGCATTATGCAAAAGGAATGGCGTATCTTGGAAAAAATGATCTCATTAATGCCGAAAAACAACTCAATGCTCTCAATACTTTAGCAAAAGATAAAACTTTAAAAGAGATTACTATTTGGAATATCAATACAACTTATGATCTTGTTGAAATTGCCTCTAATGTACTTTCGGGCGCAATTGAAGCTAAAAAGAACAATTTAAACCAATCTATTTCATTTTTATATAAAGCTGTAGCAATTGAAGATCATTTAAACTACAACGAACCACCTGATTGGTTTTTCTCTGTTAGACATTATTTAGGAGCTGTTTTATTAAAAGCTAGAAAATTTGCCGAAGCTGAAAAAATATACAAACAAGATTTAAAAACATTACCCAAAAACGGCTTTTCCTTAATCGGGCTTTATAATGCTTTAACACTACAGAAAAAAGAAAAAGAGGCTTTGAAAATTAAAACCTCTTTTGATAATTCGTGGAAATTTGCTGATGTACAGATTAAGTCTTCTTCTAGTATTGTGGAGTAAAATCAATACCCAATACAAAAAACAGTCTCTCCCTTATTCACAGGTGGAGTACCAATTTTATACAAAATAACGCCGGTTGCTGGTGATTTGATTTCTGTTAGAAGCTGACCAAATTCATCTGAAATATATACGATTTTATCCCCTTTTTTAATGTAATCGCCACTTTTCAAACTGCTGTGGAAAATTCCGTTATACTCTGATTTTACATATTCTTGATTGTTCAAATAAACAGCTGAGGGATTTTTTACAGGAACTTTTTCAATTGAATAAATCGCCATGTAACTTAACATATTATAAACGGCGTTTTTTATTAAGCCAACCGATTTTGGCTGAACATTTCCCAGTTTTCCTGCTTCGATACTTAAAGCGGTTTTTCCGTCTTGAGAAGCCTTTTTGAAAGCATATTTTGCTGGCTCTGTTTTGGTAATGGTGTAAGGATACGAAACAATATGATTGATTCCTGAAATCTCCGAAAGCTTACTGCTTAAAAGTGTTTTCTTTTCTTCAGTAGTATTGTTGTAATAACAGACAAAAGGCAATAAATCTTCATTGGCATCGCCTCCGTGTATATCTAGAAAAACATCCGAAAACGGAATAATCTGTTTCGTTATATAATTCGCAATCTGCTCCGTAATAGTTCCCGACTCGGAACCTGGAAAAGCGTTATTTAAATTTTTCCCGTCAAGCGGATTTACAAATGGTGTTCTTTTGTAAAATGAAGCTACATTCGCAATTGGAATCACAATTAGGGTTCCTTTTAGCTTCTTAGGATCAATTTCTTTAATTAATTCCTGAACTGCTGTTATTGGCGGATATTCGTAACCATGAATTCCTGCAACAATGGTAAAAACTGGCCCTTTGTCTTTTCCTGAAATAATAGTTAATGGAATATAATTGTAAGGCGGATCGGTTTTGAGGTACACTAATGTATCGGTTCGTTTACCTGTATTTTCTTTTAGTATTTTGTCTAGATTTTGACTGAAACCAATTATGGGCATAATCAGCAGTAATTGTATTGCAAAAAGCTTTAAGTTATTCACGTTTTATTCTATTTTGATAGGAAAAAGAAGGGGTTCCTATCATTTGTTTTTAAAACGCAAAGATAAAGAAGTTTACTGCTTTGGTTTCATCTTTAAATTATGATAATAAAATTAATTCTCCACTAATTCAATATCCATAGTTTTGATTAAACCATCTTCAAAAGTATAAACATGTTTTACCAATCCGTCAAAAATTAAACTACCTTGCAGATCTTTTACGTTTTGCTGCACCAGCACTTCCAGACTTCCGTTGTCTCTTTCTACAAAACCTATAGGTTCTACTTTCGGATTAATTTCAGCCCATTGTCTTGTCCAATATTGCCTGATTTCTTCGTGCCCGCTAATATAACCGCCTTCCCAAGCTTTTGACCATTGAACATCTTCCTGCATGGTAGACAAACAATTATCGATATTCCTTTCGTTGAAAGCATTATATGCCTTTCTAATTACTTCTTTATGCTGATTTAACATGATTTTATTCTTTACGTTTTTCTATCTAACTAAAGTAGAAATATTTCTTATCAAAATAATATAGTGTTGAAAAAATTAGAGTTATAAAATTGGTTATCAATTTGAGCGGGTTATTGATAAAACCAAACATACAAAATGAGTTTAACTATTCTATTTTTTCTATCTTTTTAATATAAACAATTGGTTCTGTATCAAATAAAAATTCATCTATAGGTTTTCGTTCTTCCCATACTTCTTCTATTTCACTTTCTTCAACTTCATAAACAGGATCATAGCCATGACGTTCAAAATCCTTAAAATGAATCTGTGCTTCTGCTAAAGGTCTAATTACATAAATTCCCTTATCTAATATACTCTCAACGAAAAACTTAAAACCTTTATAAGTGCAAAATGTACTTACTTCAAAAGCGCTTTCAATATCAATAAAAGCAACCTCTTTATATACTTTATCTTTTAATTCTATATCATCATATTTTTTAAAGCCTTTACTTAATAGTTCCTCGCTATAATCTGTTTGTAAAACATAACTATTGCCAGATTCCCAAAATCTGCAATGTATTCCCCTATGCTTGGCATATAGACCTCTTTTCATCATTCTCAGTTATTTTTGTAGATTCTTTTTTAAAACCTCATTATTCTTACACTTATAGCAAATATATTTCAAGATGAGAGAATGTCTTTCTTCTTTAGATTTCCCCGATAGCGCGGATTTGCAATCCGTGCCCGTTCCAATTGTCAAATCTTATTTGTTTTCAATTTTTTTTCTCTCACTTTGTAGATATACTTTATGGGCACGGAAAAAATTTCCGCGCTATCGTTGTCTACATATCTGAGCGATCGGGCTACCAACACATTTGATACATTACCTACACTTTTATCTACAATAAGTTTGTAAAAGATATTTTGCGTATATAGCTCCCCAGAACATTGAAGATATTATAACAACAAAAAAAGCTATGGTCAAAATTTTTGAAATCTTAGAACTTCCAAAAAAAAGAGGTTTTTCTTTTATGATTCTTAAAGATCTTTTAGATTTAAAAAAATAAAAATAATTAATCAATAAAAACAAAACGCTAATTCCAATCATTAACCACTTATCCATTTTAAAACAAAAAAAGCGAATTAAAAAGATATTGATAATAGAACCTACAAAAAAACCCTCTCCAGCACCTAAAGCCCAGACTGTTAAAGCATGAGGCTCATCTTCTTTTAAGATTTTTTTATAAAATAGGTAACAATAATAATATATAACATCCATAAAAAACATATAAATTTAATATCCGAATTTCTCTCTTCTCCATGGCAATACAGTTTCTCGTTTCCATTTCTGATAAGAATTCCAAGTTGTTATCCACCTTCCTGCTTCCCAACCAATACCCCATGCTACTCCATATGAGCCACCAAAAGTAGCATAAGCATTTGATGATTGTTCTGTCACGAAAGTAAACTCATTAATTTCATTATTACTATAAGAATCATAAATTGACCATGCATTATAAGCCCCAATACCTCGTCCTCCCCATTTCAGCTTATTTGACATTTTTAATGCCGAAGCGACTTTGCCTCCTGTAGCTCCATTTCCATTAAAATGTTGCCCATAGCTTTTCATAGTTTTTAAACTATACCAAGTATCTTTATTAAACATTACATGCTGTCCTATTGTTAAATCTGTTGCCAAAAATGTGAAAAATGCACCTTTTGAATCATATTCTTCATAAGGCTCTCTAGGATGTTCGTTATATTGCTGTATTAATGGTCTTGTATCTCCAATATTATTTGCTGTTTTAAAATCAAACTCATCTTTAGAATTATTATTAACAAACGAATGCAAATCATCGTATCCTAATCCAATAGCACTTGCTCCTAAAGCTGGTTTATTATTGTAATTATCAATATAACTATTTGTTGCTCCTGTTGCGTATGAAGTCGCCAAACCAGAACCTATACCAGAAAGCGCTCCCATTACATTCTGCATATTCCACTTTAATGGGTTCGCCTCGCCAGTAGCTGCTCCGCCATAAATGTATGCCGCCAAAGCTATAGCCGCAAACTGCCAGAACTCTCCGCTTTGGTCGGTGTATTTTAAAGGATTGTTTAGTACATAGCCATAACGGTTGAAATTCTGGGTATCAAAAAGATCTTGGACATTATTGTCGGGCTGTAAAAAACGATGCAATTGAGGGTCGTATAAACGACCATTCATATTGATAAGCCCTACACTCTGCAAATGTTCGTGGCCTGCAACCGCAATCTAAGACTGTTAATCCAAACAATGCATCACAATTCTTTATAAAAATAATATGTCAATGCTGTCAAAAAAAATGACATAAAACTAAAAATATCGAGCCAAAAAGATTTTTGTCCTAGCGAATAATTTTTATCATTTATTATCTTACTTCCATTACCCCTCAAGCTGAAATAATAATAATTTATAACATAAAAAGTTATCGAACCTACAATTCCTATTTTTCTAATATCATAGTTAATATCTACTTTTGTTAAAAACAAAAACAAATTAATGATAACTATTAAATTATTCGTTTGTACTAAAGACAGTAATGCATAAACAGGTATTTCAGGAGCAGTATTTCTTTTTCTACTTTGTAAAAAAGTTGCATAATAGATATATTTATAAATTTTCATAAAATTAATCTTTAAAAATCTTACTTTCATACCATCCGTTTTTCATTTCAAGATATTGATAAACAGCCGAATTCCTTCCAAAAAAGAATTTATTATATGGCTCGCTATTTGTTACCATCGGAATATTCCAAATATTCTTTTTCAATAAAAAATCAAAACTCTTTGTAAACATAATATGTAGCCACCACCATCATAAAAGATACAAACCCAAAAACATCTAATAAAAAAGAATACTTCCCTAGTGAATATCCTTGATCTTTAATTATCTTTTTACCGTTACCTTTTTTACTGAAATAATAATAATTAATAAAATAAAAAAATATTGGTCCAATAGCAGCAAACAATCTAACATCATAATTTACATTCATCTTTGTAAGAACCAATAAAGCGTTTAAGATTGTTATAACATTGCTAGTTTGGATAAAACATAGATAACTATAAACTGTAATTTCAGGAGCTGCATTAACTTTTCTACTCTGGAGAAAAGATGCATAATAAATATATTTATAAATCTTTAACATCTTAATCTTTAAAAATTTTACTTTCATACCATCCATTTTTTATTTCGAGATTCTGATAAACAGCTGAATCTTTACCAAAAAAGAATCTATTATAAACTTCTGTATTTGTTAACCATGGTCCTAAAACATTCCATCCAATAGTCCAAGCTATTCCAACATCACTGCCATATCTTTTAGCAAGGAAATTTCCCAAATATGTCCCACCAAATTCTGAGACAGCTCCATAGTAATTTTTATTATATAAATTTTCTGCTGCTCCATAATACCCCAAATAAGAACCTGTAATACTTGCATATCCACCAAATTTAGATGCTAACTTCAAAGAATTGGAACTGTTTTTTGCTGTTTGAACAAAAGAACTTGGAATATTTAACCTAGTCCCCCCTTTAAATGAATCTGACCAATAACGCATTGAACCATTAAAGTTTACTGCAAATTTACCAGCTGGGGTAGCATTGTGAAATTTTACAACAGAGAGCTTATTCATTAAACCGCTTAAACCGCCTGACAACACACCAATAGTAGCAATATCTCCGTTTTTAAGCCCGAATATGCCTTCATCTTTATAAACATTATTAGAATCATATTTAAAATTAAAATCTTTTTCCTCCGCAAACGGGTGCAAATCTGCATACCAAGCTGGTTCAACCGCACTTGCTCCCAAAACAGAAAATTTTAAAATTCTTGAAATAAATATCCTGTAAATCCAGTTAACATAACTGATAAAAACAAATAAACATCTGTCAAAAAAGACAATCTACCTAACGAATATTTTTTATTTTGAAGAATCAAATCTCCTTTTTTGCAGTTTATGAAATAATAATAATTTATAACGAACAAAACAACTTGAATAATTAAATACACTATTGGAAGATTAAACCTTTTAATACATTTTGTAAAAAACAAAAAAAGATATATTAAACTAAGTATGTTATTTGTTTGTACAAAAGACACATATCCAATTACTGGTATTTCAGGCGACACGTTATATTTTGCACTTGATGAATAAATATTATAATAAATATATTTATAAATTTCTATCATATAATTCCATTTCTATAATTAAACTAATAATCCCGATAGCGCGGATTTGCAATCCGTGCCCGTTCCAATTGTCAAATCTTATTGGTTTTCACATTTTTTTCTCTCACTTTGTAGATATACTTTATGGGCACGGAAAAAATTTCCGCGCTATCGTTGTCTACATATCTGAGCGATCGGATCTAATGTATAATAATTAAAAGCTAAAAGTAGAATAGCAGGTATGTAGATTACGGGCATTGAAATTGAAAGTTGTATACTTGCTTTTGTATAGATTTTATAATATGCTCCAAATGAAAATAACATCCATGTTTCCAAAGCAAGCATAACAAATCCTGCCTTGTAAAATGTAAGAAATTCCCCCCAGACAATTCCGAAGTGTATTTTATAGAAAAATAAATTTTATAGAAAAAATAATAATATCCTTTTTTGATAAATTTCATAATATTTAAAATTTCATTGCACCAGGAAAAGCCTGATAATTTGGATTTATAGCTCTATTATCTCGATATAAACTTTCCTAATCTGTTGCTAATCCTTTCCAGCCTTGAGGATAAAAAGCATCTATGCCAAAATAAAGTGTAGAGGGAATAGCCATCGCTGAACTCCCAAGTACCCGTTGCTCCCATGTAAGTATTCAGAATCGCTTTTGCAGGATGAACAACATTGGGGAATGATAAATTTTATAGAAAAAATAATAATAACTTTTTTTAATAAATTTCATAATACTACTCTAACGATACTTGCTCCAATCTATCTCACTCATTAGATAAAGTGAATATGTAAAATTAGTTATTATAAGTACAATTATTCCAAACACAATCCAGCCTGCAATACAATTTTTTCTCTTAGAATAATTGTCGAATTCATTGTTATATTGTTTCCACTTATCTTTATAATCTAATGTAAAATAATTAAATGCAAAAAGTACTATTACTGGTATATAAGCAATAGGCTTTGTTATTGTAAGCTCTGTAAATGTTTTTGTATAAACTGCATAGTATGCACCTAATGATATTAATATCCATAACTCTAAAGCAAGCATAACAAGTCCCGCTTTAGATGACACAAGAGTTTCTCCTCCAAACGCTTTTGAAGTATACCATATAGAATGATAAATTTTATAGAAAAAATAATAATAACTTTTTTTAATAGACTTCATAATATTTAAAATTTCATTGCTCCAGGAAAAGCCTGATAATTTGGATTTATAGCTCTGTTATCCCGATATAAACTTTCCTGATCTATTGATAATCCTTTCCAGCCATTAGGATAAAAGGCATCTATACCAAAATAAAGTGTAGAGGGAATAGCCATCGCTGAACTCCCCCAAGTACCCGTTGCTCCCATGTAAGTATTCAGAATCGCTTTTGCAGGATGAACAGCATTGGGAGAATTTGGATTTTCTGTCCAATTCCATACACCAAAACCATCCATAACAAGCCCAAAATAAAAAGAACCTTTACCAACTGTTTTTGCCCATTGTCCCACTTTGGAAAAAGGAAGAGATGCTTTTGTTGCAGGAGCATCCCTAAACATACTAAGGTTTCTGCCTGTTAACTCATAATTTACTTTAACTCCTCTTCTAATACCGTCAGCATACATTTGTTCTGAGTTTAAACCTCCTTTAACTACTCCTATACTGCTAGCAAGAGCTAGTGCCCAATTTACTTTACCACCTGGCTCGTACCAATTAGTTACATTATCATTTGAATCATTACCATATACTGGTGCTCCAGTAAGACCACTAACGCCTGAAATAGCACTAACATCTCCATATCCTGCTCCAATAGCACTAGCTCCTAAAGCTGGTTTATTATTGTAATTATCAATATAACTATTGGTTGCTCCTGTTGCGTATGAAGTCGCTAAACCAGAACCTATACCTGATAACGCTCCCATTACATTCTGCATATTCCACTTTAATGGGTTCACCTCGCCAGTGGCTGCACCTCCATAAATGTATGCCACCAAAGCTATAGCCGCAAACTGCCAGAACTCTCCCCTTTGGTCGGTGTATTTTAAAGGATTGTTTAGTACATAGCCATAACGGTTGAAATTCTGGGT
>NZ_WWEM01000013.1 GCF_019308285.1 Flavobacterium quisquiliarum
CTCTAATTTATTCTAAATGATTTAAATTAATTCGTGAATTCGTGGCGGAAAATTTAGATTATGTCAAAACCACGAATTATTTTTCATTCTTTGAATATGATTTCGAATAAATTCGCTTAATTCAACTTTGCCATTTTTTATTTTCATAAAATTCAATTGAAAAATTGTGAATTTATTCAAAAAAGTGAGCTCTAGATTATAAAAGGCATTTTCTATGTTGTAAATTTGCAACCATAAAATTCCAGAAACATTTTCAATGCAAAAATTGAAAGTTGTATTCTAAATAATAGCCACAAATTCACGAATTAACTTTTTAAAAAATTAATTAGAAAAATTCGTGAATTCGTGGCGGAAAAAATTTAGATCATGACGAAAATATTGTATCAAGAAGAAAGTTATCAGATAATCGGAATTTTATTTGATGTTCATAGAAATTTAGGTGGAGGCTTTTCTGAAATTGTATATAAAGATGCTTTAGAATACGAATTTAAAAAAGCTAATATTCCATTTGAAAGAGAAAAAGAATACTTAGTAAATTATAAAGACATTATTCTAGATCATAAGTTTTATGCTGATTTTGTTTTGTTTGATAAAATTATACTTGAAATAAAATCAAGTGATTTTCTACATCCAAAATATATTTCACAATGTCTTAATTATTTAAAAGTTTCCAAAAACAATCTAGCGATTTTGGCAAACTTCAATTCTACTTCACTTGAACACAAACGTATTATTTTATAAAAAATTAGTGAATTCGTGGCTATACAAACAAACTATAAAACTGCTTTACAAAACAAAATCTTCGATGTTATTTCGAAAGCTTCTCAGGAACTAAAAGTTGACTCTTATGTCATAGGAGGTTTCGTTCGTGATTTGCTTTTAAATCGAGGTTCTAAAAAAGATATCGACGTTGTGGCAGTTGGAAGCGGTATCGAATTGGCGCTTAAAGTTTCTGATTTACTTCCAAATAAACCGAAAGTTCAGGTTTTTAAAACATACGGAACAGCCATGCTTCGTTTTGAAGATACCGATATCGAATTTGTTGGTGCAAGAAAAGAATCTTACACTCGTGACAGCCGAAATCCAATTGTAGAAAACGGAACTTTACAAGATGATCAGAATCGTCGTGATTTTACCATCAACGCTTTGGCTTTATCATTGAATGAAAACAATTTTGGAGATCTTTTAGACCCTTTTAACGGCTTAACAGATTTAGAAAATAAAACAATAAAAACGCCATTGGATCCAGATATTACCTATTCTGATGATCCTCTGCGAATGCTTCGTGCGATTCGTTTTGCAACACAATTGAATTTTGAAATTGAAGAAAATTCATTGAATGCCATCACAAAAAATGCTGATCGCATCAAAATTATTTCTGGCGAAAGAATTGTGGATGAATTAAACAAAATTCTTTCTACAACGAAACCTTCAACTGGATTTTTACTTTTATATAAAACTGGACTTTTAGATCTTATTTTACCTGAATTAACAGCTTTAAATCAAGTAGAAGAAATTGAAGGTCATACGCATAAAAACAACTTTTATCATACGCTTGAAGTTGTAGATAACATTTGTCCAAATACAGATGATGTTTGGTTACGCTGGTCTGCTTTATTGCACGATATTGGAAAAGCACCAACCAAACGTTTCACTAAAAAACAAGGATGGACTTTTCATGGACATGAATTTTTGGGCGGGAAAATGGCAAAGAAAATCTTTGAACGTCTACACATGCCTTTGAACCATAAAATGAAATTCGTTCAGAAAATGGTTATCATGAGTTCACGCCCGATTGTTTTGGCGCAAGATATTGTGACTGACAGTGCAGTTCGTCGTTTAGTTTTTGATGCTGGCGAAGATGTCGAAGATTTAATGACTTTATGCGAAGCTGATATCACAACCAAAAATCCTTCGAAATTCAAGAAATATCATAAGAACTTTGAAATCGTCCGCAAGAAAATTGTAGAAGTTGAAGAACGTGATCATGTACGTAATTTCCAACCACCAATTACTGGGGAAGAAATTATGGAAATGTTTGATTTGAAACCTTCAAGAGAAATTGGTGTTTTAAAAGAAGCTGTAAAAGAAGCTATTTTAGAAGGAGACATTCCAAATGAATATCAAGCAGCTTATGATTTTGTGATTAAAAGAGCGGCAAAATTAGGCTTAAAAAAAGTTGAGAAATAAGTATTATTTAATAAAATGAAAAAAGAGAATAAATCAGTAATCATTTGGTTACTATCGGGTTGTGTTTTATTATTTTTAATGGTTGTTGTGGGCGGAATTACCCGCTTAACTAATTCAGGTTTATCAATGACCGACTGGCATTTGGTAACCGATACCTTCCCTCCTTTGACAGATGCCAAATGGCAGGCCGCTTTTGACGAGTATAAAAAGTTTCCTGAATATCAAAAAATCAATATTCACAACGATTTTCAATTAGCCGATTATAAATTCATTTATTTCTGGGAATGGTTTCACCGATTCATCGGTCGTATTATTGGATTGGTTTTCTTTGTTCCTTTTGTTTACTTTTTAGCCAAAAAGAAATTAGATACTCCAACTATCAAAAAGTGTATTGTTCTTTTGGCAATGGGAGGTTTCCAAGGATTTTTGGGCTGGTTTATGGTTCGCAGCGGATTAATCGATAATCCAGATGTAAGTCACTTTAGACTTTCACTACACTTAACTTTTGCTTTTATCACTTTCGCTTACACGCTTTGGGTGGCTTTGGACTTGATTTATCCTGAAAGAAACATCAATAAAATATTACCGCTTCGCACCATTGCGCGTTATGCTTTAGTAGCTTTATTAATCCAAATTATTTACGGTGGATTTGTGGCAGGATTAAATGCTGGATTAATTCACAATCACTGGCCTTTGATGAGTGATGGAGAATTTATTCACGAATCGGTTTTTATTGAGCAGTCTTCTTTGGTAAAGAATTTAATTGAAGGAAAAAGCGGGGTTCAGTTTGTACATAGAACTTTTGCTTATGTTGTGGTAGCTGCTATTTTATTTCTTTTCTTTAAAAGCAAAAAATATACGCTTACAAGAACACAGTCAAACGGAATCAACACTTTAGTTGTTTTTGTTTTTATTCAGTTTTTACTTGGAGTATTTACTTTATTATACAGCGTTCCTTTGGCATTGGGATTAATTCACCAGATTATGGCGTTTTTTCTTTTGAGTGCAATGACGTTTACCTTGCATAGGTTGAGCAAATAAAATGTAATCTATAAAAGAAATGGAGTCTTAAAAAATTAAGACTCCATATTTTTTTATTTAATCAATTTTACTCCCAAGGAATTAAAATCTATAATAATCTACTTTTTATCCCAGCCAAGCTTTAAAATCCTGCACTTTTTCACGGCTCACGATTACCTCATCCTCTTTATAACTTGGTAAAATCACTTTTAAACGTGAATTGGTGTAAACCTGAATTTCTTTAATTGCTTTTAATGGCACAATGAATTTTCTGCTTACGCGAAAGAAATCCTTTTTGTCTAGTTCCTGCTCGAGGATTTCTAAAGTCGAATCGATCAAATAATCTCGATTTTCATAGGTATGAATATAAGTTCCTTTGTTTTCACTGAAAAAACATTCGATTTCTTCTGTAGTAATAACTTTTAAATGCTGTCCAATTTTAACGGTAAATCTCTTTTTATACGTTTTCTCAAAAGGATTGGAAAGCATTTGACGAATCTGCTCAAAGTCTAATTGCAGATTTGAAGTTTCTGCTGCTTTCGGTATTCGGGTTTTAAATTTTGAAACTGCTGTTTCTAGATCATCTTCATCGATTGGTTTTAATAGATAATCAATGCTGTTTAATTTAAACGCTTTTAATGCATATTCATCATAAGCAGTTGTGAAAATAATAGCACTTTTGATATCGATTTTTTCAAAAATTTCAAACGATAAACCATCTGACAATTGAATATCCAAAAAAATTAAATCTGGATGCGGGTTATTTTCAAACCACTCGATAGATTCTTCAACCGAATGAAGCATCGTTTCTACTTTTACATCTAACTTTTCAAGTTTTCTTTGCAGCAATCTTGCAGCTGGTTTTTCGTCTTCTATAATTAATGTGATCATTTACTTCTAAAATTTGAAAAAATATTCGTTCAAAGTTACTCCCATTTATTTTTATTTGAAGCTTCTTTATCCATATATTTTTGGATCTTTCTTTTCTCCCAGTCAGAACCAAAAAACCATTCTGAGCTAAAAACAGACAATCCATGCGCTACCAAACCTATTCCCCAAAATAAGGCTGTCGAATAGGTATGCCATTCTGATAAACCGCTGAAATCGATTCCTCCTACTTCATGATTTCTGCTTAAACTTGATGCAATGATAATGATATTTACTATGACATAAACTTTTAAATGCGAGTAAAATCCTTTTATCTTTTTTACTTTTTTGTAAGCGACATTGTAACTTTCATCTGAACTGAATTCTCCAGAATGTTGTCTTGTATAATCTTCGTACATATATCTTCTTAAACGTCCCATAATATTATGCTTTTAAACTAATTATTTCCACTTGTTTTTATTCTGTTTTTCCTTTTCCATGAATTCTTTGATTTTTCTTTCTTCCCATTCTTTACCCATTCCTGGAAAAACTTCAAAAACCTTTAATCCGTGAAAAATTACTCCTACACCCCACCATAACAATGGCCAGAAAAACCATAAATACTGTGGTGATGTATATAAGTTTATAAAAATCAAAATTGCATTAACTAATACAAAAGCAACTAGATTTCCGTAAAAACCTTTTAAGTTTTCTACTTTTTTTCTTGCTTGGAGGTATCTATCCTCTTCGTTTAAATTCATTTCCATGATTACTCCCATTTTTGTGTTGTTTTTCTTTTTTCTAAAATACTTTTTACTTTACGTGCCTCCCATTCCTCATCAAAAATCCTGAAAGAAGCAAAAACGTCAATTGCTGAACCTATATAAACTGCTGACCAGATAATCATTACGACACCATTTAAAAACTGAATTGGAAAAACATTCAATGGTAGTTCTGTGTATTCTTTTAAAAGGAAAAGAGTCATTCCAATCATGTAAAGAAATGTATGCTTGTAAAATGATTTTAGTTTCAAAACTTTTTTGCTGGCCAATTGCTGCAATTCTTGCTGTTCTTGATCTGTATTAAAATTAGCTTCCATAATTACTCCCAAGATTTTCTGTTTTTTTCTTTGTCCATGATTTCTTTAATCTTTCTTTCTTCCCATTTTTTATTAAAGAAAGGAGGCAGACTAAAAACTTTCAATCCGTGTAAAACAATTGCCATTCCCCAGCCCATCAAACACCATAAAAACCATAAATATCCAGGCGAAGTCATAAGATTTACTACAATTACAATTGGATTTACCAATACATAAACTGTAAGATGCTCGTAAAACTCTCGAATTTCTTTTACTTTCTTTTGAGCATCATAATAACGATCTGCTTCTGTAAAATCTTTTTCCATGATTATTTCCAAGTTTTTTGTTTGTTGTCTCTTTCCATAATCTCTCTGATCTTTCTTTCTTCCCAATCGGAGCTGTAACCAAACACTTTAAAAGCGTGCATTGCTACTCCAAATCCCCATCCTAAAGCAGAAAACCAAAACCATTGAAATCCTGGTGAAAATCGTAAGTTTATAAAAATTAAAAACGGAATCACACAACAATAAGAAATCACATTGGCATAAAATCCTTTTAGTTCTTCTACTCTTTTTTTAGCTCTATAATAAGCTTTAGCTTCATCATTAAAATCTGCATTTGCTTCCATAACTGCAATTTGTTTTGTTAAAATTGGAATTCTAACCGTAAAATTTTTCTCGTCTTCCTGAACTTTTACTTTCCTATCGGTAATAATTCCGTATCGATTTACAATATTCTGCAGCCCAACACCTCGTCTGTCCTGCAACACTTCTTTTTTCTGAAGATCATTTTGGATAGCTAAATAATCTTTATCAATAAATATCCTAATGTGAAGTGGTTTCTGCTCACTTACCACATTGTGTTTAACCGTATTTTCGAGTAAAAGCTGTAACGAAAGCGGTACTACTTTTGCCTCTGGATTTATGCTTTCGGTTGGCAGTTCATAAAACAAGCTGTTTTCAAATCGCATTTTCAACAGATTCATATACGTTTTTGCGAATGATAATTCATCTTCAACAGAAACCAATTCTTTATCTTTCTGCTCCAAAACATATCGATAGATTTTAGATAAAGAAGTGGTAAAACGTTGTGCATTGTCTGGATTTTCTTCAATCAATGAACTTAAAACATTCAAACTGTTAAAAAGAAAATGCGGGTCGATCTGGTTTTTTAAACTTTCAAATTTCGCATTTGCTGTTCCTGCAATAATTTTCTGCTGTGTGACTTTATTTTCCTGATAGAGTTTATAAAAATTAAGTCCATGAAAAAACAATAAAACAATAAATGTCATTACCGCAGATTCGATATAATTTTCTGCTTTTTCATTGGCAAGAAAACCAATAATTGTCCTATTCTCGATTATTACATTTGTAAACAAACGTAATATTCCGATTATAATCATCGAGATCAAAAATGAACTTACAAAACCTATTAGGATTCTCTTTAGCGAATACGGATTTTCTTTGAAGACCCTATCCAAAAACTCAAAAAGAACAACATTTACGATATACAAAACCACACTGTAAAGCATGCAGTACAAGAAATAGATGGAAAGATTCTTATTAAAAACTGCCGTTCCAACAGAAGCAAACCGAATTAGAAAAGAAAATAAAAATACTATTCCTCCAACTAAACATGCTTTTAACAAATTAGGTTTTAATATCATGATGGCTTATAACTGTTTAAATTATTTACAAGTTTTCTGAACTTCTAAAGCTCTTTCTAATCCCCATTTTGGAGAAAAAGGTGTTTCTGGTTTAAATGTACCAAAAAGTTCGATAGCTTTATTAACTTGTGCACACAAAGGTTTTGTATCTACTCCTGTCCATTTTGCACCTCCTAATTGGTAATCTGCTTCTCCAAAAACTGCTCTAGGATTATTTGGATCAAGTGCTTTTGCTTTGGCATAAGCTTCCATCACTTTTCCAGAATATTTCATTCCGTTTGTCATTGGATCTGCTACTACATATCCAGTATAGATTAAAGCTTGTAAAACGTATAATTCTGAATTGCTTTGATCTTTTAGCATTTCTGCATCTACAGCGTCTTGAGCTTTTACTAACAATAACTCTATTTTTGTTTTATCTTTTTCTGTAAAAACTGATAATGTGTTTACTAAACCAACATAATAATTAGGAAGCCAGCTCGTTTTTTCCGCTGCTGCAATTCTTTCAAACATTGCAGAAGCTTCTGCATTTTTACCTTCTTTCCAAAGCCCGAAAGCTTTATTCATTCCTTGTTCAAATTGTGTCTGTGCAGATAATAAACTGCAGATAAATAATGTAATAACTGTGATAATTTTGGTCATGATTTCTTTTTTTTAAAGTTACTAAGGTTCTGTTTTTTTAAGATTCTGAGGTTCTGAGTTGCTAAGTCTCTAAGTTTTTTTCTTAGTATCTTAGGGTTTTAGCAACTTATTCTCTCAAATTTCATTGATGATTAAAACTCTTTTTTTTAGCCTCTAAGTTTTTAAGAAATCTAAGGTTCTAAGCTTTTTCACTTAGTATCTTAGAATCTTTGCCGCTTAGCGACTTTTAATTTATACTTCAAAAGTATATCGGATTTTACTGTTTTAAAATTAAATGATACTGAGTTGTTGATTTTTGATGATGAATTGTTTCTTTATAAGATTCTGAGTTTCTGAGATGCTGAGCTTCTAAGTTTTTTTCTTAGTATCTAAGAATCTTAGCAACTTAGCATCTATACCACGAACTACAAGTTCTTCAACTGATTCTCATTTTTATTCTGGCTGATCGTCCAAAAGAAACCAACGAAGAAAAATCGATCTGCAGTTGGCACTACGGCTTGTCTTTGATAAACTCCACTTGCGTCTGGTGTTTTTGCGTAATCGTAACCAAAAACATTCTGAGTTCCTAAAATGTTTGACACTGAGAAATAAAGGATTTTTTGAGTTGTCAATAAATACGCCCAGTTAAAACTTAAACTATTGTATGATTTTGTTTTTCCGCTCATAAATTGCGTTTGGTTTGGATCATTGTATGGACGTCCTGAACTGAAACTATTGGTAAATCCTACTTGTGATTTCCAATCTGTAATAAAATATTTCGTTACAACCGACAAACTATGATTTGCAATAAAACTTGGAGTTGCCATCGTTGGGAAATTTTTATATTGTCTTTCTGAATCAATATAAGAATACGAAATCCAATATTCTAAGTTTTTATACAGATTGCTGTCTCTCCAAAGCAAATCAAATCCTTTTGCGTAACCTGATCCATTGTTATTGAAAACAGAATTGTACTGAATATCTTGTGTATCATATTGAACTAAGTTGCTGTAATCTTTGTAATATAACTCTGTTCTAAGCAATTGTCCAGGTCTTGTAAATGTATAGTTGAAAATATAGTGTCTTGCTTTTTCGCTTTCAAACTGATGGTATTTTGAATATTTAATATAATCAACCACAGGCGTTTGAGTAAAATCTCCGTAAGCAAATGAGAACTGACTGCTTTTTGAAGCTTTAAATCCTAATGAAGCTCTCGGCGCAATATTGTTTTCGTTTAATAAACTGTTGTTTGAATATCTTAAACCAACTTTTAAAGCTAGGTTTTTAGAAAAAGCAATATCGCCTTCAGCATAACTTGCAAAAATATTAGAGTCGTATCCGTTTGCTCCATTGATAGAAACATTGTCATCAAAATTTTGATTGTATTTTGTAATGAAATAATCGCTACCAAAAGACAATCTGAAGTAATTAGAAACCTTTTTTGATAATTTCAATTTTAACTGCGCTGCATTTTCATCACTGTCAACATCAGTAATATCATACTTCAGTTTATTTTTACTATAACCGTAACTGATTCCAGATGTTAGCTGCCAGCCAGTTCCAATTGTTCCTTTATATGAAGAATTCAGATAAAAGTTGTTATTGTTCATATCAGTTCTAATCGGATTTTCGAAATTGATATTTTTCTGATTTAAATCGAATTTTTCTGAATCGAAAGAAGCATATAATTTAAAAATTCCGTTTGTGAATTTATATCTGTAAACCGTTTCACCTCCAAGTGATTGATACGGATTATTCCAATCTACATTCTGAGGAATAACGGCTTGGTAAGGAGCTAAATTAATATAGGCCATGTTCACACTCAAAGAACTCTTTTTCCATTTCTGCGTATTTCCTAAACTCAATCCAACCGTCATTAATCCAATATCTGTTTTTTCGTGATCCTCTTCATCATTCGTATTCAAAAGCAAAACACTTGATAACGCTTCACCATATTCAGCTGAATAACCTCCGGTAGAAAAAGCCATACCGCTAAATAACATTGGTGAAAAACGGCTTCGAGTTGGTAAATTATTCGTTGTCGCTCCATACGGCTGCGCTACACGAATTCCATCTACAAAAGTCTGAGTTTCGCTGGCTTCCCCTCCACGTACAAACAAACGTCCGTCTTCACCAACCGTTTGCGTTCCTGGAAGCGTTTGCAGTGTTGCGACAATATTTCCATTCGAGCCTGCTGTTGTAAGAATGTCTAAAGGTTTTAAAACCGAAACTCTTGCTTTTTCACCAGATTCTAATGTTCCTGCTGTGATTACAACAGCATCAAGAGCATTCATATTTTCTCTTAATTTTACTGTTTGATCTTTAAAATTAGTAACATCGATTTCTTTCTTATAGGTTTCGAAAAGTAAAAAGCTTATTACTATAAACTGATTTCCTTCTGCGGTTGTCTCAAAAGAAAATTCTCCAGTTTCAGAACTTGTTGCTCCATCATAAGTTCCATCAATGTAAATATTTGCACCTGCAACTGGTTTACCTTTTTGGTCTGTAACTTTTCCCGAAATAATATTTTGAGCAAAAGTAAAAGTGCTTAACAATAATAAAATAAAAGTAATTCTGGTTTTCATGATTATTGGTTTTTGATGAAGCAAATGTATTTTAACAATTCCTGTTAAAAAATATATAATAACCCAATTGTAGATTTTCGAGGATGAGTTGTAAATACCAAAATTTGTATCTTAGCTAGGAATTCCAAAATCATCATATATGTCAGAAAGCAAACGAATTTCGAATCTATATCAATCCATTTATAATGGAAATCCTTGGCTGGAAGTTAATCTGGCTAATACCTTAAAAAATGTAACGGCAGAACAAGCTTATAAAAAAGCAAACCCAAATCTAAACACGATTTGGGAAATTGTGAATCATTTGATACAATGGAGAAGAAACATTCTGGAACGCATGCAAGGCGAAGTAATCGTAACTCCGGATCATAATTATTTTGTTCCTGTTTTAGATCCTTCTGAAGCTGCCTGGGCGCAATCGCTTCAAACATTGGCAAAATCACAAGAATCTTGGAGTACTTTTTTTGAAAGTTTTAATGATGAAGATTTAGCGAAAATCTATGTCAATAACGGTCATACCTATTACGAGCATATTCATGGGATTATTCAGCATGACGTGTATCATTTAGGGCAGATTGTTATTTTGAAGAAGTTATTAAACACATAATATTATGAAAAACGCTGTTTTCTTTTTAGCTTTTTTATTCTTCCATACAATTGGTTTCTCACAGGAAACTGAAATAAAATATGATGAAAAGTTGGCAAAGTCACTAAATGCTGATGAATACGGAATGAAGAAATATGTTTTCTGTCTTTTGAAATCGGGAAACAATACAACCGCATCAAAAGAAGAACGCAAAAAATTGTTTGAAGGTCATATGGCTAACATTGGTAAATTAGCCAAAGAAGGAAAACTTGCTTTAGCTGGGCCTTTTATGGAAAACGACCGAAATTATAGAGGTATTTATATTTTTAATGTCGAAACTGTAGAAGAAGCAAAAAAACTAGTAGAAACAGATCCAGCCATTAAAGCCAATTTACTCGAACCCGAATTAACGCCTTGGTATTGCTCTGCTGCTTTACAGGAAATTCCGAAAATGCACGATAAAATTGCCAAGACGAAAATGTAAAATATGAAAACAGAAAAAGAAAAAATGATCTCTGGCGAATATTACAACGCCTTTGATCCAGAATTAGTAAAAGGCCGTCGAACAGCCAAAAATCTTTTGCATAGTTTGAATGTAAAAGAATATAGAGTTACCAAAAAAGCCAAAGAAATTTTAAAAGAACTTATTCCAAATGCTGGAGCAGGACTTTATATCGAACCTCCTTTTCATTGTGATTATGGTTATAATATTTTCTGTGGAGACAATGTTTATTTTAATGTAAATTGTGTTGTTTTAGACTGTGCACCTGTAACTATTGGTTCGAATGTATTCATTGCGCCGAATGTTCAAATCTATACCGCTTCGCATCCGCTTGACGCTGAATTAAGAAAAACACTCGAAAATGCTTATCCTGTTACCATCGGAGACGATTGCTGGATTGGAGGCAATTCGGTTATCTGCCCTGGCGTTACAATTGGAAAAGGCTGTGTTATTGGAGCTGGCTCTGTTGTAACAAAAGATATTCCGGACAATTCGCTTGCTGTTGGAAATCCAGCTAAAGTTATTCAAAAATTAAATCAAGAACCTGAATCCAAATCATAATGCTTACTCTCAACAAAGTTCATCATATCGCCATTTTATGTTCCGACTACGAAAAATCGAAATATTTCTACACTCAGATTTTGGGTCTTACTATTATTAGAGAAATTTATCGCGAAGAACGTCAGTCTTATAAATTAGATTTGGCTTTAAATGGTTCTTATGTGGTTGAATTATTCTCGTTTCCTAATCCGCCAAAAAGACCTTCAAGACCTGAAGCAGTTGGGTTGCGTCATTTGGCTTTTGAAGTGATCAATCTGGAAGAAACCATTGCTTTTTTAACTTCCAAAAACATAGAATCAGAACCCATTAGAATTGATGAAACAACCGAAAAACGTTTCACTTTTATTGCTGATCCTGATTTACTGCCGATTGAGTTTTATGAGAGATAAGTTTTTTTTGCCACGAAGGCGCTAAGTCACAAAGTTTTTTTTTGGTAGCCACCAATTAAAAAGATTCAAAGTTTATCTCTCGCAGATTTGGCAGATTATGGAGATTATTTTTTTCTTTTTTTATCAAATCTGCTCAATCTTCCAAATCTGCAAGAAAAAAATTTTGCTTTTCTGCGACTTTGCCAGATTCATTCACAACGTCATGCTCATGGAAACATATTGAGCGAATTTTCTTCTTTATATCGATTTTAACACACTAAAATCAAGATTTCCTATAAAAAACCGAATTTGATGCTTAATTTTGTGATCCGCATAAAAAAAGTGCGATTTCAAATTTACTTCTGATGAACAAAACGGCGCAAATCAAAAAAAATCATCAATTCATTAAATTCCGAAAATTAGTTATTGTTTCTATTCTAATTGGCTTCCTTTCTGCCTTTCTCGGAATTTCACTAAAAAAAATAACCGAATATTACGAAGAAATCTTCTTTCACGAGGTATCGGTTCATCCAGTATTCTACATTATTTTTCCAGTTTTTGGATTATCTGTAATTTATTTTCTGAGACAGTATCTTTTCAAGAAAAAAGAAAATAAAGGAATTAAAGAAGTTTTTGAAAGTACACAGACTAAAAAAAATCTTCCCTCTTATAAAATTCCATCTCACTTTATAAATGGATTATTAACCGTTATTTTCGGAGGTTCAACAGGAATCGAAGTTTCGACAGTAGTAGCTACAGCAACAATTGGTTCTGTTGCGCATGAAAAAGAAAATGTTTTCCGTCAATACAAAACCGAATTAATTTGTGCGGGAGTTGCTGCGGGAGTTACAGCACTTTTCAGCAGTCCGATTGCGGGAATTTTATTTGCTTTTGAAGTAATTTCCAGAAAAGTGACTCGTGCCTTTATTATCTCAAATGTAATTGCAGTTTCGATTGCATTTGGTTTACTGACCATTTTAAAAGAAGAGCCTTTATTTGCCGTATCTGTTACAACTTGGCACTTAAAAGCAATTCCGTACTTTATTCTTTTGGGAATTTTAGCAGGTATGAATTCGGTTTATTTGACTAAATGTGTTTTATTCATCAAATCACAATTCGGAAAAATTGATACCCATTATTATAAAATCATTATTGGATCAGCTGTTTTAAGTATTTCGTTATTCTTTTTTCCTCAATTATATGGAGAAGGATATCATGCTATCAAAGGGATTTTCGGCAGTTCAAGTCAGCTTCCGTTAACCATAACTTTAGCACTTACTTTTATTGCAATATTGATCTTAAAACCAATTGTAACTTCAATTACACTGGCATCAGGAGGCGACGGAGGTGTTTTTGCGCCAAGTTTGTTTATCGGTGCTTTTTTAGGATTGCTATTAGCTTCTATCTTAAACAGCTTCTTTCATGTCAATGTAATTCCTGTAAATTTTATGATTATCGGAATGGCCGCAGTTTTAAGCGCCAGCATTCACGCTCCATTTACAGCCATCTTTTTAGTATGTGGTTTAACAAATGATTATACTTTGTTTTTACCCATTTTGGTAGTTTGTTTAATTTCAAAATATACAGCAAAAACAATTTATCCATATACCGTATACAGTTACGCTCCAAGCTTGACGAAATAATTTTTTTTCGCCACAAATTCACTAATTTCTCTAATATGTTTTGCGTAAAAAATTCGTGAATTCGTGGCTAATAATACCACAATTGAATATCAAATTATGCCAACTCAAAAATTAAAAAGAAGCTATCGCAAAACACGTTATATTCTTTATAAAGAAACTTTAATTGATTATAAAGAACATTTTTGGTCGTTTTTAGGATCTTTTGTTGGAATTGGAATTTTGGCTTATTTAGAAGCTTCTCATTTTTCAGGAAGTGATGTTGTATATTTGATTGGTTCTTTTGGAGCATCCAGCGTTTTGGTTTACGGAATTATCCAGAGTCCTTTTTCACAGCCAAGAAATTTAATTGGAGGGCATTTAATTTCAGCTATTATAGGTGTTACCATAAATAAACTTGTTCCAGATATTGTTTGGATTTCTGCTCCATTGGCAGTTTCGCTTTCTATTATTTTTATGCAGATTACCAAAACACTCCATCCGCCAGGAGGCGCAACGGCCTTAATTGCCGTTACAGGTTCTGCACAAATAAAAGGTTTAGGTTATATGTATGTAATTTCACCAGTATTGGTTGGCGTACTTATATTATTTGTAACCGCTTTGATTTTTAACAATATGACGTCAAGTAGAAGTTATCCGAGTCATAGCACTTATCACAAACATTATCATAAAATTAGGAAGAGACTGACTGGAAAATCCTAATGAGATTTCCAATTCCTGCAAAGTTTTCAAAACTTTGTAGGTATAACTTGAAATACAAATGCAAACCTACAAAGTTTTGAAAATCTTGCAGGAGCGCCAGCTAAATAAACTACAGTAAATCAAAAGATTAAAATCTTTTCAACAAATCGTAATTCAAAATTCGTATTTCGTTTTTTATATTTTACCTTTGACCTCTCAATAAAAACAAAGATTATGGTTTATAAATTTAGAGTAATTCTAGACGCCGAAGAAGATATTTTTAGAGACATTGCTATTCTTGAGGAAGATACTCTTGAGGATTTACACAATGCAATCTTCAACGCTTTTGGCTTTGACGGCTCAGAAGTGGCTTCATTTTATACTTGCGATGATACTTGGAATCAAGAAGATGAAATTCCGCTTTTTGATACAGGAGATGTTCCTGGCGAAATAAGAACCATGAACGACTATCCGTTATCTAGTATCTTAGATAAAGAAAACACAAAAATTATCTACGTTTACGATTTCATCAGTATGTGGACTTTCTTAGTAGAATTGGCTGCTGTTGAAGATGAAGCTGTAGGAGCAACTTATCCTGAAACGTTATTTTCTCACGGAGAAATGCCTTCAGACGCTATCGAAAAAAACTTCGAAGCCGATGATATGCACAACGACATCTACGGAGAATTTGAAGACGACCTAGACGAAGATGATCTTGATATGTTCGAAGGCGATGACAGCTTCGAAGATTATGGATTTGAGGAGAATTGGAACTGACATTAGTTACTAAGATACTGAGACGCTAAGATTCTAAGTTTTTTTATTTTGAGAGTTTTTTCTTATTTTTAAATCTAATTTTAAAAGTAAAAAAAATGAGTCATTTTAGAAAAATCTTAGTTTGGCAGAAATCAATATCCTTAGTTACCAAAATTTACAAAACAACAAGTACATTTCCTAAAGAAGAAATGTTTGGATTAACTTCACAGATACGTCGAAGTTCAGTTTCAATTCCGAGCAATATTGCGGAAGGATCAGGTAGAGAAACCACTAAAGATTTTTTACGATTTTTATATATTTCTCTTGGTTCCGTATTTGAGATGCAGACTCAACTCGAAATTGCAAAAAATATTATTTATATAAACGAAGAAGAATTTAACCTTTTATATGAGGATAGTCGAGAGATCGAAAGAATGTTAGCGTCATTAATCAGAAAATTAAAAGACAGTAACTAAAAAAACTTAGAATCTTAGAAACTTAGAATCTCAGCAACTCAAAAAAATGATCAACCTATTCAACACCCACATCGATACGCTTTCTATACATCGCGTAGGAAATAAAAGCCGTAACGAAGCTATTTTTTTATCAGAGCAGCCATTTAATCTTAATGACGAAATTGTTCCTTTGATAAAAGAGTTCTTTTTTAAGCCTTTTAGAGAAAAAGAAGAAAACTATTATCAGTTTGCGCACGAAGTGGACTTGGACTACAACGACATGTTTAAATATGCCACTGAGATTTTTACTAATCCGGCAAATGTTCATGAGGTTTCCAAAAACATCACAAAGCACTTATATGAGCAGTCAAATCATCCGCACATTAAAAACGGAGAGGTTTATGTAACCTATTTGACCAACTTAAGCATTGATAACAATGTAGTTGATGCAATTGGTATTTTTAAAAGTGAATTACAAGCTGACTTTTTACAGTTTGAAGAAAAAGAAAGTAACCTTGAAATGATCTTACAACAAGGAATCAACCTTAATAAATTAGACAAAGGATGTTTAATTTTTAACTTTAAAAAAGAAGAAGGATATAAAATCTTAACTGTAGACAGCAACCGTTATGATGCTCGTTACTGGTTAGAGCACTTTTTATCTGTAGACGCTTTTGAAGATGAAAATTTCATCACTAAAAAATATTTAAAATTCTGTCAAAACTTCGCAAAAGACGTGGTTTTGCCAGCAGAAGACAAGAAAGAGGAAGTAATGTTTATGAATCGATCTGTGAATTATTTCGCTAAAAATGATCAGTTTGAGGAGCAGAATTTCTTGAATGAAGTACTAGACAATCCTGAATTAATTCCTGAATTCAAAAACTATAAAGTGGATAAAGGAGAAAAATACAGCATCGAAGATGTAACCTCATTCCCTATCGCCAACGCAGCAGTTTCTGACGCTAGAAAATCGATTAAAAACGTAATTAATCTGGACACTCATATTCAGATTAAAATGGATTTTATCAACCCTGAAAGTGCAGAAAAATTTGTTGAAAAAGGCTGGGATGAAGAAAAAAAAATGTATTACTACTTAGTTTATTTCAATAAAGAAGAAAAAAGCTAAGAAGTTTTCATTTTCTATTACTTACTTAAAGCAAAAAACGGCAGTTACTAACGTAACTGCCGTTTTTATTTCATGCATTTTCATTCTATAAAACAGAAAATACTGCTTTTACAATATCATCATAAACCTGCTTATCTCGTTCTCCAGTTCTTGCCAAAACACGAATACCCGAATAATTATTGAAGATAAATCGAGCTAAAACTTTCGCGTCAAGCTGTTTGGAAATATGTCCTGACTCCTGCCCTTTTTTAACGGCATTTGTAAAAACTTCTTCCATTGTCTGACTATTATCTTTGACAATCTTTGCAATCTCTTCATCATGCATAGCCAACTCAACAGAAGAGTTAACCATGAAACAACCTTTTGTAATTCGGTCTTCTAAACTTTCGATTACGGCTTGTTTAAAAATATCCAGCAATGTTTCTTTGACATTTTCAGACTTTTCTAAAAGTTCTTTTACAGTATTCTGAGCCTGTAGTTGATAACGCTGTAAAGATTTGGAAAACAACTTTTGTTTATCTCCAAAAGTATCATACAAACTCGAACGGCTTAAACCTAAATATGTTACCAAATCTTGGGCAGATGTTCCGTTATATCCTTTATGCCAAAAAATTTCGATTGCTTTATCTAAAGCCTTTGCCTCATTAAATTCTTTCGTTCTAGCCATGATATCCAAATTAAATTTCGTTACAAAGGTAATGATTAAACGGAACAATCGTTCCTGAATTAGTCAAAAAAATTATAATACTGTGTTTACAGTAAGTCCACCGTCAACAACAATCTCTGTTCCTGTAATAAATGATGCATCATCTGAAGCAAGGAAAGCAATAGTTTTTGCTACTTCAGCAGCTTGTCCAAAACGTTTTAATAAAATCTTTTGCCCTAAAGCAACTCCTAAACCTTCTACTTCTTCTTTTTCTAAACCTACTTTTCCATACAGAGGTGTTTCAATTGGGCCAGGAGAAACGGCATTAACTCTGATTTTTCTTCCTGCTAATTCAGCGGCAAAGATTCTATTTAAGGATAAAACTGCGGCTTTGCTTGCTCCATAAACACTTGAACCTGGCATTCCTAATTGAGCATTTACTGAAGTATTAAAAATAATAGAACCTCCATCATTTAAAATTGGCAATACTTTTTGAACGGTAAAATAAACTCCTTTTACATTTACATTCATGATACTGTCATAATGCTCTTCTGAGGCTGAATCTACTGGAGCAAAAGCTGCAATTCCTGCATTCAAAAATAAAATATCAACTTTTCCGAATTTTCCTTTTACTTCCTCAACCAAATTATCAATCGATTTTAGATCTGATTGATCTGCTACAATTCCAGTAACGTTTAATTCTGTTTCGGCTTTTGCTAAAGCTTCTTTGTTTCTTCCTGTTACAATTACTTTTGCACCTTTTGATGCTAATTCTGCTGCAGCTGCATATCCAATTCCGCTGTTTCCACCTGTTACGATTGCAACTTTGTTTTCTAAATTTTTCATTTTATTTGTTATTTAAGTTATTGATTATTCAATTATTATGATACAAAGATATAATAACGGAACGATCGTTCCGTTATTTGCCAAGTTAATATTTTGTTAAAATAAATAACTGATTTTAGAAATGCCCGTCAGATAAGGAATTTATCTATGGAATAATAAAGGAAAGAAATCGTAAAATGTCGTTGATTCTTAATTTATCCTTAATTTTGCATTAAAAAATAAACAAGATGGATATTCAATTTTTCAAAGAAAGTCCTTTCACTACCATAATATCATTTCACAAGCTAATTGAATCATTTGAAGAAATTGCTTTGTCTGACGTCGATTATAGATCTAACTACGCTAAAGCTATTCTTAAACAAATTGAATTGATTCCAGAGCTGCGAACTGGAATTCAAGATTATTCGGTTATTAAGGAGAATGAAGGTTTAATCAAAAATATTCTAGCCGATTTATTTCCTACTGCTTTAACTCAGAACGAAATAAAAGCCGTTACCATTCCCTTTCAAAATATTTCTTTTAATTACACAGAGCGCTTTAAGAAAATTCTAAAAAATGCTGGAGATGAATTTTACATGGAAATTCGTGATTTTGATGATCATCAATTTTATGTAAATAACTGCTGTTTGATATTAGCATACTATTATAATTATAATATTGATTTTAACAAACCTTTTTTCTACGATATTCCAGATGAAGAAGGTGTCGAAAAACACTATCGCATTTTGTACAATGCAGATTTCATGGAAATTACTCCAACTGAAAAATCTGTAGAATTAACGCAGCAAGATATCGATCAATTAATTGATAATTATAATGACATTGAGTTGTGGAAATCGAAATTTCCTCCGGGAAGCTGGATTTTAAAAGGTTTTGGAATTGTCTCTCTTTTTGATGCTACAACCGAAAGTGCAATTTCTACATTAAAGAGTAATCTTTTAAAACCAAATACAAAAAGCCTAGACTCTGATAATATTCTGGAAAACATTTTTAGATCTATTTTTAAAATTCCGAGTCTAAAAGTTGGTTTTATCATCTATAATCCTGAAGAAGAAAAGTTTATTAGACCTATTAAATTTGACAAACAGATCACAAGCTTTTTACTACACACTGATCAGGAAGTGGATTGTAAAAATGCTTTTTTCGGATGTTCTTTTGAAAACCTTCTAGATAAAAATGAGCCTTTTGTAATTTCAAATGTGAAAAAGTTTATCGAGGAATCGACAAATAAACATTTAGGAGAACATCTGTTGAGACAGGGAATTCAGAGCTGTGTTTTTGCACCAGTTACAAAAGATGGTCATTTATTAGGTGTTATCGAATTAGTTTCTGAAAATGCCAGAGATTTAAACAGCGTAAATGCAACAAAACTAGAATTGGTTCTTCCGTATTTAACCGATACCATTGATCGTTACAATACAGACATGCAACACCAGATCGAAGCGATTATTCAGCGAGAATATACTACGATTCATCCTAGTGTATATTGGAAGTTTAGGAAAGAATCTCAAAACTATTTTCAAAACATAAACCATACAAAAGATTATATTTTTAAAGAAATTGTATTTAAAAATGTATTCCCGCTTTATGGTCAGATTGATATAAAAGGTTCTTCTGAACACAGAAATGAAACTGTAAAAATTGATTTAAAAAGTCAGCTTTCTGCACTTTTGGAAATTTTCGATAATCAAGAAGCAAATTCAAATCTAGTTCTTTTGGAACAAAGAAAATTTGAACTGGAATCATTGCGAAGCGAATTGGATTTTCCTTTAAAAGCAGATACAGAACAGCATATTCAGCGATATATAGAAGAAGAAATTCATCCGATACTTAAAAACACAAAAAGTAACCCTAAAAGCGAAAAATTAGAAAAACTTTACTTTGAAACTCTGGACGAAAAAACAGGAATGTTTTATCAGGAAAGAAAGAAATTTGACAATGCCATGTCAATCATTAATAAAAGACTGGCAACCGTATTAGATAAAAAACAAGTTGAAGCGCAACAGATTTATCCGCATTATTATGAGCGTTTTAAAACAGATGGTGTAGAACACAATTTATATATCGGAGCTTCAATTTCGCCTACAAAACCATTTGACATTATGTATCTGCATAATCTTCGTTTGTGGCAATTGCAGACTTTGTGTGAAATGGAATTAGAACATCATCAATTGAAAGAATCGCTTCCATACGAATTGGATGTAACTTCTTTGATTTTGGTTTTCAGTTCGCCGCTTTCTATCCGTTTTAGAATGGATGAAAAACGTTTTGATGTTGATGGAACTTATAATGCGAGATATGAAGTCGTTAAAAAACGAATCGATAAATCGCATATTAAAGGAACAAGTGAAAGAATTACTGAAAAAGAGAAAATCACGATTGTATATTCTCAAAACAGCGAAGAAGCAGAATATTTAAAATACATCAAATATTTACAGCATAAAAAAATTCTAGAACCGGCAATAGAACAATTTGAAGTTGAAGATCTTCAGGGAGTTTCTGGTTTAAGAGCCATTCGTGTAAAAGTGATTAATAACACTTCAAACTCTGCAGTAAAAAAGATAACTTATCAAGATTTATTAGATGAGCTCAACTAAAAGTTGGGCTTTTTTTTTATTTTTTAAACACATAGAGACATAGCTTTTAGAGCTTCAAAAAGGCGTTTCACTTGCATTAATTCACATAGGTAAGCTATGTGTTAGAAACTAGTTTCTTTCTCTATTCTTTGTAGTTAAAGAAAAAACTATGTTTCTATGTGTTTAAAAATATTTTTGCATAAAAAAACTTTGTCAAAGTTTGAAACTTTGACAAAGTTGCTAATCTTAAAAATAGATTCTAAAATTTTAAATTGATTTAAAAGCAATTACGAACGAGATAACCGTAATAATCAACCCGAACATAAAGAAGTTGTAAGCAATACGCAGTAAATTATACTTTCGCTGTAAAACCAACCCCAGATAATACAAATCTTTTATCATGGTTGAATACAGATAATCTCGGTCTTTCATCATTTCATTCATGGCCCAGTCATAATCTTCCAAAGGCATTTTATAAAAATTTCCAAAGAACATTAAATTTACTTTTTTGGCTTCAACATCTTCTCGTGTAAAAAATCCAGATGTTACTTTGGGTCTTGTGGAAAGAATCGCAAAAATAATTGTAATTACACTTGACATCAGCATGATGAAAGTTGGAACAACCAAATGTGCATTTTTAGGACTATCTAACTTTGGAATAATAGAAGATAAAGCTATTGAAATAATAATAGCATTTACTGATAATAAAATATTCGCTTTGCTATCGGCAATGCCACTTAAGCGAGTATGATTTCCAAGTGTTACACGAAACAAAGTATCGATGCCGCGATCTGGTTTTTCTACTTTTTCCTTCTTTTTATTTTCTTCTTCAATTGCTGCGGCCGCTTTTAACTCTTGTTTATTGATTTTCTTCTGAATCAAAAGCAGATTTTTTTCTTTTAATGGCTGCCATTTTCTAAGAGCATAATCGGTGTAAAAGCGATGTTTGTTTAGTAAAAAGTTTAAGTTTTCTCTTGTCCATTCCGAATTGGAGAAACTTACAATTCCTGTGTTTTTTAATTCCAAACGCAATAATTCGCAGGTTGTAGTATATTCTTCTCCCATTAAATGAGCATAATCGGCATCTCTGATTATCTTTTCTAAATGCGTTTTAGGTTCATATTCTTTAACTGTTGCTAGAATCAAACTTGAAACCAATGCAATAAACTCTTCCGATTTACCTTTTTCGCGTAAAAAATCAGCAGCTATTTTAACACTCGCTTTTTCATGATTTTCATAACCTTCTACATATCCTGCATCATGAAACCAAGCAGCAACCAAAATCGCTTCCTTATCATCATCTTTAACATCCTCTTTTTTACAGAGTTCTTTTACCGCAGTAACTACAGTGAAAGTATGGTTAAAATTATGATAAGAATATAAATTAGAAAGTTTATCTTTGAGTAAATTACTGACGAAATCCTCGGATTGTTCTATTAGATTCATAAAGAATATTTTTATACCACTAAATTATGAAATTGTTTTTGGATAATCATTTTATTGCCAAAATTAAAACTGGAACGGTTACTTTATTGCTGCTTTCCCTCGTTTATTCTTGTGCAACTCACAAGCCCCAATACGGAAAAAATGTAAGTTCTATCGAGAATGAAAACGCAACCGATACCATAAAAATTGACCATACGTTTTTTCTTGTAGGAGATGCTGGAAATGCTGACGAAGAACAGGCGCAGCAAACACTCGAACTTTTACATCAAAGACTGAAAAAAGCGAGTAAAAAATCTACTTTGCTTTTCTTAGGAGACAATATCTATCCGAAAGGTTTTCCGAGTGATAAAAAGTCTGGAGATAAGGCTTTAGCCGAAACCAAACTGAAAAATCAATTAAAGTTAGCCGATGGTTACAGAGGAAAAACTATTTTTATTCCCGGCAATCACGATTGGTACAGCGGTATTAAAGGCTTAGAACTACAAGCTGATTTTGTGACCAAACATTTAAACGACAAGAAAGCATTTCTTCCTAGAAAGTCTTGTCCAATAGAAGATGTCAAAATTGATAGTATTACAACGTTAATAACTATTGATAGTGAATGGTTTCTAGAAGATTGGGACGATCATCCAACAATTAATGATAATTGCGAAATTAAAACAAGAGAAGCTTTTTTTGAAGAACTGGAAAGTCTTTTAAACAAAAATCAGGAAAAAACGGTTGTTTTGGCAATTCATCATCCTTTGTTGAGCAACGGAACTCACGGTGGACAATTTTCACTGGAAAAACAATTATTTCCATTAGAGAAAAAAATTCCGCTACCTGTCATTGGATCTTTTATTAATTTATTGAGAAAAACTTCCGGTGTTAGTCCGCAGGATATTCAAAATAAACAATATACAATTTATGCCAAGCGAATTAAAACGCTTTTGCAAAAGCAAAAAAATGTAATTGTAGTTTCGGGTCACGATCATAATCTACAATATATCAGCAATGAAAATATTCAGCAAATTATTAGTGGTGCGGGATCTAAATCTGAAGCGGCAAGAGCTGTAAACGAAAATGATTTTTCGTACGGAGGAAATGGTTACGCTACTTTGACATTATTTAAAAGTGGCGATGCTAAAGTTTCTTTCTATGGAAATGAAAATAATAAAGAAAAACTGCTTTTTGAACGCGAAATTATAAAAGCCAAAGAAATTAACTGGGCTTCTAATATTCCAAATAAATTCCCGGCAAAAATTACTACTTCTATCTATTCGCCAAAAATGACGGATAAAAGCTGGTTTCATAGTTTTTTATTCGGAAAACATTACAGAAAATATTACAGTATGCCAATTGAGGCCACTGTAGCAACTGTTGATACTTTAAAAGGAGGTTTGAAACCTATTCGTGAAGGTGGAGGACATCAGTCTGTCTCTTTGAGAATGTCAGATCCAAAAGGTCGTGAATTTGTCATGCGAGGCATGAAAAAAAGTGCGACAGTATTTTTACAATCTGTTGCTTTTAAAGATCAATATGTAGTAAATGATTTTGAAGATACGTATGCCGAAAGTTTTTTATTTGATTTTTACACCACTTCTCATCCATACGCTCCTTATGCAATTGACGGTATGTCCAACAAAATTGGATTACTGCACACCAATCCGATTTTATATTATATTCCGAGACAAAATGGTCTGGGCGAATTTAATGCAGGTTTTGGAGATCAGTTGTATATGATTGAAGAAAGACCAGCTGATAATCATTTAGATGGAAAAAACTTCGGAAATCCAAGTAATATTATTGGAACTGATGATGTCATGCTGAATCTTCATAAAGATGAAAAATATTCGGTTGACGAAAAAGAATACATAAAAGCCCGTTTGTTTGATATTTTAATTGGCGACTGGGACAGACATAGTGATCAATGGCGTTGGGCCGAATTTAAAAAGGACGGAAAAGTAATTTATAAACCAATTCCGCGAGATCGCGATCAGGCTTTTGTAAAATATGATGGTGCTTTGCTTTCTATTTTAATGAATATCCCGGCATTGCGACACATGAGAACTTTTAAGGATAAAATTGGCAACGTTAAATGGCTGAGTAGAGAACCTTATCCTCAGGATTTGGCTTTCTTAAAAACGGCTGACCAAAAAGACTGGATTGAGCAGGCAAAATATATTCAGGACAATTTATCGGATGCTGATATTGAAAAGTCTTTTAAAAATATGCCTAAAGAAGTTCAGGATGAAACGGTTGACGAAATTATCCGAAAACTAAAAAACAGAAAAAGAGAGCTTCAGAAATATGCTGCCATTTATGCTGATGTTTTAAGCAGAACTGTTATGATTGCCGGAACAGATAAAAAAGACAAATTTGTTTTGAATCATAATGCAAAGAAAAGCATTGAAATTCAAGTTTTCAGATCGAAAAAAGAAGGCGACGAATTACAATACACTAAAACCGTTACCGATGCCAAAACTAAAAATTTATGGATTTACGGTTTAGATGATAATGATACTTTTGAAGTGAAAGGAAATTATAAATCGAATATTAAAATTCGTTTAATTGGCGGTCAGAACAACGATACTTACAATATTGAAAATGGAAGAAAGGTTATTGTTTACGATTTTAAATCAAAAGAAAACACCTATAATTTAGATTCTAAAACCCAAACACAGTTAACAGACGATTACGATGTTAACTTATACAACTATGAAAAACCGAAATACAATGTAGTTTCTGGTCTTCCAAATATTGGTTTTAACCCTGATGATGGTGTAAAAGTGGGCATCAATTTAAATTACACGGTTAATAATTTTAAACAGAATCCGTACACGCAAAGACATGTTTTAAATGCTTTCTACTATTTCGCAACTGGAGGTTTAGAGTTTAACTATGCGGCGCATTTCCCTGGATTACTTGGAAAATGGGTTATCGATGTGGAATCACTTTATACGACGCCAAATTTTGCCATGAATTATTTTGGCTACGGAAATGAGTCGAAATATGATGATGATTTAAGTTTGGACTACAACCGTGTCCGCATCAGAAAATTTAATGCTTCGGGAGCCATCAGACATGTTGGAAGATATGGAAGCGAATTCAGCGTTCAGCCTATATTCCAGAGAATGACGGTTGAAGAGACTGAGAATCGTTTTATTAATCTTCCAAATATTGTAAATCCAGATGTTTTTAATACTCAGAATTATGGAAGTTTGAAAGTGAAATATCTTTTCAAAAATTCTGATTTTGCTGCGAAGCCAACTCTTGGAATGTTTTTTATGATTGCTGGAACTTGGACGGCAAATCTGGACGAAACCAATAAAAATTTCCCAACTCTAGAAAGTGCTTTAGGATTTACACATAAAATTGATAAAACGGGCAAACTGGTTTTAGCAAGTTATCTTAAAGGAAAAGCTATTTTTAATAATAATTACGAATTCTATCAAGGTGCTTCTTTAGGTGGCGATACTGATTTAAGAGGTTTTAGAAACGAACGCTTTTTAGGAAGTTCGTATTTCTCTCAAAGTTCGGACTTACGTTTAAGCATCGGCCGAATCAGAAAAACTATTGCTCCTTTTACTTACGGAATTCTAGGTGGATTTGACTACGGAAGGGTTTGGCTTGATGGCGAAGATTCTAAAAAATGGCATCACGATTACGGTGGAGGACTTTGGTTAAATGCAATTAATGTTTTAACTGCCAGAATATCATATTTTAAATCTCCTGACGAAATTGGAAGGGTTATTTTTGGAGCGGCATATAGTTTTTAAAAAAGGTACTGAGATTCTGAGATGCTAAGGTTCTAAGGTTTTCTTAGATAGCGATAAAAAAGCCACGAATTCACGGATTTTAATTACAAATAATTCGTGAATTCGTGGCTAACTTTTTTGACTTAGTCCCTTAGTATCTTAGAACCTTAAAGTCTAAACTCATACACATTCCCTCCTATTTTATCGGCTTTTTCATCGGCGATTAACAGGGTGTTGTTGTCTTTGAAAACGATGGCTTCTTTTTGAGAAAAATGATTTAGTTCTATTTGGGTTTGAGTTCCTTTATGAAATAAATCGCCTTTGAATCCTTTAAACAAAAGAACTTTGTCGTGACTTAACAAAGCTACTTTTTTCCCGTCTGGACTTATTGTCGCGCTCGTCAGCACACAATGATTGTAATTGTTACAGGTTTTAAACTCTCCTATTTTCATTGCTTTCTGAGTTCCAGAAGCATTTTTTATTTTGTAGATAAAAGCAGTTCCATCAAAACCTTTACTTCTGTTTTTTGTGAAAAGGTAGAAATAACCGTTGTGCTCAAAGAAACTTTCTACGTCATAAAACATTTCTTTTTTCTTTGGAGGAAATTCTTTCTGTTCCGGATATGAAAATGAGATTTTATATTCGGCGGAAGCCACATCTTTATTCAACTGATTTTTTGGCAGCTTATAAATGCAAAGATCTCTTCTTTCGTTATCATTATTTCCGAAATCGCCAATGTAAATATTTCCAGCTTTATCTTTTGTAATGTCTTCCCAATCTACATTTTTGGCATTTGAAATTGTAATCGTTTTTTCTATTTTACCTTTAGAATTTAAAGCATAGATAGCATTTTTATTACCGCTGTCTTCTAAGGTATAAAGCAGATTGTTCTCAGGAAAATACGTTATTCCTGAAACTTCTTTTAATTTCTTTGGAAGCGAATAAAGCACTTTTAAATCATTCCCGGACTGCTGTTGGCAAGCCAATAAAACTATTGAAACGGCTATTAAAAAAGATTTTTTCATAAGATTATAATTTTGCAGACCATATAAGTCATATAAGTAAATTTAAGAAGCAGACTTCATGAACTTATATGGTTCAACCCTTTTAAACTAAGTTAGTATTTTTAAAATTACGTGTAATAAATTCGAATGCTGCATGCATGACATGTCCCATTGATTTGGCATTTTTAAATTTCATATCATTGGTATATCTATATAATTCCATTTTGAGCTGATTGAGATGCTCTTCGGTTGAAATGGTATCGTGACACATTATATTCAGAAGTTTTTTAATTCTGTTTTCTGCTGAATGAATACGTTTTGCCAAGATCGCTCTTTCTTCATCTTTATATTGAATAATAGAACGTTCTTCTAGTTTTTCTTTAATCAGCTGAATCATTGGGAAATTTTCCTTGAAAAATTGCGGACGATATACTTTAAAATTTCCTTCGTAACATTGCTGGTCAAAATCGATCGGGCGGATTTTATACACCACCTGATCAAAATCGTGAATTGGAACAATGACATAATTATATGCCCTCATATCTCCCAAAAGACGAATCATACAACGCTCATTAAACTTTACAAACTCTTTTGCAATCTGTGCTTTTTCCATTTCTGAACAGCCATCCAGCAAAGTGTCCATAAAAACGTCTCCTGGAATTCCAATAATATGCTCTTCGATTAAAGTATCATTATAAACTAGAAAGTTGATTTTATCCGGTGATAAAATATCTTCCAATTCCAAACCATAAATTCGGGAAGCATCGGCTTTTTTGATATAAAAATGAACGTAGTTATCATTGAGAATGTTTCGAACTTTAATTCTAAAAGGTTTGGAATTCCCGAAAGTACAGTAATCAATTGCATCAATATTTAGAAATTGAATAATCTCGCTGTTACCATCAGAATGCAAAAGTGAATAAATTCGTTTAAGGTTTAAGTCAATTTCATTGCGTTCAAATTCACTGTAATAAACGCGAATCCAAAGTGTGTCATTGTCATGTTTGTCATAAACATTTATCGATCCCGAAAAACGAAGCAAGTCATCATAAAACACAGAAACTTTAGAAATACGTTCGTATCGCTCCAAATAACTTAAAAGTGGTTGTGTTAAAGGATAAGAAGGTTTTTTTAAAACCATTAAAGGCTCGCTCATTTTGAATATCTTTATTACAAATTTACATCAATACGATTGAATGTTAGAAATTAAAGTAACAAAAATCGAATTGGTTCGTCATACTAAAAACTAAAACCAGAAAAATTTGGAAACCATTTTAACCATTGAGAATCTAAATAAAAGATACGGCCGAATCCAGGCGCTAAAAAATGTATCTTTTTCAATACAAAAAGGTCGTGTTTATGGCATTCTTGGCCCAAACGGTAGCGGAAAATCGACCACATTAGGAATTGTTTTAAATGTTGTCAATAAATCTTCCGGCAATTATCGCTGGTTTGACGGGAATGTAGAAACCCACGAAGCTTTAAAAAAAGTTGGTGCCATTATAGAAAGACCCAATTTCTATCCTTATATGACTGCCGAGCAAAACCTAAAACTGGTTTGCAAAATCAAAAATATCAATTACGCCAAAGTCAATGAAAAATTGGAATTGGTTGGTTTAAGCGAAAGAAAAGACAGCAAGTTCAGTACCTTTTCTCTGGGAATGAAACAACGTCTGGCAATTGCATCGGCACTCTTAAATGATCCTGAAATTTTGATTTTAGATGAACCAACCAACGGATTAGATCCGCAGGGAATTCATCAGATTCGAGATATCATTAAAAAAATTGCTTCACAGGGAACGACAATTTTATTGGCTTCACATTTATTGGACGAAGTAGAAAAAGTCTGCTCTGAAGTAATTGTCTTAAGAAAAGGAGAAGTTTTATACTCGGGTTCTGTAGACGGAATGGCTTCGAATGAAGGCTTCTTCGAAGTCTCTTCAAATGACAATGAAGTTTTAAAATCCGTTTTAAGCAATCATGATGCAGTTGGACAAATAAAAGAAGAAGATGGAAAAGTTTTGGTCTATCTAAAATCAGAGTTGCCAGCTTCTGAATTAAACCAATTTCTGTTTTCTAAAAATGTTGTTTTAAATCATTTGGTAAAACGTAAAAATAGTCTGGAAGCTCAATTTTTAGAATTAACAAAAAACACCAATCCAAAAAACTAACCAAGCCATGAAAAGACTTCTCTCTATAGAATTACAAAAAATTTGGATGAATAAAGCCAGTAAAATATTGACTTTAACTTATTTTATATTACTTTCTTTTATTGCTTTAATTGCTGCCATAAAATTTGATATTGGGCCTTTCAAATTTCATTTGGCTGAAATGGGAATTTTTAATTTTCCTTTTATCTGGCATTTCAATACTTATGTGGCCGCTATCTTAAAATTATTTTTAGCTATTGTTATCGTTTCGATGATGGCAAACGAATACAGTTATGGAACTTTAAAACAAAATTTGATCGATGGTTTAAGTAAAAAAGAATTTATTCTGTCTAAATTTTTAACGGTTGTTTTGTTTGCATTTATCTCAACTGTTTTTGTTTTTGTAATGAGTTTAATTTTAGGACTAGCTTTTTCTTCTTATACTGAAATAGGCATTATTTTTACTGATTTAGATTATCTTTTAGCCTTTTTTGTCAAACTGACAGGTTTCTTTTCTTTCTGTTTATTTTTAGGAATTTTTGTAAAAAGATCAGCATTTGCTTTAGGTTTTCTTTTAGTTTGGAGTATTATTGAAAGCATATTAAGAGGATTTCTAGCTTTTAAAGTATTTCCTGAAAGTAATACTGATGAAAAAATCACACAGTTTTTTCCTTTAGAATCCATGTCAAATTTAATTGTCAATCCAGCTCCTAGATTGTCTGTGGTTAAAAATATCGGTACTCAAATTGGGATCGAAACAGACATTGATTACAGTGTAAGCTACTTTAGTATTTTGATCGTTTTAGCATGGACTTTCTTATTTGTTTATTTTTCTTACAAACTATTAAAAAATAGAGATTTATAGTATATTTGTTATACTATGAATTATTTTAAAAGCCTTTTAATCTTATTACTTGTAAACTTCACATGTATTTGTGCCAATGCACAAGTAATCACTATAGATGGTGTTAGAACGCCACAGCAATTAATAGAAAACACTTTAGTCAACAGCTCTTGTCTTGCTATTGGTAATACTGCCGGTAAGGGAGATGGAACTTTTCCTATTGTACCTATGAGCTATGCTTATTTTAATTCAGGTACAAGCAATTTTCCGTTTTCTGAAGGTGTGGTTTTGAGTACCTCTATGGCATCACAAATAGCAGGGCCTTATACAGCGTCAATGGGAGGAGGGAGTAATGTTTGGTTAGGAGATTCTGATTTAAATCAAGCTTTAGGAATTACTTCTGTTAATGCAACAGTCTTAGAGTTTGATTTTGTTCCTTTAACGGATTTAATTAGTTTCAATTACATTTTTGCTTCAAATGAGTACCAATATGGCTATCCTTGTTCCTATTCAGATGGTTTTGCTTTTTTAATTAAAGAAGCAGGGACAAGTGGCCTTTATAAAAATATAGCCACATTACCTAATACAAATACTCCCGTTTCTTCATTAAATATTCGCCCCACAATTGTACCTGGAAAAGATCGAAATGGAAATGATTATAATGGTTGTCCAGCAGTCAATCAGGAATATTTTAATGGATTTAATCTGCCATCTGCTCCAATTAATTTTACAGGACAAACCATTGTAATGAATGCTAGAACCAACGTTACACCTGGAAAAACATACCATATTAAACTTGTCATCGGCGATGACAGATTTCAATATTACGATTCAGCTGTGTTCTTACAAGCAGGCAGTTTCACTTCAAAAATTGATTTTGGTGAAGATAGAACCGCAGCAAACAATAATTCTGTTTGTTATGGAGAAACAATACTTTTGGACACAAAATTATCTCCTTCCTATACTTACAAATGGTTTAAAGATAATGTCGAAATTGTTGGCGCAAACGCTTCATCATATAATGCCACAGAAACTGGAAATTATAAAGTAGAAGTGACATTTGCACCATCAACTTGTGCTGTAATGGGAGAAATTAAACTTGAATTTGCTCCCGAGATTCTTTCAACAAATACTACATTATTGCAATGTGATGACAACACTGATGGTTTCTCAATTTTCGATTTAACTAAAGTAAATAATATCGTAAAAAACAATATCGCATCCACTTTGAATGAAGGGTATTATGAAACTTTGGCAGATGCGCAAAACAAAACAAATAAAATCACAATACCACAAGCCTACATTAATAAAGCTCCAAACCAAATTGTATATGCTCGTCTGGAAAATGAATTTGGCTGTTTTATAACAGCTACCGTAACACTGCAAATCGCAACAACTTCAATTACAAATCCTGCTCCTATCAATACTTGTGATGGAGATGAAATTCAAGACGGATTTTATCAGTTCAATTTGAATACTGAAGTTACACCAGTAATCACAACTGGTCTTCCAAGCGGATTAACAGCTAATTATTTTTTAACGGCTACTGAGGCATTAACAGAAACAAATCCGTTACCTAATATCTTTAAAAATAGTACTGCTTATAATCAAACCATTTATGCCAGAGTTGTAAATGGCCCTGATTGTTATGATATTGTTCCTGTTCCGCTTGTAGTAAATACTTTTGACCCTCCAAATTTTGAAGACGAATCAAAATATTTATGCCCAAATAATACTCTAACTCTCACTGTTGATACTGGTTTCAGCAGTTATTTATGGAATACTGGAGAAACCTCAAATACTATAAATATTAATACAGCTGGAGATTATTCAGTAACAGTAAAAGCTTCCAATGGCTGTGAAAAAACGAAAAACTTCAAAGTTATTTCATCTGAACCTGCGATTATTACAAACGCTGTTATTAAAGATTTCTCAGGAAACGATAATTCAGTACTACTCGAATATACTGGAACTGGCGATTATGAATTTTCATTAGATGGCTTAACTTTTCAAGACAGTCCAACATTTAACGGAGTACCTACAGGAACGTACAATGCTGTCGCAAGAGACAAAAATGGTTGCGGTTTGTCCAATCTGTTTTTAGTATATGTTCTAGATTATCCTAGATTTTTTACTCCAAATGGAGACGGATATAATGATTTATGGGTTATTAAAGATTCTAATCTGCTTCCAAATTATACCATAAGTATTTTTGACCGCTATGGAAAATTATTAAAACAAATGAATCAAAATAGTATAGGCTGGACTGGAAACTTTAACGGACAGCAATTACCATCAGACGATTATTGGTTTACTTTAACATTTGTAGACGGCAGAAAAATAAAAGGTCATTTTAGCTTAAAAAGATAAAAAAGCACTTCAATCATTAATTTTGTTTTTTAATTTTTCATCTTAGACTCAATTTTGAAGTAAGAAAACTTTAAAAAACTCTTAAATTTTCAACTATTTGAAAAGAAAAAACAATCAATATTAAAAGAGAATTAAAATATATTCTATTTTTGGTTTAGGCGATTCAAATCAGTAACAGCCATTTAACAAGCCAATGAAAAAAATATTACCCTTCTTTCTGTTTCTGTTTTGCATTTTAGATTGTTTCTCACAATTTAGTAAGACTCATTATATTCCACCTTTGATTTCTGTTGACGGACTTGCAAACGATCAATATTTATATATTTCAACTCCAAGTTTGACAACTGTAAATTTCAAAATCATAGCCAATAATGGCAGCGTAGTCAATGGAACCGTAAGTAGTACTAATCCTTATTTCTATTATATAGCAACAGGAAGTAATACACAATTATTTGCTCCACCAAACAGCAATGGAATTGTGTCGGGGCGCGGTTACGTAATTGAAGCCGAGGATTTAATTTATGTAAGTGTGAGAGTAAATGCAGGATTAGCTCAAAATGGACAATATAGTCATGCCGGTGGCTTAGTTTCTAAAGGAAACAGTGCTCTTGGCACCACTTTTAGATTGGGAGCGATGTTAAATCCATTATATGACGAAACATTGTTGAACTTCGCCTCAATCATGGCTACAGAAAACAATACTAAAATCACTATTTCAAATATTCAAAACGGTACTCAGCTTTTAGATGGAACAGTAATTTCTGGGCCAATATCAGTTACATTAAATAAAAATGAAAGCTATGTATTGGCTTTGAAAAACTACAATGATGGCCAGCCTGTTTCAAACAGCTCAAAAATGATTGGAGCATTAGTCCAATCTGACAAATCAGTTGTAGTGAATTCTGGCTCATTTGGAGGAAGTAATAGTACTGTCATGACCAATCAAGGTAAAAATTCTGTTCCTGCAGGAAGAGATGTGGGCTTTGACCAAATCGTTTCTCTTGAAAAAACAGGAAAAGAATATATATTCATAAAAGGTCTTGGCACTGACGAATTAGAACGTGTATTACTAGTTGCACATTATAATAATACAGACGTTTTTCTTAACGGTTCTTCATCTTCATACAAAACACTTAACAGTGGAGAATATGTAGTAATTGACGGAAGCCAATTTGATAATGGAAGTTTATATGTAAAGACATCTGCAAACGTATTTGCTTATCAAAGTATTGGAGGAACCATACAGCCCGCCAATCAAAATATGTTCTTTGTACCTCCAATAAACTGTGCAACACCAAATACAGTAGATAATATTCCTCAAATTCAATCTATTGGCAGTAACACTTTTAATGGTTTTCTTAATATTGTAACCGAAACTGGAGCTTCAGTTTCGTTAAACAATAGCCCTATTACAGATTCTCCAATTCCAATTCAGGGAACTTCAGATTTTGTACGTTACAATATTCCAGATTTATCAGGAAATATAGCTGTAAAATCAACTAAGCAAATCTATGTTTCTTATTTTGGCACTAATGGCGCTGCAACCTATGGCGGTTATTATTCTGGTTTTGATTTAAAACCTGAAATTGTCAGTGGTAAAATTACACTGGACAATTCTTCATGTATTCCAAATGTATCTTTAAAAATAAATACATTATCTTCTTATGATACTTTTCAATGGTATAAAGACGATATTCTTATCCCAGGGGAAACTAAAAACAGTTACACTCCTACCCAACCAGGCTTTTATCAAGTAAGAGGAAGTATATCTGGCTGTGTTACGAACATTTTCTCTGACAAAATTCCGGTAAGTGATTGCCCTATTAATCAGGACAATGATCTAGTAAACGACAATATTGACATTGATTATGATAATGACGGAATAACAAATTGTACAGAATCTTATGGAGATCAGCCATTAAACGTTTCAAATCCACTTTTGGGATTAGTTAAAGTTGGCACATATTCTAATTCTTTTTCTGGTGAAATTACCAATCCTTTGCCGGTTGTAGCGCCCATAAGTGGAAGTGTAGATGGAAGTTTTATTACTCATATTGCATCTGGAAAAGGAGCTTCGACGAGTTATACTCTAAAATTTACAAATCCTATAAACCTTCGTTTAGAATACAGCTCGACAGCAAACACTGATGAATTAATAAATCCTGATTCAGAATACATTATCAATTCAGATATCAATAAAACTTTTACTGTTTTAAATCCTGATAATCAATTATTAATTGATACTAATTATGATGGAATATATGAAAGTGGTGTTACGGAATTCTCTTCTTTCGAAATTCGCTTTCGATTAAATGGAAATGTTCCTTTGCCAGCGGGAACTGGTACATTCAAATTTCAATCTTACCAAACCCAATCGTTTAAAATCACTCATAAAAATCTGTCCGATGAAACAGAAAGCAAATCAACCTTTAAACTTATTGCGACTTGTGTACCTAAAGATACCGATGGAGACGGAATTCCTGACCAATTAGATTTAGATTCAGACAATGATGGAATTCCAGACTTAATAGAATCGCAGATACAACCAAAACCGTTGTCTAATAGAGACACTAATTTAGACGGATTAGACGATATTTTTACTTTATCCGAAAACGCCTTAGATACTGATAAAGACGGCATTCCAAATTATCTCGATTTAGACAGTGATAATGACGGAATATATGATTTGGTAGAATCTGGCAGTAACGCTCCAGATGCAAATAGAGATGGGGTAATTGATACAATGGATTTTGGAACCAACGGATTATCTAATTCTTTAGAAACGAGTCCTGACAATGGTATTTTAAAATATACTGTTTTAGATTCTGATAATGACGGCATAAAAAATTACACAGAAATTGACAGCGATGATGATGGTTGTAACGATGTTACTGAAGCTGGGTTTACTGATCCAGACTTTGACGGTCAATTAGGCAGCGCTCCTGTACTCGTAAATTCATTTGGAATTGTAACCAGCAGAACTGATGGTTATACAACACCAAATGGGAATTATATTATTGCAACTCCAATTATAATTACAAAACAACCAGAAAATCAAACCATTTGTGAGTTAGAAAAAGCAATCTTCTCTGTAGAGTCTAATGCCGACAGTTTTCAATGGCAGGTCTCAAGTGATGGTGGAATTGTTTGGAATGCTTTAACTGAAAATACTGTTTATACTGGAACCAAAACCACATCTTTGACAATTCAGAAAACAAGTAATACAATGAATGGTTATCAATATCGCGTGCTTTTAAACAGAATTAATAATGCCTGCGGATTGACTTCAGCTAATTCTGTGACATTAAAAATTCTAGCTCTTCCAGTATTAAATTCTCCTGTTACAATCGTGCAGTGCGATGACGATACTGATGGTATTTCAAATTTTAATATAACGGAGAAAAACAGCTTTGTTTCTTCCAATTCGACCAACGAGACTTTTACCTATTACACTAGCTTAGTTGGAGCAAATACAAAAGATCCAGCTACATTAATTTCAAATCCACTTTCTTTTACAAGCAATAACAAAAGTATTTGGACAAGAGTTGAAAATTCAAACGGATGTTTTTCTGTTGCTCAATTAAATCTAGTAGTTTCAACTACACAAATTGACCCTGCTTTTAAAAGATCATTTACCGTTTGCGATGATTCAGTTGAAAACATAAGTATTGATACTGATGGCATTGCGACCTTTGATTTTAGTAGTGTAACTAATGAAATTGAAGCGATGCTTCCTTCAGCAAGTATCAATTATTCCATAAAGTATTATGCTAATGAAATAGATGCTTTTGCAGAAATGAATGCAATATCAGATCCTTCTAGTTATAGAAATTCAAAACCAAATCAGCAAGATATTTGGGTAAGAGTAGACAGTAATCTGGATAATGCTTGTTTTGGAATTGGACCATTTATAACATTAAAAGTAAATGCAAAACCCAATATAGATATTAATATTGATAAGAGTGATGATGGATTAGTTTGTTCCAATTTACCAACCTTTTACATTAAACTTGATGCAGGAATCATCGGAAATATTCCAGCCAGTACATATACTTATGTCTGGTCAAAAGATGGAAGCATAATTCCGGGAGAAACGAATGAAACTTTAGATGTTAATGAAGAAGGAAAATACACTGTAGAAGTTTTCACAAAAGACGAGGCAAGCTGCAGCAGAACTCGAACCATCACTGTAACCGCTTCGGATATTGCACATCTCGATTCTGTCACTATCTCTGACTTATCTGATTTTAACACAGTTGAAGTAAATGTTTCGGGAACAGGAAATTATGAATATAGTATTGATGATCCAAATGGTTCTTTTCAAGATTCAAACTACTTTGAAAATATTAGAGCAGGAATACACGAGCTTTATATCAACGATAAAAATAAATGCGGCAAAATCTCCAAAACTATCGCTGTACTTGGCATTCCTAAGTTTTTCACACCAAATAATGATGGCCACAATGATTATTGGAATCTACAAGGAGCTGATGACGTTTTTAACTCAGGAGCAAAAATCCTTATTTTCGATCGATATGGTAAATTAATCAAACAGATTATAGCTTCTGGAAATGGCTGGGATGGAACATATACCGGAAGTCCAATGCCTGCCGATGATTATTGGTATACTATAAAATTGGAAGATGGACGAGAAGTAAAAGGTCATTTCAGTTTAAAAAGATAGATCTTTAAAATTCCAATAAATAGCAAAAAGAAATCCCAAACTCCAAGTAATTGGAATTTGGGATTTTTTATATTGAGATCTAAAATTTATTAGATTTTATATCTTTTTCTATCTGTTTCGCTTAAGTAGATTTTTCTTAAACGTAAAGATTTTGGAGTAACTTCAACATACTCATCTTTTTGAATGTACTCTAAAGCTTCTTCTAAAGAGAATTTGATAGCTGGAATAATTCTAGCTTTATCATCAGCTCCAGAAGAACGAACGTTAGAAAGTTTTTTCGTTTTAGTAACGTTAACAGTCATATCGTCGCTACGAGTATTTTCTCCAATTACTTGCCCTTCGTAGATATCCTCATTTGGATCAACGAAGAATTTACCACGATCTTGTAATTTATCGATAGAGTAAGGAATTGCTTTTCCATTTTCCATAGAGATTAATGAACCGTTGTTACGTCCAGGAATTTCTCCTTTGTATGGTTCGTATCCAATGAAACGGTGTGCCATGATAGCTTCACCAGCAGTTGCAGTAAGTAATTGATTTCTTAAACCGATAATTCCACGAGACGGAATATTGAACTTAATAATCATACGCTCACCTTTACCTTCCATAGAAAGCATTTCACCTTTACGGATTGTAACGAATTCAACCGCTCTACCTGAAAGATTTTCCGGTAAATCGATAGTTAATTCCTCAATTGGCTCACATTTCACACCATCAACTTCTTTGATGATAACTTGTGGCTGACCAATTTGAAGCTCATACCCTTCTCTTCTCATTGTTTCAATAAGAACCGATAAGTGAAGTACACCACGACCAAAAACCATGAATTTATCAGCAGAATCAGTTTCTCCAACTTTCATTGCTAAGTTTTTCTCCAACTCTTTTGTCAATCTTTCACGGATATGACGAGAAGTAACAAATTTACCTTCTTTACCAAAGAAAGGTGAATCGTTAATTGTAAACAACATAGACATTGTTGGCTCATCGATTGCGATAGTCTGTAAAGCCTCAGGATTTTCAAAATCAGCAATAGTATCACCAATTTCAAAACCTTCAATACCTACAACAGCACAAATATCTCCAGCAACTACTTCTTCTACTTTTCTACGGCCTAAACCTTCAAAAGTATGTAATTCTTTAATTCTTGATTTGATTACTTTACCATCTCTTTTTACTAAAGAAATAGGTGATCCTTCTTTCAATACACCTCTTTCAAGACGTCCAATAGCGATACGACCTGTAAAAGAAGAGAAATCTAAAGATGTAATCAACATTTGAGGAGTTCCTTCAGAAACTTTAGGAGCTGGAACATTAGCAATAACCATGTCTAATAATGGCTCAATGTTTTCCGTTTGATTTTTCCAATCATCAGACATCCAGTTGTTTTTAGCAGAACCGTAAACAGTTGGAAAATCCAATTGCTCTTCAGTAGCACCTAATTCAAACATTAAGTCAAAAACTTTTTCGTGAACTTCTTCAGGAGTACAGTTTTCTTTATCTACTTTATTGATAACCACGCATGGTTTTAATCCTAAATCGATCGCTTTTTGCAAAACGAAACGAGTTTGAGGCATTGGACCTTCGAAAGCATCAACTAGCAAACATACACCATCGGCCATGTTCAATACACGTTCTACTTCACCTCCAAAATCGGCGTGGCCTGGAGTATCGATAATATTGATTTTTGTTCCTTTATATTGAACCGAAACGTTTTTAGAAGTAATTGTAATACCTCTCTCACGCTCTAAATCATTATTATCTAAGATTAAATCACCTGTGTTTTCGTTCTCACGAAATAACTGACAGTGATACATAATTTTATCAACCAAAGTTGTTTTACCGTGATCGACGTGGGCAATAATTGCAATGTTTCTAATAGATTCCATCTGTGATTTTTAATGGGCGCAAAGGTACACTTTATTTTTTAAAAAAAAATGTTTCTATCATAGTTTGCGTATATACAATCAATTAGTTAATACAAAACGCCAAAATATAGCTCCCAAAATAGTATTAACATATGTTTAGTTATAGTTAATTTAACTATATTTGGAGTAATGAAAAGTAAAACTCTCCAAATTACTCTTATTTACACCATCATCTCGATACTTACGGCTGTTTTATGTCATAAACTGCTCATAGGTTACTTTTCATCTTCAGAATACTTGTATTTATCCCTTATAAAAGACATTATATTCATCTTAATTACAGGATTGGTCTTTAGATTTATACTTTCAAAAAACGAAAAAAGAAGCAAAACAATTTTTGAAAAGCTAAACAAAACCAACGAAGAAATAAAAGAATCTAATGAGAAATATGACATTGTAGCAAAAGCAACAAGCGATACTATTTGGGATTGGAAAATACAAGAGGACAGTATTAACTGGAATAAAGGCATAGAAGGTGTTTTTGGTTATAATCCCGAAGAAGTAGGCAAAACTTCTAAATGGTGGTTTGACAAAATTCACCCGGAAGATAGTATCCGAATGTCAATAAAACTATATTCTTTTATTGAACAAAAAACGGAAAAATGGCAGGATCAATATCGCTTTAGATGCGCTGACGGAACTTATAAATATGTTCTCGACAGAGGCTTTTTATTAAAGGACGAAAACGGCAGAGCCATCAGAATGATTGGAGCCATTCAGGACATCACAAAACAAAAAGAAGAAGAACAACGTTTAAAACTTCTCGAAACAGTAATTACACAATCTAAAGATTCTATTTTAATTACTGAAGCCAATTCTCCTGATGGAAAAATTCCAAAAATTGTATACGTTAATCCCGCATTTTCACAAATGTCTGGTTATCTATCCAATGAAATAATCGGAAAATCTCCAAACATTTTTAAAGGACCAAATTCCGACTCTGAAGAGCTAAAGAAACTCTTAAAAGCCATCAAAAATGAAGAAGAATGTTTAATCGAAACCATAACTTATACTAAAAACAAAGAAGAATATTGGGTACGTTTTTCTATGATTCCAATTTTCAATAACGAAGGCGTTATTTCTCATTGGATCTCAATACAACGAGATATCACTGATGAGAAAAAACTGGAAACAGAAAAAGAACATCTTATTCGCGAATTAACACAGAACAATAAAGATTTAAAACAATTCTCCTACATCACCTCTCATAACCTGAGAGCGCCTTTATCGAATTTAATTGGATTATTAAATCTCATGGAAGATATTCCATTAGAAAATGAAGAATTGGAAGAAATTTTAGCTGGCTTCACCAAATCAACACATTTATTAAACGAAACCATAAATGACTTAGTAAAAGTTATTATCATAAAAGACAACCCTTCAATGCAAAAAGAAGAAGTCTCTTTAAAAGAAGTTTTTGAAAATGTCTTCAGCCAGCTATCATTTCAGATAGAACTGCATAAACCAATAATCAAACTTAAATTTGACAAGGTTCCAGAACTTAATACAAACAAAGCGTATCTTGAAAGTATTTTACTAAATCTACTGACCAACTCAATTAAATACAAATCAGAAAATAGAAAATTAAAAATATCAATTACAGCCGATAAGATAGACAACAAAACGATATTAACCTTTAAAGACAATGGAATTGGAATTGACTTAGAAAGAAATCGAGATAAAATATTCGGACTTTATCAAAGATTCCATAATTATCCAGATAGTAAAGGATTAGGCCTTTATCTTGTAAAATCGCAGGTAGAAACAATGGGAGGAATAATTTCTATAGAAAGCGAAGTCAACAAGGGAACCACATTTACAATAACATTTAAAAACTAATTATTATGCTCGAGCAGATTTTATGCATCGACGATGACCCCATCACGCTGATGTTATGCAAAAAAGTAATTTCTAAATCTTCATTTTCACATGAAGTTATTACAGCTCAGAACGGTGAAGAAGCACTCCATCATTTCAACACCTTAAAATACACCAACGATAAAAGCAAAAAAAAGCCGGAATTAATTTTTCTGGACCTAAATATGCCTATAATGGGTGGCTGGGAATTTTTAGATCATTTCACTTCGCCAGATTATAATACATTCAATTCTGTTCCTGTAATTGTCCTATCTTCTACAATTGACCCCGAAGATCTAGCCAAAGCAAAAAAATATCCGATTATCATTGACTTCCTGTCAAAACCAATTACAATTCCAATGCTAGAATATCTTAAGAAAAAAATAAGCCTATGAGGTTCATTTTTAACTATATTAGATTCTAAACTCCAAAAAAACTAAAGTTTTTAAACATTAGATTTCGCAAATAAAAAATCCAGATTTCAATTGTCATAAAAATTGAAATCTGGATTTTTTTATTCTTGGCCTTACCAACTGGAATAAAACAAAAAAAGTCCTCTAAAAGAGGACTTTTATATCTTTAGCAAATTGTTTAATTACAATTTAGCAACGTGTTTAGTTAATTTAGACTTCAAGTTAGAAGCTTTATTATCATGAATGATGTTCTTTTTAGCTAATTTATCAATCATAGAGATTACAGTAGATAATTTAGCAGCAGCATCAGATTTATCAGTAGCTAATCTTAACGCTTTAATAGCATTACGAGTAGTTTTATGTTGATATCTGTTAAGAACTCTTTTCTTTTCGTTACTTCTGATTCTTTTTAATGCTGACTTATGATTTGCCATTTTCTTTAATTTTAGATGTAATAATTATTATAAATACTAGTTAAAAAAGAAAAACCTCCCACAATTGTAAAAACAATCACTTTGGTTTTAACTAATAAAATAAAAACCGAGACACCAATTTTTATTTTACAAAACTTATTTACAACTAATTTTGTAGTCCGTAGGGGAATCGAACCCCTGTTACCAGGATGAAAACCTGGCGTCCTAACCCCTAGACGAACGGACCTAATTCTCCTAAGTTGGAAACTATTCAATATGTAATATAACTTGTAGTCCGTGGGGGAATCGAACCCCCCTTACCAGGATGAAAACCTGGCGTCCTAACCGATAGACGAACGGACCGTGCTTCTCTAATGCGGATGCAAAGATACATCTATTTTTTATCTGCACAATAGCTGATGCTATTTTTTTTATAATTTTTTAATACGCCTTTGCAAAAAGCACTCTTTTAGAAGAAGGATTCCCAGTAAACACACAGGCTCCAACCTCCTCAACAGCATCCAAAGGAATACAACGAATGGTTGCTTTTGTTAAGTCTTTTATTTTTTCTTCAGTTGCTGCAGTTCCATCCCAATGAGCTGAAATAAAACCTCCTTTACCTTCCAAAACTTCCTTAAATTCCTCAAAACTATTTACTTCCGTAATATGAGTATTACGATAATTCAAAGCTTTATCAAATAAATCTTTTTGAACCTGCTCTAAAAGATTATTTACATGATCAACAATATTTTCGCTGGCAACAACTTCTTTCGTCAAATTATCACGTCTTGCCACCTCAAAAGTTCCATTTTCTAAATCTTTTGGACCAACAGCAATTCTAACAGGAACACCTTTTAATTCCCATTCCGCAAATTTAAATCCTGGTTTTTGAGTTGTTCTATCATCATATTTAACTGAGATTTTTAGCTTTCTTAATTTTGCTGTTAACTCATTAACTGCAGTCGTAATCTGAGCTAATTGCTCATCAGTTTTATGAATCGGAACAATAACGACTTGTATTGGCGCCAAATTTGGAGGCAACACCAAACCTTGATCATCAGAATGTGTCATGATTAAAGCCCCCATCAAACGAGTTGAAACCCCCCATGATGTTCCCCAAACATGCTCTTGTTTTCCTTCTGCATTAGCAAACTTAACATCAAAAGCTTTTGCAAAGTTCTGACCTAAAAAGTGCGATGTTCCAGCTTGTAATGCTTTTCCATCTTGCATTAATGCTTCAATACAGTACGTTTCATCAGCACCCGCAAAACGCTCTGTTTCTGTTTTGAATCCTTTTACCACTGGAATAGCCATAAAATTTTCAGCAAAATCAGCATAAACATTCATCATTTTTTCAGACTCTTCAATAGCTTCTGCTTTTGTAGCGTGAGCCGTATGTCCTTCCTGCCATAAAAACTCAGCAGTTCTTAAAAACAAACGCGTACGCATTTCCCAACGAACCACATTTGCCCATTGATTGATCAATAAAGGCAAATCTCTATAAGATTGCACCCATCCTTTATATGTAGACCAGATAATTGCCTCACTGGTTGGACGAACAATAAGCTCCTCTTCCAATTTAGCGTTTGGATCAACCATTAATTTCCCAGGTCTTTCTTCATCATTTTTTAATCTGTAATGTGTTACAACAGCACATTCTTTTGCAAATCCTTCAGCATTTGTCTCTTCAGCCTCAAACATGCTCTTAGGCACGAATAAAGGAAAATAAGCATTTTGATGTCCCGTTTCTTTGAACATACGATCTAATTCAGCCTGCATTTTTTCCCAAATGGCATATCCGTACGGCTTAATCACCATACATCCTCTAACTCCTGAATTTTCAGCTAGATCTGCCTTAACAACCAGCTCGTTATACCATTTCGAATAATCTTCTGATCTTGTAGTGAGGTTCTTACTCATATTATATAGTTTGGCACAAATTTTGTTTTCAATAATTTTAACTAAATAGTTTGACAAAACTAACTATTTTTGTAATGTGCAACAATAAAAATCACCACAGATATGAAAACTAACATTTCTCTTCGCCGAAACTCTAATCATTTTTACATAATTGGATTAGTGAGTTTATTACTAGCGTCGTGTGGTTCTTACCAAAATTCATCTTATTACGATAATGACGGTGTATATGGTAACTCATCATCAAACCGCTACGTGCAACAATCTAATGGCACAAGCAATCAATACAAAGAATACTTCAGATCTTTGCAAGACGACGATCAGCCAACTGAAATTTTTACAGACGTTGACAACTATACTAACTACTCAGAAAGCGACAGCACTCAAACTGCCTCTGTAGGCTATCCTGCATGGGGAAGCAGCAGTTCTGACGTTTCAGTAAACTTCTATACCAGCCCAACATGGTCAATGGGATTTGGATGGGGATATCCATACTACGGATGGGGTTACGGCGGTTACTGGGGCGGAGGCTACTGGGGAGCTGGCTGGGGATATCCAGGCTACTGGGGTGGCTGGGGTTATCCAGGCTACTGGGGAGGTGGCTGGGGTTATCCAGGATATTGGGGTGGCGGATATTATGGCTACAACAACTACAACTATAGCTACGGAAGAAGAGGCTCTGCTGCCTACTACGGAAATAGATACTACACTAACAATAGAAACTATACTTCTTCTAACAGAGGTTTTACAACAAATAGAAATTACACCACTAACAGAAGCTATACTACAAATAGAAGTAGCTACACAACCAACAGAAATTACACCACTAATAGATCATCTAACGGTTACACAGACTTTAGAAGAAGCTCAAACTCTACCTATAATAGAGGCACAGACAGTCCTACCTTTACAAATAGAAGAAGCTACAACAATAGCACAGATTACAGCAACTCTGCTAACAGAAGATCTTACAACAATAGTGGCACAACAAACAGAAGCTACACACCTAGCAACAACAGCAGTTCATCTAGAAACTACACTCCTAGCCCATCACGTTCTATGAATAACAGCGGAGGAGGAAGCATGAGATCGTCTGGCGGAGGCGGTGGCGGAGGCATGAGATCTGGCGGTGGCGGCGGAGGAAGAAGATAATTTTTCCTCAGTAAACTAATTCAAACTAAAACTTATCCAAATGAAAAAAATACTATTCCTACTAATAACAGGAATGACTGTCAGCGCGTCATATTCTCAAGAAGTTTCAGATGCCATACGTTATTCTCAAGACAACCTGACCGGAACCGCACGATTTAGAGCCATGAGCGGTGCTTTCGGAGCTGTTGGAGGAGATTTATCTTCCCTAAGCGTCAATCCTGCTGGATCTGCAATCTTTAATACAAATCAAGTCGGAGTATCTTTTAGCAATCAGAATATTAAAAACAATTCAGAATATTATGGGAATCAAACTTCAGATAAAGCGAATTCATTCATCCTAAACCAGGCAGGCGGAGTTTTTGTTTTTAAAGACCGAAACCCTTCGAATAAATGGAGTAAAATTGCAATTGGTGCCACATACGAAAACACAAATAATTTTAATAATAATATATTTTCTGCCGGAATAAACCCAACCAAATCAATTGACGGCTATTTCCTAGCATATGCCAATGGCGAACCAGGACAAAATAACGGAGTTCCATTAGGCGTTATTAAAAATTTAGACTACAGAGATCAATTTTTCGCAGAACAGCAAGCCTATTTTGGATATAGAGGCTACGTAATTAATCCTGTAAACCCCTTAGACGACAACAACACTCAATACGTAACAAATGTACCAGCAGGTGCGCCTGGAGAAAACGGAAATTATCATCAAGAAAACGAAGTTTACACCAGAGGATACAACAGTAAAGTAAGTTTCAACATTGCAACTTCATACAAAGAAAGATTGTATTTTGGAGCAAACTTAAACGTTCACGTCACTGACTATAGGAGATCATCAAGTTTTTATGAGTACAACAAAAACCCCTTAGAAACCTACGAAACAATTTCAAATTTGCGTTTCAACAATGAGCTATACACTTATGGAAATGGATTTTCATTCCAACTTGGAGCAATAGGCAAAGTAACAGAAGCCTTTAGACTTGGTGTCGCTTACGAATCTAATACATGGTACGAGTTATATGATGAGCTTTCTCAAAGTCTCTACACAACAACAGAAACCAGTTCAGGAGCATCTTTTGACAATCCAATAAATCCAAATGTTGTTAATGTATATGAATCGTACACCTTACAAACTCCTGCGAAATGGACTTTCAGTGCTGCATACGTTTTTGGAAAATCAGGTTTATTAAGCATTGATTATGCAATAAAAGATTATGGAAATTCAAAATTCAAACCAATAAATGACGAAGGTTTTTCAAGAATCAATAGAGACATCAGCAACAGTCTGACCACTGCAGGAGAACTAAGAATTGGAGCTGAATACAAAATTAAACAACTAAGTTTAAGAGGCGGTTATCGTTTTGAAGGCAGCCCTTATAAAAACGGAACTACAATTGGAGACTTGAACAGCTATTCTGGTGGTTTAGGCTATAGCTTTGGATCAACAAAGTTAGATTTAGCTTATTCTTATTTAGAAAGAAAATCAAACCAAGGTTTTTTCTCAAAAGGTTTTACAGATGCAGCTAACATCAATTCAAAACTCAACAATGTAACCCTTACTTTATTATTTGAATTGTAATTAAGAATAAATAGATGAATGAAGATTTCCGTCAAAAATCAATTTGGCGGATTTTTTTTATCCGTAAAACAGCTGTCTTCCATTCAAAAAACCTTCACAAAAAACACCTAAATAAAACCGAAACAAGCGGTGTTTGAATAAAAAAGTGTAATTTTGCACTCCAATTTATAAAAGTATGAGAACCAAGTCTTTAAAAAAGAACAAAATTAACGTAATCACTCTTGGGTGTTCAAAAAATGTTTATGACAGTGAAGTCCTTATGGGACAGCTGCGCGCTAATGGAAAAGAAGTTGAACATGAAGCTCCAGCAGAAAAAGAAGGAAACATTATTGTAATCAACACTTGTGGTTTTATTGACAATGCAAAAGCAGAATCAGTAAACATGATTTTGGAATACGCCGATAAAAAAGACAGAGGACTTGTTGACAAAGTATTCGTAACAGGATGTTTGTCTGAGCGTTACAGACCAGACTTAGAAAAAGAAATTCCGAATGTAGATCAATATTTTGGGACTACAGAATTGCCTCAATTATTAAAAGCTTTAGGAGCTGATTATAAACATGAGCTTCTTGGAGAACGTTTAACTACCACTCCAAAAAACTATGCCTATTTAAAAATCGCAGAAGGATGTGACAGGCCTTGCAGTTTTTGTGCAATTCCGCTAATGAGAGGTTCTCACGTTTCTCAACCAATTGAAAAATTAGTTAAAGAAGCTGAAGGACTTGCTAAAAATGGCGTTAAAGAATTGATTTTAATTGCTCAGGACTTAACTTATTACGGTCTTGATCTTTATAAAAAAAGAAATCTTGCCGAATTACTTGAAGCCTTGGTTAAAGTTGAAGGTATAGAATGGATTCGTCTGCATTATGCATTCCCAACAGGTTTCCCAATGGATGTTTTGGATGTCATGAAACGTGAACCAAAAATCTGTAATTACATAGATATTCCGTTACAACATATTTCAGATTCAATCTTGAAATCAATGCGACGTGGAACTACTCAAGCAAAAACAACTCAATTGTTGAAAGATTTCCGAGCGGCAGTTCCTGGAATGGCAATTAGAACTACTCTTATTGTTGGTTATCCCGGCGAAACTCAGGAAGATTTTGAAATTTTGAAAGATTTTGTTCAAGAAATGAAATTTGACAGAATGGGATGTTTTGCTTATTCTCATGAAGAAAATACTCATGCTTACTTATTAGAAGACGATGTTCCAGATGATGTAAAACAAGCAAGAGCAAATGAAATTATGGAATTACAATCTCAAATTTCATGGGACTTAAACCAAGAAAAAGTGGGCAAGGTTTTCAAATGCATCATTGACAGAAAAGAAGGAGCTCACTTTGTAGGACGTACTGAATTTGACAGCCCTGATGTTGACAATGAAGTTTTAATAGACGCATCTAAACATTATGTAAAAACAGGTGAATTTGTTAATATAAAAATAATTGAAGCTACAGAATTTGATTTATACGGAGAACCTGCTTAAATTTACGCTGAACAATTGTTAAAACTAGACAAAAATACTTTTATGAAACTTACACAAAACTTAATTATTTTCGTTTTTACTTTATTTTGTTTCAACTCTGTTTCTGCACAATATGGAAACGGCTACTATAATAATGGCTATGGTAACGGTTATGGAAGAGGCGGCGGAATGGGAATGGATAGAAGTATGATGGCAGGACAAGGGCAAGGCTCACAAAGCAAACCTAAAGAAATTCCTGTGGAAGAAACTGCCAGTAAAATTACTGAACAGATGAAACCAGAACTTAAACTTGATGATCTACAAGCAATTGCCATTACAAATGTTTTAGCAGACAGCTTAAGAGAACAAGGCATTTTATTAAAAAATGAGAGCAGCAATCAAGATTTAAAAATTGAGCAAATGAAAGCTCTACGAGAAACTACTGATAAAAAAATAATCTCCTTTTTAAATCCCGATCAAGTTGAACCTTATAAGACTTTCATGGAAAAATTGAAAGAAGGCAAAACAGGTAAGACTAAAAAGAAAAAAAATAAGGATTCTAAAGACTCTAAAGAAGTAAAAGAAAACGCAGATACGAAAATTGAAGAATAATCGTTTAAACTTATAAACAACGAATTATGACAAAAAAGCATTTTTGTTATCTGATTTTAGCCGTAATTATCAGCGCTTGTTCTACTAATCCATACAAGACTACCGAAAAAGCGTACGACCAGCAGCTAAAAACTTTAGAAAACCAGATCACCAGCAAAGAAGCACAGCCAATTCCAGCTGCCGCAGTTGTTATTGATACTACCTATGCACAGCAGTTGAAAATTGTAAAGGATACTTTATCCAAAACAAATTCAACTTATCTGCAAAATGGGATTAACACAGAATGGATTGGAACGGTAAATTTCAATTTAAGAAAACCAAGTTTCGTTATCATCCATCATACTGCTCAAGATTCATTACAACAGACTATTAATACTTTTACCAAAACCAAAACACAGGTAAGTGCTCATTATGTCATTTCTGAAAATGGAAAAGTAGTTCAGATGCTTAATGATTACCTTAGAGCTTGGCATGCAGGAAACTCAACTTGGGGAAAAGTAACCGATTTAAACTCCTGCTCTATTGGAATTGAGCTTGATAACAATGGTTTTAAACCTTTTACAGAAGCACAAATCAGCAGTTTAGTCGCTTTATTGACAAAATTGAAAAAGGATTACAATATTCCAACTCAAAACTTCATAGGTCATGCCGATATTGCTCCAGGAAGAAAACAAGATCCAAGTGCATTGTTTCCGTGGAAAACACTTGCAGAAAAAGGCTTTGGAATCTGGCAGGACGAAGTTTTAGAACCTGCGCCATTTGATTTTAAAATCGAACCTGCTCTTAGAATTATAGGTTATAATACCAAAAATCTTACCTCAGCAATTCAGGCATTCAAGTTACATTATATTCAAACAGATACAACCTCAACTTTAGATAGAAAAACAATTGATACTATCTACTCCATTTACAAAAAACAAGTTCAATAAATAATTATTGGCTTAAAGATATATAACGCATTTCTATAAGGAAATGCGTTTTTTTTATTTATATACTCTCTCATACTTGAAAAAAACAATAAGAATATGGTGTGCAAAAAGATGCACTGCGGTGCATCTCTACAGTGATAAATACAACAAATAATATTTTTTCACAGCTATAATCGATTTAATAATGTACAGTTGCAACTTTCACTTCTAGCTTGCAACTCTTAACCTCTAACTCTTAACCCCAAACTCATAATTCTTAAAAATAAAAAAGCTGCCAAAACATTAATATGTTTCGACAGCTCCAAAAAAAAAAAAAAATATCAATCTTTATCTCTAGAAAGAGTATGTTGTTGCAATTAAAGCATAGAAGCTTCCTCCTGTTGGCAATGCATCTTTATCTAAGAATATATCTTCAGACGCTGCATCGTATCTTAGCTCAGGAATAATTGTAAGTTTTCCAACTTTGTAATTTAAAGAAACTGTGTTTGCAAATACACTAGATCCTGTTAATGTTCCCATACTTGGCGCTGCATCTTTAGCATCAAAATACTCCATTCTGTAAGCCAGCAACAATGATGGACTGAAAGAATAATTAGCATATCCAACTATTGAAAACCATTCTCCGTCTAAAGCGCTATCAAAATCATTTGTTGTTTTTGCATAAGTCGCATTTAACCCAAGAGAGAAACTATCACTAATAGTTTTAGACGCAGTCAAATCAAACTGAGTTTTATTCTCATCTGACACCGGAATGATACTTCCTGGTATTGCATTTGTACTTCCTGTTGTAAAGTTCAAATAAGCACTTCCCGTATCACCAATATACCCTACTTGTCCAATGAACGTTTTTTGGTAAGATCCCGCATCCATAGCCGATTTAAAATCGGTTGGATTTGTTAATCCTAACATAGCTGTAAATTTCCCAGAAGTATACTGAGCTTTTACACCTGTATTAAAGAACGGCCCGTATGAGAAAGCATACGACATACTGTAGTTTTTGTTATCTACAGCATCTAAAACTTCATATCCGATATGAGTTCCGAAACTACCCGCAACGAACTTAAATTCATCCGTTACATTATAGGTAAAATACAACTGTTTAATTAAAAATTTTGCACTTGCATCTTTATCCGGTGTTTCATTATACGAAAACTCTGCTGCTCTTTTTCCGAAACCTAAGTCTACAAAAACAGAAGCTTTTCCGAACGTATGACCTGCTTCTATCGACGCCATTCCTAATTCGAATGAATTCTGTGAGTTGGTGAAGCTCGTTAATCCATTCATTTGTTTTGAAAAATCATATTTATAGTACGCATCTGCAGAACCTCCCCATGTGGTTGCTGGAGTAGCTGCTTCCTCTTCTTGGGCAAAGGCAAAAGAACTTGTTAACATCGCGGCTAAAATGTGAAATGCTTTTTTCATGTTTTAAATTGGTTTTTAGTTATTAAATTGATTCTGGTTAGTTAATCGTTTATATATCTATGTAATAGTATAAGTCATTTCTAAAACCTTTCATGCGCCTTCAAATCATCATCATTTTCATTAGCGAATTTATTAACTTTTGTATCATCAGAATAATTCAAAACCGCTTTTTTGACGTTTTTAGTGAAGAATTACGGATTACAAAAATTAAATTAACAATAATAGTTATTTGATATTATTCTTTAATTGTTTTTGAAAATTCAACAACAGACTTTTACACAAATAGACCAAAAAACACAACACAAAACAAAAAACAACCCTTTTTAAAAACAAAAAACATCCATAAAAAGTATAAAAAAATATAATGACCCCTAAAATTTTAGGGGTAACTACAAAAAATATAAAAATAATAACAAACAGAAACAACAGATAGACATGAACTCAATCATAAAAATCAAAGAAAATAATTCTTACAAAAATTAATCTTAAAAGCACATTGCATTCAATGGCAATTTTAAGAATCAAAAACTGGTTTATAATAAAAAAGCCCGCTCTTATTTGAGCGGGCCATCCTGTTTATTCTTTTATTATTCCGACTTATTATATTTTCTTAAATACTCTCGGACTTTTATTCCAGACTCTTTTAAATCCTCATCTTTCCATTTTCCTTCAGATCCAGCAGTTTTCTTTAAAATTGAACATGTTTCGTCTTTATCCGATACTGACCAAGTAATCCAGCTTATCTTTTTAGCTTCCATCCAGTCAATATAATCCTGCCAAGCTTGGTAATTTAATGGTCCATCGCCCGAAGCTTCCATTCCTGCGGATTCTGATACAAAAACCGGCAGACCGCTTTTTATTGCCGCATCCGTTCTGTCTCTTAATTCTTTTCCGTGTGTTGCCGCATAAAAATGCATCGTATACATTATATTAGTATAACCTGTTATGGGATCTTCAGCAGGAAGATCGATATCTTGATCCCAATGAGGGCATCCCACTAAAATAATATTATTGGGATCGTTCTCTCGAATCACTGTAATTACTTCTTCAGCATAATTTTTTACTTCCCACCAAGTCTCATAATCGGGCTCATTAAATACTTCATATATAATATTGGGATACTTAGCGTACTTTTTTGACATTTCTGCAAAAAACTCTTTGGCTTCTTTTAAGTTTATATTGTGGCTGTGCCAATCTATAATTACATATACATCTGATTTTATAGCACCTTTTATGACAGCTTCAATCTTTTCTTTTGAAAACTGTGGATTATTTATATAGGAGAGATCCCCAAGTTCCACTCCCATTGCAGCACGAACTATATTACAATTAAAATCTTTCTTAAGCCAGTTTACTGCTTTTTCATTATAAAATCTAGGCCATAAACTGTGCCAGCCAAAACTCAAACCTCTAAGAACAATTGGATTATTATTCTTATCTACCAACTGTGTTCCTTGAACGCTTAACTGCCCATGTTTTTTTACAAACTGAGCTTTTGAAGCATGTACAAAAATCAAAAGAAAAACAATGACATGACAAAGCTTAAATTTCATAACACATTTTTAAGGAATTAATTTTAAAGTAACAACATCATGAGAAGCTATTTGAGTACTAAATATTTTTTTAGTATTTCCAACTTCTTTATTTTTCCAAAGATCTTTTATTTTGAATGTTGTTTTAGCAAAATATGCTTCATATCCAAAATCAACATCTTTGAAATTGTTTTTATTCCAATCAAAATTGAATTTCTTCGCTGTTTCTGTTCTATTTACAAAACTCACTGCCCAAGCTCCATCTGAAAGGGGTTTCACCCATACTTCTACTCCATCTAATACAGAATATTTAAATCCTTGAATTCCTAATTTATCCTGATTTACTGCCAAAAGTTCTTTATTGGTTAAAATTGCTAAAGTTTCTTTTGACATTTTCCTGTAATCATTTCCTGTAAATAAAGGTGAAGACAGCATGCACCACATTGCAAAATGTGTTTTATCTTCAGTGTCATTCATCTCGTTTCCAACCTCCATCATATCAAAATCATTCCAATGATCTGGACCGGAATATTTACGAATATCTTTTCGCATATCGGCGATTTTCATGAATCCCCAAGAAGACCAATTTTCTGGATGTTTGAATTCGCAATCAAAACAAGGATAAATATCTCCCGAAATTCTCCAAAGATTTCCAATTGGTTTTCCCCATTCCCATGGCTGATTGTCGCCCCATTCACAAAGACTGAAAACAATTGGCCTGCCAGCCGTTTTCAGCGCATTACTCATCGTTGTATAAGCTTCTTTAGCCGTAATTCCTTCTGTATTACACCAATCGTACTTTAGAAAATCGATTCCTAGTTTTGCATAAAATCTAGCATCTTGATATTCGTAACCTCTTGTTCCGGGATAACCTGCACAAGTTTTTGTTCCTGCACAATTATACAAACCAAATTTCAAACCTTTATTATGCACATAATCAATCAACGCTTTCATTCCGTTTGGAAACTTTACGGGGTCAGGCACTAAATCACCATTTTCATCTCTATCATGTGTCATCCAGCCATCATCTAATACAATATAATTATACCCAGCTGCCACTAAACCAGACGAAACCATAATATCTGCTGTTTCCTTTACTAACTTTTCATCAATATTGGTTGCAAAAGTATTCCACGAATTCCAGCCCATTGGCGGAGTCATAGCAAGACCTTCAAATTTTCCGCCTAGCTGTTTATGTGTATTTCCTTGACCAAAACCAAAACTGGTTATACTAAAAGCAAGTAGTAAAGCAATTTTTTTCATTTTTTCTAATTTAAAATATTTAAAAAAATGTTCCCTAATTTTTCAATCAGAGAACATTTTTAAACTAACTAAAACAAACTATTTTATAAAAATCCTAAATCATCTATATAAAGGATACTACCCGGAGTAATTGTACCTCCAGAAAATTCTTGAATAAATACACTATCAAAATTACCTCCATTTAAAAGATCTGGATGCAAAGCTGAAATGGGAATTGAAATATTATTCCATTGCCCTGGCACTAAAGTAACCGTTGTACCTTTAGCAGAATCACCTGTATCACTATTTATCGTGACCATAATTTTAGTGCTTTCTGTTGGAAATATAGACATTTTAACAAACTGATAATCCGCCGTATTTAGAGCTAAATCAGAATGCATAAAAAGACCGCTCCAAGCTTCTGCAATTTTTTTAATTGCATTTGTTCCTCTGCTAACTTTTTCTGTGCTTTCCCAGGTAATGTCACCTCCCCAGCCCCAGCCCCATCCTTTCAATGAGTCTTCGTATAATAAATATTTAAGTCCAATACCGCTTGGAGCAGAAACTCCAAAATCAGTTTCTACAACAATAAGTGCATACGAATCAAAATCGGCTGGAACAGTTGCTTTTATCTCTGTTTTTGACACCACCGTAATTGTAGCTGAAGTAGATCCAAATTTCACACTTTTAACTTTTACAAAATTTTGACCTGTAATTGTAATAACATCACCTGGAGAAGCTAAAACTTGCGACAAACCGCTAATTACTGGAGCAGGAGGCGTTAATTCTATTACATTACTTAAAACATTTATAAAACCATTTGTACCATAATAATCTAAACCTGGTGCTGCTTTATCAGATCCGTTTACTTTTAAAACACCGTTTGTTACATTAATGCTTAGCAGATATAGATCAGGGTTTACTGCATTTGCCATTGTGGCATAATCTCCTGTTTCCAAATAATCTGCTTGAACACCTTCGAGCTTAGCCACTCTCTTTTTAACCCCTTTAATAACGTGACTTAAAACAAGCTGTTTCAAATCTGCTACGGGTACCAAATTAATATCTGGATATCCTAAATTATTTACATAACCGTTGGCCACTAGATAAGCTTCAAAAGTAACATCATTAGGCACAAAATAGGTATAATCATCAGGCGTATCCAGTGTTGATTCTAGTCCTGCTAATTTTATTGCTTTTGTAAATACTGTTAAATTGGTATTTGCCTGAAGCATCCCGTATACAGTGTTATACTTTTGCTCCGCCCCTCCAATATCTTGAATTTCGTTATCACAAGAAGAAACTGTAGCAACCAAAAAGACGCATACAGCAATATGTTTTACTTTATTATATATATTTTTCATAAATTCTCTTTTAGTTTTTAATTATGGATTCTACAGTATAAACTCCATTTGACTATTGAAGTATACATTATTAAATCCTTCAGAATTATTTTAATACTAAACCAATATCATCAAGCAAGATTGTGTTTCCACCAAAACCACCAAATTCCTGCCATCCAATTTTGCTTAATACGGCTGGATTACCTACATCACTAAAAGGAATTTCAATATAAGTCCATGAATCAGATTTAAATTCTACAACCTTGAAATTACTATCAGCATTTCCGTTAACAAAAAACTTCACTTTTCCAGCTTTTGCACCTTTAACCGAAAATCTTACCGCTTTGAATTTATCTGTATCTGTAAAATTCCAAGAAGCAAGGGCTATCAAATAACCATCCCACTCACCTGATTTCCATTCGATACATTTAGAACCCTGACTAAAATCTTTTGTATAAGCCAAATCAAAAACATTAGTTCCATCCCATTTTTCATCCCAACCCCAAATATTAGTTGGAGCATCATCATAAATCTCACTGCCTAACGCCTGACTTGCAACAGTTGTTCCTGAAACATTGGTTATGGATAAATATTTATATTTAAAATCATCTGGGACTTTTACTTTTATTTCTGTCAACGATGACTCGATAGGCTCAACTGTTGTAGTTCCAAAATTAACTACAGGACGCAAAAAATACTCTCCTTTAATCGTGATTATATCTCCAGCATTAGGGTTAATTGGAAACCCTTTAATACTTGGATTTGGAGGTCTGATAGCTATTTTATAACTTAAAGTTCCTTTAGCTGTAACTATCTTCATCTCATCCATTTCATTATAATAAGGTGTTTTTTCATCTACCAATACAACAATAGCATTATCTGTTACGAATGTTGGATTAAAATAAGACTCTAATCCATTAAATGAAATCGATTTTAATGTAGCGAAACCAGATCCTCTAATGATATAATAATTTCCTGCATTAATAATGTCTGTAGGAACATCGACTTCTCGATCTCCTTCAACCAAAGGATCATCAACAACAGATTTGCTAACTCCTGTTACTTCAATATTTCCAGAGGAACCATTCGAATCATCGTTTGAACAAGAAGCCAAAAGCAAAATTGAGATCGAAGCCAAAAAATACAACTTCAATAACATTTTATTTTTTATATTTTTCATAGTGATTTACTTTTAAAAAAATTATTTGAAATTGTAAGGAACTGGTGCCTCTTTCAACTTTGGATTTTTTCTAACTTCAATATCTGGTTTTGGATAAGTAAAATCAGCTGGCGTAGGAGTGTAATGCATTACGCCTTGAGAATCAAAACCTCTATCTTGCTGAGAAATTATATTAATTGCTTCCTGACGTGGCAATCTCCCTAAATCAAACCAAAATTCTCCTTCAAAAGCAAATTCAACTCTACGTTCATGAAATAAAGCGGCTTTTGTTAAAGGCACATTTGTTCCTAAAGTTCCAAGACCTGCTCTAAGTCTTACTTTATTAAATGATTCTTTTGCTGCAGCGTTTGTAGTTTCATCAGCTCCTGCCATAGTTGCCTCAGCATGAATCAATAAAAGATCAGCATAACGCATAATATAGTTACAGTTATTCATTCCTCCCCAAGAATCAGCTGGCCCTGTTTCACTGGTAGCCTGACCTACTACATATTTCTTAACAGCTGCTCCTGTATTAGCCAATACATCTGGATATTTCGTTTTGTCCATAACGAAACCTACAACACCGTCTCCTTTCATATTTGGATAAGAATCACCATAAACCATAAAAGATTCTTTTCTTCTTAAATCTCCAATTTCAAAAGCATCCTGAACATCATTACTTGGCACATAAGTAGCTCCATAAGAAGCATTATCATTCAAAATATCCAGACCATATTGGATATTAGAGAAATTTCCTCCTCCATAAGTATTTATAGCCCCAGACCATTGCCAAGAATAAATAGATTCTTCGTTGTTATTTTTACTTGTTAGAAACAAATCTGCAAAATTTGGAAGTAATCCAAACTCACCCGAATTAATGACCTTTTCAGCCATTGCTTTAGAATCTGCATATTTTTTCTCATATAAATATACTTTGGCCAAAAATGCTTCAGCTGAACCTTGAGTTACAAAAATATTTTCTCCTCCTGGAGTTCTAGATCTTATTTTTGATTTAAGATTTGCTGCTGCAAATTTCAAATCATTTTCAATAAATATATAAACATCTTCAATTCTATTGGTATTAACCAGAGGATCCTTAGCCAATGCTAAATTATCTTCTATAATAGGCACAGTTCCATACAAACGCACCAAATAAAAATAGGCTATTGCTCTAAAAAAATGCGCTTCTGCTACAGTGTTTTTAATGACGTCTCTGCTCACATTTGCAGTGGCATTTTTTTCAATATTATTAATTAAATTATTAGATTGAGCTACAATTGCAAAACAGGCTCTCCACGGATCAAGCAAAATTGGACTATCAGAAGTCAATTTAAACTGAATCAACTCTGGTCCATCAGCATAAGCCAAACAATTTCCTGATGACAACTCAGACAAAGCGTAAAAATTTTTAGTATAGTAAGGAGCCCACATTGCACCATACATTCCATAAGTCGTTCTTGCAACCTGCTCATCAGTATTATAAAACTCAGAACTGCTGTAACTATCTTCAGACGGGCGATCCAAGAAATCTTCACTGCAAGAAGTAGTTGCCAAACCTAGTGTTAAGAATAAAACTAAGGTCTTTATATTGATATATTTTTTCATAAGAGTAGTAATTAAAATTCTAAATTCATTCCAAAAGTGAAACTACGATTGGTAGGATAACGACCAGAATCAATTCCTGATAATAATGGATCTTGATTGTACGATCCTACCTCTGGATCATAACCAGTGTATTTGGTAAATGTGTAAAGATTTTGAATACCAAAATAAAATCTTAATTTACTAATGCTCGCTTTTGAAATCACGTCAGAAGGCAGATTATAACCTAAAGTTACTTGCTGGATTCTTAAATATGAACCGTCCTCTACATAACGATCAGAGATAGCTATATTTGGATGTCCGTCTCCACCATCAGGTCTTGGATACTTTGCATCCGTATTTTCTGGTGTCCAAAAATCAGCAGCTTCAGCCAATTGATTTTCATACAAACGTTGGTTTTTAGTACCAGCACGTCTTGTTAAGTTCATTACTTTATTACCATAGACTCCTTGTAACAGAACCCCTAAATCAATATTTTTATAGGTAAATGTATTGTTGAAACCATAAGTGAATTTTGGCTGTGGATTACCAATATAAGTCAAATCCTTTTCATCAATAAGACCATCTTTGTTTTGATCTACATACTCAACGTCTCCTAACTGACTTTTTACCGCTTTATTTCCTGTAAAAGGAATAGGTGCATTTGCCAATTGTTCATTCGTTCTGATTATACCAACAGACTGATATCCGTAAAACTGACCAACTGCCTGACCAACTATTGTTTTAGTTACTGCTTTTGTAGTATAATCATTAAGCATTACATCTTTAGTCAAATCAAAATTATCCTGCAGGCTTAACAATTTACCTCTATTAGTTGAGAAAGTCGCTTTTGAAGTCCAAGAAAAATTCTTCCCAAACTTATTATTATAATCTAGAGTCATTTCAAAACCTTGGTTTCTTAAGCTACCTAAATTTACACTAGGTGCTCCTAAACCTCCTTGATAAGCATCTGTTCCTGTAACATAATAAGGTAACGGTAAAACAAATAAAAATCCAGCAGACTGTTTTCTATATACTTCAAACGTTGCTTGCAGCTTTGATTTAAAAAGTGTAAAATCCAAACCTATATTGGTTTGTTGAGAAGTCTCCCAAGTTAAGTCAGGATTGGCAATGTTATTGACTGTAAAGAAATTACCCATAGCCGATTTTATTGCACGAACGGTACTCATGTAACCACCGCCACCAATATTTTGGTTTCCTGTCTCACCATAACCAACTCTAATTTTGATATTGTCAATATATTCTCTAGTTCCTTCCATAAAACTTTCGTTTGAAAGTTTCCAAGAACCTGAAATCGAAGGAAAGTAACCCCATTTTTGACCTGGTCCAAAATTAGAACTTCCGTCTGCCCTCATTGATGCAAGGAGAGTATATCTATTATCATAATCATAATTAAAAGTTCCGAAGTAAGAGTAAAAAGCAGAGCTTCCTTTGTATTCTGAAGCCACAAGTGTATCTGGATCACCTAAACTAATAGAATGAACATCATTACTTACCAAACCAGAAACTGTTTGTGAATTTCCAAACCAATGACTATCATTAGCCTCTTGAGCTGCTAAGAAATTAAAATGATGATTACCTGCATCAACTTTATAGGTTAAAACGTTTTTAACATTAAGACCATACCAATTGTTTGCTCTCTCTGTTAGCTGGTTGGTCTCTCTGACTGCGGCACCCCATTTATAAGTAGGTTGAAAACCCTCAAAATTATCCACATTTGTAGATCCTCCAAATTCAAATTTATATTCAAGTCCTTTTCCCAATCTGAAGCTCGCATAAAAATTTCCTATAAAATTTTTCTTAATCAGTTTATTAGTATTCATCAAAGCAGAAGCCACTGGATTGATCCAAACACCAATTGATCCATCTGCCGGTGGTCCTGCATAGTTACCATTAGTATCTTTTACCGCAACATCAGGAGTAGACAAGATAGAAGTACTAATAATTCCATTACTTGCACCATTAATAGTGATGTCTTCATTGGTAATTCCAGTTCCAAGAGAAACCCCAACTGTCAGCCAATCTTTAAGTTTGCTGTCAATATTCGTTTTAAAACTATATCTTTTGAAAGCTGAACCAATAACAATACCTTCCTGATTGGTATAACCACCTGAAATATAATAATTAGTACCATCTTTTGCACCTGAAAACGAGATCTGATGATTATTCATTATTGCCGTTTTATAAATCTCATCCTGCCAATTTGTTCCTTTACCTAAAACAGATGGCACTGCAAACTCGTCTCTCGGCGTTACACCGTAAACAGCGGCCAAAGCATTTTGCTGCGCTGCGTATTGACTTAAAGTCATAGTATCTAATAAACGAGTTACATTTTGAACAGAGAAATAGGAATCATATGTAATTTTCCCAGTTCCCTTTTTACCTCTTTTAGTAGTAATAATTACAACCCCATTCGACGCTCTAGAACCATAAATAGCAGTTGCTGAGGCATCTTTCAAAATATCCATTGTTTCAATATCATTAGGATTCAAAAAAGCAATCGGACTTGATGTTACATTTCCAGTATTTGCCCCCAAATAACCTGTAACAATTGATCCTCCTGTAGCTGTATTTGCAGCATCTCCAGAAATCGGAATACCATCTATCACATACAACGGTTCGTTAGTTCCAGATATCGAAGTAGTTCCACGTATTTTCACTGACACACTACTTCCTGGCTGTCCAGAATTATTCGTTACTGCCACCCCTGCAGCACGCCCTTGTAATAATTGATCTACTGATACTTGTGGAGAATCTGCAATATCTTTGGAAGTTACTGTAGAAATAGCACCAGTTAAATCTTTTTTCTTAACACTACGATATCCTACATTTACCAGAACTTCACGTAAATCCTCTGCACTAAGCTTTAAGACAACATTGATTGTTCCTCCATTTTTCACATTAATAGTTTGTGTAACATAGCCAATAAACGAGACAGAAATCGTAGAATTTGCAGGTGCATCAATAGAATATTTTCCATCAAAATCTGTTGAAGCAGTTTTTTTTGTACCTGTAACCACTATGTTCGCACCAGGAATAGATAGTCCTTTGTCATCCGACACTGTTCCAGAAACCTTTACCTGAGCCGTAACAAAATTACTTGTCAGTAACAAAAATAATATCAAAGGAGCGGCTCTGTGGTTAGCCTTCCAATGAATGAAGCTAGTCATTAGTTTTTTCATAATAAATGTTTGGTTAGTTTAAATTTGTTGATTGCCAATTTAAGAGATAAAAAATCGGAGTGTATTTTTGTACTCGTAAATTATTTAACAAATCTATAACAGAGAGAATTATCAAATCGATAATATTATATCATTTAATGATAATATTTTTACTTTAAACGGATAAAAAAACACATATCAAAATAAAACACATTAAAAATTACATTATTCTCAATGACAATCCTCAAAAGAACCTAAACCATACATAAAAACTAACAAAAACCCTAAAATCAAACGTTTTCGTTAAAAATAATATTTATTAGTGATAAAAAAGTATCATTATAAAATACGTTTCAAACCAGAAAAGTCTTCTCTATACTGACTAGGCGTACAGTTTTTCGTCGCTTTGAAACTGCGATTGAAGTTCGCAATATTATTAAAACCTGATTTGAATGCCACTTCAGAAACACTCATGTCTTTTTCTACCAGCCAGCGTGCCGCATAACCAATTCGGATATCATTAATATAATTCACAAAAGTTTTTCCAGTACGTTTTTTAATAAAGCGGTTAAAAGAAATAATAGACATACTGGCTACATTGGCAACATCTTCCAAAGTGATTTTTTCAGCAAAATGTTTCTGCACATATTCGTAAACTAATTTCATCTTATCATAATCATCAAACGTATCATAATCTACTGTATAAGTAGAAAGCAGACGTTGATTCCTAGAATTTGCCAGATCATATAATAGAGAAGTAATTTCCAGAAAATAATCCATTCCATCTAGTTTCGAGAGCCTCACAAGCCTTGGTGTTAATTCTTCAGCCGTTTTTTTAGAAAAAAGAATACCATGAATAGATCGATTAAACATATCCCGAATTGGATTCATGATACGTCTCGATAATAAAGATTCATGAAATAAATCATTATGAAACTGAATCGTGATCTCATGGATTTTTTTACTAGTACATTTATTCAATTCCCAGCCATGATATAAATTGGGACCAATCAAAACCAGCTCGACATTATCGATTTCTTCAATATTATCTCCCACAACTCTCTTCACTCCTTTTCCGTTTAAAATAAAGTTTATTTCGAATTCTGGATGATAATGAACAGGAAAATCGAAGCTGTCTTTTACACGATCGAAAACCAAAAAACTATCACCTGCTGAAAGAGGCGCAATTTCTCTATAAAAATTTTTTGTAGTACTCATCTTAAAAACTATTTTCAGGAAAGCAATTTTTCTCTTTTTTGACTGCAATAATATGATATATAATTGATAAAATAATATTAATTACACGATATTCATCCAATTATCTTTGAAAAAATAAATTATCATTTCTTTAAAAAGAGCTTTAATAATAAACATTAATCATTTTTAATCGAATATCTTTTTATAGTTTTAATAATTTTAGAGACAAATTGCTAAAGAATTTTCGAACAAAACAGTCAATATATTTTCAGAACCTAAATCACTGTATCTTTAGCATTTAGCTCCATTAACAACTAACAATCCAACAATGAAAAAACATTTTATCATGCTTCTAACAGTTGTATTAATTGGTACTTCTTGTAAATCACAGAAAAAACCAAGTGATACAAATTTGTCACTTTCAGATAAAAAAGCAACTTCAGAAACTAAAACACTTTACAAAAACTTATATACACTATCTCAAAAAGGCTTTCTATTTGGTCATCAAGACGATCTAGCGTATGGCGTAAAATGGAAATATGAAGATGAACGAAGCGATATAAAAGATGTTGCTGGCGATTACCCAGCCGTTTATGGATGGGACATTGCAGGCTTAGAGAAAGACAGTCCCAATAATATAGACGGTGTTCCTTTTGCTAAAATGAAACAATATATTATTGAGTCCAATGCAAGAGGCGGGATTTCGACCATAAGCTGGCATTTTGACAACCCAGCAACTGGTAAAGATGCTTGGGATCATACTCCAAATTCGCTGAAAACAATTTTACCAGGTGCGGAAAATCACAAAAAATTCACTTCTTGGCTAGACAAAGCAGCAGTCTTCTTCCTGTCTTTAAAAGATAAAAATGGAAAAAACATTCCGATTCTCTTCAGGCCTTTTCATGAACTTACCGGTGGCTGGTTTTGGTGGGGAAAAGGAAATTGTACTCCTGAAGAATTTAAAACGGCTTGGAAATTCACCTTCGACTACCTTCAGAAAAAAGGTGTCCACAATTTAATCTACGTATACAACACAGGTAGTTTTGGCACTGAAGCCGATTTCTTAACTAATTATCCGGGAGATAATTATGCTGATATTTTAAGTTTTGACAGCTACCAAAACAGCAATGATCCAAATGGAGAAAAATTCATTAACGAGGTTCAGAATCAATTTAAAATCCTAAATAAAATAAGCACTGAAAAACACAAATTAATCGCATTGGCAGAAGCTGGTTACGAAGCCGTTCCAGATCCAAAATGGTGGACAGGAACTTTATTAAAAGCGATTGGAGATTATAAGATTTCGTATGTCTTATTATGGAGAAATCATGGCTGGCAGGAAAAAGAGCAAAAAATGCATTACTATGCTCCATTTTCTGGACAAGTAAGCGAAAAAGATTTTCTCGATTTTTATAACCTAGATAAAACTATATTTGAAAAAGACATTCCAAAAAAATTAAAATAACTGCCCAAAATAAATTAAAACCTTAAAAAATAACCAATGCACGACAAAATTAGTTTAAAAGAAAAAATCGGTTACGGTCTTGGAGACGCTGCTTCCTCTATGTTCTGGAAAATTTTCAGCATGTATTTACTGTTTTTCTACACCGACGTTTTCGGATTAGCACCTGCCGTAGTAGGAACCATGTTTTTAATTACCCGAATCTGGGATTCTTGTTTTGACCCAATTGTTGGAATTCTAGCTGACAGAACCAAAAGCAAATGGGGAAAATTTAGACCTTATCTTCTTTGGGTTGCTATACCTTTTGCCGTCATTGGAGTTTTAACTTTCTACACACCTGATTTTGATGAAAAAGGTAAAATTATTTATGCCTATGTTACCTATTCTTTAATGATGATGATTTATTCTTTAATCAATGTTCCTTACGCTTCACTTTTAGGCGTAATGTCTTCTGATAGAAAAGAAAGAAATACACTTTCGTCCTACCGAATGGTTTTTGCTTTTGGCGGAAGTTTATTAGCGCTCTGGTTAATTGAACCTTTAGTAAACTATTTTGGAGGAAATCTCAATTCTAAATCAGGCTGGCTGTCAACAATTGCTGTTTTCGGCTTCATTACAACTATCTTTTTCTGGGCTTGTTTTGCATTCACAAAAGAAAGAATCAAGCCTATTGCAGACGAACAAAATAACCTAAAAGAAGATTTAAAAGATCTTTGGAAAAACAAACCTTGGTGGATTTTACTTGGCGCTGGAATTGGAGCATTGGTTTTCAATTCTATTCGAGACGGTGCTGCGGTTTATTATTTTAAATATTATGTAAGCAGTGCTGTCAACTTTGATTTTTCACTTTTTGGAAGTGATTTTCATATGACACCAACTTCAATTTATTTGGTTTTAGGACAAGCAGCAAACATCATCGGTGTAATAATCGCGACACCAATTGCTAATAAAATTGGTAAAAAGAAAACGTTTTTTGGAGCTATGGCTTTAGCTGCAATTCTAAGCCTCATTTTCTATTTATTCGGGAAAGAAGATATTTTTTTAATCATGAGTTTTCAGGTTTTAATCAGTATTTGTGCGGGCTGTATTTTCCCTTTAATCTGGTCCATGTATGCTGACAGCGCCGATTATTCAGAATGGAAACAAGGCCGAAGAGCAACAGGATTGGTTTTTTCTGCTTCATCAATGTCACAAAAATTTGGCTGGACCATTGGTGGTGCTGGAGCTGGCTGGCTTTTAGGCTATTTTGGTTTTCAGGCCAATGTGGAGCAAACCGTGGCAACTCAAAACGGAATTCAATTAATGTTAAGCATACTGCCAGCAATTGCTGCAGCCATATCTGTTGCATTCATTTTATTTTACCCTTTATCAGAAGAAAAATTACAAATTATAGAACAGGATTTAAACGAAAAGAGAGATCAAAATTAACAAACAATACAGATAAAGAAATCAATTTATATGACAACAATAACATCTTCGGCGACTTTTCAGGAAAGAAAATCGGCATTAGAAAAAGAACATAAAGCGCTGATTGAGCTTAAAAACACTCCAGAACAAACGGCTGGAAATGGTATATATGAACGTTATAAAAACCCTGTTGTTACTGCAGCACATGCTCCTTTAAACTGGCGTTTTGATTTTAACGAAAATACCAATCCTTTTTTGCAAGAAAGAATTGGTATCAATGCCGCTTTTAACGCTGGTGCAATGAAATGGAACGACAAATATCTTCTGGCTGTTCGTGTAGAGGGAATTGACAGAAAATCGTTTTTTGCGATTGCCGAAAGTCCAAACGGAATTGATAATTTCAAATTTTGGGATAAACCTTGTGTAATTCCACAGACTGAAGATCCAGATACAAATGTATACGACATGCGTTTAATCCATCATGAAGACGGTTATGTCTATGGAATTTTCTGTACCGAAAGAAAAGATCCAAAAGCACCAAAAGGCGATACAAGTTCGGCTGTGGCCAATGCAGGAATTGTACGCTCTCAAGATTTAGTAAATTGGGAAAGACTTCCAGATTTAATCTCCAATACAGGTCAACAGCGAAATGTTGTACTCCATCCAGAATTTGTAAACGGAAAATATGCTTTATACACGCGTCCGCAGGATGGTTTTATAGATGTTGGTTCTGGCGGTGGAATTGGTTTAGGTTATGTAGAAGACATGAAAAACCCAATTGTTAAAGATGAAAAAATCATTTTTGGAAAACAATATCATACCATTTATGAATTGAAAAATGGTTTGGGACCAGCTCCAATAAAAACTTCAAAAGGTTGGTTACATCTAGCACACGGAGTTCGTAACACTGCTGCAGGATTACGTTATACATTGTATATGTTCATGACCGATTTAAATGACATTACAAAAGTAACACACGTTCCTGCTGGACACTTTATGGGACCGGAAGGTATTGAAAGAGTTGGTGACGTTTCGAATGTTTTATTCTCTAATGGATGGATTGAAGATGAAGACGGAACTGTTTATGTATATTATGCTTCTTCAGACACTAGAATGCATGTAGCCGTTTCAACAGTTGACAAACTTGTAGATTATGTTACAAATGCACCTGCTGATACTTTTGTTTCTGCAGGATCTGTACAAACTATTATCAATCAAATCGAAAGAAATAACGCAATTTAAAATATCGTGTCATTACAATCAAAGCTTTTAAAATCAGAACTAACTACAGAACTAGATTCCATATTAAATTATTGGTCAGAACGTACTATTGATGATCAAAATGGCGGTTTTGTTGGACAAATCGATTTTAACGATCATATCATTGCAAATGCAGAAAAAGGTTCGGTTTTAAATGCCCGAATTCTTTGGACTTTTTCTGCCAGTTATCAAATCACAAAAAACGAAAACCACAAAAAACTGGCAGCGAGAGCATTTGAATTTCTTTCAGCTTACTTTTATGACACACAATTTGGAGGTCTTTTTTGGAGTATTAACGAGGATAAAACTCCAAAAGACACCAAAAACCAGATTTATGCTCTAGCCTTTGCGATTTATGGATTATCTGAATATTATGTGATTTCGAAAGAAGAAAAAGCACTAGAAATAGCTAAAAATCTATATCAAAAAATTCAGGAACATAGTTACGATCCTGTCAACAAAGGCTATTTTGAAGCTTTTACCAGAGATTGGCAGCCAATTGAAGATTTACGCCTAAGCGCTAAAGATGCCAACGAAAAGAAAACCATGAATACACATCTTCATATTATTGAAGGTTATGTGAATTTATATAAAGTCTGGAAAGACGAAAAACTGCTTGAAGTTATTATCGAACTTCTGGAAACTATCGAAAAATATTTCATCAATACTAAAACAGGACATTTACGCTTGTTTTTTGATGAAAACTGGAAAGAAAAACCAGATGTTATCTCATACGGACATGATATCGAAGCAGCTTGGCTTTTACAGCAATGCGCCGAAATTTCAGGCAATGAAACTTTGATTGCAAATTACAAAAAACATGCTGTTCAAATTGCCGAAGCAACCAAAGAAGGTTTAGACACTGATGGCGGTTTGTGGTACGAGTACAATCCTGAAAAAGAGGAATTGACAGCAGAAAAACATTGGTGGCCTCAAGCCGAAGCTTTAATTGGTTTTTACAACGCTTATCAATTAACAGGAAAAGAAGAATATCTGGATATTGTTTACAAGAACTGGAAATTCATAAAAAAACATATAATCGACCAGCAAAACGGAGAATGGGTTTGGGGAGTTTACCCTGACTATACTGCAATGAAAAAAGACAAAGCCGGATTCTGGAAATGCCCTTATCACAATGGACGCGCCTGTATAGAACTTATACAGCGAATTCAAGATTAATTTTATTCAATTCTAATTTTAAGTCGTTATGAAACATTTTTTTCTTTTTAGTTTATTACTAGCCTCTTTATTAATTGATGCACAAACCAATCTCTTAAAAAATGGAGGTTTTGAATACGACTTAACCAATTGGAACGGACAAGAAAATGGTGCGCTTTCTCCTTATGATAAAAAATCAGGAAAAAACAGCGCTTTAATTAATCAGTTTACGGGTGCAGAATGGAGAGCATTTGATCAAACTGTTCCGCTTGCAAGAAATACTTATGCAATCGAATGCAATGCCTGGATGAAAGCTGAAGGCGTAGAAAATCAAAAAGAAGATTATAAAGCAGCAATCATAATTGTAGAATTTCTCAACAATGCAGACAAATCAATTAGCTCCGAAACAATTGCTCGTGCAAAAGGAACAACCAACTGGATCAATTATAAAAAGGCTGTAAAAGTTCCCTCAGAAGCAAAAAAAATTAAAGTTATGCTGGCTTTGGCACAAACAAACGGTACTGTATTTTTTGACGATATAAAAGTAACAACGCTTTCTGAAGAGGAATTTTCAAAATTGATTCCAGAAACCAAATAAACTCAGATGAAAAAATCACTTTTGAAAATAATAGCACTGAGTTTTTCTATTTTGATTTTGGTTGGATGTTCTTCAGATAATGATTCCAATAACGAAATCATAGTCGATCCACCGACACAAGATGATCCATTAACGACATCAAATGTAGCTACTTACATGGTTGACCCAAGTGCTACAAACGAAACTAAAGCGCTATTCTATAATTTAAAAAGACTAGCGCAGACCAAAACTGCCATTGGTCAACAGGATGCTTTCAATGGTTTTTATCAGGACGTTGGCGGAGATTCAGACATCAAAAAAAATACAGGTATTGATCCTGCTGTTTTAGGATCTGATTTTATGTTTATAACCGACAAAAACAATAACGAACAATCTAACAACTGGTTTTATCAGCAGGAACAAAAAATTGTAGCTGATACTAAAGCAGCTTACGCGAAAGGAATAATCAATACCTTCAGCTGGCATTTGAGAGAACCTAATAAAGAAGAATCTTTTTATGCTGCTGATATGACTTCTGAACAAAAATCGACTGCTTTTAGAAGTATTCTTCCAGGCGGAGTTAATAACGAATGGTACAAAAAGAAATTAGATAAAGTAGCCAAAGTTATTCTAAATCTAAAAGGTGCCAATGGCGAATTGATTCCTGTAATCTTTAGACCTTTTCATGAATTTGATGGAAGCTGGTTTTGGTGGGGAGCCGATTTTTGTACAGCAGATGAATACAAAAAAGCTTATCAATTTACGGTTGATTATTTGAAAAACACAAAGGGAGTCCACAACATTCTGTATGCTTTTTCTCCTGATAACTCATATACTACCGAAACCAATTATTTAAGCCGTTATCCTGGTGATAAATATGTCGATATTATAGGAATGGATAATTATGGTGATTTTAATAATCAAGGGCAGACAGGATCTGACAAAGCCAATGCGAAACTGAAAATTCTTTCGGATTACGCAAAAGCAAAAGTAAAAATCGCCGCTTTGACTGAAACAGGCTATCGCGTTACCAATACAACACCTGCTATTACCGACTGGTTTTCGACTTTACTATATAACGCTTTAACCAAAAACGATATTCAGATAAGTTATGTTATGTTTTGGAATAATAATTCGGACGGTTATTATGTTCCAAATGGAACGGTTTCTAATGCAACCGATTTTAAAACTTACAGTCTCAAAACAAAATCAGCTTTGGTAAATTCCCTGCCGAAAATATATGAAATGCCAAAATAGTTTTTTTGTTTCAGGTTTCAGGTTCACAGTAAAACGCGTAAAATAACGGATTGCCCTAGCCCCGATAGAAGTGGAAATCCTTTTATTTTTTTCTTTAAAAAATAAAAGATTGCAACGGATAGCGGGATTAGCTCCTTAAAATACAAATTATGAAAAATAGATTTTTTAAAACACTTTCATTAGCCTTGATTTTCTCTACGATAGCTTGTCATGCACAGGAAAAAATTACCGTAAAAGGAAACCAGTTTTACAAAGGCGACAAACCTTATGCTTATATTGGAACCAATTATTGGTACGGGAGTATGCTGGCTTCAAAGAAAATTGGCGATCGTAAAAGACTAATTCGTGAACTGAATTTAATGAAGAAAAATGGAATCGATAATCTGCGTATTTTAGTAGGTGCTGATGGCGGAAAATATGATTTTACAGTTCGCCCAGCATTACAATACGAACAGGGAAAGTACGACGAAGATTTATTAGATGGACTAGATTTCTTAATCAACGAAATGAGCAAACGAAACATGTACGCCGTTTTATATTTAACCAATAATTGGGAATGGTCTGGCGGTATGTCGCAATATTTAGAATGGAATGGAAAAGGCCCAGTTCCTGTTCCTGCTATTCCACCAAATACTTGGCCTCAGTTTATGTCGTATACCGAGCAATTTCATAGCTGTGAACCTTGTATGGAAGCTTTAAATAATCATGTTAAATTTATTATTGGAAGAACAAATGCTTATTCTAAAAAGAAATACAACGAAGATAATACGATTATGTCATGGCAGGTTGGAAATGAGCCTAGGCTTTTTACAGTAGAAAACGAAGTAAAATTTACCAAATGGCTGAATAATATTGTAGATTTAATTGACAGTTTAGACAAAAATCATTTGGTTTCTACAGGTTCTGAAGGAAAAAACAGTTCGAACGACAGTATGGAAATCTTCGAAAGAACACATCAAAATCCGAATATCGATTATTTAACGATGCATATCTGGCCTAAAAACTGGAATTGGTTCAAAGCGGACAATGCCAAAGCTACAATGCCAAAAACAATTGAAAATGCTGGTAAATATATTGATGACCACATCAAAGTGGCTAATAATCTTAAAAGACCAATTATTATTGAAGAATTTGGACTTCCGAGAGAAAATGAAAATCTGAACGCTGGAGCTTCTTCTGTTTACCGAGATAAATTTTACAGCTATATTTTCGGGAGAGTTGCAGAAAGCGTTAAAAATGGCGGACCATTGCAAGCAGCCAATTTCTGGGGTTACGGTGGCGAAGGAAAAGCAATTCATCCTGATGGAAAATGGAATCCAGGAGAGCCTTTCACAACAGATCCACCGCAAGAACCACAAGGTTTAAATTCGGTTTTTAACGGAGATAAATCGACATTGGAAATTGTAAAAGATTATAATCTGAAATTGAAAAAATAGAATAGAATTCATCCCTATTTTTCGTAGAGACGCACTGCAGTGCGTCTTATGCGTAACGAATATGCGCGACGTGAACTGGGCGTAGACACACTGCGGTGCGTCTCTACAGAATAACCAAAATCAAAACTTCATGAAAAATATATTTATTCTTTTTTGTTTTATACTCGCAAACTTTTGTTTTTCACAGAAGAAACAGGATTTTAACGTAATTTCTCCTGATGGAAAAATCGAGGTTAAAATTGCTGTGAATGACAAAATCTTATGGTCCATTTCGCATGAAAAAGACTTGATTTTAGCTCCGTCCGAAATGGCTTTGACTTTGGACGGAAATGTTGTTTTAGGAAAAAATCCAGTTGTTTTAAACTCAAAAAAAGAAAATGTCAATACTTCTTTTGAAACGCCTTTGTATAAAAAGAAAACCGTAAAAGATCAATACAGTAAACTGACTATCAACTTTAAAAATGATTTCGCACTTGAATTTCGTGTTTTTGACGATGGCGTAGCTTATCGATTTGTTACAAAAAAGAAAAAAGATATTACGATTAAAAATGAAGAAGTAGTTTTAAATTTCGATCAGGATTACAATACTTTAATACCTTATGTCCGTGATTTGAGAAATCCAAAAGATCAATTTATTTCTTCGTTTGAATCACATTATGAAAACAAAAAAATAAGTGAATTTTCTAAAGATACTTTGGCATTTTTACCTTTTTTAATTGATTATAAAAACCATAAAAAAGCAGTTTTTCTAGAAGCAGATTTAGAAGATTATCCAGGATTATTTGTCACCAACAATAAAAATAAAACAGGTTTTGAGTCTCGTTTTTCTAAATATCCCACCCAAGAAACCAACGGCGGATTTAATTACCTCAACAAACTTATTACCGAAAGAGCCGATTATTTGGTAAAAACCAAAGGAACAAGAACTTTTCCATGGAGAGCGTTTGTAATTGCTCAAAATGATGCCGATTTAGCCAATAACGATATGGTTCAGAAATTGGCAGAACCGTCAAGAATAAAAGACATTTCGTGGATAAAACCCGGAAAAGTGGCTTGGGATTGGTGGAATGACTGGAATATTTACAATGTCGATTTTAAAGCAGGAATCAATACGCAGACTTATAAATACTATATTGATTTTGCTTCTAAAAACAAGGTTGAATATGTAGTTTTAGATGAAGGCTGGAGCGTTGAAACCGATATTATGAAACACAATCCAAATGTAGATTTGGAAGCTTTAATTGCTTACGCGAAAGAAAGAAATGTTGGTATTATTTTGTGGGCTTCGTGGATGGCAATCAATAATAAAACAGAAGCCGTTTTTGACAATTATGCAAAACTGGGCGTAAAAGGTTTTAAAGTTGATTTTATAGATCGTGACGATGCTAAAATGGTTAATTCCGTTTATGATATTGCGCAGAAAGCAGCCAATCATAAATTAATCATTGATTTCCACGGCATGTACAAACCAACAGGGATTCAGAGAACATTTCCAAATATTTTAAATTTTGAAGGTGTAAAAGGTCTTGAAAATAATAAATGGACACCAAATGATGATGTTCCGCTTTATGATTGTACCATTCCATTTATCCGAATGATGGCTGGACCAATGGATTACACACCAGGCGCGATGCGAAACGCAACAAAAGGCGAATTCAAACCTAGTCATTCGACTCCTATGAGTCAGGGAACCAGATGTCACCAATTGGCACTTTACACTATTTTTGAAGCGCCTTTGCAAATGATGGCAGACAGCCCAACGGCTTTTATGAAAGAGCAGGAAAGCACAGATTTTATTGCTAAAATTCCAACTACTTTTGATGAAACTGTAGCTCTTGATGGCAAAGTTGGAAAATATGTTTCAATTGCCCGAAGAAAAGGAAATACGTGGTATCTGGGTGTCATAACAAATTGGGATTCCAGAGATATTACGATTGATTTTTCTTTCCTTGAAAAAGGCAAAAAATTCCAAGCAGAAATTTTCTCTGATGGCCTAAATGCTGACAAAGCCGCAACAGATTATAAAAAAGAAATCATAACCGTTGATTCGACAACGAAACTAAAATATCATTTAGCAAGCGGTGGCGGTTTGGCGATGATTATTAAATAAAATAATCTCTCTATTCTATAAAAATTTAAACCCGACAGGTTTTTAAAACCTGTCGGGTTTGCTACTCATAACATAAACGTTATGCTAAAATCTTCTCAATCGCATTCAACTCATCAGCCGTAAAATCAGTATTCTGAAGACAATCAATATTATTACACAATTGTTTTACAGAACTCGCCCCAATTAAAACCGATGTAATTCGTTTGTCTTTTTGCAACCAAGCCAAAGCCATTTGTGCCAAAGATTGGTTTCTATTTTTAGCAATTTCATTCAGCTGAATTAACTTCTGAATTCTTTCCTCCGTAACCTCATCTTCTCTCAAATGTCCGTTTGGATTATGCGCTCTTGAATTTTCTGGAATTCCGTTTAAATATTTATCTGTTAAAAGTCCTTGTGCCAAAGGCGAAAAAGCAATGCAACCTACCCCTTTTTCCTCTAGCACATCTAATAGACCATCTTCAACCCAACGTTGCAACATAGAATATTTGGCTTGGTGAATCAGACATGGCGTTCCTAATTGCTTTAAAACATCAACCGCAACACGAGTCTGTTCTGCCGAATAATTACTAATTCCAACGTATAAAGCCTTTCCACTTCTAACAGCATAATCTAAAGCCATCATGGTTTCTTCGATTGGTGTTTCAGGATCTGGACGATGCGAATAAAAGATATCGACATAATCGACTTTCATTCGCTTTAAGCTCTGATCTAAACTTGAAAGCAAATATTTTCTTGAACCCCAATCTCCATAAGGGCCATCCCACATAGTGTAACCTGCTTTGGTTGAAATAATAATTTCATCACGCAGGTTTCCTTGAAAGTTATGCCACAAAATTTTACCAAAATTAGTTTCAGCAGAACCTGGAACCGGCCCATAATTATTAGCTAAATCATAATGAGTAATTCCTTTATCAAAAGCTTCTACCGCAATACTTTCAGCATTATCAAAATTATCTACTGATCCGAAGTTATGCCATAATCCTAAAGAAATCTCTGGAAGCAGCAAACCGCTTTTCCCGCATCTGTTATATTTCATTGTTTTAATTTAAAAAGTTGGAGTTTTAATAGGTTTTAAAAATACAAAAAACTCCCGCAGATTTAGCAGATACAGGAGATAAAAAAATCTGCCTAATTTGCTAAATCTGCGAGAGGAAATTAAAAATCTAATTCATTTTTAATTTTGTAAATTTGTTTAAAATTTAAAATTATGAATAATAATTGGCAAAATTTAATTTCGATAGATCCTGATATCAGATTCGGTAAGCCTATCATAACAGGAACGAGAATTTGTGTTTCAGATATTCTTTCGTGGCTTTCTACAGGAATGTCTTTTGAACAAATTATTGAAGATTTTCCGGAATTAAACAAAGAACATATTCTTGCCACTCTAATTTTTTCTGCATAATAATATTCAATAGCGTCCAGCTTTAGCTGGATGAAAATATAAACGCAATCAAAAAGGCTTTAGCCAAACTTTAAAGTTCGGCTAAAGCCTTTTTCTATTCAATCATATTCCCCCTAGCTAAAGCTAGGGGCTATTGAAAAATTAGTGAATTCGTGGCCAAAAAAACTTTGTGCCTTAGTGCCTTTGCGGCAAAAACCCTTCTATTCTTTTATCTCAAAACGATCTTGCAAACCTTTATCAGAGCTTCCTCCAACCATGATTTTAAAAGTTCCCGGTTCTACTAAATAATTTCCTTCGTTATCATAAAAACCAAGTTCTTTATCTGTCAAAGTAAAGTTTACCGTTTTCGTTTCTCCTTTTTTTAAGTTAACCAATTCAAAACCTTTTAATTCCTTAATTGGACGAACAATACTTGCATATTCATCATGAATGTATAATTGCACTACTTCTTTTCCATCATAATTTCCTGAGTTTGTAACGGTAACGCTCACTTGAACCTTTTCTCCTTTTGCGAAAGAAGTTTTATTCAATTTCAAATCTTTATAATCGAATTTAGTATAGCTCAATCCAAAACCAAACGGAAACTGAGGCGTTTTTTCCACATCCATATAATGCGACCAGAAAACATTTTTATCGCTGTCAATTGGTCTTCCTGTACTGTATTTGTTATAATAAATTGGCACCTGACCTACATTTCTAGGAAACGACATTGGCAGTTTCCCGCTCGGATTGTAATCTCCGTATAAAACCTGTGCAACCGCATTTCCAGCCTGAGTTCCCAAATGCCAAGCCTCTACAATTGCTGGAACATTTTCTGCCGCCCACGGAATACTCAACGGACGACCGTTATTTAAAACCAAAACTACATTTGGATTTACCTTGTAAATTTCCTCTAGTAATTCCTGCTGTAAACCTGGTAAATTCAAATCAGTTCTACTTCTTCCCTCACCGCTTTGAAAACCGTATTCTCCTAAAACCATTACTACAACGTCAGCATTTTTTGCTGCTTTTTTCGCTGCTTCGAAGCCACTTTTATCTGTTGTATTAAAAATTGTTTCAGTTAAGAAAGTTGCTTTTTGTTTCAATAAATCAACACCTTTTTCAAAAGTAAGTTGATTGTCTTTGTATTGCTGCATTCCTTCTAAAACAGAAACCGCAGTATCATCAGAAGCTGCGATTCTCCAGCTTCCCAACGGACTGTTTTTATCATTGGCTAAAGCGCCAATCAAAGCGATTTTCTGTCCAGATTTCTTTAGCGGAAGCAAATTCTTTTCGTTCTTCAATAAAACGATCGATTTCTTCGCCATATCCAAAACGCCATCGTTATTGGCTTTACTTCCAACCACTTCTTTCTCGCGTTTTTCATCACAATATCTGTAAGGATCATCAAATAATCCCAATTCAAATTTCACGCGCAAAATTCTTCGGACAGCATCATCAACCAAAGCTTCTTTTACTTTTCCCGATTTTACTAAATCAACAAGCTTTGCTACATATAAATACGATTCCATATCCATATCAGAACCAGCGATTACCGCTTTAGCCGTTGCATCAGCTTCGTCTTTTGCATAACCGTGCGCAATCATTTCACGAATCGAAGCGTAATCAGAAATTACAAATCCGTCAAACTTCCATTTTCCTTTTAAAATATCTCTTTGTAAAAAGGCATTTCCAGTCGCAGGAACACCATTCAAAGTATTAAATGAATTCATAAACGTACGAACTCCAGCATCAACAGTCGCTTTAAAAGGAGGCAAAACCGAATTGTACAATTTAGAATTACTGATATCCACAATATTATATTCCAATCCCGCTTCAACATAACCGTAAGCCGCAAAGTGTTTCGCACAAGCCGCAATCGTATTTACTTTAGCCAAATCTGCAACAGTTTCTCCTTGAAAACCTTTCACACGTGCATAACCCACTTTACTTCCTAAATACGGATCTTCACCCGCACCTTCCATCACACGTCCCCAACGAGCATCATTTGCCACATCGACATTTGGGCCAAAAGTCCAATTAATCCCTGATGCCGAAGCTTCATCAGCCGCAATCGCCGCCGATTTCTTAATCGCTTCCAAATCCCAACTCGCCGCTTCAGCCAGCGGAATCGGGCTTAACGTTTTATAACCATGTATTACGTCAAAACCAATAATAAGCGGAATTCCTAAACGGGTTTCTTCTACCGCAATTTTCTGTACGGCACGAACTTCTTTCACGCCTCGCACCGTCAGCATCGAACCGACTAATCCTTTTCTTAAATGTTCGTATTTTAATTCGGCAGATCCGCCTTTTGGTGCTGGTCCCGTAACATCCCAAAAACCATTATATTGATTCATCTGTCCTACCTTTTCCTCAAGGGTCATTAACGGCAAAAGCAAATCGATACGCTGCTCAACAGTTTTATTCTTATCCAGATACGGCTTTTTTTGTGCATTCATATTTCCAATCGTAAAAAGGGAAAAGACCCCAATAAATATTATTTTTTTATTTTTCATATATGTGGTTTAGTTAGTTCTTTTTAAGTTGCTAAGGTTCTGAGACGCTAAGATTCTAAGTTTTTTTGGGCGTGTCCCTCCGGGTCGGGCTATCCGTTTCAAGTCCTCGTCTCGTCATTCTGACGAGACTGTGGGCTTTCCACTTCTATCCCTCACGCAAACGGTTTCAAAAGAGCGTTTTTGATTTTTATTTTTCAACACACAGTTTTGTCATTCCGAGGAACGAGGAATCACACTCGGGATTCGACAAAGATTGGCGACATTCTGCATGGAGTTTCTAGTGTGATTTCTCCTTCCAGTCGAAATGACAAACTTAACTTTGCAGAACTTCAACTCCACTCAGCCTCACAAACGCAAAACAAAAAATTAGTATTAATCCGTTCAATCAGTAAAATCTGTGGTCAAAAAATCTAAAATCTACATTCTAAAATCATTCCGTCGTAAAACAAGAAGCAGGCAGATTCACTTTGTTAAACAAATCTGACTGTACTGTATTTCCCCATGCAAACCTCACTTTTGCTGGAGAAGCTACTTTTTTACTTGTCAAAATCACTTCGTTATTTTTAATTGAAGCTTCGGCAGGATAGAAAACTCCATCTGCTCCCGCAACTTCAAATTGATTCGATTTTTTATCTTTAAAATAAAGTCCATCTCCATAATCAAAAGAAACTGTAACTTTATTTTTATCTATTTTAATGGATTTAAAGAGCGGTCCATTAACTAAATTGGAATTCGTTTTATAATTTTCAGCCAGAGCTAAATTCGCCAAACGAATTCCAACTGATTTTTTATTTTTGGGATGAATATCAATCGTATCAGAAATATCACTAATCACAACCATTCCCGTTTTTGAAACTTCTTTCAATAATTTTCTTTGTGAATCTCTAACTGTTACATTCGAGAAATTATTCGTTCCTGTTTTAAAAGGTGCAATCTGAACATAATAAAAAGGGAAATCATCTTTCCATTCTTTTCTCCAAGATGTAATTAAAGCACCTAATGTTTTGTCATAAACCAAAGAACCCACATTCGATTCTCCCTGATACCAAAGCGTTCCCGCAATTTTAAATCCAGCAATTGGATAAATCATCGCATTGTAAGCACGTCCGGGTTGTCTTGGTCCGTATTCTTGTTCGTTGAGTTTTTTTGCGTTCTCCAATAAAATTGGATCGTTGTTTACGACTTCTGCCGGCATCCAGATTTCAGCAGGAGTTCCGCCCCAGTTGGAAGAAATTAATCCGATGGGAACATTCTTTAAATCCTCGCGAAGACGTTTTGCAAAAAAGTAACCAACAGCACTAAAATATTTCATGGTTTCAGGAGTCGATTCTGTCCAGTTTCCCAATAAATTATTCTGGGGATTTTCTGCCGTCAATTTAGGAACCGTAAAAAATCGAATGTTTGGATTTGTTGCATTTTTAGCTTCTTCTTCTCCATCATCAATTCCCCAGCTTACAGACATTTCCATATTCGATTGTCCGGAACAAAGCCAAACTTCTCCAATCAAAATATTTTTTAAAACTACTTCATTGTAACCTTTTATAGAAATTGTAAAAGGCCCTCCCGCTTCAGGGGTTTTAATGGTCAATTCCCATTTTGCCTGATTATTTGCAACGGTTTTATATTCTTGATTATTCCAGCCGGAAACCAGTTTAATCTCTTCTTTTGGATTTGCCCAACCCCAAATTTTCACTTCAGAGTTGCGTTGTAAAACCATATTATCACTAAAAATATTCGGAAGCGAAACGTTTGCCATCATAGTACTGGAAATCAATAAAAAGAAAACAAACTTATAGATATTATTTTTCATTTAGCAGTTTCTTTAAAAATGGTGCATATTCGTTTGCCAAAACCTTGTGATCTGCCACATCCGGATGACCTGAACATCCATTTGGAGTCATGGGTTTAAATTTAAAAATCTGAATTGTTTTGTGTGATTTATCATCCGCGAAAGCGTTTTTAACTTTATTCAGACAATCTTCAAAAACTAATGCTTTGTCTCCGCCAACCATTGGACTGTTCGTAATAACAATCTGTGCTTTTGGATTGTGTTTATAGAGCATTTTTATAAAATCAATATAATTGGAAACATATTTTTCCGGATTAAAAGGAAGACGTTCTTTTTTACCATCTCCGCCAGAAAAATCGTTTGTTCCCAAAGCAATACTGATGATATCGGGCTGAAAAGCAAAATCATATCTAGGTTTTGAAGCGTCTTTTGTCAGGTATAAATTAGGATAAACATCCGGCATTATCGCTTCGTCTTTATTTTCATCATTCCAGTTTCTATACATTCCAATTCCAGAAACACAGCTCATTAAATAATCAGCACCAATTGCTCTTGATAATGTTGGTCCGTAAGCATAATAACCATTATGATGATCCATATATTCGCCTTTATCGCAAGGAACATCAGATGGATCACTCGCGGCACCACAAGTAATAGAATCCCCAATAAATTCGATTTTCTTTTTCTTTTTAAATGAAATGGGAATTAGTTTCGCCGTCGTTCCAGCAAACAAAATATTGCCACTATGGGCTTCTGTATTTTTATAAATTTCTAATCGATGTTCTTTTTTATTGGAAGTCACTTTGATTGGAAAGGATTGAACTGCTCCTTTTTCAATTCTAATCTTTCCAATATACTTTCCATCCAAAACCAATTGAACATAATTGTGATGTTCATAAGAATCAACGATTTGAAGCGAGATGGAACATTTATTTCCTATAAAATTAAATGAAACAGAAGAAGCCGTTCCAATTAAAATAACCTGATCATTTTGAAGTTGATCAACTCGACCTTGGTATAAAAAAGTTTTATTCGAATTTTGAGTTTGTGCATTCGAAATGACTGAAATCAGCAAAAACGAAATTAAAACAGCTATTTTTTTAAGAAACATAATTTATTTGTTAAATCTAAATACGATTCACAAATATATTTGAAATGAATTACACAGAAAGATACTAAAATGTCAAAAAGCAATAAAAAAACACCACATAAACACATCATTAGGAGGCAATCAGATGTTTATTCGTACTTTTTAGGGTGTTTTTGTTCTTTTTAAAGTAAAATAACAGCTTATCTTTAGCGTTTCAATTTATATAAGACTAAAAAAATGAAATCGAGCCTACTATTATTTTTACTGCCTGTTATTTTACTTTCTTCTTTCAATGTAAAAAAGAAAGAACCGAAAATTATAGTTCCAAACGCTAAAATTCAGACCGAAATAAATCGTGATTCTATTATTGCTTATGCCAAACAATATTTAGGAACACCTTATGTATACGCCAGCAGTAATCCAAAAAAAGGTTTTGATTGTTCGGGATTTGTAAGCTTCGTTTTCAGCAATTTTGGATTGACATTGCCAAGAAGTTCAAGCGGATATAAAAATTTAGGAACGGCTTTAAAACCAGAAGAATTTAAAGTTGGCGATGTCTTAGTTTTTTATGGTTATAAAAACAGAAATATTGTGGGGCACGTTGGCATCATCTGCGAAGCAAACGGAATGCAGTCCAAATTTATTCATGCTTCTTCAGGAAAAGCACAGCAAGTTACTATAACAGCACTTGATACAGAACATTATACCAAACGCTTTTATAAATGTGTTGATGTTCTATCTAAATAATTTTATTATTATTTTTTCACGCAGATTTTGCAGATTAGAGCAGATTAATTAGATCTTTTTTGCTCACTGCAATAAATAAAATCTGCGAGCATCTGCTTAAATCTTTTCAAATCTGCGTGAAATCAACTTTTATTCTTCTGTTAAAAGCTTTAATAAACTTTCATCTCTTTGGTAAATATCTTTATAGAAATTTAGATTGCCTTCACGATCTACCCAAGCCGTAAAATAGCCAATATAAACCGGAACTTTTTTCTTCAACGTATACCAACTTTCTTTTCCGGCATGCATGGCTTTGTCAATTCTGGCAGGATTCCAAGCCGGATCTGGTTTTAATAATTCGATTGCCAATTCTCTTGGTTTTGCTACACGTACGCAACCGTGGCTAAACGCTCTACTTTCTCTTTCGAATAAACTTTTTGAAGGCGTATCATGCAGATAAATATTACTTGAATTGGGAAATAAAAACTTAACCAATCCCAATGAATTATTTCTCCCAGGAAGCTGACGAACTGAGCCGTTGTTCCATTCTAAGTTTTTCTTTTGCAGATAATTTTTATCTCTGGCCATTCCTGGTTTTATCTCCGATTTGATAATACTAGGCGGTACATTCCAATACGGACTGAAAACAATATTACTCATCATACCACTGAAAACAACTGTTTTGGTCATCGCTTTACCCACAACAACTGCCGAAGTAAAAGCTATTTTCCCGTCTTCAATGATATACAGTTTAAACTCTGGAATATTGACTTCGATGTATTTCTGACCTTTTTCCAATTCAGGATCAATCCATCGACAACGTTCCATATTGGCGATAATGGTTTTGATTCGCTCTGAAACCGGAATATTCAAATCCTTTATATGTTCTAAAAGAATAGTATTTTTTGGAGCATAACCGTGACGTAATTCGTAGTTCTTCATGGCTTTTATCAAAACCGTATCACAAACTGCACTTTTAGTGTCTTCTTTTAGATCTTTGGTGACAAAAAGTCTTTCTCTAATTTGAGCAATCACATTGGACGAATCGCCAACTTTTAGGCTTTTATAATCGTCTCCTGTTTCAATGGTTTTCCAACCACCTTTTTTCTCGATTTCCCTGTAATCTTTTAGAGCATCACGAAGTTTGTAATACTGACTGAACATCTTTCTTTTCTTATCATCCAAAATGGTTGATTTTTTAAAGATAGAATCTGAAAGCACTTGGTAATTCAGTTTTTTACGAGGCAAAAGCCATTCTAAAGAAAGTACTGTTTTTTCGTCAAAACCACCCACTTTTTCACCATAATAGTAATACAGATTGGAAAGCAGTAAATCCGTATCTTCTTTGGATAGTTTTTTGGCTGGATTATTTTCAAAAACAGAATTTAATTCGTCTTTATAAGGATAATTGGCTTTTAATCCTTCCTGATCTAAATTTTTGTACTGATTAAATAAAGTATTTCCAAACTCAACCACTCCTTTATTATCCTGCCACAATTGAGTTGATTTGTTTTTTTGATATAAAGAAGCTACATCATTTTTAAATTTATCCAGTTTTGGATAATTCTCATAAAATTTTGAAATGCGTGTACTGTCAATTGTCAGTTTTAATTCTGGAATCTTTTCAACTGTTTTTATTGAATTCTCTTCCTTTTTATCTGCTTTCGAATTACACGAAAAAACGATCAAAAAAACAACTGCGATAAAGGGCGTATACCAAATTTTCATAAGTAGGAATTTTTATTAAAAGTAAAAAAAATTCTATTAAATCAAAATCTTAAAAACTGAATCTTAAATACGCCATTTTTAAGCTATCAGCAAATTCTCTAAAAATAAAAAGCTCCAAACAATTTCTTGTTTAGAGCTTTTGCCATATAACCAACCTAATAAAAATTCTTAGATAACTGTACCTTTTAAAGTAAGGATTTTTGGAGTTGTTTCTGCACTAGTTGTAACAGTAACCGTTTTTGTAAAAGCGCCTTTGTTAGCAGCATTGTAAGTTGCAGTAACTTTTGCCGATTTACCTGGCTGAATTGGTTCTTTTGTGTAATCTGTTGCAGTACAACCGCAAGAACCTTGAACATTTGTAATTACTACAGCTGTTTTTCCAGTATTTTTAAATTCGTAAACAATTGCTTTTGGAGTTCCTTGCGGGATTTGTCCAACATCAATTGTTTCTGCTTTCCAAACAATTGTAGAAGCTGTAGTTTCTGAAATTGCAGTTTCTGAAACTAAGGATTTTACCGGAGCAATTGCCGAAAAAGACATTAGGCCTAAAGCCAAAGCTAACATCGAAATTTTAATCATTTTCATAACGGATATATTTAAAATGGTTTGTAGTTCATTTTGATATTACAAAGGTAATTCAGACAAAACCGAATCGCTGTTAACCGCTTTCAAATGTTTGTTAATGACTTGTTAATCGGCTATTTTCAGGCTAAAATTCATTAATATTACACTCTCAAAATCCCATATTCTTGAAAATTAATAAACTCAACAGTATCATCCTCTTAGGATTGGTAGCCATCATTAGTATATTGGTAGCGCAATTGCTATGGACAAAAGAGGCTTTTACGATTGAACAGAAAAAACTGAGTCAGAAGGCACATATTGCCTTATTGGAAGTAGCTAAAAAATTGTACGAAGGAACGAATCATGAACTGCCTGCTCAGAATCCGGTTCAGAAAATTTCTAATGACTATTATATTGTAAATGTTGATAATGAATTTGAACCCGAAATTTTAGAGTTTTATCTGAAAACGGAATTCAAAAAGATGAATATCACGACCGATTTCGAATATGCCATGTACAACTGTCAAAGCGATGAAATGATTTATGGCGATTATATTTCGCTTTCGAAGAAAAAAGCAGAATGCAAAAAGACCGTTTATTTCCCGAAACACAAAAATCTTGTTTATTATTTTGCCGTTCGTTTCCCCAATGAAACTACTTATTTGTTTAGTTCCATGCGATTTTGGTTTATCCTTTCAACCGCTTTGATCTTAATTTTACTGATTTACGTTTATTCTATCTTCAAACTTTTACAGCAGAAAAAATATTCCGAATTACAGCGCGATTTCATTAATAATATGACGCATGAGTTTAAAACGCCATTGGCTTCGATTCTGATTGCTTCCAAATATTTGATCGAACAAAAGCCGATTAAAGAAGATAAAAAATTGTATACTTATACGGATATTATCATCAATCAAGGAAATAAATTAAATGGTCATATCGAAAAGATTTTAAACATTGCCAAATCAGATTATACGCCTCTAGAACTTAAAAAGGAAAGTGTTTTAATTGTTCCGATAATTGAAGAAGCGATAGAAAATATCAAGCTGAAATATCCTGAAGCTTCTCTTTCTATTGAAACGGCATCCACTAAATATTCAATAGAAACAGACTCTTTTCATTTTGGCAATCTGATTTATAATTTATTGGACAATGCAGTGAAATATTGCAATGAAAAACCTGAAATCAAAATTAAAATCATAGAAGAAAACAATTGTTTAAAACTGGAGTTTAATGATAATGGAATTGGGATTAATCCTAAAAAAATATCTTTTATCTTTGATAAGTTCTATCGCGTTCAGAATGAAAAAAGTAATGAAGTCAACGGATTTGGTCTTGGCTTGTACTACGTCAAAGAAATTTGCAGTCTTCAGAGCTGGAAAATAAAAGCCGAAAATAATACAGAAAAAGGTGTTACCATAACTTTATCTATTCCTTATAAAAAATGAGAAACTTCAAAATACTTTATGCAGAAGACGATGAAACTCTTGCGTTTTTAACCAAAGACAATCTGGAACAGAATAATTATGATGTAACACATTGTTCTGACGGAAAATCAGCTTTAAACATTTTTGAAGAGGAAGAATTCGATATTTGCATTTTTGATATTATGATGCCCAAAATGGATGGTTTTGATTTGGCTCAAGCGGTTCGAAAAATTGATGTTGATGTTCCAATTATCTTTCTTTCGGCTAAAACTTTAAAAGAAGACAGAATTAAAGGTTTACGCTTAGGTGCCGATGATTATTTAGTAAAACCTTTCAGTATTGAAGAACTGCTTTTGAAGATTGAGATTTTCTTAAAGCGTTCGCAGAAAAATATTCCGCCGGTAAAAACCATTTACGAAGTCGGAAAATATCAGTTTGACACTAAAAATTTTATTCTTTTTAATGATGAAGAGAAAGTCGGACTAACGCAACGTGAAGCCGAATTATTGAAACTTTTTCTGGACCATAAAAACTCAGTTTTGAAGCGTGAGCAAATCTTAACTTCTTTATGGGGAACAGATGATTATTTTATGGGAAGAAGTTTGGATGTTTTCATTTCTCGTCTTCGTAAAATTCTAGCCAATGAAGACGGAATTTCTATCGAAAACCTTCATGGAATTGGGTTTAGGTTTTCTATTGGGTAAAATAACAATTCTGCTAAAAATAAAGAAAAATCTGTAAATACATTTTCGAAAAACTTCGTAATTTTAAGATCTAAATTTCCTCGATATGAAATTACATCACTTGCGAAATGCCACTTTGGTAATTGAAACAGAAAAGCATGTTATTTTAGTGGATCCTATGTTAGGTAAAAGAAAAACGATTCCGCCTTTTACTATTTTCAGATACAAACCCAAACGAAACCCGCTTGTAGCACTGCCCAAAAACAGTCGTGATATTTTAAGCAGAGTGACGCATTGTCTCATAACGCATTTACACCCAGATCATATTGATAAAGCAGGCGAAGTATTTCTAAGAAGAAAAAGTGTTCCCGTAATCTGTAGTGCTAAAGATGAAAAAGCGCTTGTACAGCGCGGACTCAGCGTGATTCAAACTTTAGAATATTGGGAACCGCAAAAATTCCTCGACGGAAAAATCACTGGAATTCCAGCTATTCATGGTTACGGTTTCATTGCCAAATTAATGGGAAATGTAATGGGATTTCATATCGAATTGGCAGATCAAAAATCAATTTATATTAGTTCTGATACCATTTTTACAGAACATGTAGAAAAAGTTTTGACAGAGTTAAAACCTGATATTTCGATTGTCGCCTGTGGCACTGCGAGATTGGATTTGGGACAACCATTATTAATGCGAATGGATGATATTCTAAAATTTGTTACTCTTGCTCCAGGAAAAGTTCTTGCCAATCATTTAGAAGCTTTAAATCATTGTCCTACAACTAGATTGCAATTAAAGACTACGTTGTCTGATCATGGACTTCTAAATAAAACTGCTATTCCGAAAGATGGAGAATGTTTGGAGTATTAATTTATAAAACTAATAATCCAAACTCCCGTAAAGTATTGACAGGTTTTGAATACCAAAATAATTCGAAATCTTCTAACGATGTTTCGAAATCATTTTTTACTTCCTGAAAAGTAAAGTTTTTTGTCTTTGAAATCGAAATTTTAGATAGAATCGAAATCAGCCATTCGCCTTCTTCTTTGCTAGTCTGAATGTCAAAACTTTCTTTTTTATCATGAAAAGTTAAAGACATCATTTCCCAGCTTCTTCCTTTTTTTGATTTTGTGAAAAGTTCTGCCGAAGGTTTTCCGCCCAACCAAACTACTTTAGCATTTGGTTTTGTATTAAAATCATTCTGTTCTTCAAGCGCATTAAAAATAAAATCAGGATGAATTTTTGTTTTCGGAATTTTAAAATCGAACCATTCTTGAAGTTCGTAATCAAAACAGATTCCGTACATGAAATTAAAAAGCGATTTTTTTAAACCGAAACTAAATTTATCGTGGTTGATTCCGGTTGCATCGGTATATTCAATGTCATTATTGGCAAAAGTTCCAATTGCTTCTGTTTTTTTGGTCACGCCAAACTGTTCCGGATACAACCCAACGGGACTATGAGCCGTCAAAGCAAATTGATGCCAAAAACCCGATTGTAAAACTCCAGCTTCAAATAATTGACGAACCATCTCTAAACTATCAACCGTTTCCTGAATAGTCTGCGTTGGATATCCATACATTAAATACGCATGAACCATAATTCCGGCTTCGGTAAAATTTCGTGTTACTTTGGCAACTTGTTCCACTGTTACTCCCTTATCAATTAATTTCAGTAATCGATCTGAAGCTACTTCTAAACCCCCAGAAACGGCAATACAACCAGAAGCTTTTAATAATAAACACAAATCTTTAGAAAAACTTTTTTCAAATCGAATGTTTGTCCACCAAGTTACTGCCAGTTTTCTTTTTAAGATTTCAAGTGCTAAAGCACGCATTAAAGCTGGTGGTGCCGCTTCGTCTACAAAGTGAAATCCGTTTTGACCTGTTTTTTCAATCAATTCTTCTATTCTATCGCAAAGCAGACTTGCCGCAACGGGTTCGTAAACTTTTATGTAATCTAAAGAAATATCACAGAAAGTACATTTTCCCCAATAACAGCCGTGTGCCATTGTGAGTTTATTCCAACGACCATCACTCCACATTCTGTGCATCGGATTTACAATTTCGATTACCGAAATATATTTATCCAAAGGCAGATCTGAATAATCCGGCGTTCCTACGTAAGCTTGCTTGTAATCATGTTTTAAGGAATTATTTTTATAAACTACTTCTCCATTTTCCAACAGAAAAGTTCTTTTATAAGAATTGTAATCAGGATTTTCTAAATTGGCTATTAATTCCTCGATTGGCACTTCGCCATCGTCTAAAGTAATAAAATCAAAAAACTCAAAAACGCGTTTGTCCGAAAGCGAACGTAATTCTGTATTTGGAAAACCTCCACCCATCGAAATCTTAATTTCGGGATAATTTTGTTTTACCCATTGAGCAGAACGAAATGCACTATATAAATTTCCTGGAAACGGAACAGAAATTAAAAATAACGTAGGTTTTACCGCTTCGATTTTTGCTTTTAAAAGTGAAATTAAAATGGAATCGATATAAGTTGGTTCTTTCTGAAGTTCGGCATATAATTCGTCAAATGAATTGGCACTTCGTCCCAAGCGTTCTGCATAACGGCTGAAACCAAAATTCTCATCGACACATTCTACAATAAAATCTGAAATATCTTCAAGATATAAAGTAGCCAAATGTTTGGCTTTATCATGAGTTCCCATTGTTCCAAAAGCCCAATCCAATTCTTCCAACTGCGCAAAACGAGAAGCTTCAGGCAGAAAATCTTCCTGACAAATCTGCAACGCCAAAGTTGGATTTTTTCCCTGTAAAAACTGAATTACAGAATCAATCGTTTTGATGTATTCATCCTGTAAAGCAAAAATACGTTTTGAGTTATCCGAAACATCAGAACCTGAAACTGGAAACCTAAAACTGGAAACTTCAAACAAATCTGAAAGTCCTCTCTTAGAAAACAATTCCAAAATGACATCAATACCCAAATCAGCCTGAACCGATTCGATATTTTTGGTATTCAGAAAACCTTTTATATAAGCCGTTGCCGGATACGGAGTATTCAGTTGAGTAAAAGGCGGTGTAATTACAAAAAGTTTCGTTTTCAAAAGTTTTTTTTTTGCAAAAATACAGCATATTGACGACTTTTCAACCAAAAGAATTTTAGTCATTTATGGATTGCATTTTTTATTTTCTTTTGTAGATAATTAGTTACATTTGCTTCGGTTTTAAATGTCTTATATGAAGAAATTTTTACTCTTTTTAATTGTTTTTATCAAATTTTCATGTCTTTTTGCACAAGAAATTACCCCAAATTCTTCCAATAGTTTATTATTAGAAGATAAACATGGTCATCTAATTCAAAATTTGGAACAGCAAAAAGAATTTTTGAAAATTAGAGAGGAAAAGATGAAAGCGGAAGTCTTGAGTCTTCAAAAAGTAATTTTGAATTCAAAAGACGGAAATTTAACTTCAAAAACAGCAGCTACACTTCAAGCAGTAGAAATGTGTACTAATGGAGGTTTTGAACAGTATGAAACTGTAAATGGAAACAGTTATCTTAAGAATTTTCTTTGTACTATCGGTGATCCTCCTGGTCCAACGCAATGCCGATCAATCAGCAATACTGCCGATTCATACATCAATCGCTATAATCCTAATAATATGAACATTATGGCAACTGGTGTTTCTGCGAATTTAGTTGACCCATATATAGGAGATATTAAAGCATTTGATCAATATGCCCTTAAAATTAATTATGAGTATTCCTCTACTTATGGTTCTATTGTTCAGGGTAAAAGATTTAAGACAAATAATGAAAATTATCTAAAATTTAATTACAAAGCGGTATTACAAAGTGTATACGACAATAGCCATACTGATAATCAAGCTTTCGTAAAAGCACGTATTTTAGATAAAAATAACGCAGTGGTCAGTGAATTTTGTTTAGTAGGAGATGAAAAAAACTGCATTTTCAGCAAGGTCCCGAGTCAGACTTCTAGTTATGTTACTTTATATACTAATAATTGGCAATCAGGATTATTAGATATTTCATCAATTCCCAATAACGAAGAATTTACCGTTGAATTTATGGCTTCAAGATGCGGATTGGGCGGGCATTTCGGGTATATGTATGTTGATGATGTTTGTATGTTACATTCCGCTGAAAATTTACAAGGTTCTATAGAACTTGACCCTTTATATAAAGTTTGTCCAACATTACCTATTTCAGTGTGTGGTAACTATACTATTCCTAATTCTGGAGGAATTTCAGCATCGGTAAAAAAAATCACTTTAAATGTTTACAACAGCAATAACGTATCGGTTTATAGTACATCAACCACCTCAAGTTTAGACACAACAAATAAAAAATTCTGTTTTACATTAAAAGCCAGTGATTTTCCAAATGTTACAAACGCTAATTATAATGTAGGTGTACAAATAGATTATGACATTTCTGGAACTTCTTGTGCAGGAACTACATTTGATTCTGCCATAGATCCTGATGCAAATCCTGGCTGGGATATTTCTTTTTTGAATTGCTCTTCAAGTTGTACTATTAATGTAACTACTGCCAAAATATCTCAATGTGATGCCAACCGAGATGGAAGCGAAAATTTTGATTTATCTAAATTAAACTCTTTGATAGTTCCTTCTACTGCAGGCTTGAATTTTAGTTATTTCAAAAATTACAACGAAGCAGAGTCTAATTTGAATGCTATCTCCAATTTTACAAGTTATCCAAGTTCAAGTGCTTCGATTTTTGTTAGAGTAAGTAAGGATGCTACCTGTTACAAAATAATTTCTGCTAATTTAGAGGTAAGAAATCCAACAGCAAATATTACAGGTATCCTAAATGTTTGTTCTGGAAGTACGGTATTAACTTCTTCTTCAGGAGCTTCATATTTATGGAGTACAGGAGAAACTACACAAAGTATTACGGTAACTTCATTAGGAGATTACTCTGTCACCGTAACCGATTCCTTTGGATGCTCCAGCAATGCAAGTGTTACTATCGAACCAAGCCAAACTGCCGTTTCTCCAATCTTGCAAATTACACAACCCTCTTGTTTTTCAACTACAGGAACAATAAAAGTAACTTCACCAGCATCACAGTATAGTTTTGATGATGGTTCAACTTGGGGCACAAGCGACACAAAGAGTAATCTATATCCTGGAACCTATTTAGTAAAAATAAAAACCATAAATGGATGCACTTCCTATTCTCAAAGTGTAACTATTACAGCCGCTTCTACTTCTTACCCAAATTACAGTTATACAAATCCTTTATTTTGCGGAGATAAAGGCAGTATTACCATCACAACTCCAGCTTCATATTATAGCTTTGATGATGGTGTAACTTGGGGAAATAATTCTACTGCAAACAATCTTTCACCCGCAAATTATAAAATTCGTACCAAAGATTTACAAGGCTGTATTTCGTCGGCAAACAATGTACTCATCAGTAGTAATACGCTTGAGACTCCAACTTATACGGTTGTATTACCTGATTGTAGTGCAAAAGGAAGTATTACCATCAATACTCTTTCCGATTTTTACACTTTTGATGGTGGAAGCACATGGATTACAGACAATAAAATGAGTAATTTAAATGCAGGAAGTTATTCTTTAGGAATTAAAAATGCTTTAGGTTGTACTTCTTATTATACCTATGCTTATTTAAATGATTTTAAAGATACCTACCCTCAATATACGACTCAACAACCTGTTTGCGGAACAGATGGTAACATTACTATTACTACAGTAGCAGATTCATATAGTTTTGATAATGGAGCAACATGGACCAGCAATAATGTCAAAGTTTTACCTTTCGGAACCTATCAGATAAAAATAAAAAACAGTGCAGGATGTATCAGTGCTACTAGTTACGTTTATTTATATCAGCCTTACTTGAATACCCCTATTCTTTCGGTAGAACAGCCAACTTGTGGTGTAAACGGAAAAATTACTATCAACTCATTATCCGATTTTTATAGTTTTGACAATGGCGCAACATGGACAACCCTTAATTCTAAATCATTACCTCCTGGTATTTATAGCATAATTATAAAAAATAATCTTGGATGTACCTCTTCTCCATATACTATATATTTAAATAATCCTAATATAGATAAACCTGATTACACAGTTGTTCAGCCCACTTGTACAACTTCTGGCAGCATTACAATAAATACAGTTGCCGATTTCTATAGTTTTGATGGAGGTAATACATGGGGAACTTCTCCTTCCTTATTAAATCTTAATTCTTATAGGTATTCTAGTATTGCAATAAAAAACAATTTAGGTTGTATTTCTAACAACGTAAATGTTATAATTAACGATCCAAAGCTTCCTGATCCAGATTATACGGTTACCAATCCAAGTTGTGGAAATATTGGAAATATTACATTCAACACTACTGCGGATTATTATAGTATTGATTATGGAAGAAACTGGAGTACAAGTAATGTTTTTAATAATTTAGTTCAGGGATCTTACTATTTAATGATAAAAAAAGATAATTGTACATCCAACTATATTTCCATTTATATGGATAACTCAAAGCTGGCCCAACCCAAAGTAACCTCCATACAGCCGGGATGCGGAACAAAAGGAAGTATTACAATCAATACAACCGCTAGCTCTTATAGTATTGACGGGACAAATTGGACCACAAATCCGGTTTTTTCAAATCTTTCAGCTGGATATTATTATCTAATGATCAAAAATGCCCAAGGCTGTGTTTCTAACTCAACCTCGGTATCACTTCAAGAGTTTTATCTTCCATCTCCCACTTTTAAAACAACACAACCTACTTGCGGGGTTGGAGGAAGCATAACCTTTACCTCAACTGAAGCACAATACAGTATAGATGGAGGCAGAACATGGAGTACTAATCCTACATTTACTAATCTAAGTCCAAACTCTTATAGTTTATTAGTAAAAAATGCTTCTGGATGCACGTCTAGCCCTTACAATGTGTACACTACCCTTCAGCAATATTATTTACCTAATCCCGATTTTACATTAATCCAGCCAAGCTGCGGAATCAATGGAAGCATTACTATTGCAACAGTTGCAAGTTCTTATAGTTTTGACTATGGCAATACTTGGACAACTAATCCAGTTCTTTCAGGACTTACTTCGGGTTACTATAACATTATTATAAAAAATGCAGCAGGTTGTAAATCTAATGGTCTCTCAGTAAGTATCAATCCATATTATCTTCCTAACCCAAATATAAAAGTAGTACAACCTAGCTGTGGAAATGGAGGAAGCATTACCGTAACAACTCCTGCAGACAATTATAGTTTTGATGGAGGCAGCACTTGGACTACGAATCCTATTTTATTAAATCCTGCAAGTTCGTCTTATAATATTCTTATTAAAAATGCAATAGGTTGTAAATCAAATTCACAATATACATACATAAATAAATATTATCTGCCTTCGCCGAGTGTAACTTCTATTCAACCCACATGTAGTAATCCTACTGGAACTATAATAGTAAATTCTACTGCAGATCAATATAGCTTTGATGGAGGAATAACTTGGACAACAAATCCTATAAAGAAAAATTTAGCCAGTGGTTCATATAATGTAATAATAAAAAATACTCTGGGTTGCACTTCTTCTGGTAATTATATCTACATAAATACACCTCCCTCAATTCCAGCTGCACCAGCAGTAAAGATAGTCCAACCTTCTTCTTGTGGCGCGACAGACGGTAGCATTACCATAACAACATCAGCTATAAGTTATAGTTTCAATGATGGAAACAGCTGGACAACAAATCCAACGAAAATAAATGTAGGTGCTGGTACATATATTATTAAGATCAAGACAAATTCATATAGTTGCGAATCAACAACAACTGTTGTCAATTTGAGTTCTGGTACTACAATAGCAGCTCCAAACTTTACTACCACTCAGCCAAATTGCAGCTCATCGACAGGTTCCATTACCATTACAACAAATGCAGCAACCTATAGTTATGACAACGGATTAACCTATGTTTTTTCTAATACCAAAACAGATCTTTCTCCAGGCACTTATTTTATAAAAATTAAAAATGCTGCGGGCTGTGTCTCAGATGCCGCTCCAGTTACAATTTCACCATTATCAGCACTTCCTGCTCCTGCCTTTACAGCAGCTCAACCTAATTGCACCACTTTTTCAGGATCAATTTCAATTGATACCGCAGCAGATTTGTATAGTTTCGATAACGGAATCACGTTTGGAACATCCAATTCAAAATCTAATTTATCTTCAGGAACCTATAATTTGATGATTAAATATAATTCGGGCTGTATTTCTCTTGCCACACCCGTTACTATACAAGCTGCACCTGTAATCCCTGAGGCACCACAAGTTGTAGTTACAGACCCAATTGGTTGTAATTCGTCTACAGGCAACATAATGGTTTCTACGATTGCTAATCTATATAGTTTTGACGATGGTCTTACGTGGAGTGCCAGCAATACTGCCAATTTATCTCCTGGAAATTATTTTATTCGAATAAAATATACAAATGGTTGTGAATCTGTTGCGTACAAAGCAACCATCAATGCAGCGCCAGATGCACCTGCAGTTCCAACTTTAAATATAACCCAGCCTATTACCTGTAGCAATCCATTTGGATCAATTTTGATTACAAGTACTGCTGATCAATACAGTTTTGACAATGGTAAAAGTTATTCAACCAATCCAAATTCTGGAAAGTTAGTTGCTGGAACCTATATCGTTCGTGTTAAAAACAGTAGTGGCTGTGAGTCTGCTTCTGTATCTACAACCATTAATCGTCCGACAGATTATCCAAATAATCCTTTATTTACAACTACGCAGCCCGATTGCAATAATCCTAAAGGCGCTATTACAATTACCGATGTTGCATCAGAATATAGTTTCGATGATGGTGCCAGCTGGATTACAAGTGCAACAAAATCAAATCTTGATCCCAAAACCTATTTAATAAAGGTAAAAAATAGTAACGGCTGTGTTTCAAATGCAACAACAGTTACCATAACTCCTTTTACAGATTTTACTCAAAAGCCTGCTTTAGATAGCCCTCAAACATTCTGTATTCAACAAAATGCGACATTAAATTCAATAGAAGTTACAGGACAAAACATAAAATGGTATAATGCGCCAACAAATGGATCTCTTTTATCCAACACAACTTTGCTTGAAGATAATAAGATCTATTATGCTTCTCAGACTATAAATGGCTGTGAAAGCGAAAGAATTGCTTTGTCTATAAAAATTCAAGATACTCCTATGCCTTCTGGTAATGCAAATCAGACATTTTGCACAGGACAAAATTCAACAATTGCTAATATTCAAATAACTGGAAATCAAATTAAATGGTACGATGCACTAACCAATGGTAATTTATTAGCCAAAACAACTAATCTGATTGATGGTAAAACCTATTACGCTTCTCAAACCGAAAACAATTGTGAAGGTTCTAGATTTGGAGTTACAATTACATTTATAAACACACCAGTTGCTCCTACTGTAAATGGAACTCTGGAGTTTTGTAAAAATGAGAATGCAAAATTAAGTAACATTCAAATGACAGGTCAAGACATAAAATGGTATGATACCAGTTTTTCTGCTGCTCCTCTGCCAAATACCACTTTACTAGAAAATAACAGAACTTATTATGCTTCGCAAACTGTTGGTTGCGAAAGCGACCGAACTCCTGTTTTAGTAAAAGTTCAGGATACAGGTATGCCAACTGGCAAAAATAGTCAGCAATTCTGCATTGATGAAATTGCTACTTTAGAAAATTTAAACATTACAGGAACCAATATTAAATGGTATGATGCTTTAACAGGCGGAACTATTTTACCAGAAACAACCTTATTACAAAGCGCTGTTTATTATGTTACGCAAACTCTAAATAACTGCGAAAGTCAGCGATTCGCTGTAACAGTAAAAATCCAGGATACCCAAATTCCATTTTCAGATTCACCACAATCATTTTGTATTCAAAAGAATGCTAAAATCAAAAACATTGAGATTTCTGGACAGAATATAAAATGGTATGAAAGTATTTCTTCAAATATTTCTATTTCGGAATCAACACCTCTTGAAAATGGGATTATTTATTATGCCACTCAAACTATCAGTAATTGTGAAAGTGATAGAATTCCTGTTACCATAAATATTCTAGAAGCAACAACTGGCGATTGTATCCATTTTGTTGAGGAACTTCCATATCCAAAATTCTTTACTCCGAATAATGATGGTCATAATGATACTTGGACGATTGATTTTGCTTACTTAGCCCCAAACAGTGGTATTCGAATTTTTGACCGTTATGGGAAACTTATTAAAGAATTACGCCCAGACACTTCTTGGGACGGAACTTACCTTGGTCATCTGGAACCTGCATCAGATTATTGGTTTGTTGTGAAACGTTTAAATGGAACAGAATTTAGAGGCCATTTTAGTTTGAAGAGATAACACAAAATACAAAGTCCGCAATTCTTGTTATAGATTGCGGACTTTTTATTAAAACTTCAAGTTTAATTTTACTTTGCCTGTATTAAAAGCCAATTCGATATTTCTTCCAATGCAATTGGAGAAAATGTTTGTTCAATGGTTTCATATTCACTTGGAGAACCTGTTTGGCATTCCTGAAATAAATGATTCAAATTAGGCAAAATTTTAGCTGTAACGTTTTTATTTCCTGCTTTTGCCAAAGCTTTTTTTATAACTTCCAAATTAGCTTCGGCAGAAACTTGCAAATCTTTGTTTCCATTTAATGCCAAAACTGGACATTTTACTTTTTCTAGATAAGTAGCAGGATTAATCTTTAAAAAATTGTAGCCCCAATTATCTATAACAAAGGCTGTATAATGTTTAGTTTTATCAATATTTTCAGCACCTAACTTAGATTCAAAATAAATTTCAATGCTCTTTTTAAATTTCTCATCATTAATAGAAGAAGCGATAACTAAATCGTAAGCACCTTTTAAAATCTCAAACTCTTTTTGAATCTCCTTTTCAGAAACCCCGCTTTGTCTTTGTAAATCTTCACTTTGTCTTAACAGCAATTTATCACCACAAAGTCCCGGTCCGGCTAATAGTACAATAAAAGCCACATCTTTAGAGTTTGCAGCAATCATTGGTGCGATTAAACCACCTTCACTATGACCAATTAAACCAATTTTCTTTTTATTTATTTCCTTTCTAGTCTTTAAATAAGCAACTCCAGCTTGAATATCATTAACAAAATCTACGGTAGTCGCATTTTTAAATTTGCCACTAGATTCACCAAAACCGCGATCGTCCATACGTAATACCGCGAATCCTTTTTTTACTAAATAATCAGACAATACTAGAAAAGGTTTATGACCAAGTATTTCCTCATCTCTATTTTGAGCCCCACTTCCCGTAATTAAAATGACTGCGGGGAAATTGCCTTCTTTTTTAGGAAGAGATAAAGTCCCTGCCAAAGTAATTTTATCCTTTTCATTTTCAACTTTTACCTCTTCGGTATAATACGAAAATGGTTTCTGTGGCTCTTGAGGTCTTGCATGAACTTCCTTATTAACAATTTCTCTCGAAAAATTCAATTCAAAAGACTGTCCGTTCTGTGTAAGCTTACCTTTGATAGTGTTATCACTATTGAATGTCCCTTCATAAGAGCCTTTGACAGCTTCAATTTCTAGTTTTAAAACACCATCTATAAAAGTAGTTTTTGCAACAGGAATTCCTACCGCTTTCTGATCTGGACTATCCATTGTTGCAGCATATCCATTTTCAGTTTTTGTAATATGAATAACCACTCTTAGTTGAGCACCTGGGACTTTCAAAAGACCATTCCAATCTCCTAAAATTTCATTTCCAAATATTACAGAAGAAGTTAGAACGAAAATTAGAAAAAGTATTATTTTTTTCATTTTTAGCAGAATTTGGTTTAGTTAGAGATTATTTTCTTTTTTAGTATGGCTTTTAAATTTTAAATAGGAGTAAGCAATAGGAGCAATTGCAATGGCAAAAACAATTATCATAAATACTTTAGAAAAACCAGCACTTTCAAAAATCAAACTTCCTAAAATGATAATTAGACCTGCAATAAACCAAAGTTTCCCGGCAAAAACATGTGTTGTTTTCCAAATTTCTGGATTTTCTAAAGTCCACGGTGTTCTGATTCCTATAAAATAGTTTGGTTGCATTACTTTAAAATAATTGCCTAAAATCATAAATAAAGCACCAAGCACTACAAAAACAAAACTCGGACTCGAAATAGTTTGGCTTTTTGTGCTGTAAATAATAAACAAGGCTAAAATTGACATAAATAGAACCAAAATAAATTTGAGCTGATACAATTTCCTTCCCATTAGAGACATTCTCTTTTTAGGATCAATCTTTGAAATCACAGACAGGATTACATAAGTTAAAACAGGAAGCATGAAAAGCATTCCAATTAAGCTAAGTTTATTTCCCCAATTATCAATCTCTCCTTTAGAGTTCCAATGAATGGGAACAGTTTCCGGAAGCTCATTCCAGATTGTTGCTAAATAAACAAAAGGCACCAAAATAATTCCAATGATTGGAAGCTCTTTTTTTAATTCTAAATTCATTTTTTATTTTTTAAAGGTTAGTATCCATTGCAAAACATCTTCCATTATAGTGGTATTGATGGAATAAATGATGAATTGCCCTTTTTTTTCGGATGTAATTAAATCTGCACGTCTCAAAATATCCAAATGATGCGAAATGCTAGGTTTCGAAATATTAAATGCATCCGCAATTTCGCCCGCAGACAAATCCTTTTGTCTTAAGAGCTCCAAAATTTCTCTTCGGGTTGCATCATTTAATGCTTTAAAAATATCATTCATCTCATTTATATATTTAGACAAATATCTAAATACTTTTTAAAGTAACAAAAAAAAGCAGTAATTTTTTACATTACTGCTTTTAAATATTTTTACGAAACCTTTAAAACTTATGCTCGTCTTTACTAATTACTATAAACGAAATCAAAGATATCAATGCGGCAGTAACCAAATAATAGCCTACATAACTCACATCATATGTCTTAGCTAGCCAAATGGCGATCATTGGTGCAAAAGCTGCTCCCAAAATTCCAGCCATATTAAAAGTTAACGATGCTCCAGAATAACGAACATTCGTAGGAAATAATTCAGATAAAAAAGTTCCTAAAGGGCCATAAGTAAATCCCATTAAAGACATTCCGATGCAAGCAAAAGTAGTAACTAATACAATATTTCCTGAACCCAAGAAATAAGAAAAGAAAAATCCAAAAACAGCAATTGCAGCTGTAGCCAGAATAAGCATTTTACGGCGCCCAATTTTATCTGCCACCACCGCAGAAACTGGAATAAAAAGCGCAAAAAACAATACAGAAAATAACTGAATCAACAATCCATCTCTTTTCACGATTCCTAAATCTGAAGTTGCCCAGCTTAAGGTAAATACAGTCATCAAATAGAAAACCAAGAAAGTTGTGATTGCTGCAAAAGTTCCAAAAATCAATTGGTTCTTATATGATTTTACTAATTCCAGAAAAGGAACTTTAACTTCTTCCTGCTCTTTTTTAGAATTTTCGAAAGAAGGAGTTTCCGTAATTTTTGTTCTGATGTAAAATCCAACAATTACTAGAAGTGCACTGGCAATGAAAGGAATTCTCCAGCCATAATCCATAAAATCTTCATTGCTCATCGAATCGGTCAATAAAAGAAAAGTTCCGCCCGAAAGCAATAATCCAATTGGCGCTCCTAGTTGCGGAAACATTCCGTACCAAGCGCGTTTATTAGGAGGTGCATTTTCTATTGCTAATAAAACGGCTCCTCCCCACTCGCCTCCTAAACCAACACCTTGTCCAAATCTGCAAAGCATTAACAATAAAGGTGCTGCAACTCCAATACTTTCATAACTTGGCAGAAAACCAATCGTAACTGTAGAAATTCCCATCGTTAATAAAGCTGCAACTAGAGTAAATTTTCGACCAATTTTATCTCCATAATGTCCGAAAAAAGCAGAACCCAAAGGACGAGATAAAAATGCAATTGAAAATGTTGCTAAAGACTCCAATGTTGCCATTGTCGAATCTGAACTAGGAAAAAACAACTGTGGAAAAACCAACACCGCTGCATTGGCATAAATATAAAAATCAAAAAATTCGATTGTTGTGCCAATAAGGCTTCCAAAAAGAACATGTTTTAAGGAGTTCTTTTGATTCGGGTTCGTTTTCATGTAAAATTGATGTAACTTTTTTTTTGATTACAAAAATATAGTTTCATTATTAATAATTTATCTTTAAGAGAATTAGTTTTAAAACACTTTCTATTTTTTAACAAAATTCATGTATTTTATATTTTAAAAAGCACGATTTCATCTGTTTTCAAAAACCTGATTATCGGAACTTTAAAACAAAAATGGAATTATCAATTCTTAAGCAATTGTTAATAGCGTTTTTAACTGCATATTTTCATTAAATTTACAGCTGTCAAAAATAAATTTAAAATTATGCCTACCGACTGTATCAGCTTTCAATCTTCTGGTTATTTTTCTAAACTAATGCAAGATTACTTAGATCAAAAAGAAGAATTAAAACCGCTGTACAATAATTTCCCAACCTTAGAAAATTTCGAAAAACAAATTGCTGAAAAAGCAGCTAATTTTGATCATAACAACCGAATTTCATTGGTTAAAACCTTGGAAAAACAATACGAGAATATTGAAATCTCCGATTCAACAAAACAAAATATTTCGCTTTTAGCACTCGAAAATACTTTTACCATTACAACCGGACATCAGCTAAATTTATTTAGTGGACCGTTGTATTTTTTGTATAAAATCATTTCTACCATTAATTTAACCAAAGAGTTAAAATCAAAATACCCTTCTTATAATTTCGTTCCGGTTTATTGGATGGCAACAGAAGACCACGATTTTGAAGAAATTAATTATTTTAATTTTAAAGGAAAAAAAATCCGCTGGAATGCTGAAAGTACAGGCCCAGTTGGAAGATTATCCACTGACGGATTGGAAGATTTATTTGAAATCTATTCTAAAGAACTTGGTTCAAGCACGAATGCTAACGCACTTAAAAAGCTATTTGAAGATGCGTACTTAAAACATGAAAAATTAGCCGATGCTACTCGTTATTTAGCAAATGCTCTTTTTTCTAGTTATGGTTTGGTTATTATTGATGCTGATGATGCCGATTTAAAACGTGCCTTTATTCCATTTGTAAAAGAGGAATTAGAGATTCAAACTTCATTTAAAGCGGTACAAAAATCAATTGAACAACTTTCAGATTATACTGTTCAGGTAAATCCAAGAGAAATCAATTTATTTTATATCGAAGATAAACTGCGCGAAAGAATTATTTTTGAAAATGATAAATATTTAGTCAACAATACTAAAATCTCGTTTTCAAAAGAAGAAATTCTAAAATTACTAGAAAGCAATCCTGAAAAATTCAGTCCAAACGTAATCATGCGTCCGTTGTATCAAGAAATTATCCTTCCGAATCTTTGCTATATTGGTGGAGGCGGAGAAATTGCATATTGGTTGGAGTTAAAAGGATTTTTTGATGCTGTAAACATTACTTTTCCAATCTTATTAGTTCGAAATTCTGTTCTTTTAGCAACTGAAAAACAAGCTAAAAAAGCGGATAATTTAGGTTTAAGTTGGAAAGATTTGTTCAGCAAGTCAGAGAATTTAATAAATGCTATCACGCATAAACTTTCTCCATTTCCAATTGATTTAACAGAGCAGAAAGAAGCACTTGAAAAACAATTCAACTATCTTTTTGAATTGGCTGAAAAGACCGACAAATCATTTTCTGGAGCCGTAAAAGCACAGGAAGTAAAACAGAAAAAAGGATTAGAAAATTTAGAAAAACGTTTATTAAAAGCGCAAAAAAGAAAACTTCAGGATCAATTACAGCGTGTTAATGATTTGCAGTGCGAATTATTTCCAAATCACAGCTTACAAGAGCGTCAGGCCAACTTTTCTGAATTTTATTTAGAAAACGGAGAACAATTGATACCGCTTTTAATTCAAAAATTAAAACCTTTAGAACATAATTTTGATATCATAATAATCTAAAATAATTATCTTTAGAAATTCAAAGTAATAGCTTAGGAATAAATAACCAGCTCATTTCCGAAAGTATTGCTTCTCTCAAACCAAATAGAATTATATTTTATAACCTATTAACGAACTAACCAAATGGTAAGAGAACGCCTAATTTCGCTTGATGTCTTTCGCGGACTGACTATTCTATTAATGACTATTGTAAACAATCCGGGAGACTGGGGCAATGTTTATCCGCCGCTTTTACACGCGCACTGGAACGGCTGCACACCTACCGATCTTGTATTTCCTTTTTTTGTTTTTATAATGGGAGTTGCGGTTCCGCTCGCAATGCCGGACAAAGTTTATGACGATACGACATTCAATAAAATCCTGATTCGTTCCTTAAGAATGCTCTGTCTTGGAATATTTTTCAATTTCTTTGGCAAAATTGAGCTGTTCGGTTTAGACGGAATTCCGTTGCTTATTGCCCGATTAGCTGTAACCATTGCTGTTGGTTGTGCCTTAATGGGAAGCTTCAGTACTAAGCTAAAAAACATCTTCGCTTTCGGCATATTAGCATTGTATCTCATTTTAGCTTATGGAGGATTTGAAAATTATCAAGATGTAAGGCTTCCAGGTGTTTTACAGCGTATTGCCGTTGTTTATTTTGTAGTTTCTCTTTTGTACTTAAAAACTTCTCGAAAAACACAATTAATTACAGGAATCGTTTTGCTTTTCGGCTATTGGGCAGTTATGACTTTAATTCCTGTTCCAGGATTTGGAGAAGCCAATTTAGAAAGAGGAACCAATTTAGCCGCTTGGGTAGACAGCGTTTTGCTAAAAGGCCATATGTATCACGAAACCAAAACTTGGGATCCAGAAGGAATATTAAGCACAATTCCGTCTATTGTAAACGGGATTATCGGTTTATTCATTGGACAAATTTTACTACTCGGCGCAACTAAAATCAACAAAGCGCAAAGAATGGGAATGATTGGCGTCGGGCTTATTTTCTTCGGATTAATGTGGGATTTAGTTTTCCCAATAAACAAATCCATCTGGACAAGCAGTTACGTTTTATATACAACTGGTCTTGCAACCGTATGTCTAACAGCATTGTATTACATCATTGATATAGCCGAATATAAAAAAGGATTCAAACTATTTGTAATTTGGGGAGTTAACCCAATGATTGTGTTTTTTGCATCACAGATTATTCCGCAGGCCTTAACCATGATCCGATTCCAAAATCCTCACAATCCAGAAGAACAAACCAATCTTTTAAACTATTTATATAATTTCGGAATTGCGCCTTTTTTCAGCAATCCAATGACAGCTTCTTTAGCGGGCGCGTTGACCTATGTAGCAATCTGGACATTTATTCTTTGGAATTTCTATAGAAACAAATTGATATTCAAAGTCTAAATTTGTTTCACCATATAAGTAACATAAGTTCATTTAAAAGCTTCACGAAGAAACACCAAATAAATTTTACCGCGTTCTAAAATGAACTTATGTTACTTATATGGTTTCCATAAAAAACATTTCTTGCCCAAAACATCGTTTCTAACGACTTTTAATTATGAATTTATTAAAATCAATTGATAAAAAAAGTATACTTTTGCACAAAATTTAATAAAATACAAAATGGCAACAAATAGAACTTTTACAATGATTAAACCAGATGCTGTTGCAAACGGACACATCGGGAACATCTTAGCAATGATTACTAATGGTGGTTTCAAAATCGTTTCATTAAAATTAACTCAATTAACTGTAGCAGATGCTAAAGCATTCTACGCAGTTCACGCAGAAAGACCTTTCTACGGAGAATTAGTTGAATTTATGTCTCGCGGGCCAATCGTTGCCGCTATTTTAGAAAAAGATAACGCAGTAGAAGATTTCAGAACTTTAATTGGAGCTACTAACCCAGCTGAAGCTGCTGAAGGAACTATTCGTAAAGCATACGCTACTTCAATCGGAGAAAACGCAGTTCACGGATCTGATAGCGACGAAAATGCTGCTATCGAAAGTGCATTCCACTTTGCTGGAAGAGAGCAGTTTTAATTTATGATTTTAGAGTTCAGATTTTAGATTGCTGAGCTAAACATAAAAATAAAAAAATCCATTCGCTGAGCGAATGGATTTTTTTTATATTGAAAAATCTAAAATCTAAAATCTAAAATTAGCGAAGCACAACATCCTTCACGACATCACGTCTCAATTCTTCATTAATCATTTTAACGATTTTAGATTTTCCGTGGCTTAATTCTTCACGCAAAACGGCAGAGCCAAGTTCTACATACAAAGTACTCCCTTTAAGAATAACATTTTTTGTATACGTATTCACGCCACTTCCCATAAGATTTTTCCAGGCATCGCGAACATCAATCTGATCCATTCCGGCTTGTAACTTATTCACTTGAATAATTTGCTGTAAAACAGCACTAATTGTAGATTCGCTATTTAGTCTTTTCGCCATCGTTTAAGAGATTAATTGGTGCTGCTTTTTTATAATGATATTCTATTTTTTGTGGATTCTTAACCACTAATTCTTTATCCGAAAGCGAGATGATTTCTTCGCTCCATTTCGTATAATCTGTTTTATAATCCAGGAAAACATGTTCTCCCGCAAAACGAACCGAAACATTTTCAAAAGTATCCGTAGTTAAAAATGTACCGTCAAACTGTGGCATTACTTTCGTTCGAACGCCTTTATTATCTTTAATTTGAAAAAAATCAAAAGTTTCATTCATCTTATAGTCCTTCTCTTCGCCTTTGTCAAAAACTACTTTTTCAATTTCCCAATAACCGTTTAACTTAGCAATATCTTCAGGTTTTACTTCTTGTTTACAGCTTACAAACAAAAGCGATAAAACCAAAATCATAAAAGTGTTTTTCATAAGTACTTGAATTTTTATAAGGAGCTGAAAACCTGCTGTTCGCTGTATTCCCGATAAACAAAAACTACGGCTAAAAAGCCTTGTTTTTCTAAATCGGGAGATGCCACTTCCATCAGGGCTAGGGCATCAGTTTTCAAAAGATTTTTCTCGGACTACAAAGATAACCTTATAATTATCAAAAGAAACAAAAAATCAAAAAACACATTAAACTATTTTACATATTTTTGGTCAAACCCCAAAACCAAAAACAAAAAGACATGACCAAAACTATTTACGGATTATTGACAGCCTTATTATTTATAAGCTGCAGTAAAGATTCAGCAGAACCCGACACAACTACCTCAGAAAGCATGTATTTCCCTCCTCTAACAGGAACAACTTGGGAAACAAAATCAATCGCAGAGCTAAAATGGAATCAAAATGCTGTACAGCCACTTTTAGATTATTTGGAGCTTAAACACTCCAAATCTTTCATCATTTTAGTAAACGGAAAAATCGTTCTTGAAAATTACTTTAACAATCATACCGCGACTGCAAACTGGTATTGGGCAAGCGCAGGAAAAACTTTAACTTCAACTGTAACTGGAATTGCGCAGCAAGAAGGGCTTTTAAATATAACCAATAAAGTTTCTCAATATTTAGGAACTGGCTGGACAAGTGAAACTCTTGCTAAAGAAAATCTCATAAACTGCAAGCATCTTTTAACCATGACATCTGGTCTTGATGACGCTACCGATGATGTAGATCCAGAAGACCTAATCTACAAAGCCGATGCAGGAACTCGTTGGGCCTACCACAATGTTTATGTAAAACTGCAAGATGTAGTTACTAAAGCCAGTGGACAAACTTGGCAGAACTATTTCAACACCAGATTAAGAGACAAAATCGGCATGGATGGCAATTGGATACAGCTTGGCGTAAATAGTGTCTATGCAAGCACAACAAGAAGTATGGCTAGATTTGGCTTATTAATGCTTAACAAAGGAAAATGGGAAAATAACATAATTTTAAACGAAGCCTTTTTTAACGAAGCTACAAATACTTCACAAAATATCAATTTAGGCTACGGTTATTTATGGTGGCTAAACGGTAAAGCCAATTATCATTTACCGCAATCGCAGTTAACATTTCAAGGAAGTGTAATTCCAACCGGGCCAAGCGATATGTTTATGGCATTAGGAAAAAATGACCAAAAGATTTACGTAGTTCCAAGCAAAAACATGGTTGTAATTAGAATGGGAGATGCAGCTGACAATGTAAATCTTGCTCTATCTGATTTTGACAAAACGTTGTGGGAGAAAATTAATGCTTTATATCAATAAATTACGAATTGCAGTTTAAATCAACTGCCATCCTTTATTTTTCAAAAAGCTTTTACAGCTTTTACAAAAATCTTTTTCTTCATTCAGTGGGTTTCCGCCTTCAGCATCACGCATTAAACAAGTTTTAATTTTGCAATGCGGTAAACCTGCTGTATGACCTAATTCATGTAAAACCAATTTATAAAACTGGCTATTTCTGTGTTTTTTAGACAACCTAAAATCGGAAACAACGCAGGCTTTTCCAGGCATGTAACCTAATCCCATTACACCCCAATCTTTAATATTGTTTTTTGTTGTACTAATGTCAAAATGTGACAAACCAACAATAACAGAATCACTGCCAATACTATTTTTAAGATTCTTAATAATACTATCAGCACGATATCTATTACGGGGCTTATAAAAAGATTTTTCAGGAAAGTCTATATTCTGCCTTAAAACAACATTAGGATTAATTGTTTTTATTTCGGTAAGAACTTTTTGAGATTGTTTGGGTTCAAAATTACCCAAAGGCTGTATCACTATAACCTTTTGACTTTTTACAGTATTTTCATTGTCTCGTTTGTTTATGCAACTGCACAAACTAAACAACAGAATGAAAACACCGTATTTCATATTAGTCAAAAACGAACTAAATCAATTATTTTTTATTCGCATTTGTTCTTTTAAGAACTCCTAAAAAGAACAAAATAATTCCGGCAACCATCAAAATATAGTAAACCGAAAGATTATTATCTTTCAGCACATTTGCCAAAACAAAACATATCACACTAGCAAAATAAAAAGCAACAGCAGATATGTTTTTTAAAGATTCAAAACTCATTATTTTTTATTTAAAGAAACTATCAACGAATTCATATTTATTAAAGACTTGTAAATCCTCAATTCCTTCGCCAACACCAATATATTTAACTGGAATTTGAAACTGGTCTGAAATACCAATAACCACTCCTCCTTTTGCCGTTCCATCCAATTTAGTTACGGCTAGCGAAGTAACTTCTGTTGCAGCTGTAAATTGTTTTGCTTGTTCAAAAGCATTTTGTCCAGTAGAACCATCTAAAACTAAAAGCACATCGTGTGGCGCATCAGCAACTACTTTCTGCATTACACGTTTTACTTTTGAAAGCTCATTCATCAAATTGATTTTATTATGCAGACGCCCAGCTGTATCAATAATAACAACATCTGCATTTTGAGCAACAGCTGATTGCAAAGTATCGAAAGCTACAGAAGCTGGATCACTTCCCATATTTTGTCTCACAATTGGCACATCTACTCTATCAGCCCAAACTTGTAATTGATCAATTGCCGCCGCACGAAAAGTATCTGCTGCACCTAAAACTACCTTATGTCCTGCTTTTTTAAACTGATAAGCTAATTTTCCAATTGTTGTTGTTTTCCCTACTCCATTCACCCCAACAACCATTAAAACGTAAGGTTTCTTGTCTTTTGGAACTTCAAATTCAGTCGCTTCGCCTGTATTAGTTTCAGACAATAAAGCTCCTATTTCGTCTCTTAGAATTTGGTTTAACTCTTCTGTTCCTAAATATTTATCTTCTGCAACACGTTTTTCTATTCTTTCAATGATTTTTAACGTCGTGTTAACTCCGACATCAGAACCTACCAAAACTTCTTCAAGATTATCTAAAACATCGTCATCGACTTTAGATTTTCCTGCAACAGCTTTGCTTAACTTCGAGAAAAAAGTAGTTTTTGTTTTTTCAAGACCTTTGTCTAAAGTCTCTTTTTTTTCGGTAGAGAATAATTTTTTAAAAAAACTCATTTTTTGTAGATTATTAGATTTACTAGATTTCTCGATTATCAGACAAGAAATCCAAATCTTTAAAGAAAGTGCAATTGTTTTCCAAAAAGAGGCCAATTGTTACGATTCTTTAAATTTTCAGACAAATATAGGTAATAAAAAAGCTACTTCCGAAAGAAAGTAGCTTTTCTATATAATGTAATTGTAATTATTTCTTTTTCAAGAATTCATCAACTTCTTCAGGAGCCATAATAGATTCTACGAATGTATATGCACCAGTTTTAGGAGATTTTACCATTTTGATGGCTTTTGATAATCTCTTAGAAGATGTTTGTAACGATGCTACGGTTTTCTTTGCCATGATTCAAATGTTTTGGAATTCAATAAATCTTCAAATGAAAAACCATTTGAGATTTTATCAAAATCTCTAATTATTACTTAATTTCTTTGTGAACAGTTACTCTTTTTAAGATTGGATTAAATTTTTTAATCTCTAATCTGTCTGGAGTATTTTTTTTGTTCTTAGTTGTAATATATCTAGAAGTTCCTGGAACACCAGAAGTCTTGTGCTCAGTACATTCTAAAATTACTTGGATTCTATTACCTTTCTTTGCCATCTTGCTATATATTTATTTAGGAAAAGATTATTTGATAAATCCTTCTGACTGCGCTTTTTTCAAAACTGCAGTGATTCCATTTTTATTAATTGTTTTTATCGTAGATGCTGCTACTCTAAGAGTAATCCATCTATCTTCTTCTGGAAGATAAAAACGCTTTTTAACTAAGTTTACAGAAAACTTTCTCTTAGTTTTGTTCATAGCGTGAGAAACGTTATTTCCTACCATCGCTCTTTTACCTGTAAGGTCACAAACTCTTGACATTATACTTATCTTTTATCGTTATTCAAAATCAGGGTGCAAAGAAAAGAAAAATAAACCATTGTAGCAAAAAATTATTGCACAAATTTTAAAATTTCTTTCTGCAATATTTCCAAACTCTTAACTGTTGCCCTATCTACCACTTTTTCACGAGGTTGTCCGAAGTTAAATTCTTCCACAATTACCTCATTTGGGGTAGCCAAAGCAATAAAAACAGTACCAATTTCCGCATCAGAATCTCCTTTTGAAGGTCCCGCGTTACCTGTCGTAGCTATCCCATAATCCGTTTGCAGTAACTTTTTCACATTCAAAGCCATAGACGACGCGACTTCCGCACTTACAACAGAATGTTTGGCTACCAAATCTTCTGGAACTCCAAGCACATTTATTTTAGCTTCGGTTGCATAAGAAACGACACTTCCTTTAAAATAACTGGAAGCTCCAGGAACAGCAGACAATAACGAGGCTACTCTTCCGCCAGTAAAACTTTCTGCTGTTGAAACCGTTTTATGCTGTTTAGTCAAAATTTTTCCAACTACTGATTCTAATGTTTCGTTTTCTTCATACCCCACAATTATATCATGAATTATTAAATCTAACGAACGCACATTTTCATCAATTGCCGCTTCTAAAACTTCTTTATCCACTCCTCTAGCTGTTAATCTTAAACGAACTCGGCCTGGATTTGGCAGATAAGCCAGTTTTATAAATTCTGGAAGATTATTTTCCCAATGCTCAATGCGTTCCGCAACCAAACTTTCTCCTTGACCATAAGTCAAAATGGTTTTATGAATGATATATGGACGTTTATATTCTTTGACTATCTTAGAAATAATTTCTTCTTCAACCAAATATTTCATTTCATAAGGAACTCCCGGAAGCGAAATAAAAACAGTATTTTCTTTCTTCATCCACATACCTGGCGCCGTTCCAACTTTATTTGGCAATACAGTACAAGTTGACGGCACTAAAGCCTGATCTTTATTTAATTGAGAAATCGGTCTTTTGTAAAAACCTTCTATTAATTCGGTAACATGCGCCAAAACTTCTGGATTTACAACCAGTTCATCATTAAAGTATTCACAGAACGTTTTTTTAGTCACATCATCTTTTGTTGGACCTAGCCCACCCGTAACTATTACAACATCAACTCTGTTTTGCAACTGAGCAAATGTGTCTAAAATATGTTTTTTATCATCGCTTATAGACAACATTTCTGCTACCTCAACTCCAATTCGATCTAGTGATTTAGCAATAAAAGCTGAATTTGTATCTACGATTTGACCAATTAGAATTTCATCTCCAATTGTTATGATTGCTGCTTTCATATCTATATTAAGGAAAGTTTACCTGATCCAAACAGGTTTATTATTTTAAGAAGAATTAGCTCTGGAATCCTTTTTTAAAGAAACAGAACTCTAAATCTAATTTTAAAAAGAATCTATTACTTTCAAAATAAGAAAACAAAACCCAATCCTTTTCAATATAAGAATTGGGTTCTGATTATGTTTTACAAATCAAAGTCTTTTTTTATCTCTTTGATTGCTTCTTTTACTTGGACTTTAATACTTTTAAAAGTTTCAATAATATCTTTTTTCTTGCCTTCTGCTTTTGTCCAAGCTTCTACTTGAAGAATTTCTTCAAATGCCACATTCAAACCCATTAAATCTAATGTTGGCTTAATTTTATGCGCATAAGAATAGGCATATTTATGATCCTTTTTCTTAATTCCTTCTTTAATTTGTTTTAAATCTTCCGGAACTTCTGTAACAAATAAAGTTAAAATCTGATTTACAAATTCAGGATCGTTATCTGAAAGCGCATACACTTTCGAAAGGTTATACTTTAAAGCCATTATTTTACTTGTATTCTGAATAATTTTTTATCTTCTAAAAAGCCTTCTAAAACATCATTTGGTTTTACAGCCGAAACACCAGCTGGTGTTCCTGTAAAAATTATATCTCCAATTTTCAAGGTAAAAAACTGAGAGACGTGCGAAATTAATTCATCAATCTTCCAAAGCATCATGCTTGAATTTCCTTTTTGAACTGTTTCTCCATTTGTTTTCAATTCAAAATTAAGATTTTCCATAGAAAGAAAATCTGTTTTTGGTAAAAAATCACCAATAACCGCCGAACCGTCAAACGCTTTGGCTTTTTCCCACGGAAGCCCTTTTTCTTTTAATTTACTCTGTAAATCCCTCGCTGTAAAATCGATCCCAACACTAATCTCATCATAATATTTATGAGCAAATTTTGGTTCGATGTATTTTCCAACTTTATTAATCTTTACAATTATTTCTATTTCATGATGAACATCCTCAGAAAACTCCGGAATCACAAACGGATGTTGTTTCAGCAATACCGCAGAATCGGGTTTCATAAAAACTACCGGCTCACTCGGACGTTCGTTCTTTAATTCTTCTATATGATTGGCATAATTCCTGCCGACACAGATAATCTTCATTATTATTTAGTGTTCAGTTTTCAGTTTTTAGTATTCAGCAAAACCTATAGCATTCAGAGACTGAACACTAAAAACTGAACACTGCATACTTTACTTTGTGTTTAATTTTCTCAATTTAATTGCTGTCAAAACTTTTTTGGTATACAAAGGAAAATCAGCATTTTGAATCCAGCTGAAATAACCTGGCTCTGACTCCAAAACTTTTTCCACTTTTGCCCCTTTGTGCTTGCCAAAAGTAAAAATTTCTTCGTCATCTTTATCAAAAGCAATCATTCCAGCAAAATCAGCTATTTTTTTACGAGTTGTAAATTCAGACAAAGCCTTCATGTCATTTTCCAATTCTGGATAACGATCTAACTGTGCTTTCAGAATTTCATAAGTCGCCATAGTATCCGCTTCAGCAGAATGGGCATTATCTAAACTTTTTCCACAATAAAATTTCAAAGCAGCACTAAGAGTTCGCTCTTCCATTTTATGAAAAATAGTCTGCACATCTACAGAAACTTTATTTTTCATGTCAAAATCAACTCCTGCACGAAGTAATTCTTCTGCTAAAAGCGGAATATCAAAACGATCTGAGTTAAATCCTCCCAAATCGCTGTCTTTAATCATATTATGAATATGTGACGCTAATTCTGCAAAGGTTGGTTCGTTTGCTACTTTTTCATCAGTGATGCCATGTACCGCAGTAGTTTGCGGCGGAATTGGAATTGTTGGATTAACCAACCAGGTTTTACTTTCTTTGTTTCCGTTAGGAAAAACTTTGAATATTGAAATTTCTACGATTCTATCTTTACCGATATCAATTCCCGTTGTTTCGAGATCAAAAAAGCAAATTGGTTTGTTAAGTTTTAATTCCATTTCTAATTTTTATAAGTCTACAAATGTAATTTTTAAAGCCGAATATCCTCCTTTATTCTCGTTTTTTTTGTCGAAAAAAGCTTTCATTTAACGATTTTAACTTTTAAGAAATACATCAATAACAACTTAAAGCATTACCACTTAACGCTTTTCTTACAAAACACAAAAAAAATCCGATTAGTTATAAACCAATCGGATTTGAAATATTTTTATAATTGATTTTAGAAATCTCTATCTACATCAAAAGCTTCTAAATATTCTGCCACTCTTTTCACAAAACTTCCTCCCAATGCTCCATCTACCACTCTATGATCATAAGAATGAGACAAGAACATTTTCTGACGAATTCCAATAAAATCTCCTTCCGGAGTTTCGATAACAGCAGGCACTTTACGAATTGCTCCAAGAGCTAAAATCCCAACCTGAGGCTGATTAATAATTGGCGTTCCGAAAACACTTCCAAAAGTACCAACGTTCGTCACCGTGTAAGTTCCGCCTTGTGTATCGTCTGGTTTTAGTTTTCCAGCTTTTGCACGGTTTCCTAAATCGTTAACCGCTTTTGCCATTCCAACCAAATTCAACTGATCTGCATTTTTAATTACAGGGACAATTAAATTCCCATTTGGCAATGCCGCCGCCATTCCTAAATTAATATTTTTCTTTTTGATGATATAATCCCCGTCAACAGAAATATTCATTCCAGGAAAATCTTTTAAGGCTTTAGCAACCGCTTCCATCATAATCGGCGTAAAAGTCAATTTCTCGCCTTCTCTCTTTTCGAAAGCCGTTTTTACTTTATCTCTCCATTTCACAATGTTTGTTACATCTACTTCAATAAACGACTGTACGTGAGCCGAAGTTTGAACTGAAGCCGTCATATAACCTGAAATCAGTTTACGCATTCTGTCCATCTCTACAATTTCGTCGCCTCCATTTACAGAAACCGGAACAGCCTGCTGGCTTTTTTGAACAACTGGTTCAACTGCTTTAGGAGTTTCAGTTTTTGGAGTTTCTGCAAGTACTTTTGGAGTTTCTTCAACCGCTTTTGGCGTTTGCACTACTCCAGATTTGCGATCTTCTATATATTTTAAAATATCTTCTTTAGTAACACGTCCGTCTTTTCCTGAACCTGCAATATTTTCAAGTTCGTTTAAAGTAACGTTTTCTTCTTTTGCGATATTTTTTACTAGCGGAGAAAAGAATTTATCTGAACCTGAAAAATCTGTACTTGTTACAGTTTCTTTTACCGTTTCAATAGTTTTTTCAATTTCAACTGCTTCGGCCGGAGCTACAGTTTCTTCTACTGAAATTGTTTCTGTAATCACCGCTTCACCGCCTTCAGTCTCAATAATGGCAATAGTCTGCCCTACTTGTACTAAATCATCTTTACCAAACAATTGCTCAACTAAAATTCCTGATACTTCGCTAGGTACTTCACTATCAACTTTATCGGTTGCAATTTCGAGTACCGCTTCATCAGCTTCAATTTTGTCTCCAACTTCTTTCAACCAATTTGTAATAGTTGCTTCAGCGACGCTTTCTCCCATTTTTGGAAGCTTTAATTCAAATCTTGCCATATTGTTAATCTAAAAGATGTTTTTGATTTTCAGATTGCGAAATTAACGAATATTTTAAACATAAATTACACTTAATATAATTTTTTACTCAATTTTTATAATTTGCCCTCTGTCATTTCTTGAATTGCTTCCAATAATAAAACCCGCATTTTTGGGAAATATTTTAAAAGTAACCTTCTTATCTTTAAGAGTTTCTATGATTTCGATACATTTTTTGAATGAAATATAGTGATTATCCAAAATGATCTCTGCCTTTTTACCCTTTAAAATCAGGCACGAATTTACCATTTTTTCCTCTTTGAATTCTAAAAAACCAACTTTATTTTCCAAAATCGAAGCCAGTTTTTTAGCGAAATTCTCATTTTCGGAGCATAAAAAATAGCTTTCCGGCAACGGATTCTCTTTTGGTTTTCCCTGAAACATTTTGGCAAATGAAAACAAAAATGTCCCAATTTTAATAAAAAGACTAAAGAACCAGGATTTCTTGAAATGTTTTTGATAAAAGAAATTCATCGATTCCTGAAATCGTTTCATGTATTGCTCATCTTTTATTGTGCTTTCTCCTTTATAATGCAGAACTGTTGTTTCGTGAAAATAAAAATTAGCTTTTTCTAAAAGCAAAGCACGATACGACAAATCGATATCGTCTGCATACATAAAACAATCTTCGTCAAAACCGTTTAAATCTTCATAAAGTTTACTTTCTAAAAACATAAAAGCCCCAACTAGAATAGCTACTTTTCCAGTTTCGTTTTGATGTAAATGCTGAGCGTAATATTGATTGAAAAGTTTTGTTTTAGGAAAGATTTTATACAAACTGAAAATCTTCGTAAAGGCAACCCAGGGTGTCGGTATTCCTCTTTTACTTTCAGGCAGAAATTCTCCTGTTCCATCAATTAGTTTACAGCCAATGATTCCGAGATTATTTTGCCTTTCGGCGAAAGCCAGAATCTTCAAGAATGTATCTTCTGCAACAACGGTATCAGGATTTAAGATGCAGATGTATTTCCCTTTCGCTTGACGAAAACCAATATTATTTCCTTTTGGGAAACCAAAATTCTCCTTGTTTTCAATCAATTTTACTTTTGGAAATTTTTCTCTCATCATCAAAACACTGTCGTCTGATGAATTATTATCTACTACAATAATTTCAGCATCGATTGCCGCAATTGCTTCCTGAACACTTAAAACGCATTGTTCGAGAAAGTAACGCACATTATAATTGAGAATAATAATCGATAACTGCATGTAAAATTGATCTAGTAGATTTTGGTCGAAAGTTAGAAATTTTCTGATAACCCCAAACGAAGCGACCAGTCGTTTTTACTAATTCCGTAATCAAGTGCCAGATTACTGCCATTTCTTTTATTCCATTTGATACGAATTCCGGTTCCAACCGCAGGATTCCATTTTTTGAATTGATAAGTCTCAAGTTTGGAAACCGAAGAAATATTAGTAAAAAAGACAGCGCCAAAAAAACCATTTCGACTGATATCCGTTCGATATTCGGTTTCAAAGTAAATTAAGGCATTGCTTCTGTATCTGTTTTTAGTAAAACCTCTTCCTGTTTTTCCGTCACGGTCCCAGCCAATACTTGGCAAATCCAGATAATGAGGCTTTCCGCCAAATGTTGACCAATAAAAAGCTCTTGAAGCCCAAACTCTGTGTTTGGTTCTACTGAAAGAATGGTATTTTCTGGCGTCTATATATAAGGACTGCCATTTATCTCCTTCAACTCCGCTTGTATTCATACGAAAATCGGCTTCAATATACAATCCTTGTTTTGGATTGATGATATTTTCCCGTGAATCATACAGACCCTGAATCGCTAATCCGAAAGAAGTTTCGTCTGAATAATCTCCTTTCATGTACTGATTATAATCGGTCTGCTCGTCTATATAAGATTGCTCCGAAATATTTTGATAATTATCTAAAAGAAAACCCATTCCCAACCGATAATTCCCAACAATTTTTCTGGTTGCAAACTGATAAAACCGCCACTGCTGATAATCGAGCGTTGACATTTTATCTTTTGAATCGTGCTCACCCAAACCGTAAGTATCCTGAGGATAAATCATATATCGATAATCACCTATAAAATTCCATTTATTTTCGCTTGTGTAAACGTAAGACTGAACAGGAAAAACATATTGTTTGGTAAAACTAAAATAAGGTGAAAAAGTAACCTGAGACATTTTCGTTTTTTCGTGATCTTCGCCGAGATAAAAAGTAGTTAAAAAGGAAACCACCAAACCTGTACTCGAATTCACATCAACAGGAACTGGAAGCAATGAGAATGCCAGTTTTTTTTGCTTGTCTTTTTTGATCGTATCGTTTTTGTCAAAAATTTTGTGAACAACATCTAATATGTCCTGATTTCCCACAGTCAGACTATCGTTTTGAGCGTTACAAAACGAGCTTATTAAACAAAAACAGCATACATATATAATTTTTAAATTACTCACTCACAATATTTTAAAAACCATCTCTTACAAATTTAGAATTTTTAATTTAGAATTATGTTTAAATTTTTTGTAGAATAAAAACGGATTTAAAATGATTCAAAAAAGCTACATTTGGGTTTCTAATTATCTGATCTTAAAAAGTCTTATGCGTCAATTATCACTTTACTTTTTAGCTTTTAGTCTTATTTGCTTTTCAGCGATAGCTCAGGAAAAAAGAGAAAATCTGGTAAAATCTAACAAATGGTTTATCGCTGGCCCTTCAAAAGAAAGTGAAGAAACATTAAATGCTATTCGAATAAAAAAAGGAATAATTACGATAACCACGAAAAATAACCCAAAAGGTGAAATTGAGCTCAATGTTATGATTACACCTTCGGAAACCAATGACGGAATTCCGACGAATCTTTCGAGTGAATCAAAATTTGTCGAAATTACCTATCAATCTACACAAACAATAAAATTACAAGCAAGAGAAGGGAATTCAGAAGGAACAGGTTGCGTACATGGAGGTTCACATCCGAGAGTTAGCCTGCCTGCTTCCACCCATCAATTTAAAACTATAAAAATTCCATGGTCAGATTTTAAACAAGACGAACTTCCTGATGGAAAACTTCTGAATATTCACAATTTATGTAAGTTCAATTTTGTGAATTACAATCCAATTTCCGGATCGATCCTGAAGATTAAGTCAGTTATTATAAATTGAAAGTTTTTTTTACCGCAAAGAGCGCTAAGGATTTTCGGTAAAATCTTCTCATTTCAAAAATTACAAATGCAATTGAATTTTATACCTGTTTAAGATTTTCATTACGAAAAGCATAATTGTAGAGAATACTAAAGACCAGATAATACCTGGAACGCCTACCCTAAAGTATCCTGGAATAATATGCATGTCAATCGTTTTACAGAAATAATAAATTACTCCTGGTAAAATATAGATTAATAACGGATTTGCTGCTGCTGGCATAAAAAACTCGCTCCATTTCGTTTGTTTTTTAACTTCCATTAACCAATATAAAAAGTAAAATAATATTGTACAGATTCCTGCTGAGATCATTGTCCACGATGGAGTTCCATGTATTTTTGAAATTCCGAATAAAGGCCTCAAACCAAATCCAACAGCAAAAAACAATATTATAAAAGTAATTACAGGCCAGTTGATTTTATTTTCGATTTTTCGATCAAAAAAGAGCAGTGAGATTACAACTCCAGCTGAAACCAAAGCGCCATGTGTAAGATGACCAGCAATAAAACTCAGCCATGAAGTATTTTGAACAAATGAATTTTCAGTCAGATTTAACGAATTCATTACCACACTGAAAATTAAAAAACCAATCATTGCCCATAAATTCCCTGAAACCAGCCAATAATAAATAACCGTAAAAAGATACGCCCAACCAATTAAACCTAGAATTCCCCACCATTTTGGAGTCATTCCTCTTTCACCAGTATCTTGTATGTATAAAAAGTATAGTGTTATAAGAACCAAAATCCCTCCATATTGCAATACACTTTTGAGCCAAAGAGGGAAATCTTTTGGGTATTTATTCCAAATAAGGATTGGCATTGCATAGGCCAAAAGTCCCCAGAGAGCTGGAGCAATTATCATTTTAGAAGCATCAAAACCATATTCGGCATTAACCATGAAAACGCCAATAATAATAAGCGCAAAGGCTCTTTTTAAAGTGTGAGTCCCAATGGTTTTGGCACTATCGCCTTTTATCAGCCTAGCATTAAAAGCAAATGGAACCGACATTCCAACAATAAATAAAAAAGCAGGGAAAACTAAATCAACAAAAGTCATGGCATCGGCATCGGCGGGCATATGTCTCATCCATTGTGGCACATGTTGAATACTTGCCAATTCGTTAACAAAAATCATTACAAAAATGGTGATTCCACGTAAAGCATCGATAGAAACAATCCTTTGATTAAACAAATTCTCTTTTATTTTCATAATTTTTTACTTTTTTACTAAAAATCAAATATAGTATAATTCTAAAATGTCTTATTAGAAATTCTGCATTAATTTTGCAATTTATAAATTTGAGCTACACGCATTTGCCCCATGTTTACATTCTTCAAATCTAAACCTATATTAAAAGACCTGCTTAATGGTGATTTTGTAGATATACATTCTCATCTTTTGCCAGGAATTGATGATGGTGCTAAAAACATAACAAAATCTGTACAGCTTACTCAATCTTTTCAAGATTTAGGAATTGCCCAAATTATTACAACACCGCATATCAGTCATTATGTTTGGAACAATACTTCTGAAATAATAGAATCAAAACTTGAGGAAACTAAAAATGAATTAGTTTCAAATAATATTAAGATTCCTTTTAAGGCTGCTGCAGAATATTTTATTGACTTTTGGTTTGAAAACAATTTCAAAGAGGAAAAATTATTGACTTTAAAAGACAATTACGTTTTAGTTGAAATATCGTATTTAAGCGCTCCCATAAATCTCCTAAAAACTATTTTTGAAATACAATTAGCGGGTTATATTCCTGTTTTGGCACATCCTGAACGTTACGTGTTTTTTCATGATAATTTTAATGAATATGAAAAACTAAAAAATGCCGGATGCCTTTTCCAGTTGAATCTTCTTTCTACTGTAGACTATTATGGTACAAAAATCGCAAAAACAGCAGATGATCTTTTAAAAAAAGGAATGTACGATTTTTGCGGAAGCGATATTCATCACAGAAAACACATTGCTTCTTTTGATAAAAAAATAAAAATTGGGAATATTGATCAATTGAAAGAGGTTATTGCCAACAATCAATTTTTTAGATTCTAAAACTGCTAATAGGCGTTTTCTTCTCCTTTAAATATATTGATCATTGTTTTTACAATTATTCTTAGATCCAGTAGAAAACTCCAATTCTCAATATACCAAATATCATAAGCAACGCGATTTTCCATATCGCTTAGAACTTTGGTTTCTCCCCTGAAACCATTTACCTGTGCCCAGCCTGTAATTCCTGGCTTAGCATATTGACGCACTAAATAATTATTAATTAAGTCACTATATTCTTTTGCAAGGTTTATCATGTGTGGTCTTGGACCTACAACCGACATATCTCCCCAAAAAACATTAAAAAACTGAGGTAATTCGTCAATACTGGTTTTACGAATAAAAGCTCCAAATTTAGTAATACGACTGTCCCCTTTTTCGGCCTGCTTATTGTGTGCCAAAGTATTAACGTACATACTTCTAAACTTAAAACACATAAAAGTTTCATTATCTCTTCCGGATCTTTCCTGCTTAAAAAATATAGGCCCTGGTGACTCCAATTTTATGATAAGCATAATAATAGGAAACAGCCACGGAAAAATAAACAGAATTACCAAACTCGAAAACAAAATATCAAAAACTTTTTTTACAACCCTGTTGGAAGCGTATTCCAAAGGTTCTGTACGAAACATCAATACAGGAATATTTTCATAAAAAGAAACCTCAACTTTGCTTGCTTTTGTGTATTGCTCAAAATCTGGAATAAACTTAATACGAACCATATTTTGTTCACAGATTCGGATTAGTTCATTTATAATCTGAATGTTTTCGATATGCAGTGCAACATACATTTCATCAATCTTTTTGTCTATCACAAATCTTTCGATGTTTTCAAACTGCCCTACAATTAGAGCTGGATCAATGGCAGTTAGATTTTCTCCTTTATCAAAAAAACCTAAAAATCGGTATCCGTAGGTAAGATCTTTCGCGAGAACTTTTCGAATTCTTTCACCACTTTGATTAGCTCCAACAATAATAAAGGTTTTAAAATTATATCCCTGCGCTCTAATGTACTTTAGAAGCTTCATTGATAAAAATCTAGAAATCATTAAAATTCCAAAAAAGATCATGTAAAAATATACCATACGAAGTCTTGATATCTCCTCGTATTTTAAATACACAACAAAGATGGAAACGACCGCTGCATGAATTACTATTTTCTTAATGGTTCTCCATAAAATTTTTTCGATTGGTTCTACACGAATGCTTCTATTTGAATCGTTTTGCAACAACAGAGCTATCCAAATTAAAATAGCCAAAAGAGAAATGGTACGTTCTTCTTTGGAAAGCAGTTTATCCAAATTTCCAAACCTTGCCAAAGAAGAAAGTAAAGTTGCTAGGTTTAACAATATAATATCTACTATTACAAACAAAAGTTTGAAATAACGCGAAATTCGATAATGAGATAGTTCTTGTAAAATTTTCATAACAGAGTAATCCTATTCTTAAAAGAATAAAACTTAACGAATGCAAAGTAACATTTAAATTGTATTTTTTTATAGTTATTTTGTTGTATTATTTAAAACTTTACATTTAACTTGTACAAAAATAATATTGCAATTATGATAAAAATTATTTTCTTCTTCCTTGCAATTACAACATCTTGCTACGCTCAAATTTCAGGATGCACAGACCCAAAAGCTGAAAACTACGATTCAAAAGCTGTATTGAACAACGGAAGCTGCAGTTATAAAAATCTAAAATTAAAACCTGAACATTCCACCCATTTAAGCGATTCAATTCGTGAAACTTCTGGATTAATTGCTTTTGATAATTTACTTTGGACACACAATGACGACCATGACACAACAATTTATGGCCTTGATACTTTAGGAAATATTAAAAGAAAAGTTGTCTTTCCTGAGGTTATTAATCACGATTGGGAAGAAATTACGCAGGACGATCTTTATTTATATATTGGCGATTTTGGAAATAATTATTCCGGAAATCGAAAAGACCTAAAAATACTTAAAATAGAAAAAAAATCGTTTTTGGAAGAAAAACCTAAAATCGAAACCATCTTCTTTACCTATTCTGACCAAACTGATTTTTCGCTTTCAAAACCAAACAAAACCAATTTTGACTGCGAGGCTTTTATCATTTCTAAAGACAGTATTTATCTGTTTACTAAACAATGGAAATCTTCTAAAACTGCTATTTATTCTTTGTCAAAGCAGGCTGGGAATCAGGTTGCAAAATTCAGATCAACTTTGAACACAAAAGGTTTAGTAACTGGAGGAACTTATCTTGAAAATAAAAACCTCATCACCTTATGCGGCTACACTAAAATGGGAAAACCATTTTTATATCTTCTTTACGATTTCAAGAATCAAGATTTTTTGTCTGGAAATAAAAGACGAATAGATTTAAGATTTCCTTTTCATCAAATTGAAGGAATTGCAACAAAAGATGGATTACATTATTATTTAACTAATGAAGCACTGGTTCGAAAACCTGTTATAAATGTAAAACAACAAATACATTATTTTGATCTCAGCTCGGTACTAGGTTTGTATCTCCATAAATAATTCGCAAATCGTAAGAGAATAGTTTACTTTTGCAAAAAATTTTATTCTTGTGAACTATTTATCTGTAGAAAACATTTCAAAGTCATTTGGCGAAAGAGTCCTTTTTGACAACATTTCTTTTGGAATTAATAAAGACCAAAAAATCGCTTTTATTGCTAAAAACGGTTCTGGAAAAACAACCATTATGAACATCATCAATGGTAAAGAAGAGCCTGATACTGGGCAAGTGGTTTTGAGAAAAGGGATCAGAATGGCGTTTCTTTCACAAGATAATAATCTGCAGGACGAACTTACGATTGAAGAGAGCATTTTCGCTTCAGATAATGAAACTTTAAAAGTAATCGAAAAATACGAAAAAGCACTAGAAAATCCTGAAGACACAGAGGCTTATCAAAAAGCTTTTGATGCAATGGATCAACACAATGCTTGGGATTTTGAAACGCAGTACAAACAGATACTTTTCAAATTAAAACTAGAAGATTTTAAACTAAAAGTAAAGAATCTTTCTGGAGGACAAAAAAAACGTCTTTCTCTTGCTATCATTTTAATTAATCGCCCAGATTTATTGATTTTGGATGAGCCTACCAACCACTTAGATCTTGAAATGATCGAATGGTTGGAAAGTTATTTTGCCAAAGAAAACATTACATTGTTTATGGTAACACACGACCGTTTCTTCTTAGAGCGTGTTTGTAATGAAATTATCGAATTAGATAACGGAAAATTATATCAGTACAAAGGGAACTATTCTTATTACTTAGAGAAAAAAGAAGAACGAATTACTTCTGAAAATGCGAGTATTGACAAAGCAAAAAATTTATTTGTAAAAGAATTAGAATGGATGCGCCGCCAGCCGAAAGCGAGAACAACAAAATCTAAATCTCGTCAGGATGATTTTTACATCATTAAAGAAAAAGCGCAGAGCCGAAGAAAAGAAAACAAAGTCGAGCTTGAAATTAATATGGAAAGAATGGGAAGTAAGATTATCGAGCTTCATAAACTTTCTAAAAAATTCAAAGACCGAGTTATTCTTGACAATTTCAGCTTTGATTTTCAGCGTGGTGAAAGAATCGGAATTATTGGTAAAAACGGAACTGGGAAATCTACTTTCTTAAATTTATTGACTGGAACCATTCCGCCAGACAGCGGACGTGTTGTAAAAGGTGATACCATAAAAGTAGGTTACTATACACAATCTGGAATTAATCCTAAACCAGGACAGCGTGTTATTGATATTATTAAGGAATACGGAGAATATATTCCGCTTGCAAAAGGAAAGATTATTTCAGCATCGCAATTATTAGAGCGTTTCCTTTTTGATGCCAAAAAACAATATGATTATGTTGAAAAACTAAGCGGAGGAGAATTAAAGCGTTTATACCTGTGTACAGTTTTAATTCAGAATCCGAACTTTTTGATTCTCGATGAACCTACAAACGATTTGGATATTGTGACATTAAACGTTCTGGAAAGTTTTCTTTTAGATTATCCCGGCTGTTTATTAGTAGTTTCTCACGATCGTTATTTTATGGATAAAATTGTCGATCACTTATTTGTCTTTAGAGGACAAGGCGAAATCGAAAATTTCCCAGGAAACTATTCTGACTTTAGAGCTTACGAAGATAGTGCCGATATTGCTCAAAAAGAAGAAAATAAAGCCGAAAAGAAAGACTGGAAACAAAATAATCCAACTGGAAACCTAACTTTCAACGAACAAAAAGAATATCAGAAAATAGAAAGAGAAATAAAAGATTTGGAAATCGAAAAAACTAAAATCGAACAATTATTCTCTGACGGAAAAGTAGCAGATGCTGACATCGAGAAAAAAGCAAATGAACTTCAAAATATAATTAAAAAAATAGATACAAAAGAAGAACGCTGGTTTGAACTTTCGACTAAACTTGAAGGGTAAGTTTTAGTTTCAGGTTTCAGCTTCAACTTAGAATTAAGAAAAACTGAAAACCGAGACCGCGACTAAAAACTAAATTTCCCTATATTTACCAGCATTAAAAAAATAAAACACTACATGAAAAAATTATTAACTGCATTATTTACTTTAACATTATTCATTTCGTGTTCAAGTTCAGACAAAGAAACACCAGCAAAAGATTACAGAGAAGAAAACGAGCAAGAGATTAAAGATTATATTGCTAAAAACGATTTAACAGCAGTACGAACAGATTCTGGTTTATATTACATCATTGATGAACCTGGAACAGGTAAACAGCCAACTGCAACATCATCTGTTACGGTTGCTTATACAGGTTCTTTCACTAGCGGAAAAACTTTTGACCAAAGCACAAGTGCTGGAGCTACTTTTCCTTTAAACCGAGTAATTCAAGGCTGGACAGAAGGAATTCCGTTATTTAAAGAAGGCGGAAGCGGTACCTTACTTATCCCATCACATTTAGGCTACGGGAGTACTAGTATACCAGGTATTCCAGCTGGTTCTGTACTTATTTTTGATGTAAAATTGATCAAAGTAAATTAATTCCTTCCTAAGTTTCTAAATGCTTTTTCAAATACAATCTTATCTAAAATTTCTTTGGCATTCTAAAAATGAACATGCGGTGCATTCTCCTTTTGTCTTTAATTTATTGACAAAATGTTTTTACGATAGAAAGACAAAACCAGAATATGCTATTCTAAAAAAGTATCGAAAATCACTTTTAGAAAACAAGAACTTCATAGAAGTAACTGATTTTGGCGCAGGATCTAAAGTCTTCAAATCAAACCAAAGACAGATTTCTAAAATTGCCCAAACAGCTGGAATTTCGGTAAAAAGAGCCGAATTATTATTTCGCGTAACTCGCTATTTTCAGCCTGACACTATTCTAGAAATAGGAACCTCTTTAGGATTAGCAACATCAGCTTTAGCTTTAGGAAATACAAAAGCAAAAGTAATTACGATAGAAGGTTGCCCGAATACTGCTGGTATTGCCCAAAATCAACTAAATGAATTCGATTGTAAAAACGTAGAAAATATCATTTCAGAATTTGAATCTTTTCTAGTTTCAGAAAATCTAAATTCTAAAATATACAATCTAATATATTTTGATGGCAATCATTCAAAAAAAGCAACTTTAGCCTATTTTGAACTTTTATTATCAACAATCAATAATGATTCGATTTGGATTTTTGATGATATTCATTGGTCAAAAGAAATGGAAGAAGCTTGGGAAATTATAAAGAATCATCCCAAAGTAAAAGTCACTATTGATACTTTTCAATGGGGATTTGTGTTTTTTAGAAGAGAACAGGAAAAAGAACATTTTATAATAAGGGCATAAAAAAAAGACGATCATAAATGATCGTCTTTTTTTCTAATTCAAAATCTTAAAGCTTATTTTTTTGCTTCTTTATTTTCTTCAGCTTTTGCTCCCATTCTATTTACGGTATACATAGGCGCAAACTTAATTTTCAAACCAGCAATTTTTCTATTGTCTGCTGCAGTCAAACCTTCTTTTTCAACAGTATTTTTTCTGCTGTCAAGTGCTTCATACAATACTTTAATTTCATCCCAGTCTTCTCTAGAATATTTATCCTTATTATTTTCAACCGTATGAACAAATTGTTGGTACACACTATGAATATTCTGAGCGTTTACCCAGCTGAAGCTCATATCATCTCCAATTTTTCCTTCACCAAATAAGGCATTTCTTAATTGTTGTTTAGGACTTGGAGCCGGTGGGGCAAGAAGGGTGGTCATTTCATTTTTAAAATCCTCATACTTAGCTTTGCTTGCATTTATTTTCTCTGTTTGGGCAGTATTATCTTTAATATCTGCTAAAGCGGCATCAGCTTCTGCTGCTCTTCTATCGTATTCCGATTCAACAGTATTCCAATTTTCTTTAAGATCTTCGGCTTTAACATTTTTAACCGAATCTACGTAGGTTACATAAGAATCAATTGTTTTCTGTGCCTTTTCTTGTTTTTCGTCTTTACATGATGTAAAGCTCAACGCTAATAATGCAATTCCTGTAGCTATTTTGATATTTTTCATAATTTTGATTGTTTTAATTAATAATATCAAATTTACTTAAAAGAAAATGCTTAAAATTACATTATTCCCATCTTTTTAAGATTTATAAAATAATAAATTTATAAATTCAACCAAATAATGATAATTATACAAAACAACATCACAACGATATAACGGCTTTAAAAATATATTGTTGATTATTTTGTTATTTCAATAAACTAAATGATGTTTTTGTAACAAAAACCGATTATCAGCTACTTATCAGTTTTATTCAAAAGTGTTTTGTACTTTTAAATCCAAAATTGAAAACTAAAATGGCTGAACCATTAATTAAAATAACCGATATCAGACGAAATTTTGTTTTAGGAAACGAAATTGTTTATGTTTTAAAGGGAGTTAATTTAGAAATAAAAAAAGGCGAATATGTAGCATTAATGGGACCTTCAGGATCCGGAAAATCAACTTTAATGAACTTATTAGGCTGTTTAGACACACCTACTTCTGGACGTTATGTCTTAAATGGAAAAGATGTCAGCCAAATGAAAGACGATGAATTGGCCGAAATCAGAAATAAAGAAATTGGCTTCGTATTTCAGACTTTTAATTTATTACCCCGAACAACTGCATTAGATAATGTAGCACTTCCTATGATTTATGCCGGTTACGGAAAATCTGACCGAATTGCACGTGCAACCGAAGTTCTAAAACAAGTAAATCTAGCCGATAGAATGGATCACCAGCCGAATCAGCTTTCTGGAGGACAACGCCAGCGTGTTGCTGTAGCCAGAGCTTTGGTTAATAAGCCTTCGATTATTCTTGCCGATGAACCAACGGGAAACTTAGACAGTAAAACTTCTATAGAAATCATGAAGCTTTTCGGAGATATTCACGCACAAGGAAACACTGTAATTCTAGTAACGCATGAAGAAGATATTGCTGCTTATGCACATCGAGTAATTCGTTTGCGTGATGGTTTAATTGAAAGCGATACGACTAAATAATTTTAGATTTTTGTATTAAAAATAAATTTCAGAGTGAAAAAAATCCTCGTCTCGTTTGTATTATTTTTCACTATTTCAATTAGTGCTCAAAATCAAACGTATTACAGATTAATAGAATATGCCAAAAAAGCACCTGAATCTGAAACTAAAGACATTGAAGATTTAAGCAAATATTTAGCAAGAGGAGCAAAAACTAAAAAAGAACTTGTTCAATTAATTTATTACTGGATTTGTTTAAATATTGATTATGATATCGAATCTTACGCAAACAATACAATAGATGATGTTTCTGCTGAAACTACCTTTTCTGACAGAAAATCAGTTTGTGCAGGTTATTCAAATTTATTTCAGGAAATCTGTCTTAATCTAAAAATAAAGTGTGAAGTCATTACAGGTTATGGCAAAGGTTATAATTATAACGGTGAATATCTAAAGGAAACAAATCACGCCTGGAATGCTGTCAAAATGTATGACAAATGGGAATTTATAGATGTAACCTGGGGAGCTGGTGGAGCCTTTGAAAATGAAGATGGAAAATTATTTTTTGAGAAACAATTATCTGTCCGTTACTTACTAGACAATCCCGAAGATTTTATCCTGGAACATTTACCTGAAAAACCTGAATGGCAGCTTTTAGAAAACCCAATTTCTAAGGATGTTTTTTTTAGTACGGAAATGGAAAATAAAAGACTGGAAAGAATTAAACTTTAATATAGAAATTACAAACCAAGAAACTTAGCATCTCAGAATCTCAGAACCTTAGCATCTTAAAAAAATGAAAGTATATACCAAAACCGGCGACAAAGGTACAACAGCTCTTTTTGGAGGAACCCGCGTACCGAAAGACCATATTAGAATTGACAGTTATGGAACTGTTGATGAACTTAATTCATACATTGGATTAATTCGTGATCAGGAAATGGATCATCATTATAAAACTATTTTAATAGAAATACAGGATCGTCTTTTTACCGTTGGTGCCATTTTGGCAACTCCACAAGAAAAAGAAGTGCTAAAAAACGGAAAACTTCGCTTAGAAAATTTGGGGATAATTGAATCTGATATTGAATTACTCGAAAACGAAATAGATAAAATGGAAGAAAGCCTTCCGCAAATGACTCATTTTGTTTTACCTGGCGGACATCCAACCGTGTCACATTGTCATATAGCACGCTGTATTTGCCGTCGCGCAGAACGTTTGGCAGTACATTTAAGTCATAATGAGCACGTTCCAGAAATCGCAATTATGTACTTAAACCGACTTTCTGACTACCTTTTTGTCTTGGCACGAAAGTTGTCCTCAGACCTTAAAGCGGAGGAAGTGAAATGGATTCCGAGAAAGTAAATTTTCTTAAAATTCCAATTTTTTGAAATCCCAAATTCCAATAAAAAACTGAAATTCTTTGAATTTAAGTTATGCGTAAAAGCTGTAAAATTGGAGGTTTTAAGCTTCTTTTTTGGAATTTGAAACTTAAAAATTGGGATTTACCAAAGGACGTTCTTAAATTTTATTAAAATAAATCAAAATTTACTTGTCTTTTTCAGTAAAAAATTTATTTTTGCACAAACTAAACAGATAACAGATGTATTGGACATTAGAATTAGCATCTTATTTAAGTGATGCGCCATGGCCTGCTAACAAAGATGAACTTATTGACTACGCTATTAGAGCTGGTGCTCCATTAGAAGTAGTAGAAAACCTTCAATCAATCGAAGATGAAGGCGAGATATATGAATCAATGGAAGAAATTTGGCCTGATTATCCAACAGACGAAGATTATCTTTGGAATGAGGATGAATATTAAAAAAATAAACCAAAGGAAAAAGTCTCATCATAGAGGCTTTTTTTTTGGTTCAAATACATATAAATAATAAAGAAATACAATAAATCATGAGTTTCATAAACAGTATTATTAAAGTCTTTGTGGGTGATAAATCACAGAAAGATGTCAAAGCTTTACAACCTTACTTAAATAAAATTAAAACATTCGAAGCTCCCTTAATGAGTCTAACTAACGACGAATTGAGAGGAAGAACTGTTTATTTTAAAGACAGAATTAAAGAAGCCAGAGCTGACAAAGATGCTAAAATTGCTGCGCTTAAAGCGGAAGTAGAAAACATCGAAGACATCGACAAAAGAGAAGATCTTTATGATGCTATAGATGCTCTTGAAAAAGAAGCTTATGAAATCTCTGAGAAAACTTTATTGGAAATTCTTCCAGAAGCTTTTTCTGTAGTAAAAGAAACGGCTCGTCGTTTCAAAGAAAACTCTCACATTGAGGTTACTGCAACTGCAAAAGACCGTGAATTTTCTGCAACAAAACCATATATTACTATTGAAGGTGATAAATCGGTTTGGGCTAATAAATGGAATGCTGCCGGAAAAGACATCACTTGGGACATGATTCACTATGATGTTCAGTTGATTGGTGGTATGGTTTTACACGAAGGTAAAGTTGCCGAAATGCAAACGGGTGAAGGTAAAACTTTGGTTGCTACACTTCCACTTTACTTAAATGCTTTGACTGGAAATGGAGTTCACTTAGTAACAGTGAATGACTACTTGGCAAAACGTGATAGCACATGGAAAGCACCTTTGTTCGAATTCCACGGTTTATCTGTTGACTGTATCGATAATCATCAGCCAAGTACTGAACAAAGAAAGAAAGCATACGACGCTGATATCACTTACGGAACCAATAACGAATTTGGTTTTGATTACTTAAGAGATAACATGGCACACTCTCCTAGCGATTTAGTACAGAGAAAACACAATTTTGCCATTGTCGACGAGGTGGATTCTGTATTAATTGATGATGCCAGAACACCGCTTATCATTTCTGGACCGGTTCCTCAGGGAGATCGTCACGAATTCAACGAATTGAAACCAAAAATCGAAAACTTAGTTGCACAACAACGTCAGTTAGCAAATGGTTTCTTAGCTGAAGCTAAAAAATTAATCAAAGAAGGAAATACTAAAGACGGAGGTTTCTTATTATTAAGAGCTTACAGATCTTTACCTAAAAATAAAGCATTAATTAAATTTTTGAGTGAAGAAGGAATTAAACAATTGCTTCAAAAAACTGAAAATCAATATATGCAGGATAACAATCGCGAAATGCATAAAGTTGACGAAGCTTTATATTTTGTGATTGAAGAAAAAAACAATCAAGTTGAGTTAACAGATAACGGTATCAAATACCTTTCTGGAGATACAGATGCCGATTTCTTCGTTTTACCAGACATCGGAACAGAAATCGCTGCTATCGAAAAACAAAAATTAGATAAAGATGCGGAAGCGGAAGCTAAAGAAAGATTATTCCAAGATTTTGGAGTAAAAAGCGAGCGTATCCACACTTTAACGCAACTTTTAAAAGCTTATGCTTTATTCGAAAAAGATGTAGAGTATGTGATCATGGACAACAAAATTATGATTGTCGATGAGCAAACCGGTCGTATCATGGATGGTCGTCGCTACTCAGACGGATTACACCAAGCGATCGAAGCTAAAGAAAACGTAAAAATCGAAGCTGCTACACAAACTTTTGCAACAGTAACATTACAGAATTATTTCAGAATGTACAGCAAATTAGCTGGTATGACGGGGACAGCTGTTACAGAAGCTGGCGAGTTGTGGCAGATTTATAAATTAGACGTTGTTGAAATTCCAACTAACCGTGGAATTGCAAGAATTGACAAAGAAGATTATATCTACAAAACTACACGTGAAAAATTCAACGCTGTTATCGAAGACGTTACTGAATTATCACAGGCTGGAAGACCAGTATTGATTGGAACAACTTCTGTAGAGATTTCAGAATTATTGAGCCGTATGCTTAAAATGAGAGGAATCACGCACAACGTATTGAATGCTAAAATGCACAAGCAAGAAGCACAAATCGTTGAAGAAGCTGGTAAAGCTGGAGTGGTAACAATTGCAACAAACATGGCTGGTCGTGGTACCGATATTAAATTATCTCCAGAAGTTAAAGCTGCGGGAGGTTTAGCAATCGTGGGTACAGAACGTCATGATTCACGTCGTGTTGACAGACAGTTACGTGGTCGTTCTGGTCGTCAGGGAGATCCGGGAAGTTCTCAATTTTATGTTTCTCTTGAAGATAACTTAATGCGTTTATTCGGTTCTGAAAGAGTAGCGAAAGTAATGGACAGAATGGGATTGAAAGAAGGTGAAGTTATTCAGCATTCTATGATGACTAAATCGATCGAACGTGCTCAGAAAAAAGTAGAAGAAAATAACTTTGGTGTTCGTAAACGTTTATTAGAATATGATGACGTAATGAATTCTCAGCGTGAAGTAGTTTACAAACGTCGTCGTCACGCTTTATTTGGTGAGCGTTTGAAACTGGATATTGCGAATATGCTTTATGATACTTGCGAATTAATCGTTAGCAACAGTAAAGTGGCAAATGATTTCAAAGGATACGAATTTGATTTAATTCGTTATTTCGGAATCACGTCTCCAATTTCAGAAGCAGATTTCTTAAAATTGTCTGATATTGAAGTTACTGGTAAAGTATACAAAGAAGCTTTAGCTTTCTACACAGAAAAAACTGAAAGAAGCGCAAGAGAAGCTTTCCCAATTATCAAAGGAGTTTACGAAGAGCCTAACAATCATTTTGAAAGAATCGTAGTTCCATTTACAGACGGAATCAAAACTTTGAATGTGGTAACTGACTTGAAAAGAGCTTATGACAGCGAAGGAGCTCAATTAATTGCTGATTTCGAGAAAAACATAACACTTTCTATTGTTGATGAAGCTTGGAAAAAACACTTACGCAAAATGGACGAATTGAAACAATCTGTTCAATTGGCTGTTCACGAGCAAAAAGACCCATTGCTTATTTACAAATTAGAAGCTTTCAACTTGTTTAGAGGAATGCTGGATAACGTTAATAAAGAAGTTATTTCATTCTTATTCAAAGGTGATTTACCTGCTCAAAACGCTCCTGAAATTCACGAAGCAAGAGAAGTAGCTCGTCCAAAAGAAAATTTACAATTAAGTAAAGACGAAATCCCAAACAGCGAAAGCATCAACCGTGAAGCTGGAGAAACTCAACAGCGTCAGGTTACAGAAACTATCGTTAGAGATACACCAAAAATCAACAGAAATGATACTGTTACAGTTCAGGAAGTTGCTACTGGTAAAACAGAAACAATGAAATTCAAAAAAGCTGAAAGTCTTTTAGCTGCCGGAACTTGGGTTTTGGTTAATGAATAAATTTTTAAGTATTCAGTTGCAGTCACAGTTTACAGACTGATCCTTTAATAATAAAAAAAAGACCGATAGTTTAAAACTGTCGGTCTTTTGTTTTTAAGTTATTTAAAAAACTAATTTACAGGTTCCAAACTGAGACTGAAAACTGTAAACTGAGACTTATCTAGGGTTATCCTGATAATATCTTTCTTCAATTCTTTTAATATCTTTTATAGAATTCTTTGCCCAAAGCAAACGTTTTACCAAAATTTCTTCATCAGTCAGTTTCCAGTTAATATCAGATCTTCTTAATCTGTTAGTTAAGCTTTGGATGATGATTGCTGCGGAAACCGAAATATTCAAACTTTCAGTAAAACCAACCATTGGAATTTTTAAAAATCCATCAGCATTATCCATAATTTCTTTGGATAAACCTTCCTTTTCAGTTCCGAAAAACAATGCACTTGGCTTTGAAATATCAAAATCTTCCAACATGCAGTCTTTTTCATGCGGCGTTGTCGCAATGATTTGATAGCCTTTACCTTTCAGATCAGAAAGACAGCCAGAAACCGAATCAAATCGATTGATGTCAACCCATTTTTGCGCACCTAACGCAATTTCTTTGTCAATACGTTTTCCAAAACGCTGCTCAATTACATTCAATTCTTGAATTCCAAAAACTTCACAGCTTCGCATCACTGCGCTTGTATTGTGCATCTGATAAACATCTTCAACAGCGACAGTAAAATGTTTTGTTCGATTTTCTAAAACTTTTAAAAAATTAGCTTTTCTATTATCGGTTAATATATTTTCTAAAAATGCGAGGTAATCTAAATCAATCATTTTAATTCTTTTTATTACTAACTATAAGTTCGTCAGTCTACATTAAGGAAATTTAAGTCTGCGAAAATAACCATTTCATTTGAAAAAAATCTCATTTGATTATCTTTGAATAAGAATCAAAAAAAACTTCATATAAAATGAAAAAGAAACTTGTTATTTTAACCGGAGCTGGAATTAGTGCTGAAAGTGGCATCAAAACCTTTCGTGACAGTGATGGTTTGTGGGAAGGACATGATGTAATGGAAGTTGCAACTCCTGAAGGATGGCATAAAAATCAAGAATTAGTTTTAGATTTTTACAACAAACGCCGTCAGCAGTTAAAAGAGGTCAATCCGAATTTAGGACATATAATTTTGGCTGAGCTGGAAAAAGATTTTGATGTTTACGTTATCACTCAAAATGTTGACGATTTACATGAACGCGCTGGAAGCACAAAGGTTTTACATTTGCATGGAGAATTATTAAAAGTTCGAAGCGTTCGGGATAAAAATCTAATTTTAGACTGGACAGAAGATTTAAAGACTGGCGATCTTGATGCAAACGGACATCAATTGCGCCCGCATATTGTTTGGTTTGGCGAAGAAGTTCCAGCCTTGGAAGAAGCGATTGACATAACCGAAACTGCAGATTATTTTGCCGTAATTGGGACTTCGCTTCAAGTTTATCCTGCTGCAGGATTGACAGCTTATGTTCCGAGTACAACTCCTATTTTTTACATTGATCCCAAACCAATTGCAATTCCGAATATCCGAAATAAAGTAGAAACGATTGCCAAATTTGCATCCGAAGGAGTAGCAGACTTGAGAACGCGATTAAATTCATTTTGAATGCACAAATGCGCGTTTTAATTGCCTGTAATCGCCAAATTCTGTTTATATTTGCACCTTTCGAAAAAACAACATAACAATGACTACTCTAAACGAATTGAATGCTATTTCTCCAATTGATGGAAGATATAGAAATAAAACTCAAAATTTAGCACCTTTTTTCTCTGAAGAAGCTTTAATAAAATATCGTGTTTTAGTTGAAGTGGAATACTTCATTGCTTTATGCCAAATTCCATTACCTCAACTACAAGGTATTGACGCAAGTTTGTTTGAAAGCTTGAGAAACATCTACAAAAATTTTTCAACTGAAGATGCGCTTTGGATTAAAGAAACAGAAAAAGTAACCAACCACGACGTAAAAGCGGTAGAATACTTTATCAAAGATGCTTTTGAAAAATTAGGCTTATCTCAATACAAAGAGTTCATTCATTTCGGATTAACGTCTCAAGATATCAATAATACTGCTATTCCGCTTTCGACAAAAGAAGCATTTGAGCAAGTTTATATGCCGACTTTAGTTGCTGTAATTGCCAAATTAAAAGAATTAAGCGTTGAATGGAAGGATATTCCAATGCTGGCACGTACACACGGACAACCTGCCTCTCCTACTCGTTTAGGAAAAGAGATTTTGGTTTTCGTAGAGCGTTTAGAAGAGCAGATGCGTTTGTTATTTAATGTTCCATTTGCAGCTAAATTTGGTGGTGCAACAGGAAACTTCAATGCTCATCATGTAGCGTATCCGCAAATTGACTGGAAACAGTTCGGAAATAAATTTGTTGAAACAGATCTTGGTTTACAGCATTCCTTCCCAACAACACAAATTGAGCATTACGATCATTTTGCTGCTTTTTTCGATGCTTTAAAAAGAATCAATACTATTATTATAGACTTAGACCGTGATATTTGGACTTATGTGTCAATGGACTATTTCAAACAAAAAATCAAAGCTGGGGAAATTGGTTCTTCTGCAATGCCACACAAAGTAAATCCAATTGACTTTGAAAACTCTGAAGGAAACTTAGGAATTGCAAATGCTATTTTTGAACATCTTTCTGCAAAATTACCAATCTCAAGATTACAGCGTGATTTAACGGACAGTACGGTTTTAAGAAACGTTGGTGTGCCATTTGGACATACCATTATCGCTTTTGAAGCAACTCTAAAAGGTTTAAATAAATTACTTTTAAACGAAAGTAAATTTGCTGAAGATTTAGAAAGAAACTGGGCCGTTGTGGCTGAAGCAATTCAGACTATTTTACGTCGCGAAGCGTATCCAAACCCTTACGAAGCTTTAAAAGGCCTAACAAGAACAAATGAAGCTATTGATAAAAATGCAATTCATAATTTTATTGCAACTTTAGAAGTTTCAGATGCTGTTAGAGCAGAATTATTAGCAATAACTCCTAGTAATTACACAGGAATCTAAAGAAAATACCAAATATTTTGTCAAAAAAAGCTATCTTTATCGAGATAGCTTTTTTTATTTAATTCGGAGCTAAACCAGTATTACCTAGCCATTTATTCTTATAAAAGTGCAGTGGATTTCATTACAATGAAAAGCTGGATCAGCTCCTTAAAAAAATACCACGTTTTTATATGATTGCATTAAATGCCGCTGCCGAAAGTACACACCACTTACAACCTTTAATTAGTGATTTGGGATTAATCCTGATGACTGCCGGAATTGCCGTTCTACTATTTAAAAAAATGAAACAGCCTTTGGTTCTAGGCTACCTGATTGCAGGATTTTTAGCCGGAAACCATTTTGATTTTTTCCCTTCTATAACAGACATGAAAAGTGTTGAAGTTTGGGCAGAAATCGGGGTTATATTTTTACTTTTTAGTTTAGGACTCGAATTCAGCTTTAAGAAACTTATGAAGGTTGGAGGAACCTCTTCTGTTACCGCTATAACCCAAATTATGTTTATGACATTAATTGGTTATTGTGTCGGCCAGTGGATGTGCTGGGGAAAAATGGACAGTATTTTCCTTGGAGCGACACTTTCTATTTCTTCCACAACGATTATTATCAGGGCTTTTGATGAATTGGGAGTGAAAGGAAAAAAGTTCGTTGGAATTGTTTTTGGAGCTTTAATTGTTGAAGATATTGTAGCCATTTTAATGCTTGTTTTATTATCGACAATTGCAGTAAGCGATCAGGTTTCTGGAGGCGAATTATTACAGTCTGTTTTAAAATTAGTATTCTTTTTGATCATTTGGTTCTTAGGAGGAATTTTTATTATTCCAACGATTTTGAAAAAAGCAAAGCATCTTTTAACTGATGAAATGCTGCTTATTATTTCGTTAGCATTGTGTTTGATGATGGTAATGTTTGCAGCAAATGTTGGTTTTTCTCCCGCTTTAGGCGCTTTTATAATGGGTTCTATTATTGCTGAAACTACACAGGCAGAAAAAATTGAGCATTTAATTCAGCCTGTAAAAGATTTATTTGGCGCTGTTTTCTTTGTATCTGTCGGAATGTTAATTAATCCTGAAACGCTATTGACCTATGCGCTTCCAGTTGGTTTGATTACACTTTTAACTATTTTCGGAAAAGCATTTAGTTCTTCTATAGGAGCTTTAATTTCTGGTCAGCCTCTTAAACAGTCTGTACAGACAGGAATGAGTTTGGCGCAAATTGGAGAGTTCTCTTTTATCATTGCAACACTTGGAATGACGCTGAAAGTAACCAGTGATTTCTTGTATCCAATTATCGTAGCGGTATCGGCAATAACCACGTTTACAACTCCATTTTTAATTAAGTATTCGGAAAGATTTGCTTTGTTTTTAGAATCAAAAATGCCGAAACGATGGGTTAAAAACATCAACAGATACAGTGTCAATGCCCAAGCAATCAAATCGGTAAGTACTTGGCAGATTGTATTGCGATCTTCTATTACTCAAATTATCCTTCATACTATTATTATTACTGCAATTATTTTATTGTCATCTAAATTCGTTGCGCCTTTAGTGGCCGATACTAGATTTGGAAATACTTTAGCTGCTTTATTGACTTTAGTGATTATTGCACCATTTTTATGGGCATTGTCACTCCGTCGTGTTAAAGTAGATGAAGTAGAAATACTTTGGGAAGAGCGTAAATACCGTGGGGCATTATTGATGCTTATTCTAATCAGGATGAGTCTCGGATTATTCTTTGTCGGTTTTTTATTGAATATCTTCTTCTCGCCTTTGGTTGCTTTTATAGCGCTTATTATCGCTATTGGAGCCTATCAAATTTTCCCTAAAAAATTAAATGAACAATATCATAAAATCGAAAATCACTTTTTGAAAAACCTCAACGATCGTGAAAACAAAAAGATTGATAGAAGATATGCTAATTTGATGCCGTGGGACGGTCACATGTCCTTTTTTGAAATTAAAAAAGAATCGAATCTTGTTGGAAAAACACTGCAGGAATTAAAGATCCGAGAATCATTAGGAATTAACATTGCTTACATCAAACGCGGCGAAGTAACCATTCCAATACCGACCAAAAATGAACGTTTATTTCCAGGAGACGAAATTTGTGTAATTGGTACCGATGCCCAAATTGTTGAATTTACAAAGTATTTAAATCAAAATGAAACTGAAGCTCCTGGGAAAGTAGAAGAAACAGATATTGTTTTACGTCAACTAGAAGTTTCCCAAGATGAATTTATTCAAAAAAGCATAGGACAATTTAGAGCCAAAACCGACGGAATGGTTGTAGGAATCGAACGAAACGGAAATCGTATCCTAAATCCAGAATCCAGTTTAATCTTAGAAAAAAATGATATTCTTTGGGTTGTTGGAGATAAAAAAAGAATGAATACTTTATTATCTGCAAAGTGAGTTTTTTAAGATACTAAGGTTCTAAGATGCTAAGATTCTCAGTTTTTTTTATAAAGCGTTGAGATTTTCATAAGTGAAAATTCCAACGCTTTTTTTTACTTTATTCCATAAAAGCAAAAATGCTAAAATTCTAAGAAAAAAACTTAGAATCTTAGCATCTCAGTATCTTAGAACCTCAAATTACTTATTTGGCTGTGGAGTCAAACGTAAATAAGGTTTTATTGGTGTATGTCCTTTTGGGAATTTTGCTGGAATGTCGCTGTCCGGAATTGCTGGCGCAATTACTACATCTTCTCCGTCTTTCCAATTAGCAGGAGTTGCAACGCTGTAATTTGCGGTTAATTGTAAACTGTCAATAACACGAAGCAATTCATCAAAATTTCTTCCTGTTGAAGCTGGATAAGTCAGAGTCAATTTAATTTTTTTATCTGGGCCAATCACAAAAACAGAACGCACTGTAAATTTGTCACTTGCATTTGGATGAAGCATATCGTATAAATTCGCTACTTTTTTATCTTCATCTGCAATAATTGGAAAATTAACTTCTGTATTTTGCGTTTCGTTAATGTCTTTAATCCACTCTTTATGCGAGTCTAAACCATCTACACTCAAAGCAATAACTTTTGTATTTCTTTTAGTAAATTCAGGAACATAATTCGCTACAGTTCCCAATTCAGTTGTACAAACAGGAGTAAAATCTGCTGGATGCGAAAATAAAACACCCCAAGAATCTCCTAACCATTCATGAAAATTGATTGGTCCCTGCGTGGTTTCTGCGCTGAAATCTGGAGCTATATCGCCTAATCTTAATGTTGACATAATATATCTTTTTTTAGTTCCTCTAAAATTAACTAAAAAATGCATGTAGAAAACATTGAAAAGGTAAAAAAAAGTTAAAATTCTACTTTCTCTATCTAATTAGTATTTTGAACTAAATAAAACTTAAGATAAAGTACCAAATTGCAAGAGTTACGAAAGAAATCGGGATTCCAAAACCAATCATCATACTGCTTAATTTTGGCTTTAAGCCATAAGTCGAAGCTAAAATTGCACCTGTGATCATGGGAGCCATTGCCGTTTCCATTAAAGTGATTTTTATAGCTTCCGAACGCTGATTAAAAATAAAAACATAGAGCACAAAAATCACAAATGGAACTAAAATCAGCTTGAAGAAAAGTCCCAGTCTTAAGAATTTCCAATGCTGGCTTTTCCGATCAAAAGTTAATTGTAAACCAACTGAAAGCAATGCTAACGGCGTTACTAAACTTCCAATTTTAAGTAAAATATCCTGAATATTTTCATGTAAATCATAATTTAAAACATTGAAAATACAAGCTAAAACAAACATCAAAAATGGAGGAAACGTGATGATCTTCTTGAAAATTCCCAAAAAGTTTGGACTTCCTTTAGAATAAAAAGCTGCTGTAAAAACACCAAGCGTAGAAACCACCACAAAAGTTCCAGGCTGATCTACTAAAACTGCTGTTTCTAATCCTTTTTTTCCAAACAAAGCTTCAATGATTGGATAACCCAAAAAGGAACTATTACTTAATCCGGCAGTCAAAATCAGACAGCCAATCAATTTATTTGACCAGCCTTTTCTTCTTCCTAAAATATGAAAAAATAGAAAAGCTAAAATATAAGTAATCCAGCCCGCTCCTATTGGAAACAGTAATTCATTACTCCATTTAATCTTAGGAATATGATAAAGTGTAATTGCTGGAAGGCAGAAATAAATAACAATTTTATTTAATGTCTTATAGATATGAGTCGGAAATTGTTTTACTCTCTGTAAAACTAAACCGAGTGCAAGAAATAAAAATATTAGAAGAAAGTTGTTCATTAATTAGTCCTTAGTAATTAGTCCTTAGTAAATAGTAATGTATTTTCAGTAATAAATTTTTCAGGATCTAAGATCAATACTCACAATCCTTCTGCTAAAATTCTCAATCACACTAATAGTATTTTACTAATTTACAAGCAAAAGTAATAATTACTAAGCATTAAAAGCTAAAAGACTAATCACTAAGGACTAACTACTAAAGACTATTCACTAATCACTAAAAAAAAGTTAAATTAGTATTTTGTGTTACAAAAAAGCATAAATTTGTAACATATTTTATTACAGTATGATTTCAGGTAAATTTGCCATAACGATTCACATTCTTACTTTGCTCCATAAATTCCCTAATGATTTTTTATCATCGGAATTTATTGCAGGAAGTATTAATCTAAATCCTGTTTTGGTTCGAAAAGAAATTGCCAATTTAAAAGCACATCATATCGTAGAAAGTAAAGAAGGAAAAAATGGCGGTACAAAATTGGCAGTCAACGCTGCTGAACTGACTTTAAAACAAATATTCGAAATGACCTTTGAAAGCATTGGTTTAGGTTTTGCAAAGAATCAGCCAAATCCTGATTGTCCCGTTGGAAAAAACATTAATCAGCATTTGGAAGCTTTATACAGCGAAATGAATCAAAAAGTCAGTGCACAACTGGAAGGAATTTCATTAGAAGATTTTTCGAATCAATTTTAAAACTATTTTTTTAGCCAAAACTGTAACATTTTTTATTACTAAATAAATTTATATATTATGAAAATCGCACTTATTGGAGCTACTGGATTTGTTGGCTCAGCAATTTTAAACGAATTAGCAGACAGAAAACATGAAATTACTGCTATTGCAAGAACTCCAAAAGACACAGCAAACGCTACTTGGGTAGCAGCAGATATTTTTAACGTTGACGCCTTGACAGAAATCTTAAAAGGTCATGATGCTGTTGTTAACGCTTACAACCCGGGATGGACAAACCCAAACATTTACGATGACTTTTTAGCTGGTTCAAAAGCAATTCAGGAAGCGGTTAAAAAATCAGGCGTAAAACGTTTTATCACTATTGGCGGGGCAGGAAGTTTATTTGTAGCTCCAGATTTACAAGCGGTTGATACTCCAGATTTCCCTAAAGAAATTTATCCTGGTGCAAACGCTGCAAGACATTATTTAAATATCATTAAAGAAGAAAAAGATCTGGATTGGGCATTTTTCAGTCCAGCATTTGAAATGCATGCTGGAACTAAAACTGGAAGAACTGGAAAATACCGTCTAGGTTTAGAAAATCCTGTTTTCAATGAGGAGCAAAGAAGTATTTTATCTGTTGAAGATTTAGCGGTTGTTATTGCTGATGAAGTAGAAACTCCAAAACATCATCAGGTTCGCTTTACGGCGGGTTACTAATTTTTTTTTTAGCCACGAATTCACGAATTATTTTTTAATAGAATTCTATATTTCATTTTGACGAAAGTAAAAATTACACGAATAATTATTTAATCAAAATTATCAATCGTTGACGAGCTACTTTTGTGTCATTCGGCTTCGATTAGATTAACAAAAAATGCAACAATAATTCGTGAATTCGTGGCAAATAAATTTATGCAGTTTCAAAGGAAGTTTTGTCTTTTGAAACTGTTTTTGTTTTCAGTACTTTTACATTTCTAAAAAGTGCATTTTGTCAAATTTGAATAAACAAGCTGGAAACATCTCTGAAAAACCTGGGATTTCATCTCCCGAAATCACCAATATATCGGCTATTAATCAAATTAAAAACAAACGTAGACAACAGCCTTCTTCTGAAGAATTAATCAAAGGTATTCTGGAAGGAAACAGAACTTCTTTAAGCCGAGCGATCACTCTAATTGAAAGTACAAATCCAGATCATTTTGAAAAAGCCAGTGCTGTCGTTCAAGGCTGTTTACAACATGCCAATAAGTCCATTCGTATTGGAATTACAGGCGTTCCCGGCGTTGGAAAAAGTACTTTTATTGAAGCTTTTGGAAAACATCTCACACAGTTAGGAAAAAAAGTAGCCGTTTTAGCGGTTGATCCAAGTAGTTCTCTTTCGCATGGAAGTATTTTGGGCGATAAAACCCGAATGGAAGAATTGGTAAAAGACGAAAATGCTTTTATTAGACCAAGTGCTTCTGGAGATACTTTAGGTGGTGTTGCACGCAAAACAAGAGAAACCATTATTCTTTGCGAAGCAGCAGGTTTTGATACTATTATTATTGAAACCGTTGGTGTCGGCCAAAGTGAAACCGCTGTTCACAGTATGGTTGATTTTTTTCTTTTATTAAAAATCTCTGGTGCCGGCGACGAACTTCAAGGTATCAAACGTGGCATTATGGAAATGGCAGATGCTATTGTCATCAACAAAGCAGACGGAGACAATATTAAGAAAGCCAATCAAGCGAAAGTGGAGTTTAATCGAGCTTTGCATTTATTTCCTCCCAAAAAATCAAACTGGGAGCCAAAAGTAACAACTTGCAGTTCTGTCACAAAAGAAGGTATTTCTGAAATCTGGAATACTATTTCTGATTATTTTGAAATGACTAAAGAAACGGGGTTCTTTCAAGAAAAAAGAAACGAACAGAATCATTTCTGGATGATGGAAACCATCAACGAGCAATTGAAACAAAATTTCTACAATCAGCCTGAAATTATTTCACTTTTAGAAAAAAATAAAAAAGCAGTGCAAAATAATGAAATTTCATCTTTTGCAGCTGCTCAGGATTTGTTACAACTGTACTTTAAAAAACAGTAACTTTATTTAAACCATATAAGTAACATAAGAAAATTTAAGTTTTAGCTCATGCTGTTTAAATGAACTTACATTACTTATATCGTGGGAAATTATTTCTTTCGCAGTTTATATTTGCTCTCTTTATACAAATTCCCAGCTGTAATGACATGCGCCAAAGCATCTTTTGCTAATTCTTCATTTAATTTCACAGGAATTAAAGTCGTATCGTTTTTGATTTCAAACTGCAGTGGTTTCAAATTAGGTTGCATAATTACGACCTGATTTTCAACTCTAAAAGCATTGATATCATTAAACTGCATGATTGCTCTACCCTGCACTTTTGGATCTAATTTGCTCAAATTTCTACCAACCATTGGGGTTTCGAAAGGAAGTCCTAAATAACTTAATAAAGTCGGCGGAATATCAATCTGACTTGACAATCTATCATATACCGCATTTTTTGGAACTCCTGGTCCCATTATAAATGCTGGAATATGAAATTTATTTATTGGCACTAAATTCTTTCCGTATGTTCTGGTATTGTGATCCGCAATTACGATGAAAATAGTGTTTTTAAAATAAGCTTCTTTTTTTGCCAATTCGAAGAATTTACCAATAGAAAAATCGGCATATTTCATCGCATTATTTACTGTTGCAGGCTTTTTATCATAAGGTTTGATTCTTCCTGCTGGATATTCAAACGGTTCATGATTTGAAGTTGAGAACATCAGAGAGAAAAATGGTTTATCTCCTTTTGACTTGAAATATTGATTGGCTTTGGTTACCAAATCTTCATCAGAATAACCCCAAGTTCCTTTGAAAGCATATTTATTCCCATCAGAATCAAAATCTTCTTGATCTACAATATCGCTGAAACCATTTCCATTAAAAAATGAAGCCATATTATCAAAATTCGCCATTCCGCCGTAAATAAAACTGGTCTCGTAACCTTTTTGTTTTAACGCTTCCGCTAAAGTAAAAAAGCCTTGCTGCGAGTTTCCAAGTTTTACAACACTTTCTGATGGTGAAGGTAAAAATCCAGTTACAACTGCTTCAATTCCGCGGACGCTTCTTGTTCCCGTACAGTATAAATTGGTAAATAAAGTTCCTTCTTTAGATAATTTATCAAATTCAGGAGTTAATGGTTTTCCTCCTAAAATCCCAACATACTCTGCACCTAAACTCTCTTGGAGAAAAATAACCAAATTATAAGGTTTATTCCTAATAGAATCTGGTTGCTGCACATGCAAAAATGGAATTGTTGCATCTGTAAAATCATTTGGACCAGCAATCATGTATTTTTTTACACGAGCGATTGCTTCGGCTTCATCCATTTTACCATACATTTTGGTGTTCCCTTCGTTTTTAATCGAATAAGCAGCAAAAGCAACGGTATAAAACGAATTTAAACCAAGAGTATTCGTCAGTTGATCTGTAGAGAAAACAGCATTACTAGCATTAATTGGACGTTTGGAAGTCAAACTCGAACGTGCTCCAAAAAACAATAAAAAAGCCAGCAATGGAAAAATCATCAATTTAAACTTATAATCTGCACTTGCTGTATAAAAAAACTTTTTCCCTTTTTTGAAAGCAAAATAAAGCACCAATCCCAAAATAAGAAATGTCACAATTATTGAAGTCAGATAACTTTTTAAAAGCATGCCAACAACTTCTTTTGGATAGATCAGATAATCTAAGAAAATCTTATTGGGACGTGTATCGTATTGTTTTACAAAATCTGGCGAAGCTAATTCTACAAACAGAATTAAAAACAGGAATAAAAAACTGTAGGTTACAAGAAACCTATTCGTGAATTTCAGCCATTTATTGGGTAAAAAAGTGATTAGTAACGCAGGAAGAAACGATAAATAACACAATAATATCAAATCCATTCGAAGTCCGATTGGAAAAATATACCAGAAATCGGGTGTCTGTTCTACTCTTTCTTTAAAAATAAAAAATAAAAATATTCGACTTAGCGTTGTAATCAGTAAACCGATTAAAATAAAATTGAAAATCGGTTTTAAAAAACTTAATTTTTTCATTGGAAATAAAATAAGAACGTAAAAAATAAACTTAAAAGTAAAGACGCAAAAGAGGCATCTTTTACTCTTCGTAACGATTTACTTCGCGATCATAAAACTCATTCGCTTTCTCAATTAAACTTTCCATTTCGGCATTTAATTCTGCTTCATCAAGATCTTCAGGTTCTTCTAAAAACTCAACCTCATCGTCTTTCAAATTGATAATAAATCTTGGATAATCAAGATGAATGATAAAGATATCATCTGGAAAATCAGTATTGTCTCCAAGTAAAAATTTAGGTAATTCCATATTTATTTTTTTTATTAATGGTTATTTTTATTTTTTGCCACAGATTAAAAAGATTTCTTTATCAAAAGTGACTTATTTTAGATCCAAATTTAGTTATTTGAAACCGAATTTGTAATTAATTTCTTAGTCAGATAATTAAAGCGTAAATACAACATCACAGCCGCAGCGGTTAGACCTGCTAAAAGTCCAATCCAAACTCCTTGCGCTTTCAATTCGGTATGTTCCCCCAAATAATAAGAAATCGGAAAACCAATTACCCAATACGCCACAAACGTAATATACATTGGAATTTTAACATCCTGTAATCCTCTTAGCGCTCCTAAAACTACAACCTGAATTCCGTCGGAAATCTGAAAAACAGCCGCTATCAGTAATAATTTCGAAGCAATTGCAATTACCTCTGTATTATCCGTAAGCTGAATTGTGTTTTCCATATTCAAGAAAATATGAGGCAAAACAGTATGAAAAGCAATGAAAACCAAAGCAAAGAAAACTTCTAAAACAATAGCCAGCAGGAAAATAGATCTCGCTACAACAAGTAGTTTTTTATAATCCATCAAGCCTCTTTGATTACTCACACGAATCATCGAAGTTACGCTTAATCCCATTGCAAACATAAAAGTAAGCGAAGCCAAACTCAGTGCAATTTGATTTGCCGCCTGACTTGTTTTTCCAATATTCCCGCAAAGCCAGATCGAAGCTGTAAACAAAACCACTTCAAACAACATTTGCATGGCTGATGGAAAACCAATGCTGATAATTTTCTTTATAGTTGCTTTTTTAATTTCATTAAAACTAAACCCTTTGAAAAAACGCTTTAAATCTTCTCTTCGCGAAAGCATAATATGCATAAACATGACCAAAAAGATTCTTGAAATCACGGTACCCAATGCTGCACCAATAATTCCCATTTTAGGAAAAAACCAAATTCCATAGATCAAAACATAATTGATTCCAACGTGCAATACATTGGCCATTACCATGGCATACATCGAATATTTCGTTAATGACATTCCGTCTGCAAATTGTTTATAGCCTTGATACATTACTAATGGGATCAATGAAAAAGCCACCCAGCCTAAATATGGTTTTGCCAAAACAATAACATCTTCCGGCTGTTTTAGCAATTCCATTATGGGTTTTGCGCACATTATGACACTAAAAAGTATCAAACCAAGAATTGTACAAAGAAACAAACCGTGATGAAATGCAGAACGAATTTTAATATCGTTTTTCTCTGCATCGCCTTCAGCAACAATTGGAGTAATAGCCGTTGAAAATCCAATTCCCAGAGACATTGCAATAAAAATCATACTATTACCAAGAGAAACCGCAGCCAGTTCTGTACTCCCAATTTTTCCCACCATAATATTATCGACAATACCAATTAAGGTATGCCCGACCATTCCTAAAATAACAGGGTAAGCCAGTCTTAAATTATACGAAAACTCTTGGGTGTACTGCTTTAAATTCACTTGTAATCAATTTTAGTCGGCAAAGATAATCAGAAGCTTCGAATTCTATCCTATTAATAATATTATATACCAATTTTAAGCAAAAAATAAGACGAACTCAATATTATATAAAGATTTTTAAAAATTGTATAACAAACTCGAAATACCTCCGTTTTACTTTTACATTATTAATAATTCAAATATATAAGCCATGAAAAAATTACAGATTATTTGCCTAGCTGCTTTTGCTTTTTTATTCTCCAACAACACTTTCGCTCAAGAAACAGAAGCAACAAATTACGATCAGGGATTTAGATTAGGATTCGGTTTAAATGGAGGATTACCGACCGATGGCGATTACGACTGGGCTCTTGGCGGAGACGTTCGTTTACAATACGATCTTTCTAAAAAAGCCTCTTTAACCTTAACTACAGGTTTTACAAACTTATTTATGGGAAAAGATGATTTGGGAAATAACATAAAAGATGTTGGATTTATTCCTGCTAAAGCAGGTTTTAAAGCTTTTGTTTTAAAAGATCAGTTTTATGTTTTAGGAGAATTAGGTGCTGGTTTTGCTGTAACAAATGGTTACGATAAAACGACATTTTTATGGGCTCCAGGAATTGGATACGCTAACAAATATATTGATTTGAGCGTTCGTTACGAAGATTATAAAGATTTTAGAACCAATCAAGTAGCACTGCGTGTTGCTTATGGTTTTAAACTATAAAAAATAGGTTTAATTTATTATTTTGTTTTTGGTAAAAATCCGACAGTCTGCATAACTGTCGGATTTTTTTATTTTATAAAGTTTAGTTTTCAAAACAAAATTAAACCCGACTGATTTTAGAAACCTGTCGGGTTATAAGAATTATCAAATTAACTCATTTTCTAATTAAACTCAACTTATTTTTCACCGAGTTCTTTTTTATACAGCTCAATATTCAGTTTTGTTTTTTCGTCTAGTTCAGGTTCTTTAATATCAGTGTGTTTTTTCATTTCTTCCCAGATAATTTTAGCCACAATGTAACGTGACATTTCTTTGTCATCTGCAGGAACAATGTACCATGGAGCATGTTTAGTAGAAGTCTTATTAATCGCCTCTTCGTAATACTCCATATATTCATCCCAATAACCTCGTTCTTTCAAATCTCCAGGCGAGAATTTCCAGTTGTGCTTTTCTTCTTCCAAACGTCTCAGTAAACGCTGGCGTTGTTCTTCTTTACTCAAATGCAAGAAAAACTTCATCACAATTGTTCCGTTTTGAGCAATATGTTTTTCAAAATTATTGATCTGTTTAATTCTATCTTCCCAAAAATCCTCTGTAATATCATCTACTGAATTAATATCCGGTAAATTCTCAGACAAAATATATTCAGGATGCACTCGTGTTACCAAAACATTCTCGTAATGTGTTCTGTTAAAAATCGCAAACTTTCCTTTTTCTGGCAAAGAAATATAATGGCGCCATAAATAATCATGCTCCAACTCACTTGAATTTGGTGTTTTAAAACTATGCACCACTACTCCACGTGGATTAAACTCTTTAAAAACTTCCCGAATCAAACTATCTTTTCCCGAAGTGTCCATTCCCTGAAGACAGATTAAAACAGCGTATTTATTATGCGCATACATCACATCCTGTAATTCACTTAATTTCGCCTGAACCTTATCGAGTTTTTCTTCTTTTTCATCATCATCTGCATCTACTTTTAATAAAGTTGGAAGTTTACTTAACTTGATTTTATCTGTAACTCTAAAATCTTTCGGGTCTATTGATTTCATATTTCGCATTTTTAATTATCATAAATATACTACTTTTACATAGCATAATCCTGCTATTCATTGCAATACTTTTCAATAAATTGCTTTTTTCCAAAGCCATAACAAGAGCTTATCCCGATGCATCGGGAGTCGCTTTGTTCTGTCAGGAAAAAATGCCATTTCTTTTCAAAGTATTTCTCCCGAAGCTTCGGGACTATCAGGGCTAGGCAGTCATTTTCAAAAGAACTTTTACCTGTAATTTTTAGAATTTATATTTAAAGAATGAAAAAGAAAATTATAATAATTCTACTTTTATTAGGATTTCAAGGCTTCTCTCAAAACGAAATTGATTCACTTGAAGATCAAATTTATGTTGAGAGTTTTGGAAAATGTTTCTCACAGTTAAAGCCACTTCCTGAAGTTAAAAATAGAGCCAAATTAAACAAAATACCATTTTGCAGTTTATATCAGTGCGTTCGTTATGTACAGTATGTAGAATACGAAGAGAAAATCCAAAATGCGATTTTAAAAAGAGCAGTTGAAATTGCTACATTACTTTATAAAAACGAAACTCCAATATATTTAATAAGCGGAATGAATAGTTCAGATAAAGCATTGATAAAGAACATTAATTTAAAAGATGACAATAAATTAGTGTATATAAGTGTTGCAGAATGCATTTCATCTAGTACCTTGGACAGAATTCAAGAAGTTGTAAATAATGAAACTACAAGACTTATAAAATCTAAAAAATAAAAAATTAACTCTTTTCATGGAAAAATTCACCTTAGAAATATTATTTCAAATTATCGGAATCGGTTCGGCATCAGGATTATTTTTTAACAACGATGCACTTTATGTAATTGGCGACAACAGCGGATTCTTATACGAATACAATATGCAGAATCAGCAATTAAATCAGCACGCTTTAATTGATAATCCGACGCAGAATATTCCAAAAAACTTAAAACCTGATTTTGAATCCTTAACAAATCATAATGACACATTGTATGTTTTTGGTTCTGGTTCCACCGAAAACAGAAATAAAATGATTGAGTTTGATTTGAAGTCTAAAACTGTTTTGCAGCAAAACAATCTAGTCGATTTATATGCTTTAATGCAAAGTTTCGGCGAAATAAAACCCGAAGATTTCAATTTAGAAGGCGCTATTTTCGATGGAGAAAACTGGTATTTATTCAATCGAGGAAATGGTATTTCAAATAAAAACACGATTTTTACGATTCACGCCAAAAAGCTGGATGAAGAATTTGCTTTAATTGCTGTTAATTATAAACTTCCAAAAATAAAAGGCATTCGTTCCAGTTTTACTGATGCCATTTTGGTTGAAGATAAAATCTATTTTCTTTCTACTGTAGAAGACACGAAATCAACTTACGATGATGGTGAAATTCTGGGAAGTTTCATTGGCCGAATCGATGCTAAAACCATGAAAATCGATTTTACTCAAAAAATTACTTCAACCAATAAATTTGAAGGTTTGACTTTCTATAAAAAAGAAAACAATAAAATCGAGTTTTTACTTTGCGAAGATAACGACACGGAACTTTTAGAAACTAAAATTTATAAATTGACATTGCCGATTAAATAAAACTTAGTGAACCTTTGTGAAAAAATTATTCGCAAAGATTTTCGCAGAGAAACATAAAACTTGCGATTACAATATAACGTAGAGACGCACTGCCGTGCGTCTCTACAATAGAAAACCTTTGTAACTTTGTTTCTTTGCAACTTTGAACCTTTAAAAAAAACTTTTTTTTAACCCGTCCCAACCTTTTTATCTTTTTATCTCTCTATATAAGAAAGACAACAATTGTGATAAACGAAACTCAAATAACAAATTGTAAAAAGATGCACCGCGATGCCCAACGTCAAGTGTACGAATACATGGCGCCAAAGTTGTACCGCCTTTGTAAAAGATATTTAAAAAAGGAAGAAGAAATTGAAGAAGCTCTGGCCGATTCTTTCTTTACCATTTTCACCAAACTGGATCAGTTAAAAGAAGCTTATGCATTTGAAGCCTGGGCAAGACGCATAACTGTAAACCATTGTTTGGCGACGATTCGTAAAGAAACCAACTTCAACATGTATTTAGACGATGTGAAACTGCTTTCGCAGCCTTCTGTCGACGAACTGAATACATTAGAGGAAGAAGATTTACTTAATTTATTAAACCACATTCCGGACGGCTGTAAAACTGTGTTCAACCTTTTTGTAATTGAAGGTTATGCTCACAAAGAAATAGCCGAAATGCTGAAGATCTCCGAAGGCACCTCGAAATCACAATTGAATGCCGCTAAGACCAAACTGAAAGAACTGGTTAATAAACTGTATTATCAAAAAGCAAAATAGTCATGGACAATCAAGATAAATTATTCGATAAAATAAAACAAGCTTCGCAAAATGCCGAGTTTAAAGACTTTCCGGGAATGGAAAAAGTCTGGTCGCGTGTTGAAGATAAACTGGACAAAAAAGAAGATAAAAAGACAATTGTATTGTGGAAAAAAATTGCTGTTGCGGCTTCTCTTCTTTTATTAATCTCTTTGGGTTCACAATTTTTACATACAAGTAAAGAGGACGTAAACGAAACCCCAAAAGTTGTAGTTAACGAAAAAGAAAACATTGAAACTCCAGCAGCAGAGAATAATGAAACAGTTGTTTCTTCAGATACACCATTAGTTCCAAAAGAAGAAGCTGTTGAAATTTTAGACAAACAGATCAAACAGCAGGAAAAAGTAGCTGTACATGAAATACAATCTACTCCAAAAGCAATTGCCCCTCCTCCTATTGTGACCGAAAGAGCTAATTATGATGCTATAATGTCGGCATCGCCAATACGTGCAGCAGAATCAACAGAAGACGACAACAGTATTAATTCTGAAAAAGAAGTCACTTATCAAATGGGATATTCAAGCAATCCTAAAAGAGAATCTGCGAAAGTTGCTTTTGCTGAAAAAAATGCGCCTAAAACCAAAAAAAGCAACCCTTTGGTAGTGCTAAACGGAACTGCAATGGCTCATAGCGATGATGCCAAAAAAGACAAAATGATCCAAAGGGAAATTCCAAATCTAAATCCTGAAAATGTAGATTCACTGGTAGTTTTGGATGAACCATTGTACATCATTGACGGAATTTATTATTCTGAAAATGATTTGTTTGGCAATAACCCAACGAGTCCGTATGCGCCTTTAGACAAACAAGACATTAAAACCATAACCATTTTGCAAGACCTTGAAGCTACCGAGAAATATGGCGAAAAAGGTAAAAAAGGAGTTGTTATCATTACTACAAAAACAGGAAAACCAACTCTGAAAAAATAATACGCTGCTTTGTCAAAGTCTGCAGCTTTGACAAAGCAAAATCCGAATATTAATTCTTAAAAATTATTATCATGAAAAGTTTAAAACTTATTTCATCAGCCATTGCTATGCTTATATGTTTCGTAACCATGGCACAAGAAAGAACAATTACTGGAACTGTTACAGATGAATCTAATTCACCGCTTCCTGGTGTTCAGATAACGATTAAAGGCACTAAAAAAAACAGCCTGACAGATTATGAAGGAAACTATTCTATTCAAGCTAAAAAAGGAGATGCTTTAGTCTTTAGTTTTATAGGAATGGATTCTCAAACTATTTACGTTAAAAATTCAAATACAATAAACGCTACATTAAAAGAAAATTCTAATCAACTTAGTGAAGTTGTTGTTACAGGTTATCACGCTGTTAAAAAACAAATGATAACCGGTTCGGTAGCAATGGTTCGAAGTACAGGTTCAGGTGTACAAGTTCAAAATGGTGTTGGTTATCTTGCCAGTCCAAGTCCAACTATTGCTATTCGCGGAACCGCCACTGTTTCTCCAAAAAACGAACCTTTATACATTATTGACGGACTTCCTGCAAAAGCCAATCAAATGGCAAAAATTAATCCGAATGATATTGATAATGTTTCGGTTTTAAAAGATCAGTCGGCAACCTCGATTTATGGCAGCAAAGCTTCAAATGGAGTTGTTGTTATTTCTACTAAAAACAACCTTTATAAAAACCTTTCAGAAAAAGAATTAGATCAAAAATTAAACATTCTGCCAATTCCAGCCGAACCAACTCAGGAAGATTATGATGCTTTTGTAGAAAATGCTTTTGAAAATCCAAAAACAGCACCGCTTTCTACTTTTTCTATCGATGTTGATAATGCTTCTTATACGAATATCAGACGCTTTTTAAACAATGGCCAGCAAGTTCCAAAAGATGCCGTTCGTGTAGAAGAAATGGTTAATTTTTTCAAATACACTTACCCACAGCCAAAAAATGAACATCCGTTTTCGATTAATACAGAACTGAGCGATTCGCCTTGGAATTCAAATAATAAAATCCTAAAAATTGGTTTACAAGGAAAAAACATTCCTACTGATGATTTACCAGCCTCAAATCTTGTTTTTCTGATTGATGTTTCGGGTTCTATGAGTGATTTAAACAAACTGCCATTATTGAAACAATCTTTTAAAATATTGGTAAACGAATTACGTCCAAAAGACAAAGTGGCAATTGTAGTTTATGCCGGCGCAGCAGGAATGGTTTTACCTCCAACTTCTGGAGAAGAAAAGAAAACAATCATTGACGCTTTAGACAAATTAGAATCTGGAGGAAGCACGGCGGGAGGAGCAGGAATTGAACTGGCTTACAAAACAGCAACGGAAAATTTCATTAAAGGTGGCAACAATCGTGTAATTCTGGCAACTGACGGAGATTTTAACGTAGGAAGTTCTTCCAACTCAGATATGGAAAAATTAATTGAAGAAAAAAGAAAAACGGGTGTTTTCCTGACTTGTTTAGGTTATGGAATGGGGAATTACAAAGACAGCAAAATGGAAATCCTTGCCGATAAAGGAAATGGAAATTACGCGTACATCGACAACATTCAGGAAGCGAATCGTTTTTTAGGAAAAGAATTTAAAGGTTCAATGTTTGCTATCGCGAAAGATGTAAAAATCCAGATTGAATTCAACCCCAAACAAGTGCAATCGTATCGTTTGATTGGTTATGAAAATAGAAAACTGCGTCCAGAAGATTTTAAAAATGATGCCATTGATGCTGGAGAATTAGGAAGTAATCATACCGTAACGGCTTTGTATGAAATTATCCCTGCTGGTGTAAAAAGCGATTATTTAACAGCACAAACAGATGATTTAAAATACACTAAAACGGAAACCAATTCTAGTAATTACAGCAATGAATTGGCAACAGTAAAATTCCGTTACAAAAAACCTGATGGCGAAAAAAGCATCGAAATGGTTCAGGTAATCGAGAATAAATCAATTGCTTTGAATAAGGCGAGTGATGATATGAAATTTAGTACTGCGGTAGCTTGGTTCGGATTGAAATTAAGAGATTCAAAATTAATTGCTGACAAATCATCAGAAGAAATTGCAAAACTGGCAAAACAAGGAAATTCAAATGATGGCGAAGGTTACAAAGCGGAGTTTATTCGTTTGGTGGAAGGTGCAAAACAATTTAATTAATTACTGACAATGAAAACTATAAACCTTCTTTTATTCTTTTTTCTGTTTAGTTATGTGGCAAAGGCGCAAGATAAATCTGCTTCTAAACAAACAAAAGACACGATTCGTGAGACAAAGATTTCATCTATTACAGAACCTAAGCCTGTTCAACCTACTAAAATCATAATATGTGCTCCTTCTAAATCTGAGCTTATGCAAATTGTATACGTTTTAGACGGAAAGATTATTGACAAAGTAGAATTTAGTAAAATCAATCCCAAAACTATTGAATCTGTAAAGGCGTTAAAGATGAACGAAGCAAAATCAATTTATGGAGAACGAGGAGCAAACGGAGCAATTATTCTGACCAGCAAAAAATAAACTAAAAATAATTTCTATTCTACAATAGACGTTTAATGTTCTTAGCCCAAATTGTAAATTACAATAATTAATAAATATTGTATTACATTTGGGCTTTTTTCAAAATATTAATTTTTTACACTCATATGAACCCTATTTTAAGCCAAAATCTATTTTTAGTAAAAGAACATGTCGGAATGTTTAAAGCTGCTAACAACTACGACATTTACGATCCGCAGACGAATCAAATCATTATGAACTGCCGTGAAAACAATCTTGGTTTCTTTACCAAAGTATTGCGTTTTACAGATTATAAAAGAGCTACTCCATTTAATATTGAAATCACAACCGCATCTGGCGAAAAGATAATTACTGTAAGAAGAGGCGTTGCCATCTTTAGATCGACAGTGGAAGTCCTTGACGAAAAAGATCGTTTGATTGGAACTTTCAAACAAAAATTCTTTTCTATAGGAGGAAAATTTGAAATCTTAGATAAAAATGAAAGACCTGTTGCTACTTTACAAGGAAAATGGACAGGATGGGATTTTAAATTCTCGCATGAAAACAAACAATTGGCTCAAGTAAGTAAAAAATGGGCGGGATTAGGAAAAGAGTTTTTTACAAGTGCTGATAATTACGTTCTTCAAATTGAAGAGAATGTAGCTGCTGATAGCCCGTTGAGACAATTGATTTTAGGAGCTGTCATGTGCATTGACATGGTTCTGAAAGAATAACGAAAAGTTGTTAAACTTAGATTAAGAAAACACTTTAAAGCATCATTTTAGTTTGCAAAAGCTTATTTTTGTAAGACTTAAAATGATGCTTTCTGCATTTCAAAAAATTACCATCATGACCGACTTAAAAAATAAAAATGCACTTATTACAGGTGCTGGAAAAGGAATTGGAAAAGCTGTTGCCATTGCATTGGCAAAAGAAGGTGTAAATCTTATTTTAGTTTCTAGAACCAAAAGTGATATTGACCAATTGGCAGAAGAAACTGCAAAACTAGGCGTAAAAACTTTGGCTCTTTCTGCTGATGTTTCTGATATCGCTTCTATCAATTCAGCTATTGAAAAAGCAATTGCCGAATTTAAAAGTATTGACATCCTAATTAACAGTGCTGGAATTGCTTCTTTTGGAAAATTCTTAGAGTTAGAACCAGAAGCATGGGAAAGAATTATTCAGGTAAATTTAATGGGAACTTACTACACCACTCGTGCCGTTATCCCAAATATGATTGAAAGACAAACTGGAGATATTATTAATATTTCTTCAACTGCAGGTTTAAACGGAAACGCTTTGACAAGTGCTTACAGTGCTTCAAAATTTGCTGTTTTAGGTTTAACCGATTCTTTGATGCAGGAAATGAGAAAACACAATATTCGTGTTACGGCTTTAACGCCAAGTACCGTTGCGACAGACATGGCAAAAGACTTAAACTTAACCGACGGAAACCCAGAAAAAGTAATGCAATCTGAAGACATGGCCGATTTGATTATTGCACAGTTAAAATTAAACAGAAGAGTATTTATCAAAAACAGCAGTATTTGGTCTACTAATCCTTAAAAAATTAAATTCCAATTTTTTGAAATTCCAAATTCCAATCTCAAAGTAATTGGAATTTGGAATTTTAGTATTTGACACGAGTGTCAGCGAACTGGCGAAGCAATTTAAAAACAATTATGATGGAACAATATTTAAGACAATTGGTCGAAATAGAATTTCAGGATAAGAAAGAAATCTTCAGCGGATTTTTAATTGATTATTCTGATGATTGGATTTTACTCCGAAATAATCCAGTAGATTTTGTTTTGGACGGTTTTGTTATTTTGAGAAATAAAAATATTGAAGCTGTAAATCGTGATCATGATTTGGCTTTTACAGAAAAAGTAATTCGTCTGAAAGGATTAAAAATTAATTCTGACGATATTATTCCAATCAAAGATTTAGCTTCAATAATTAATTACGTTTCTGAGAAATATGGCGTTTTTCAGATTGCCAAAAAATCATCAAAATCAGCTTATTTAGGAAAATTAATAGAATTAAATGAGGAAGAATTGAACATTAACTTTTTAGATACTCGCGGTCAATTTGGAGGAGAGTTGAGCTTTAATCCGGAAAAAATTCGAGTTATTGAATTTGATACGGATTATATTAATTCTTTGAAATTGGTGGTTTCTGAGGATCAGAAATAGATTTTTCATGTAATAAAAAAAAACCTCATAGTTTTAAAGAAAAACTATGAGGTTTTTGTCATTTCGACCGAAGGGAGAAATCGCACTAGAAAATCGACAAAGATTGGCGATTATGCATGTGGAATTTCTCGTGTGATTTCTCCCTTAGGTCGAAATGACAATACTTAGAGTATGTTTATTTTTAAGCTTCCGCCAATTTATTTAAAAACTTTAAACGAACACTTCCGTCTTCGTCTATTTTTGTTAAATTGATTTCCTGTAAAGTATTGACCAATTCTGGATTCCAAGGTGTTTTTACTTTTACGTAGTTTTCAGTAAAACCGTGAATGTATCCTTCTTTATTTTCGCTTTCAAAAAGAACCGTTCTGTTTGTACCTAACTGACTTTCGTAAAAAGCACGACGTTTTTTAACGGATAACCCGCGGAGCATTTTACTGCGTTTTGCTCTTACATTTGAAGGAACAACACCTTCCATATCTACCGCTTCAGTGTTATCTCTTTCTGAATAGGTAAAAACGTGTAAATACGAAATATCTAAATCATTTAAGAAATGATAGGTTTCTAAAAAGTGCTCATCTGTTTCTCCAGGAAAACCAACAATTACATCAACTCCAATACAGGCGTGAGGCATTACTTCACGAATTTTATTAACACGATCAATATACACTTCACGTAGATAACGACGTTTCATTAACTTCAAAATATCATTGCTTCCAGATTGCAACGGAATATGAAAGTGCGGTACAAAAGTGCGGCTTTTAGAAACAAATTCTATTGTTTCGTTTTTCAATAAATTCGGTTCGATTGAAGAAATTCTTAAACGTTCAATTCCTTCTACTTTATCTAAGGCCTGAACTAAATCTAAAAAAGTATGTTCGTGTTTTTTATTTCCGAATTCGCCTTTTCCATAATCTCCAATATTTACACCAGTTAAAACAATTTCACGGATATTCTGTGCTGAGATTTCTTTGGCATTTTTCAATACATTTTCTAAAGCATCACTTCTAGAAATTCCTCTTGCTAATGGAATAGTACAATAGGTACATTTATAATCACATCCATCCTGCACTTTTAAAAATGCTCTTGTACGATCTCCTATAGAATAACTTCCTACATAGAAATCGGCTTCAGCAATTTCGCAAGAGTGAACTTCTCCCATATCGTTCTTGCTCAAATCATGGATATAGTCTGTAATTTTAAATTTTTCTGTAGCTCCTAAAACCAAATCAACTCCATCAACTGATGCTAGTTCTTCTGGTTTTAATTGCGCATAACAACCAACAGCGGCAACAAAAGCTTTTTCATTTAGCTTCATTGCTTTTTTGACAACCTGTTTAAATTGTTTATCGGCATTTTCTGTTACAGAGCAGGTATTGATGACATAAATATCTGCAACATCTTCAAAATCGACGCGGTCAAAACCTTCGTCATTAAAACTTCTGGCAATTGTAGAGGTTTCTGAAAAATTCAGTTTACAACCCAGCGTATAAAAGGCTACTTTTTTTCTATTTTCCATAACTTGTCTTAAATTAATGAAATCGTTGTCAAAAAATTTAAGGCTGCAAATTTACAAACAATATTCATCAAAAGAAAGCGATTAATTTACTTCGAATCAATAAATTGCATCTACTGTTAATTTAGAAACATTCAAAAAAGGCTAAATACTGCATTTTTTTTATAAATCTTCACTTTTCAGGCTTCACTTTTTAACAATTCAATAAGAATAAAATGACAAAATAATCGATTAAATGCAAAATTAATCGATTAAGTACATTTTTTATTAATATAGATTCAAAATTTCTTACATTTACCTTTGTTATAATTCTTTGGTAAATTAAATTCAGATTTAAGAATTTTAACACGCTTAAATTAATTTAATAATAATTCAGACATAACAATTTTGAATTTTAACCGTTATGTTGTTGTTTTGTGTTACAAAATGAAATGGGAAAGCCGAAAACCAAAGAGAGTAGGCAACAATTATAATAACAAATACCACTTTATGAAAGCATTTTTACCCACAATCTGCTTGATGTTCTTAACCATTTTTAGTTCGCAAGCGCAAACTAATGCCCCTGCTGCAAATGCAAATCCATTTCCTTCTATTAGTACATTAACAAATTGGGCGAGCTTGAACTCTCAACAACAATTTGATGTTGCTATTCGTGCAGTTGGATTTAAATTTGAAGTTAAAGAACCAGGTGAAGGATCAACAGCTTATACCTACATTCGTAAAGTAACGGTTAACGATGTAAACTATACGGATAGAATTGTGTACAGAATTACAAACAATAATTCGGCAAGTATTATCTCATTAGTTACTGCTTCTACTGATTTAGTGAGTTTATATACTCCGCAATTGAGTACTTTTAAAAATAACAACTGTAAAACAGAAATGTCTAAAGACAAAAATACTACTTGCAGCTGTTACGAAAGTGCTAATTTTGCAATCGACCTTTGCGACGAGCGTGTAAAATTAACTATGGGTGACGGAAACAAATACTTCGTTTCTGTAGCTAAAAAATAATTATAACTCTGATTTGTTTCCAAATCTTTACTGACTTTGTAAGTATGTAAAGATTTGGAATGCATTTCTTAGTTTGAGTTTGGATTTGTGAGTTCGTACCAAACTTCGATTTCTCCTTCATATTCGAAAGAATTCACAAAATGGAAACCTAGTTTTTCTAAAATTTTTCTTGAGTTTTCATTTCCTGCATCAGCGTAAGCATAAAGTTTTTCTACTTTCATTTCGTTAAAAGCGTAATCGACAAAAGCTTTTCCAGCTTCAGAAGCATATCCTTTTCTCCAATATTTTTCAATAAAACGATATCCTAATTCGTAAAAGTTTTTATGATTATTGATTTCATTGGTAATATATTTTATTCCAGACCAGCCAATAAATTCATTATTTTCTTTTAGAACTACAGCCCAGCGACCAGTTCCAAAATCAGCATATTGTTTCTGAATATTCTCAATCATATCAATACTCTCCTGAATATTCTTTACGGGATTGTTTCCAACAAAAAGATGCACATTCGGGTTCGAATCCAATTCAAACATGCCGCCTGCATCAGAAAGTATTAATTCTCTTAAAATCAAACGTTCGGTTTCTATTGGATTCTTCATTTTTTCTAATTTAAAATATAACGTTGTACTACCTCAGCAACACCATCATTATTATTTGAAGCTACAATTAAATCGGCTTTATCACGCAGTTCCGGCGTTACATTGTCCACCCAAACTCCCAAACCAGCATATTCAATCATTGTTAAGTCATTTCCTGCATTTCCTACGGCAATAATTTCACTTTGAAGAATTCCCAGCTTATCAGCCAAATATTTCAAACTTGCCGCTTTATCAATTCCTTGCTGTGCCGCTTCTAAGAAAAAAGGTTTCGACATCGAAACACTTAAATGTGGCATCGCTTCTATTAAATAATTTTCGACTGTTTTTAAATAGGAAGGTTTTTCAAGTAAAATACATTTTACCGCAGGTCGGTCTACATACTCTTTAAAGCTTGTCACTTTACGATGTGTCATTCCTGTAATTTCTTTTTCGACTTCAATGTATTCAGAATCTGTCTCACTTATAATTTCATCATTTAAATAAGTGATAATATCTGTTTTCATTTTAACGCTGTAATCGTATAAAGCATGAATTTGCTCTACAGTAAGCTTTTGTTCAAACAAAACCAAATCGTCTTTTACACGGCTTATTATAGCGCCATTAAACGAGATAATATACGAATCGTTTAAATCTAATTCCAATTCCTTAGCATAAGCCGTCATAGCAATTGTAGGTCGGCCAGAAGCCAAAACCACATACACTCCTTTTGCCTGTGCTTCCAGGATAACTTTTTTGTTTAAGGCTGAAATTCTATGATCGTCTGTCAACAAGGTATCATCCATGTCGAGCACTAACATTTTGTATTGCATATTTTTTTAGTTTCCAGTATTCAGTATTTAGTATTCAGTCGTAGTTTCGAATTACAGCATAAAACTGTGACTAAATGCTGAACACTGAATACTATTTAAAGACTCATTCTAAATTCTTCAATAACAGGATTTGCTTTTGCAAAATCAGTTTCTTGAATAAAAACCTCAACAGCCAAATCTGTTTGTCCAAAACCTCCTAAACGAGCCGATTGAATATTATCTTTTTTTACGGTTTCTACACCCGCTTCTTCTAATCTTTCTTGTAAAGCAATTGCTAATATTTCACTGCCCGAAAACACCTTCATTAATCCCATGATATTTATTTTATTCTAATATTATTTTTAATTGTTTTTGAAAATCTTCATTTTCGTTTACACCAATATGCTCCTGATTTTTCAATGGATAAAAATAAGCATTTGATTTTAAAAGCTTTTTCAATCTAATCGAATTTTCACAAGGAATTAACTGATCATCCGTTCCATGAAAAATATAAATTGGCGTTTTGATTTTTGGCAGGTATTCATTGGTCTCTAAACTAAATTTCTTCATGAAATCAGGAAAGAGTGGCACTCTTGAACTTGATAATTCTAAAAAATTATAATACGGAGCTTGAAGAATCAAAGCTTTTGCTTTATTTTCTGAAGCCAATTTTGCTGCAAAGCCGGAACCTATGGAATATCCTGCAATTATAATTTTGTTTTCAGAATATCGTTTTAATAAAGATTTATATACAATAGATATATCTTTACTTACTTGCTCTTCATTTTCAATTTCGCCTTCACTTTTGCCGAAACTTCTATAGTCTAAAATAAAAATATCATAACCTAATGATGTATAAATTTTAGCTATTTTACCCCAAGTTTCTAATGTCCCAGCATTTCCATGAAGATAAAAAACTAAGCCTTTTGAATTTTCAGCTTTGAATAACAATCCATTCAAAACAGCTCCATCAAATGATTTGATATTGATTTCTTCAAATTTATGCTGATAATCAAACTTATAATCTTTTGGTAATCTTGATGCGTGAAAAACTAAACCGACTTGATTGAAATAAACATAAGAAATTATTAAAAGATAAATAATTACAAAAAAGCACAAAAGTACCATTGATAAGAATTTAAGTGTTTTAAAAATCTCCATTAAGTTTATCTTATTAAGTTTTAAATAAAAGTGGCAGCTTACAATATTTAATGTAAACTGCCACTGCAAACTGTAACTATAAATTATTCTTCTTCGATATCGTCTTCTTCTTCATCAAGCTCCTCTCCATCCTCATCCATATCAAATAAATAAGGCTCAACTAACATCTTATCTGCCAAAATTTCGATACGTTCAGTTAAGGTTTCTGTAAAGATCAAACGCTGTGTTTTGGCAATACTACCTGAAATACGCATAATTTTTGTTTCGTGGCGCAGTCTCAAAATAGGATCTGCATCATCCAAAATAAGCATTTTTAAGCGGTTTACGTTATAACCCGCCGTGCTAAACATATCGTTTAATTTGGTTGGCGTTCCAATCAAAACATCTATTCCTGTAGAAACATAGTTTTTATCGTAATCCATGTCTCCTTTTTCGTTTACACCATAAACTTCCAAGTTGGTGTATTTTCCATACTTTTCAAAAAGCGCAACCATTTCCAAAACCTTCGCTTTGTCTTCAACAAAAATCAACGCACGAGGCGATTCTTCTGTTTTACCAGCCAATTGCTGAATCACATTTAAAACAATCGTAGTTGTTTTTCCACTTCCTTTTGGCGAAACAATTACACAGTCGGCTCCACTTTTTATGGTCGAGAAAGTTTCCATCTGCAAAGCATTCGCTTCGGTCAAACCATTTTCGATTAATCCGTCTTGTAATTTTTCGTTTATTTTTTTTAGTTTCATGCTTAATTTTAGATTTATGATTTTAGAATTTAGATTCTAAATCATTATTTGCTTGCGAACATTTTCACATCACTTTCAGAGATTTCGCTTCCTCCTAAAATGATTAATCTTTCTACTACATTTCGCAGTTCACGAATATTTCCTGTCCAATCGTATTCCTGTAATAATTGTATGGCTTGCGCCGAAAATCCTTTTACAGCGTTTCCTTGCTCCGAAGCAATCTTCTCTGCAAAATGCTTAATTAAGGCTGGAATATCATCACGTCTTTCATTCAATGGCGGTACTTTAATTAAAATTACAGCCAGACGATGGTATAAATCTTCGCGGAAACGACCTTCAGCAATTTCTGTTTTCAAATCTTTATTAGTTGCCGCAACAACGCGAACGTCCACTTTAATATCTTTATCGGCACCAACTCTTGTAATCATACTTTCTTGAAGCGCTCTTAAAACTTTAGCTTGCGCCGAAAGACTCATGTCTCCAATTTCATCCAAGAAAATAGTTCCTTTGTCTGCTGCTTCAAATTTTCCTGCACGATCTTTCACTGCCGATGTAAAAGCACCTTTTACATGTCCAAACAATTCACTTTCGATCAATTCACTTGGAATCGCCGCACAGTTTACTTCGATTAAAGGAAAACTAGAACGCTCACTTTTTTCGTGTAATTGATGTGCTACTAATTCTTTTCCTGTTCCGTTTGGGCCTGTAATTAAAACTCGGGCTTCGGTTGGAGCTACTTTATCAATCATTACTTTAATGTGATTGATAGATTCGCTTTCTCCGATCATTTCGTAATTCTTACTGACTTTTTTCTTTAGGATTTTATTTTCAACAACTAATTGTTTTTTGTCTAAAGCATTACGCACTGTATTCAGCAAACGATTTAAATCTGGTGGTTTTGAGATATAATCAAAAGCTCCTAAACGCATGGTTTGAATAGCCGTTTCCATATCTCCGTGGCCTGAAATCATAACCATCGGAATTTCTGGTTTTATTTTTTTTACTTCTTCTAAAACCTCAACACCATCCATTTTTGGCATTTTGATATCACACAAAACCAAATCGTAATCGTTGTTTTTTATTTTTTCAAGTCCAGCAACACCATCTTCAGCTTCATCAACCTGATACGAATCATTTTCTTCTGATAAAATTTTTACCAAAACTCTTCTGATTGCTGCTTCGTCTTCGACAATTAGTATTTTACTCATTCTTTTTTAAGATACTAAGATGCTAAGATTCTGAGATTCTGAGTTTTTTTTCAGCTAAAATCTTAGCATCTCAGAATCTTAGAAACTTAGAATCTCTAAGTTAATATTTAAGCCATTTATACAATTCCTTCCAGCTTGGTTTTTTACCATACATTAAAATACCTACACGGTAAATTTTTGCCGCAAACCAAACGACAAGGAAAAAGGTTGCAAACAATAATGATACCGAAATTGCAATTTGCCACCACGGCACGCCAAACGGAATACGCATTAACATTACAATTGGCGAAGTAAGCGGAATCATAGAAAATATAACTGCTATACTTCCATGCGGATCGTTTACCACTGTAAAGAATCCAATATATACACTTAAAATTAATGGCATTATGATTGGCAGTAAAAATTGCTGTGAATCGGTTTGATTGTCTACTGCAGCTCCAATTGCTGCATAAAATGAACTGTACAAGAAATAACCTCCAATAAAATAAACTACAAATCCAATTAAAATACTTGCGATTGGCAGATTCCACATTTCAGCAATATACATTTGTGCCGATCCTGATAATTGATGCTGCGCTGACTGCATCATTTCTGGCGAAATTCTTGCAGTTGGCCCAACATTAACACCAAAAAATGCAGAAGCAGCAAACATTAATCCCAGACCGATAATCGCCCAAATCATAAACTGAAGAATTCCGGCTAATGAAGTTCCTACAATTTTTCCAATCATTAACTGAAATGGTTTTACTGATGAAATAATGATTTCGATAATACGATTTGTTTTCTCTTCGATTACACTTCGCATGACCATATTTCCGTAGATGATAATAAACATCATAATAAGATATCCAAAAGCACCACCGATACCAATTTTAATTTCATTCAAACCTTTTAAACTCTCTTCTCCAGAAGCTTTAACCAAATGAATATTTACTTTTGACTGTGCTTTCTGAATTGCCAAAGTGTCTAGTTTTGCTTCTTCCAGATTTAGTTTTGTGATTTTTTCGCCAATAATATCCTGCGTGCTTTCAATAAAAGAAATACTTGGACTGTTATTAGAAATAAATTCAATTTTACTTTCTAAGTCATTAACATTAGCTGTTTTTGGAATCACAATTAAACCGCTGAAATTTTCTTTTGTAATACTGTCTTTTAAAGCTTTTACTTCAATTTCAGATAAATTATAGTATTTAAATTCCGCTCCTTTTTTATTTTCCTTTAAAAAATCTGAGACAAAAATTCCGGTTTCATCATGAATAGCAATTCGTTTGATTTCCGCTTTCATTGAACTCAAATAACCAATAAATACCGCAATCGCCACAAATAAAAGCGGACTCAAAAAAGTCATGACAACAAAAGATTTATTGCGGACTTTGGCAATAAATTCTCTTTTTATAATTAATGAAATAATACTCATTTCTTGATTTTAGATTTTAGATTGTTGACTTTAGATTTTTAAATTTCAGGATTAATTCTGAAATCTAAAATCTGAAATCTAAACTTTATTTTCAGTAACTGTTTGAATAAAAATATCGTTTATACTTGGAATTTTCTCTACGAAATGTGTTACTTGTCCACGCTGTGTCAAAACATTTAGTAATTCATTTGGTGCGGCATTTCCAATTTCGATATTCAATTTCAAATCATCATTCAACGATTTAAAATTAGCAGGCGAAACCGTAAATTTTTGTGTAATATCATACATTAGGCCTTCAACATTATTGGTCAAAATTCCTACTTCAAAACTATTGGTTCTAAATTGGCGTTTTACATCTGCCACTTTACCTTCAATCAATTTATTTGATTTATGAATTAAAGCTATATACTCACACATTTCTTCAACACTTTCCATTCTGTGCGTCGAGAAAATAATTGTAGAACCTTGTTCTTTCAAAGCTAAAATTTCATCTTTAATAATATTAGCATTTACAGGATCAAATCCAGAAAAGGGTTCATCTAAAATCAACAATTTAGGTTTATGTAAAACACAAACGACAAACTGGATTTTCTGCGCCATTCCTTTAGAAAGTTCTTGAATTTTTTTATTCCACCAGCCTTGAATTCCTAAACGATCAAACCAATAATCCAATTGTTTTTTGGCTTCGGCTTTAGAAAGTCCTTTCATTTGCGCCAAATACAAACACTGCTCTCCTACTTTCATAGAACTATACAAACCTCTTTCTTCTGGAAGATAACCAATAGTTTGTACGTGTTTTGGATGCAATTTTTCTCCATCCAAAATTACTTCGCCACTGTCTGGCAACGTAATTTGATTAATGATTCTGATAAGGGAAGTTTTTCCAGCTCCATTAGGACCTAAAAGTCCATATATACTGCCTTTGGGCACATTTAATGAAACTTCGTTAAGCGCTACATAATCGCCGTATTGTTTTACGACCTTATGTACTTCAAGTAAGTTACTCATGCTATTTTGTTGATTTACTGCGTTGCTTTGCCAATTCTGGTTCAGCGACTGTAAAAGTAAATAATTCGAAATGAATTTATGTCATATTAAACAAAAAACCCATTCTAATTTGTACTTAGAATGGGTTTTAAATGTATTTAGACTTTTAAAAAAAGTATAGATTATGAGAACATATCTTTTACTTTTTCAAAGAATGATTTCTCAGATTTCTCTGGACTTGGAGCAAAATGCTCGTTGTTTAAAGCATTTTCAAAAAATTGTTTTTGTTCTTTGTTCAATGTTTTTGGTGTCCAAACATTTACGTGAACCAATAAATCTCCGCTTCCGTAACCGTTTAAACTTGGAATTCCTTTTCCTTTTAATCTTAAGATTTTTCCAGACTGAATACCTTCTTCTAATTTAATACGAACTTTTCCGTTGATTGCTTCAATATCTTTTGAAGCTCCCAAAACAGCTTCAGGGAAACTGATGTACAAATCAAAGTGAACGTTTTCACCTTCACGCTTCAAGAATTCGTGCTCAATCTCTTCAATTGCCACAATTAAATCTCCAGGAATACTGTTTCCTGGTGCATCGTTACCTTTGTTAGCAACTTTTAACTGCATTCCGTCAACAACTCCAGCAGGAATTTTGATTGATACTGTTTCATCTTCCTGAACCATTCCCTGTCCATCTGCTTCAGAAGGTTTTTTATCTAAGATCTGACCAGAACCACCACAAGTAGGACAAGTTGACGCAGATTGCATTCTTCCTAAAATGGTATTGGTTACACGCATAACCTGACCTTGACCGTTACAAGTTGTACATGTTTTATAGGTTACGCCTTTAGCCTGAACTTTACGTTTTACTTTTACTTTTTTCTCCACTCCATTTGCAATTTCTTCTAAAGTCAATTTTACTTTAATTCGAAGATTGCTTCCTTTTGCACGGCGAGGACCTCCGCCTCCGCCTCCGAAACCGCCAAATCCGCCACCAAAAATATCACCAAACTGGCTGAAAATGTCATCCATGTTCATCCCGCCATGACCACCGCCAAATCCGCCAGAACCATCAAATGCTTGATGACCATATTGATCGTATTTCGCTTTTTTCTGTGGATCACTTAAAACTTCATAAGCTTCTGCCGCAAGTTTAAAGTTTTCTTCTGCCTCTTTGTCGCCTGGGTTTTTATCCGGGTGATATTTCAAAGCACTTTTTCTGTAAGCTTTTTTAATTTCGGCAGCATCAGCATTTTTTGAAATGCCTAGTATTTCGTAAAAATCTTTTTTCATAATTAGGTTTAAATTGCTACGCCATTCGCTAGCGCTCTAGTCCAAATTTTAAAATTCCAAAACCTAAAACGGATTCGAAATTTTTATTTGCATTTTAGTTTCCAACTACAACTTTAGGGAAACGAATGATTTTGTCTCCTAATTTGTATCCTTTTTCAATTACATCAACAATTTTACCTTTTAATTTGTCAGACGGAGCTGGAATTTGGGTAATTGCTTCAGCAACATCAGCATTAAATGCATCGCCTGCCTGTATTTCAACTTGCTCTAATCCTTTAGAAACTAAAGTGCTTTTTAATTTTTCGTGAATTAATTCAACACCTTTCTTCAAATTCTCATCATCAGATTTGTTGATTTCTACAGCTGCTCTATCAAAATCATCTAAAACTGGAAGCATTGCCAATAAAACTTCTTGGTTTGCTGTTTTAAATAATTCAAGACGCTCTTTTGAAGTTCTTTTTTTGTAATTTTCAAATTCAGCGAATAATCTCAAAAACTTATCTTTTTCTTTAGCCAAGTCTTGAGCTAATTGCTCTTCAACACTTAATTCTTCAACAATTAACTGCTCTCCGTTGGCATTTTTTTCTAACGTTACATCGTCTAATTCCTGATCGAATTCTGTATTTTCCGTAGTCATATTACTTTTATTTTTAAAAATATTTTTAAACTTCATTTTTATTTCTTTGGTGTTAGATTGCAAAAGTACTGCCAAATCTTATAAAATGTCAAATTGTCACTTTATTAATTATGAGACTTTTAAAAAGCGAAAATAGTCAAATAAAATTTAGTATAATTTTAAGACTATTACGTTATAGTTTGTTTTATCTTTGATTGAGAAAAACAAAAATTTTTACCACCAAAATTGAATTTAAGGGTTGGCTTTGGCCTCAAAATAATTATTAATTCAAATTTACCTTATATTAAAAAAAGCTTCGCCTATAGAGACGAAGCTTTTTTTTATGTTTTCCTCATCTTTAAATCTATTAATGGAATGACAAAACCTGAATAGCAAAAAAAATTAACGAAAAGAACGCAAGGTTTTTTACTCTCAAATTTTTATAAAAAATAAAAAAGTTCGCAAAGCTTTGTATAGATAGCTTTGCGAACTTTTTTAAAATTATTCTTAGATAAAAATCTTGCGTTCTTTGCGATAAAAAACAATTGCACGGGCGGAGGGATTCGAACCCCCATCAACGGTTTTGGAGACCGCTATTCTACCCTTGAACTACGCCCGTAACTTGAGGTCGCAAATTAAAAGTATTTTTTCTTCTCCGACAACTATTTCTTGCAGAGATTTCAAAAGAAATTCCTTTGAACACGATATGTCCGAAGCAAAAACCTTTATTTCAAACAGTTAACATACATTTTTATTTCACGCAGATTTTAAAAAGATTTAGGCAGATTAGAGCAGATTATTTTATATAAAATCAAATTAAATCTGCTCTAATCTGCCGAATCTGCGTGAAATATAAAAATCCTTTAAATCTGTAGCAAATCCTTCATTTCAAATAGTTAATCTAATAAAGCATTTTTCAATCCTTCGAAATCTACAGAAACCTGTTCTCCCGTTACTAAATTTTTAAGCGCATAAGTATTAGAAGCAATTTCCTGATCCCCTGTAATTACCGCAAACGGAATCAAACGTTTATCTGCGTACTGAAACTGTTTTCCCACTTTTACGTTATCTGGGTACAATTCTACTTTTATATTTTCTTGTCTTAATTTCTGAATTGCTTTTGAAGCGTACAGAGCTTCTTTGTCTCCAAAATTTAAAAATATTGCTTTTGAAGTTGCCGCAACTGTTTCAGGAAACAGGTTTAATTCTTCCAAAACCAAATAAATTCTATCCAAACCAAAAGAAATCCCAACACCACTCATATTTTTTAAACCAAAAATACCAGTCAAATCGTCGTATCTTCCACCACCGCCAATTGAACCAATCGAAACCGTTTTTGGCGCCGCCACTTCAAAAATAGCCCCAGTATAGTAATTTAATCCACGTGCCAAAGTTACATCTAAGTCTAAAACTGCTGTTGACAATCCTAAATCGGCAACATTGTCACAAATGAATTTCAGTTCTTCCACACCTTTCATTCCTTCTTCTGATGAAGACAATAATTCTGAAAGCTGGTTGATTTTGTCTGCAAAAGTTCCAGAGAAACTAAAAAGCGGCTGCACTTTCACTAAAGCTTCTTCAGAAATTCCTTTTTCGATCATTTCTTTTTTAACGCCGTCTTCTCCAATTTTATCCAGTTTATCAAGCGCAACGGTAAAATCGATTAATTTATCTGAAGCGCCAATAACTTCAGCAATTCCAGATAAAATTTTTCTGTTATTGATTTTAATGGTTACACCTTCTAAACCTAACGATGTAAAAACGGTATCATACAACTGAACCAATTCTACTTCCTGCCAAAGTGACTTAGAACCCACAACATCAGCATCACATTGAAAAAATTCTCTGTAACGGCCTTTCTGCGGACGATCTGCTCTCCAAACAGGTTGAATTTGATATCTTTTGAAAGGAAACTCAATTTCATTTTGGTGCTGTACCACATATCTTGCAAACGGCACAGTTAAATCATAACGCAAGGCTTTTTCAGAAATTCTTCCTGTGAATTTATTCAATTCAATTCTTTGCTCTAAACTGATTGTTTCGGCTGAATTTGTCTGAAGTGCTTCTAAAGATTCTGGTAGTTCAATTTTATTTTTATTGAAGAAAAAATTCCCTGAATTCAAAATTTTAAAAATCAAGCGATCTCCTTCTTCTCCATATTTTCCCATCAAAGTATCTGAATTTTCAAACGAAGGAGTTTCTATTGGCTGAAAACCAAATTTCTCAAAATTAGCTTTTATTGCCTGAATAATATATTGACGTTTTGACACCTCGGCAGGCGAAAAATCTCTTGTTCCTTGTGGAATACTTGGTTTTGAAGCCATCTTCTTTTTTTTTATTTTAAATTTCTGATTTTAGATTTTAGATTCTTTTGAAATCTTAAAAAATAAAACTCGTTTAAGTTATTTCTGTGGATTTATTAAAATTACAAATCGCCTGCAAATATCTTACTTTTTAAAATAAATAATAGCACATTGAAAGCAAACTTGTAACAAAAAACGTATTTTCGTGACAAATTGGTCATGATGCTAAAATTATTTAAAGAAAATATCCGAATTGCGTTTGGTTCCATCAAAACACAATTATTGCGTACTATTCTTACCGTTTTAATTATTGCTATTGGTATTACAGCATTGGTCGGAATCCTTACTGTAGTTTCTGCTTTAGAGAATACCATTTCTACCAATTTTGCTTCAATGGGAGCTAACACTTTCAATATTAATCAATACGAAAACAATGTTCGTAATCGTGGTGGAAAAGAACGTGAAGTGATTAATCCGATTATTTCTTATCCGGAAGCGGTTGCTTTTAAAAACAAATACAAATATCCATTTACAGAAACTTCGCTTTCTTTTACGGCAACTTCAAAAGCTGAAGTAAAATATCTAGACACTAAAACAGATCCAGAAATCACAGTAGTGGGCGTCGATGAACATTTCATTACTAATTCTGGTTTAGAAACTACTTTGGGGCGTTCTTTTAATCAATTTGATATTGAAAACAACACCTATTCTTGTGTCGTAGGTTCCGATTTCGAAAAAGGACTATTGAAAGATGTGAATCCGATAGATAAAATTATTTCGATTCGTGGCGCACGTTTTAAAGTTATTGGTGTTTTAAAAGAAAAAGGTTCCACTTTTGGAAACAGTCAGGATTTACGTGTTTTGATTCCAATTCAGGTGGCAAGATCTTTATTTACTGCTCCAAATATTAACTATACTGTCAGCGTAATGGTTTCTAAAAAAGAGCTTTTAGACGAAGCTGTTGACAATGCCACAAGCACCATGAGAAGAGTTCGAAAACTGAGTCCGGTGCGCGATAATAATTTTGGCATTGGGCGAAGCGACGATTTAATCAACCGTATTTTAGGAATTACAAAATATTTAGGCTGGGCGGCGTGGATTATCTCCGTTATTACCATTTTAGGATCTTCAATCGCTTTGATGAATATTATGATTGTTTCGGTTACTGAACGTACTCGTGAAATTGGTGTCCGTAAAGCTTTAGGAGCCAAAAGATCAACTGTGGCTTTTCAGTTTTTTATAGAAACATTATTAATTGGACAAATTGGCGGATTAGTTGGAATTTTCCTTGGAATTCTTCTTGGTTTCGGAATAGCCACTGCCATGAGTTTTGTATTTGTAATTCCGTGGATGGCAATTTTTGCCGCGTTTGCAACTAGTTTTTGTGTTGCGCTAGTTTCTGGTTTATATCCAGCAATTAAGGCTTCTAAATTAGACCCGATTGAAGCGTTGCGTTACGAATAATTGTTTGAAGCAGCAATAATCGGTTCAAAAGAACCACTTGTCCCGCTATCCGTTGCAATCTTTTGTATTGAACCCCAATACAAAAGGATTTTCACTGCTATCGGGGCTAGATTAGATCTTTCATTTTTTCAATAATTTTCTTTTGCTATATCTATTATAAACTAAAAACAATACTGCTTAAATAATACCTACAAGGTTTTGGAAACCTTGCAGGAAATCATGCGATCGTTGTCGTAAATATCTTTTCTGATCTCCACACTTTTAAAATTCATACTTTCTAACAAATCAACCATTTCTTTTCCGAGATATTGATTGATTTCAAAATATAGTTTACCCGTTCCAAAAAGAGCTTTTTTTGCCAGAGAAGCAATTTTTCTGTAAAAAATCAAAGCATCAGTATCTTCTACAAAAAGCGCTAAATGTGGTTCGTAATCCAGTACATTTTTCTTGATTTCTACTTTTTCCAAATTTCGCACATATGGCGGATTTGAAACAATAATATCAAATTCACATCTTAATTCTTCTTCTTTCAAAATATCCGCCAATACAAAAGTCACATCTACATTATTTCTAATAGCATTTCTTTTAGCCGTTTCAATTGCTTTTTTAGAAACATCAATTGCTACAACTTCTGCATTTGGTAAATTTTTAGCTAAAGAAATGGCAATACAGCCACTTCCTGTTCCAATGTCCAAAATTTTTATTTTTTTAGATCTTTCCCGATTTGCATTTTCATTAATAATCCATTCCACCAATTCCTCAGTTTCTGGTCTTGGAATTAAGACGTTTTCGTTTACTTCGAAATCTAAACCGTAAAAATGTGTTTTTCCTAATAGATATTGAATTGGAACTTCTTTCTTTAAATGCTTTAAGATTTCATCCCAAATAATAAAATCATTCTCTTCAAATGTCAGTTCATGATTTAAAGCCAAATCGATCTGTCGAAGTTTATGTTTTTCTTCCAGAATTAAATAAAAAAAACTTTCCGCTTCGTACGCATCGTAAAAAGGCGATAATTCTTTAATAAATTGAGTGCGGTATTGTTTAATTTTCATTTTATTTTTTTGAACATCCATTATGCAGCTACAGCTGATTTTTTAACTTTTAAATAAGTCTCGTTCATTAAGATTTGTTACATCTTTTTTACAAAACCTTCAACATCCATACCGGGCAAGAATTATGCCCAGTGGAACCTAACGGAGCATCTAAATATTCAAAACCAGATTTTTTATATAATTTTTGTGCCGCATGCATAAAAGGCATCGTTTCGATATAACATTTTTCAAAACCAAAATCCCTGGCTTGTTCCAAACATTCTTCCATCATTTTAGTTCCAATTCCTAAACCTCGTGTTTTTGGAAGAAAATACATTTTCTGCAACTCACAAATTTTAGGATCGCCATTTTCCAAAGGCGCAACTCCGGCACAGCCCACAATTTCACCATCACTTTCAACCACAAAATACGCAGATTTTGCTTTACTATATTCTTCAAACATCAAATCCAAATAAGGATCTTCGTACGCAGTTCCGACTTTTGGTATTTCCATTTCGTCAAAAACTGATCTAATTAAACTCGCAACTGACTGATTGTCTTCTTTTTCAATTGCTCGTATAAGCCAATTTACCATTTTTTTTATTCTAAATCATTATACATACAAAAGTAATTATAGTTTTTCGATACTATTACAACTGACTGTATTGTTTCACAACTTAAGTGTTTTCAGTTAGGGATAAATTCAAAAATAACTACTTTTGCACTGTGAATATACATGAAAAATACATAAAACGCTGTATAGAGCTAGCACAAAATGGGCTTGGAACAACATATCCAAATCCCATGGTTGGAAGCGTAATTGTTTACGAAGGTAAAATTATTGGCGAAGGCTGGCATAAGAAAGCAGGAGAACCACATGCGGAAGTAAATGCAGTAAAATCTGTAAAAGACAAATCGCTGTTAAAAAAAGCTACTATTTATGTAAGCTTAGAACCTTGCAGTCATTTTGGAAAAACACCTCCCTGCTGTGATTTGATTATTGCAAATGAAATTCCGAATGTAGTCGTTGGAACAGTCGACCCAAATGAAAAAGTAGCTGGAAAAGGCATTTTAAAACTAATTGAAGCTGGAGCAAATGTTACCGTTGGCGTTTTGGAAGAAGAATGCAACGAATTGAATAAACGTTTTTTTACCTTTCATCAAAAGAAAAGACCTTATATCATTTTAAAATGGGCAGAAAGTCAAGACGGATTTTTGTCTCCTGAAAAAGTTTCAAATCAAGATCGAAAACCAATTTGGATTACGAATCAATATTCCCGTCAATTAGTTCATAAATGGAGAACTGAGGAACAGGCTATATTAGTCGGAACTCAAACTGTTATAGACGACAATCCTAAATTAAATGCCAGAGACTGGAGCGGAAATAATCCTGTTCGAGTAATTATTGATCGAAATAATAGAATTGAAAATAACAGTTTTGTTTTGGATGATTCCGCCAAAACTATTGTTTTTGTGAATGAGAATATAAAATCATCAACTGAAAACACTCAATTTAAAATAATAGATTTTAATAAAAATATTATGCCGCAGATTTTAGAAGTTTTATATCAAAATCAAATTCAATCGATAATAATTGAAGGCGGCAGGCAAACTTTACAATCTTTTATTGATGAAAATCTTTGGGACGAAGCAAGAGTTTTTGTTGGAAAATCAAGTTTTTTAAACGGAAAAAAAGCACCAATTATTTCAAGAAAAAACAGTATAAAAACAAATATTTTAAGTGACGAATTAATACAGATTAAAAATCATGATTGATGCAATAATTTTTGATTTCGGAGATATTTTTATCAATTTAGACAAACAGGCTACCATTTCTGGTTTACAAAAATTAGGAATGAAAGAATGGAATGCCGACTTTGATCAGTTAAACTTTTCATTTGAAGTGGGAGGTATCTCTCCTGAAGATTTTATTGGAGGTTTTCAAAAACAATTACCAAATGCTTCAAAAGAAGATATTCTAAAAGCATGGAATGCTGTTTTGGCAGATTTCCCTTTTTATCGTTTGGAATTTCTTCAAGAATTATCAAAAAAATATCGTTTGTTTTTATTGAGTAATACCGATTCTATTCACATCAATACTTTTGAACAAAAGAGCGGTGTTTCTTTTTACAAAGATTTTTACAACTGTTTTGAGAAGGTTTATTTTTCTTTTCAAATGGGATTAAGAAAACCTGACCCAAAAATTTATCAAGTTCTTTTAGACAAACACAACCTAGTTCCAGAAAACACTTTGTTTGTAGATGATAAAAAAGAAAACACCGACAGCGCGGCCACTTTAGGAATTAAAGTTTGGAATCTTCAAGTTGGAAAAGAAGATGTTGTGGATTTATTTAGCAAAGGATTATTATAAAAAATATTTTAGCCACAGATTAAAAGAATTAAAAGGATTAAAAAATATGTTGCCACAAATTACACAAATTTGTACCAATTGAATTGGTTTTAAAATTGAAACTAAAATTCGGGGAAATCTGTGTAATTCGTGGCAAAAAAAAATCTATGGAAATCATTATAATCTGTGGCTAAAAAAATTAAAGCTTAAATTTTGGAAATTAACGATACTTATCAAACTATTGCATCTGCATCTGAAGAAATACTGTTTAAAGAAAAAGGCAGCAAATTCTTTGGCTATGCATTTCCGATAGACCATGAAGATCAAGTAAAACCAATTATTGAAGATCTCAAAAAACAGCATCCGCATGCCGTACATTATTGTTATGCGTATCAATTGGGCGTTGGAAATAAAATTTCTTATCGCGCCAATGACGATGGAGAACCTAGTAATACAGCCGGAGCTCCAATTTACGGTCAGATACAATCTTTTGGTGTAACTAACGTTCTTGTTGTAGTTGTTCGGATTTTTGGAGGAGTAAAATTAGGAGTTGGCGGTTTGATATCTGCATATAGAACTACAGCACAACAGACATTAGAAGTTTGTGAAATTGTAGAAAAAACTATTGATGTCGAATTTTTAATTTCTTTTGATTACAAAAACATGAATAAAGTGATGCGAGTAATCAAAGAAAAAAAACTGGAAATTACCTCTCAGGAAATGGAAATGGATGAAGATTCAGGACTGCCGATTGGTAAAATTGTAACCAAAACACGAAAAAAAAATGCCGAAACGGTGTTCAGCATTTTTGATTTAATGTTCGAAATTGATATTAAAATTATATAAATTAACACAAAAACAAACGTCATTTTAACACTTTTCTTCAAGTGATTTGAATATGTCTAAAATGTATTCTGGAGGAGCAGTTGGACGACCTGTTTTTAACGCGACAAATACCAAAATAAACGTGGCAGTTGTTAATAACTCATTTGCCTCATTATAGATTGCGCAATCAAATTCTATCTTAACAGAAGAGTGGCTTTTGAAAGTCGTGTGAATTGTTAAAAGTTCATCATATCTTGCCGATTTTTTGTAATTGATATTCATATTGACAATTGGAAGACCAATACCGCTTTCTTCCATGCTTTTATACGAAACCCCTTTATTTCTAAGCCATTCCACGCGTCCAATTTCAAAATAAGGCACATAATTTCCGTGATAAACGACTCCCATTTGGTCGGTTTCTGAGTAACGAACTCGTACTTGAGTCTGATGATTTTTCATTTATAAAATATTAAAAAAATTCGAATTTAAAAAGCCCTATTACAACTTTTTTTTATAAAATTAGATACCAAAATATTTTTTTTTACAGAAATTTGTTCACATATTTGTTATCCCGAAATAAGGAATAAAATCGCTCCTTTTTTATTAGGAGAATCTTTATCAATAATATAAAAATTTATTTGAATCTATGACTAAAACTGCTCAATCGGTATGGGAAAACTGTTTGTCCTTTATAAAGGATAATATTCAAGACCAAGCATATAAAACTTGGTTCGAACCAATCAAATCAGTTGAGCTAACCGACAACGCATTATATATTCAAGTTCCAAGTAAATTTTTCTACGAATGGCTCGAAGAGCATTACGTAAAATTATTGAAAGTTGCGCTTACCAAAGAACTGGGAAAAAACGCAAAGTTACTCTATAAAATTAAAATGGAGAACACTTATGGAAATAAACAGCCGTTTACCGAGCAGCTGCCAAGTTCCAACAGAGTTCCGATGAAACCACAAGAAGTTGACGCTCCATTTAAAAATTTAAATCCTGAATTAAAAAATCCGTTTGTAATTCCCGGAATCAGAAATTTAAAAATTGAGTCTCAATTAAATCCGAACTACAGTTTTGATAATTTCTTAGAAGGAGATTCAAACCGTTTGGCTCGTTCTGCAGGTATGGCTGTTGCCAATAAACCTGGAGGAACTTCATTTAATCCGTTATTGATTTTTGGAGGAGTTGGTTTAGGAAAAACGCACTTAGCCCATGCTATAGGCGTAGAAGTAAAAGATAAATACCCTGAAAAAACGGTTTTATACATTTCTGCTGAGATTTTCACACAACAATATATTGATTCGGTAAAAAAGAATAATCGTAATGATTTTATTCACTTTTACCAATTAATTGACGTTTTAATTATTGACGACGTTCAGTTCTTATCAGGTAAATCAGGAACTCAGGATGTATTCTTCCATATTTTCAACTATTTACATCAAAACGGAAAACAAGTAATCTTAACTTCAGACAAAGCTCCTGTTGACATGCAGGATATTGAACAAAGATTATTATCTCGTTTTAAATGGGGATTGTCTGCAGAATTGCATCAGCCAGATTACGAAACGCGTATCTCAATCTTAAAAAACATCTTATATCGTGATGGTGTAGAAATGCCGGAAGATATCTTAGAATATGTTGCTCGCAACATTAAATCTAATGTTAGAGAGCTTGAAGGAGCTATTATTTCGTTAATTGCTCAATCTTCTTTCAACAAAAAAGAAGTTACGATTGAATTAGCAAAAAGTGTTGTCGAGAAATTTGTTAAAAATGTAAAAAGAGAAATCTCTATCGATTATATCCAAAAAATCGTTTCAGATTATTTCCAATTAGATATCGAGACACTTCAATCTAAAACCCGAAAGAGGCACGTGGTACAAGCAAGACAATTAGCGATGTTTTTTGCTAAAAAATTCACTAAGGCTTCTTTAGCTAATATTGGTTCACAAATTGGAGACCGTGATCACGCAACTGTTCTTCACGCTTGTAAAACAGTCGATAACTTAGTTTCTACAGACAAACAATTTAAAAAGTTTGTGGAAGACATTAATAAAAAACTAACGCTTTAAGACGCATCATGCCTGTAAAAATCTTAATGGTTTGTTTAGGGAATATCTGTAGATCTCCTTTAGCAGAAGGAATTTTAGCTTCTAAATTACCTAAAGATAAATTCTTTGTCGATTCGGCAGGAACAGGTTCCTGGCATGTTGGACATTGTCCAGACAAACGCTCTATTGAAGTTGCAAAAAAATACGGCATCAATATCAGCGAACAAAAAGGAAGACAAATCAAAACCAGTGATTTTGATGAGTTTGATTACATCTATGTAATGGATAATTCCAACTTCAATGATGTAAATCATCTCGCAAAAAGACCTGAACATAAAAATAAAATTCATTTAATTCTTAATGAATTATTTCCAGACGAAAATGTAGATGTTCCAGATCCTTATTTTGGTGCTACAAACGGATTTGAAAATGTTTATCAAATGCTTGACGAAGTAACCGATATCATCGCGGATAAACTAATCAAAAAACACGCTTAACTTCAATTCAATTGTTTCTAAAACAGAAATGATTGGATTTTTTAATTTTAATCCAATACACATGAAACTTCTAGGAAAACTATATTTAATTCCAACTACAATGGGCGAAAGCGATCCAATGGACGTTTTACCACAAACTGTAAGAAGAACTATAGAAGTTATTGACCATTATATTGTTGAAAACGACAAAACAGCTAGAAAATCTATAAAAGCAGTTTATCCGGAGAAAAAGCAATCCGAATTAGTGCTTTTCACTCTTAATAAACGTACTGAACCTAGCGAACATTTAGATTTCATCAAACCTTTATTAGAAGGCAAAAACATGGGTTTAATGAGTGAAGCTGGTTGTCCGGGCGTTGCAGATCCAGGTGCTGTAATTGTAAAACTGGCACATGAAAAAGGAATTCAGGTGGTACCTTTGGTTGGTCCTTCTTCTATCCTACTCGCTATGATGGCTTCTGGAATGAACGGTCAGAGTTTTACTTTTAATGGTTATTTGCCAATTGATAAAGATGAAAAAAAATCGGCAATACGTCATTTCGAGAGATTATCTCAGGACAAAAATCAATCACAGTTATTTATTGAAACACCTTACAGAAACAATAAATTGATTGAAGATCTTTTGCAGATTCTAAATCCGTCAACACATCTTTGTATTGCAACCGACATAACTTTACCGACAGAATTCATCAAAACCCTAAAAGTTTCGGATTGGAAAAAATTAAAAATTGATATTGACAAACGTCCTACAATTTTTATTATTCACAGAATGTAATTTTAAATAGTTATTCTGCTCTCAGTCAAAAGTTTTTCTCTAATCAAACTTCATCATGAGTAAACTCCCAAATGTAACCACAAGCATTTTCACGGTAATGTCAAAAATGGCAACCGAATACAATGCCATAAATCTTTCTCAGGGATTTCCAAACTTTCCAGTAGATGAAAGATTGACAGATATAGTTACCAGATTATCAAAAGAAAACGTTCACCAATACACACCAATGGCAGGTTATCCTCCGTTGATGAACAAAATTGCAAAATTAACTCAGGATTCTTATAACAGAACAATAAATCCAGATACAGAACTTTTGGTTACGGCTGGAGCAACTCAGGGAATTTTTACCACAGTTTTAGCTTTAGTAAAAGAAAATGACGAAGTAATTATTCTGGATCCGAGTTATGATTCTTATGAATCTCCAGTTTTACTCTGCAAAGCCAAACCTGTTCGAGTGGCACTAAATGATGATTACACACCGAATTGGGAGACTATAGAAAAAGCTTGTTCTGAAAAGAGTAAAATGATCATCATCAATAATCCGCATAATCCAACGGGGAAAATTTTGACTGAAAATGATTTTATTCAGTTAAAAAATCTTCTTTACAAATATCCTAAAATCATAGTTTTGTCTGATGAAGTGTACGAATACATTACTTTTGAAGAAAAACATATTTCGGCCCATACCAAAAGTTTTCTTTTAGATCGGTGTATTGTGGTTTCTTCTTTCGGAAAATCATTTCATATTACAGGCTGGAAAATTGGTTATACCATTGCGCCAGAACATTTAATAAAAGAAATTAAGAAAGTCCATCAGTTTTTGGTTTTTAGTGTAAACAGTATTTCACAGTTTGCTATCAGCGAATATTTAGATGTTGTTGATGTCAATCTACTGGGAAAATTCTATCAGGAAAAAAGAGATTATTTCCAGAAACTGCTTCAAAACAGCCGATTCGAATTAAAACCCTGCGAAGGAACTTATTTTCAAGTAGCTTCTTATGCTGCCATTTCTGAGGAAGATGATGTTACTTTCTGCAAAAATTTAATAATTAATCATTGCGTTGCAGCAATCCCTATTTCAACTTTCTATTCGGATCATAAAGACCAAAAATTAATACGTTTTTGTTTTGCTAAAGATGACTTCACATTAGAGTCCGCAGCAAAAAAAATATGTGATATGTAAAATTTATTGAAATTTTATAACATTATTATGCGTGCATCCTATTTTATTTAATTAATATTGCAAAAAAAGAAAAGTATGAGCTATACAGATAAAATGTTACGTGATGATGCTTTAAAAGGCAAAGTCATTGTCGTTACAGGTGGCGGAAGCGGTTTAGGCAAAGCTATGACCAAATATTTTCTCGAATTAGGAGCTCAAGTAGCGATAACTTCTAGAGATTTAGAGAAGTTAAAAACTACAGCTGCCGAACTGGAAAGCCAGACTGGAGGTAAATGTTTGCCACTGCAATGTGATGTTCGTCATTACGAAGAGGTAGAAAACATGCTTCAGGAAACTTTAAAAGTTTTCGGTAAAGTTGATGTTCTTTTAAATAATGCAGCAGGAAATTTTATTTCGCCAACAGAAAGATTATCTGCAAATGCCTTTGATACCGTTATCGATATCGTATTAAAAGGTTCTAAAAACTGTACGTTAGCTTTTGGAAAACACTGGATTGACACCAAACAAACTTCGGCAACGATTTTAAATATAGTAACTACTTACGCTTGGACAGGATCTGCTTACGTAGTTCCTAGCGCAACGGCAAAAGCTGGAGTTTTAGCCATGACAAGAAGTCTTGCTGTAGAATGGGCAAAATATGGAATTCGTTCTAATGCAATTGCTCCGGGACCATTTCCAACAAAAGGAGCTTGGGACAGATTATTGCCAGGAGATCTTGCAGAAAAATTCGATATGGCTAAAAAAGTGCCATTAAAAAGAGTTGGCGATCATCAGGAATTAGCCAATCTGGCTGCTTACTTAGTTTCAGATTTCTCTTCATACATCAATGGAGATGTAATTACAATTGATGGAGGCGAATGGCTGAAAGGTGCAGGACAATTCAACTTATTAGAAGCAATTCCAGAAGAACTTTGGGATCAGCTTGAAATGATGATAAAAGCAAAAAAGAATAAATAATTACAAGTGCTTACTAAATTCAGAATATTTTTTTAAAACTATACTGATTGCACGAAATCCCGAAGGTTTACTTTCGGGATTTTTTTATGCTTTTTAACCATATAAGTGATATAAGTTCAATGAAGTAAAAAAATGTTTAAAAATCTGATTGCTTAAATTTACTTCCATTACTTATATGGTTTAAAACAAACAATATGTTTAGCAATTCAGTTAAATTATTATTTTTGCGTAACAAATAATCAAACAAATATTTTATGCTCATTATTGGAATTGCAGGAGGAACTGGAAGTGGAAAAACGACAGTAGTACACCAAATCATGAATGAATTACCACATACAGAAGTTGGCGTAATTTCTCAAGATTCTTACTATAAAGAAACAACTAACTTGTCTTTTGACGAAAGAGCATTAATTAATTTTGACCATCCACGTGCGATCGATTTTGATTTGTTGGTAAATCATCTTAAAGCTTTAAAGGCAGGAGAAACAATTGACCAACCTGTTTATTCTTTTGTACAACATAACAGAACAGACGATACGGTTTCAACTCATCCAAGAAAAGTAATGATTGTCGAAGGAATTTTAATTCTAACGAATCCAGAATTACGCGATATGTTCGATATTAAAATTTTCGTTCACGCCGATTCTGACGAAAGATTAATTCGTCGTTTAAAAAGAGATATTTCAGAACGCGGAAGAGATATTGATGAAGTTTTGAACCGTTATCAAACGACTTTAAAACCTATGCACGAGCAATTTATAGAACCATCTAAGGCTTTTGCAGACATCATTATCCCGAATGACAAATACAATACAGTAGCAATTGATGTCGTTAGAGCTGTAATTAATCAGAGAATTTCATAATTTTTATTGTAAATTTAAACCATAATAATTAGGAGCTATTTCCCGCTCTCGCCTTTATCTTTTTTTATGGTCTCGTTAAAGAAACGAGACCATAAAAAAGGATACCGGCTCCATCGGGGCTAGAAAAGACCAATCATATTCAAAAGAAATATTCGTTTAAAGATGAAATTTAAAAATCCATACAAAGACAAAAAATGGTTCAAATACCTAGGCAACAAATACGTTTGGGTTTTGCTCTTTTTTGTCGTTTGGATGTTATTTTTAGACAATTACTCCTATTTTGATCATCGTTTCTTAGATGAACAAATACATGAACTTGAGGATAATAAAAAATATTATCAAGAAGAAATCAAAAAAGATCAGGAACAGATCAAACAATTAAAAAATCCTGAACAAATTGAGAAATACGCCCGCGAAAAGTATTTCATGAAAAAAGACAGCGAAGATATTTATATCATTCAATTTGAAGGAGACACAATTCAAGAAAAAGAATAATCAAAAAAACTACAATGGCCACTAACCTATTCGACGATTTTAATCCGATTTCATCCAAACAATGGAAACAAAAAATTCAGTTTGAATTAGATGGAGCCGATTATAACCAGACTGTTATCTGGAATTCTCCAGAAGACATTCAGGTAAAACCATTTTATCACAGCGACGAATTTTCGAAAGCTGCAACTGTAAACACACAAGCTGCTGATTTTAAAATCTGCCAGAATATCTTTGTTTTCGATATTGACAAATCTATAGAAAGAGCTTTAAACACTTTAGAAAGAGGCGCAGAAAGTATTCGTTTTACCATTCAAAATGATAAAATTGATGTGCAAAAACTATTGGAAAATCTTCCTTTAGAAGACAGAACTGTTTACTTTCATTTAAGCTTTATTTCAATCGATTTCGTAAAATTATTAGATACTATTTCGATTCAGAAAAAGGCCGTTTTTTACTGCAATTTTGATCCAATCGGACAATTGGCTCGTGAAGGAAATTGGTTTATAACTTCGGAAAAAAATAATTTTGAAACTTTAGATTTACTTTTTAAAAATACAACTAACTTAAATCTCTTAAGTGTTGATTTAGGTTTATATCAAAATTCTGGTGCCAATATTACGCAACAAATAGCTTACAGTCTAGCGCATGCTAACGAATATTTAAATCGTTATTCAGATTTTACAAAACCAATTGTTTTTCAGATTTCAGTTGGAACGAATTATTTCTTTGAAATTGCTAAACTTCGTGCGCTTAGAATGCTTTTTGATTTAATTGCCGGAGAATACAATTCTAAAATAAAATGTCATTTTTTGGTTACGCCAACAAAACGCAATAAAACAATTTACGATTACAATGTGAATATGCTTCGTACTACTGCCGAATGTATGTCGGCAATTTTAGGAGGTGCTGATGCTATTGCTAATTTACCTTACGATGCTTTATATCATAAAGACAACGAATTTGGAGATCGAATTGCTAGAAATCAGCTTTTGATTTTAAAACATGAAAGCTATTTTGACAAAGTAAATAATCCAGCTGATGGAAGTTATTATATCGAAAGTTTAACGATGCAACTGGCTGAAAAAAGCTTGAATTTATTTAAGGAAATTGAGTCCAACGGAGGTTTCCTTAAACTTTTAAACGACGGTACAATCAAAAAGAAAATTCAGGAAAGCGCCAATAAAGAACAGGAATTATTTGATTCGAAAAAAGAAATTCTTTTAGGCACAAATAAATATCCAAACAAAGAAGACCGAATGAAACATGATTTAGAATTGTTTCCTTTTGTCAAAATCAAACCAAGAAAAACATTAATTACACCAATTATTGAGAAAAGATTGGCGGAGAAAATGGAGCAAGAAAGATTGGAACAAGAATAGAATCAAAATCAAGTCATTGAATATAAATTTAGCGTATTATGAAAAGACTTAAAAAAATCATATCAGTTGAAAACGATTCAATAACTAAAACTGAATACAAAATTCCTAAATGGCAAATTACTGAAGTTAGGAAACGAACAGAAGATTATTTAAAAAACCCAAATAATGTCTCTAGCATCGATGAATTTTTAGAAGAAATCGAAAGAGATTTAAACGTATTTAAATAACAATATTTACAATTGAGAAAAGACCTTAAACATATAAAGTTAGAAGTGAAAAGTGAAAAGTTAGATGAACTGACAAATAACTCAGTACCTATAACTCAAAACTTCATCACAGCCGAAGGAATCGAAATCAAAAAAAACTATTCAGAGAAAGATATAGAAAAAATAGAATTTCTTGATTTCGGAGCTGGTTTTGCACCGAATTTACGTGGCCCATACGCTACTATGTATGTAAGACGCCCGTGGACTATTCGTCAATATGCAGGATTCTCTACGGCCGAAGAAAGCAATGCTTTTTACAGAAAAAATTTAGCAGCAGGACAAAAAGGACTTTCCATCGCATTTGATTTGCCAACACACCGCGGTTACGACTCAGATCACGAAAGAGTTGTTGGCGATGTCGGGAAAGCGGGTGTAGCCATAGATTCTGTTGAGGATATGAAAGTGCTTTTCGATCAGATTCCGCTAGACGAAATGTCGGTATCAATGACTATGAACGGCGCTGTTTTACCCATTATGGCTTTTTATATTGTCGCTGCCGAAGAGCAAGGCGTAAGTCCAGAAAAACTAGCAGGAACAATCCAAAACGATATTTTAAAGGAGTTTATGGTTAGAAATACATATATCTATCCGCCAACTCCTTCCATGAAAATAATTGCTGATATTTTTGAATTTAGCAGCAAAAAAATGCCAAAATTTAATTCTATTTCCATATCGGGTTATCACATGCAGGAAGCTGGAGCAACTGCTGATATTGAATTAGCTTATACTTTAGCCGATGGTCTAGAATATATTAGAACCGGATTATCGACAGGAATGACTATTGATGAATTTGCTCCGAGATTATCTTTCTTTTGGGCAATTGGCATGAATCATTTTATGGAAATTGCTAAAATGAGAGCCGGCAGAATGATTTGGGCGAAACTATTACAACAGTTTAATCCGAAAAGTGATAAATCGCTGGCTTTAAGAACGCACTGTCAAACCAGCGGCTGGAGTTTAACCGAACAAGATCCTTTTAACAATGTAGCCAGAACTTGCATTGAAGCCACTGCAGCTGTTTTTGGAGGAACACAATCTTTACATACAAACGCTTTAGATGAAGCCATTGCACTTCCAACCGATTTCTCGGCAAGAATTGCCCGTAATACTCAAATTTTTCTTCAGGAAGAAACTAAAATTACCAAAACAGTAGATCCTTGGGCAGGAAGTTATTATGTAGAAAACTTAACCAATGAAATCGTTGAAAAGACTTGGAAATTAATTGAAGAAGTAGAAGAATTAGGCGGAATGACCAAAGCTATTGAAGCTGGAATTCCAAAACTTCGAATCGAAGAAGCTGCAGCAAGAAAACAAGCTCGTATTGACAGCGGACAAGACATTATTGTTGGCGTAAACAAATATCGTTTAGAAAAAGAAGATCCGTTAGATATTTTGGATGTAGATAATCAGTCCGTTCGCAGACAGCAGATAGAACGTCTCGAAGAAATAAAAAGAACACGAGATACTGAAAAAGTAAATAATTCACTAGAAAAATTAATCGTTTGTGCAAAAACGGGACAAGGCAACTTATTAGAAATTGCCATTGAAGCTGCTAGAAACAGAGCAACTTTGGGCGAAATTAGTAATGCTTTGGAAACAGTTTTTGGCCGTTTTAAAGCACAAATCAAATCTTTTAGCGGTGTGTATAGTGCAGCAATAAAAAATGACGAGAATTTTGAAAAAGCAAAACAACTAGCTGATGTTTTTGCTAAACAAGAAGGAAGACGTCCTAGAATTATGATTGCAAAAATGGGACAAGATGGTCACGATCGTGGTGCAAAAGTAGTCGCTACAGGTTATGCCGATGTAGGTTTTGATGTGGACATTGGGCCGTTGTTTCAAACTCCTGCTGAAGCTGCAAAACAAGCTGTCGAAAATGATGTTCATATTTTAGGTGTTTCATCTTTAGCCGCTGGTCACAAAACATTAGTGCCACAAGTAATAGAAGAACTAAAAAAACACGGACGAGAAGATATAATGGTAATTGTTGGAGGGGTTATTCCGTCACAGGACTATCAATTCTTATTTGATGCAGGCGCTTCGGCCGTTTTTGGTCCAGGAACTAAAATAAGTGAAGCAGCAATAAAGATTTTAGAAGCTTTAATAGATTAAAAAGAAAATCCCTTTTCAAGGGATTTTCTTTTTTCATTTAGTCGTTAACTGTGGCATTATTATCTGCTTCTATAAAAGACAGATCATAACCCGCAAAATCTCTCATATAGCTTTTCAAAGAAGTTCCGAAAGCATCTCTAAAATGTCTGCCTCCGTTATTCTTGAAAAAATTCTTTACAGAACCCGCACCACCTAAATGCGCTGCAGCTAAAATTCCAGATTCGGTAATTTCAATACCATTAATAATTTTACCTTCATACTTTTTAATTTCGTAGCGCAAAATCCATTTGTTTTTAGCTAACAAAGTAAGAAAAGCTTTTTCTTGTAGAGCAGGATCTTTTAAAAAGGCTTTGTTATCATTAATTCCAATTGCTCTTAAAGCTTTAGAACCAAATTGATATTTACCCATATAACCAAGAGTGTTTACTAGTCTGTACTGCCCTTGTGATTCTTTAAAAGCAACTGCTTCTTTAAACCCTATAAGACGATTTCCTGTGAATGGGACGTTGGTAATCTTTGGATAATCCTCTTTTTCTTTCGATGGAAAAATGTATTCAGATCCATCTGTTTTTTCAATTAAAAACCAAGGTTTGGTTTCATGGTTTGAGGGAATAAATCCCAAACTTAAAAATGTAATAATAACGACTAAACTCGCATAAAAATACCATTTCTTTATCATAAATTGTTTTTCTTCAAAACGCTGTCACCCTCTTGAAATTTCTACGCTGCAAAGATAAGACATTTTCAAAATATGCTTAAAACCAGCATTTTAACATTTTTGACCAAAAATTGAGATTCGCTTTCATCCCAGTTATATTAATGGATTCCAAAAGATTTTGAGATAAGATTTTCTCCTCTAAAAATTGGAAATTAGGGACAAAAAAAATTGAATTTTATATTAATTTTAAGCAAAAAAGGCTTAAAAGGCAGAAATAGATTACAATATTTTAATCGTTTTCTGGTCAAATTTTGAAAACCTTATTTTGAATTTTATAAAATTCATCATTAAAAAATGGTTATTTTTTCATTACGATAAACTAAAAAATAGTCAAAATACTAATTTGACAAAATTTAATACTTACCTCCTATATATTTAAAAAAAAGGAATAAAAAAACCGAAGCAAATTGTACTTCGGTTTTGATACTATTTTTGACGTAAAAATTATCTTGTCACTCCCTGACTAGCAATCCAGTCAGAATATTTTTTTGCATTTACATTATGCTCTGCCAAAGTTGCTGCAAATTCATGATATCCAAAACGATCAACGCTTGCGCAGAAATAGATATAATCATTCTTTTCTGGATTTAAAACCGCCTCTAATGCTGTAATATCTGGCATCGCAATTGGCCCAGGAGGAAGTCCTTTATTCATATAAGTATTATATGGAGATCTCATTACCAAATCATTATAAAAAACTCTTTTAATTACTTGATCAAAATTATTATCTCGAAGTTTCAAGGCATAAATAACAGTTGGATCTGCTTGCAAAGGCATTTCTAAACGTAAACGGTTTAGGTAAACACCTGCAATACGAGGCCTTTCGTCTTTTTTAACCGACTCTTTGTGCACAATTGAAGCTAAAATTGTAGCCTGAACTGGAGTTAATCCTTGCGCCTTAGCTTTAGCTATTCTTTCTTCTGTCCAGAAATTATGATATTCTTTAATCATTTTATCACGGAATTTTTCTGCAGAAGTGTTCCAATAAATTTCATAAGTATTTGGAATAAACATGGCAAAAACGTTATCTTCATTAAATCCGTTTGCAGCTAAAAATGTAGAATCTTTTATGGCTTTCATTAAAGATAAACTGTCAGCTTCGATTTCTGAACCAATTCTTCCTGCAAAATTTTCTAAACGTTCCTGATTGTTAAATACTAATTTAACCGGAACATTCGAACGCATTGCTCTTACCAAATCAATATTGTTCATGTCTTTCTTTAAAAGAAAACGGCCCGATTTTACATTTTCCGGATAATCTCTCTTCTCTGCAACTAACTCAAAATTATCAAAGTTTTTTACATACGGAGCTAATATCTTTTTTACATCTGCATAGTTAGCACCAGTTGGTACATGAACGTACAATTCTTTTTCCTCGAATTTAGTATTCGAACTAAAAATTTTACTGATTAAAATAAAACCATAAATCAATAAAACTGAAATTATGGCTACGGCACTTATTGTGATTATTTTCTTTAGACTCAAAGCTTAAAATTTAAATTTGTTTATTAATTAGTTGAAAAACGGCTTCATCTTGATATTTATTATGAAGCAAAATCCAATCTTTCTTTATTCCGATTTTTTCAAAACCAAATTTAGTAAAAAGTGCGATACTAGCTGCATTTTCAACTCCTATATTTGCATACAGCTGATGAAGGTTTAAATTGTAAAAAGCATATTTAATTAAAAGTTCTAAAGCCTCAGAACCAATATTTTGCCCTTTATTTTCTTCTTTCTGAATTACAATCCCAATACCTGCCCTATTATTTCTCGGATCAAAATCGAATAAATCTATCAATCCAAGCGCAGGAAAATCTTCGTCTTGACAAATTGCCAAACGAAGTTGTTTTGCCTCATAAATATCCTGATGCGCATTTTCTAAATACTGTTTAATTAAAAAACGACTATATGGGGTTTGTGTATTGCTCACTTCCCAAATGTTCTGATCATTTTCAATGGTATAAATAAACTCTAAATCTTCTGGTTCTAGAGCCCGCAAATAAATCGTTTCTCCTTTTAATGTTATCATCTATAATATTTCTTTTTTTACTGAAAAAGACAAATTTTTAATCAATTTGCCAATTTGTTTCCTTTGAAGATATAATCAATAAATACATAATTGTATCAAATAAAAACAGCAATACTCTTAAATTATTACAAATACAATTATTAATTATAAAACTACAGCTACATTCCGCTCATTTTAAAAGACAAAAATACGAACTAATAATTAAGGAAATGTTAATCATTGTTAAAGAGCGTTAAACCGTTTTTACAAATAATTTTTTGAAGTAATTTTACGTTAAATAAAACAGGAACATAAATTCTAATAACTTAATTACATATTTTAATATGAAAAGATTTTCAGCCTTATTTTTAGTGTCATTATTGAGTGGTGCTATTACTCTTGGTGCTTACAAGTTATTATTTGAAAGCAACAATTCTTTTTTTGGAAAAGGAAATTCTGTTGTAACTCTTGCCCCAAACTCTTATGGAAAAAATGTTGGTTTAGGAGCTGAAACAGTCGATTTTACCGAAGCCGCCGACAAAACAATCCACACTGTTGTTCACGTTAAAAACGTTTCGCGAAGAACTGTTAGTAACCCAATGCTTGAATTTTTCTATGGTTATGGCGGACAGCAACAGCAAGAACAGGTAGGAACTGGTTCTGGCGTCATTATCTCTGAAGACGGATATATTGTTACCAATAATCACGTAATTAAAGATGCTACAGAAATCGAGATTACTTTAAACAACAAAAAATCATACAAGGCAAAACTAATTGGAACTGACTCTAAAATGGATATTGCTTTGTTGAAAATCAATGCTGACGAAAAACTTCCTTACACTGCGTTTGCAAACTCAGACAGCGTAAAAGTGGGAGAATGGGTTTTAGCAGTTGGTAATCCATACAATTTAACTTCAACTGTAACTGCGGGAATTGTTTCGGCGAAAGCCAGAAATTTAGATCAAAGTGGTATTCAGTCATTTATTCAAACTGATGCTGCTGTAAACCCAGGTAATAGTGGTGGAGCATTAGTAAATGCCAGAGGAGAATTAATCGGAATTAATACAATGATTTCTTCTATGACGGGTTCATACGTTGGATATTCTTTTGCAGTCCCTTCTAATATTGCTCGAAAAATTATCGAAGATATTATGGAGTACGGAAATGTTCAAAGAGGGATTTTAGGTGTTGAAGGTGGCGAATTGAACGCAACGGCTTCTAAAGAGTTAGGTGTAACTGAAACACAAGGGTTTTACATTAATAGAGTTTCTAAAAATTCTGGTGCAGAAAAAGCTGGTTTAGGCAAAGGCGACATTATTGTAAAACTAGATGATCAAAATATCTCTACTTATGCAGATTTATCAGGATATATTAATACCAAACGTCCAAATGATGTGGTAAAAGTAACTTATATCAAAGACGGAAAAACAAAAACAGTTCCTGTAACTTTAAGTAAAAATGAATTTTACAGTGCCGAATTTAAAGGAATTGAATTAGAAAATATTGATGCCGCTGATAAGAAAAAATTCAGAATTGATTATGGTGTAAAAATCAAAAACATTACGAATGAAAACTTGATGCAATACCAAAATGAATTGCAAGGAAATATCATTCTTAGTATCGACAATGTAAAAGCTACGAATGTTGAAACTGTTTCTAAATTATTGAGTAAAAAAGACGAAGGCCAAAGTGTTCGAATAGAAATGATCAATAGAAACGGAGAGATTTTTAGAATTATTATTTAAGTCTCGTTTATCAGTTCCAGTTTACAGTCTTAAAAAAAAAATTACAAACTTAGATTGAATACTGAAAACTTCAAAAAAGCCATCTTAAGAAATTAAGGTGGCTTTTTCATTTTCAAAAATAAATGCTAAAATAGTTTACGAAATCGATTGAAATAGATACTTTTGCGCCAAATTATAAAATAAGTGAGCGTTTTATTATTTCAATTTAACAATTATGAACAACAAATCTTTGTACCAAAAAGAGGTATCCTTACAAGTCGACCGAAGAAGAGCTGGTGTCGAATTAATCAAAATCATAAGCGATTTATGGTATGACAAATCAATAGAAATGGTTTTATTTAAAAATCAGCTCTTAGATAAAAATGTCAGCGATATTATCAATCTTCATCAATATGCTGGCGAATTTGTCGGTAAACCAATTACCATTTTCGACTCTGTTGAAATTGCGAAGGTTGTTTTATCTTTAGATCTTCCGCCTGCAAAAATTGATCTTGGCAAACTAACTTACGAATATGGTTTAGAAGATGAAAAATATCCTGACGCAAGATATTTTGTTATTGATAAATTGAAAAAAGCAAAAACATCAAAAGAAATCCATCCGAAAGATGTGATTCTTTATGGTTTTGGAAGAATTGGACGTTTATTAGCAAGAGAGCTAATGTCAAAAACAGGAAAAGGAAATCAATTGCGTTTGAGAGCTATTGTAACACGTGATAAAAATGATGCAACAAGTTTGGAGAAACGAGCTTCTCTTTTGCGTTATGATTCCATACACGGGGACTTTCATGGATCTGTAATTGCTGATCCTAAAAATAATGCTTTAATTATCAACGGAACAACTGTCCATATTATAACCGCAAATTCTCCAGAAGAAATAGATTATACCCAATACGAAATTAGCGATGCTTTATTGATAGATAATACAGGAGCCTTTACAACTGAAGAAGCTTTAAAGAGACATTTAAAATCAAATGGTGTTGAAAAAGTCCTGCTGACAGCTCCGGGTAAAGGCGTACCGAATATTGTTTATGGTGTAAATCAAAACGATTATAATCCTGATGAAGTTGATATTTTTTCTGCTGCATCCTGCACTACAAATGCCATAACTCCTGTTTTAAAAGTAATTGAAGATACTTTAGGCGTTGCAAAAGGACATTTAGAAACCATTCATTCTTATACAAATGATCAGAATTTGGTTGACAATATGCATAAAAAATATCGTCGCGGAAGAGCCGCCGCCTTAAATATGGTCATTACCGAAACTGGTGCTGGAAGCGCGGTTGCAAAAGCATTGCCTTCGCTAGAAGGAAAATTAACTTCTAATGCTATTCGTGTTCCTGTTCCAAACGGATCATTAGTCGTTTTAAATTTAGAAGTTAAAAAAGCAACTTCAATTGCTGGCATTAATAAAATCATGAAAAAATATGCTCTTGAAGGAGAATTGGTGGAGCAAATTAAATATTCATTGAATAATGAGCTTGTTTCCTCTGACATTATAGGCACTTCTGCTCCAGCAATTTATGACAGCAATGCTACAATTGTTTCAAAAGACGGAAAAAACATTGTACTATATATATGGTATGACAATGAATTCGGTTATAGCCATCAAGTAATTCGTTTAGCAAAATATATTGCCAAAGTAAGACGTTATACTTATTATTAATTCAACCAAACTAACTCTATCTTAAAAACCATCAAAATTTCTTGGTGGTTTTTTTATGGATTTAAATTGGCAAAACAGTTGTGCTTTTTACTTCAGAAATCACAAATACAGTATTTATCAAAGATACTTCTGGCAATACAGATAACTTTTTTTGATGAAAGTGATGATAGCTTTCCATATCAGGAATTATGATTTTAAGCATATAATCAAAATTTCCCGAAACATAATTGCATTCCACAACTTCGGGCAAATTCAAAATTGACTGATTAAATCCTTCAGAAGTATCATACGTCTGTTTTGTTAGTGTAACTTGACAATAAACCGTCAGATTATTTCCTAATTTTTTCTTATCCAAAAGAGTCACATATTTCTCTATAATACCATCTTTTTCAAGACGTTTCACACGATCGTGAACAGGAGTCAGAGACAAGTTTATTTTGTTTGCAATATCTTTTAAAGTGTAGTGCGCATCTTCCTGCAAAAGACGTAAGATTTTTTTGTCAATTTCATCTAAAGCCATAACGAAAACGTTTTATTAAAAACAGTTAGAAATAGTCTTTTTTTCTTTTTGGAGAATATTTCGAGGCTTCAAAAAGAATATTTTTCTGTAAAAGTAAAAAATAAAATAATATTTTCTTATTTATCAATGATTAAACCATAATTTATTCTCTCTCTGTAGATTTGTAAAACAAATTCAATAAAAAACAAAAAATATAACAACATGATAATAGGTGTTCCAAAAGAAATAAAGAATAATGAAAACAGAGTTGCTTTAACTCCTGCAGGTGTATCAGAAATGAAAAAACACGGCCATACAGTTTATGTTCAAGCAACTGCTGGCTTAGGAAGTGGTTTTGCTGATGAAGAATATACTCAGGCTGGCGCAGTTGTTTTACCAACTATTGAAGAGGTTTACGCAATTGCAGAAATGATTATTAAAGTTAAAGAACCAATTGCTTCTGAATACCCATTAATCAAAAAAGATCAGTTATTATTCACTTACTTCCATTTCGCATCTTCAGAAGAATTAACTCATGCAATGTTGGAAAAAGGAGCAGTTTGTTTAGCTTACGAAACAGTAGAAAAAACAGACCGCAGTTTACCACTTTTAGTTCCAATGTCTGAAGTTGCAGGTCGTATGGCGATTCAACAAGGAGCAAAATATCTTGAAAAACCATTAAAAGGAAGAGGAATTCTTTTAGGTGGTGTTCCAGGTGTTCCACCAGCAAAAGTATTAGTACTTGGTGGAGGAATCGTTGGAACTCAGGCTGCAAAAATGGCAGCAGGTTTAGGTGCTCAAGTAACTATTATGGATTTAAGTTTACCTCGTCTACGTCAATTAGATGACATTATGCCAGCAAACGTAAATACAGAAATGTCTAACCACTACAACATCACAAGAGCAATTAAAGATGCAGATCTAGTTGTTGGAGCTGTTTTAATTCCAGGAGCAAAAGCGCCTCACTTAATTACTCGTGATATGCTTAAATTAATGCGTCCAGGTGCTGTTGTAGTAGACGTTGCAGTTGACCAAGGTGGATGTATCGAAACTTGCACTCCAACAACACACGAAAACCCAACTTTTATTATCGATGATATCGTTCACTATTGTGTAGCTAATATGCCAGGAGCAGTTCCTTACACTTCTACATTAGCTTTAACAAATGCAACTTTACCTTATGCTGTACAATTAGCAAACAAAGGATGGGAAAAAGCATGTGCTGAAAATGAAGAATTGAAAAAAGGATTAAACGTAGCTAATGGCAAAATCTTATATAAAGGAGTTGCTGAAGCTTGGAACCTTCCTTTTAACGAAGAAATAGTATTAGCAAACGCATAGGCTAATACTAAATAAGTGCTACAAATCACTATTAAAAAGGTTTTTCTTAATTGAAAAACCTTTTTTTTGATCTAAAAAAAAACCTGTTCTGAAAAAGAACAGGTTAAATAAATATATTTAAAGAATACTATTTTTTCGAATCCAAAACTTCTTGCATCACTTTTGCTTCAGTTCCGTTAGGAAAAGTAACTTTTATTTTTTGTGCGATTGTTGCAGCAATCTCAGTGATTCCTTTTTTATCATAAGACTCTCCTTTTTTAATTCCCCAACCATAAAAAATTGCTGGAACATGAGTATCATAACTCCAAATTGTACCATGAGATGTACCTGTCGCAGTATATTCGATATCTCCAGGTTTATCCACAATTACCAAATCGCCATTTTGCGTGACATCATATCCTTTAGCTACAAAATTTAAAGCATAATCATTTCCTGCGTTAGCTAAAATCTCTTCTTCCGTATAAACTCTTTTAACTTGTGGCTGAGAAATTAAAAATTCTTTGAATGCCTTTTTAACTTGAACCAATTCCAACCCCTTATCTTTAATGATTTGTTTATTGAAGAAAACATTGAAATTCGAGTAATTCTGAATTAAATCTACTCCAAATGTTTTAACAGAGAATTCTTGTAAGCTTTTCTTAACCTCTTTAGAAGGATAATTATCTACATTATATTTACGATCTTTCAAGTAAATTACGTTTTCTGCTCCAGCATGATCAGCTGTTAGGAATAATAAATAATTTCCTTTGCCAACTGTTTTATCCAAATAAGCTAAAAAGTCAGCTATAGTTTCATCTAATCTCAAATAAGTATCCTGAAGTTCCATAGATCTTGGCCCAAGTAAATGACCTACATAATCCGTAGAAGAAAAACTAACCGTTAAAAAATCAGTGATATTATCTTTACCTAATTCTTCTTTTTCTATGGCTCTTTTAGCAAATTCCGCCAAAAGATCATTTCCGTAAGGTGTTGCACGAATAATTCCCGCATCATTCTTCTCATACATAGATTTCAGATCGTATGGAAAAACTGGTGCAGCACTTCCATATAATTTACCTTCATACGGATTATTATCTGGCAGACTTTCATTATAAACTGAAGCAGGTTTAAATAAATCCCAACCTTTATTTATGTATTTAAGATAGTTTTTTTCATTATTGAATTCAGATACCCATTCAGGCAATTTTTCTCCATAAAAAGTACTAGAAATAAACGATCCTGTTTTGCTGTACCAGAAAGCCCAGTTAGCAAAATGTCCTGCTGGCAAAATTGCACCACGATCTTTTAAACTCATTCCGATAACTTTTCCATTAAAGTTGGTCGCCATTCGAACTTCATCAGTAATTGTAGTGCTTTGAAGATTTTTAGGAGACATAGCGCCTTCCTCTGCAGTACCATCTCCAACAGTTTTTACACCGGCGTCATCGGTACAATACATTTCTTTACCCAAAGTTCTGCTGAACCATTCATTACCAACAATTCCATGTGTAGCTGGAGTTGTACCAGTATATATAGAAGCGTGCCCAGGTGCAGTATAAGTTGGCATATAATTGTAATGCATGTTTTGAAATACAAAACCATTATTCATTAACTTCTTAAAACCATTTGGGGAAAAATCATCTGAAAATCGATATAAATATTCCATTTTCATTTGATCAACTACTATACCTACAACTAATTTGGGACGTTGTTGAGCACTTAAATTTGTGATAACAAAAAGTGCCAACATTAAAATACTTTTTCTCATATTTAAATAAATAATTTAAACACAAAAATACTCATTCAAATTCTAAAATTCTAAAGTATCGATACGTAAGACCAATAATTGACCATAATTTAACAAAAATTGAATACTATATTTCAGAATAGAATTAGGGCTGAAGTAAAAAAAGATGCAGGAGAACAATCATATCGTCTTCCTGCTGTCCGGGCTGTCTGCTGTATCTTTTGTTTTTTAAAGAAAAAAACAAAAGGATGCCGCTTCCATCCCTGACGCATGCGTTAAAAAGAGCTTTAGGGGATTTCAGCAAAAAAATAAAAAAATGATATAAAACAAAAAATCCCTCCCGATAAATCGGGAAGGATTCTCAAAAGAAAGGCGACGACATACTCTCCCACAATAATGCAGTACCATCTGCGCAGGCGGGCTTAACTTCTCTGTTCGGGATGGGAAGAGGTGAGCCCCGCCGCAATAACCACCTTAAGGTCATTCGCTGCAAGCAGCTTTGCAGTTAATTAAAAATCAAATAACTGCAGCAATATCTTAACATACTGGGATAAAGAAACATAAGTTTTTAAGAAAGTTCCTTCCTCCTCCCGTCTGGGACGGGAGAAGGAAAAGTTTTGTACATAAGCTTACGGATTATTAGTACTACTCGACTATGACATTACTGCCTTTACATCTGTAGCCTATCAACGTGGTCATCTTCCACGATCCTTAAAAGAAATCTCATCTTGTGGTGGGTTTCGCGCTTATATGCTTTCAGCGCTTATCCCTTCCAAACGTAGCTACTCTGCGGTGCCCCTGGCGGGACAACAGATACACCAGCGGTTTGTCCAATTCGGTCCTCTCGTACTAGAATCAGATCCACTCAAATTTCTAACGCCCGCAGTAGATAGAGACCGAACTGTCTCACGACGTTCTGAACCCAGCTCGCGTGCCACTTTAATGGGCGAACAGCCCAACCCTTGGGACCTTCTCCAGCCCCAGGATGTGACGAGCCGACATCGAGGTGCCAAACCCCCCCGTCGATATGAGCTCTTGGGGGAGATCAGCCTGTTATCCCCGGCGTACCTTTTATCCTTTGAGCGATGGCCCTTCCATGCGGAACCACCGGATCACTATGCTCTACTTTCGTACCTGATCGACCTGTATGTCTCTCAGTCAAGCTCCCTTATGCCATTGCACTCTACGCACGGTTACCAAGCGTACTGAGGGAACCTTTAGAAGCCTCCGTTACTCTTTTGGAGGCGACCACCCCAGTCAAACTACCCACCAAGCAATGTCCCCCGATACTCGGGGTTAGGCCTCAGATAAACAAAGGGTTGTATTTCAACAATGACTCCAAAGCGCCTGGCGACGCCCCTTCAAAGTCTCCAACCTATCCTACACATCATTTATCCAAGGTCAATACTAAGCTATAGTAAAGGTGCACAGGGTCTTTTCGTCCCACTGCGGGTAAACGGCATCTTCACCGTTACTACAATTTCACCGAGCTCATGGCTGAGACAGTGTCCAGATCGTTACACCATTCGTGCAGGTCGGAACTTACCCGACAAGGAATTTCGCTACCTTAGGACCGTTATAGTTACGGCCGCCGTTTACTGGGGCTTCAATTCAATGCTTCTCCGAAGATAACATCTCCTCTTAACCTTCCAGCACCGGGCAGGTGTCAGGCCCTATACTTCATCTTGCGATTTTGCAGAGCCCTGTGTTTTTGATAAACAGTCGCCTGGACCTCTTCACTGCGGCCCCCATTGCTGGGGGCGACCTTTCTCCCGAAGTTACAGGTCTATTTTGCCTAATTCCTTAGCCATGAATCTCTCGAGCACCTTAGGATTCTCTCCTCAACTACCTGTGTCGGTTTACGGTACTGGTTCTCATTGCCTGAAGTTTAGAGGTTTTTCTTGGAAGCCCTTAGGCGCACTATCTCTTTGTCCGAAGACTCCGAGTACTATCGTATTTCACCATGTTTTACGGATTTGCCTATAAAACATATAGCTAGGTACTTCAACGAACTATTCCGTCAGTTCGCGGCGC
>NZ_WWEM01000014.1 GCF_019308285.1 Flavobacterium quisquiliarum
GAGGTCTTTTGGGAAACTGCTGCAGAACTGCAGCCAGACTCTCGATGAGCTGCTGGCTGTTACCACCGATACTGAACTGGAATTAAAAGATGATCAGAGACTTGAGCGCATTGACCTGTTGCACAAAACGATGCTGGAGGATTATAATTTCTGCCTTACTTTCAGCAGTGAGGCCAGACTGCTGTCGATTTCAAAATCTGCAGATAAAAAGGACTATAAGGGTGTAAATGAATTATACGGATTATAAGATAAGCGATGATGAAAAAGATATTAATGTTATTGGCAGTAATCTGCATCTTGCTTATTCCTGCTAAATCAAAAGGGCAGTCAGCTGAAATCCAGCAGCTGATTTTGAATATTGAAAAGCTTTCGCAGTTCAAGAAAATTCTCAGTGACATGAAAAAGGGATATGAGCTGCTTTCAGGAGGATACAAAACGGTTAAAGATATGACTGAAGGAAATTTCAGTCTTCATAAAACCTTTCTGGACGCACTTATGCAGGTAAGTCCGGCTGTCAAGAATTACAAAAGGGTAGCAGAGATAGTAGATTATCAGATTTCAATATTAAAAGAAAGCCGCAGTGGAATGAACCGATTTATAAAAAGCGGGAATTTCAGCGGACAGGAAATAAATTATTTTGAAAAAGTATATGGCAATCTGCTTAATCAGAGCCTTCGAAATCTGGATGAACTAACGATGGTCATAACCGCTGATAAACTAAGAATGTCCGATGACGATAGGCTAAAGGCTGTTGACGATATATATGAGCAGATGCAGGATAAACTACTTTTTATAAGAAATTTTAACGCATCATCCAACGTGCTGGCTCTTCAAAGAGCAAAGGAGAAAAAAGATGTTGATGCGTCAAGAGGATTACAGGCATTTAAAGACTAAAGAATGATGATAGCAGTAAATAAAAAAAGATTACCAGCAGTGCTTTTGGTATTGCTGTTTCCGCTGCCCATCTTGGCGCAGGGACTTGGTGATGATATGAGCAGTCTTCATGGTGTTTTGGACCAGCTCTATGATGAAATGATGCCCTTGTGTTCTAATCTGATTGCAGTAGGGCAGGCAATAGCAGGATTCGGGACTATCTGGTATGTAGCTTCAAGAGTATGGAGGCATATTGCAAGCGCCGAGCCAATAGACTTTTATCCATTATTCCGGCCGTTTGTAATAGGATTCTGCATTATGATTTTCCCATCGGTTCTCGCACTTATCAATGGTGTTATGAAACCCACTGTAACAGCCACTGCCGCTATGGTCTCCGGTTCCAACAATGCAGTTGCAGTACTGCTTAAAGAGAAAGAAAAGGCCATAAAAGAAACTGATCCCTGGAAGATGTATGTTGGAGCGGCGGGAACGGGAGACCGGGACAGATGGTACAAGTACACACATGAGGGAGCCGATCCTTCGGATGAAAGTTTGCTTGCGGGAATAGGAAACGATGTAAAGTTTGCTATGGAGAAAGCCTCTTATAGCTTTCGAAATTCTGTTAAGGAATGGATGAGCGAAATTCTGCGTGTGCTGTTTGAAGCGGCGGCTTTATGCATCGATACCCTGAGAACTTTCCAGCTTGTTGTGCTTTCGATTCTTGGGCCTCTCGTATTTGGAATTGCCGTGTTTGATGGATTTCAGCATACCCTTACCGTCTGGCTGGCAAGGTACATAAACATCTATCTCTGGCTTCCCGTTGCCAATATATTCGGAAGCATAATCGGAAAGATTCAGGAATTGATGCTTAAACTGGATCTTTCACAGGTACAGGCAACGGGAGACACTTTTTTCAGCAGAACAGATATTGCATACTTAATTTTCATGATAATAGGCATCATCGGATATTTTACTGTGCCTTCTGTTGCCAATTATATTGTTCATGCTGGCGGAGGAGGAGCACTAGGCCAGAAAGTGACAAGCCTGTTTGGCAGTTCAGCCAGTTCTGTTGTGAGAACCTCGTCAAATGCGGTCGGAATGGCGGCAGATGCGATGGGAGACGCAGACCGGAGAATGACAAGCAGCATGGCAGCGACAGCAGGAAGCAGCCCATATTTTGCTGATAAGGGAAATTATATGAATGACAGGCTCAAAGGAAATTCAAAACAGACTTAAATCAACATCCCATGTTTACTAAAATGAAAAATATAGATAACGCTTTCAGATATGTGAGAGGATTTTCAATGCTTGTAATTTCAGGCTGTATAATTATAAGCTGTTACGCTGTTTACAAGAGCTTGCAGACAGTAAACCTTATGCAGGATAAAGTCTATATTCTGGCAAACGGCAAAGCGCTTGAAGCTTATGCTTCAGAAAGAAAAGATAATATTGCTGTGGAGGCAAGGGATCATGTGAAAACATTTCACAAGTTTTTCTTTACGCTTGATCCCGATGATAAGGTCATTAAAACGAACATCACAAAAGCGCTTTATCTGGCAGACGACAGTGCAAAACGCATCTATGATGACCTGAAGGAAAATAATTTTTATTCGGGCATTATATCGGGAAATATCAGCCAGTCGATCCAGATTGACAGTGTGAGCATCGATATCCGTGAATATCCATATCGTTTTAGATGTTATGCCAGACAAAGTATTATCCGCACTACCAGCATTCTGAAAAGAAGCCTGCTGACAGAAGGTGCTCTTCGCAATGTTTCGAGAAGTGATAATAATCCGCACGGGTTT
>NZ_WWEM01000015.1 GCF_019308285.1 Flavobacterium quisquiliarum
GCGCCGCGAACTGACGGAATAGTTCGTTGAAGTACCTAGCTATATGTTTTATAGGCAAATCCGTAAAACATGGTGAAATACGATAGTACTCGGAGTCTTCGGACAAAGAGATAGTGCGCCTAAGGGCTTCCAAGAAAAACCTCTAAACTTCAGGCAATGAGAACCAGTACCGTAAACCGACACAGGTAGTTGAGGAGAGAATCCTAAGGTGCTCGAGAGATTCATGGCTAAGGAATTAGGCAAAATAGACCTGTAACTTCGGGAGAAAGGTCGCCCCCAGCAATGGGGGCCGCAGTGAAGAGGTCCAGGCGACTGTTTATCAAAAACACAGGGCTCTGCAAAATCGCAAGATGAAGTATAGGGCCTGACACCTGCCCGGTGCTGGAAGGTTAAGAGGAGATGTTATCTTCGGAGAAGCATTGAATTGAAGCCCCAGTAAACGGCGGCCGTAACTATAACGGTCCTAAGGTAGCGAAATTCCTTGTCGGGTAAGTTCCGACCTGCACGAATGGTGTAACGATCTGGACACTGTCTCAGCCATGAGCTCGGTGAAATTGTAGTAACGGTGAAGATGCCGTTTACCCGCAGTGGGACGAAAAGACCCTGTGCACCTTTACTATAGCTTAGTATTGACCTTGGATAAATGATGTGTAGGATAGGTTGGAGACTTTGAAGGGGCGTCGCCAGGCGCTTTGGAGTCATTGTTGAAATACAACCCTTTGTTTATCTGAGGCCTAACCCCGAGTATCGGGGGACATTGCTTGGTGGGTAGTTTGACTGGGGTGGTCGCCTCCAAAAGAGTAACGGAGGCTTCTAAAGGTTCCCTCAGTACGCTTGGTAACCGTGCGTAGAGTGCAATGGCATAAGGGAGCTTGACTGAGAGACATACAGGTCGATCAGGTACGAAAGTAGAGCATAGTGATCCGGTGGTTCCGCATGGAAGGGCCATCGCTCAAAGGATAAAAGGTACGCCGGGGATAACAGGCTGATCTCCCCCAAGAGCTCATATCGACGGGGGGGTTTGGCACCTCGATGTCGGCTCGTCACATCCTGGGGCTGGAGAAGGTCCCAAGGGTTGGGCTGTTCGCCCATTAAAGTGGCACGCGAGCTGGGTTCAGAACGTCGTGAGACAGTTCGGTCTCTATCTACTGCGGGCGTTAGAAATTTGAGTGGATCTGATTCTAGTACGAGAGGACCGAATTGGACAAACCGCTGGTGTATCTGTTGTCCCGCCAGGGGCACCGCAGAGTAGCTACGTTTGGAAGGGATAAGCGCTGAAAGCATATAAGCGCGAAACCCACCACAAGATGAGATTTCTTTTAAGGATCGTGGAAGATGACCACGTTGATAGGCTACAGATGTAAAGGCAGTAATGTCATAGTCGAGTAGTACTAATAATCCGTAAGCTTATGTACAAAACTTTTCCTTCTCCCGTCCCAGACGGGAGGAGGAAGGAACTTTCTTAAAAACTTATGTTTCTTTATCCCAGTATGTTAAGATATTGCTGCAGTTATTTGATTTTTAATTAACTGCAAAGCTGCTTGCAGCGAATGACCTTAAGGTGGTTATTGCGGCGGGGCTCACCTCTTCCCATCCCGAACAGAGAAGTTAAGCCCGCCTGCGCAGATGGTACTGCATTATTGTGGGAGAGTATGTCGTCGCCTTTCTTTTAAGAATCCTCATCATGTATTTGATGAGGATTTTTTGTTTTATATCACTTTTTTTATTTTAATGCTGAAATCCCCTAAAGCTCTTTTTAAACTGGATGCGTCAGGGATGGAAGCGGCATCCTTTTGTTTTTTCCTTTAAAAAACAAAAGATAAAGCGGACAGCCCGGCCCGGAGGGAGACGATATGATTATTTTATATTGCTAATAGAATTGTTTCATCCGCTAAATATTTTTATTTGAAAATTCTTTTAAGGTAGGTTTATTTAGAAGCAGATAATTTAATAATTCATCCACCAAAGAAAAACCCTATCTTCAGATTCTAATCTTTGACTAAAAATATATTCCCCAATGTTCCAATAGAGGTCTATTAACTCTGTATTGACTGTTTTTAGAGCTTTTAGTCTTAATTGCTTAATAAGATTTAAGGTATCTATAATTGATTTTGAAGTTAAAGTTGCTAGTTAAACTTAGATTTCAGTTTCTCCGTGTCTTACATTATGTTAACATCTAAAGCCTTTGTATAATCCTGGATCTGTTTAGTGTTGGTATGCTCCATAATTACAGATACATTTTCCAGTCTTACTCCGTTTCCTAAGGTTACGATGGTAGTGAAAGTATGTCTAGCACATACCCAGTAAGGTGTTTATTTATGCCGCAGACATTGGCAATCATTCATTTTCTAGTTAGAAATTTTGGGAATTATGCCTTTCTGCTGGTTTTTATATTTAGAAATAATTTTCTCTACTGTAGGTAGTACCTGAACATTGGCTTGAATGGCTGTTTTGGCTCTAATGGTCATAATCCATAAATTTCCAGCAGAATCTTCGGATAAGTTTTTTTCAATCAGTTCCAACGTATCGACAGGTGTATATCCTGTGTAGCAGTTAAAATGAAATATGTTCTTGACTTTTTCCAGACGAGGCTTTTGAAATATTTTATTCTCGATTGTGTTCAGTTCCTGCTGTGTCAGGAAAACGGTATCTTTTATGCTGAGTCTGCCGTCATAGATATTGAATGTTTTTTTATGATTAAAGCCATTTTAATGGTTTAATTGCAGGCACTTTTATGCATTTTTTATTTTATTTCCTAATTCTTTTTTATGCCTGTCTGATCTTTAAAACTGCTTCAGTTTAAAGATAAATGAGATTGATATTTCAGATGCTGGCAAATCTTTCTTTTTATAGTTGTCGCTGACGAAGCTTATAAGAATGTCTTTTGCTCTTTTGTACTTCTGCAGTGAAGCCAGCGCACGCTCTCCTGTGTTAACTCTTTTGGTAAAAAAGAAGTTGTGAGCGTTCATAATCTCAATTATGGTTGTACCTTTAGGCTGGTCAATTTTTGACCTTTTATGTGAGTTCAGTTTTTAATAATTGAAGGTTGATCTCAAGATTAATTCTGAAGAGTTCAGTAAATTTTTTGGTTGCATTAAGCTGGGAAAGATCAAGCAGATTTTTGATTACTATTTCCTTTTCAATTTTAAGCTGGTTTCTAATGTTATTAGCGCTGGCCTATCTTACTTTTGAAATTACTTGTCCAATTGACATTGAAATTTGTTTGTCATTGTGGTTCAGACAAGCATAGATTGGAGATTTGTAATTCTTGTTTACTCTGTCGGATTTATGGTAAAAAACATACTTTTAACATGTTATCTAATTTAAAAATTAATAATCAAATTGAATTAAAAATTTTAAGAGAGTCCATTGACAGCAAGGAATTCCCAGAGAATTCGCTTATTTTAGTTACCTATTTTTGAGAAAAAAGATTTAAAAAAAGACTGGGTAACTAATAGGGTAACCATTCTTTGATAAAACATGTGCTTTTTGAAAAGTGTATAAAAATGAAAAGCCTTTAAATACTAATGTTTAAAGGCTTTTTACTTTTAAATTTTCTTATTAAACTTCTACTGGCGGAAAAAGAGGGATCAGAACCTAAATTCTGCATCCCGCTCTTATACTGCATTTTCCGATATTTTTTACCTGCCGCGCCACGATTCTGCCACGAACTTTAAAATGTGCTACTTTGGTGTGTAATGTCTTGTTTTTTAATGTGTTATAATTCAGTTTTTTTTAATATGACAAAAATACATTTTTTTATAACATAATCAATTTCTGATGCTGTTATTTGTATTATGATTAATGTAAATTCATAATTTAATGCTGCTACCGATTTTTTAATTGTAAAGCAAATTATATGCTTTTGAATATAAAAAAGCGTATACTTTTAAGAATATATGCTTTTGCATATAAAGAGGCACACTTTCTTAAAGTCATATATAAAACTGCAATATTTACTGCTTTAGCAGTAAAAGAGCCTTTTTTATATTCATTTTGGATCCTCTGAATTTTCAAATTACATTTTTTACTGCTAAAGCAGTAAAATTATTAATACTTCAAAATTTGGAGATTTTTACCCGAATCATAACTTTCTTAAAATACATAATTGTATTCCAATACTTCTTTTCTGCTGGAGCTTATATGCTTTAAATCTAATGTAAAAACTTAAAAGTTAAGTGAATAAAAAGGTCGAGTGTGACAAATGATACAGATAATCCCATTTTCGACAATTATTTTAGCATTGTTTATAGTCAGATTTGTTTTACAGCTTAAATAGCTCAAAAACATTATGGCTAATTGTTCGACAGAAACTTCTGTTGGGAAAAATCAGAAATAATAATTTATTTAAATGACGAAAGCCAAGACCTCTAAAATTTTAGATAATTTCTTTAAGCTCGATAAGAGGGTAAAAAAGATTGAAAACTTATTGCTCTTAAATGATTTTCAGAGTAATCAATCATCGTCTGAAAGATGTAAGAGCTCTTATAGTAAAAGTGAGCTTGCAATTCTTTTTTATATCCTAATGGATGAAGGTCTTTTATTTTTTGATCCATCTGACGTAAAAAAAAATCGGATCAGTATTCAGGAATTTGTAAGTGAAAATTTTACATATAAAAATAATGAAGGGGTTCAGAAAAAAATAACTAGAATAAGCAGACAGTTTTCAGAGTGTAAAGGTTATACTTATAAAGAGAAACAGATGAAATTTTTAAATGACTTGATTGGGATATTGATGGAACGAAAAAGAAAACTTGAGAACTGGTGAGTTCGGGAAGAAAAAAAATATAACATTAACAAACAATTCAATTATGACAAAGAAAGAAAAGAGACAGGCTTTTATAATGGAGATTAAAAATATTATAGATCCTTTAATAGTAAAACTGGAAGCGATTGATTCAAAAATCAGTAAAGGAAAAAGCTTGAGGCCTGCTTATTATAGAAATGAGGATTTAAAAAAGATATTTGGGCTTTCTAATAACACTATTATAAAATACAGGCAGACTGGGATTCTTCCGTATACCAAATTGGGAGATATATTCCTGTATGACAGTTTAAAGATAGAGGAAATTCTTCGCGAGAATAAGATCTGAATTTATCACTTTTTTTAACAACGATATAGATTAGCTGGCTTTCTTTTGAGAGTCTTGATTCTACAAGAAATAATAATATGGAGATAAACAGAATTAAGATGCTTCAGATCTGCATCTGGAGTTTATTAAAACAAAGAATTTATGAAATATAATCCTTTAATTCCAAGCGGAGATATCTTATTCAGCCTCTTCATATTTTACTTTTTGCGCTCATGAAATAAATCAATTTTTTGACCTCATGTAAACAATTTCAATTTTTTTTCTTGGAGAAATTAGAAATTTTTGCTTTTAACTCTAAAATCCAATTTTCGAACCTTTTTAAAGATGATTTAAAAAAAATAAATATTCAATCAAACGGTAAATTAATTTCTCGTTGATTTTTCATTGATTGTTAAGATGTTTTTCTTAAATAACTCCTAATAAGAATGTTTACACACCTATAAATCGTCGCATTTACATTTGTTTAAATCTAATCATGTTATTCAATCTGCAGTCTTCGACAATTTTCTAGTTTTATTCTAGCTTTTCAGGTATAAATACCGTTTTCAAACAATTAATTTTGACTACTTTTAGCCAAAAGTTACATTAATTAATGAACTTTTCCTCACTAAATATATTGATTAATGTATATTTTGAGTGACAACAATCTATATCAATTCAAAAAAAAAATGAAAAACGTTAAAGAATCTGCTAATTTTATATGGTCAATTGCCGACCTTTTGCGAGGTGACTACAGACAAAGTGACTATGGTAAAGTCATTTTACCACTAACTGTTTTAAGACGCTTAGATTGTGTTCTTGAACCAACCAAAGCAGACGTTCTAAAGAAATTTGAGCAGTTCAAAACATCCAATGTTACCAATTTAGACCCTATTTTAAATAAAGCGTCGGGTTTTAAATTTCACAATCATAGTAAATTTGATTTTAGCAAGTTGATTGCTGACCCAAATAATATAGCATCAAATCTTAGAAATTACATCAACGGATTCTCTGAAGATGCTAGAGAAATTATTGAACAGTTTGAGTTTGATAATCAAATCAATAAAATGGACGACAACAATTTATTGTTTATGGTGGTAAAACGTTTTCAGGAAGTAGACTTACATCCTGACCGAATCTCGAGCATGGAAATGGGTTATATGTTTGAAGAATTAATCCGAAAATTTGCTGAGATTTCTAACGAAACTGCCGGAGAGCATTTTACACCTCGTGAAGTAATTAAATTGATGGTTAATATCTTGTTTTTGGATGATAGAGAAATCCTGACCAAAAAAGGAATTACCAAAACGATTTACGATTGTTGTGCCGGTACAGGTGGAATGTTATCTGTTGCCGAAGAATATCTTAACGAACTAAATCCTGATGCCCGTTTAGAAGTATTTGGACAAGAATTAAATGCGGAATCTTATGCTATCTGTAAATCTGATTTATTGATTAAAGGACAGAATCCTGCTAACATCAAAAAAGGAAACAGTATTTCTGAAGACCAGCTCTCAACAGAAAAATTTGATTATCTGATTACTAATCCGCCATTTGGTGTTAAATGGGAAAAATTTGCCAAACCAGTCAAAAAAGAACATGATGAACTAGGTCATGGTGGACGATTTGGTGCAGGATTGCCGTCTGTAAGTGATGGTTCGTTTTTATTTTTGATGCATTTGATGTCTAAAATGAAACGTCCTGAAGATGGCGGTTCCCGATTAGCAATCGTGTTTAATGGCTCACCATTGTTTTCTGGCTCACCAAGTAAAACTAAGAACGAAAGCAGTATTCGCCAATGGGTTATTGAGAATGATTTATTAGAAGCGGTAATTGCATTGCCAAACCAATTATTTTACAATACAGGAATATCCACCTACATTTGGGTTATTTCTAACCATAAACCAAAAGAAAGAAAAGGAAAAGTACAATTGATTAATGCGATAGATTTCTTCAAGAAAATGAGCAAATCACTTGGAAACAAACGTAATGAAATTACCAAAAAACAAATAGCTGACATCACCAAAATATATGGCGATTTTGAACCAAATGAATTTTCGAAGATTTTTGACAACAAAGATTTTGGTTACGCAAAAGTGACTGTCGAACGCCCTGAGCGTAATGCAAAAGGCGAAGTGGTGATAGACAAAAAAGGAAAGCCAAAAGCAGATTCATCATTACGAGACACAGAAAATATCCCGTTAAAAATTGATTTTAATGACTATATGGCAAAAGAAGTTTTACCACATGTTCCAGATGCATGGATAGACGAAAGCAAAACAAACATTGGTTACGAAGTCAATTTTACCAAATATTTTTACCAATACAAACCTTTACGTTCTCTGGAAGAAATCCGTAGAGATATTATGGCTATTGAGCAAGAAACTGATGGTCTACTTAAAAAAGTTATAGGATAAGCTATGAAAAAATATTCAGAATATAAAACTTTCAACTCCAAAAGTCTCAACTCCATTCCCAAACATTGGTCTTTCAATAAATTCAAACGTGTTTCCTATATGAAAGGGAGAATTGGATGGCAAGGATTAAAACAATCCGAATTCCTTGAAGATAAAACACTTCCATTTTTGATCACAGGAATGAATTTTAAAGGAGGGGTGATTAAGTGGAATGAAGTATATCATATCACAGAAAATAGATATGAGGAAGCGCCGGAAATTCAATTAAAAAATGGAGACGTTTTAATGACAAAAGATGGAACTATTGGGAAGCTTTTGTATATCGATGAATTACCAGGAAAAGCATCCTTAAACAGTCACCTTCTTGTATTTAGGCCATTGAAAAATGAATATAATACACGTTTTCTATATTATCAGCTTCAAACTGAGTATTTTTTTGAACACGTTGAATTAACTAAAACAGGCACAACATTTTTTGGAATTTCACAAGAAGCTTGTGGTCAGTATCTTATTATTTTACCTTCTGAAAAAGAACAAATACAAATTGCCAACTACTTAGACCATAAAACCACCCAAATAGACAATCTAATTGCTAAAAAAGAACAATTTATTACTTTATTACAAGAAGAACGAACCGCAATAATTAATCAAGCTGTTACCAAAGGTTTAGACCCAACGGTAAAAATGAAAGATTCGGGTATTGAGTGGCTAGGAGAAATTCCTGAGCATTGGGAATCATGGAAAATAGGTCATGCTTTTAAAAAAATTGGCAGTGGTACAACACCAGAATCTGGAAATCCAATTTATCATGAAAATGGCACAATTAATTGGCTGAATACCGGTGATTTGAATGATAGCACTTTAAACGAATGCAATAAAAAAGTTACTCTAAAGGCACTTACTGATTATTCTTCTTTAAAGTTGTTTCCTTCTGGTTCTCTTGTTATGGCCATGTATGGAGCTACAATTGGGAAAACAGCCATAATTAATTTTGAAACAACTACAAATCAAGCATGCTGTGTCTTTTGTAATAGCGAAATTATTGATTTAAAATTTTTACAATATTGGTTCAAAGCAAAAAAAGAGCATATAATAAATTTATCTATAGGTGGAGGACAACCAAATGTAAGTCAACAGATTTTAAAAGATATAAGATTAGGCTGTCCAGATATTGTTGAGCAAAACAAAATTGTAGGTTTTTTAGATGTTAAAACAATCGAAATTGACACAATTATTTCCAAAACCCAACAAGAAATAGAGTTATTAAAAGAATACAAAACTGCTTTGATAAGCGAAGTAGTTACTGGTAAGGTAGATGTAAGAGATGTCGTTTTAAATTAATAAGATATAAAATCGCAAAAAATAAAAAACAAGGCAAAAATTAGCTAATATCAAATTCATAAATAATAAAATGACCCGAACTATTAAAATAAGTGGTAATATCGCCACTTTACTCACCATTATAGGATTTTTATATCCATTTTGTGCAAATCAAAATATTAAATTTACAATTTTACAAATTATCTTAATTTCAGTAGCAATACTCCTTTTAATTGCTTATATCGTATATGAGTGGTTCTTTAATAGACCTAAAAAATATAAAAGCGTAACTGATATTAATATTTACATGAAAAATTGGGTAAATAAATCAGGAAGGACAGTAATTTTGACTAGAGATTTAAGTTGGGTAAATTATGATGATATAAAGACTACTTTAAAAACCAAAGCCACAAATAAGGAATTAATTGTTTGTTTACCCAAAAATACCAATTTCACTTCTGAGCTAAAGGATTTAGGTGCGGAAATTTACACATACGAAAATCTAAATTTCACACCCAAATCGAGATTTACTTTTATAAATTATGGGACACCTTATTCGAAAGTTGCTATTGGAAAAAAAGATAAAAATCATATCCATTACATTGAAGAATATTCAATTGAGAATACTGTTGAATATTTCCTAGCTGAAGACCTTGTTAATATAATTAAGTCACTAAAATCTAACACGTAATGAAAATTATTGATGAGTGGAACCACATTGCTAAAGAAAGGCTTATTGATAGACTAAATGGTAATGATAGGAGTTATAGTGAAATTCTCTTACCAAAAATGTTAAGTAATATCAACAAATATTACTCAAATAGTTCAAGCTGTAGCATCTTGGATTTTGGTTGTGGAACTGGTGAATTAACATTTGAAGTTTCTAAACTTAGTTACAACATTCTGGGTTTGGATATTAGTAACTACTCAATAGAGCTTGCGAATGAATATTTTCGAAATGAAAATTTATCATTTTTAAATAAATCTCTTTTTGAAACAGATTTCAAAATTAATTTTGAATGTGTAATTGCTAATATGTCTTTAATGGACACAAAAGATTTGATTGGAAATTTAAAATTAATTCATAAAGCATTAAAAATTGATGGTAAATTATTAGTAACAATAACACATCCTTCATTTTGGCCAATCTATTGGGATTATTTCAATGACAATGATTTTAATTATAATAAAGAATCTAGAATAACCAGAACCTTCAAAACTCAAAATAAAATTTTTGAGGGATATAAAACAAGCCACTTTCATCGTCCTGTGAGTTATTATTTAAATTCATTTATAGAAACTGGCTTTAAAGTTGTTGCCACAGAAGAATTGGGTCACCCTGAGGACAATTTATGGTATCCAAGATTTCTGTATTTAGAACTCGAGAAATAAATTTAGAGAATATAAAAATCTCAAATATTAAGTTCATAATAGACATGACAAATAGTACAAATACCGAACTTTTATTTCATTAAATTAAAAATATGAGTTTACTAATCAATATAGAGGATTTACTTTCGGGAACTATTGTCGAAGGTTCTCGCATGGAGTTTAAACAAGGCTGGAATCCAACTCCAATAATGCGAACTATTTGTGCTTTTGCAAATGACTTCGAAAATGAAGGAAGTGGTTATATTATCGTTGGAGTCGAGGAAAAAGATGGCAAACCTATCCGGCCGGTATTAGGGTTTGACCCTGATAAATTTGAGACAGTTCAGAAGGAAATGATAAATTATTGTAATCAAATTCAACCTACTTATTTCCCTGTACTTTCTTTGGAGGAAATTGACAGTAAACATGTTTTGGTAATATGGGTTTCAGCAGGGACAAATCGTCCTTACAAAGTACCTGATGAAGTTACATCAAAAACGAAAACATACCATTACCGCATACGTCAATATTCCAGCACTATAATTCCAAATCAAGAACAAGAATTAGAATTAATACAACTTACAGCAAAAATCCCTTTTGATGACAGAGTAAACCAACAAGCTAAAATCAGTGATTTAAGTTTTGCTTTGATGCGTGAGCATTTAGAAAAAACCAAAAGCAAACTTTTTGATGAAAGTACCAGAATGAGTGTTGAAGAACTGGCGCAACAAATGAACTTAAGTCAAGGTGCTAATGAACATTTATTCCCAAAAAATATAGGGTTATTGATGTTTAGTTCTACTCCTCAAAAATACTTTAAAGGAGCAAAAATTGATTTGGTGGAATTTCCTGAAGGAGTTGATGGTAAAAACTTTAATGAAGTAACATTTGAAGGGACAATTCAACAACAATTAATTGATGTGTTATCATATTTTAAATCGAATATCATAAAGGAAAAAATCATAAAATTCAGTGATAGAGAACAATCTGACAGAGTTTATAATTATCCTTACGAAGCAATAGAAGAAGCTTTATCTAATGCTGTTTATCATAGAAATTACGAATTACAAGACCCGATAGAAGTACGTATATTACCTGATGCAATTGAAATAATTAGCTATAGTGGTGCTGACCCAGCATTAAAGCAAAGAGACTTTACAAGAGGAATCGTAAGAGCCCGAAGATACAGAAACAGAAGGATTGGTGAGTTTCTAAAGGAATTAAGATTAACAGAAGGAAGAGCTACAGGTATTCCTACTATTAACAGAGCTTTACGTGAAAATGGGTCACCAAAACCAAAATTCGATACTGATGAACCAGATAGACGATATTTTATAATTGAAATACCAATACATCCTGCATTTACAATAGACTCTGACACCTTAGAAGAAAAAGTAACTCCACAAGCAATTAAAATATTAGAGTATTGTAAAGAACCTAAATCTAGAGCGGAGATATTAGATTATATTGGTATTACTAATCAGACAAAAAACTTCAATACCAATGTATTGCCTTTACTGGAACAAGACTTGATTGAATATACTATTAAAGAAAGTCCAAAAGATAGAAATCAAAAATATATCATTACAGAGAAAGGTAACTTATTACTATCTTCATTAGAAAAAGACAATCAATAGAAGTAGTTAAGAAAGATAGTTAGGAAGAAACAGAACAACGAAAAGCAAAGTATACTCGAGAAGATAAACATAAAGTAACCAACGAAGGTAACCAAGAAAGTAATTAAGAAAGTAACTAAGAAAGTAACTAAGAAAGTAACTAAGAAAGTAACTAAGAAAGATAGTTAAGAAGAAACAGAACAACGAAAAGCAAGACATACTCGAGAAGATAAACATACAGAAGCTAACGAAGGTAAACAAGAAAGATAGCTAAGAAGAAACAGAACAACGAAAAGCAAGACATACTCAAGAAGATAAACATACGGAAGCTAATGAAGGTAACTAAGAAAGTAACTAAGAAAGATAATTAAGAAGAAACAGAACAACGAAAAGCAAGGCATACACGAGAAGATAAACATAAAGAAACTAACGAAGGTAACTAAGAAAGTAACCAAGAAGAAAATAAGCACGTTTAGCATAATAAAACTATGGCAAAAGGAATACATACAGAACTAACCTTTGAAAGAGCAATAGAAGAATCATTATTAGAATTTGGAGGATATACTAAAGGTCAATCTATAGATTTTGATGTCCAATCAGGTTTGTTTCCAAGCTACATAACTGATTTTTTGAAAAATTCTCAGCCGAAAGCCTGGACTAAACTGGTCAATATTCACAAAGATGATGTGGAACAAAAAGTAATTCAAAGACTAATCAAAGAAATTGATTTACGTGGCATTCTGGATGTAATTAGAAAAGGTTTTACTGATTTTGGCGTAAAGTTCCAGATGGCGTATTTCAAACCTGAAAGCTCTTTAAATCCTGAAGCTGAAGAATTATATCAATCTAATCATTTATCAGTTACCAGACAGCTATTTTATGAGCGCAATGGAAGAAATTCTATTGACATGGTTCTATCTATAAACGGCCTGCCAATTGCAACAATCGAACTTAAGAACCAATTTTCTGGCCAATCTGTAGACAATGCAAAAAAGCAATATGTATATGACCGTGAACCAAACGAACCTATATTTTTATTCAAAAAAAGAAGTTTAGTTCATTTCGCTGTTGATGCAGATGAAGCTTTTATGACCACTAAATTAGACGGTAAGCATACACGATATTTACCTTTTAACCTAGGTTTTAATAATGGTGCTGGAAACCCTCCAAATAAAAATGGCTACAGAACTTCTTATTTATGGGAACATGTCTGGACTAAAGATAGCTTTATGGATATTATTGGTAAATTCTTGCATTTAAGCGTGGAAGAGTTTGAATTGAATGGTGTTAAAAAGAAAAAAGAAACAGTTATTTTTCCTCGTTTTCATCAAATGCAAGTAGTTCGCAAAGCTACTGAAGATGCAAGATTAAATGGAGCTGGAAAAAATTATTTGATTCAACATTCTGCCGGTTCTGGAAAATCCAATTCTATCGCTTGGTTAAGCTATCGTTTATCAAGTTTACATGATAATAATGATAATAGAATTTTTGATTCAGTCATTGTAATTACAGACCGAAAAGTCTTAGATTCTCAATTACAAAACACTATATATCAGTTTGAACACAAAGAAGGTGTCGTTCAGAAAATCGATAAAAACTCTCAACAATTAGCTGATGCAATTACAACAGGCTCTAATATTATCATTACTACTTTACAGAAGTTCCCGTTTATACTAGAAAAAATTGGTGAAATTCCGTCCAGAAAATATGCTGTTATTATTGATGAAGCTCATTCATCACAAGGAGGTGAAGCAACGAAAAAAATGAAAGAGGTTCTTTCTGCAAAATCATTAGAAGATGCAGAAAAAGACGAAGCATATTCAGGTTTGGAAGAAGATGCTGAGGATGAAATCAGAAAATCGATGTTAGCTCGTGGCAAACAGGACAATTTAAGCTTCTTCGGCTTTACAGCAACTCCAAAACCAAAAACAGTTGAAGTATTTGGAACCAAAGGAGTTAATGGAAAGCCTGAACCTTTTCATTTGTATTCAATGAAACAAGCCATAGAAGAAGGTTTTATTTTGGATGTATTAAAAAATTATACTACTTACAAAACGTACTTCAAATTATCGAAAGAAATTGAAGATGACCCAAAAGTAAACAAGAAAAAAGCATCTCGAGCTATTGGCCGTTTCATGTCATTGCATCCGCATAATTTAGCTCAAAAAACAGAAGTTATGGTAGAGCATTTTCGTCAGGTAGCTTCAAAAAAAATTGGAGGAAAAGCCAAAGCAATGGTGGTTAGTAGTTCTAGATTACATGCCGTACGATACAAAGAGGAATTTGATAAATACATTAAAGAAAAGGGATATACTGATATCAAAACAGTTGTCGCTTTTTCTGGAAAAGTTATTTATTCCAACGCACTTGAAGGTATAACCGAAGTGGAATTAAATGGTTTTGCAGAAAAACAACTACCTAAAAAATTTGCTACCGACAGCTATCAATTGCTATTAGTAGCCGATAAATACCAAACAGGTTTTGATCAACCTCTTTTACATACTATGTACGTGGATAAAAAACTCTCAGGAGTAAAAGCCGTGCAAACGTTATCTAGATTGAACCGAATGTATGCTGGAAAGGAAGATACTTTTGTACTGGATTTTGCCAATGATACAGAATCAATTTTAGAATCTTTCCAACCTTATTATGAATTAACATCGATCAAAGAAAACTCAGATCCAAATCATTTATATGATTTAAAATCACAGATTGAAAATTCAAAAATCATCTGGGAGTCTGAAGTAGATAATTTCTGCAATGTATATTTTAAATCGGCAAAATCATTATCCGTTTCAGAACAAGGAAAGTTAAATTCTTATATTGACCCAGCCATAGAAAGATTTAAAGCACTTCCGAAAGAGGCTTCGAAAGAAATTGTAATTGGTACAGAAGTAACCCAAGAGGATTTAAAAAATACACTTCAAGTATTTACTAGAACTTATTCGTTTTTAACTCAAATCATGCCATTTTCTGATGTCGATTTGGAAAAACTTTTTACTTACACTAAATTTCTTATCAAGAAATTACCTCGAACCAGTGAAAATGAAAAGTTTAAATTAGGTGATGAGGTTTCTTTGGAATATTACAGATTACAGAAAATTTCGGAGCAAAATATTGTAATGGAAGACCACGAAGTTTATGAATTAGAGGGAGGTGGGGCTGCTGGAATACGAATGAGTCATGAAGAAGAAACTGCATTGTCTGAAATCATTAACGTTCTGAATAAAAAATTTGGAACTGAATTTAGCACTGGCGACAAATTATTTTTTGACCAAATTGAAGAAGAATTAGTTATTCACGACGGCTTGAAAGAACAAGCTCAAAACAATCCTATCGAGAATTTTAAATTCGGATTTGATGATTTGTTTATGGATAAACTAATTGCACGAATGGAACAAAATCAGGACATTTTTGCGAAAATGATGGATGACAAGGAATTTGGTGGGATTGTGAAGAGTTACATGCTGAAAAAGGTTTATAACAGACTAAATCAATTAGTGTAGATTTTCAAGCGATTCTACAGTCCTGTATTAGTTCTATTAGAGCTTGAATGTATTTGTTTTCTTAAAATAACAATTCTGTTTTTGTTGTTATTAGGTTTTTAATGAAGTGTCTATGAAAACAATCACATTTACAAGCGAGGAATTATACGATCTTGTATGGAAAAAAAACATGGAGCAGATCACACGATTATGTGGCATATATATGTAGCCTACGTCCTTGGATGTGCAGAAATACAGGTTCCTCTGCCTTAGCCAGCTATTGGATACAAGTCAAGTACGGTACGGGAACAAGACTCGAACCCTCTTGATAAAAAACTAAAAAGACAACGTATTTCAATCAGATTTGAACCACGGTTTAGTATCGTTGGCTTTAAATAAAAGTTGTTATCTTTTATTTAGTGTCTTTCCGCGGGCTTTCAGGATTTGCTATCAAACACGTAATCCCTATTTTGACAGTATTGAAGCTGTAAAAATGAGTTAAAAATAAATTGTAATTTTAATTTTAATTACAAGGTTAAGCTAATATGTTTAAATAGTAAAGATATAGTAGAAGAGGTTAAGAATGAGAAAAGATACCGATTGTTAATATTTAATTTTATAAGACTTCAAAAAATTATTCTAGGTAAAAAAACATGCTACTCAAAGAGTAACCCAAAGCTTTTATTGCTGTATTTTATATCTGTTTTATTATTTCCAATGAAATTGTAATCATGTATTTATTGAGTATTTATTTAATTTTTCTTCTTGGCTACACTGAGAGTATTCTTTTTGTGCTTGTTCTTCATTGCTGACTCTGATGTAAATGATTGATGTTGTCATGAGTTTTTCATGATAACGTTAAATATAATGATCAATCAACAATTTTAGCATTTCATCCTCATGATTTTTTAAAACTTCTATCAATTTAATGTAGTCATTGTCATCATGTGATTCTTTAATCAGATTATTTTTTTCCAGATCGTCGAATAGCTTTGTCATCTTTAATGGAGGGTTTGACAGTTTTTTTCTGTACTCATTTTTTTCCATTACATTTTTATCAGAAAAACCGGAATTTTCAGAAACCGTTATTAAAATTAGATTACCTAATTTATCAATGTCAATTTCTTTTTCTTCATAAAGTGTTTTTTGACTTTGTGGTAAAACATGTTCTACCGATGTTCTGGATATAATTTTTGACGAATTATTATTGACTTTTTTCCATAAAAGATATTCTAACTTGTAAAACCAATACCTGTTAAACCCTTTAAATATGAAAGGTTGATCAAATAAAACAGGTTCAAGTGGTTGATTAAGAAAGTCTTCTGGATTTTTAAAATAACTTTGATATGTTGCTTGTGTATTTCCTTTGATGGAAATAATGTTGTCAATTTTTTCTAATATCTTTATTGAATTAGTCACCTGTGAACTTAATAGTTGATCCAGATAAATGCCCAACCAATAATGCATTGTATCATTATTACTATGATATAACATCCTTTGGAGCTGTTCAACATTTTTATCGTTTTCCTCTTTCTCTTCTTGCTTATTTTGAAGACTGCTGAGTAACGCAAAGTCATTGTCCTGTAAATCTGAAAAAATAATAGAATTACTAAGCTGTTCTTTTATCTTCACTAAGCAATCAATAAAATCCTTTGCGTATTTGTTTCTTGGCTCCGTATTAGCATTGATCACATTGTACCTAAATTCATTAAAGACTTCTAAAAGTTTATCCGTATTGAAAAATTTAGGAAGACTTAATTTTAAATTATCATTTTCATTTTTAATGTATATAAAAAGAGTATGAATTAATAGTGTACTGAAACTAATTATCTGCCGATATGTATCTGTAGGTTTTTTATTTGCATTATTATTTTGCTCCTTATAAAATAATTTTTCTTCATCGGAATCTAAAATATCTACTAATTTCTCCGAAATGGAGAGGGATACTTTTTGTTCATAATTACCTTTTCGATCAAACATTCCCGAACAATTGTCCCACTTAGTAGAATATCCATGTCTTTCTTCTTCTTCAACCGCATTTATTAACTCCGATTTCAAAATGTCATAATGCTGCAACTGCGCTCCATTTGTATTTATCTGGATAAACAGTTTGTTTTCGTCCGTTCCTTTTGGAGCAATTAAGAATTCAAATGTCAGTTTTGTTTTTATAAACTCTAAGAAACTTTTTTCTATATTATTCTCATCAATCCATTGATCAATAATCCTAAAATTATTTGCGATAATTTGATTTTGTGCTAAAGAAGCGTCTTGCACACCTACCACAGGTAATAAATTCTGGAGTTCCCAAAAACTTTTGTTTTCTTGCTTTTGAGCAATCAATAATTGTTGCAAATATTCGTTTGTTTTATCGCGTATGGCAAAAATTAAACGTGGCTTTCTATTCAGACAACAAAAATTAATAAGATCAGTGTCTGTAAAACTTTTACTTAGATAAAGTGCTAGCATCCATAAAGTCGTAAAACGCTGTTGCCCATCTACCAAATCGAATTTTCCATTATTAGAAAGAGCTATTACATTTCCGATGAAGTATATTTTGTCGTGCTGATTTTCTTTCAGGTCATTCAAGAGCTTCGTGATTTCATTGTATCCCCAGCTGTAAGGTCTTTGATATGCTGGTATAACAAATAACTCATTATTAAAATCACTAAGGGTCTTTCTATTTATTGTAAATAATTTGGAGCTCATTACTGATTAAAAAAGGGTTGTTTATAATTCTTATTTTTGTACCCAAAGCTGTCTTTAAACGCTTGAATTCTTCCCGTTGTAATCTTTGCAGAATCCTTAAGAGTTGATTCGTCAAAAAAATCACTACAATAATTTATAATTTCATTTCTGTCAAAAGAATAGAGTATTCGTTTCAATAATTGGTTTTCCTCTTCTTTTTTCTGGATTGAAATTTTTGAACAAGGCTTTGTTAGTCTCGTATAAAAACACACTTTAAAAAGTACTTTGGCGATCTCCGAAAAGCACTCGTCTTCAATAGCTTTTCCGCCATACTTGCTCGCATAGCATAGCAAAGCCATTTCATAATATTCCTTGTGAAACTCAACTCCTTTAAGTTTATCCAGTTTATCAAATATTTCAGATTTCAATTTCTTTTCAATCTTCATCCACAATTGTCCCCAATGGATAAGATAATGGATGGCATTCTCTCCTTTATATAAAGGTTGATTTATTTGATATGTAAAATCTGGTGTTGTGGAAATGCCTTTTTCTTCTACTACTGTCGCATATTTATAATCATGTCCGGATTGCATTTCAATGTTGGCAAATTCTTCAGGAAGAATTTCTTTCCAACTGTCTTCATGATTTCTTGGAAAATCACGAAAAGGAAAACCCACCCAATATCGAATCCTTAAACTTCTTTTTATTATGTTATCCAAGAGGTTATTTGAGAATTGATACTCTTCAAATAGTCTAGCCTTTTCTTCTTGTTTTTCTTTATCTACAGCTTGTAGATGAAAAGGTTTGACTATATCTAATCCATTTAGCCTTTTCCCAGAAGTATTAAGAGTCGTATAAAATTTGAAAGCCTGATCCTGATTTTCAGCAATAATGTAGGTAATATTGATGTTTTCAAACTTTATTTTCTCTAAATTTCCTGTTATATAATGCCTGAAATATGACGCATTTGCTTTAATATTATCCTTAGAAATTGTTGAAGTAATCTCAAGGTCCTTATTGCAGCCGAATGCCTCCTTTTGGTCCAAAAGATTCGCTAGGATTAACAAACTTGTTATTCGTTGTTGCCCATCGATTATATCATATTCTCCGTTATTATTTTTAACCAGAATAATGTTTCCTAAATAGTATAGCGGAGTTGAATCTTCTTGGTTAGTCTTATAATCAATAAGATCTTTATATAGCTTTAAAAACTGTGTGAAATTCCAAATGTAAGGTCGTTGGTAATCCGATATTTTTAGCTGAAATTTTGATAAAAAATCAGTTAAAACAACAGAGTCTTCATTCTTATTGCTCATTTTTTAGGTTATCAATTGTTTTATTGATCTGCTATTAAAAATAAAAGAAAAACCCTGTAAGTCGTTTGATTTACAGGGTTTTTAAGTCTTTCAGCGGAGGAAGAGGGATTCGAACCCCCGGACCTGTTACAGTCAACAGTTTTCAAGACTGCCGCATTCGACCGCTCTGCCATTCCTCCAGTATGTTGCTATCATTGCCTGATTGCGGGTGCAAATATAGAATGTTTTTTTAATTGAGGAAAATTTTTTAATGATATTTGACAATAAAAATATACTTCAGTGGCTAAAGCATACAAGAACAGACTATTTAAATAGACCTAGGATAGGCTGCTGTTGAAATGGTAATTCCTATTTCGAAAAAGCTTGTAATGCTTAACTTTCGATATTTAGGGAATTATTAGTTTTATTTAATGCAGTTTAGTCTAGATTATTGTAACTGTTTTCAATTAAGGCCGCTGCATGAAGGCCTTTTGGCGTAATTGTGCTGAGGTCGGTCATTTCTTCCAAATGTACCATACCCTGATCATGCAGAATAATCAGATTTTCTAAAATGATTGACTGGATTAAGTGTTGATTTGGTTTAAGGTCTGGCAGCTCATCGGTAAGCAATTCATAAAGTCCAGCAATTTCTGCTAATTCTTCAAGTGAAACACTGCTTTTAAAATTTTCAGCTAGCACCTTTAGAATAAGATTTGTTAATTTTACTGTCATATGTTTTTCATGTATACTCTTTAAAGGTACGGTATTTTTTTTATAAAATCTATTTATTACTAGCGACGCTATAAATTAGAAAGCAAAAAGCTGTTTCAATAATTATATTCTCAGATTGTGTCCACATTGCGGACACAATCTGAATATTATAAAATGTGATTATTAGTCAGCCAAAAATGTTATCTTTTTTTTTAGTGCTACAGCTTATCATTTTTTTTTTTTTTTGAATTACGTCCGCAATGCGGACGCAATTTAATTTATGCAGGATAATTTCTTTGTAGTTCAGATCGCTCTGCCATTCGAACCTCTGTCGCGGAGAGTATGATTTTAATGATTTAAGAAGCATATGAAATGTTATGTGCCACGATTCCGCTACAAAATTTGATTCGGCAAAATTATTTGTGAATTTGCCTTAATTATTTTTGGCAAAAATGGTATCAAGTCCAAATTCAATGTGCCACGATTCTGCCACAAAACGTAGAATGGTTAATATTTTTACTACCGCCTTGCCTTTTGTAGCAATTTTGGAGGCAACTACGAGGCAGCTTCACTTGTAAAAGTGATTAATGTTTTGTAATCAGTTTGCTTTGATCCCTAAATTCGCTCGGTGTAAATCCCATCTTACGTTTAAAGGTCCTGTTGAAGTTCGAAATATTATTAAAACCGCTGTCATAACATATTTCTTTAATAGATTGTTCGGTTTCAAATAATTGTCTTGCCGCAAGTCCAAGTCTTAAATCGGTTACATAATCTGAAAACGAACTGTTGGTGCATTTTTTAAAATAATGACTAAAAGCAGATTCTGACATATTTACTAAATCAGCCACTTCTCTTAATTGTATTTTGTTTTGGAGATTGTCCTTTATAAAATCATTTACTTTTTCGATGCGCTGCCCTTCTGGAAAACTGTAATAATCTACATACGAATGTGAGGCCAGATTTTTAGTATTCTTAGCAATGGCTAAATCATAAAGAATAGATAGGAAATTTAAAAGCGAATCAAAATCTTGAGAATCTGACAATTGAAGAATTTTGGGTTTTAAAGCTTCTATAGTTTCCTTAGAAAAAGAGATGCCTCTTTTTGATCTTTCCAGTAATTCTCTTATAGGTAAAGCTAGTTTTCGATTCAAAGTTTTTTGAGAGAATAAATCTTCGTGAAACTGAATTGTAACTACATGTGCATCATTGTTGTCTTTTATTCCTGTCCACAAATGAGGCGTGTTCGGACCAATAAGTGCCATATCGCAATCTGTGTATTCTACGACAGAATCTCCTATTATTCTTTTTCCTGATGAGTTCAAAACAAGGTTCAATTCTATTTCAGGATGAAAATGCAGCGGAAAGTCAAATTTCGCGTGCATATGATTCAATACAATAAAAAAGTCATCATCTGAAATTGGTACTAATTCTCTTAGGATATTGCGTTTTTCGTTCATAATAGTATTACTGTATTTCATTATATAAAAAATATAGTTCGTCAAAAATAAATAAATTTTTTCTTTTATACGTAATAATTTAAGGGTATAAAAATATTTTATTCATATAAAGACTATATTTTTTAATAAAAGTATTATCTGTTGTTCATTAAAGTATCATTATTTGATTGTATTTACAAAACCGTTACGAAAACGAAGTAGTTAATTTGTCCTGAAACTTATAACTAATCTTTTAACCAATCAACAAATGAAAAAAAAATGGACAAAAAGCTTACTTTTTTGTATTCTATTCGCTAGCACATTTGCAGCCTATAGTCAGAATAGCATTAAAGGTACAGTAGCAGACGAAACCGGTCTGACAATTCCTGGAGTAAACATTACTGTAGAAGGCTCTTCTAAAAGTGCATCTACTGATTTTGATGGAAAATACGAAATTAACGCTCCAGCTAATGGAGTTCTATCTTTCTCTTTTATGGGATTTGATACACAGAAAATTTCAATTGCGGGAAAAAATACATTAAATGTAGTTTTGAAAGCAAGTTCTCAGAATCTAAAAGAAGTAGTCGTTATTGGCTACGGCTCGGTAAAAAAAGCAGATTTAACAGGTTCAGTTAGTACGATAAAAACCAAAGTACTAGAAGATATTCCTTCAAATTCTGTCGAGCAAGTATTGCAAGGACGTGTAGCAGGTTTGCAGGTAACCACTTCACAAGATCCAGGTTCAACGTCGACCGTAAGAATCAGGGGAGGAAGTTCTCTTAGAGGTTCAAACGCACCTTTGGTAGTTCTAGATGGTTTTCCGCTTGGAGATGCTGGAGATTTAAAACAAGTCAATGTTGCCGATATTGAAAAAGTAGACGTTTTAAAAGATGCTTCTGCTTCAGCAATATACGGTTCTCGAGGTGCAAATGGCGTGATCATTATTACGACTAAATCTGCTAAGAAAGGAAAAACACAGATTTTAGTACAACAGCAATCTACTGTTTCTGCATTTAATTCTGAGCTTAATTTATGGCGAGATCCTCTTTTAATGGCACAATTGAGTAACGAGGGTAGAATTAATGGCGGACAAACTCCTCTTTATATTGGAGCAAACAATTCTAATGGTGTGTATTATCCGTCTATTCAGGAATTGCAGTCTGGATCTTGGCCTTACTTTACCAAATGGGATGATGTGACTTTTAGAAATATGCCTCTTGGTAACAACACTATTGTAAGTATTAACAGCGGAACGGATAAAACAAGCTTCAACTTAAGCGGAAATTATTACAGCGAAGAAGGTGTTTTTGTAAAAGATGGTTACAGCAAAGGTGGTTATAACCTTAGAATCAAACACGATGTTTTTGACAATTTTACAGTTCGATTCTCCAACATCGTAAGCAAAGGAAAAAGAAATGCAAATGGAGGTTTGGCGTATTGGAGAAATCCTATTTTCCCAATTTATGACAATAATGGCGATTATTATATGATTGGTCAGAACGATTATACACATCCTGTTGCTATAACACATCTTCGTCAGAATGAAACTAAAACGATAGATGTAATTAGTTCAGCCTCTTTGGAATGGCAGATTATTCCTTCTTTACGATTAACATCAAGAGCAAATTATAAATACGGATCATCTGTAAACGATCAATATTTTCCAAGTAAATATACAGAAACGGGAGATTTTAATAATGGTGCAGGTTACATCAATAATTGGGACGGACAGAATTTTGTTTCAGAGACCTTTGCCAATTATAACAAGACTTTCGGTCAGCATGATTTAGGCGTAACAGGCGGATATACTTACGAAAGTTATGTGTCTAGAAGTTCAGGACTTGGAGCTTTTGATTTTGTGAATGAAACGCTAGGAAATGAAAATATGGGCGCGGGAAATCCAGAACGTAATACTGTTTCTAATGGTAAAATACAAACGGAACTAGTATCCGGAATTTTCAGATTAAATTATGGTTTTGCAGATAAATATCTGGCTACGGTTACAGTTCGTGCCGATGGTTCTTCAAAATTTGGTAAGAACAATCAATGGGCGTATTTCCCTTCTGGAGCTTTAAGCTGGAAAGCGCACAATGAAGGGTTTATTAAAAATCTAAAAGTTTTTGACGAATTGAAATTCCGTGCCAGTTATGGTATTTCTGGAAATCAAGGAATTAATCCGTATCAGACTTTGAGCCGTTATGGAGTAAGCCAATATTATGATAACGGAAACTGGGTTTCTGCAATCGGACCTGGTTATGTGGTGGGAACAACAGGACAAGACGGGATTGAGAAACTTTGGGGCGGAATTCCAAATCCAGATCTAAAATGGGAAACAACAGCTCAAAGTGATTTTGGAGTAGATATGTCCATCCTAAAAAATCGTCTTCATATTGTTTTTGATTATTACAACAAACAAACAAAAGATCTTTTAAGAGAAAGAATCTTGACGCCTTCCTCTGGATATGACAGAATCTGGGTAAACGATGGAGAATTAACCAACAAAGGATTTGAACTTACGCTTGACGGAGAAATTTATAAAAATCAAGATTGGACAATCAGTGCACAGGCAGTTTATTCTAAAAATAAGAATGAAATCGTAAGTCTGGGATCTGTAGAGCAATCGGGTTTAAATGTAGATCCAAACATAGGAATGCAGTATGAATATTCTGGAAACAGTTTAGAGCAGTTTAGACAATTTCCAAATTTATTAGCGATTGGACAACCGGTAAATGTTTTCTACGGATATAAAACAAACGGAATTGTTCAGAATTTACAAGAAGGAATCAATGCCGGTTTAGACGGACAATTGGCGCAGGCAGGAGAGTTTAAATATGTGGATATCAATGGAGATGGTGTTGTAGATACAAAAGACCAAACCATTATCGGAAATCCAAATCCTGATTTTATGGCGAGTTTAAACTTAAGCGTAAAATACAAACAGTTAGATTTTAGTGTGTTTTTAAATGGTGTTTTTGGGCAAGATGTTTTAGACACGCAGGCTTTCAACCAGCCGAGTAATCAGCCTTTGCGCTGGACATTGGATAATCCAACAAACGAATATCCGAGTTTGAGAGACGGAAGAACTTTAAAATTCTCAGACTGGTGGGTGAAAGATGGTTCTTTCGTGAGAATCCAGAATGTCACTTTAGGATATACTTTAAAACCTGTTAATACAGCTTTCCAAAGTGTTCGATTGTACCTAAATGCAAGCAATCTGTACACGTTTACCAAATTTGACGGTTACGATCCTGAAGTGGGAACAGACGGAATTTACTGGGGCGGTTACCCTAGATTGAGCAGATGGACTTTCGGATTAGACTTAACTTTTTAATACAGTATCAAAAATGAAATCAAGATATAAAATACTAACAATGGCTCTTATTATGAGCGCCTTTGCGTGTGACTTAAACGAAGAACCTTACGGATTTTACTCTGAAGAAAATTTCTATAAAACGGCTTCTGATGCAGAGTCGGCTGTAGATTATGCGTACGATGCATTAACCTTTTTAGAATATTCTAGAGCAATATTTTATGTGGGAGATCTTCCAACAGAAGAATGTGGACCAAAAGGCGATGAAACTGCCGATAATCAGAATTTGGATAAATGGCAGGCTGGAACTTTTAGCACAAACCGAATGCTGGGGAATTATTTTAAGTACGCTTACATTGCCATAAACAGAGCAAATGCCGTAATTAAAAATGTTCCTGAAGGAAAATTCGAGCAGGATTTAAAAGATAAATTTTTGGGAGAAGCGTACTTTTTAAGAGCTTGGAATTACTTCAATCTGGTTAAAAATTTTGGTCGCATCCCAATGCATACTTCTGTGGTAGAAACTGTAAATCAGACTGCTGCGCCAATGGCTAAAAACCTGGATGAGGTTTACGATTTTATTATTGCCGATTCAGAAAAAGCAATTGAATTATTAAAAGTAAATCAAGCTTTAGGGCGTGCAGATAAAGTGGCGGCGCAGGCATTATTAGCAAAAGTGTATTTGTATATCGCCTCTTCAAAAGAACATAATGTACCGCAATACGCAGAAATGAGTAAAGATGTCGCAGCAATGTACCAACAAGCTGCAAAATACTCCAATGATGTAATTACAGGACAAAGTGTTTATGGTTTCGAAAATAATCTGTTGACGATTTATGATGTTGAAAAACCTTTAGGAAAAGAAAACATCTTTTTGCTTTCGATGGACAGAACAGGAGCGACAGAAGGAGATTATTCTAAAATTTCAAAACTGTTTATTCCGTATATCGATGGAGCCACTATTTATTTGAAGAATCCTGATAATACCTATACAAAATCGCATGACGGATGGAGTGTTTTTCAAACGCTGACAGGTTTTTACAACAGTTTTGATAATGCCGATAAAAGAAAAACAGACTTGTTTGTAACTACAACTTACGATGCATCAGGAGTAGTTTCTGCGCAATATCCAGGGAAAATTGTGTATCCGTTTACTCGTAAATATATCGATCCAAATTTCATTGGAGATAAAACAAGTACAAAACCATTTTTAATTCGCTTTAGTGAAGTGGCTTTGACTTATGCCGAAGCAGCAGGACCAACAACAGAAGCCTATGCGTTGATCAATCAAATTAGAAACAGAGCAGGTTTAGGAAATCTGGCTCCCGGTTTAAGTCTAGAAAATTTCAGATTAGCGGTTTGGAATGAGCGCGCATTAGAATTGGCTTTTGAAGGAAACCGTCTGTATGATCTTCGCAGATTCAATAGAGTTTCTCAGGTTGTTCCGGAAGCTTCTGGAATTACTGCAGAACAAGCAGCATTTTATCCGATACCGCAGACAGAAATAGATTTAAACACAGGTTTATAATTCTTAAAAATATGATTATGAAAAAAATACTATACGTCTTGTTTGCCGCTATTGCCTTGATGCAGACAAGTTGCCAAAAAGATCCTTTAGAAGATATTGAAGAAGGAAACTGGAACAACGAACGAAATGTTCTGGAAATAAAATTTGAAAATCAGGTTGGTAACGCTCAGATTGTTCGAGTAGACGATCAAAAGGGAACCATAAATTTGGCTATTAATGTTGATGCAGTTCCTAATCTCAGTAACATTATTATTAAAGAAATTGTTTTGTCTTACGGCGCTAAATCATCTGTAAAAGAAGGTGAAGCTTTGAATTTTGAAAATGCTCAAAACAGCGCAGAACTTACAGTGACTTCTCCAACAGGAAAATCAAGAACTTATACGGTTGTAGCAAGTTCATTTAGAGAATCTCTCCTAGGAACTTATGATATTGACAACCTGATTGTTTTTGGAGGAACTGGACCAGAGTATGGTGGAGGAGCAGTTTTGGCCATGACAGATAAACCTTGGATTTGGTCTACTACAGAAGGTCCGGATAAAGAATTAGACAATCAGTTGATTTTTGAAATGACCGGAATTACAGAAGATGGAAATACCTATGGAACAATTACCAATACAGCTGGAGCTGATGGTAAATATGCTGATTTTGTCTATATCGGAACGCCTCAAACCGATGTGAAAAAATTCTACAGAACTATTCCTCAAGGAGAAGGAAAATGGCTAAGAAATTATGCTACAGGAACGATCACTTTCACTTTTGCCGACGGAACTACTAAAGTGGGAACTTTTGAAAATGCTGGAACTGAAAATCTTGGAAACGGAAGTACTAAAACCATTGCACATAATGCTTTTGCTTTCAACTTGAACGGAACAGACGATTGGGATAAAATTTATACCGATTACGACAAATTCGTTAAAAAACCAAGACGTTTTTGGATAGACGTTACCAAGGTGAATTAAAATATAAATGTCATAAAACCTTTTTATGAGACCAATAGTTTCAAAAATTATCGTATCATTTTGGTTAGTGACAACAGTAATCAGTTGCTCGGCAGTGCCCGATGCAACTGTTGCTGTTGATAACACAACCATTATAAATGCCAATTATATTGGTAACGGTGTTCAGTGGGATCCTTACCAGTTGGATTATGGCGCAAAGCAATTAAAAATTTCTTCGGAAGATTGGCAGAAATTGTATTCTCGTCTTGATTTTATGATACCCCAATTCATAAGAGTCATGATCAACACGACCTCGGTAATGGAAAACGGCGTGCTTAACGAGACAAAAAATTACGAGAATATTGCCCCAATTCTGGAATACTGCCAGTCCCGAAGTGTAAAAGTAGTTTTGGGAGATTGGGGAGATCGAATGGTAAATAGCAAAACAAACACCATCTCTGAACAACATCTCAAAGCGGCAGCAAAATACCTTGATTTTCTGGTAAACAAAAAAGGATTTTCCTGTATTCATTATTACAACATGATTAATGAACCAAATGGTTTCTGGTCTTCGACAGACGAAAATTATGAATTATGGAAAAACGCAGCTTTTTATTTTTGGTCAGAAGTCAAAGCCTTAAACCTTGATAAAAAAGTTTCTTTATTAGGACCAGATATTGCGATTTGGAAAACTGATAAGGTAGATTGGATTACCAATTCTGTTAAAGACTTGGATCATGCAATTGGGGTATACGATATTCATACCTATCCATCAAAAATTACGGTTAACTCTGGTGAATATACTTCTATCCTAAAAGCGTATAAAGATGCCGTTCCAACCAATAAACCCATTGTAATGGGCGAAATCGGATTCAAGTTTGTCGAGAAGGAAGATGAAGCTTTATTAAATGAAAATATCGCAAGGGCAAAAGCAAAACCCTACGCTTCTGTAGAAGATTCGCAAATGTTTGTTTACGATTATGTCTACGGTTCAGACATGGCCGATGCTTTAATTCAGACTGTAAACGCTGGTTATTCTGGTTCAGTTGCCTGGATGTTGGATGATGCCATGCACGGCAAAGAGGAGAAAAACAAGCTCAAAGTCTGGGGATTCTGGAATATTCTGGGAGACGAATATTTTGGAGCAAAAGAAGAAGAAGTTCGTCCGTGGTTTTATTCGTGGTCGTTGCTGACAAAATATATGCCTTCTGAATCTCAAGTCCACAAAGTTGCAGTTGATGGAAATCAAAACCTAAAAGCGATTTCAGTTTCTAAAGAAGGTAAAAATATGATTGCCATTGTAAATGTTTCTTCTCAAGATTTAAAAATAAACCTGACTTCTAAAGATCTTCCTGTTTTAAATCAAGTTAAAAAGTTTGTTTATGCCAAAGGTAAATTAAAGCTTGAAGGCGATCATATTATTCTTCCAAATGAAAACAATCTAAAATTGGACTTAAAGAAAAATACATCTGAAACCATTCCTGCCGAAGGACTTTTGGTGTTAACCAATTTCGATTATTAACCTTAAAAAAGAAAAAGATGAAATCATTATATACCATTCTTGTTGCTATAAGCTTATCACTTGTAGGATGTTCTTCTGATGACAAAAAAGATTCAGACGAAAAAGAACCAGAAGTTACAACTCCCGTAACGCTTCAATTGTCGGATCCAAATGCAACTGCTGAAACTAAAGCACTGTATTCCAACTTATGGAGAATTCAGGAAAAAGGAACCATGTTCGGGCATCACGACGATCTTTTATATGGAAGAAACTGGATGACCCAAGCAGGAAGATCGGACATTAAAGAGGTTTGTGGCGATTATCCAGGCGTTTTTAGTGTCGATTTTGCTGAAATTATGGATGACAGAAGTACCATAGCAACTCTTAATAATGACCGAGCACGAGTGATAAAAGAAGCACGAGAACGCGGAGAAGTGATTACAGCTTGTTGTCATTTGAATAATCCGTTGACAGGTGGCGACAGTTGGGATAATTCAAAAAACACGGTAGCAAAAGAAATTTTGACAGAAGGAAGTGCGACACATATTAAATTCAATTCTTGGTTGGATAAACTGGCGGTTTTTGCTAATAATTTAAAAGACAGTAACGGAAAAGTAATCCCGATTATTTTTCGTCCATTTCACGAACACACGCAAACTTGGTCTTGGTGGGGTTCGAGTGCAACAACGCAAGAGGAGTTTATAAATCTTTGGAAATATACTGTTGATTATCTGAAAAATAAAAAGCAGGTTCACAGTTTTATATATGCGATTTCACCTCAATTGGACAGTCAGGGAACTGTCGACAGTTTTTTATTTAGATGGCCTGGAGACAATTATGTAGACTTTATTGGCTGGGATAGTTATCACGGAACCAATACTTCGGCTTTCAGCACCAATCTTCGAAATCTTGCATCGCTTTCTCAGCAAAAATTAAAACCGTGCGGTGTTACTGAAACCGGAGTAGAAGGAATTGTAAAAAACGGAGTGCCTTACGATACCTATTGGACAAACGAAATTTCGGTTCCGCTTACGGGGAAAAAAGTCAGTATGGTCGTGATGTGGCGTAATAAATACGATCCATTGCATGAAGGAACTCATTTTTATGCACCTTTTGAAGGACATAGTTCGGCAGCCAATTTCAAATTGCTTTATGCAAGTCCAAATATGATCTTCAGCAAAAAACTGCCAAATATGTACGTCATGGCAGAAAACATAACAGTAAAATAAAAACCAAAATACAATAATCAAAATGAAATTAATTAAGTGCACCCAAAATCCAGTTTTAAGTCCAAACCCTAATAATTATTGGGAAAATCTTGTGGTTTGTAATCCAGGCGTATGGTATGAGAACGGAACTTTTTATATGCTTTACAGAGCGGCAGGAGACGATGAAGACCATTTAATCCGAGTAGGTTTGGCAACGAGTACAGATGGTATTAATTTTAAAAGAGAATCAGACGAACCTGTTTTTGGACCAAGCAGCAACGGACCCGATATGGGAGGAGTTGAGGATCCCAGAATTATTAAATTCGGAAATGAATATTACGTAACGTATGCTTACAGACCATTTCCTCCGGGACGTTATTGGACATTTCCACACGATGTAATCAATCTTCCTGTAACAGGACCAGATGCACCAGCAGTCTACAAGCAAAATATTGCTAATTCTGGATTGGCTGTTACAACCGATTTTAAGAGTTTCAGAAGATTAGGCCGAATCACGACCTCAAATCTTGATGATCGTGACGTGATTTTATTTCCAGAAAAAATCAACGGAAAATATGCAATGTTGCACCGTCCAAAACAATGGATCGGACCAGAATATGGCTGTGATTATCCAGCAATCTGGATTCGTTATTCGGATGATTTGATGGTTTGGGAAGAAAAAAGCACACTGCTTTTAAGTGGTAGAAATGGAACTTGGGAAGAAAAAATCGGCGGAAGCACACCGCCTTTGCGTACAGATGACGGTTGGTTATTAATCTATCATGGTGTAGAAAATGGCGGAAATGGCTATTACAGAGTGGGCGTTGCTTTATTAGATTTAGAAGACCCGACAAAAGTTACGGCACGTTTAGAAGACTGGATTATGGAACCCGAACACGATTACGAAATTGAAGGGTTTTATAAAGGCTGTGTTTTTCCTACAGGTAATATGATTGTCGATAATATTTTATATGTTTATTACGGCGCAGCAGACAAATACGTTGGTTTAGCGACCTGCGACATCAATGACTTACTAAAAACCTTAAAAGATTCCCAAAATGAAAATTCAAAATAGCATTGCGCTTTGGTGCGTATTACTCGGTTTTTCCGCACAGAGCCAAAATTCAATTCCGATTGTTTCTATTAATCCAAATGAAGTTATTTCGAATGAGTTTATTGGAAGCGGTATCGAGTTTTCGGCCTATCCGCATGCTGATACTGAAGATTCAGAATGGGGAAAATTAATGACAGACGAAAAATGGCAATTGGTGTTTGATCGCGTTTCATTCATTAAACCTAAAATTGCCCGAGTAATGGATCAGGCTAATTGGAGGTATTTGAAAGGTTTTGACACTAACGGAAAACCCATAATTGATTTCGAAAGCGATCAAATGAAAGCTTTGTACAAACTTTTGGATTACTGCGAAAAGAATAAAATTATTGTAATTTTAGGAGAATGGGGACAGCCTTATAAAGTTCATGATACACATTTGAATCTTCAAAACAGTTTTACAGGTGCCAATGACCCAAAATGGATTGATTTAATTGTCAAAAATTTGAATCATTTACTTAAAGTAAAAAAATACAGCTGTATTAAATTTTACAATTTGGTAAATGAACCTAACGGAGATTGGGCAACAACAGATGGAGATTTTCAGCAGTGGAAAGAAGGAATCGAACTGCTGCATAAAACCATTAAAAAAGAAGGACTGGATAAATATATTTCGATCATAGGGCCAGATGCCACTTCATTCAATAATCCAAAATCGAAATACGAAGGTTTAGATTGGGCGAGACAAACGGCTTTACAGATTCCAGATTTAGTGGCTGCTTACGATGTTCACGATTATCCTTCAAAAGAAAGTATTCGCTCTGGGGAATTTCAAAAAACTTTCAGCGAATTGGTACGTTTTACTGATTCGGTTCATAAAAAGCCATTTATTTTAGGAGAATTAGGACTTAAAGGAGAACCTTCGTCCAAAAAGCATTTAGGGGATAAATTTACCAGTGTCGACAGTCAGCTGTCGGTTTACGATTATGATTACGGAGTAGATATGGCCGATGCTTTAATTCAATCTATTAACAGTGGTTTTGATGCTGTAATTGCTTGGGATCTGGACGATGCAATGCATACAAAAGACGACAAAGGAGATAAATATCAATTGAAGCGCTGGGGAATGTTTAATAGTTTAGGTAAAGAATTGACAGGTGATAAAACAGATGAAGATCTGCGTCCGTGGTTTTACACTTGGTCTATTATGACACGTTATCTGACCAGTGATATGAAAATTGTAAAAATCGACAATCTAAATCTGGAAAAAGTTCGTTCAGTTACAGGAGTAACTAAAAACGGAGATATTACGATTGCTATTGCCAACAATAGTGATGCAGAAGCCAATTTTACAATTGATACCAAAAAACTAAAACTAAAGTCTGGTTTGAATAAATATTTGTACAGCGAAAATAAGCGTCCAGTCGATGAAAAAGGATTTCCAGTTCCGTTGGAAAAAAATAGTTTGAAAAACAACGCCATTCAAGTTGCTATTCCCGCAAAAAGCGTAATTCTTTATACTTCATACCAGCCTTAATTATGATAAATTTAAATATAATAGACTTAGTTGTTCTCGTATTATACATCATCTTTATTGTTTGGTGGGGATTAAAAAACAGTAAATCAAGCGATTCTGATGCTTATTTTCTGGCAGGAAGAGATTTAAAATGGCCAATGGTTGGTTTATCACTTTTTGCGGCCAGTATTTCAAGTTCCACTTTAATGGGGAATTCAGGAGAAGGATTTATTAACGGAATTGCCGTTTTCAATTACAATTGGATTTCGATTTTGGTAATGGTTTTCTTTGCGATATTTTTTCTTCCTTTTTACATCAAATCGGGAATTTTTACAATGCCTGAATTTTTAGAAAGAAGATTTGATGTAAGATCACGAACGTATTTTTCATTTATTACCATTGTTGGAAATATCTTTTTAGATGCCTCAGCAACTTTGTACGCAGGAGCTTTAATTATCAATATGATTTTCCCAGGTGCAGATATGATGCTCATTATTATCGGAATGGCAGTTGTAGCCGGAAGTTACACCATAATTGGCGGCTTATCGTCTGTTATTAATACCGAAGTGATTCAGGCTTTTATATTAATAATTGGATCTACTTTATTGGCCTTTTTTGCCATGGACAGTATTGGTGGCTGGGACGCTTTTTATACACAGTTTCAAGATGGTGTCTGGTTAAAATTGACGAGATCGATGGATGATCCAACCGTACCTTGGTTGGGAATGTGGATCGGAATTCCGATTCTTGGGTTTTATTTCTGGGGAAATAATCAGGTTATGGTGCAAAGGGTTTTATCTGCAAAATCAATAGATCACGGACGTAAAGGTGTTTTATTGGTTGGATTTTTATATCTGTTTACCCTTTTTATCTTTATTTTCCCTGGTGTAATTGCACGCGGAATTAATCTTTTTGGAGTTGAAAATCTACCTCATGAAATAATCAGCGGAAGCGAATTAAAATCAAAATACGGCATTAATACCGACCAGGTTTATCCGAGATTAATTAATAAAGTGCTTCCAGTAGGTTTGATCGGAATTATTTTGTCGGCTATGATTTCGGCTTTGACATCCGCCTTGAGCGCTACTTTAAATTCGGTTTCAACTTTATTTACAATGGATTTTTACAGCAAATTTGATAAAAATGCATCTAGTGAAAAAAAGGTAAAAGTGGGAAAAATTACAGCCGTTATCACTTTAATAATTGCCATTTTATGGGCGCCTTATATTGGTAAATTCGATTCGCTAATTGCTTACTACCAAGAAATTATGTCTTACCTAGCACCTCCGGTTGTGGCAACTTTTTTCTTGGGATTATTCTGGAAACGTTCCAATGCCATCGGAGCGTTCAGTGGTTTAATGTCGGGACTATTTATTGCCATGATCATTATGTCTGCAAAATATCTTTTTGGAATACCTATAGGACTTCACTTTCTATTACTAGCTCCAATTATTTTGGTTTTGAGTATTATCGTAAATGTTGCAGTGAGTTTGGCTACAGCATCTCCGTCAGAAGAAAAAGTGAAAGCAAATACGTGGACAAAAGCGATTTGGATAGAAGAAACTGCAGCTTTAAAAAATGTGGTTTGGTATAAAAACTTCCGTGTTCAGGCGTTGCTTTTAGTGCTGGCTTGTTTCGGAATGTACGCTTTGTTTTTCTAATGAAATAAATTACATAATGAAAAGACTGCTATTTTTAGCGCTGTTTCTAATCGTATCTGGATTAGAAACAAGCGCTCAAGTTTCTGATGCCCAAATCGAAAAAAAGATTGACGTTCTTTTGAAGAAAATGACTTTAAAGGAGAAAATCGGACAAATGAACCAATTGTCTGCCGATGATATGGAAACCAATTATAAAGTAATTCAGCAAGGCATGGCTGGATCGGTTTTGAGTATTACTAATCCTGAAATTGCCAATAAAGCCCAGAAAATTGCTGTTGAACAAACCAGATTGGGAATTCCTTTAATTTTTGGACGTGATGTAATTCATGGTTTCAAAACCATTTTTCCTATTCCGTTAGGACAGGCGGCAAGTTTTAATCCTGACTTAGTAGAAAAAGCGGCTCGAGTTGCGGCAATAGAAGCTTCAGAAACTGGAATTCGCTGGACATTTGCTCCAATGATTGATATTGCCCGAGATCCACGCTGGGGAAGAATTGCAGAAAGTTGTGGTGAAGATCCGTATTTAACTTCTGTAATTGGTGTTGCTATGATTAAAGGATTTCAAGGAAAAGATTTATCAAACCCAACTTCGATTGCCGCCTGCGCCAAACATTTTGCTGGATACGGTGCTGCAGAAGGCGGACGCGATTACAATACGACCAATATTACCGAAAGACAATTTAGAAATACGTATTTAGTTCCGTTTGAAAATGCAGTGAAAAAGGCAGATTTGGCCACCATTATGACCGCTTTTAATGCTAATGATGGAATTCCTTCTTCAGGAAATGAATTTTTATTGAAGCAGATTCTTCGAAAAGAATGGAAATTTAAAGGATTTTTAGTGTCAGATTGGGCTTCAATTACTGAAATGGTCGATCATGGTTTTTGTTCTGATAATAAAGAAGCTGCTCAAAAGGCTATTAACGCAGGAGTTGATATGGAAATGGTCAGCGGAACTTACGTGTCTTATATTGAATCTTTATTGCAGGAAAAGAAAATTAGTATAGAAACGATTAACGATGAAGTTCGCAATATTTTAAGAGTAAAATTCAAATTAGGACTTTTTGAAAATCCTTATGTAAAAGGAAATCTAAAAGAGGTTTTTTATAATGAAGAGCATCTAAAATTGGCAGAAAAAATAGCTGAAGAATCTATCGTTTTATTAAAAAATAAAGATGCCGTTCTACCTCTTCAAAAGCCTAAAACAATAGCTGTTTTTGGTCCGCTAGCGGATGCGCCACACGAACAAATGGGAACTTGGGTTTTTGATGGAGAAAAAAATCATACTATGACTCCGATTAAAGCTTTAAAGGAACAATATGGAAAAGACAGCAAGATTATTTATGAACCAATTTTAAAATATTCAAGAGATATAGATTCTACCGATTTTGCAAAAGCGCGAAAATTAGCCAAAGAAGCAGATGTTGTTTTATTGTTTTTGGGAGAAGAAGCGATTCTTTCTGGAGAGGCACACAGTCTTTCCGATTTAAATTTGCAAGGCGTTCAGTCTGAACTTTTAGAAATGCTTGCAAAAAGTAAAACGCCGATAGTAACCATAGTTTTAGCGGGAAGACCGTTAACAATTCAAAAAGAAGTCGAGCAGTCAAACGCAGTTTTATACGCTTGGCATCCTGGAACAATGGGAGGTTCTGCTATCGCCAATATTTTGTTTGGAAAAGCCAATCCATCAGGAAAACTGCCGGTGACTTTTCCTAAAAATGTCGGACAAATTCCAATGTATTACAATCACTTGAATACGGGACGTCCTGCAAATGGAAGTGAATCGAGTTTAAATGACATTCCGCTTGAAGCTTCGCAGACTTCACTTGGGAATAAATCCTATTATCTAGATAGCGGAAATAATCCGTTGTTTCCCTTTGGTTTCGGATTATCGTATACCACTTTTGAATCTGGCAAAATACTACTTTCTAAAACTGTTTTGAAGAAGGATGAGGTATTAGAGATTTCATTCACTTTAAAAAATACAGGAAAATACGAAGGTTCTGAAATCGTTCAATTGTATGTTAGAGATCTTGCCGCTTCAATTGCGCTTCCTGTAAAAGAACTGAAAAATTTTCAAAAGATTGACTTAAAACCTAATGAAGAAAAACAGGTAAAGTTTAAACTCCCAATAGCAGATTTATCTTTTTACGGAATCGATATGGAGAAAAAAGTAGAGTCCGGAAAATTTGATTTATGGATAGGAGCCAGTAGTGTAAAGGGCGAAAAAGTATCATTTGAAGTACAGTAAAAAATATGAAAAAGAAAATATACATTTTAGTTTTATTATTTATTCAGCTTCTATCTAACGCACAAAGTTTTGTAAAAGTAGAAAATGGAAAACTAATAAAGGATGGAAAACCGTATCATTTTGTGGGAACCAATTTTTGGTACGGAATGAATTTAGCTGCCGTTGACAAAGATAGATTGCTTAGAGAATTGGACCGATTAAATCATCTAGGAGTCAAAAATCTTAGAATCATGGCAAGCTCAGAAGGAAGTTTAGATACACCTTGGTCCGTACAACCCACCATGCAAAAAGAACCGGAGATTTATAATGATGAACTTTGGACAGGACTTGATTTTTTAATATCCGAAATGAATAAAAGAGAAATGACAGCGGTTGTTTGCTTGAATAATTTCTGGCCTTGGTCTGGAGGTTTTGCGCAGTATGTTTCGTGGGCTAATAAAGACGAAACAATTCCGTATCCACCTCCTGCTGAAAATGGTGACTGGAGAAAGTATCAGCAGTATTCTGCTCGTTTTTACAGTGACAAAACTGCTCAGAAATGGTTTGGAAATCATATTAAGAAAGTTATCAATCGTGTTAATTCAATTACTAAAATTCCGTACAAGAAAGATACAACGATTATGGCTTGGCAGTTAGCCAATGAACCAGAGGGAAGTAATAACATTAAAGATTATCAAAAATGGATTCATGAAACTGCTAAGTTAATCAAGAAACTAGATTCAAATCATTTGGTTTCAATAGGATCAGAAGGGAATACGCCATCGCCCTCAAACGGAACTAATTTTGAGAAAGACCATCAGAGCGAGTACATTGATTATTGTACATTTCACCTTTGGGTGCAGAATTGGGGTTGGTTTGATCCGATAAAAGCAAAAGAAACCTATTCTACAGCTTTAGAAAAAGCCAATAATTATATTGAAGAACATGCGAAAATTGCGCAGAAATTAAATAAACCAATTGTACTGGAAGAATTCGGAATTTCTAGGGATGAAAATAGTTACGACGCGGCTTCATCAGTTCAAATCAGAGATGAATATTACGCTTTCGTTTTTAATAAAATATACGGCTTAAGCCAAACAATAGCACAAGTTTCGGGAGTGAATTTCTGGGCTTGGGGAGGCGAGGGAAGACCAAGCAATCCAATGAGCATCTGGAAAATCGGTGACGATTTGATTGGCGACCCTCCTCATGAATATCAAGGATGGTATTCTGTGTATGAGAATGATAAATCTACACAAGAGATTATAAGAAGTTATGCTTCAAAGTTAAATAAGTGAATTCGCTAACATTGATTATCAATCTTTCAATTATAAATTAATGTGTTAATGAAGAGGAAAAATAGTTCGTTAAAAGATATAGCAGAGGAATTGAAAGTATCAGTTACCACTGTATCATTTGTTTTAAATGGAAAGGCAGCGGAAAGACACATTTCAAAAGAAATGACAAAGAGAGTTTTAGACTATGCGAATTCAATCAACTACAAACCAAATCGAATTGCACAAAGCTTGCGTAGTGGCAAAACGAATATCTTGGTTTTCATGGTAGAAGATATTTCGGATGTTTCATTTTCTAAACTCGTAAAATTTTTTGAAGATATAGCTTATCAAAAAGGCTATAAAGTTATTTTTTGCAGTATTGGAAATGAAGCAACCAGATCTCTCGAGATAATTGATTTTTACAGTCTATTACAAGTAGATGGATTTGTTATTGTACCTTCATCAGCTATTAAATATAAAATTGATGAATTAGTAGAAAGCGGCAAACCAATTGTCTTATTAAATAAAGATTTGGTTAAACAAGCTTTTGACGGCCCCTCCCTATTTAAAATAGCCAATGATCAAATTGAGTCACTATTAAAACTTGTTAATTGCTAAAAATAGTATAAAAAATCATGCTGTTTTTTGCGGTAAAGTTTATGAAGACTTCTTAGATAAATAAACCAATTTTTCGCGACAGAGTTGAAGTCAATAATTGTTTAATATAATCGAACTTAAGTACTGAAGCGGTTGCTTTTATTGATTTTGTTTTTATAAAAGAAGTTTTGTGCCACGATTCTGCCACAAAACTTGAAGTGAGCGTTTTCAACATATTTCAAACGCTAATTTGTATCGGGAAGCATTCATTTATCTAACCACTTTATTGAAGATTTTTATATCATTATTGCACTTCCTTGTAGGATTGAGCCATATTAACTAATTGATTTAGTGTTGTTTTTGCCTTTTGTATTCTTAGCTTCTTTTAAAGCTTTAGATAGTCTATCAGTTAAAGTGTCAATTGAATCTTCCTTTTTTAAACTAGTTACACCACAGCAAATGGTCAAACGATGTTCATTATCGCCAATTGAAAAAATATTATTACTGATCAATCTTCTCTTACGCTCAGCTGCTTGTAAAGCTTGACCAAGATTTGTTTCCTTGGCAATTACAGCAAATTCATCTCCTCTTTGAAAGAAACGAAAAGTTTCATCGGTTGCTCTTTTATCACTGCCAAGTAGTTCACCTAACTTTTTTAGTATTAAATCAGCCTCTCCATAACCATACTTCGTGTTATAGCTTTTAAAATTATCAATATCAATTAAGATAATACTGGTATTATCTTTAAAATCTTCAATTAAGGATTCTAATGAAATTTTTAATCCTTTATGATTTTTTAAACCCGTTAATTCATCAATATTATTATCTCTTATTAAATTATCAAGTTTTGATTTATATCTAAATATTAAAAAAAACAAACTAAAGATGAATATTGATAAAATGATTATCAGATATAATGGTGTTTTAACCTCAGAAATTATATAAGTCTTCACCAAAGGAATTAAGCTCGCAAAATATGTTGATAACAAACCTCCAGAAAAAATTAAAATTGCTTTGAAAATGTCATAAAATCCTTTTGATAATAATTCAGATTTAAATTTTTCAAATGATTTTTTAATATGTTTCATAACTCTATGTTGAGTAGTTCATAAATTTCTAATTTATTCTCATTGTAAACCTCTAATGCACGAGTCTCAAGTTCTTTAAGTCTATTTTCGTCAGTTTCATCCATTTCAATATTTTCTCCCTCAGTTTTAAATAATGTATTAAGTCTTAAGTATGCAAAATTATCCGGTTCTTGTCTATCAATACCATTTTTTAACAAGCTTAAAATATTTTCCACTTGTTGAGATTGACCTTGCATAAACAACTCTATAATTCTTTTACGTTTATTATTTATCCAATACCAAATTCCAAACTTATTTTCTTTATTAGGTTCTAGAAATATTCTTTCACCTGTACCAAGAGATAGTAAATTAATATCAAGTAATTCTTTATTAAAAGCTTTCTGAGCTTCAATCAGAGCTATTAAACTTGGATTATTAGCCCAAACTCCACCATCTACTTTATTTTTAAATTGTAAAACATCTCCTTTCACGTCTTTATACATATTACCCGAATACGGATCAAAATATGTTGGTGCAGATGAAGTTGATAAGGAAGCATCTAATAATGGAAGATTAGGGTCGCGAGTAAACCTATGATGGTAAAGGCTTTTTAGAACAGATGGTTTTCCAATACTTAAATCGTAAATTGATACCCCAACAGGAACCTTACAGTCTTTAAGTTTTGGAGTAGCACTATGATGATATTTTTTAAACACGTCTTCTAATAAGTTTTTAAGACTTGCTCTATCATGTGAAGAATGGTTAATGCATTTAAAGAATCCTTTTTTATTTCCAAATATTTTTTCAGCATTTTTAAAGTAAAGATTTTTAATTTCTTCCGCTGGGATCCCAATTGATAAAGCTAATGCTAGAATACCACCTGTAGAAGTGCCAAAAATTAAATCTACATTCTGATATATTTGCCAATTCTCAAATTCTTTTGATTTAAGCTCCTTTTCGATTTCGCTTAAAATAACTGCTGGAAAAATACCTCGAATGCCGCCTCCATCTAAACTTAGCACTCTGAATTTTTTACCACTCATATTATTCTTGTTTTACCTGTTAATAATTGCTTCATTAAACATCTTTTTCTACTAGAAATGTCTCTTGCTAAAAAGATATGTAACCCGGAAAGTATTTTTTTTGACTTTATATTTTGACTTCACTAAATTATCCAACTCCTACATAATCTTCAGAAGCATCGGTTAAAATTAAATCTCCATCTTTTAAGAAATTAATTTTTTGATTTAGAATTAATTCATCTCTAATTTAAGGGATTTTTTCAATTTCACACTTTAATATTTCACACTTAGATTTAAAATGAATATCACAATAATAAATATTTTGAATTTTATTCAAAATCATATTTATAAGCCAAATTAAATTTTGAATATGAATTTGTTGAAATAGTTTTAAAAAAACACTGTAAAATCTTTCAACTCTCCAATCAATTTACATTAAAGTAATATCTGTTTCTTTATATTTATTATTAAGTTCTTTTAACATAAAATCGATTTATTTTAAATTATTACCACTTGGGTGAATTCCACCTCCTAACCACTCACTAGTAATTAGCCACAGTTCATAATGATACAACCACTCTATAGCCCAAGGCATTATTGTACTAGTGATGGTTTTTGTATCATTCCATTCTTTTGCTTTTGGATAAAACAAACATAGTTTTTGTTTTTTATGGTCATATACATGCTCTAATTTATTTTTCCCTTCTGGTAGTTTAAGTTCCTTAGGTTCTAAAATATAAATTTTAGGACTGTCTCCTTTTTTGTAAGTAACCCTAACCAAGTATTCATCACCCAATGGAGAAGATTTTAATTTACCTTCCCAAACTATTTGACTGAATGTACTCATTTTGGTTTCTCCAAAACCATAATCTCTTTTTAAACCTGCAAACTGTTGCGCAATAGTTAGCTTTGGTGGTTTATTCATTACCAAAGAATTTATGTGGCTGAACTTTAGTCACTTCTTTTAATCCTGTTATAGCCGTTCCAACTAGTCCAAGATTTCTATCAACATTATTGTTTCCGTTTTCAGTTAATATTCTCATGTTATTACCTATATCAGAGAATGTTTTAGTTACAGGAGCATCACCAAATGATTTTTTTAATGATTCTGATAAATTAATTCTGTTGAAAGGAGCATTAAAAATTCCAAAATCTAATTTTAATTTTTCTATCCAATCTTTAAAAAATCTTTCTCTTTTTGAATGTGGTAAAGCCCATCTATCGGCAAAGTTTTCAGATGTTTTTACAGGATTAGAAATCCATTTGACATACTGACCGGTTTTTTCGTCTAACCTAACATCAACGAATTTTTCCATATTATTGATAACATTTATTAATGCCTCTATAATATTATCTTCCCCATTATAAGCATGTGTTGCTAATGTAGTTATAATACAGGAAATTGGTTTTTCTTTTTTATCTTCATCCGAATAATCTTTAAACATAATATCACGATGCCTTTTTAATAACTGAACCACTCTTTGCAATGGCAATCGCTGTTTTTGGTATTTTGGTGTAGGTTTTACAGATTCATTTAATGAGAATGTTTTAGTTCTAACACCTTTGACATTTTCAGCACTTTTCATAAACCATATTGCATAGCCAAATGGGTTGCTTAAATACCAACTTAATGGGTCTGTAGATAAATAATAATCTGGAACTTTTTCTTTATCTGTAATACTTAAAACTAATTCTTCAATTTTCTGGTCGGATAAATTTATATATGCTCTTTCTTTGATTATGGAATGTCCTGAAGTATTAATTGCTGGAAGTATATCCATGTGATAGCGCTCATTAAAATTAGCATTTTCTCTATATTTGAGAGTCCAACATCTTCTGCCTTCTTCATCGAGAATAGATTCATATTTTTTATGTTTTCTGAGTTGTTCTCCAACAAGTTCTTTTACATCTTTTTGTGTCCAGCTTTGCTTTTTCCCATTAAGTTCACATACAACATCTAAATCAATATCTCCATCAGGATCAATTGTTTGAATAGTTGTGCCAATAATGAATGAACCTTGTGGACTTACCACTGGATTATAGTTTGCTAATTCTGAATCAGCGTTTGTCAGCCAATTTCCAACTGCTTTATAACTATTTACTGCCGCTTCATGTTGAGCTTCAGTAATACTTAAATTTTCTCCTAGAATATCTAATATTTCTTCTAATTCTGTTTTTTGTTGTGTTGTTAAAGCCATTTTTTTTAATATTTTAATGTTAAACCTCGCTATAAAGTGCATTATCATCTTTTCAACGCAACCGTTCTAAATATTTATCGATGGAAAAATATAGATATAATAAATAAAAATAAAAAGGTTTTCCGTAAAAATGAATTTTTAAAACAAACATCGTTGATAAATATGATAATGTAGTAAGTGAAAATACCTGATTTTAAAAGCGAATTTTTGAATACATAGAGATTTGCTGCAAAAAAAAAGAAGTTTCGGCTTTGAATTATAAAATTATTTAATAATTTGACAATAAAGTTGTTACATTAATTCAGGCTATTTTTTTCTCCACTTTTTGTTAGAAATCCATATTTAAATCGTTATTTAAATTGGTAAGATGATTTTACATTGCATGAATTCTTATATTTGACTCTGTTAGATACGAGAGAACCATTGTTGGTCTTAATAATGAATTATATATATAATTAGAAATGAATTATAAGGTTTTCTTTGCGTTCCAAATGGATGTAGAAGATAAATTCGGAAAAGGATTTATTCAATCTGCAATTGAGATTGCAATTAATAATTTCAAGTCAGATGGAACAAATGTATCACTAGATTTTGGATTTAGAAAAACTCCTGGTACTCCATTGTTAATTGATGAAATGTTAAGGAAAAGTAATGAATCAGATATGGTTATTGTCGATTTAACATATACGTCTGCAAAAGAATTTTTAGCTGCTGAAATAATTGGTGAAGATACAGACTCTACTTCTATCAGAATTCCAAAAGGAGATCGTAAACTTTCTCCAAACCCAAATGTTCTTTTAGAAACGGGCTATGCTTGGGCAAAAAAGGGAACTTATAGAACTTTAGCTGTAATGAATGAGGCATATGGAAGCCCTCATGATTTGCCTGTTGATTTAAAAGGGTTTCGTTGGGGAATTACATATAAATTAAATGAATCAAATTATGAAGACAGAAAAGCTATTAGACTTAGATTAGCTAAAGATTTTTATGAAGCAATAAATGCAGCAATTCATTCAGAGAGTGACTATCAAAGAGATAAATGGAAGCCATTGAGATTACACAAAGATTGGTCGCCAAAAGATTATCAAACAGTTTATTTACCAACTTTGAATATTAAAGAAAAAATTAAGCAGCTTAGAATTGATTTAGAAAGAACAGATCGACCTCAAAGAATTGTCGGCCCTAAAAATTCTGGTAAAACAAGACTAGCATATGAGCTATATAGAGAAATTGACAGCACACTTCCTAAAGTTGATAATTTAGAGAAGATTTTATATTATGATATTGATGGAAGTGATTATAGATCGATAGAAAATAAATTATTGGATCTGCAAACGCTCAATCAACGAAAAATTGTCATACTAGATAATTGTCCTTTAAAAATCCATAAAAAAGTTTTTAATGAATATTTTTATGATACGCATATAAGTTTATTAACAATCAGTAATGATGAAGACGGTGATGGAGCAAGCCATTTCGTTGATCAAGATTTTGCCAATGAAATAATTGAAAAAATATCAAATGAGAATGGGAATCCTAGAAATACCAACTTCATTATTGAGAATGCTAAAGGCAATTTAAGGAATGCTCTTGCTATGATTGGAAAAATACCAGAAGGATCTGAGGGTTTTTCAACTGATTATAACGAAAAATGGAATCAGCTTTTAGGTACAGATTTAAGTGGGCCCGAAGTATTAAATTTGCTGGAGGAGCTTTCTCTTTTTACGCATGTAGGATATTATGATAGCTTCCAGCCACAGTCTGAATTTTTATTATCTCAAACGGGGATTCCCACAATGCAAGATCTCGAAATTATTATCAGTAAGTTAGAAGAAATAGGTATTGTTAAAATTGCTGGAGACTTTATTGTTTTAGAGGTTTTTGTTGAAGAATTAGCTTTTAACAGACTTGAGAAATTGGCAAATGAAGATGTAGAACAGTTTTTTACAAAAATCACAGAAATTGGTTTGTCAAAACAATTCAGTAAAAGATTGATTGAGCTAAATAAATTAAAAGGAACGCATCATTTAATAGAAATCCTATCAGCAGAAGATGGTTTATTGACTAAATATGAATTTGTTAACTCCGATCAAGGTGCAAGAATAATAATGGGTCTTGCTGAATTGGAACCTGATAAAATATTAAATGCTTTAGAATCATTTTTAAATACAAAATCAAATGAAGAACTTAAGGAAATAAGGGAAGGTAGGCGTTATCTGGTTTGGGCTTTGGAAAGATTAGTGTTCAGAAAGCAAACTTTTAATGGTGCTGCAAAATTACTTTATAGATTAGCAGTCGCTGAAAATGAGAACATAGGGAACAATGCTAAATCTCAATTTATTCAATTGTTTCAATGTGTTTTACCAGCTACGGAAGCAACTTTGGATGATAGAATTGAACTTTTAAATGAATTAATTCAAAGTGAAAAGGGTAATTTTGAAATCATTAATGCTGCATTAGATAGAGGTTTAATGGTACATGGGTTTACCAGAATGGGAGGCGCTGACTTACAAGCTGGAGAAAAGCTGCATGATTACAACCCTACTGGTGAGGAAATATTTAAGTATTGGCAAGATATAATTAATTATTTACTTCAATTAGAAAATTATCATGTATTAGTGAACAGACTCAATTCACAAATCTTTAGTGGAAACCAGAAAGCTATGGTGGATGCTGTTGAAAAAATGTTAGAGAAAAAATCTGAAATTGATAAAAATCTTCGTCAGCAATTTGATTATATTTTAAGTGAAAGGAGAGAATTGCCTAAACATATTTTTGATAAAATTCAAGAATTATTAAATAAGTACTCCAAAGATACCGTTCGTGAAAAATTAGAATTTATGGTAGCAATCGCACCTTATTCTACCTATAAAGACAGGGATGGGAATATTATTAATCGGTCGCTAATAAAGGCTAATGAATTAGCTAATGAATTAGCTAATTTAGAGGATAAAAGCTGGATGAATGACCTAGATGTTCTTCTTCAAGACGAACAGCGTTTAACTTTTGGTTTTGCAAAAAACATATCTGCTAATAATCCAGATTATAGTGAATTAATTGAAATTGTAATTCAGAAATTGGAGCAAATTCCTTTTGAAAAACAGAATATTAGTTTTATTGAAGGGTACTTAGCGGGCATTTCAAATCAAGATTTCATAAGAGATATAATTAGTAGGTTTTTAAAAAATGATAAAGTAAATTATCATAGTATTAAATTGACAAGATATTTACTATTGGAAATTAGTGACTTGGAAATTCTATATCCAATAATAGAGGAAAATCCACATTATGTAATAGCGCTTCAATATTTAGATTTAAAAACTTTATCCGAAGATGAAATTATAAATTTCATTGAATGGTTAAAAATTATCGAACCTTATGGTTGGTGGGTAGCTATTGATTTATGTGAATCTAATTATAGAAAAGGATTGGATCTTACTGATAAAATTTTAAACCTTTTTAGACAATTACTGCAAAGGGAAGGTATTTTAAAAGGAGAAGGAACATACAATTCATTTTCAATGCGTCAGTATGTACAGCTTCTAAGAAAACTAGAAGAAAAAGGTTTAGATGATTCGATAGTTAAATTTCTATCTAATGAAGTTGTAATTACAACAAAAGAATTATCCTTAAAACATGAAAATAGCATAGAAGAAATTTTAGAAATCATTCTAAAGGATTATTGGAATATTTCATGGCCTATTATTGCACTTGAAATGCAGCGAAATGATTTTTATGGTTGGTACAATCTTAAAAAGTTATTGAAGGCATATCATAATTATGAGGAAAGCAAATTACTTGATTGGATGGATCAATATCCATTTGAATCACCGCAAAAAATTATCCAATTCATACAATTTTCTGTCAAAAATCAAGCTGAAGAAGTTTGGTCAGCACTTGCAATGGAAATGTTCAATAGATTTGCCGAAAATGATGATTTTTTGCAGAACCTAAGCAGTGTGCTTCATAGCTATTTTTGGTCAGGATCAGTAGTTCCTCTATTCGAATCTAGAATAAATTTATTGCAGCAGCTTTTAGATCATCCACAAGTTAAAATTCAAGAATTCGCTAAAGAAAATATAATTGATTTTGAAGAAAAGATTAAAAGAGAAAAACGTAAGGATGAAAATTACGGATTAGAATAAAAAATAATATTAGTTCCTTTTTATATGGAATCCGGCTCTTTTAGTCACAGGTTTTTTTAGAATCCGGCCCATTGCACTGCCGCTGTTTTTAAGCCGCTCTGCCCTGCATTTAGTTCGGCACTTTCGCTATTTCCGCTGCAGTTTCCGACGATGCCCTGCAGTGCAGAAGAAGCCTATTTAGTTTAATTATAGCGCAAAGTTCGGGCTTAAGAATTCGGTTCGTCGCAAAAAAATCCCCCATAAATGCAGGACATCTGTTCTGATTTATTGCATTACTTTCTTTCTGTGCCCCTTTCTTGTGTTCGGTGCAGGTGCCGCTATTAATCCTAAAAATTGAAACGCCATGAAAGCAAATGAAGAAAGCAGCTGGAAAATCGTAATGGAAATCGACCTTGTACAGAACTGGAAGCTGATCCGGTCTATGTATGTACAGAAAAGATTAATTTTCTTAAATTGATTTATTTGGAGCATAATATGGTTTTCCGTAAAAAAGATTCATTCCAAAGATTGATATTTGAAAAAAGTAAATTTTAACTTTTTTTAAACCATTAAAAACAAAATTATGAATGCAAAAATTAGAAAAATTATTGACAACGGTCACAATGATGAAAGAATTCTAATTGATATTTTGGCTGATACTGACATTGGGAAATTCCTGGTTCTGGACACTACTTACACCAGTGCCGGAGAAGTTTCTAATAAGGTACGTCATCCCTATTGGTTTCCGGACAAAGTTGTAAAAAAAGGAGATTTGGTAGTTTTATACACAAAAAAAGGGAAAATTAGTAGTGCAGAAAATAAAGATGGGACAACTACTCATTTTTTCTATTGGGGTTTAGATAGTAATGTGTGGAATAATGATGGTGATTGTGCATTGCTTTTGCATATTGATGAGTGGCAGTCACACAAAGTTAGCATTAGCAAATAAATATACGCAATAGATAGTGTTTTAAAGTTCTATGAGATTTCTAATTTCTAATGTAGTGAATTATATATAATCGAAGAAAAAAAAACATTAGAGATGAGTGATGATTGCTCATCTCTTTTTTTAATAAAATTATTCTACTCTTAGTTCATTTTTTTACCTTTTTTTTAGATTTTTTTAGATTTTTTTAATTGTGGTTTTGGCCAGTGAGGTGGATGAGAGACTTAGAAGGATCGTTTATTTTATGGATAAGACGATTTGCTCTTTTATTCTCATTGATTTAGTTTTGTCTGCGCTGATAACCTAAATATCACTTCTGTGTTACATCGATATTTACAACTAATTTTCGAGTGTCAGCAGAATTATATATCAAGAAACCATTTTGATTAAAAATCGCATAAATCTGTTGTAATAACTTTGTAATCAGAGTCTATAGGGAATGTTTTGAGAGGTTGTCATTCCATTTCAAAACTTGATAAGCTGCTTTAGATAAGAATATGTTCATTTGAGATAAATCTTCTGTTTTACATTCAAAGGAATCAGCTGTTAGGTTTTAGGTAATTTGTTAATGTGTCGGACGTTATTAAAGGATCATTATCGAAGATCTGATTTTTGGACATTTTTGAAATAGCTTATAATCTTCTTATTGTTATAAAGTTGTTTATTTCTCTCCCAATACTCATATGCTTCCTGAACTGACCGTGTCGGGATGCCGGCATCAAAGTTGTGTTCACTCGGAATCCTGTAAGGAAGCGGCTTTACATGTTTGGTTCTGGTTACTTCATCGATAAAGAAAGTATTGGTCTGGACAGCTTCCTCTAAATGCTGATCTGCTAGTTTCAAATTATCATTCAGGATATGTACTGCAACTATGCCAAATTTAAATTCTATCGTAAAATCGTCTGGATATTGATTTAATAGATCTTCAGCCAGTTTGTAATCTTTTAACGCAAATAAGGTTTCCAGCAGGAGATATCTGATGCCCTGATGATCTTCGGGATTCAAAGCTAGATTTAATCTGTAGATTTCAACAGCTTCGGAATATTTTGTATGATACTGTAGCTCAATTCCCCAATTTTGGCATGCCCTTAAAAAAGGTCTGTTATCAGATATAGGCCATATCAGTTGGTCCTTTTTCAGGTTAAATGCTTTTGGCAGGCATCCGATCCCCACATTAAATGCCTTCTCAGAAGTTAGAAGACTTTCAAAGGTTTTTTCCTGACTACGATATGCAATGCTGAGATGAACATAAGCATCGATATAATAGGGATGCTCTAAAACCAGTTTTTTCAGCATTTTTTCCGCAATCATGTCACTATCATCCAGAAATTCGACAGCTTCCCAAAATTCATTACTGACTCTTTCATCAATAATGGACAGGGGATATACAAATTCCCATGTATTGCCATACTGTTTCTTTACTATTGGTTTTTCAGATGTATTGCTCATAGTTATGTGTTTTTTTATCTTGTTTTTTATCTTGTTTTTTGTCTTTAAAAGACCGAAGAGCTGCTATTGTTAAACTGGTACAATTTAAATATTTCCAGTACTGTTAGCATTAAGTACCTACAATAATTAGGATTGTTTAAGCATTTCTTTGGGATAACCTAACATCCTCATTGTAAATTCTTGCGATTTACGTTTGATGAAACTTAATTGATTACTTAATATAGTGATGCCGGATGCTCCTATTAACGTAAATACATAGCCATAATCATTAATTTTTTTAACAAATTCAGGAGAATAAACAGGAAGTTTTAGTAACCCATAAACCGCAAATGAAAAAAGACTTGCTTGTAATAACCAGGATAAGATTTTTGTTCTGCGAATGAAACTGTCATTAAATTTTTTAAGCAGATGCATTTCACTTCCTTCAGGCCCTTCTTTCAATTCAATAATTAGTTCATATGCCCTTAGCGCAGACAAGATTTGAAAATCATTTCTATTTTCAAACAATACCGTATTTTGCATTATGCTTTTAAAGGTATTGTTAAGAAGCTGGTTATTAATGAATGATTGATCATACAGGTTTAAATAAACTAAGACAACTTCCATTTGATTGCTTGTACTGGAGTAATTTTTATTTAGAATATTTTCAAGCGTAATAGTTATAATGTTTCTGCTGCGTATGGAGAGAATATTTTTTATCCAATTATTATTAAAACCAAATTTTTGGATACCAATAATTAAAATTAAAATCAAATAATCATCATTTACAAAGGGAGCTGGTGAATCCCTGCTGGGATTACTCTTGTTTTTTAACGAGTAAATCTGCTCAAAAGCGGTTTTGTTATTTGTTTGGATTGCTGCAATCATATTCACAAACTGCTTGTCGGAATCACTAACTTCTGAATTAAGATTCAAATCAACGGCAGTACCGCTTAAAAATTGGTCAAATGCGACAAGTTTTGCACTGCTTTTTATCCTGTCCTTGTAGGTAATTCTGTTGTCTATAGAAACCATTTTTTTCGTTTTAATCCATATTTTAGTGTATCAGGATCCCAGCCCTGAACGTTTCTCATTTTCCCCAAAAGCCTTGAAATCAGATTTGAATATTTCATTGTAGCCGGTTCTTCACCAGGCAGAAAACTTCTCCATGATAAATAAGTAAAGGAAAAAATCTGCTGTGTTATGTAGGTCAAATCATAGAATAACATATCATTTATTTCCGTATTATTATAGTTGCCCTGAGGCGTGAGAATTTTAATCTGGATTGGTTTGCTCATTCCGTGTTTAGACGTTTTTAATTCGCTTGCCCCCAACATTTGAACAATGCAGGTTTCCGAATCAAGGAAAACGTTGCTTCCCCGCACCGGTATGTATTCGCCTTTTTTAACAGTTGATCCATAGGAACCAATTCCTGGCTGATTGATGTCAAATAATGTGGCCGGATGTATATTACCAATAGTCACAAAAGCAAATTTTATTCTGTATTGTGAAATGTCTTTTATGAGCTGGGTAATTACATCAAATTCTGTATTTTTAATTGGCTTGAAAATGTGAAATATTAGGCGGACAGTCTCATCGTCATTCCAGCCTTGTTCAGATGAAAGCCTATTTATGGATTGTTTAAGACTTTTTAAGAGTTCATCAAAATAATTTTCATATGATACGTCTTTAACCTTATCTCCAAGGAGGTATTGTCCGTCACTGGAAAGAAATGTTGTAATTCCGACTACGCGGTTGGATTCAGATCCAGTATATTGATTTTTTCTAAGCCAGCTGTGACCGATACCGATTACCAGTTCGCGATCCACAGAACGCTGCGTCGGCAGGACCCACGGAGTTCCTCCCAGTTTGGCATAGATTTGTAAAGCTATCGAGTTAAGGATATACTCATTGTAATTATTGATAATCCTGGTCGTAATAAATTGAATTGGTATCTCAAGAGCTAAAAGTTTTGCTTTTATTTGATAGTAAGGGTTGGTCTGATCACTATATTGTTTAAAATTTTCGGGTATTTCAATGATGGCTAAATGTGGTTTGCTATCGTCATCGTCAGTTATTGCTTTCAAGTACTGTTCTAAGGTATTGCTTTGGATTTCTTTAATATTAAACGATACACTATGCAGGTCGTACTTTTTTTGTAACCCTTTTTGGAAATACCTTGACTGTGGCAAGCCATCCCTTAGGTTAGATAGAAATTGCGTGAAATTTCCTCTAATTGTTTTGTTGCATACGCATAAAACATTGGGAGATTTGATATCAAAGATGTTACTGTCATAAGGGCCGAAATTGTTAAGGCCGTTATCAGGAAAGGAATTTGTTGTTTTTGTTGCAGCAGGATCAAAAATGAAAGTAGGTGGCTTGATTTCAATGCTGTTGTAAACTGTTAATGGACTCGATTTTACTGTAAAACAGAAACCATCCTTGTTTTGAAAAAGTACCGTGTTGCCATTCTCAGTAAAAAGCGCTTTTGCTATACTGTTAATTTCACTATATAGCTTCTTTGTATCATAAATATCAGACCTTTTATTGTCTATGAGGCTTAATATTTCATCACTTTTTTCCTGAGAGATTGCAAATGCAAGATAATTTCCTATGCTACGTTTGGTTTTACGAATAAAAAGTTCGCCCAAATCATATTCTTTTTCGCCCTCATTGGTATTAATTTTTGCTTTTGTTCCACTTATAGAAAGAATCTCCCCTATGAAGTCCTCGTTGGGTGCCAGGATATTAGTAAGTCCCGGTAAAGTTTCCGCGTGCAACACCTCAGCACCGATCAAGTTATAATTTTCGGAATGCAGCTCTGCACAGGTTTTATCAAAAATCCAATTGCGTTTAATGTTGATTAAAAATCCAAATTGCTTTTTGTTTTCTATTTCCGTTAGACGAAGCTGCACTTCAATTAGTTTTTTATAGCCTATACGGTTCTTCAGATTGTCCGGGAGGAAATCAAAAATGATATCGTCTCGTTGCTGTCCAGAGAAAAAACGGAACGGATAAAAATCAACAGGCGTATGCTGCTGGAAGCGCTCCTTGAAAGTGCGGAAGAACAAATGTTTAATGAGCGATGCTGTAATTTGGGAATTGCCAAATATACTGCGTTCAGCTAAACTACCAATTGAAGTGCCGGTATTGTCGTCTTTATTGGATATGTAAATTAGATCGCCGTTCCTAAAAAAAGAGTGCGTATTATTATGTAAAGCCCGTAATTCGCCAAGACGCTCATGACTGTAGGGTTCGGTATTGAGCTGGTATTTTTCGAATTCAAATTCTATTGGAAAGTAATTTAGCTGCATAAGGTGTGGTTAATTATTAATCTTCTAACAGCTTAATAGTGAGGAAAACGGCCATTTTGCTTGACGCAAATTAAGATTAATTTTGGTTATATATAGATGAGTAAATTTTGTCAGTAATTTATATAATTTATTTGTAACTGCTTTAGTTTTTGCAAAGTTTTATTTGATCTTTTCCGTAATATATAAATAGGTTTCATATAAGAGTTTATTGTGGCAATGGGCGGTCCCAGTGCCTGCTGTTATTTATGATATCTGCTTCTTCCGGAATGACAAGAAAATTTTTAGGCAAAGGGGTTATTGGTACAAAATAGGAAGAGGCGACATCAACAGACTCATCAAATATCCATTCTTGATTACTTCTGGAATAAGACTGAAAAAAATGAGTAAAGAGCCAGCTTAATCTGGTTTTTTCCGGATTTATGCTTTCAATTGTCTTAACTATTTTTTTTAATCTTTCCCTTTCAACTGCCGGACCGTCAAAAGTTTCCATTCCAATATGAATAACAGCTTCATAGGGAAGCGTCAACTGTCTTAAAGCTTTGGCAAGCAGTCCATCAAGATCGCGGGCTTTTCCGACATACGCTTGAAGAGAATCACATGTACATTTAATTCCTGCGCCATTAGTAATCTGATGAATATACCGGTTATTCGCCAGACCTTCTCCTACAAGATATCCTGTCGAATTGAGTGCTACCGTAAAACCTTCATAATCGATAGGTTTTTTTGCCAGCAATTCTAATAATTGTGGTGAATTGTACTTTATGTGATATTTTAAAAGCTGCGCATTAATCATTTTCAGATCAAAAGTTGATGCGATTATATCAATTTTTTCGTTAGACAGCCTCCAGTTTTTTTTTTTTATTTTTGAATTTTCGAGTCTGAACAAATCGATCAGATAAGTTTCGGGCAGTGTTTTTAATTCTACATGAAAAGTAATTTCCAATAGGTAGTTGTGCGCTAAAACAAATGGTATGATGTGGTGCACCATTTTTTGACGCAGTAGAGTTTCCTCATAAAAATAACCGCCTGATTTCTGCTGTCTCTTGCATTCCACCTGATAAGATTTGTCCTCTTTTCGGACTAAAAGATCAGGGGTTTTATCAGCCTCTTCTGGAAGGAATTCTACTTGGTAGCCATTCCTTTTCCAAGCAAGTGCAGCTAGAAATTCAAACAGGATCTGGTCCGCTTCAATTGGTCTTTTTTTTATGAGATCGCTGATTTTTTTTCTGAGCCCATCAAGGGAAGGAAGCAAATCAATGTCCATTCCGATACGTTTAAAAATAGGCACAATGCGCGCCCCTTGATAATACTCATACTTATGAGGTTCATGTATTAAGCAGTGTACCAGATAAAGATACCAGCCTATTCTGTCTTTTTCAATTACTAGTAACAGTCCGTCCGATACGGGTTTTGAAAGAGGTGGAGAGTCAGAGTGGAAATTACTGAGATATTCTTCAATTGCCTGTTTTCTTTTGTGCCATTGGTCGGGTGTCATAAATGTCATAAAATAGTCAAAGGCAGCGATTACATCTTTGTCATCATATTCAGGAAAAATTAGTTCTGTTATTGGAATTCTCGTCATCATAGTTGGGTTGAATTTTACTAGTTAAAAAGAAACTAAATCAAAGGAAATTTTTTGAAAGTGCAGTAGACTCCAACAGCAGCATTTGTGATTTTTTTTTGAATCAGTAGAAATACGGGTCTAAGCGATCCATCCTTAAACTGTATTATTTTAGTGTAAAACTGAAACGCTATTGAATGTTGCATATTGCTGATATATTTTTACGTCAATCCGTAAGGTAAACTTAGGACTAAATGCTATTAGGATTTTACGGTTTTCCATAATTGGTAAACTCTTACTACTGCTTTTACTCGAAACGGCTTAAAAAGGCAGCAAAGATAGCGTCAGCCGTCTACTGCATGCGAATAACGTACTCCAGTTTCCTTTCGTCCGCCTTTCGGATCTTATAGCACTCCTCATCCTTTAACTGCCTCTTGATTCTTGCTTTCTTTTTTTTCTTTTGAAAACAATTTTTTTAAAGGGCGGAGGGGAGTTAAGGAAGCAGGGATCAATAGTTATTGCTTCAGTATTTCATAAGCATTCTAATTTACTAATTAAATCAATATTTATTTTGCAACGTTAAATATTATGAAATATATATAGGCTTAGTGATTCTAATCGCCGCTGTACATTGAAAAAATATTTTTTGTTTCACACTTTATTTAGTAAACAGTAATTTTATAAACTTCCAAAATCTGCATAGCCATCTCTGCAAAAGAAATTTTTGTTCACATTCCCGAACAGGATCAATATAAGTAACTGAAACCTTTTCAATATAGTTTTCGATTGACAATCCGGAAATCTGGTTGATTTCTTCTCTTTTCTGCTGCACCAATTCTTCCACACGCTCGTTTGTCAATACTATTCCGGCTTCGGCTGATGCGGTGCGAATTAATTCCCTTATAAAATCCCTTTCCTCGGCAATGCACTGTGTTATATGATCTCCGTATTCCTGCTCCGGATCGAAAAAGTCAACGGGGTCATTGTATTGTATGAATTCTGTTTTGGAATATAGCTTCTGCATAAATCTCTGATGCAGATCTTCAGTGCTCATTCCGTTGAAATAATCGATTTCCTGTTTCATAAGCTGATATTAATTTGACGGAAGTGCGATTAAGTTCCCTTCGTAAGGATAGGCAAATTCGGTAATAGCCATAGACTGGTCCAGCCAAGCTGTTTCATCCTGCTTTTTGAGCATGACGGGCATTCTGTGCTTGTGGTTATGTATGAAGTCCATTAGTCTGTTGGCTTTTGTGGTTACCATTGTATAGGTGTTTTTAATTTCATCTGTGACGGGATCCGTCCAGGATGAATACAAACCTGCAAAAGTGAAGATTTCATCATCCTGCGAGTTGATCTGGTACTTGTCCTTGCTTTTTCCCTTCTCATCATTCCAGTGCCATTCATAGTACGCCGAAGCGATTATCAGGCAGCGGTTATGGGTTATATTCTTGAATGATGCTTTCTCGTCAATGGTTTCAATGCGGGCATTAAGGGTGTTTTTCCTGAACTCAATGTCTTTTGCCCAGGAAGGCAGAAGTCCCCAAGTATAATCCGTTGAGATGAGATGCGGTGAGGAATTAAGTATCACAGGGATATTTGGATGGGAGAACCCGTTTATAAAATCCGATTGCAGATAGGTTTCCTCATTGTGGAGTTCCGCATTAAAGCGTCTTTTGAGATCTTCTATCGAGGCATTCTGCTGGGTATAATAACACATAATATTCCGTTTTAAAGGCTGTTTTAAAAATGTCTTATCCTGATACTAATTTGCCCTTTTAAGGGCTTTTGTCTTTTTCATACGGCTTAAGTTTGAATAAACGATCTTATGGAATCTTACCCAATAGACATTAAATGTATCGAAAGACTTATAAAAGAAAATGAAAAGCGAAAACAAATGCTTAGAAAAATAAACAGCAGAAAACTGATATATGGCATGCTTGTTTTCCTCTTTCTGTTTTTGCTTCTCTATCAAAATTAATTCATTCTTAGGACATTACATAGCTAAATATTCAAAATTTCATTCTGTGACGCGGCAGATTAATTTCGTGATCCTGCGGATAAGGCTGGCGATGGGTGCTGCTGACATCCTGCTTGATATTGTGCTGTGTGGTATACCTTTTTTCCGAATCCGAATATCTTGGGTCAGGAATGAAGGGCATTTTCGCCATTCTGGAAATGGTGATCGTCGGGAAATGATAGTCAATTTCCACGGTTCCCAAAAGCAGGTAGCAGCCTCCTCCCTGAAAAGGGTTATTTGCCAGACTGTCCGGGAAATGCGCCGTATCAAAATAGGCTCCTTCATTATCGATCCACGTCCCGAAATACATATTGCCCCTTTTGGTCGGCACCTGCTTGGTGGAAATCAGGTATGCCAGCATACGCACCTCTTTCTTATGGTATTTCAAAAGATCGCGCACCATGACATCCCCTCGGAATCTGGTCCTGAGTAGATCAAAAACGGTGCACGAAACCGGGAAATTCAAAAGCTCTATTTCATCAAAGGCATCCTCAAATATAGAGCGCTCCAGTACAGGCAGCTTAAATTCTTTGGCAGGCTGCTCAATGAGCATAAGCCCGCGGTTTTCAGGCTTGAAATTATTCATCAGAAGGCTGACCTGCACCAGCAGCTGATTTTTGGTTTTTCCCGTAAAGCGGAAAGCGCCGATAAATATAAGCGTCTTTACATTTTCGATGCCCATGGGAACCCTGTTTATAAAATCTTCGAGCGATTTAAAAACGCCGTTTCTCTCGCGCTCGGTAGCGATGAACTGTGAGAGTTTGGAATCCAGGCCGTGCAGGTGCATAAAGCCCAGATAAATATCGATGCCGTAAAGAGCGGTTTCATATCCGCTTTTATTCACGCAGGGAGTATGGATAACAGCGCCGGCCATCCGCGCTTCGTGCACATAGATTTCAGTGCGGTAGAATCCTCCCTGATTATTGATCACAGCCACCATGAATTCAATAGGGTAGTGGACCTTCAAATAAAGGCTTTGGTAGCTCTCCACCGCATAGGAAGCGGAATGCGCCTTGCAGAAGGAATAGCCTGCAAAGGATTCGATCTGTCGGTAGATTTCCTGGCTCAGCTGTTCGGGATGTCCTTTTGCGGCAGCAGAAATAAAGAAATCGTCCTTAACTTTCTGAAGCGCCGCTTTTGAGCGTCCCTTGCCTGACATGGCGCGCCTTAGGATATCTCCGTCTGCGGCCGAGAGCCCGCCGTAATGCAGGGCAATTTTGATCACGTCTTCCTGATATACCATAATACCGTAGGTTTCTCCGAGCTCCTTTTCAAAGACTGGATGCAAATATTCAAATTTTGATGGGTTGTTATGGCGGAAGATATACTCTTTCATCATTCCCGACTGCGCCACTCCCGGACGTATAATCGATGATGCCGCCACAAGCGTTTTATAATTGTCGCATTTCAGACGGCGCAATAGTCCCCGCATCGCAGGGCTCTCGATATAAAAGCATCCGATGGTTCTCCCTTCCGCCAGATACAGGTTTGCGGACTGTTCGTTTTTTGAGATTCTCGTGTCGCGGATATTGATCCGAATGCCTCTGTTTTGTTCAATTATTTTCACGGTATCATCAATATGTCCGATGCCTCTCTGGCTGAGGATGTCAAACTTGTCAAAACCGATATCTTCAGCGGTATGCATATCAAATAAGACTATCGGAAATCCTTTCGGCGGCATTTCCAGCGGCGTGTAATTGGTCAGCGGTTCTTCCGAGATCAGAATTCCGCAGGAATGCATGCTGCGCATGTTGGGATATTTCTCCAGCATCATGCCGTATTCCTGAACAAGCTTGACAATGGAGTTGGTCTGGTGGAGCTTCATTGGATTTTTGGCCAGCATGTCCAGCTCGTCTTTCGGAAGTCCGAATACTTTGCCGACCTCGCGGAAAATCGAGCGGTATTTGAATTCTACATTAGTACCGCAGAAAGCTACATAGTCACTGCCGTACCGGTTGGAGATGTATCTTAAGATAACATCACGCTCTTTCCAGCTCCAGTCGATATCAAAATCGGGAGGGCTCTTGCGGTTTTCGTTCAGGAACCGCTCGAAATACAGGTCAAGCTCCAAAGGGCAGATGTCTGTTATTCCCAGACAGTAGGCAATTATGCTGTTGGCGCCCGAGCCTCTTCCGATATGAAGGAAGCCGCATAAGGTGCTGTAACGTATGATATCCCATGTAATGAGGAAGTAGCCGCTGAATTCAAGGTCATTGATGACTTTGAGCTCTTTCTCCACACGCGCTTTTGCTTCGGCATTATGGCTCCCGTAACGCCATACCAGACCTTCTTCGGCAAGGGTGGTCAATAGGGCAATATCCCCTTTTTTACTTTTGGTATAATGTCTTTTGTTTTTCGGGCTTTCAAAGTCATACTTGAAATTACAGTGCTCGATGATGTACCTTGTATTTTGGATGATCTCGGGATAATCTTCATAAAGGGCGATAAGTTCCGCTTCAGGAATCATAACATCCGATTTGCTGCACCAGTCATCAGTTTCGAGTTTGGAGAGGAGCTCATTTAGGTCAATTGCACGAAGAATCCTGTGCAGGTTGTATTCCCTTTTGGTGCGGAATACAACAGGCTGAAGAATAATCATTTCAGCTCTTCGTTTTCTCCACTTTGATACTACGAGTTTTTGCAGCTGGTGGGGACGTATGCCTATGTATTCATTATGTCGGAGTTCGTCGGGCGCATTTTCTAAAGGATAAATGATGAAAACATCAGAGAAAAACGGTGCGGTTTCAGGCAGCGGTTTCTTTTCAAAATTATGTTCAGTCAGAAAGCGGTTCATCTGGGAAAGTCCGACAGCATTTTGTGCAAGTCCGATATAGCGCAATTTATGGCTGCAGCGGAATTCTATCCCGACAAGCGGTTTTATGCCTGAGGCTTGGCATCCTTTTATAAAATCATAAATCCCCGTAACGGTATTGATATCGGTCAAGGCTGCTGCCGTGACACCGCAATCGGCTGCCTGCCTGATCAGATCATCCAGCGGAATAGTTCCGTATCGCAGCGAATGAAAAGAGTGGCAGTTGAGGTACATGATTTATTTTTTGCGTTTTAAAATTTCGTCTTTATTGTTGGGTTTAAAAGAAGCGCCGGCGCATCTCATCACGGCATCAAATCCGTAACGGGTCTTCATTCTGTCCATAGCCTGATAGAGGGCAAGCATTTCCTCGGTATCATTGAAAAGGTCAATCTGATAGGTTCCCCTGACCAGTCCGCTGAAGCGGACTCCGATAAGACGGAGCCTCATTCGGCGCTGATACAGTTTGGTAAAGAGATCAGTGACCGTCTCGGTCAGAATATGATCCGCTGAGGTGTAGGGCACCCTTGACTGCTTGGTTTCGGTATCAAAATTGGCGTACCTGATTTTAACGGTCACCGTTGAGGTGAGCCACTCTTCGGCGCGCAGCTGATAGGCCAGTTTCTCCACCATGCCCTGCAGGATCCTGTTTAGTTTCAGCACATCAATAGTGTCCTGCGAAAAAGTATGCTCGGTAGAAATTGACTTTCTTTCCGTGTAAGGCTCCACAGGTGTGTTGTCAATCCCATTGGCTTTTTTCCAGAGTTCGGTGCCGTTCTTGCCGATCATCTGCTGCAGGGATTCGGCTGGCATTTCAGAGAGCGTCTGGATGGTGCGGATTCCGATTCGCGAAAGAAGCTCAAAGGTTTTCTGGCCGACCATCGGAATCTTTCGGATGGAGAGCGGATTCAGAAAGGACTGGACAAGATGTTCGGGAATTTCAAGGTTTTGCTTCTGCTTGCCCTCGCCGGTTCCGATTTTCGAAACGGTTTTGTTGACCGAAAGCGCAAAGGTGAGTGGAAGCCCCGTTTCTTTGGTGATGCGCTGTGCCAGTTCATCAGTCCATCTGTAGCTCCCGTAAAATTTATCCATGCCGGTAATGTCCAGATAAAATTCATCGATGCTGGCTTTTTCCACTACGGGCGCTTTCTCCTGAATGATTTCGGTAATGTCGTGGGAAAGTCTGGAATAGAGTTCCATGTCGCCTTTCATGATTTTGGCCTGAGGGCAGAGCTTCATAGCCATATGGATCGGCATGGCGGAACGCACGCCGAATTTTCTGGCTTCATAGGAACAGGAAGCCACAACACCTCTGTCACCTCCGCCGATGATAAGCGGTATTCCGTTAAGTTCAGAATTTGTCAGCCTTTCGCAGGATACGAAAAACGTGTTCATGTCGATGTGTACAATAGCCCGGCTCATAATCTTAATCATTTTATACAGATCAAAATTAGTACAGTCAATAACAATTTTTAAAAATAAAATGTTCTAAATAATAACAAAATCTAAAAAGCCTTATTTTTCAGGGCATAAAAAAAGCACCCAAATCGGTGCTTTTTTGCTTTATTAAGAATTTACGGAAGGATCAAAATTATTCTGAAGCATGCTCCTCGCTGGTCTGCTGGCCTGCTGTTTTTTTTATGTGGAGGTAAAAATCCCTCAGATGCCACCAGGCAGGGCATCGGTCCACAGGGCCGTTAAAATTTCTGATGGTGGTATAACAGCTGTTGAGGAATACCTGCGAGTCAGTAATCTTTGCCCACGCAGTCCACTGCACTTCCTTGGGTGGCGGATTGTTCTCAAAGTATCGTTTTATTTCTTCATGATTCATAGGGCAAAATTACTTAAAAAACAGAACAGACCAAGGGCATGAAAGATGAAAGCGCCCTTACAGGGCGCCTTCATCTGCAAAAGAGTAATAGGTTTCAGGAGTGACGATCAGGTGGTCGAGAAGAGGTATATCCAGCAGTTTTCCTGCCTGATGGATTTTTCGTGTTATATTTCTGTCGGCCTCGGAAGGGAATGTCTTTCCTGAGGGATGGTTGTGGGTGATGATGATTCCGCTGGCGGCGGCTTTCAGGGCTGCCGAGAAAAGCAGGCGCACATCAACCACGACACCTGCAATGCCTCCTGAGGAAACCTCATAGATTCCCAGAACTCTGTTGGTCTGATTGAGCAGCAGCACTTTGAACTGCTCAAAGAATTCTATTTTGCCGGGATCCCAGCTGTCAACAAGAATTCGGTAAGCATCTCTGGAAGAATTGATATAAGGCCTGTCGGCGCTTTTTACTTTGGTTTTATAGATCAGTTCGATTTCTGATACTTTCTGCCAGTCTGTGTTTTGATTTTGATTTTTCATAGCTGCAATAGTTTTAAGATTAATTACAGCACCGCTGCCCGGGCAGGGCTGAGCGAACGCAGAAAGCAACGCAATAAAGCAGGACGAAGCCCTGCATTTATGGGGGAATTTTTTGCGGAGAACCGAAAGCCGTGTCCGAACTTTGTGATGAAATTGACTTAACATTCCAAAATAGCCCCTAAACCAAGACTGCCCCGTTCGCCTTAAAGTGTCTGCGCGCCGAAAAAAAACCGCAGTATAAAATCTGCGGTATTAAAAGTAAAATGGATTAAACCGAAACTGCCTGTTTTTTCTGTTTTTTCAACCGTTTGGCAATCTCAGGCAGGTTTCTTCGGATAATGCCCAAAATCCTGCTATGGTGTTTGGTGGCTTTATTTCGATGCCCTCTGCATTGGATGATTTCCATTTTGGAAAGGGAGATTTCAATGGTTTCAATAGGTCTGTTCTCAATCTGTGCAGACAGTATCAGGGAATCTTTCTTTTTATAATATTCGTTGGTAAATACGCAGTGGTGGAGCGTATCGCCCTCTTCAAGAAAGTCCTGCACACGTTCAAGGACTTTTACGGTAAGGTCTTTATCGGTAAAAGAAAGTCCTAAGAACTGTTTTTTATCGTTTTCATAAATCGGCTCTGCTATCTGTATTTCGGCGCGCATCTGCGCAAGATGTTTCTTTCGCTGAATATCCCTTTTTTTGGCAACAAGCCTGTCATGGGCTTCGTCCAAATTTTCGGGACAGACAAGCGCAGGAGTGCCGAGGTCTTTTTTAAACCATCGGAGCAGAGCAATATAATCCTCCCAAATTTTAATGTCCTGAATCTGATAACCCATTCTTAGACAGATTTTTACTGCCTGCCAGTTTTCACGCAGATGCTGTTCGTGGGAAGTCAGATAATGCGTGAGCATATCTGTTTGCGAACTTTTTAAAAGGGTTTCTGCAATGCAGTCTTTCAAAAGCGCGGTAAAGAGTATCTGCGGTGCAATGCCATGAACAGAGGTCTTGAAACCGTTTCTTTTCAAAAGCGGAATCACATTGAGCTTTGGATAAACCTTGTAGGGATTGATGCGGTACTTTGGGGATTTCTGAAACTCCTTAGGGCGGATTTCCAAAGGGGAATAGTATTTCCATGCATCATAGGCTTGGGAAAAAACATTCGTGCCTCGTGAGATGGTGCGCACTTCCCCTTTGGAACTAATCCAATGCTGCATGACTTCGGTATGGGAATAGGCGGGAAGAACATTCTTTTTCATGTTCTTGTGCGAGCAGATGATGCGCACCACCTGATATCCAGAGCAGGTATCCGTGACAGCAAAGTATTCGATTTCTTTGAAATGCACCTGATTATGCTGAATCATTTTAAGCTTCCCCTGACAGGTGGCGCATCTGATAAACTTCTGACAGGACTGGCTTTGGCTGTCGGGTTTCCACGAATGGGTGCATTGCAGACAATGGAATTTACCCCTTGAGAGCACCGCCCATTTCAGAAAAATATTTTTTTCCGCCCACAGATGCATCTGAGATGTGATAGGCATAAGGGAGGTACTTAGGGAGCTAATTTCTTTTTCTATAACTGTTTTGGGTATCATAAGTCAAAGAGTGTTAGGGTTTTCTGTACAGGTTTCACGGGTTGAACGGTTTCCGTTTTTTGGACTGCGGTTTGAGATACTGCGGGAGCGGTTGAGAATAAGTCCGCCTTTATAGGCGGACTTACTGCTACTCTGCATTGGATAGGGGCAGGCGTTCCAATGCTGTCGTCTGTGTAGTACTTTACCGCCATGTCAAAGATTTCCTGATTGTCAAAAGCGCATTCCCCTGTTTTTTTGACCTCGCCGAAAATGTAGTGGAAACAGCTCTCCAAGTTTTTGCTTTCTTTTTTAAGGTCAGCTGAAAACACGGCATCGTTCTGCGCTTTGCCGTTCAGGTAGCTTTCTATGGCGGTCTTGAATTTTTCTGATGGTTTCATAAGAGAAGATTTAAGATTGAACTGTTATTCAAAAAGCCTTGAATAGAGGTCATAGCAGTATTCTTCAAAACATAGCCAGCATACAAAAGTGTAATGAGGGGCTTGGAATCGGTTTTCTATGGCTTCGCCAATTGCCTCTTCGAGTTCGGTTCTGATATTTTCAAGGTCATCGATATGCTCGATGTAAAATTCTTTGCAGTCTGCGTGGTAGATAAATTCGGAAATCATACCGCTCACGCAACCGCCTTGCTGCAGGTCAAGAAAGAATGATTTCAGCTGTTCTCTTTTTTTTCCATTATAGGAAGTGATGCTTTTGAGGATTATCTCATTAAAGGCATCGGCTACGCTATATTCGCTGTAGTTGGATTTTGATAAGGCTTGCATAATATTGTCTTTAGGCGTGTATAAAAAATAAATGGGTACATGATTTAGAAAGGCAGGTCGTCAGGTTCGTCTTTAGCCGTGCTTTTCTTTTGGACTGCGGGAACAGCTGATGCATTTTCTGTTTTCGGGAAAACCAGTATTTTGATATTACTGGTGTGAAAGGTCAGCGAACCGAGCGCTTTGCCCTCGGCATTGGTGTAGACATTCAGACCGATGCGCCCGAAAAGTTCGACCATAGTGCCTTTTTTAAGCCACTGCGCCATTTTCGAACCCATCCAATACGAGCAGTCGATGTAGGTTACAATCTTTTTAAGTTCGCTAGCCCCTTTAGGTCTATACCTGTCATTGACTGCGATGGAAAAGTTTACCACCTCTCTGTCATTTGAAACTTTTGCCGTTACGGCATCCTTTGTAATTCGTCCTGAGATTTCCATGATGTAAAATTTTAAGTGAATGTTTATCTGTTTTTTCTCAAGCCCCGCATGAAATTTTTCAAAAGAAAAACGGGAAAAAAGAAAGCACAAAATCAAGCATCCGATAAAGGATCCGGAGTGCTATAAGTCCCGAAGGGCGGCAAGGCCGTTATGCGCATGCAGGAGCCTGCGGGTGCTATTTTCGCGGCTCTTTTAATCCGTTTTCATTGAAAATTACCCTGTCCGTTTTTACAGCAGGCAGAACTCCTATTTCAAATGTCAGTTTTGGAAAGGCATTGAAAAATTTTGTAATTTAAATCCATCTTAAACAGCACTGCAATGGAAAAGCAATATGATCTGGACCGTTTTTTAGAGGCGCAGCGGGAAACCTACGGCAATGCACTGAGAGAGATCAGAGCAGGCAGCAAACAGACCCACTGGATGTGGTTTATTTTTCCCCAATTAAGAGGACTGGGCTTTACTGACTATAATATCTTTTACGGCATTGAAAATCTGCAGGAAGCCGCACAGTATTTCAATCATCCAATACTGGGCGCACGCCTTGTGGAAATTACACTCGCAATGCTTCAAATCGAGAATAAAACGGCTCTGGAAATTCTGGGAAGAGCAGATGAAAGAAAACTGAAATCCTGCATGACCCTTTTTAACTTGCTTCCAGATTCGCCGAAATGTTTCAGGGAGGTGCTTGATAAATATTACCATGGAGAGCAAGATGAAAAGACCCAGCAGATTATCAAAGAATCCAACAGCTAAAAATCACTTACAATTATTTTTAATCTACGCAAAATAGCTGCGCACTAAATTCTGTACCTTTGAGAAAGTAAAAGGAATATGAAAAAGAAAATAACAATCTATAAGCTTAAAAAATTGGCTACAGAGTCATTAAAAAATGGTTTACGTCTGCATTTTGATTCAATTTATCTTTATCGAAATAAGTCATATGCATCATCCCTACAACTATCAATACTTGCATTGGAGGAAATAAGCAAGTCTGACTGGATTGAGCATTATTATTATAGTTCCATTACAAACACTGGTCTTCCGGATGTAGATTTTGAACAAAAATGGTTAAAACTACTATATATTCATACCAAAAAACATTCGGCATTTGTTGGGTGGGGCATATGCAGACAATACCGAGAATCTTTTGTTAATTCGTTACGAAGCGGTGAAATTGATCAGTTAAAGCAGGCCGCAACTTATGTTGGGCTAGATCGAATAAACGGATCAATTGCTACTAAGGGTAGGATTATGACACCGAGTAAAATAAAAGCGCAGGATGCCAGAAAAATGGTTTCTGTGATAAATGATTATTTGTTAGATGTCTGCGAAAGAAAGGAATTTCATGAGTTTGCTTACAGTATTGAAGAAAAGGATGCAATTTTAGATGAAATTACAATACTCCGCATTAAGCAATGGGGACACAATAGCGGACTTAGGAAGAAACCATTCGTAAAAAGATAATAGAAAAATGTAATATTAATTTAGTAAAAGAGGAACTATCATAGTTCCTCTTTTACGTTTACAATTCATATTGAAAAGATCTTAACTTTTACGATTTTTTTAAATAACTCTTCTGCTAGATTCACTCTAATAATGTTTCATTGCTATTTTTCTGTTGGGGAAAAGCAATTATACAATAAAGGCTATTTTTCTTTCTTCAAAACCAGTGAGCTAAGAGAAGGATTTTTAATTATCCTTTCTATTTCACTGTGGATTATTTCCTGAATCTCAATTTTAATCTGCAGATAATTTTTCTGGAGGATAACATTATCTATGGTCCGTATGAAGGGAATTTCTTTATAATTGTCCGTTTCTCTTTTGATCTTTTCATGGTCGTTGATGATCTCGCAATGAAAGGTTTTAAGCTCAATTCTGTAGTCGGGGTTATCGGCTGTCATCCCTACAAATTCCCCCGAACTCAAGGATGAAATCTTTGAAGGAGGCACTGCTGATTCGAGCTGTCTTGAACGGCTGATGGAAGTGTCGCTGCTGTTGATCGAGAGGCTTTCGCGGTCCTGCATTATCTTTCCGAAACGCTCTGAGAGCTGTTTGGCCGTATCCCCGCTGACCTGTCCTGATACAATATTTCCAACAATGTTGACAATCACGTCAGCCTGCTCACGGCCGTAATCCTTACGAAGCTGGCTGAAGTCCTGAATCCCCAGACAGGTGCTCACTCTGTTGCTTCTTGCCGTCGCAATCAGACTGTCTATATTGTTGAGATAGATAGTGGGGAACTCGTCAAAAATAAGGCTGCTTTTGAGTTTTCCCTTCTGGTTTACCTGTTTGATGAGACGGCTGACAAAAAGGGAAAGCACTGCCCCATAAGTCTGTATTTTCTGCGGATTGTTTCCCATTGAAACAATTTTCGGATCAGATGGATTATTAATATCGAGGGTAAAATCACTGCCCGAAAGCACATAATAAAGCTGGGGCGAAGAGAGTTTAGCCAGCGAGATTTTAGCCGAAGCAATCTGCCCCTCCAGCTGGTCGACTGCCTCGTTCAGGAACGCACTTACAAAGGGATTGATCAGCACTTCGATTTCTTTTTCGGTTCTCAGAAGAGTGAAAAGACTTTCGTAATCGGTCTGGATCATTTCAATGACATGGGGCAGGGTGCAGTACTCGCCATCGCTGTATTTTCTAAGGTACCAGATGACCGCCGTCAGGAAATTTATTGGAGATTCCACAAAGAAATCTCCCTGTTTTTTGATCCATTCCCGATTGAGCCCCATAAGGATAGTGCGTGCCGATTCAGCAGCATCGGTAATGTCGGTCATTGCCGCTGGGTCCAGAGGATTGCACCTGTGGGTTCTGGATAGGTCATCGAAATTTATGATGTAAAATTTGGGCTCCACGGCATAAAGATGACGGAATTTCAGCCAGGCATTATAAGCAATAATAGTGAGGTCGTCGAACTTAAAATCATAGATGAACATGGAAAAACCTTTAGCGATGTGCTGGGTAATTACATGGCGGATTACGAAGTATGATTTTCCAGATCCGGGAGTTCCTGGAACCAGAATCCCGCGGAAGGGATTTATGATGTTAATCCAGCTGCTGCGCACTTTGTCTTTGAGGTGATAGCGGGCAGGAAGATTAACGGAATACTCATTTTCGATAAGCCTTTCCTCTTGAGGGAAAGTTTCATTTTCCTTATTGAAAATATCTGCTGAGGAGAGCTTTCTGCGGATAATGCGAGAGAGTAGGGTGCCGCTGGAAAGCGACAGCAGATAACCCAGAGAACACAAGGAAATATACATAACAGAACATACTTCAGTATCCGCAAATATTATAAAAGCGATATAAGAACCAAAGTAAAAAATCAGTCCAAGGCCGATATAATAAAACGCGGTTTTAAAATGCAGTTTTTCATCTTTTCTTCCTCTGGCGCCCATAAGGGAAATAACCAGCAGTCCAAGGGCAAAAAGCTTTGATTTATGGAAGCTCTCCAGAAGGCCGGTTCGATGGATATTCTCCAGAATTCTGCAGGCAAAATCAGGCGCAAGGTTCCACTGCCTGAACGAATCGAAGCAGTAAAAATAAAAATGGATGAGCAACACTGCGATGCCCATCAGTCTTGTCATGTCTAAAATCTTTCTAAGCGCCTGTTCATTTTCTCCTGTCTGCATGCTCATGATTTCTGCCTGTTAATTGTTATCGGAAGGTCCTTTTCTTTTTCTTTTTTTTCGCTTGTTTTTAAGCTGTTTGGGAACGTAATCTGACGGTGTTCCTGCATACAGCACATCATCAATTATCCGCTGCACCTCGGCTGCGGAAATAAAAGATCCCTGACTCTTAGCTGTTCTGTCTAAAACAGCCGACTGTTTTCCAAATTCAGAAGATCCGCCAATACGCTCAAGGAGTCCTTTGGCTGCATAAGCAGGTCCCAGACTGCTTCCGTTGAATACGCATCTTGTGTTATGATCTATGTAGGTCATGCCGTAGATCAAACCGTTCTCATTTTTTCTGGCTACAGCGGTGATACCCTGATTAGCCAGCCGGGTTTCAAGCTGCGAGAGCGTGATGGAAGGGTATTTCAAGAGCAGCAGATCCACGGCATTTCGGGTTCTTTTCATGTTTACCGCACGCGAAGTTTTGGACGCAGCAAAATTAATTTCAAGCTGGGAAAGGGTAGGCTTGGAATAAAAACTGCTGGCTTTTATCGGAACCCCGACAGTCTTTTTATTCCCGTCCAGAATCTGGTAGACCAGCCCTTTGTTCTGAAACATTTTTGAATTTTCCTTTCCCCTTTCTGCCTTGACGTTATAGAGGTTCAATACTGCGTTGAGCTCGCCCAGCGTGGTATATTTGTAATTCGGAATGACCGCATTCAATACTGAGCTGATGGCTCTTTTGGAATCCATCGCCCCATATTTTATTTTTTCCGCATCAATGGCGTTAATAAGCGCAGGACTCTGTTTTTTTCTCGAATCTGCCCGAATCAGATTAAAAGAGATTTCCAATTCTTTCCGAGCCGATTCAGACTGGTTTCTTCCAATGTTGTGCATGTTGATCCTTGATCCGTCTGCTCTAACATTTATCGAAGCAATATGGATATGCGGATGTCCTGCATCGTGATGCTGATAAACCAGATAAGGCTGCGAGCCGAATCCAATTTTCTCCATATAAGAAGAAGCAATCTGCATGAGTTTTTCTTTTGATAAATCCGTGTCCGAGCGGTCAAAATTCAGTGAGATATGCACTGCGGAGCGCTTGATATTTTCATTGAGCTGAAGCTGTTTTAAAAATACGCCGATCTTAAAATTTTCTGACATTTTTTCAAGATCCATCGGATAATTTCCCTCGCCGATGCACACAGCACAGCCTTGCGAAACTTTGTTCTCATTGTAGAAGAAAATGCCTCTTATCGATTGTCCTGTATTTATGACTGCAACCATTTTTGAGCGAGATTTTCAATGCTTTTTTTTATTTCTTCAATGAGGGAAAAATATCTGTTCCTGTCTGATTCAAAAGACAATATCCATATTCTGAAATCGGAAATTTCAAAAAGGGTATGGAGTTTTTTAACGCTCTGATTGAAATTATTGCCCATGAAATTCAGCTGTGTCCGTAGCTGGATAAGCTCCTGCAAAAGCTTATCTAATGACTCATTTCTGTACTTCATTACAATGGGTTTACGCAAGAGATTTCTGCGCACAAAATCACTGCGTTTGCGGCAGACTGATGCCTTGAAATTTTTATCAATAAAATCCAATTCTTCTTTGGTCAGCCGGATGTGGAGCCATCTGTTTCTGCCGCTGTTTTGCTCTTCCATAATCTTCTCTTTTTCATTCTATCCATTTCATTATATCTGAAAGTTTTACTGCCAGCGAGTTCCGAGCAGATGGGCAGCAAGATTTTTGGTTGTGATACAACCAGACATCTTGCTGACTGCAGAAAGCCGCAGTACGAAAGCTTTAATAAAGCCCCTTAGAGCCATATTTTAAGTTTATGTGAAGGTCTTACAGTTCCTTAATCATGTAAACCAGCTGCTGTTAATCTTCACCCTTTAATCGCGCACTAAAAAAGGGCTTTGAAATTCAGTATTGGGCTTAAGATAGAGCTAAATTAGAAAAGGATGGCAAGCCCTGCAATCCTCCCCAAATTTTGAGTAGGGTGAATAGGGAAGATCCTTTTTAATTTTACACTGAGCTAAGTATTAATTTTTAAATGATGAATTATGATTACAGCAAATGATGTAGCCAAAGTATTTGAAACCATTTTAAGTACACCAGGAATGAATGAGACTGTGAAAATGGATCTGAAAATTTCACGAAAAAATGTGCTCCTGTTAAGCCATCTCATACAGGATGGTCTGAAGATCAGGGAAGGGTCTTCGATGCTTTTAGAGAGTGTAAGTGAACAGAGGAAAGCAGAACTGGAGAGCCTGTCAGAGGAGTTCCTTCAGAAAGCTGGTCTTATAGACGTTCATGAAAAACTTGCAGAAATCAGCGCTTCGAT
>NZ_WWEM01000016.1 GCF_019308285.1 Flavobacterium quisquiliarum
GCGCCGCGAACTGACGGAATAGTTCGTTGAAGTACCTAGCTATATGTTTTATAGGCAAATCCGTAAAACATGGTGAAATACGATAGTACTCGGAGTCTTCGGACAAAGAGATAGTGCGCCTAAGGGCTTCCAAGAAAAACCTCTAAACTTCAGGCAATGAGAACCAGTACCGTAAACCGACACAGGTAGTTGAGGAGAGAATCCTAAGGTGCTCGAGAGATTCATGGCTAAGGAATTAGGCAAAATAGACCTGTAACTTCGGGAGAAAGGTCGCCCCCAGCAATGGGGGCCGCAGTGAAGAGGTCCAGGCGACTGTTTATCAAAAACACAGGGCTCTGCAAAATCGCAAGATGAAGTATAGGGCCTGACACCTGCCCGGTGCTGGAAGGTTAAGAGGAGATGTTATCTTCGGAGAAGCATTGAATTGAAGCCCCAGTAAACGGCGGCCGTAACTATAACGGTCCTAAGGTAGCGAAATTCCTTGTCGGGTAAGTTCCGACCTGCACGAATGGTGTAACGATCTGGACACTGTCTCAGCCATGAGCTCGGTGAAATTGTAGTAACGGTGAAGATGCCGTTTACCCGCAGTGGGACGAAAAGACCCTGTGCACCTTTACTATAGCTTAGTATTGACCTTGGATAAATGATGTGTAGGATAGGTTGGAGACTTTGAAGGGGCGTCGCCAGGCGCTTTGGAGTCATTGTTGAAATACAACCCTTTGTTTATCTGAGGCCTAACCCCGAGTATCGGGGGACATTGCTTGGTGGGTAGTTTGACTGGGGTGGTCGCCTCCAAAAGAGTAACGGAGGCTTCTAAAGGTTCCCTCAGTACGCTTGGTAACCGTGCGTAGAGTGCAATGGCATAAGGGAGCTTGACTGAGAGACATACAGGTCGATCAGGTACGAAAGTAGAGCATAGTGATCCGGTGGTTCCGCATGGAAGGGCCATCGCTCAAAGGATAAAAGGTACGCCGGGGATAACAGGCTGATCTCCCCCAAGAGCTCATATCGACGGGGGGGTTTGGCACCTCGATGTCGGCTCGTCACATCCTGGGGCTGGAGAAGGTCCCAAGGGTTGGGCTGTTCGCCCATTAAAGTGGCACGCGAGCTGGGTTCAGAACGTCGTGAGACAGTTCGGTCTCTATCTACTGCGGGCGTTAGAAATTTGAGTGGATCTGATTCTAGTACGAGAGGACCGAATTGGACAAACCGCTGGTGTATCTGTTGTCCCGCCAGGGGCACCGCAGAGTAGCTACGTTTGGAAGGGATAAGCGCTGAAAGCATATAAGCGCGAAACCCACCACAAGATGAGATTTCTTTTAAGGATCGTGGAAGATGACCACGTTGATAGGCTACAGATGTAAAGGCAGTAATGTCATAGTCGAGTAGTACTAATAATCCGTAAGCTTATGTACAAAACTTTTCCTTCTCCCGTCCCAGACGGGAGGAGGAAGGAACTTTCTTAAAAACTTATGTTTCTTTATCCCAGTATGTTAAGATATTGCTGCAGTTATTTGATTTTTAATTAACTGCAAAGCTGCTTGCAGCGAATGACCTTAAGGTGGTTATTGCGGCGGGGCTCACCTCTTCCCATCCCGAACAGAGAAGTTAAGCCCGCCTGCGCAGATGGTACTGCATTATTGTGGGAGAGTATGTCGTCGCCTTTCTTTTGAAAACCCTGTTTCGTAAGAAACAGGGTTTTTTGTTTTATAAATGTTTTGTTTTAAGCCTGAAATCAAAAAAAGGCTCTCTTAACCCTGATGCGTCAGGGATGGAAGCGGCATCCTTTTTTTTTTTTTCTTTAAAAAACAAAAGATACAGCAGACAGCCCGGACAGCAGGGAGACGATATAATATTTATGATGTTGGTTTTTAGTTATTTTTAATTTATATTTTTTTATCATCAACATCATTAATAAACTTAATTACTCCATTCATAAAAACTTTTTGGTCATCCCACATGGCTAAATGACTTCCGTTTGGGCAGTATAAATAGCTTCCATTTTTGACTAATTTGCTTTGTTCTTCCATTGCTTTTGGATCCATAGTGTCATATTTGGCACCAATCATAAGAGTTGGGACAATGATTTCGTGCAGTCGGTTTTTGATGTCCCATTTTGCTAATCTTCCACTGATTCCGAATTCGCTTGGACCTTGCATTAGAGTGTAAACTTCTCCGTTTGCATGTTTGCTGGCTCTATTTAAACCGTCTGGCCATTCTTCTAAACGGCATAAATGCTCTTTATAAAAATTAGGAATTAGTAATTCCATATATCTTGGATTGCTGAAGTCTTTTTTTGCTTCTAAATCTCGTATTTCTTTAAGAACTTCCGGTTTCATTTGCTTGGCTAATACCTCATCAGCATATTTTCCATATTCTGGAGCACTTGCCATCATATTTGCCACCAATAATCCTTTCATATATTGCTGATATTTTAGAGCATATTCCATTGCCAGAATCCCGCCCCATGAATTACCTAAAACATAGAAATTATCTTTATCAGCATTAATGGCTTTTCTAACTTGCTCAACCTCATCAACAAAACGCTCAATTGTCCATAGACTACTATCTTTCGGTTGATCACTATAATAAGAACCTAATTGGTCATATTCGTAAAATTCGAATCCTTCACGTTGGAAAAAGGTTTCAAAGCATTCCATGTATTCATGAGTCATTGCGGGACCTCCATGTAAGAGTAAAACTTTAATTTTCGGATTATTGCCAAACCGTTTAGTCCAGACTTTAAATTCGCCAGCAGGTGTTTTTATAGGAATCATTTTTACTCCGGCTGTTTCTACTTTATCTTTATCATAAGTAAAATAATCTGATAAAATATTTGTGTTGCTTTCCTTTTTACAAGAGGTTAAAAGAAAAAAAGCCGAGAGAGCAATAATTGTACGCATAGGTTTAGTTTTAAGGATTTCTACTAATTTACGAATTATAGTTACACGTGAAATATTAATTTAAGTGTTTGTGAATTAATTGTTTGTGATGTTTCTGAAAAACTAAATGTTTCTTAAATTAATTTGAATGCATTTTTTGAAGTAGTAAATTAGTAATGCTATATTGTAAAGTAACGAATTATGAAAACGAAGATATTTTTAGCCATGATATTGTTAATCTTAACAATTTCGGCCAGTGCACAGAAGAAAATTGAAGTAACCGAATTGCCAAAACCAGCACAAGAATTTTTAAAGAAACATTTTAGCCATACTACAGTGGTGAAAGCGCAAAAGGATCCCGAACACGGAGAAAAAGGCTATGAAGTTAAACTGAAAGACGGAACAGAAGTAGAGTTTTGGAAAGACGGTTCGTACCGTGAAGTGGACGGCGGAGATAACCCAATTCCGACGGATTTTATACCTGCTAATATTAAAGCTTACGTAGCTAAAAATCATCCGAATGAAAAAATAACGCACATCGACTATGGGCACAAAGATCTGGATGTTGATTTGACGAATAAAATTGATTTGGAATTTACAAAAGACGGTAAAATTTTAAAAGACAAAAAGAATAATGTCAAAAATTAGACTGCAAATTTTATTTTAGACGAAATCTGGTAAGAGGACATCTTGAACGAAAATAGTTTATATTTACATTTTTATTTTTTATTTCATGGAAGAAAATAAACATGTAACGATATACGATATTGCCGAGAGATTAAATTTGGCAACATCTACTATTTCACGAGCTTTAAAAGACCATCATACCATTAGTGATAAGACGATTAAGAAAGTGAAAAAAACCGCCGAAGAAATGGGATTTGTTCCTAATACTTTAGCAGCTGGTTTACGCGGGAACAAAACCAGAACTATTGGTGTTTTAATCCCAACCGTTACACAGCCCTTTTTATCTTCATTAATCAGTGGAATCGAAATTACAGCCCAAAAATCGGATTATACGGTTATCATTATGCAGTCGCATGACTCGTATGAAGAAGAAGTTAATATGGCTAAATCTCTGTACAGCAATCGTGTGAGCGGTGTTATTTGCTCTCTGGCCATGGAAACCAGAGATACGGCACATTTTCATCAGTTTTCAAACAATAATATTCCTTTGGTTTTTGTTGACAGGGTTCCGAAAGAGTATAATACTTTCAGAGTAGTAATCGATAATTATACAGCAGGTTACAAAGCAACCAAGCATCTTATTGAACAAGGATGTATTCGTATTGCACATTTAACTGCTGGTTCAGAATTAGGTAACTTGTATAATGAAAGAAAGAGAGGTTATATTGAAGCCTTAAAAGATCATAACATTGAAGTAGAAGAGGAATTGATTATTAATCTAAATTCTGTTACCTACGAAGACGGTGTAAAGGCTAGCAATGCTTTGTTTGACTTAAACCCAATTCCAGATGGCTTGTTTGCACCTGGGGATATCTTGGCTGTAAGTGCCGTTCAAACTGCAAAAAAGCGAGGTATAAAAGTGCCTGAAGAATTTAAAGTAATTGGTTTTAATAATGACCCGATTTCACAAATTATTGACCCCAATTTATCGACTATCACACATCCCGCTGAAAAAATGGGAAAAGCAGCTGCAGAAATTATTATCAAAAACTTAAAATCATCAAAAAATGATGATGCTAAAGAAATTACATTCTTAAATACTGAAGTATTAGCAAGGGAATCATCTCAAAAATAAATTCAAAATAGGATTTTTACATATAAAATTCAACCCCGTTAAAGCAGGATAGTTTTTATAATTATCCTGCTTTAATTTGTTATAGAAATAATTTTTTCGAAAAAAAAGACAGTCAAAATTTTTTTCTTAAACAACAATCCTATATTTTTACGCAACCGATTGCAATTGTTGTTTTATTTGGAATAATGTATTTTTTAAATTAAAATTTTATTAAATGCTTTTAATTGTGAATAAAATGCTGATTCTTTCTAAAATATGTTTTTAAAGAATAAATTTAAGCCAATGACCTCATTAAGATTTGTTTTTCTGTTTCTTCTAATTTTCTTTTCAGCTTCGGCACAAAAAGATTATAAATTGTGGATGCAGTATAATACAGTTGCGGATTCAACAGTAGTTTTAGAATACAAAAACAATCTTAAAGGCGTTGTTGTTTTGGGAAATTCAGAAACCATTAGAATTGCTGAAAAAGAACTCAAAACAGGATTTTTGGATATGTTAGGAAATATACCTGAAATTAAATCAGATATAAAAGGAGAGAACAATCTTATCGTTGGTTCACAGTCGAATTTAAATGCTGAAATCAAAAAAGAATTGCGATCTGATTTTGATAAAATAAATAATGAAGGTTTTATCATTAAATCTATTTCACTTAAAAATAAAAGACAAATTGTTATTACAGGAAAAAACGATGTTGCTGTTTTATATGGAGTTTTTCATTTCTTGAGAATTTTGCAAACCAATAAATCAGTTAAAAATTTACATATTACTGATTCTCCAAAAACAAATATCAGAATCTTAAATCATTGGGACAATCTTGACAGAACGGTAGAACGTGGTTATGCTGGATTTTCGTTATGGAACTGGCAGAAACTTCCAGATTTTATAGACCAGCGTTATATTGATTACGCCAGAGCGAATGCCTCAATCGGAATTAACGGCACAGTTTTAACCAATGTAAATGCAAACGCCTTAATTCTCACTCCGCAGTATTTAGAAAAAGTAGAAGCTTTAGCTAATGTTTTCAGGCCTTACGGAATAAAAGTCTATTTAACCGCAAGATTTTCGGCACCAATTGAAATCGGAAATTTAAAAACTGCTGATCCAAAAGATCCTGAAGTTATTAATTGGTGGAAAAATAAGTCGGCTGAAATCTATAAACGAATCCCAGATTTTGGTGGGTTTTTAGTAAAAGCCAATTCTGAAGGTCAGCCTGGTCCTCAAAATTATGGCAGAGATCATGTTGATGGAGCAAATATGCTTGCTGATGCCGTTGCACCTTTTGGTGGTGTAATTATGTGGAGAGCCTTTGTATATTCTGAACATGATGCCAATGATCGGGCTAAACAGGCTTATGCTGAATTTCAACCGTACGACGGAAAATTTAAAGAGAATGTAATCGTTCAGGTAAAAAACGGGGCGATTGATTTTCAGCCTAGAGAACCATTTCATCCATTATTTGGAGCGATGCCAAAAACGCCTATCATGATGGAATTTCAAATTACGCAGGAATATTTGGGTTTCAGCACGCATTTGGTTTTTCTGCCTAAATTATTTCAGGAAGTTTTAGAAGCTGATACGTATCAAAAGGGAAAAGGCTCGACAGTTGCCAAAGTCGTTGACGGCACTTTATATCAAAATAAACTAACGGGAATTGCCGGCGTTGCCAATATCGGCAACGATTTAAACTGGACAGGACATCCTTTTGCGCAGGCTAATTGGTATGGTTTCGGAAGACTGGCATGGAATCCGTATTTGGATTCGGAAACCATTGCTGACGAATGGTTAAGAAGCACTTTTTCTAACGATGAAAATTTTATAAAACCCGTCAAAAAGATCATGATAGAATCTCGTGAAGCTGTTGTCAATTATATGACTCCGTTGGGTTTGCATCATATTATGGATACAGGACATCATTACGGACCAGGACCTTGGGTTTCCAATTTATCAAGACCAGAATGGAATCCGACCTATTATCATAAAGCGGGCAAAAACGGAATTGGTTTCGACCGATCAAAAACAGGAACTAATGCAACTGCACAATATGCAACAGAAGTCGAAAAACTTTTTGATAACTTAGAAACTTGTCCAGAGAAAGATTTATTATGGTTTCATCACGTTTCATGGGATTATAAACTGAAAAATGGTCAAACACTTTGGAATGGTTTGGCGCTAAAATATCAAGAAGGCGTAAATCAAGTGGCAACAATGCAGAATGTTTGGAATCAAGCAGAAAAATATATCGACAGCGAACGTTTTAACGAAGTTCAAATGTTATTAGAAATTCAGCACAAAGAGGCAAAATGGTGGCGCGATGCCTGTTTATTGTATTTTCAGCAGTTTTCAGGAAAAGAGCTTTCTGCTGGAGTTGAAAAACCAACACAAACATTAGATTATTTTAAATCATTAAAATTTCCTTTTGCGCCGGGAAATGGGTAATAAATTGAGTAAATGTGACGCGGATTAGACGGATTCGCTATCGCGAAGACACGGAAAAAAACAGATTTTTTGAATAAAAATATAAATAAAAAAATCCGTGTAAATCAGCGTTTTCGCGATAGCGAATCCGTTTCATCAGCGTACGAATAAATATATTTTTAAAATTATGAGCAAAAAATCGGCAATAGTAACCGGAGGAAATTCGGGTTTAGGATTTGCAACAGCAAAAAAACTTTGTGATAACGGAATCACAACTTACATAATAGGAAGATCAAAAGAAAAAACAGAAGATGCCTGCAAGGAAATTGGCGAAAATGCTATTCCGGTAATCTTCGATTTGAATGATTTGGCCGGAATTCCTGCCTTGATTGAAAGCATCACAAAAGATAATCCGATTGATATTTTGGTTAATAATGCGGGAATCAATATGAAAAAGGAATTTGCAGATGTAAGTGATGAAGATTTTTTATCAATCATTCACACCAATCTTTTAAGTGTTTTTGCTGTGAGCCGAGAGGTTGTAAAAAATATGAAAGCAAACGGAGGTGGAAGCATTGTCAACATCAGTTCGATGGCATCACAATACGGAATTCCAAAAGTAATTGCCTATTCATCAAGTAAAGGCGCAATCGAAGCGATGACTCGTGCTATGGCGGTTGAATTAGCTCAGTTTGGTATTCGTGCCAATTGTATTGCTCCGGGATTTATTAAAACCAAAATGTCATCAACAGCACTTGATAACGATCCGGAAAGAAAAAATAAAGTATTGGGAAGAACGCCAATGGGCTATTTGGGAGAACCATCAGATATTGCAGATGCGGTTTATTATTTCGCTTTAAGCGAATCAAAATATACTACAGGTACAGTTTTGCCAGTTGATGGCGGAAACAGTATAGGGTTTTAATTTTTAAATATTTTAAACACATAGAAACATAGTTTTACTTTGTCTGCAAAGGCGTTTCACTTGCATTAATGCACATAGCTATGTGTGAGAAACTAGTTTCTTTCTTTAATCTTTTTTTGAGCTAAATATAAATCTATGTTTCTATGTGTTTAATTAATTTTTGCAGAAGAGAAGTATGATAAAAATGCAACAAACCATGCGATGGTTCGGGCCAAACGATAACGTCAAATTAATAGACATTCGACAAGCAGGTGCAAAGGGAATTGTAACCGCATTGCATCAAATTCCCGTTGGTGAAATCTGGACTGTTGAAGCCATAAAAGAAAGACAGGAAATCATTCGCAATTATGGATTGGAATGGACTGTGGTTGAAAGTCTTCCTGTTCATGAAGAAATCAAACGAGCTTCGGGAAATTATCAGCAATATATTGAAAATTATAAAATCAGTCTGCAAAATCTGGCGGAGTGCGGCATCAAAATTATAACCTATAATTTCATGCCGATTCTGGATTGGGTTAGAACGAATCATGATTTTATAAACGAAGACGGAAGCAAAGCTTTGCTGTACAATCAGGATGCGTTTACTTTTTTTGATGTTTTTCTTTTGAAAAGACCTAATTCTGAAAACGATTATTCTGATACTGAAAAAGAAAAAGCGTTACAATTCGGAAATCAATTATTGGAAGATGAAAAAGCATTATTATTTAAAAATGTTTTGTTGGGATTGCCGGGAAGTAAAATCAATTTTACGGCAGAACAGATTTTGTCTCTTTTAGAAAATTATGCCGAAATCGACAATCAAAAATTAAGAGAAAACCTGATTTATTTTTTATCAGAAGTAACTCCGATTGTGGAGAAAAACCAACAAAAATTAGCGATTCATCCCGATGATCCACCGTTTTCGGTTTTAGGACTTCCGAGAATTGTTTCAACTGAAGAAGATTTGAAAGCGATTTTTGATGCCGTTCCATCAATAGCTAACGGATTATGTTATTGTACAGGTTCATTAAGCGCCGATCCAAAGAACAATTTGGAAAAAATAATAGACGATTTCGGAGACCGAATTCACTTTTTACATCTTAGAAATACCATCCGCGAAAGCGAAACTATTTTTAGGGAATCAGAGCATTTAAACGGTGATGTCAAAATGGAAGTCATTGTTGAGAAATTATTGTTATTAATGCATAAAACCAAAACAAGCCTGCCAATGCGCCCAGATCATGGTTTTCTGCATAGAGTTGATGAAGAAACCGAAACATATCCTGGTTATTCGTTGACTGGAAGATTAAAAGGTTTGGCAGAGTTACGAGGTTTGGAAATGGGAATTGGGTATAAATTGAATTTGTAATTATTTTTAAAATAATATGTATCATTTGTCATTTCGACCGAAGGGAGAAATCACACAAGAAATTCCACATAGAATGTCGCCAATTTTTGTCGATTACCGAGTGTGATTTCTCCCTTCGGTCGAAATGACAAAACTGACGAAAATCTATGATCTATGTGTTTAAAAACTAAAATAACATACATAATCTTATCACTTCTCCTAATCGGATTAAGAACAAATTCGTATGCCATAAATCCAGAGAAATATGTAGTTCATCAGGCTTCTAGTGAAAATTTTCCGTTAGTTTCAAAAGGAAAAATAGCTTCAATTTTGGTTGACGATAGAGATCATGCAGGAGTTTTAAAAGTAACAGGACATTTAGAAAACGATCTTTTTAAAGTTTCTGATTTACATTCGAAGAGAATAAAAAAGATTTCGGAGGCAGAAGATTTTGTTGTCATTATAGGAACACTCGGAAAAAATGAAATCATCGATCAATTAGCCAAAGAAGGAAAAATTGATGCCAATCAGCTTAAGGGAAAATGGGAAAAATTTACCACACAGATAGTTGAAAATCCATTTAAAGGAATCAGGAAAGCATTGGTAATTGCGGGTTCAGACAAACGCGGAACGATTTACGGAATCTATGATTTGTCTAATCAAATTGGCGTTTCGCCTTGGTATTACTGGGCAGATGTTCCCGTTAAAAAACAATCAGAATTGCATGTTTTACCTGGAATTCATTCGCAGGGAGAACCCAAAGTAAAATACAGAGGAATTTTTATAAATGATGAAGCTCCGGCTTTATCTGGATGGGCTTTTGAGAAATTCGGCGGATTCAATTCGAAATTTTATGACAAAGTTTTTGAATTGATTCTGCGAATGAAAGGCAACTATTTATGGCCGGCCATGTGGGGCAGAATGTTTTATGTTGAAGATCCGCAGAACGCAGTTTTGGCCGATGAATACGGAATCGTAATGGGAACTTCGCATCACGAACCGTTGACAAGAGCACACGCTGAATGGGGAAAAGAAAAAGGGAAATGGGATTTTAACACCAATTCAGAAGCTTTAATTCAATTCTGGAAAGACGGAATTAAACGAATGGGAAACAAAGAAACCATCGTTACCGTTGGAATGCGCGGTGACGGCGACGAACCGATGACTGAAGGAACTGCGATTGAATTATTAGAAAATATAGTGAAAACGCAACGAAATATCATTTCAGAAGTTACGAAAAAACCAGCGGAAGAAACGCCCCAAATGTGGGCGCTTTACAAAGAAGTTCAGGATTATTATGACAAGGACATGGCCGTTCCTGATGATATCACGCTTTTATTGTGTGATGATAACTGGGGAAATATCCGCAAACTTCCGGAACTGAATTCGAAACCTAGAAAAGGCGGTTACGGTATTTATTATCATTACGATTATGTGGGCGGACCAAGAAATTACAAATGGATTAACACCAATCAAATTGAAAGAGTTTGGGAACAAATGGATTTGGCTTATCAATATGGTGTCGATAAAATCTGGATTGTAAATGTGGGCGACATCAAACCAATGGAATTTCCGACTGAGTTTTTCTTAGACATGGCGTGGAATCCTGAAAAGTTCAATGCTGAGAATTTAGAACAGTATTATGTAGATTGGGCTAAAGAGAATTTTGATAATCAGTTTACAGGTGAAATCGCTCAGATTTTAAAATTATATACAAAATACAATTCCCGAAGAAAACCTGAATTATTAGATCGTAAAACCTATAGTGTCACTAATTATAATGAAGCAGACGAGGTTATAGCCGATTATCAAAAATTGGTCAAATTGGCTACAATTATAAATGAAAAATTAAAACCAGAATACAAAGATGCTTTTTATCAACTGGTTTTGTTTCCTGTTTTGGCAAGCGCCAATTTAAACGAATTGTATGTGGCACAGGCTAAAAATTATTTATACTCAGAACAGTGGCGACTTTCTGCAAATGAATACAAAGAAAAAGTGAAAGAGTTATTTGAAAAAGATGCCGAGCTCACGAATTATTATCATACGCAATTAGCCAATGGTAAATGGAATCATATGATGTCGCAGACGCATATTGGTTATGATAATTGGCAACAGCCGGATAAAAATGTGATTCCAGGCACGAGATATCTTTTTCATAGTACAGCAGTAAATCAGAGAATTGCTGTTGAAGGAAAAGAAGAGTCTTTTGATGGAGTTCTTAAAAATAAAATAGATTTGGTGGATTTTTCATCATTAGAAAATAATACATCATACATCGATTTATTAAATTCTGGAATAAAAAAATATACATTTAAAATTTTTTGCGATCATAATTGGATTCAGTTTTCTCAATCTGAGGGTATAGTTGATACAGAACAAAGAATTTTAGTAAATATTGATTGGAAAAAAGCTCCAAAAGGAATAACTAAGAGTCAATTTATAGTTGTTGCTAATTATCAGAAATTTATTATTCAATTAAGAACTAATAATATTAAAGCTGATAAAGTTCATGGCTTTGCTGAAAACAACGGTTACATTTCGATAGAAGCTCAGAATTATTCAAAAGCAATAAATTCTGATTCAATAAAATGGACAACAATTCCAAATCTTGGAAAAACAGCATCTGGAGTAACTTTAAAACCTTCGAATATTAAGTCGATTGAAATTTCAGAACAATCCCCAAGATTAGAGTACAATGTTCATTTTTTTAGTAAAGGAAAGATAAAAGTTAAAGCCTATTTTTCGCCAACAATCAATTTTAAAAAAGGCGGCGGATTAAAATACGGAATTGCTTTTGACAATGAGAAACCGCAAATCATGAACCTCAACGAAGATGCTTCAGAAAAAGCCTGGGCAGAATCTGTTGCGAATAATATTAAAATCATAACATCGGAACATCAAATTGAAAAATCAGGAAATCATGTTTTGAAAATTTATGCTGTTGATCCGGCTTTGGTACTTCAGAAAATTGTAATTGAAACACAAGAAGGAAAAGTTTTAGAGTCGTATTTAGGACCGCCAGAGAGTTTTAGGAAGGAATAATCTAAAGGAGATAATCCATGCTGTTTGTCATTCCGAGGAACGAGGAATCACACTCGAAACTCCGCGCAGAATGTTGCCAATCTTTGTCGAATCCCGAGTGTGATTTCTCCTCCGTCGAAATGACAAGATTGAGAAAGAAAAACTATTAACTATTAAAACCAAAATATATGAAATTTATTAATCCTTATGTGTTTGCCGTGGCAACGTTACTACTGGTAAGCTGTTCTTCGAAAAAAGAAACGCTGTCGTTAAAAGACGCCTATAAAAACGATTTTTATATCGGAACGGCTTTAAGCGCAGACCAAATTCAAGAAAAAAATACAAAAGAAGATTCATTGATTAAAAAAGAGTTTAATGCGATTACTGCCGAGAATATTATGAAATCTATGTACATGCATCCGCAGAAGGACAAATATGATTTTGCTTTGTCTGATAAATTCGTGGCATATGGTGAGAAGAATAAAATGTTTGTTCATGGACATACTTTAATCTGGCACAGTCAGTTGGCGCCTTGGATGGAGAAAATTGCCGACAGTACAGAAATGAAAGCTTTTATGAAAGATCATATTACAACCATCGTTTCTAAATACAAAGACAGAATCAATTCTTGGGATGTTGTCAACGAAGCTTTAAATGACGATGGAACTTTGAGAAAATCAGTTTTTTTGAATACACTTGGTGAGAAATATTTGGTTGATGCTTTCAAACTGGCAGAAAAAGCCGATCCAAAAGCGCAGTTATATTACAATGATTATAATATCGAAGAACCAGCAAAAAGAGCAGGAGCAATTGCTTTAATCAAAAAAATAAAAGCTGAAGGCGGAAAAGTGGACGGAGTCGGAATTCAGGGACACTGGCGATTGCAAAGTCCTTCGATAGAAGAAATTGAAAAAAGTATTTTAGAATATTCGGCTTTAGGAATCAAAGTAGCGTTTACAGAATTGGACATCACCGTTTTGCCAAATCCATGGGATTTAAAGGGAGCAGACGTAAATCAGAAATTTGAAGGGAATCCTAAAATGAATCCATTTCCGGAAAAATTACCTGATTCCGTTCAGACACAATTAGCAGAACGTTATGCATCGATTTTTAAATTATTTTTAAAGCATAAAGACAAAATTAGCAGAGTTACGTTTTGGGGCGTTCATGACGGTCAATCCTGGCTAAACGATTGGCCGATAAAAGGAAGAACCAATTACCCGCTTCCGTTTGACAAGGAATTAAAACATAAACCAGCTTACGACAGCATCTTAAAGTTGAAAGAAACTAAAGAATAAGCAGTCGAAATAGCTTAAGCTTGATGAATTAATCAACAATCGGTTGTGAAATGAAAAATAACTTAAATAAAGTAAACTAAATTTGCATAATATGTTTTTTTGTCTAATTTTACACAACCGATTGTTTTAGTTGTAATTCGCTTTCCTGCAAGGTTTTCAAAACCTTGTAGGTATGGATTTTAAAATTGTATAAAAAACAACTGAAACCTCAAAGGTTTTGAAAACCTTGCAGGATCGGGACTAACTAACCACAAAACCACCAATGAGTAACATTTCACAAAAATTATCCATCAAAGAAAAAATTGGATACAGCTTAGGAGATTTAGCTGCCAATTTAGTTTTTCAGACTTTGATGACCTATCTGGCGTATTTCTACACCGATATTTACGGATTATCACCAACAGATTCTTCCATCATCATGCTGATTGTAGGATTGGTTGCAGCTTTTATTTTCAATCCGATTATTGGGGTCTTGGCAGACAGAACCAGTACGAGATGGGGAAAGTTCAGACCTTGGATTTTATTGACCGCAATTCCGCTTGGTGTAGTGGCATTATTAGCCTTTTCAACTCCTGATTTCTCTTATAAAGGAAAAGTAATTTATGCCGTTGTAACGTATACTTTACTGCTTCTTTTTTATGCTGGAAACAATCTGCCATATTCTGCTTTAAGCGGAGTAATTACGGGCGATATGAAAGAACGAAACAGTATGTCATCGTATCGGTTTGTTGCGGTAATGTTTGCACAGTTTTTCGTTCAGGTTTTTATGCTTGGTATTATCAAAAGCGCTGGAAACGGAGATAAAGCAATCGGGATTGAAAAAGTAATGACCGCTTTGGCGATTATCGGAACGATCATGCTTTTAATTACTTTTTTAACGACTAAAGAAAGAATTATTCCAAAACCAGAACAAAAGTCAAGCGTAAAAGAAGATTTGAGTGATTTGATTAAAAACAGACCTTGGATTATTATGCTTTCGCTGACAACTTTGGTTTTTGTGACTTTGGCTATGAAAGGCGGTTCGTATGTGTATTATTTTGAGAATTATGTAGATAAAGAGCAATTAGCCGTTTTTATTCAGCCTATATTGGATTTTTTAACCAATATCGGATTGAATCATTTTGGGAATGATCCTGTTTCTGCAGGTTTCGGACTCTTTAATGCGGGCGGAATTATCTTTATGATTGTCGGAATTACGTTGTCTAAAAACTTGGCTGATAAATACGGAAAACGAAACATATTCAGATTGTTTTTATTCATTTCGACACTGTTTATCATCGCTTTTTATTTCTATCCGCCAGCATCAATCGGATTGATATTTTTCTCTCAAATACTGCACGGATTTTTCTACGGAATCACAATCCCAATTTTATGGGCAATGATTGCCGATGTTGCCGATTATTCAGAATGGCTTAATAATCGAAGAGCGACAGCAATTATTTTTTCAGCAATGATGGTAGGTTTGAAAAGCGGATTAAGCATTGGAGGTGCTTTAACGACATTATTCCTGGGCTATTTTCATTATGTCCCAAATACACCTCAGCAGTCGGAAACAGCTATAAATGGAATTAAATTATTGGTTAGTATTTTCCCTGCAATCCCTTTTTTGATTGGAGTTGGATTGCTGTTTTTCTATAAAATCGACAAAGCGATGGAAGTGCAAATTGAAACAGAACTTAAACAAAGAAGAACTTAATTATTTAAAACAAAGATACCACTATGCCTGAAGATAGCATTGAACACATTAATTTTGAGGAAATTAATGATTTGGCGATTTCAAAGCCATTAGTATCTCATATGTATACAGCCGATCCTTCGGCGCATGTATTCAATGGGAAGATTTACATTTATCCGTCGCATGATATAGATGCTGGAATTCCGTTTAACGATAACGGCGATCATTTTGGGATGGAAGATTATCACGTTTTTTCGATGGACACGATATCATCAGAAGTTGTGGATAACGGAGTAGCGCTTCATGTTGATGATGTGGCTTGGGCCGAAAAACAAATGTGGGCACCCGATGCTGGACATAAAAACGGAAAGTACTATTTGTATTTTCCAGCCAAACGTGCCAATGGAATTTTCCAGATTGGAGTGGCAATAGGCGATACACCGGAAGGCCCGTTTATACCTCAGCCGGATGCTATAAGAGGGAGTTACAGTATCGATCCCGCTGTCTTTGAAGACGAAGACGGAAAACATTATATCTATTTTGGAGGTATTTGGGGCGGACAGCTTCAGAAATACCGAAATAATGTATACGATTCCAATAACGAAGAACCGTTTGGAAATGAACCTGCTTTAGGGCCAATCGTAGCTATGCTTCGCGATGATATGCTGGAATTTGCAGAAGAACCAAAAGAAATCCAGATTCTGGATGAAAACGGAAAAGTGATTTTGGCAAGCGATAACGACCGTCGTTTTTTTGAAGCTTCTTGGGTTCACAAATACAACGGAAAATACTATTTCTCCTATTCGACAGGCGATACACATTTTATCTGTTACGCTATTGGTGACAATCCGTATGGACCGTTTACGTATCAGGGAAGAATTTTGAATCCCGTTGTAGGCTGGACTTCGCACCATTCTATTTGTGAAGTAGAAGGAGAATGGTATTTGTTTTACCACGATTCGAGTTTGTCAAAAGGCGTAACACATTTAAGAAGCATGAAAGTAACCAAAATCGATTATCTTGACGATGGTTCCATAGTAACAATTGATCCATACGGAATTAGAAGATTATTTGATTAAGATTTTAGCAAAAAAAGATGTTTAAAAAAAGCAGATTAGGTAGTGCATTGATAAGCGTAGTCATTTTAATGAGTGCTTTTTCATCGTGTAAAAAAATTTCGCAAAAACCACAATCGGTTGTGTATTCCGATTATGCTGTTTTTGACTGGTTTGATTACCGAGGAAATGACGATGCGTATCAAAATCTAACAAAATCTGATGCTGAGTATTTAAATCCTGTTTTGGCTGGTTTTTATCCTGATCCTACAATCTGCAGGGTTGAGGATAAGTTTTACTTGGTGAATTCTTCTTTTTGCTATTTTCCTGGTCTTCCTATTTTTGAAAGTACCGATTTAGTAAACTGGAAACAGATTGGAAATATTATAAACCGTCGTGAACAAGCCGATTTTGGAAATTCTCGTTTGTCAGGCGGTATGTACGCGCCAACAATTCGATACAACAAAGGCATTTTTTATGTGATTTGTACCAATGTCAGCGGAGTCGGTAATTTTATTGTTACGGCTAAAAATCCGTCTGGGCCTTGGTCAAATCCGATTGCGCTTCCAGAAGTAAACGGGATTGATCCTGATATTTTCTTTGATGAAGACGGAAAAGTTTATATTACACATAACGGGCCTCCGCCTAATAATGTTTCGCTTCACGATGGCCATCGCGCCATTTATATGCTGGAATATGATTTGGAAAAACAAAAAACCACAACAGCTCCCAAATTGGTTATTAACGGCGGAACCGATATGGCTATAAAACCTGTTTGGATTGAAGGGCCGCATGTGATTAAAAAAGAAGGGTTTTATTATCTGATTTGTGCTCAAGGTGGCACAGGTTTCAATCATTCTGAAGTGGTTTTTAGAAGTAAAAATATCTATGGACCTTATGAAAGTTATGCTAATAACCCGATTTTGACACAATCGCATTTAGACCCAAATCGTAAAAATTTAGTTTCGACAACTGGCCATGCTGATTTTGTTCAATTGTCAAACGGCGATTGTTGGTCAGTATTTTTGGGCTGTCGTCCTTATGAAGGTGATTTGTATAATACTGGAAGAGAGACCTTCATGATGCCTGTGCAATGGAAAAACGATTGGCCAGAAATTGTCGGCGGAAATGAGCCTATTCCGATGATTCATAAACGACCAAATCTTATTCTTTCAAAAGAAAAAATAGAAGCCAATAACGGGAATTTTGTTTGGCAAGATAATTTTGATTCGGATGAATTGGGTTTGAAATGGAATTTTATTCGAACTCCTTTAGAAAAATGGTATGATTTAAAAGACGGAAAATTATATATCAAACCGAGAAATGAATCGATTCATACCGAAACTAATTTCTCTTTTATTGGAAGACGACAACAGCATTTAAAGTTTGAAGCTTCAGTGAAGTTTGAGTTTACCCCAAAAGATAATTTACAAGTTGCGGGTCTAACTGCTTTCCAGAATGAAAAGCATTATTTTTTAATTGGAAAGCGCCTGAATACTGATAAGAAGCAAGAGGTTTTTGTAGAAAGAACTGCGGGTAAAATCAATAATGGAAAATCGGAGATAATTGCTAAAAAAGATCTTTTTGATTCTGATAAAGACTTATTAGTGAAAATTGAAGGAAATGGAAGATTATATAGTTTTTATTTTAAAACAAAAGAAAAAGAAAAGTGGAATTTGTTAATTAAAGATGTTGACGGGGCTATTTTAAGTACAAAAGAAGCTGGAGGTTTTGTAGGAACGTATTTAGGGATGTATGCGTCGAGTAGGCATTTTGCGAGATAGATTTTTTAGATTTTTCGGATAAAGTCCCGGAGGGACGAAATATTTATAGATTTTTTGGAACGTCCGATTATAAAAAGCTCCAGCGGAGCGATATGTTGTTAACGATAAATGTGTCGCTCCGCTGGAGCTTTTAATCTGTTGGGCTTAGGTTTTCTATAAATATTGCGCTCTTCCAGAGCTATGCAGGGATTAGAAATATTGTGGAGAAACCCTTTGCGAACCTTGCGTAATCCCTTGCGAACTTTTCGGTTAAATCACTTTATGTAGTTACTATTGTGATTTTTCCTTTTAAATGGAAATGACAAGATTGTGTCTCTTGAACCCGCTTGCGTGAGGGATAGCAGTGGAAAGCCCGGAGCCTGACGAAGGAAGTGCGAGGACTTGTAACGGATAGCCTCCCGATAGCTATCGGGACAAGCACACGCCCAAATTATTGAAAAATAGATTTTTAAAAACTTAACATAATTAATACAAAAAACAATTTTTTATAAAATATTTTTAGCTACTTTAGCATAACAGAACGGAACAGAACGGTATGCTAAAAGAAGAAGAAAAATTTGAGTTTATAATCAATCACGAAAGTGATATTCCAAAGTATCAGCAGTTGGTGGATGGAATTACAAATTCGATTGCGGAGAATATTCTGCAAAAAGGAGATTTGCTTCCGTCGGTGAATGTGATTTGCAAAACATATCAGCTTTCGAGAGACACGGTTTTTAAGGCTTATTCGATTTTAAAAGACCAAAATACGATTGAATCTGTACCGAATAAAGGCTATTATGTAGCGGGAGAAACAAGAAAAGTGCTTTTGGTTTTAGATACGTTTAAGGCATATAAAGAGGTTTTGTACCATTCGGTTGTGAATAATCTGCCCGATAATGTGATTATTGATGTGCAGTTTCATCATTATAATATTGATGTTTTTAAAACGATCATCAATAACGGAATTGGGAAGTATTATAAATACGTGGTGATGAATTTTGATCATCGGGATATTGCTCCGGCATTGTCGGCAATTTCAAGTGACAAATTGCTTTTGATTGACTGGAATATTCAGGCGAAAAAGACGAACAATTATGTTTTTCAGGATTTTGGAAAAGCATTTTATGAGTCTTTGACAGAGGCAGTTTATTTGTTTAAAAAGTATAAAAAGATACAATTTGTCTATCCTGATTTTACGAATCACCCGTGGGAAACAGTGGAATTTTTTAAGAAATTCTGTGCTGATTTTGGTTTTGAATACGAAGTGATTACAGATCCGAAGAAGTTCAATATCGAAAAAGGAATTGCTTATATCAGTGTAAGCGACAGGATTTTAGGGCATTTTTTAGAGCAGTGCAAAGAGAAAGATTACGAACCGGGAAAAGATGTTGGCTTTTTGTCATACAACGAAACCCCGATGAAGAAATTTATATACAAAGGAATTTCGGTTGTTTCAACTGATTTTAAGGAAATAGGAACCAAAGCAGCGGCATTTATTACGCATGACGAAGAAACGAAGTGTTATGTGCCGACAAAATTAATAATAAGAGAATCATTGTAAGTATGTATTATATCGGATATGATATTGGAAGTTCTTCTGTGAAAGCAGCAATTGTTGAAGCAGAAACGGGTAAAAAAGTGATCGTTTTGAATGAACCGCAAAACGAAATGGAAATCCTTTCAATTCACCCAGACTGGGCAGAGCAGGATCCTGAAATTTGGTGGCAATACATTTGTACAGCGACTAAAAGAGCGATTAAAGAAGCAAATATTGATGCGTCTAAAATTCAGGGAATTGGTATTTCATACCAAATGCACGGATTGGTGATTGTGGACAAAGAAGGCGCTCCGTTGCGAAATTCTATTATCTGGTGTGACAGCCGTGCGGTTGAAATTGGGAATAAAGCTTTCGCCGAAATTGGAGAAGAGAAATGTATGTCACATTTATTGAATTCGCCAGGGAATTTTACTGCTTCAAAGCTGAAATGGGTGAAAGAAAACGAACCAGCAGTTTACAATAAAATTGCTAAATACATGCTTCCGGGAGATTATATCGCTTTGAAATTAACAGGCGAAGTAACGACAACTAAAAATGGTTTGTCTGAAGGAATGCTTTGGGATTATAAAGAAAATAAAGTAGCCGATTGGCTTTTAGAATATTACGGAATTGATACCACATTGACTCCGAAAATCGTAGAAAATTTTACAAATCAAGGAGTTGTGACCGAAAAAGCTTCTGCAGAGTCTGGTCTTCCTGCTGGAATTCCGATTGTTTATAGAGCAGGAGATCAGCCAAATAATGCTTTGTCGTTAAATGTACTTCGTTCAGGTGAAGTTGCAGCAACAGGTGGTACGTCGGGTGTTTTCTATGCTGTTACAGAAACAAACTCAGGAAAAAGTACTCGTGTAAACAACTTTGTTCATGTAAATTATACGGAATCAAATCCGAGAGTTGGAAAATTGCTGAATATAAACGGAGCAGGAATCCAATACCGATGGATGCGAAACAATATCGGAAATGAATCCTACGAAGAAATGAATGAAAAAGCATCTCAGATAAATGTAGGTTCACAAGGATTGGTTGTCATTCCGTTTGGAAATGGCGCCGAAAGAATGTTCAATAATAAAAATATTGGATCTCATATTTTAAACCTGAATTTTAATATTCATACCAACGCGCATTTGTTCAGAGCATCTTTAGAAGCAATTGCATTTTCTTTTGTTTACGGAATGGAATGTTTGAAAGATGATAATGCAACGATTAATGTAATTAGAGCTGGAAATGATAATTTATTCCGTTCCGAAATTTTCTCTAATACAGTGGCAACATTAATTGGACATGAAATAGAAATTTACAATACAACCGGAGCAGTAGGAGCGGCAAGAGCAGTTGGCTTGACAGATGGCGACTTTGAAAAATTTGGTTCAGGAATTACAACAAACGATCACGTAATGACCTTTTTGCCTCTAAAAAATAAAGAGGAATACGAAACGGCATATAAAAAATGGAAACAAGAATTAGAATTAATATTAACAAATAAATAAAAAAATCAAATGATAGTTTTAGGAGATAAAGAATACTACAAAGGTATTGGCCAAATTAAATTTGAAGGAAAAGAATCTGATAATCCGTTGGCATTTAAATATTACAATCCAGACCAAGTTGTAGCTGGAAAAACAATGCGTGAGCACTTTAAATTTGCTATTGCTTACTGGCATACTTTCTGCGGACAAGGAAGCGATCCATTCGGGCCAGGAACACAGCAATTTGCTTGGGATGCTTCATCAGATCCATATCAAGCGGCAAAAGATAAGGCAGATGCTGCTTTTGAATTTATCAGCAAAATGGGATTCGATTATTTCTGTTTCCACGATTACGATTTGATTGCTGAAGGAGCAACTTTCGCAGAATCAGAAAAACGTTTGGCTTTTATTACAGATTACTTAAAACAGAAAAAAGCAGATTCTGGAATTAAATTACTTTGGGGAACTTCAAACTGTTTCTCGAACCCAAGATTCATGAACGGAGCCGCTACAAATCCAGATTTTAATGTAGTAGCGAGAGCTGGAGGTCAAGTAAAATTAGCTTTGGATGCAACAATTGCTTTAGGTGGAGAAAACTACGTATTCTGGGGTGGTAGAGAAGGTTATATGTCTTTACTAAATACAGATATGGGAAGAGAATTAGACCACATGGCGCAATTCTTAGCAATGTCTAGAGACTACGCAAGATCTCAAGGTTTTAAAGGAACTTTCTTCATCGAGCCAAAACCAATGGAGCCATCTAAACACCAATACGATTTTGACTCGGCTACAGCAATTGGATTCTTGAAAAATTATGGGTTAGATAAAGATTTCAAAATTAATATTGAGGTAAACCACGCTACTTTGGCTCAGCATACTTTCCAACACGAATTAGAAGTAGCAGCAAAAGCAGGAATGTTAGGAAGTATCGATGCTAATAGAGGAGATTACCAAAACGGATGGGATACAGATCAGTTCCCAAATAACATTCAAGAAACAACTGAAGCCATGTTGGTTTTCTTAAAAGCTGGCGGATTGCAAGGCGGAGGAGTTAACTTTGATGCTAAAATCAGAAGAAATTCTACAGACTTAGAAGATGTTTTCTTAGCGCACATTGGCGGTGCTGATACATTTGCAAGAGCTTTATTGACTGCAGATAAAATCATCACTTCTTCTCCTTACGAAAAATTGAGAACAGAAAGATACAGTTCATTCGATTCTGGAAAAGGAAAAGATTTTGCTGATGGAAAATTAAACCTGAAAGATCTTTATACTATCGCTCACGAAAATGGAGAATTAAATCTTCAAAGCGGTAAACAAGAATTGTTTGAAAATATCATCAACCAATATATTTAATTGGTTTGAGATTAATTAAACACATAGAAACATAGATTTTGATTTGTTGAAAAGAAAAGAGATGAAAGAAAATCTAGATTTTCACACATAGCTATGTGTGTTTAAACTAGTGAAATGCCTTTTATAGATGAAGTGAATCTATGTTTCTATGTGTTTAAATTTTTATTAGTGAGAAACTATCTGAAAATAAATTACATTATGATAGTTGTAAAACGTTTTTAGATAAAAACTTCGAAAATGTGTATTAAGATTATGGCTTTTTACACTGAGATTTAAGAAAACAGATTGAAGGTTTAGTTACTGTTTTTTGAAAATTGAAATTGAGAAAAAGTCAGTTTGATAAAATAATAAGTGAGTATTTTTTATTAAAGGTTTTTTGAAGAGCAGAATCAATCGAAATGCACATTTTTCACTCACTAGAACACACTGAGAACTTTGTCAATGTTTTAAACTTTGACAAAGTTTTTTTTACGCAAAAATACTTTTAACTTAAACCAAAAACTTATGAAATTTTTTATTGACACTGCCAATCTTCAGGACATTGAAGAAGCGCAGGCTTTAGGCGTTTTAGACGGCGTAACCACCAATCCGTCTTTGATGGCAAAAGAAGGCATTACAGGAAAACAAAACATCCTAAATCATTATTTGGCTATTTGTAATATCGTTGATGGCGATGTTTCGGCTGAGGTAATCTCGACTGACTTTGAAGGAATGGTTAGAGAAGGAGAGGAGCTGGCAGCTTTACATCCTCAAATTGTAGTAAAACTACCAATGATTGGTGATGGCATAAAAGCCTGTAAATATTTCTCTTCAAAAGGAATTCGTACCAATGTAACTTTGGTATTTTCTGCTGGACAAGCCTTATTAGCTGCTAAAGCTGGAGCGACTTATGTTTCCCCATTTTTAGGAAGATTAGATGATGTTTCGACTGACGGAATGAACCTAATCGCTGAAATTAGAGAAATTTACGATAATTATGATTATCAGACACAAATCCTTTCAGCATCAGTAAGACATACGATGCATATTATTAACTGTGCAAAAATTGGTTCAGATGTTATGACTGGGCCACTTTCAGCAATCAAAGGATTATTGAAACATCCGTTAACAGATATTGGATTAAAACAGTTTGTTGAAGATGCCAAAAAGATGAATTTATAGTCTTATTTAAGATCAGTTTTCGATCATTTTTACAATCCCCTCTAAGATATTTGGAGGGGATTTTTTTTGAAATAAAAGCAACCGATTGTTTGTTTTGTGCTTTTGTAAGAAATATATTGTTTAGCGGTTAATAGATTGATTAGTAGTTGATAATTGAATAAAATCCTTATTGTATAAGGGTTGGATAAGGATTTTCTCTTCAATTCTTTTTTGCAGTTTCACTACAACGTTTTAGCGGTTTTTGAAAAAATATGAAATTTTAACTTTTTATGTTTTTTTTAAGATTTATAGGTAATTGATTTATTATCTCTAACGTTTTCGTTGTATTAATTCTTGTTTTTGATTATTATTTAAATTTTTAATAATATAAACGAATAATATGTTTTTTTGAAGAGGTATTTTTTTTAAAATGACAAAAAAAATTAACGCAACCGATTGTGTGTTGTTGTTTTTTGTATATATTTGTTTTGACTATAAGTTGTTTTTGTTTGATTTCTTTTAACATAAAAAAAACAAACTATAGGTCAATTAAAAGTAAACTAACTAAACCATACTTATTAACTCATTAAACCAATTATTTATGACTAACTTTTTAATTACTAAAAGCAGATCAAAATACTTTAAGAATTTGGGAGTCCTAATTCTGATACTGGTATGCTCTGCTGCGGTAAATGCGCAAATTACTGTTTCGGGTACTGTATCTGATGGTAGCGGACCAATACCAGGTGTCAATATTATTGTAAAAGGAACTAAAACCAGTACTGTTTCTAACTTTGACGGAACATATACACTACAATCTGTTCCTGCCAATAGTATTCTGGTTTTTAGTTTTATAGGATATAAGCCTCATGAAGTTTTAGTAAACAACAAAACTAAAATAGATGCGGTATTAGAAGAAAATTTAAATGACTTAAAAGAAGTTGTTGTAATTGGATACGGAACTGCTAAAAGAGCAGATTTAACAGGTTCTATTTCGTCTATCTCTAGCGCTGCAGTAACTCAATCAGTTGCTACAACTATTGATCAGGTTTTACAAGGACGTGCAGCGGGTGTGCAGATACAGCAAAATAGCGGTACACCAGGAGGAAGTTCTTCAGTGCGTATTCGTGGTATTAGCTCTATAACCGGTTCAAATGAACCTATTTATGTGATAGATGGTGTTATTATTGATGGAAATTCAGGTTCTTTAAATACCAACCCGCTTGCGGGAATTAATCCAAACGACATTGCTTCTATTGATATTTTGAAAGATGCTTCTGCAACTGCAATTTATGGTTCTAGAGCGGCAAATGGTGTAATCATGGTAACAACTAAAACAGGGAGAAAAGGAGACTTGACTTTAAATTTTGACAGTTATATTGGATGGCAGGAAATGCCTAAACAGTTGCAAGTCCTTAATTTAAGAGAATATGGAACCCTTAAAAATACGCGCTCAGACTTGGGAATTGTACAAAGAGACCCTTATTTTATCCGTCCTGATTTATTAGGCGAAGGAACAAACTGGCAGGATGAATTGTTTCAAACAGGTTTAATTCAAAGCTATAACTTATCTGCGTCTGGTGGTTCTGATACTACAACTTATGCATTAGGGATGTCTTATTTTGATCAAGAAGGAACTATAATTGGATCCTCTTTCGATCGTATGACTATTCGTGGTGTTATCGATTCTCAGGTAAAGAAATGGATGAAAGTGGGGGTAAATATGAATGTTTTTAAAACCAATCAAGTGACCACTGTTAATGATGATTCGGTAATCCTGACAGCTTTAAAACAAACGCCAAATGTGGCAGCCCGAAATGCTGATGGAACTTTTGATGGACCAGATACAACTGAATTCGTTCAAACCAATCCATTAGGAATTGCAATGCTGAAAGATAATCATGGAAAAGATTATGGAGTTAGAGGAAATGTTTATGCAGAAATTAGTTTTACAAAAGATTTAAAACTTAGAACACAATATTCTATAGATTATGGTTTTGGAAACCGATATACTTTTAATCCATCTTATACTTTTGGTGCATTATCAAATGAGGTTAGAGAAGGAACAAGAACAAAATCTACCAGCGAAAACTGGATCTGGACTAACACTTTGACTTATAATAAAATATTTGGAAAACATAACGTTAATGCGATGCTGGCTGAAGAACTTCAGGAAAGAAACTGGGAAAATCTTTACGGCTATCGTTCTGGATATTTGACAAATGGAGCAACAGACTTGAATGCGGGTGATCCAACAACAGCACGAAATTCTAATGCAAGTTCTACAAATTCTCTAAGTTCTTACTTTGGAAGGGTAGCTTATACTTTTGATGACAGATATTTTATAACAGGAACGATTAGAAGAGATGGATCTTCACAATTTGCAGAAGGTAATAAATGGGACTGGTTCCCAGCTGCAGGTTTGGCTTGGAAGATATCAAATGAAGGATTCTTAAAAGATAATCAGACAATTAATAATCTTAAATTACGTGCTGGATGGGGAGTTACGGGTAATTCAAGTGTTCCAAACAATGCTTATACTTCTGTTTATGGTACTTCGGCAACGAATTGGGGAAGCGGACAGATTGCAACCAATACGGCAAATCCAGATTTGAAGTGGGAAAAATCAAACCAGACTAATATTGGTTTAGATCTTGGACTTTTCAATAATAGAGTGGAGATTACCGCAGATGTTTATTACAAAAGAACAGATGACTTATTATTAAGATTGTCACTTCCTGCATACGTAGGAACAACAGGACAAGGATCGACTTCTCCGCCTTTTGCAAATATTGGATCTCTTGAAAATAAAGGTATTGAGTTTACTCTAAACACAATCAATATGCAGAGACCAGATTTTCTTTGGAAATCAAACTTTAATATCTCTATGAATAGGTTTAAAGTATTGAAATTAAATTCTGAGTCAGGAGTTTATGATCAGACTTTACAGCAAGGTTCAGATGTAACAGTGGTTACTCGTAGTGCAGTAGGACAAACATTAGGACAATTTTATGGATATAAAGTTATTGGACGTTTTGAAAAAGCAACAGATTTCTATTATAAAGATGCATCAGGAACTATAAAACCTACAGCATTACCAGAAGGAATGGTTATTGGCGAAAACGGTGTTTGGATTGGAGATTATATGTTTGAAGATGTCAATAAAGATGGTGTAATCAACGAAAAAGATGCTGGTTATATTGGAAACCCTAATCCAGATTTCACTTTTGGTTTTAACAATAGTTTTTCATTCAAAGGATTTGATGTGAGCATTTTATTTACAGGTTCTTATGGAAATGATGTTTTAAATTATCAAAGACGCTGGTTAGAAAATCCTCGTGAAAATACTAATTTATTGAAAACAGCATTGGGATATGCGCAATTAGAATTAATAGATCCGAATGGTCCTAATGATTACAGAAACGTACAAATTGTGGGAGGTGATCCGTATATGCCAAGAATTGGAGCCTCATCAGCATCTTCTGCTTCTAACTATCGTTTGAGCAATAGGTTTGTAGAAGATGGTTCCTATGTTAGACTTAAAAACATTTCTATTGGTTATAATCTACCAAAGGATTTGTATTCTAAATATGGAATTTCAAATATCAAAGTTTACTCAAACATGCAGAATGTTTTAACCTTTACTAAATATAAAGGATATGATCCTGAAGTTGGTGCGATAAATCAAAATCAGCTTTTAAATGGTATCGATAATGGACGTTATCCTTCACCAGTAACAACTACACTTGGAATCAACATTAATTTCTAAAAACTGCACAATGAAAACAAAGAAAATATTTTACACGGCTTTAATTATTGCATTGCCATTTGTTTGGACGAGTTGCAGCGACATTTTGGACGTTGAACCGAATGATGTAATTACTAAAGAAAATTTTTATAAGACTGAATCCGATTTTCAGGCTGCGACAGGACCGTTATACAACAAAGTATGGTTCGATTTTAATGATAAATTTTATTATGGTTTAGGAGATGGACGTGCGGCAAATATGTATGCTCCCTTTTCAGACTATGTATATCCTTTTACAGATTTAACAGAAACTGGATTGACAGGACCATTAGTTTCTGCTTGGGCTTCATTGTACAATGTAGTACAGCAGTCTAATAATGTTATTATTGGGATTTCCGGAAGTCCGCTTAATGATGATATAAAAAACAGATATATTGCTCAAGCTCGTTTTATGAGAGGAACAGCTTACTGGTATCTAGCTTCTCTATGGGGAGACGTTATTATCTCTACAGATCCGAGAGAATTGGTGAAAAATCCAATTGTAAACAAAAATCCAATGAAAGATGTTTACGAATTTTCGATACGTGATTTAGAATTTGCCGCTAAATACCTTCCAGAAACCGCAGGTCAGGCTGGACGTTTGACAAGGTACAGCGCATTCGGAATGCTTTCTCGTGTTTATTTATCATTTTCAGGAGTTAGCGACAATCCAAACAGTGGAACTCGCAGTCAGGAATATCTTGATTTGGCTAAAAAAGCTGCAGAAAAAGTAATGAGTTCTGGCCCTTACAGTTTGATGGCTAATTATGAAGATTTATTCATGATCGATAACAACAACAACTCGGAATCTATGTTTGCTTTACAATGGGTTCCAAACGGAGATTATGGCGTTAACAATACACAGCAGGCTTATTTTGCATTAGGTTCTGATATTACTGGAGATGATGCGGCTTGGGGGTATTGGACAAGAGCATCGTATGATGTTTTAAAAGAATATGAATCAAAAGATCTTCGCCGAAGAGCTACATGGATGGCTGATGATGATTTTTATCCAGAAATTAATAAATCAAACGGTGGCTATACAGTAAATCACAGCAAAGAATTTGTGAACATAAAAAAAGGAGTTGTGGGGTCTACTAAAGACAATTCGAAAATTACCCGTATGAATTCTGCTTTGAATACCAATATGCTGCGTTTGGCCGAAGTTTATCTAAATTATGCAGAAGCTGCCTTAGGAAACAATACTTCTACTTCTGATGCGATGGCTTTAGAGGGCATAAACAAATTACGAACACGTGCAGGTCTTACGCCAAAAACAACTTTAACTTATGCAGATATTATACACGAAAGAAGAGTAGAATTGGCTATGGAAGGTCAATACTGGTATGATTTGGTAAGAAGAGCGTATTACAAACAGCAGGAAGTGATTAATTATATAACAGGACAAGACAGAGGTACAGTTCAGCCTATTCTTTATGATGCTGCAACGAATACAGTTTCCATAGACCCAGCAAGAAGCAGCAGTCCACGTGCCATTGGTGTTATCGATACGACAATTTTCCTTCTTCCTTATCCAGAATCTGAGTTAGTTCAGAATCCGTTATTGAGAGAAAATCCTGTTCCGTATCAGTTTACAGAAGAGAAGATTAAAGATTTATTCTAGTTAGCAGAAATAAAAAAACTAAAGAAATAGTAATATGAAATATATTTTAAATAAAAAGTATTGGGCACCCATCGCACTTCTTGGAATGATGGTTTTCAGTATGTTGTTTACTTCATGTGACAACAACGATTCTGAAGGCGGTTCGATGACAATTACAAGAGTATTTTTGGAAGATATAAACTCTTCTGTGCCAGATAGAGAAGTAAGTTTTGCTCGTTTAGGACAATTATTGCGTATCGAAGGTTCAGGATTTACAGGACTGAAGAAGGTTTATATTAATGGATATTCCACTTACTTTAATGTGGTATTTGTAACAAACAATTCGATGTTGGTCAGTATATCTGCCGATACTCCAGTTTCAGATGCAGATCCTTCAGTAAGAAATACAATCCGTTTTGTAAACGATTCTCATGAAGTAACATTTTCTTTTGAAATTCGTGCAGGAAAACCAGCTATTTCCTCCATTTCGAATACAATGCCAAATCCAGGTGAAACTATTATTGTTTCAGGATCTGGTTTAACGGAAGTAAGCAAAGTAGTTTTTCCAGGAAATATAGAAGTAAAATCAGGAATTACATCTGATGAAGATGGTGAATTCTTTACAGTTACAGTACCAAACGGTGTTTCGGATAATGGAGGTTCATTATTCGTTCAAACTTCAAACGGAGGTGTTTATTCTCCGGCATATTTTAATTGCAAAAGAGGTATTATTTTGGATTTTGATGGAAGAGGACAACATAGTTTCTGGGGAAATCCACCTGCTGAAGGTATGATTCTGGGTACTGATTTGGAATCGGCTTCAATAGGTACAGGAAACCTTTCTCATGGTAAATATGTACCGCATCGTCCAGCTCGCCTTACTTCAATTGCAGCAGCAACAGGCAGAGCAACAGAGGTTTGGACAGGAGGAACTGGTGTTGATAACTGGAGAGCTCAATTCACTCCTTTTATCCCAACAACCACACCGCTCGATAAAGTAGCCTTTCAGTTTGATATTTATGTACCAGATGCATGGAAAGATTCAGGTTATTTAAAAATATGTACAATTAACAATTTCAATGCAGGAACATGGTCTGGAGGAGTTTACAATTACATTCCTTGGCTTGTTGATGGAAAATCTGTCGCTTTCCAAACTACGGGATGGACAACGGTTACAATTCCATTAAATAAATTTTATCAATGGTCTAAAGAAGCTGCTACGTTTGAAACCGTTTTAGCTTATCGTGAAGCTGCAACGTATCAAAACTTTGGTATTTGGTTTGAAAATGCAGATGTAAAAATGAAAGATGTACTGGGAACAGAAAGTACAGTAGAATTCCCTTCAAAAGCAACTTCTGTAAAAGTGTACACAGATAATTGGAGAATTGTACCATTAGATACGCCAGTTTACAATGATTTTAACTAACAAAAACCACAAAATGAAATCTAAATATATCATACCAATAATCGCTTCATCGCTAATGATTTTATCATCATGTGATGATAATTTGATGGAGTGGGGAAAAGACCCAGAACATGGAGCAGTTACAGGAGCTGAGCTTCCTTTAGCTTTAGTAGAAAAAATCAGCCGTTACGAGCCATTAAAAAACTATTCAGATTTTTCATTAGGAAATGGAATCGGAATCAGTTTATACATGAGTGATGCAGCTTATAGAAAAATCGTAAATGATAATTTTGATGAGGTGACTCCAGGTTATGAAATGAAGCATGGTGCTATGGTAAACTCTAAAGGAGAGATTAATTTTACCAATGTAGATGCTTTTATTGCGGCAACAAAAAGTGCTGGATTAACTGTTTTTGGTCATACCTTAATTTGGCATTCCAATCAAAATGCAAGTTATTTGAATGGTATTATTGGACCAACAGTAATTCCTGGTTCAAGTGGAACTAATATTCTAGACCTGACACCTATTAAAAACGGAACCTTCACAGGCTGGACAACATATAATTCAGGAAAAGGAATTACAACTGTTGCCAATTCAGGATTAACTAGTACATCAGCAGCAATTCAGCTGGCATCTAGTGCTTCATCTTCTTTGCCTTATAGTCTTCAATTGACATCTCCAAATGTGCCAATTGTTACTGGACACAATTATGAGATTTCATTCTATATCAAATCAGATATTGCAGGTAAAGGACGTATTTCATTTAATGCTTCTTTAAACTCTCAATATCCTTACAAAGATTGGATGAATACTGGAACAGGGACAGAAGCGTTTGCCACAACATCTTCTTGGCAGCAAGTTAAAATTAAATTGGCTCCAGGAGATTTTAAATCAGGAAGTACAACATTTCAATTTAATATAGATTTAGGATATCTTCCAAATGTAACCTATTTAATTGATGCTAATACTTTGGCAGTTGTGGATCTTGATGCTGCAACAGGACCTGTTAATTTAGTTTCTAATGGAAATTTCAATTCAGGAATTACGGGATGGACTAAAGCCAATGGGGCCGTGGATGCTTTAAGCGCAGGAACAGGAGCTACAAATGTTTATGAGGGAAGCGGATCGATGAAAGTGGTAAATGCAACATCTGATGCTACGAACCAATGGAAAACTCAAATTCAGACTACGTTTACTTCTGCATTGGTAGCAGGAAAAAGTTATACAATTTCTTATATGATTCGTTCTGAAGCCAATGGTTCTGTAAGATGCTCTACTACACCAGGATCATTGGCTAGTTATCAAGGAGATCAGACAACTACTACAGCATGGAAACTGATAGAATGGAAAATAACAGCTAAAGGCGGTGAGACAGGTTTTGGTTTTGACTTAGGTGGTGCTGCAGGAACTTATTATATTGATAATGTTCTAGTAACAGACGGAACATCTTCTGGAGGAGGAGCAACAGCCCCAATTACAATCGAAAAAACCGATGCTGAGAAAACCAAAATTATTGGCGATGCTATGACCGATTGGATTTCTAAAATGATGACACATTACAAAACTAGTGTTTTTGCATGGGATGTTGTAAATGAACCAATGAAAGAAGACGGAACTCTAAGAAATGGAACCGAAGGCGATACAGCAACAGATTATTTCTCATGGGTAAAATATCTTGGAAAAGATTATGCCGTAAAAGCATTCAAATTAGCACGTCAGTACGGAAATACAACGGATAAACTTTTCATTAATGATTACAATTTAGAATCTAGATTGGATAAATGCGATGGATTAATCGAATATGTAAAATATATCGAAAGCCAAGGAGCTCAAGTTGATGGAATTGGTACGCAAATGCACATTGGTTTAACAACAGATAAAGATAAAATTGTTCAGATGTTCCAAAAATTGGCGGCATCAGGAAAATTGATTAAAATTTCTGAATTAGACATAAGATTAGGAACTGCAACACCAACTGTAGCACAACAGGCTTCGCAAGCAGAAATGTATCAGTACGTAATCGATATGTACAAAAAATACATTCCTGTGGGACAACAATACGGAATCACGATTTGGGGTGTTTCTGATAATGCTAAAGAGCACGAATACTGGCTTCCAAATGAATCCCCAAACCTTTGGGATGCCAATTACGTTCGTAAACATGCTTATAAAGGAGCTGCTGATGGTCTTGCTGGAAAAGACGTAAGTAAAGATTTTTCAGGAGAATTAGTTAAGTAATTTTTAAGTTAGTTTTAATCCATAATATGAACCGTAAAAAGTTTATATTATGGATTATTTATTTTTTAATTTTTTAAAAGAATTAGAATGTTCCAATTTTCCCAAAGTACGGCTGTAATACTATTTTTTGTTCTGACTCAATTTGGTTTTTCTCAAGAGAAAATACCTCATCTGCAGCAAAAAGGAAATAAAACGCAGCTCATTATCAATAATAAACCTTTTATAATACGAGGTGGAGAATTAGGAAATTCTTCTGCCACCAGTATGGAAAGCATGGAAACCATTTGGCCCAAATTGGTTGACATGAATCTCAACACTGTTTTAACACCAATCTATTGGGAACTTATAGAGCCAGAAGAAGGGAAATTTGATTTTGCTTTGGTTGATGATTTAATTCTTAGAGCCAGAAAAGAAAATTTAAAATTGGTCTTCTTGTGGTTTGGATCATGGAAAAACAGTATGTCAAGTCATGCGCCAGCTTGGGTTAAACTAAATCAGAAAAAATATCCTAGAGTTAAAGATGACAAAGATAAAAGTCATGAGATTTTAACACCTTTCAGCGAAAATAATCTACAGGCAGATTTAAATGCATTCAAAAAATTAATGTCGCACATTAAAGATTTCGACCAAAAAGAACAAACCGTAATTATGATTCAAGTTGAGAACGAAATCGGAATGCTACCAACGGCTCGTGATTATAACTCTTTAGCGAATACCGCTTTCAAAAAAGAAGTGCCAAAAGAATTGATTCAATATTTACAGAAAAACAAAGAAAAACTGGTTCCAGAATTCTTGGAAATCTGGAAGAAAAACGGATTCAAAACTGCTGGAAATTGGGAAGACATTTTTGGAAAAGGCCTGCATACCGATGAAATTTTTATGGCTTGGTATTTTTCAAAATTTACTAATATAATTGCAAAAGCAGGAAAGGATGTCTATCCAATTCCGATGTTTGTGAATGCAGCTTTAAATGCACCAGAGAAAAAACCGGGACAATATCCAAGTGCTGGACCGTTGCCACATCTTATGGATGTCTGGAAAGCAGCAGGAAATTCAATTGATTTTCTAGCGCCAGATTTTTATAATCCGTCATTCAAACAATGGAACGATTTGTTTACGCGACAAGGCGATCCATTATTTATTCCAGAACATCGTTTTGATGAAACGGCGCCTTTTAAAGGTTTGTATGCTATCGGACATTATGAAGCCATTGGATTTTCGCCTTTCTCAATAGAATCGGTTGCCGATGCGAAAAAAGAACCGCTTGGGAGAATCTATGATTTAGTCCAGCAGTTAACACCAACAATTGAAGCCAATAAAGGACAAGGAAAAATTGATGGTGTTTTACTAGACAAAGAAAATAATACTCAGATTATAAAAATGGGTAATTATGAATTCACCTTTAAGCATGATTATACGCTAAATTGGTCTGATGGAGCAAAAGAGAATGTTTGGCCAATGTCAAGTTCCATTATTATAGAAATTGCTAAAGACGAATTTTATATTGCAGGTTCTGGTATTGTGGTCACTTTTAAATCTTTAAAAGAAAATCTAAACGCAGGGATTTTAAAAACCGATCAAGGGAGATTTGAAAATGAAAAATGGAGAACCATCAGGCATTTTAATGGCGACCAAACGCATCAAGGCAGACATTTGAGAATTTCAGTTGGCGATTACGAAATCCAGAAAATAAAATTGTATAGTTATGAATAAGTTTTTTTAGCCACGAATTTCACGAATTTTTTTATTAAAATCTTTGTCTGCAGAATAATCAAATTACACAAATTAATTTGTGTAATTGCTGATAATTAAAACACAAAGAAAGAATTAGATAAATTCGTGAATTCGTGGCGAAAAAATTGACACCAAGAAAGACTAAATAGCATGAAAAAAATAATACTACTTACATTTCTAATATCTTTTGCAATCAATGCACAGATAAAACTGCCGCGATTAATAAGCGACGGAATGATTTTACAGCGTGATACCAAAATCAATATCTGGGGATGGGCATCGCCGAAAGAGAATATAGAACTCGATTTTAAAGGGAAAAAATATAAAACCATTACAGCCGAAGATGGAAAATGGACCATTCAGCTTCCGTCACAAAAAGCAGGCGGTCCGTTTGAAATGACTTTAAAAGGAATCAATACAATTGTTCTGAAAAATATTCTTTTTGGAGATGTCTGGCTGTGTTCAGGACAATCGAACATGGAACTTCCAATGGACAGATTGAAGGATAAATATAAAGAAGTAATTACTAAATCTGAAAATTCAAAAATCAGACAATTTTTAGTTCCAGACGAATACTACTTCGAAAAAGAAAGAAACGATTTCTCAACAGGGGCATGGGTAGAAGCAAATCCGCAGAACGTTTTGCAATTTACGGGTGTTGGTTATTTTTTTGCTTTAGAAATCTATGAGAAATACAAAGTTCCAATCGGATTAATCAATAGCGCTTTGGGTGGTTCTCCGGCAGAATCTTGGATTAATGAAGAAGGAATTAAAAAGTTTCCAGAATATTATCAGGAATTTTTAAAATTTAAAGACGGAAAACTTGAAAAAGAAATTGATGCAAACGACCGAAAAGTAAGTTCAGATTGGTATAAACTATTAAACGATACAGATCTTGGCTTAAAAAATAAATGGAAAAATACAACTGATGTTTCCGACTGGAAAACGATGAATATTCCAGGTTATTGGGCCGATGGAGAACTGGGAAATTTAAATGGTCCTGTTTGGTTTAAAAAAGAATTCACTTTAGGTAAAATCAAAGAGAGCCAAGCGAAAATTATTCTAGGAAGAATTGTCGATGCCGATTCTGTTTTTGTAAACGGAAGTTTTGTGGGAACCACTTCTTATCAATATCCACCTCGAATTTATTTTTTCAATTCATCTATTTTGAAAGAAGGAAAAAACGAGATTACAATTCGTGTTATTAACAACTCAGGCAGAGGCGGTTTTGTAACGGATAAACCTTATGAACTAATTATTGACGATAAAACTATTGATTTAAAAGGAAGCTGGAATTATAAATTAGGCTCAAAAATGCTTCCGTTACCCGGACAGACTTTTGTACGCTGGAAACCAGTTGGATTGTATAATGCTATGATTGCGCCAATTAAAAATTATTCTCTGAAAGGAGTTTTGTGGTATCAAGGCGAAGCCAATACAAAAAAGCCTTTGGAATATACCGCTTTAATGGAAACATTAATAAATACGTGGCGTACAGAATTAAAACAGGAAAAACTTCCTTTTCTACTTGTTCAACTGCCAAATTTTATGGATCCAAAACCAGAACCAACTGAAAGTAATTGGGCAGTTTTAAGACAGCAGCAAAGTAAGGTTTTAGAAATTCCAAATACCGGAATGGCAGTTGCCATAGATTTAGGAGAATGGAATGACATTCATCCTTTGAATAAATCTGATGTGGGAAAACGATTAGCTTTACAGGCTAGAAAATTAGTTTACGGCGAAAAAAAATTAGTCACTTCCGGTCCTATTTTTAAATCAATGGAACAAAAAGATGAACAGCTTGTTTTAAGTTTTGACAGTTTAGGAACGGGTTTAATGAACAAAGGCGGTAATACTTTAAACGGTTTTGCAGTTGCTGGTGCAGATGGAAAGTTTGTTTGGGCAAAAGCAACTATCGAAGGCGATAAAGTTATGGTGTGGAATAATGATATTCGTAATCCTGTAAAAGTGCGTTATGCTTGGGCAGATAATCCATTTAATGCTAATTTATATAATCAAGAAAATTTGCCAGCTTCGCCGTTTGAAGCAGGGTTGAAATAGATTTTGATTGCGAGAACTTTGTCAAAGTTTTAAACTTTGACAAAGTTGTTAGTCTATTTAGACATCTAGTTTTATCATAGAAATCGAAATGACAAACTATACGAAAACCTCAAAGACAATTTTAATTCTCAATTTTTAATTAACAGTCATCAGCATTTTTAAAAAAGTAGTAACCGCTTTTTTCTCATAAGCTTCTTTCAAAGAAATCAGCATGGCAGTTCTCGTCATATTTTTGCCGCTTATGGGAATCGCGTGCAGATCTTTTTCGTTTTCAATTGTCGTTTTCGTTAAAATGGTATGCCATTTTCCTGTTTTAATCAGTTCGAGTAAAGTTGGAATATCATTGATTTCGATGGTAACTTTTGGATTGAGATTGTCATTTTTGAAAGCTTTATTGATGAATTGTGTTGTGCTAAAACCACTCGATGGAAGTGCAAGCGGTAAGGAACTCACTTCGCTTAAAGAAATACTATTTTTATTGGTAAATGACGTTTCAGTTGAGGTAACTAAAGCCATTGGAGATGTAAATAATTCCCTGTATTTGAAATGCGCTTCAGAAGCAATTTCTTCGAAAGTCAAAATTACATCAAGTTCAAAATGATTTAGTTTATGAATTAATTCTTGTGAAGTTCCAAAGACGATTTCGAATTGAATTTTAGGGAATTCAGAACTGAAAACAATTAACGCTTTTGTAACTACATGACGTAAGGCGTATGTAACGCCAATAGCAACTTTCCCCGTTTCAAGATTATTCAAATCTTTTAAAAGTTCAAATCCGTCAGAAGCTTTGTTGACAGATTGCTGCGCGTAAACCGAGAATAAATCTCCAGCTTCTGTAAGCGTAATCCGTTTTCCAATTCTATTAAAAAGTGGTACCTGCAATTCGTCTTCTAATTGTTTAATTTGTTGTGATAATGTGCTTTGACTGATATAAAGTGCCGACGCGGCTTCAGTAAAATTCAATAATTCTTTTGCTTTCAGAAAATATTTAAGCTGTCGAAGTTCCATTTCTAAATCGGTTTTATCGATTGATTTTATCGAAAAATAAGGTTTTACAAATATAGAAATTCTTAAGAACTTTGTAATGTTTCAAAATCAAAGCAGAACAAAAATGAAAATTATAGCTTTACAAGAAGGAAATTATATTGCCAATTCTAAAAAAGAGTTTCAATTAATTACAGAAAACACCACCGAAATGGGGCTTAAAATGGCCATCCAGCCTTTTGTTGTTATTACAGATAATGACGTCATATTATTAGATTTTGGTTTAGGATTTATGAATGATGGAATTCCGTTTATTCATGAAATGCTTCGAAAAAATAATATTGGTCCAGAACAAATTACAAAAATTTTGGTTTCGCATCTGCATAAAGATCATATTGAAGGAATTGGTTATTTTGAAAATGGAAATTTGGTTCAAAATTTTCCTGATGCAACAATTTACATTCAGGAACGAGAAATAGATTTTGCTTTGGAACAAATCAATAATCCTTCTTATGTTTTTGAGATATTAAATGAACTGAAAAAATTGCCTAATGTCGAGTTAATGAATGATGATAAAGGCAATATTACAAATGAAATTTTCTACGAAGTTTCAGCAGGACATACAAAATTTCATCAAGTTTTCTGGATCAAAGCCGATGATGAAATTGTTTTTTACGGAGCAGATGATTTACCTCAAAAAATATACTGGTCGATGCATGTCGCCTACAAAACGGATTTTGACGGAAAACGTGCTAGAGAATCTCGTAAAAAATGGGAACAGCAGGCCAAAGACGAAAATTGGAAAGTGCTTTTTTATCACGATATGAAAATGCCTGTTTTAGAAATTTTTGAGCAAAAAATGGAAAACGTTTCCTAAATGAAAGATTTAAAATCAATTCCTGCTTTAGTTATTTACGGTTCGTTGACGCCTGGACAATCCAATCATTCGGTTATGGATCCTATAAAAGGAGAATGGCATAAAGCGATTATAAAAGGAAAATTGGAAGAAGGAGGCTGGGGTTCGTCATTAGGTTATAATGGTTTTATTCCTGTGAATTCTGAAGAAGCCGAAATTATAAATTGTTATGTTCTTTTTTCAGAAGATCTAACAGCAAATTGGGATTATCTAGACGAATTTGAAGGCGACGGTTACACTCGTATCGAAACCGAATATGAACTCGAAACCGGAAAAAAGGGAATAGGATTTATTTATGCTTTAAAACAATAAGTCAATAAATTCAGATTAATTTACTTAGTCTGAATTTTTTTTTAGCCGAAAACAGCAGAAACAAAACACTTCTCACTTTTTCTTCCAACGAAGAACGCAGTATAGAAAACGCTTTAGTGATCTGGGCTTCAACGGTTTTAATCGAAACATCCAAATGTTCCGCTATTTCAATATTGGTCAAACCTTCTTTTTTACTCAGAATAAAAACCTCTTTGCATTTTGGAGGCAGATTCTGAATTTCTTTATTCACAGCATTTAAAACTCTCTGAAAAGCTTCAGAATCTTCTTCCTGAACAATTCCGTTCAAAGCATCGTAATAGGATTTTTCTAATGAAAACAAAGACTGATTTTTTCGATATAAATCGATGAACTCATTATAAGTTAATTTATAAAGAAAACTTTTTAAGGAATGTTCCGGTTTTAATCTCGTACGCTGTTCCCAAACCTTAATAAAAACATTCTGTACAATATCTTCCGCGCTGTAAACATTCTTAACCAAACTGTTAGCGTAAACGCAAAGTTTATGGTGATAGGTATCGATTAAATAAGTGTACGCCATTTCATCTCCATTTTTTAGAGATTCAATAAGTATAGTATTATCGCTGTAATCACCCGTTTTCATAAAAACAAATATATAAATTTATAATTTTCACTGTCCAAATAAGACCTTTATTTGCTAAAAATCTTCATTTTTGATAATTTCTATTTGAAATTTATTACAAATAAAAACCCGAAAAAAGGCAAAGATAAAAACATTTATTCTTTTATTTCTATCAAATTAGTAGAATTTATTGAGAGAAAAAACTTGTGAAAAATAAAAAAAGCATCAAAATGAAAAAAACTTTATCAAATTGTTAGGGTTTTGTTTTTTTGCTTCGTAATAATATTAAAAACAACTAAAATGACCGTGAAAAAATCAGAACGATTAATCGTGAAATTTATCACAAATCAGGCAAGTCAGGAAGAGATTGAACAGCTGACTGAATGGCTGAAGCAAGATGAAAATCAAATTGTGTTTAAGGATTTTGTGAAAACCAATTACGCAATAGATACTGCTATGAACAATTTTGATTCTACTGAAGTTAGAAAACAGCTTTCAGAAAGAATCAGAAAAGAAAATAATGCTTTTTATAAAAGAAGATTTTCATCATACTATAAATATGCAGCGATTTTGATTGTGGCTTTGGGTGGATTTTATTTTTATAAAAATTCAGATACCGTAACAAAACCAAAACAAAATGTAGTAATTCCGAGAGAAGATGAAATTGTATTGCAACTTGGAAACGAATCACAGAATCTTAAGCTAAATGAAGCAAGAAATATAACTGATAAAAATGGAAATGTAATTGGAAGACAGGAAAAAGATAGATTGGTTTATACTAAAGCTTATGCCGAAGGTGCATTGGTTTACAATACAATCCGAATTCCGTACGGGAAAAAGTTTGAAGTACAATTGTCTGATGGAACGCTGGTACATTTAAATGCTGGAACATCATTACGTTATCCAGTGCAGTTTGTCAAAAATCAAAACCGACAAGTGTATCTTTTAGGTGAAGCTTATTTTGAAGTTGAAAAAGATAAAGAACATCCGTTTAACGTAAATACACAAAACATAAATGTTGAGGTTTTGGGAACTAAGTTCAACGTTGATACCTATAGTGAAAATTCAAGTACAGATGTGGTTTTGGTTGAAGGTAAAGTGTCTTTATATAAAGATCAAAAAACAAAAGAAAATCAAGTATATCTGAAGCCTGGAGAAAAAGGCTCAAATGAAAGAGGGCAGTCAAAAATTACAAAAGAGCAGGTGAATACAGAATATTATACCGCTTGGGTAACAGGAAGTCTGGTATTTAAAAATGCTTCATTTGAGAATATTATTAAAAAACTGGAACGTCGTTATAATGTGACTTTTATCAATAGAAATAAAGCACTAGGAAAGGAAATTTTCAATGCCCGTTTTGATAACGAACCAATTGAAGTAGTCTTGAAATATTTTAGCGATAGTTATGCTATTGATTACGATATAGATCGGGATAAAATTACTATTAAATAGAATTAAGAATTAAGAATTAAGAATTAAGAATTAAGAATTAAGAATTATAGTTAGAATCTAAAATCTAAAATCAGAAATCTAAAATAAATTAAACGCCTATGTAACAAAATCCAAAAATGAAAAGGATCGTTATAAAAAAACCGGAAAATGCGCCAACATTTCCCGGTAGAATAAATGCGATCAGTTAATTAACCAACCAACATTAAAAAAAACATTTTAAAAGTATGAAAAAACTATTGAACAGAATCAGGTTCGACGAGCCTTTTTTGAAATTCGATTTGAAAATGAAATTGACCACATTATTTATTTTAACCACTTTTACGGTTATGCAGGCGGGAGTAAGCTACTCGCAAAAGGCCAAAATGTCTTTTAATGCAAATAACATGACCGTTGCAAAAGTTATCGAAAAGCTTGAATATACTACTAATTATAGATTTGTTTACAATGTAAGATCTGTTGATTTAAACAGAACAATTAATGTTAATGAGAATAATGTTTCTATCGAAACGATCTTAAATACCATTTTTGGAAATACGGGTACAGACTATAAAGTTTCTGGAAACCATATTGTTTTGATGGCAAAAAAAGCGCCAGAAGAAAAAACAGTTGCAGCAGAAAAAGATTTTATCGTAAAGGGGCGTGTTACTGACGAAAAAGGAATGCCTTTAGTTGGTGCAGCTGTTGCCGATAATGGTTCTGGAAGAGGCGTAAACACAGACTTTAACGGAGAATATCAGATTATTGCTGTCAGCAGTGAAACTACATTGGCTTATTCTTATTTAGGATACATTAGACAAGAAATAAAAGTTGAAGGCAGAAGTGTTATCAATGTTGTCTTAAAAGAAGATGTACAGGAATTAGAAGGTTTAGTATTAAAAACTGGATATCAAAATATAAAGGCAGAACAGGCCACAGGATCTTTCTCTAATTTAAAGTCTGAAGATTTTAAAGAACAGCGTCTAAGCAGTTTAGATAATATTTTAGAAGGGCGTGTTGTTGGATATCAAGATGGAAAAATTCGAGGAACAACTTCTATGAATGGTGTTACCGCTCCATTATATGTTATTGACGGATTTCCTGTCGAAAATACAAAGCTTACTCCATTTGCTACAATAGAAGAAAATGTTCCTAGTTTGAACTTGGAAGATATTGAAACGATTACGGTTTTAAAAGATGCTGCAGCTTCATCTATTTATGGTGCCCGCGCAGCAAATGGAGTAGTAGTAATTACTACAAAAAAAGCGAAAGAAGGAAAAACTAATATTTCATTTTCAAGCAACTTAACAGTTACTCCTTATAGAAACTATACTGGAAACCTTACAGATTCTGCTGATATTATTGGTTTAGAAAGAGAATGGGCAAATGGAAATCCTAATTTGAAAACTGCTAATGCGGCTACTTATGCACAATCAGCACTGACTAATGCTGTATTTACAAGTTTAGGAATGCAGACTATTTTAAATGGTTACGCAGGAAAAACTTCAATGGCAGAAATGAACAGCCGTTTGGACGCTCTTGGTTCTCAAGGTTATAAATACTATGATGATGTGGCACGATACGCAAAACGTGATCAATATTTTTTACAGCACAACCTTAGTTTAGGTAAAGCAACACAAAACAATACTTTTAATGCCTCTATTACTTACAAAAGTAATCAGCTTGAAGATGTGTATTCTGAAAATGAAACAGTTGGAATCAATATCAAAAACTCTACACAAATTAACAGCTGGTTGTCTTTGGATTTAGGAACTTATACCAATTTTGGAAAAGGAGATACACAGAGTTATTTTGCTTCAAGTCCAGGATTTAAATATCAGCCATACAATCAATTAGTGAATAACGACGGAACTAATTTTGTTTCTACAGCTGCCTCTCGTTATAACAACTTCACACTTCAGTCAATGCAGACTTATGGTCTTTATAATATGGATATTACTCCAATGGATGAATTTGGAAGAAATCTTGTTGAAAACAAAAGTTTCCTAAACAGAACTTATGCAAAGTTTAATGTGAAGTTCAGTAAAGCCTTTACATACAATGCGATGTTCCAATATGAATTTGGGTCTGATCGTGCTAATCAGTTATTTGACAGAAATTCATACTATGTAAGAAATAGAGTAAATGGTTTGGTAACTATTACTAATAATAAAGCAGTTTACAATTTACCATACGGAGATATTATAAAAGAAACCAATCAGTTTTCTAATGCTTATAATTTCCGTCAGCAGTTAAATTTCAATCAGGTTTTTGCTGAAAAACATGATTTTTCTGCAATTGCAGGTATGGAAATCCGTCATTCAAAACAAGAATTTGAAAATAACACTCGTTACGGTTACGATTCGCAAGCTTTATCATTTACAGCAATAAATCAAGCCGATTTACTAAAAGTTTATGGAGCTGTTTTTGGCGGATCCATGACGATAAATGATTTTTCATTACAAAAAGAATTACAGAACCGTTATGTTTCAGTATACTCAACAGGAGGTTATACTTATGACAGAAGATATACGCTTTCTGGAAGTGTGCGCTGGGATCGCTCTAATCTTTGGGGAACAGACAGTAAATACCAAAACAAACCAATCTGGTCTGTAGGTGGGGGCTGGAATATTAACAACGAATCATTTTTTGATGTGGATTGGGTTGATGCTCTTAAACTTCGTGGCTCTTATGGTATTGCAGGAAATATCGCTAAAGATTCGGCACCCTATTTAACAGCAACTTATAGCGCTAATCCAAATGTTGGGGGAACACAGGGAAGTGTTGGTAAACGACCAAATCCAGAATTATCTTGGGAGAAAACAACTACTACAAATATTGGTTTTGACTTTTCAATGTTTAAAAGCAGATTAAGCGGAACCTTAGATTTATACAGAAAAAAAGGTCAAGATTTGTTGTCGAGCAGTCAGGGAATTCCAACAGAAGGATTTGGATATTCAACTTACTCACTTAACAATGGGTCAATGACTAACAAAGGTGTCGAAGTTACTTTGAGGGGAACAATGGTAAAAACGCCGTCATTCTCTTGGGATGCATCGGTATTATATGCTTACAATAAAAACAGAATAGATTATGTAAATATCAAAGCTCCTGTGTATATTCTTCAATTAGATTATCCTAAGTCTTTCCCAAGAGTAGGAACAGATTTTAATTCTATTTATGGCTACAAATGGGCTGGTTTAAGTAATACTGGAGTTCCTCAGGTTTATAATGCTGCAGGAACAGCAGTAAAATTCAATCCAGCAAGTCTTGATGCAATTGATGATTATGGATCAACAGTTCCTACACACAGTGGTTCTTTCCATACTGCTGCAAAGTATAAAAACTTCTCACTTTCAGCTCTTTTCATTTATGAGTTAGGGCATAAAGTAAGAAACACATTCTTGCCAATGTTAAACAATAATTACAATAGCGCAATGGGAGGTTATGTAACCGATATTACAGTAGTAAACAATCATATTGCCGATCGTTGGAAACAGCCAGGTGACGAGGCTTTTACAAATATTCCAAAAGCAGTTTTCGAATATGATCCAGAATTTAACTCAGAGTCTCGTACTATTTATCAATACGCTGATATTAACATTCTTGATGCTTCAAATTTAAGATTAAGCAATGTATCATTAGCGTATCAAATGCCAAGCGCTATTATTAAGAAAGTGAAATTAGATGGAGTGCGTTTCAATTTGAATGCAGAAAACGTCTATACTTTCGCAAAAAGCAGAGACGCTAAATATATGTTGGGCGGTTTCACATCTCCAAGTTTTGTATTGGGGGTAAATGTTAATTTCTAATTTTTAAGGACTAGACGATGAAAAATATATATAAAAAACTAGCGTGTTTATTGGCTTTAGGATTAACTTTGGCATCTTGTGAAGATTATTTGAATGATGTTCCAAAAGGAGCAAAATCACCAACAACATTAGCAGATTATGAAGCTTTTTTACGTGATGAATACAACACAAGAATAGATGTTTTAGGGGCTAATCAATTACTAAATGATCAATATGTATTATTGACCACTTTAACAAGCAATAGATTGTATAATGCACTTTATCTGTGGGACGAAAATGCAGATCGTATTGCATTGAAAGTATCAGACGAATCGACTTATTATACTACTTACGGAGGGATTTCGGCTTTCAATTTAATTATCGAAAATGCATTAAATTCAACTAATGCTACAGAAGAAGAAAAAAGAGTAGTTTGGGCAGAAGCAAAAATAATGCGTGCCATGAACTATTTTTATGTGACTAATTTTTATGCAGATACTTATGTTGCTTCTACGGCTGCTACAAAATTATCAGTTCCTCTAATTACTAGTGCCAATATTAATGCGCCTAGTAAACAAATTACGATTCAGGAAATGTATGATTTTATTCTAAACGATATTAAAGAAGCTTTACCTTACTTATTAAAGGTATCTCAGACTCCTTTGCATCCAAATTTAGGAACAGCTTATGCATTTTATGCAAGAGTTTATCTGCAAATGAATAATTATACTGAGGCTTTAAAATATGCAGATTTGGCATTGGCAGAAAATAATAAGTTGTTTGACTGGGTAGCTTTTTACGAAGCAAATAAAGCTATTATAGATGTACCAGGTTCTTACACTACAGCCGTTTCTCCAATGGGTTTTAATTATACTGAAAATTACGTCTTTAGACATGGTTCAACTCGTAACTTAGGGCGTGAACCAAACATACCGGTAGAAAGAGCACAGCGTTTTGAAACAGGTGATGTGCGTTTTAAATCAAGATGGAAAATAAGAACCGTAACTAATGATACCTATTATTATTCGATTTTATCTGGGATGTACAATTTTGGAGGAATCACAACTACTGAAGTTTATTTAATCAAAGCGGAGTGTCTAGCACGTGATAACAAAATCAGTGAAGCTTTAGCAATTTTAAATACAGTTCGTAAAACTCGTATTCTTCCAGCATCTTATCAGGATATTTCGACTACTGATAAAACTACTGCTATGAATGCGATTCTTAGAACTAAAAACAATGAACTTGTACAGACACTTACTCCATTTGCAGACGCAAGACGTTTAAATGCAGAAGGTGTTTATAAAGTGAGTTTTACCAAAACAGCAAACGGAAACACTTACACTTTATCTTCTGATTCTCATTTATGGACAATGCCATTCCCGCAAGGAGCAGTGTTAAATCCAGGAAACGGAACAATTACACAAAATGTAGCTAAATAATAACTCAAAAGCTTCCTGATTAGAAACTCCGAAAAGGAAGCTTTTCTAAAAATATCAATCAAAATGAACACAATTAAATATAAGATATTAGGACTGTGCATCTGTTTATTTGTTATTTCAAATAATGTTTTAGCACAAAAGAAAAAAGTAGCAGCTTCTGCAGCAACATCTTACATTATCGAGGGAACTATAACTGGTCTTACAGACGGAACAGCTGTAAAATTAATTCCTGGAGCAACACATTCTTCAGAATTACCAGTAGCAGAAACAACAATTAAGGATGGCAAATTTACTTTTACAGGAAAATTGAATGAGCCTCGTTTTTTCTTTATCGCATTTGGAAAAAATAAAGGTTACTTGAATTTATTAGTTGAAAATGCAAAAATAAAAGTTACGGCAGATGCCGAAGTTTCAAAAAACGAAGATGAAAGAATTACTTTTAAAAATCAAGTAACTACTGGTTCTAAATCAAATGATTATTATAAAAAAGAAACTGCTTTTAGAGACGAACTTGAAAAAGATTATGCTGCTTACCATACTGCAGAATCAAATGAACTAAGTAAATTAATCGGTGCAGCTAAACGTGATAAGAATACAAAAGCAGCAGATTCGCTTCAAAATCTTCCAGTTTGGAAAAAATTTGAAGCTGATGAAAAAGCATTTTTTACTAAAGTAGAAAAAACAACTTTAGCTGTAATTACAAAACATAAAGACTCTTGGTGGGGACCATTTTTTATGATGACGCAATACAGCTATTTCACACCAGAGCAAAAACCAATCTATGAGCAATTTTCTGCGGCAGCAAAGAAAAGTTATTATGGACAAGTTGTAGATAAAGACCTAAATCCGAAATCTTTAATAGGAACAAGCATTGCTAATTTCAATTTGAAAGATAAAGACGGAAAAGCATATAATGCAAAGGATATTGTCGCTGGAAAAAAATACATTTTAGTTGATTTTTGGGCTTCCTGGTGCGGACCATGTCGTAAAGAAATTCCAAATTTAAAAACAGCCTATGCAGAATATGGAGCAAAAGGATTTGAAATCTTAAGTATCTCAATCGACAAAGACGAAAAAGCTTGGCAGAAAGCTTTGGGACAGGAAAATATGCAGTGGCACAATCTTTTAGATGATGATAAAGTAAGTAAATCATTCAACGTAAAAGCAATACCAGCAACTTATTTAGTAGACAGTAAAGGTGTAATTATCAGCGACAATTTAAGAGGTGCAGACTTAGAAGCGAAATTAAAAGAGCTATTAAAATCGTAATTCAGTTTTCAGTTATGGTTTTCAGTTACAGTCGAAAATTAAAACTGAAAACCTAAACTGAAATTAAAAAATAACAAAAAAAAATATCAACATGAAAAGTACAATCTTAAAATCAGGTTTATCGGCATTAGCATTGCTGACTGTGCTAAATTCTTGTTCAAAGAAAGAAGAAGGATTTACTATTAACGGTACTATTGCCGGATTAGATAAAGGAACTGTTTATCTGGAAAATACAGATGAAAAAGGAAACAAAAAAATCGCAGATTCTGCACAAATACAAAAAGACGGAACTTTTACTCTTACTGGAAAAGTATCAGAACCTTTACTGCATACTATTAAATTAAAAGGAGAAGAATACGGTGCCTATTTTCTTTTATCTAATGAAGATATTAAAGTAGAAGCTAAAAAAGACTCTATTTACAAAGCAAAAGTAAGTGGAGCAACTCAAAATGATATTTACAGATCGTATTATGATAATGAGTTCAAAAAAATACAGAACATCGCAGGTCCTGTTTATAAATTATCAGATTCGTTAACGCAGAACGGAAAAGTAAAATTAACGGCAGAACAACAAACTGCAATGGACAAAAAGTGGAAAGATCTTCAAACTTTTGCTGATGATTTGACTGATAAATTTATTAGAAAAAACAAAGATAAAATTGCAGGAGCTTTGGTAATTAGCGACAGAATTGTGTCTTATGGAACGCCGGAACAGGTAAAAATGTATTACGGTATTTTAACTCCTGAAGTGCAAAAATCAGTTTACGGAAAACAGTTAAAAGAAGCAATTGATCTTAATGATAAAACAGCTGTAGGTGTTGCTGCACCAGAGTTTTCTCAGACAGATGTTAACGGAAAATTAGTAAAACTTTCAGATTACAAAGGGAAATATGTTTTAGTTGATTTCTGGGCTTCTTGGTGCGGACCTTGCCGTAAAGAAAACCCAAATGTGGTTTTAGCATATAAAACATATCACGATAAAGGATTTGATGTTTTAGGCGTTTCTTTAGATGATAAAAAGAACCTTTGGGAAAAAGCCATCGAAAAAGATGGATTAACTTGGACGCATGTTTCAGATTTAAAAGGATGGCAGAATGAAGCTGCTATTTTATATGGCGTAAAAATGGTGCCAACCAACTACTTAATTGGACCTGACGGTAAAATCGTTGCCAAAAACCTTAGAGAAGCTGAACTTCAATCTAAACTGAAAGAAATTTTCAGTAAATCATAAATCAGTTCACAGTCTTAAGTATTTAGTGTTCAGTCTCGTTTCGGTCAAAGTTTTCAATTCTGGAGTTAGACTGAACACTAAATACTGAAAAACTGAACACTCTAATAATATCTCAATCACAAAAAAATGAAAAAATACATCTTTCTGGGCTATTGCTCACTGGCTTTCTGCACCCTAATTTCAGCGCAGAATAAATCGGTTAATTTTAAGAAAATCAAAGAATTAGGTGGAATTGAAGAATATTTATACCAGCCAAATGGAATGAGCGTACTTCTTTTACAAGATAATGCTTCACCAGTTGCAACGGTACAGATTGTGTACCGAGTAGGGTCTAAACATGAAGTGTTAGGAAACACAGGATCAACACACCTTTTAGAACATTTAATGTTTAAAGGAACTCCAACTTTCAATAAAAAAAATGGAAATACAATTACTGATGTCCTTCAGAATACAGGAGCTCAGTTAAATGCTACAACTTGGTACGATCGTACTAATTATTTTGAAACACTGCCAAGTGATAAAATCGAACTAGCACTGCAGATTGAAGCCGACAGAATGCGTAATTCTTTATTAACCAAAGAAGATAAAGAAGCTGAAATGACGGTAGTGCGCAACGAATTTGAACGAGGCGAGAACAATCCGAACAGTTTATTGGATAAGGAAATCTGGGCTTCGGCTTATATTGCACATCCGTATCATCATTCTACAATTGGTTGGAAATCGGATATTGAAAAAGCACCGATTGAAGTTTTAAAAAATTTCTATAATACCTATTACTGGCCAGACAATGCTACGTTAACCATTATTGGGGATTTCAGAAAAGAAAATGTTTTTGAATTAATCGAAAAATATTTCGGAAAAATTACAAAAGCACCGCATGTAATGCCTCAGCCTTACACAGAAGAACCACAGCAGTACGGTCCGCGCAAGATTGTAGTTAGAAAACCAGGAGAACTGGGTGTCGTAAATAAAGCTTACAAAATTCCCGGTGCTTTACATGAAGATCTTCCAGCTCTGGGAATTTTGGCACAGATTATTGGTAATGGTCCATCAGCTATTTTAAACAAAACTTTTGTAGATACCCGTTTAGGAATTTATTCTTATGCAAGCGCAACAGAGTTTAAAGAGGTGGGACTATTTACAATTGGAGTAGGATTTCCAGCAGCTTCAAAACATGAAGACATTGATGCTAAAATCAGCGAGGTTGTGGCAAAAATCCAGAAAGAGGGCGTAACTCAGGATGAGGTAAATCGTGTAGTGGCAAAAATTAGCGCACAAACTGTTTTAGCTCGCGACGGTTCGGGAGTTATTGCTTCAGCTCTAAATGAAGCTATTGCGGCAGGAGACTGGACAGATTATGTTACAGGAGTTGACAGATTGAAAAAAGTTACTCCGGCAGATGTCCTTCGTGTAGCTAATAAATATCTGGTTGAAGACCAAAGTACAACAGGTTATTTTATTCCAAAACAAACTGGTTCACAGAAAAAAGAAGCAACACAGGCTGGTAATTTTATGCCAGAGAACGGTCCGTTTTATTACAGACATTCAGAAGAAGGACATATTCATGAAGAAAGTGAAGTAAAAGCTGTTTTAGCAGAACAAAAAAATAATGCTGCAATTACTTTTAATGATAAAGTAATTGAGAAATCTGCGTCAGCTTATAAAAGAGAAAAAGTTGCAGGAATAGATGTAGTTTCAGTAAAAACTTCTGCTAAGGATTTTGTTACTGTTGCAGCGAGTATTTCATTAGGAAATTATGCGAGTGAAACTAAAAATAATATTATTCCAGCTTTAACGGCTTCGATGCTGTCAAAAGGAACAACGCTGAACGACAAATTTAAGTTCTCAGAAAAACTTCAAAAATTAGGAGTTACTTTAAACGTAAACGCTTCTACATTTAAAATCAATATCGGATTTAAATGCCTGAAAAAAGATTTGGATCAAGTTGTAGCATTATTGGCTGAAGAGTTGAGAAATCCGTTGTTTGATGCTAAAGAATTCGAAAATTTAAAACAGCAGTTTATTGGGAATACACAGCAGAATTTAAATGATCCAGGAGAAAGGGGCGGTATAGCCTTATCTCAAGCAATTTATCCTAAGACAAATCCGAATTATAGTTTAAATGTTGAAGATAATATTGCTAATATTAAAAATGCAACGCTTGATGAAGTAAAAGCTTTCCACAAAAAATATTTTGGACCAGTTTCAATGCGTCTGGTAATTGTGGGAGATACAGACGGAGCCAATTTAAATGCATCACTAAAAAAATCATTCAAAAACTGGAATGGGGGAGTTTCAGAAAAATTGAAATTTGAAGAAGCTTCAAAAACAGCTTCAAAAACAGAAGTAGTTAGTATACCTGAAAAACCAAGTGCGGAATTATTCATCGGGCAGTTTACAGGTTTAAAAAGGGCAGATGCCGATTACATTCCGTTCTTCATTGGAAACTATACTCTTGGTGCTGGTTTTGCAGGACGCTTAATGCAGACAGTTCGTGATAATGATGGATTAACATATAACATTTCATCTGGAATTGGAGGAAATATTGAAACGGGTGGTTACTGGTTTGTAAATGCATCTTTTAATCCAAATTTATTCCAAAAAGGGCTTGATGCGACAATGGTTCAGGTAGATAAATGGCTAAAAGATGGAATCACGGCAGAAGAGTTGGAAAATAAGAAAACCAATTTAATTGGAAGTTTTAAAGTTGGAATGTCCACTACAAGCGGAATGGCAAGAACAATTTTAAGTTTTATGGAAAGAGGATTGGAGCCAAACTACATTGATCAGTATCCAAAAGACATTGAAAAAGCGACTTTACAGCAGGTAAATGACGCTATCAAAAAGTATGTTAAGCTTGATAAAATGATCATTATTAAATCAGGTTCTCTTGACCAAAGCGGAAATCCGTTGAAATAGTGGTCAGTGTTCAGGTTTTTAGTGGTCAGTTTGTTCACCGTTAAAAGCTTTGTCAAAGTTTTAAACTTTGACAAAGTTGAAATCTTCGTATTCAAACTGATCACTAAAAAACTGACTACTGAATACTAAAAAAAAGTCTTCCAAATACTTCATTTTAAAATCTGAATTAGTAAGCCAAATTTTATAGGAAAGACTTTCAAGAGCTGTCGGCAAGCAGCTCTTTTTTTTAAATCAAATTCAAAAAAAACAATGAAAAATAGCATTATTATAGTACTGCTACTTCTTTCGGGGAGTATGTTTGCCCAAATGTACAATCCCGTAAAGTGGTCAACATCAGTAGAAAAAGTATCAGATAAAGAATATGTTTTAAAAGCCAAAGCCGTGATACAATCTGGCTGGCATTTATACGGACAATATATTGAAGAAGGCGGACCTTCAAGAACTGCTTTTACCTTTAAAAATACGAATAAAAAGTTCGAGCTTATCGGAAAAACAACTGAAGAAAAAGGACATGAGGTTGTTGATAAAATCTTCGATATTAAAATTAAATATTTTGAAGATAAGGCACTTTTTACGCAGAAGATAAAACTGACTTCAGAAGGTGTTTCGAACATTGACGGAGAAGTAGAATTCATGGTCTGTGATGACAGCAACTGCTTACCGCCGACAACAGAAGAATTAGCCTTTAAAATTCCCGCAGAAAAGAAAACAGCTGTTGAAGAAACTTCAGTAGTAGAGAAGGATTCAGTAATTACCGAAGAAGTAACTTTGGTAAAAGCGGTTGATAAAACTGAAAAAATGGTAACGGCCGAAACTCCAAAGAAAAATGAAAAAAGAGGTTTGCTAAGCATTTTTATTATTGCTTTTTTATCAGGTTTTGCAGCTTTACTGACACCTTGTGTTTTCCCAATGATTCCAATGACGGTAAGTTATTTTACAAAACAGAGTAAAACCAAAGCAGCAGGAATTAGAAATGCGATGATTTATGGCTTTTCAATTGTAATTATTTATGTTTTATTGGGGTCAATTGTAACAGCAGTTTTTGGTGCCGATTCATTAAATGCACTTTCAACAAATGTCTGGTTCAATCTGATTTTCTTTATTTTATTAGTTGTTTTTGCTTGTTCCTTTTTAGGTGCTTTCGAAATCATGCTTCCAAATGCATTAGCTAACAAAGTCGATTCACAAGCTGATAGAGGGGGACTGATTGGAATTTTCTTTATGGCTTTGGCTTTAGCCATCGTATCATTTTCATGTACAGGACCAATTGTAGGAACTTTGCTGGTTGAAGCGGCTTCAAAAGGCGGAATCGCTCCAATTGTGGGAATGTTAGGATTTTCAATTGCTATTGCATTACCGTTCTCCTTATTTGCCGCTTTTCCAGGCTGGCTAAATGCACTACCAAAATCTGGTGGATGGTTGAATACCGTTAAAGTTGTTTTAGGGTTTTTGGAATTGGCTTTAGCGTTTAAATTTTTATCAAATGCCGATTTAGTGCTGCAATTGCATTGGTTAGAAAGAGAAACTTTCTTAGCGATCTGGATCGCGGTTTTTGGTATGTTGGCTTTTTACTTATTCGGAAAAATTACACTGCCACATGATTCGCCTTTAAATCATATTTCTGTCGGGAGATTAGGTTTTGGATTGCTTGTTTTAAGTTTTACCATTTATTTAATTCCGGGGCTTTGGGGAGCGCCTTTAAAATTAATCAGCGGATTTCCTCCTCCAATGCAGTACAGCGAATCTCCAAATGGATTGGGTGTTTCTGGTAATTCAGAATTAAAAATCACAGGTTCATTGCCAGAAGGAGCAGAGCACGGCCCGCAGAACATTATCACTTTTCATGATTATGAGAAAGGGATGGAATATGCAAAAAAAGAGGGAAAACCTGTTTTATTGGATTTCACAGGATATGCCTGCGTAAACTGCCGAAAAATGGAAGAATTGGTTTGGTCTGATCCTAAAGTTTTAGGCGTTTTAAACAACGATGTGGTGCTGATCTCGCTTTATGTGGATGACAAAAAAGAACTTCCAGAAAACGAACAATTTGTTTCTGAAACTACAGGAAAAAAGATTAAAACCATTGGCAATAAATGGAGCGATTTACAGATTAAAACCTATAAAGCAAATGCGCAGCCATTTTATGTAATTGTAGATCATAACAGTAATTCTTTAACGGAGACTTCTGCATACAATCCTGATATAGAAGAATATTACAATTGGCTGCAAAGCGGGATTAAAAACTTTAAAAAATAAACCATTTTAAGAAATGATAAACGAAATGGATACTATTTTGAAAACAAAACCAAGCGAATTGGAAAATTATTTCTCTGAGTTTAGAGAAAACACAATAGGAGTAAATCACAGGTTCGAATCGATTTACGGACATCAAAATTTACTATACGCCGATTGGATTGCCAGCGGCAGATTGTATTTTCCAATTGAAGATATTATGCTGCGAAAAATTGGTCCCATGATTGCCAATACCCATTCTTTTTCCAGCCAGACAGGGAAAGCATCAACATATGCGTATCAATATGCGAGACAGTTAATTAAAAAACATGTTAATGCATCAGAGTCAGATTGTTTAGTCGCAACCGGAACCGGAATGACAGCAGCTTTAAACAAGCTGCAGCGTATTATGGGACTGCTTTCTGAAGACAATATCTACAGCGTAAAACTCAATTATGATGAGGAAAGACCAGTAGTTTTTATCACACACATGGAACATCATTCCAATCAGGTGCCTTGGTACGAAACCATTGCCGACGTTGTCGTGTTGCCTTGCGGCCAAAACAATTTGGTTGATCCAAAAATACTATCAGAAGAACTTAAAAAATATAAAAATAGAAGACTTAAAATTGGTTCGTTTACCGCTTGTTCAAACGTAACGGGAATTATTACACCATATCATGAACTGGCTAAAATAATGCATCAAAATGGTGGATACTGTTTTGTTGATTTTGCGGCTTCAGCACCTTATGTAAAAATTGATATGCATCCAAAAGATCCAGAACAGCAATTAGATGCCATTTTCTTTTCGCCTCATAAATTTTTGGGAGGGCCTGGAACCTGCGGTATTTTGGTTTTCGATGAAAAACTATATCAATCTAATTTTCCAGATAATCCAGGCGGAGGAAATGTAAAATGTACCAATCCGTGGGGAGAATATCATTACAGTGATGCTATTGAAGTCAAAGAAGATGGTGGAACTCCAGGATTTCTGCAGGTCATGAGAACGGCTTTATGTCTCGAATTAAAAGACAAAATGGGGGTCGAAAAAATGAAAAATAGAGAAACAGAACTCCTGCACCTTTGTTTTTCTGAATTACAGAAAATAAAAGGTTTAATCATTTTAGGAGATTTAGAAACCGAAAGAATTGGCTGTGTTTCGTTTACGATTGAAAATATTCATTACAATTTGATGGTAAGGCTTTTAAATGACCGTTTTGGAATTCAAGTTCGCGGTGGTTGGTCTTGTGCCAGTACTTATGCTCATTATCTTTTAAATATTGATGAAGAAAAATCAGCGGCAATTACAAACGGAATCCTTCAGAAAAACTTAACCGAAAAACCAGGTTGGGTTAGGGTTTCACTTCATCCAACAATGAAAAATGAAGAGTTTTTATTTATTTGTAATTCAGTTAAAGAAGTTGTTATAAATATTGAAGAATGGCAGAAAGATTATCAATACAATCCTGTAACCAATGAGTTTGATCATCTTCTGATAAAAGAAACTATTGAGGAAGATGTGAAGGAGTGGTTTTCGTTAGATTAAAAACAAAAAAAATAAACCTCCAAAAGTCAGTTGATTTTGGAGGTTCTTTTTTTATTACAGTTTTAAATCATAACGTTCCTCATTAAACGTTTTTCCCTATTCCGTTACTTCTTCAGATGATGTAAGTTCAAAACCTGCTAGCTTATACATTTCGAGTGCTTTATTTTGAAGATTGGTTGTAAGCAGGAATACATTTTTAAATTTCTTCTCTCGACAAAAAGCTACTGCATCAGTTAAGAGTTTTTTGCCGATTCCAAGTCCTCTAAAAGCAGGATCAAGTAAAAACCATCTCAGTTGCGCTTCATTTTCCGGCTGATGCTGAATTGCTACGAATCCTACAATTTTGTTATTGTATTCTGCCATCCAGATTCGGTCATTTTCAGAATCGTAATTTTCCAGAAAATGATAAAAAGTCTTGATTACATATTTTTCAAAATCAGTAGAAAAATTAGATTCATTTCCGTAAATATAACCGTGAAGATAGATGATGTATCCAATATCGCCTGGATTAATTGAATGGCGATATGAAATCTCATGGCGTTCTATTTTATTTTCTGTCAAAAGATTTCTAACCTTTTGCATAGAACTGACTAACATTTCTTTTTCAGTAAAATTCAGTTTTTCAATTTTATTCTCGATTAGCTTTTCAGATTTATCGTTTAAAGCACTTAATAAATCATTCCCTGAATTGCTCAGTTTGATATTAAAAGCTCTTTTGTCTTCATTGGATGAAACCCTAGTGATTAAATTTTCTTTTAAAAAACGTTTCAGGATTCTGCTTAGATAACCTTTGTCTAGATTTAAAATCTCAGTTAATTTTTGAGCGGTTATGATTTCGCTTTCGCTGATTTCATATAAGATTCGGACTTCAGTCAAAGAATAATTACTATCCAGATAATGCTGGTTTAAAATATCGAGATGTGCAGTATAAAAGCGGTTGAAACTTCTGATTTTTGAAGTCGAGGTATTCATGAGATTTAAGTGTATTGTTGAGATACAAATATATGAAAAATAGTTGCTTTTGTCAACTATATTTCGAATTATTCTTTACCTTGAAAATATTGCATCAAAAAAAAACTTCAGTATATGGTGAAGGTTTTCTGTAGTAAGAATGAAAAAAAGGTATATTTCAGTAAAAATCAAAAAATTTCCTTAAAATTTAAATCAGGAATGAAACCGATTAGTTCGGTTAGCTTTCTATAATCCACAAGTATTTCCTCGTGTTTTGTGATTTGACTGGTGGCTTTTAATTCTAATTTGTCAGTATGATAATTATGATTGTTTTGTATGCAATTTCCAGTTTGATACTGATTATTGGAGATGAAATTCTTGTATATGAAAGATTATATTTTTAAAAAGTTGTTCCAGAAGCACGTAACCATCCGGTACCTGCAACATACCAATAAATATAGTCTCCTGCGACTCTGATATCTCCTGAATTTCCTGTAGCTTCTGAAGATGCAGGCGCAACTGTACCTATTTTAGAATCAAAATATTCTTTAGTTAAAAGAGATTTATTACCTCCTGAAGTAATCAGGTCGTTAGTTAAGTTTGGAGCAATTAGCTCATTATTAGTGTTTTTTCTAATAGCTACCGTCCCTGTACCATTGGCTAAAATTACTAACCCCGAATCTGATGCAGATAATCCAGTGGTTTTTCCTATAATTACATTACCATTACCGGTTGTTATGCCAGTTGTGTTTCCATTATTGGGAGATAATATCATGTTGTCGTCTCCTGTAGTGATTCCTCCGCCACTTGTTACAAAACCAGTACTTGCTACAATGACATTTCTGGAACCAGTTGTGATTCCTGAACCAGCTTGGTCTCCTAATGCTATATTCCAAATACCGGTTGTTTGCTTGTTTAAGGAATAGCAGCCAATTGCGACCCCATTGCCAATTGTATTATTAAACATTGAACTTGTACCAATTGCGACACTCCTATATCCATAAATACTGCTACCCTCGACGCCAACATTATTTGTTAAAGCACTTTCTCCTATAGCAACATTAGCAGATCCAAATTGATTTTTATATAAAGTATAACTACCTAACCCTACATTATAAGAAGCTGTAGTAAATGAGAATCCAGATAAAGCTCCAACTATGGTATTATTTGTTCCTATCGTTAAGTTTCTACCAGTATTATGACCTATAACTGTGTTATTATTTCCTGTTGTTAGATTTAAACCTGCAACCGATCCTACTGTTGTGTTATAAGCTCCTGTGGTTATACTTCTTCCTGCATAAGAACCCAAGGCAGTATTATAATTGCCTGTCGTAATGTCTCTTCCTGCATAAGAGCCTAAAGCCGTATTATAACTGCCTGTCGTTAAATATCTAGTAGCAAAAGCACCTACAGCAGTATTATCGTTACCTGTAGTTAAAACATTTAAGGTATTAGTTCCAATAGCGGTATTGCGTACAGTTCCAGTTTCGCTAACGGATAATGCATTGTATCCTACTGCTAAGCTACTTGAACCATTTACATTACCCCTTCCTATTCTAACTCCGTTTATTAGTTTGTCTACTCCGCCTAATTCTTGTAATAAAGTATTATCAACAATTCCTGAAACGGTTGAAGATACAGGAACTATTGGAGGAATATCATCTAAAGTAGCAATTATATATTCTCCACCTAACTTGTCTTCATTAAATCTATAGACAGCATATTGTTGATTATTTCTTGCTAAAAGGAGTTTATTTGTACCGTACCCCATATTATCCAGACCTCCAGATATAGCACTGGCTTCCAGTTTAGTCCATAAGTCTCCTTCCCTTAATTCTATAGAGCTTCCCTCGGCTACTGAACCATTTTCTAAAGTTTGTTGTAAATCCTGTGAACCTCCTTCGGAAGCGTCACTAAATTCTAATTCTCCTTTTGCATTTGTTTTTAAAATTTTATCTGGATCATTTTTTTCTAGATCAGATACTTTTATTCTGTTGTGGGTTGTGTTCATTTTGTGTTAATAATTGAGATTTTTTTGAGATAAATTGCCTATCTATTTCTTGTTTTAGTTTTGGATAATCTATTTAGAAATAGTTTTTCCTCGAAGTATTGTTTGGTTAGGAAATGATTTTGAGTATGTTTTTACATTATGTAATTTATAATGGCTGACTTATTTGTAACAGCCCACTGCAGATCTAAATCAGGAGAACCAGCATTATTTGTTGACATAGCTATGTTTACATTTATAACTATTCCCGCGCGGGCTTTTGCGAACATGCTTTTTAAAACTGATGCAGAGCCAGTAAAAGATGTCACTTTTGGTATGTTGACAGTAAATAATCCATTATAGTTAACACCGAAACTATTCATAAATCCAGTACCGATTGTTTCAAGGTTAGCTATATCTACATTGCTTACATCACGTAATCCAAACAACAATCCTTGTCCAGCTGTTTTAAGATTAGGCAGAATAATATCTTTTAAATTAACAGAACCATTAAAAGGAGTATCGCCTGCGGTAATTGCATTATTAAACACAACCCGAGTAAACAAAGGACTTATACATCCTGCAAATAAACTTGACGAAATTACAGTTACTTTATTAAAATTAGAATCTGAGAAACTCGGAAGGCTATAACAATTAGCAAAGCAACTGGCTCCCATGTTTTCAATATTTGGGATATTACAAACTGATAGTTTACTGGCATTACCAAAAACTCTAACGCCTAAAGTTTTTAAAGAGCCTGCAGTAAAACTTTCTATAAATGTATTTTCACTAAATGCCAACTCGCCAAGGCTAATTAATGAAGGAAAATTATATGTTGTACATGGAACTAATTGAAATGTCTGGTAATTACTTGCAATGCTGTTTATTGTAATTACAGAATCTGCCTGTACATGCATTAATGAAGTACAGGATGTAAAAGCCCCGTAATTTATCGTTGTAATATTGTTTGCAACAAAAGAGGTTATTTTTGTTTCTTTAAAACAATTGACTCCAAGAGTTCCAGACATTAACAGAGTTATTGAGCCTGTTAAATTTGTACATCCTGTAAAAGTCCCATCTGATAAAGCGGTGAAGCTTGTCCAATCAAACCAGCTGTTTTCAAGAAGTCTGCAATTGTAAAAAGTATTACCATGAGTTATCGATTGTAACGAGCTAAAATCAACGGTTTGTAATTTAAAACAATTATTAAACGTGTTGCCTCCATTTGTGGAGGTCCAGTTTTTAAACTTTACCCCTGTCAAATTAGAACAGTTAGAAAATGCCGCTCCTCCTATAAAAGTGACTAAACCCTCATTGTCATAAAAATATGTTACAGATGTATTATTGGCAAAACAATTCAGAGGTACTGAATAATTGCCACCAGTTATATTGCACTGTATATTATCTCCTAAAATTTTAAAGTCCGTGATTCTTGATGCACTTAAGCTTAATTTAGCAGCAAGCAGGGCAGGAGTATTAATAGTTCTTGCAACCCCGCCAATAAAAGTATTCGCTTTAAGTTTTTGACGTCCAAATATTGTTTTTCGTA
>NZ_WWEM01000017.1 GCF_019308285.1 Flavobacterium quisquiliarum
TTGTTTTTTTCTTTAAAAAACAAAAGATACAGCAGACAGCCCGGACAGCAGGAAGACGATATAAATTATCCAAATTAATAATTATTAATCCTTTTTTGGAAGTATTTCGAGAAGCTCATCCATGTTGTTTGGAATTTTATATAGCGAGATGTTTTTGGAAATTGCTGGTATATCCTCAAAAGCTACTGCTCCCAAATAATTTTCGGCAAAATCAAAACTATAAACCTGCCAATTTTGAGAGTTTTGTAAAAGTGTTGAATCAATATGGTATTGTCCATCTAAACTAGGAAGGTTTTTAAAATCTTCATCAATTCCTTTTCCCAATGCTTTTACAAAGGCCTCTTTACGAGTCCACGATGTATAAAAGGCATGTTTTATATCAGATGAATTTTGAATCTGTAATACCTCATTGTCTTCAAAAACATCGGGAAGAAGAGTTGTAAATTTGAAATCATTAGACATATATTCAATATCTAATCCAACTTTTTTTCGAGAAATTGCTATGGCCGCAAATTCCTCAGAATGAGAAACATTAAAATGCAACCAAGGATGAGAGATTAAATACGGCTTCTTATTAAAATTATAATCAAAGTAAATATCTTTTATACGTAATTTACTGTATGCGGCTAAAATAAACTTTAAAATTGATCTATAAATAATAAAACGATTAGTGTCTGATTCTTTGTAATAGCGTTTAGATTTTTTTATTTCTTTGTCACTTAGGTATTTAGAAAGCTCAGTTTTTAAATCGGTAAAATTGGGTAGATAAATGGTATATATTATAATATCATTACTGTCTAAAAAAAACTTTTTATCAGGGATCGATTCTGCACTTTTTACATCTGAAAAAGAAATAGAGAGCTTAGATGTTTTCATGTTTCTCATCTAAAATATCTTGAATTAATCTCGCTAATACTTTATCATTTGGTGGAGCTACAATATTCAAGTGATTACCAGAGATATTATGTATAGTAACTCCTCCTAATGCTGCTTTTTTCCAGCCTAAATGTGTTGGGTCTAATTTGTAATTATCATCGTCTTTTGATCGAAATAAATCAACTTGAAAACTTTGTGGTTTAAGATGATAAAGGTCTACAATTTTTTTAACCATCTTGTCAGCTTCTATAAATTGTTGTAGGGCCAGTTCTTCTTGTTCGGACATTATTTTTTTCTTTCCAAAATGTCTTTGCAAGATGTATTCTTTTTTGCCGTTGATTCGCATTTTGAAGGCTTTCCAACTTAATAACATTTCTTTTAGGAAATCTAGTCTTCTGTAGGTAACATCCATATAGCGAACAAGTTGTTTACGTCGATAATTTCCATAATAGTATGAAGAATCTACGTAAGAATCTAGTAATGCTGTTAAACTTACTATTTTGCCTTGTGCTTTTAGCTGGCGTGTCATTTCAAAAGCTACAATTCCGCCAAAAGAAAAACCTGCCAACGCGTAAGGTCCTTTTGGATTTACTTTGATAATAGCATCTATATAATGTGCTGCCATTGCTTCTATTGATTCATACCATCCATCAAAACCTTTTGGTTTAGTACCTTGGATACCATAAACCGGCTGATCTTCGTCGAAGTGTTTACTCAGATTTATGAAATTTAATACATTGAGTCCTGCACCATGAACGATAAAAAGTGGCGGTTTGTTTCCCGTTGGTTTTATCGGAACTAAACAATCGGAATAAATTTCGGTACCTGTATTTAATAATTTTGCAAATTTTTCGACAGTTGAATATTTGAACAATGCTGATAATGGAATTCGTTTACCAGTATGTTTTTCTATTTCAATCATAACTTTTACACCTTTGATTGAATGACCGCCCATTTCAAAGAAATCGCTAAAAATATCGATATTTTCAATATTTAAGCTTTCTTTCCAAATAGTTGCAACTATATTTTCTTCTTCAGTACGCGGTGCAGTATAGGTTATTTTTTTGCTGACTTTGTATTGTGATAATGCTTTACGATCTATTTTTCCGTTAAGAGTTGTTGGTATCTTTTCTAACAAATTGAAATCATGTGGAATTAGTTGCGCTGGTAATTTTGCAGTTAAACTTTCACGCCATACAGGAATTTTAGTTTGTGCTTCTTCTATTCCTGAATCAGGTACAATATGAGCAATTAGGAAATTTTCATCAGCCAATACTACAGCTGATTTTATGCCATCAAGAGAAAGAAGTGCCTGTTCAACTTCACCTGGCTCAATGCGATGCCCTCTAATTTTAACTTGCTGGTCTAAACGACCTAAACATTCTATTTCATTATTAGGAAGTAACTTTCCTAAATCTCCTGTTCGATAAAATATTTCTTTTTCATCGTCGGAGAACTTGTTTTTAATGAATTTTTCAGCTGTTAGTTCTGGCCTGTTCCAGTAACCTTTTGCAACTCCATCGCCTCCAATTGTAATTTCTCCAATATTTCCAGGTGCAACAAGCTGGCCTTGTTCGTCCACTATGTAAATTTGTGTATTTCCAATTGGTTTACCTATAGTAATTATTTTATCATCGGCATTTATTTGTTTTAAAGAAGACCATATTGTTGTTTCTGTTGGACCGTAAACATTCCAAAGAGTATCACATTTATTTAAAAGCTCTTTAGCAAGGTCAACTGGCATTGCCTCACCACCGCATAGTGCTTTAATTGGAAGCTTTTCAGACCATCCTGAATCTAAAAGCATTGACCAAGTTGTTGGTGTAGCCTGTAAGAAATTTATTTTTTCTTTTTTTACTAAATCAAGTAAAAGTCTTCCATCTCTCGCAGTTTCATGATCGGCTAAAATTAATGTTGCTCCTTTTATTAAAGGCAGATATAATTCTAATCCTGCAATGTCAAACGAAATTGTAGTGATAGAAAGCAGTCTGTCATCTTGCTTTATACCAGGCTCCAAAGCCATACTCCAAAGAAAGTTAACTAAATTTTTATGAGTGATCGGTACTCCTTTTGGATTTCCTGTTGATCCTGATGTATAAAGTATATATGCAGTGTTTTCGGCGCTAAGAGTAAAAGAAAGTGGTACTGTCGAATATTGATTCAATGAATCTATGATATCTTCTATAAAAAGCATTTGTGACCATGAAGGTAACGATGCAAAGACTTCTTTACTAGTTAACAAGACTTTTGCGCCTGAATCGTTTAGCATTAATTCTAAACGTTCTTTAGGATATTCTGGGTCTAATGGTAAATATGCAGCTCCACATTGCATAATGGCTAACAATGTATAAAGCAGTTCTGGGCTTCTTGGAAATGAAACAGCTATAAAATCACCAGATTGGATGCCTTGTGCCTTTAAATAATGTGCAAATTGATTTACTTTTTCTTGCACTTCAAAATAGCTCATTTTTGAATCATGAAATTCTAATGCAATATTTTCTGGTGTTTTTTCTGCCTGTACTTTAAATAATTCAGTTAAGGTAACGTTTGGATAAGGCATTTCGGTATTATTTAACTCTGTGTAATCGGTTAAATAATTACCTCCAATTAAATCAGATAGCGGATTGTTTGCGTTAGCTATTACCTCTTTGATTATTTCTTCATACGAAGTCATCATTTGGCTTATCGTTTCTGGTTTAAAGAGTGTTGTGTTGTATGTCCATTGAAATGAAGGTCCTTCTTTAGCTCTAAAAATATGAAGCTGAATTTCAAAAGTTCCATATTGTCTTGGGTTTGCGTTAAAACTATGCGTAAGACCTGTATATGAAAATTCATTTTCAATAGTTCGTGCTAAATCAACTGTTAATATAACTGGTACAAGAGGAATTCTAGAAGGATCTCTTGCTATAGCAAAACTTTTTAAAAGATGGCCAAAACTTACTTGCTGATGTTCGTATGCATCAAACAATTCAGAATTTCGCTGTTTTAAATATTCTGCAAAACTAATATCAGGAGTAATTTTACTGCGTAAGGGAAGCAGGTTAACACAATCGCCAACCAATTGTCTCATATCGTACAATGTATTTCCTGAGGAAGGAAATCCAACCACTAAATCATTTTGACCTGTAGTTTTGCATAAGAAAATTTCAAAAGCGGCTAACAAAGTAGTAACTAAACTGCATCCTGAATTTATGCCTATATTTTTTAGTTCATTTATGATGGTATCATCTAAAGGAAAATCAATTCGATCACTATTATAAGTTCGTAAAGCAGGTCTCGTAAAATCTAATGGTAATTCAATAGTTGGAACTGATTCTTTATAGATATTGATCCAAAAGTCTTCAAGGGATTTGTATTCATGGCTTTCCATAAATGAATTAATTCTTTCGGCAAATTCACTAAAACGTTCTGGAGTTGGTAAGTGAGGTTTTTTATTTTCGAAATAAGCAGAATAAAGTGTGCCAAGCTCTTCTAAGATAATATCAATACTTAATCCGTCTCCAATAATATGATGAATTGTTAAAGTGGCAAGATGTTCAAAATCATCGACTTTAAGCAGATTAACTCTAAATAAGGGACCACTTACAAGATCAAAAAGTTTGTTAACCTCTTCTTTAATTAAGGCATTTGTTGCAGGTTCTTTTTCAGCAACAGGAAGATTAGAAAAATCATTATGCGAAATTTCGATAGTATAATTACTGTAGATGCACATAAAACGACCGTCTGGACTAAATACAGCTCGCAAACCTTCGTGTCGCTCCACCAAAGTATTTAGAGCCTTTTCGAAAATATCTACTGACAAGTTACCTTTAAATTTAATAGATACAGATAGGTTATAAGCCTTGTTTGCATCACTGCCTCCAAAAATGCAATCTGACCAAATTTCCTGCTGCGAATTGGTGGTATAAATTACTCGTTCGATTTCAGGCGAAAATGGATTAAATTGAATTAAAGTTTCAGTTTCCATTTCTGTTTGTATTTGAGGTTGATTTTTCATTGTTTTTCTATTTTAAATGTAATTGAACAGTTTTTAAATTGACAATTTAAAATATTAGTTATCTCTTGTCCTTATCTGATTTTTAAAGTTTGATTTTTATCAAACTTCCATTTTGATTGGGATCTGGAATAAACCATGCAGGATTTCCATTTTCGTCCCGACCTAGTTTGCTGCCTTGTACCGGAGGTTCAGTTGCTTTTATCGTGTATTTTTTTTCTGAACTATTGCTTTCAGAAAGTGGTTGGCCATTAACTTTTGAATGATCAAGTATTTTTTCTTTTTTTAGAAAACCATTAGCTCCATTAATATGTCCGTTAGTCCCATTTGTTTCCGTTATGTTTTCATTACTAAATTTAACAGAATCAAAATGTTCTGCTTTTAAATTTGTAAAGGAACCATTCCCATTAACTGAAGTAGTCTGGTAATTTTGTAATTGATCTACTTTTTGGCTTAAAAGATGAATCTGTTGAACAATTTGCTCCAATGAAATCTGATTTTGACTGGATGATAATTGTATACTAGTTGATAAAGCTGTTGAATCAATAGTTTGAACAGCAGGTATTTCAATCTCTGTAATTGGAATATTCAGTTGTTCTTCAGGAAGGTTTGATTCTATATATTCAGCTAAAAGTGATGGTGTTGAATATGCTTCGTTGAGTTGTCTAAATGTAATTGGTAAATCGAACTCTTTTTTCAGTTTTCCTGATAGTTGTGTAAGTGATAACGAATCTAAACCTAATTCTAAGAAAGTATTGTCTACAGCTTCAGATTCATACGTTATTCCAGAAGCATTTTTTATGATTTCTGATATCTTAATCAATACCGAATCTTTTCTAGAATTAGTTGTTTTAGTATTTATGATGTCGTTGTTTTGAGTCTCAATATGAGATGTATCAATACTAACAGGTTTTTGAACCACTATAGTTTCAATAACTCCTAGCGGTTCAATCCAGCAAGGTTTACGGTCAAAAACATAACTTGGCAGTTCAATTTTTTGTCTTTGCTGTGTGCTATAAAAAGCTTTCCAGTCTGGATTTACTCCTCTTGCCCATAAATCGCCTAAAGCATTTAACAGGGTAGAATATTCATTATCCTGTTCGTCTTTTGGGAAATTTAAACTTGGGAAAACAGGAATGATTTTTCCAGCGGCTTGTTGACGAGCTAAGGTCGTTAACGTTTGTCCAGGACCAACTTCCAACAGTATAAAATCATCTAACTCAAAAGCGGTATCCATTGCGTCTGCAAATCGGACAGTGTTTTTTAGTTGGTTTACCCAATATGTTGTACTTGTTGCTTCAGTATCTGTAAGCCATGTTCCAGATGCAGTAGAAATAATTGGTAATCTTGGAATGTTAAGTTTTACTTTTTCTAATTCATTTTTGAAGTCATCTAAAATAGGTTCCATCATAAAAGAATGAAAAGCATGACTTGTGTTCAAAAGTTTGTTTGGAATTTCTTTAGCATCTAGTTCTTGATTGAAAGCGGCGATATCTTCTTTTCTTCCAGAAACAACACAGAATTGAGTTGAATTTATTGCCGCAATCGAAAGTGTGTTAGGAATCAATTGGTTTAATTGATCAATAGGAACACGTACAATTAACATTGATCCGCCAGGCAGTCCACTGATTAATTTCCCTCTAACCGTAACGATATGTAATGCATCTTTTAAACTGAGAATTCCAGCCAGATGTGCGGCAGCAAATTCACCAATACTATGACCACATAGAAAAGTTGGTTTTATTCCCCAGCTCATCCACAATTGTGCTAATGCATATTCTGTGACAAATAGAGAAGGTTGTGTTAATCGAGTGTTTTTTAACTGCTCTTCGGCTTCAGGACAATCGTCTTTTGGGTATATTATATGTCGAATATCAAGTTTTAACTCATCCATCAATAATTCGGCACATTTATCTACAGCTTCACGATATACTTTTTCGTTATCATAAAGCGTTTTACCCATCTGGACATATTGAGATCCTTGTCCAGGAAATAGAAAGCCTATTTCTGATGGTGCACTTTTTAAAACTGAAGATTTAGTGGTTTTGGCTTTTAGACAAAGTAATTTTTCAGCAGCATCAGCTGTAGAATTAGAGATCAAAAAACTTCTATGATTGAAATCATCTCTAGTCATATTTAATGAATAAGCAATATCTGCCAGCGGTATTTCTCTTGATTTATCAATAAAATGACCTAAAGCATTTTCGTAGCCCAGTAAACTGTTTTGATTTTTTGCAGACCACATTAAGAGTTGTAAAGGACGCGAAGCTGAAGAAGGAACAGGCGTTTTATCATATTCTTCTAGGATAGTGTGAACATTTGTACTTCCAATACCAAATGAACTTACACCGGCTCTTCTTTTACCATCCGCATTCCAATCAATTAAAGTGTTGTTGACATAAAACGGACTATTATCAAAGTCAATATTTGGATTTGGTTTTACAAAATTTACCATTGGAGGTATTTTTTTATGTCGCATTGCCAATAATACCTTAATTACTCCTGCTACACCAGCGGCGGCTGTGGTATGTCCCATGTTACTTTTGATAGAACCTAATGCACAATAATTATTTTTTTCTTGTTTGCCATAAGCTATTTTAAGACCTTCAATTTCTATTGGATCGCCAATAGGAGTTGCGGTACCATGCGCTTCCATGTAACTAATTGTAGAAGGTGATACTTGTGCATCATTAAAAGCATTAATTATAGCACCCGCTTGTCCTTTTGGACTTGGAGCCATAAAGCTTCCTTTATCACCTCCGTCGTTATTTACACCAACACCTTTAATTACGCCATAGATAATATCTCCATCTTTTTCAGCTTCTTGGAGTCTTTTAAGAACAACTACTCCGGCTCCGTCACTAAAAACAGTTCCTTTTCCAGAAGCGTCAAAAGATCGGGTAGAACCGTCTGGACTTTTAATAAAACCGTCATCATAAAGGTGTCCACTGTTTATTGGTGCCGTTACGCTTGATCCTCCTGCAAGGGCAATATCGCACATGCCGGTTCTTATTGCTTTTACAGCTTCGGCAATTGCTAATAATGAAGTAGAGCAGGCAGAGTGAACGCTTACAGATGGACCTTTAAGATTTAAATGGTACGAAGTACGGGGAGCAATAAAATCTTTTCCATTAACGGTATAGATTTGTAAATCGCCTATAGCACTTTTTAATTCTTTGTTTGAAAAGATATTATTTTCATAGTAAGAATTGATTTCACTGCCTGAATATACTGCAATACTTCCTTTGTAATGTTTTGGTAAATGTCCAGCTTGTTCTAGTGCTTCGTATGAAATCTCCAAAAATATTCTGATTTGAGGATCCATTGCGGCGGCAAGCTGCGGATTTAAGCCAAAGAAAGCAGAATCAAATGTTTTGGCTGAAGGCAAAATTCCTCTTGCTCCAATATAAAGCGGATCATTGCGAAGACTTTCTGGTAAACTGCTGTCTAATTCTTCTTTAGTAAATAAAGAAATCGTTTCTTTTCCGTCTCTAAGATTTTCCCATAACTCGTCTATAGTGTCTGAACCTGGAAATCTTCCGGCCATACCAATAATAGCAATGTCTTGCGAGTCTGTTTTGTTATTTGTGCTTTTGAATGTAAAGATGTCTTCTTTATTATTCTCATTGTTGTTTTCTTCTAAAATAACTGCTAATTCTCTAATTGTAGGATGAATATAAATTTTTGAAACTGGTAGATCTTTCGATAGTTGCTGTCTCATTAAGGTTGTTACTTTTTGTGCAAGCACCGAACTTCCTCCCATATCAAAAAAGTCATCGTCGATACCAATGCTTGTTATTTTTAGTTCTTCGCTCCAGATTTTTGCAATATCTTTTTCCAGCTGCGTATTTGGTTTTTTGAAAAGTGGTGCCGAATCAGGTCTATTATATTCAGGAACTGGTAAGTTTTTTTTGTCAATTTTTCCGTTTGGTGTTATTGGAAATTCATCGACCCAAATATATTTTGAAGGCAATAATATTTCTGGCAGTACTTTAGAAAGTGACTCGTGAATTTGTTTTTCATCTTGTAATTGATCATCAGATTTTAGATAAGCTATAAGTTTATCTTCGTTTCCAAGATGACGGCTTACAATAACTGCAGATTGTTTAATACCTGACAGCGTATTTAAAGTAGCTTCAATTTCGCCAAGTTCAATTCGATGGCCTCTTATTTTTACCTGATGATCTATACGTCCTAAACATTGGAACTCTCCATTTGGGAGTAATTTTCCTAAATCTCCTGTGCGATATAGAACGGAATTAGGTGTTGCTCTAACTGAGTCGGGAATAAATTTTTCGGCTGTAAGTTCTGGACGTTTCCAGTAACCTTCTGCGACTCCGTCTCCACCAATAACGATTTCCCCAATTTCTCCTGATTCAACCATTTTACCTTTTTCATCTAACAAATAAATTTGAGTATTTGCAATTGGAAGTCCAATCGTAATTAATTCATCATCAGATTTAATTTGTTTTACTGCAGACCAAACCGTAGTTTCAGTAGGTCCATACATATTCCAAAGAGATTCACATCTTTCAGTAAGTTTACGAGCTAGATTCAAAGGCATCGCTTCACCGCCGCATAAAGCTTTTAATGGTAATGGATTTTCCCAGCCCGCATCAAGCAACATCTGCCATGTCGTTGGAGTAGCTTGTAATATTGTAATTTCCTTTTTTTGTAAATGATTTAGTAAAAGATGCCCGTCTCGAGTAGTTTCATAATCGGCAAAAACTACTGAAGCACCTGTAATTAAAGGTAAAAATAATTCTAAACCTGCAATGTCAAAGGAAATGGTAGTAATAGAAAGCAGTTTGTCTTCTGGTTGAATACCAGGCTCAATTGCCATACTGTAAAGAAAGTTTACTAAGTTCTTATGTGTTACAGTTACTCCTTTTGGTTTTCCAGTTGATCCAGAAGTATACATTATATAGGCCACTGATTTATTAGGAACTGAAATAGTTAGTGATAAATCTGGATATTGATCAAGTGAAGACAATACCTCTTCTATTAGTATGTTTTTGGAATTTTTTGGTAATGAAGCCGATAGCAGTTTGGTAGTTAGTAAAAAACTAGCTTCTGAATCTTCCAGCATAAATTCTAGGCGTTCGGCTGGAAATTTTGGATCTAATGGTAAATAGGCTGCTCCACATTGCAGAATTGCCAATAGAGAAGCAATTAAATTAGGATTTCTTTCCATAGATACAGCTACAAACTGTCCAGGACATAAACCTTGGGCTAAAAAATAGTTAGCCATTTGATTTATGGTTTTTGCTAATTCTTTATAGGTAATTTTTTGATTGTCAAATTCAAGTGCTGTTGAATTTGGAGTTGCCTCGGCTTGCTTTATAAAAAGCTCATGCAATGCATTTTGAGGATAACTCATTTTTTTCCAATTTACCTCTTTGTCAAAACTATTGTTATTAGATCTTTTCATTTTAATGATATTAAAATTAAAATTGAGCAAAATAATATGATAAAATCGGCGTTACTAAAAATGAAACTTGGTTAAAACCTTGTTATTTAGTTTTTTAGCGATATATAATTGTAGTTTTAATTACAATTAGCAGCTTTGTCAATAAATAGATGTAAGAATTTTAATTGGTTCTGGCTTTTATTTTGGCTCTGTATTAAAATGGTATTTTTCACTTATTCTTTAATAAGTTGATCAAAAAAAGGAATTTTTTTTCAGTAAATCTTGCATTTTCCATATAAAGCTATTATTCTCGATGAATAGCATGTTTTAAATTGTATAAGGCAAATTTTATTAAAAATTGTAAGGAGATTTTGGAGGGATTTTTTGCTTCTAAATGCCTTTTTTTATCAATTTTTGAGGTTATAAAGAGGGCTTTTTGTAGTATGAATTGTTGCTTTTTCTCAAAAAAGATATTTTAAGTATATAAAATATGGAATAAATATTTATTTTTGCGATACCTATCTTTTTGATTTGTAATTAGATACAAATGCGTTAATTAAATGCATAGATTAATCGTTACATTAAGTGATAATTATGAAATACAAATAATATAGCTAGGTATTTTGAGGATTAAATAAAAAGCATCTATAGATGTAATTTATGAAATAAAACGGCGTTAATTTTAGTAGTACTAACCTATTTAGATTTAAGCCAAAAATATTTCAAATACATCTTTAAAGTAATACTATATTAAAAGTCTTTTTTTACAATTGACCATCCAAGAAAAAGAAAAATTTAACTTTTTCAATGTAAGTAAATAGTCATTAAAATACTACATTTTAGGTATTTAATCGGAATTATTATTATTTTTATCGATTATTTTTTGAAATTAAATATTTTTGCAGTATAAATAAACAAGAGAATTATACGCAATTGTGAAGTATCTGAAATCGATAAATATCAACCTACTATTAGTAATAATGTTATTGATTCCTTTTGTAGGAATTAGCCAAACGACGTCCCCGAATTCAAATGAAATGATGGAAACCATTATTGCTTCTGGAAGCAGTGCAAGTGGTAGTTCTGGAACGGTAACTTATTCTATTGGACAAGTATTTTATACTTATATTGGTGTAGAATCTGTTTATAATGTAGCGCAAGGTATACAACACCAAGAAGCTGGCACTTCATTAGATATCCCAGATATAGAAAAACCTACAACGCAAATAGTTGCTTTCCCAAATCCAGCAATAGATTTTGTAAACATTAGTATGACCGGATTAGAGCTTGAAGGACAGAAATATTATAGACTTTATGATATACAAGGAAGGCTTTTGAAGCAAAATTTAATTAATCAGACCGAAGCTCAAGTAAGCCTCAGTTATCTTAGTCCGTCTATTTATATATTGGTAGTATATAATGACAGCCAAATTCTGAAATCATTTAAAATAATTAAAAATTAAAAAATATAGATCTAATGAAACTTGCACATACCCTTTTATTATTATTTGTGACTGTTACGTTTAAGGTATTTGCACAATCACCTGAAAAAATGAGTTATCAGGCAATTATTCGAGCACAGGATAATAGTTTGGTTGTTAACTCAAGAATTAGTCTTAAAATTATTGTACATCAAGGTACTGCTACTGGAACTAATGTTTATCAGGAAACTCATTCTGTAAATACAAATGGTAATGGTTTGGTTTCTCTTGAAATAGGAACTGGAACAATTGTTACTGGTAATTTTAGTCAAATTGCTTGGGATAAAGGACCTTATTTCATAGAAACACAAGTCGATGTAAAAGGAGGGACTAATTATAACATTACAGGAGTTACACAGCTTTTAAGCGTTCCGTACGCATTGTATGCAAAAACAGCGGGTTCGACAACTGCAGCTGCGAGCAGAGCTGTAATTGTTTCATTTACTTCTTCGAGAAATATTGCTGTTGCAGATATCAACAATACAATAGAATGTACAACATCCTCCACATTAACTCTAACTTCTGATTTTGGAAGTATGGCGGTGGGTGAAACTATCAATTTGGAAGCTCATAACGGTGCAGTGCTTACAATTCAGGCAGCTTCTGGTGTTGCTCTTAATTATACCGCTGGCGGAAGTGGGAAATTTACAAGCACAGCTGGAAACGTAAGGTTTGGATTTCTTAGAAAAACAGGCACAAATTCCTATATTATTTCAGGACAATGAAGCATTTAATTTATTTTTTACTCTTTTCAACTGCAGTTTTTTCTCAGAACTATCATTATGCAATAGATGAAGCTCCAGTGAAAACTACTCCTCCAGTAGTAACTCCAGGCGTAAATAACCAAAAAGAAGAAATTGATTATTTTAATGCTTATTTGTTACCAGTTACTCAAAAAGCAACTATTCAAGCTGCCTTAGATAAGTATGGTTCTGTACGATTAGAAAAAGGTGATTATACGGGAGTTGATATTGTAATGAAAAGTAATCAGCGATTATATGGACATTCTACTTTAAGTCCAGTATCCAATATTACAATTGCAGCAGGAAGTACTAATGTGCTTTTGCAGGATTTATTGCCAAATGGTAAAACGATAACTTTTCAAGCTGGGGGTGTTATTTCTAATTGCACGCTAAAGTCAATCAAATGGGCCACTGTAAAAGCAACCAATGCTCAAATAGAAAACAATTTATTTATTAATGTAATGAGTGCCATACAATTTGATTGTAGTGCATCAGGATATTTTAGAAATAATAAAATCATAAAGCATCAGGTACATGGCACGTCCAATCAGCTTGTAATGAAAGGAAACAGCACAACCCCTAGTTACGGAAATGTACATTTACATTCTAACTTCTTAACACCAGCGGGAGATGCTACAGATATTAATAATCTTCAGTCGATGACTTTTGTTGGACTAGATAGTGAAGCTTGGAATTTCAGTGGTACAGGTACTAAACCTATGTTGTATATGCAGAACATGGGGAATGTAAAGATTACAGATTTTGGAGGAGGAAACGGATATTCTACTGTTCAAACTCCAACTTTTGATATTACGGCCAATAATTTATTCTTCTTTAATAAACTTATTCAAGGAGAAGGAACAAGCGGTGCTCCATCTGTATCAGGAAAAACTAATGTGCTTTATTTTGTTGGAGAACATGATACTTATAAAAGAAGTACTTCGCCTGTTACAGGATTTGACTTAAAAGCGCATATCCGAGGAATAGGACTGGATAAAGAGGTTACTTTGAATGGAACATCTCAGAACGCTGCTATTTCAGGTTCATCTGCTATTTCTACAGCTATTGTAGGTACAAAATATACACCATTCAGCCGTACAACGTGGGAAACATTGCCAGATCCTTTAGGCCCGAATTGGGCGTCTGATAGATCGGGAAAAACAGATAATACTAGTTATATTCAGAATTTAATAAATACTAAAGGTATTGCAGAACTTCCTGAAGGTACTTTTTATATTAGTTCAACTTTAAAAATGCCCGTAGACGGAACAAAAGGTATTATTGGAGCAGGAACAGGAAAAACAGTAATTGTTGGTCTAAAAGACGATTTCCCTTTAATAACACTTTCTGAATCTGCAACAGGTGATAATAATTTCGTGCTTTCTCATTTAACATTACAAGGTGGAAGCGTTGGAGTATATGCTCCTGATGAAATGGATTTGATTGCTTTTACAAATTTAAAATATGTTGTATTTAGAAATCAAAACTATGGTATTCATTTGTATCGAATTTTTGGATTAGACAACTGCTTTTTTGATAGTTTAAGTTTTGTAAATTGTAACATAGGATTCTTCCAAGATCCGAATCCTGTATATACGATTAAAGAAGCGGGATATGTGGATAAAGTTGTTTTCTACAACGGACAGTTTTTAAACTGCGGAACGGCAGTATCTATGAAAGCAACAAGAGCCGATAATCTAAATGCATGGGTCAATTGTAAGTTTGATGGAAATAGTTTAGCGTTTGATATTTCCGGACATAATTTTCCTATAGCGGCTAATTGCGATTTTACGAATCATAAAGGACCTCATATTATACGAGATGCTCCTTTGTCGTTATACAGCTGTAATTTCTATAATAATGCAAGCACAGACGCTATAATTAGAGGACAAGGAAGTTTTATGGAAGGTTGTACGCTGCAGGATAATATTCCAGTGTTTTCTTCGACTGTACATTATCAAATGAGCAACTATATACTTAATTCAACCATTAAAGGAACTGTTACAAGAACTTACGGAATGACTCAAGGGGTATATGTAAATAGTAATTTACAATCCAATACTGCTTTTAGTAAGCTGTTAGTAAATATGAAAGATAATGTGCCCATTATATTGATAAATGAAACACCAAATCCTTACCCACAGCTTTTAGTGACACAATAGAAAGATTGCGTAAAGATTTTAATTATTTTTTATATTCTTTGAGTTTGAAAAATAATCTGATATAATATCTACAAAAAACACTTATAAAAAGAGGTTGAAATTAGTTAATCTAATTCTCAGCCTCTTTTTTATTTTTTACTGAGAAAGCTACTGTAATTAAGTTGTGCGACGGGTAAAACTACGCGATTATTTTCTTACATCATAAGGTTTTTATATCAATATTAGACTTAACTAAGAGCCTTAAAACTCGTCATGTTGTATTTTATCGGATTTTAAAATCCGTTGAACAGATTTATTATTATAAACTCGAAACATTATATATTTTTGATCGAAATTTAAAATGAATGATAAAGAAAAATAGTCATTTAGCTTTAAATCTTATTAATAATTGAATGGTTGGTGTTCTAAGTTGATTTTTTTGTAAAATAAATTGAAATGCCTTGCAGATAATTTTATAATGAATTGTGACGATACCTCCAAAATACGAATTATTTATATTTTTTATTTTTTATGAAATATAGTGTATACGAAAATATTAGAAAGATAAGAGAATTAAAAAATTTGACTAGGGAATACGTAGCAGCCGAACTAAAAATGAGTACAAGCGGTTATGGTAAGATTGAAAGAGGTGATGTTGATTTGACAGTTTCCAAACTGATTGAAATTTCAAAAGTTTTGGAGGTTTCAATAGAGTTCATCTTTAAATTCGACGTTTCAATTTTCTTTAGTGAGACCAGATAGAATCTCTTCCTATAATTTGTTAAATATTATAAAAACAAACTTTAAAAGTTTAAAAAAGTAATAAAAAATTAAGATCATGGAAAATTACTACTTAAAGATAAAAGAGTATCGGTTACAAAATAATCATACTCCAGAATATGTAGCTATTCAAATGGAAATGAGCGTAAAAACATATGAGAAAATCGAAAATGGAATGATAGATCTTAAACTATCTAAATTGGATCGATTAGTAAAAATTCTAGGCATCAAAAAAAGCCAAATCTTCCAATTGGAAAATTAATATTTTTTCCAATTATCATCTGCTTTCTTCATGAAAAAGAAGAGTTTCAAGTAAGGTGTAATTTCTTGAAAAACTCTTTTTTTTCATTAATTATTATTTATGTTTTACCTTTAAAACATATCCTAAAGATTCCAAAATTAATACATAGTGCGTTTTTGTAATATCCTTTACAACCGCATTTTGATCGCAAAACGGACCAGAATTTAAATGTACTTTATCTCCAATTTGATATTGCATAACAGATATTTCTGAAGCTGTATCTCCAGTATTCAACCACTCTTTAATAGTTTCAATTTCTTGGTCTTTAACTACAGCATGTCTTCCGAGCCAAAATAAAAAGCGAACAACTCCAGGAGAATGAAATACAAGATTTCTATCTTTTTCGGCTAATTGAACAAATATGTAATGATTAAACAATGGTACTTCCACCTTCACTTTCCTATCTGATCTTTGCTGGACTTTTTTTATAACAGGGCAATAACAGTTTATATTAAACTTGCTTAATTGTTCTGCGGCTCTTTTTTCCCATTTAGGTTTGGTGTATACTACATACCATTTCATAATTGTTACTGTATTAATTGTATTTTAAAATAGTTGTTTAAAAAAGTAAAGCTCTTTGTTTAGATAAACATTCTTTTTAATTCATTGATAAGAGATAACTCATAGTACAATTTTGCCTCTTGTTTAAGAAAGCTTTTTCAAGTCAAATTAGAAATAGAGATTGAAAAAAACGTCTTTAAAGCTATCAGACTTTTTATCTATAAACTAAGGAGTAAATTTAATTCTGACACTCGAAAATTATGGATGCTTTTTATAGTAAAATTTCCTTATTAAGGACATTTAGCAACAAAAATGAAATTTCTCATCAGTCGTATTATTCTAATTTTATCTTAAATTATTGCAATAGTTATATTGTTATTATTGGTCTAAATTTTATGTTTTACGAATCAAAAATTGGATCATTTTTAAAGCAGTAACCAGCAGTAATTTTTTAAAATTTTCACCATTTTATTTTTCTTTTTTGAGTAGTTAAAATGTAACTATTCACGGGGAACCCTTATTCAAAAATTAATGAAAAAGCTTCGGAACCCCAGTAAAATGGTTGATTATAATTTTTGAAAATCATACTACATTAACAAACATATTTTTAATTTAAAACATTAAGCAGATGAGAACTGGAATAACATTTAGTGCTTTTGATTTGTTACATGCGGGGCACGTTAAGATGCTTGAAGAAGCAAAACAACATTGTGATTTTTTAATTGTTGGTTTACAAACAGACCCAACATTAGATCGCCCAACAAAAAATAAACCCACACAAACTGTAGTGGAACGTTACATACAGTTAAAAGCGTGTAAGTTTGTTGATGAAATTGTTCCTTATGCGACAGAGCAGGATTTAGAAGATATCTTGAAAGCTTTCACTATTGATGTACGCATTTTAGGTGACGAATACAAAGACAGAGATTTTACTGGAAGAAAATATTGCGAAGAAAAAGGAATTGAGTTGTACTTTAATACTAGAGATCACCGTTTTTCGAGCACTAATCTGCGTCATGAGGTTTATCAGAAAGAAGTTTTAATGCATTCAAATGGCAATTAGTACAGTCACTCATGTAGTTTTAACTGGAGGAATTGGCAGCAGATTATGGCCTCTTTCCAGAAAAACACTTCCAAAACAATATCTTGAGCTTTTTGATGGGGAATCGCTCTTTGAGAAAACGGTCGCTCGTAATGAAAATGTCTCCTCTAATATGATAGTAGTAGGAAATATTGAGAATTATAAAATGAGCAATACTATTATGGAAAAGTTCAACAAACCTTTCACTCATATAGTAGAAGCTGTTCCCAGGAATACAGCAGCCGCGATTGCGTTTGCTGCATTTGCATCAAATCCAGAAGATATTTTGCTGATTACACCATCAGATCATATTATAGATGGAGAAGACAGTTACAATGATGCTTTGCAAAAAGCTATTGTATTAGCCAGCCAGAATTATTTGGTCACTTTTGGAATAAAACCAACTAAACCAGAAACGGGCTACGGCTATATAGAGTTCGAAAATGAAGATGTGATTGCATTTCATGAGAAACCTAATCTAGAAACAGCAAAGATTTATTTGGAAAACGGAAACTATTTCTGGAACAGTGGTCTCTTTTGTTTTAAAGCAGGTACTTTTCTAGCAGAGTTAGAAAAACAGGAACCAGAAGTATATTGGAACTCCAAAACAGCTTGGGAAGCAAATATAGATGGTTTTCTGGATTATGAATTGTCTTTAAAAATTCCTTCTATAAGTATCGATTATGCAGTAATGGAGCGAAGTGACGACATAAAAGTTGTTCCAGCTCAATTTGAATGGTCAGACCTCGGCTCTTTCGAATCGGTTTATGATTATTTAGTTCATAAAGGTCATCCAATAGATGCGAATCGAAATATTGTTATAGGAACCTCAATGCACACTACATTTATTGGAGTAAAAAATTGTATATTGATCTATACTATTGATGCTTTAATGGTATTGCAAAAAGAGAACTCGCAAGAAGTAAAACAGGTTTATCAGCAATTGGAGTCTATTGCGTCTCCATTATTGTAAAATAGGAAAACTCAAAAAAATCAGGAGTCTTTATAAAATAAAAAGCGACTAACATGATGGATAAAAATTCTATAATATATATCGCAGGACACAAAGGAATGGTTGGAAGCGCCATTTGGAGATCTTTAACGGCAAAAGGTTATAATAATCTTATTGGGGCATCTAGCAGCGAATTAGATTTAAGAGAACAAGATGCAGTTCGAGATTTCATTCAAAAAGTTAAACCAGATGTTATTATAGATGCAGCCGCAAAAGTAGGCGGGATTTTGGCCAACAATGATTTTCCATTTCAATTTTTAATGGAAAACATGCAGATTCAAAATAATCTTATAAATGAAGCTCATAATGCCGATGTAGAAAAATTTATCTTTTTAGGCAGTTCCTGTATTTATCCCAAATTGGCACCGCAGCCATTAAAAGAGGAATATCTGCTTACTGCCTCTTTAGAAAAGACGAATGAATGGTATGCTTTGGCTAAAATTACGGGTGTAAAATTATGTGAAGCCATTCGTGAACAATTTGGAAAAGATTTTGTGAGTTTGATGCCTACAAATCTATACGGTACACATGACAATTTTGATTTAACAAGCTCTCACGTTCTGCCAGCTATGATTCGTAAATTTCATGAAGCTAAAGAAAGTAACAATGCGCCAGTGATACTCTGGGGAACAGGAAGTCCGATGAGAGAATTTTTATTTGTAGATGATATGGCCGAAGCTGTTGTTTTTGCATTAGAAAATGAACTTCCGGAACATTTATACAACATTGGAACAGGAGAAGATTTGACAATTAAGGAATTGGCAGCTGCGATTCAAAAAGTTGTTGGGCATACTGGGGATATCATCTGGGACGAAAGCAAACCTGACGGTACACCTCGAAAATTAATGGATGTTTCTAAAATGCATAACATTGGCTGGAAACACCAAGTAAACTTAGAAGAAGGAATACAAAAAACTTACAATTGGTTTCTAGAAAACATTAAAAACCTAAAACAAAAGAGCTATTAATAACGGCCTCTTTTTATTCTAGAAAATCTACAAAAAACTTACAGTTAATACTTTATAAACTTTGCAACATTGCAATACAAATGCCTTTGTGCCTTATAATAACATTATGACTCTATTAAAAAAAACAGCGTTCATTACGGGAGTGACAGGACAAGACGGAGCCTATTTAAGTGAATTTTTATTAGAAAAGGGCTATATCGTACACGGATTAAAAAGACGTACTTCGATGTTTAATACAGATCGAATAGACCATTTATATCAAGATCCTCACATAGAACATAGGGATTTTATATTACATTATGGAGACATGACCGACAGTACAAATTTAACTCGCTTAATTCAGGAAATACAGCCTGACGAGATTTATAATTTGGCAGCGATGAGTCATGTAGCAGTTTCCTTTGAAACTCCTGAATATACCGGAAATGTTGATGCATTAGGAACATTAAGAATTCTTGATGCAGTACGTTTACTCGGATTAGAAAAAAAGACAAGAATTTATCAGGCTTCTACTTCAGAGTTATATGGTAAAGTACAAGAAGTACCGCAAACTGAAAAAACTCCTTTTTATCCAAGATCCCCTTACGCAGTAGCAAAAATGTATGCCTTTTGGATTACAGTAAACTACAGAGAGGCTTATGGAATGTATGCTTGTAACGGTATCTTGTTTAATCACGAATCACCTATTCGTGGAGAAACTTTTGTGACCCGTAAAATTACAAGAGCAACTGCAAGAATAGCTTTAGGATTACAAGATAAAGTTTATTTGGGTAATCTAGATGCTCAACGCGATTGGGGACACGCTAAAGATTATGTTAGAATGATGTGGATGATTTTACAAGCTGAAGAACCGGAAGACTGGGTTATTGCTACAGGAAAAACTACTCCAGTTCGTGAATTTGTGAGAATGAGTTTTGCAGAAGTAGGCATAGAATTAGAGTTTATAGGACAAGGTGTTAATGAAAAAGGTTTTGTAGCATCATGCAGTAATCCTGATTATCAAATTCCAGTTGGTACAGAAGTATTAGCTGTTGACCCGAATTATTTTAGACCTACAGAAGTAGATTTATTGATAGGTGATCCAACCAAAGCTAAGACTAAACTTGGCTGGCAATGTCAATATGAACTGGAAGAATTAGTGCAGGAAATGATGCAGTCCGATTTAAAATTGATGAGAAAAGAACAGCTTCTTAGAGAATGTGGCTTTACAATAATGAATTACTACGAATAAGAAATTAGGAAATTCGAATAAAGTTAATAAACATTTTTGCCTTCAAAAAAACATATTTAAATGAAAATCAAAAATATTTGTTGTTTGGGTGCTGGTTATGTGGGCGGTCCTACAATGTCGGTTATCGCATTAAAATGTCCAGAAATTAAAGTTACTGTTGTTGATTTAAATGAAAGCCGTATTGCGGCCTGGAACGATGAAAATTTAGATAGTTTACCTGTTTACGAACCAAGACTTGCAGAGGTAGTGGGTGAGGCTAGAGGACGCAATCTTTTTTTCTCTACAGATGTAGATACTGCTATTGATGCTGCAGATATGATTTTCATTGCCGTTAATACTCCAACTAAAACCTATGGTGAGGGAAAAGGAATGGCAGCTGATTTAAAGTTTGTTGAGTTATGTGCAAGACAAATTGCCCGAATAGCTAAAAATGATAAAATTATTGTGGAGAAATCTACTCTGCCTGTTCGTACTGCCGAAACATTGCAAACCATTTTGGACAGTACGGGTAATGGAGTGAAATTTGAAGTTTTATCTAATCCAGAGTTTTTAGCGGAAGGAACCGCAATAGAAGATTTGTTCAACGCAGATCGAGTATTGATCGGAGGTCAGCAAACTCCTGAGGGAAAAGAAGCAATTCAATCATTAGTTGATATTTATGCACATTGGCTGAAGCCAGAACAAATTTTGACTACCAATGTCTGGTCATCTGAATTGTCAAAATTAACGGCAAATTCTTTTTTAGCACAACGAATCTCTTCTATTAATGCACTTTCTGCCCTATGTGAAGTGACAGAAGCAAATGTTGATGAGGTAGCAAATGCAATAGGAACAGATAGTAGAATTGGTCCTAAATTCCTTAAAGCTTCTGTAGGATTTGGAGGATCTTGTTTTCAAAAGGACATTTTAAATCTAGTGTATTTATGTCGTTTTTTTAATCTACCTGAAGTTGCTGATTACTGGGAGCAGGTGATTATTTTAAATGATTATCAGAAGTATCGATTTGCTAAAAAAATTATAAGCTCTTTGTTTAATACGGTTAGCGATAAAAAAATTACTTTTTTAGGCTGGGCTTTTAAAAAGGATACTAATGATACCCGAGAATCGGCTGCAATTTATGTTGCGGAACATCTTATTGAAGATGGTGCACAGATACATGTTTATGATCCAAAAGTTCCTGAAGCAAAGATTAAGGCTGATATGCGTTATTTATGGGAATTAAAAGGATTTACAGAGCAAAAAATAGAGGCAAAGTTAAATCAGATTTATGTTTATAATGATCCAAAAGAGGCGCTAGATCAGGCTCATGCAGTTGCAGTACTAACAGAGTGGGATGAATTTAAAACGTATGACTGGGAAAATATATTTATCAAAATGTATAAACCAGCTTTTGTTTTTGATGGAAGAAATATTCTAGATGCAGCAAAATTAACAGACATTGGTTTTAGAGTTAAAGGAATTGGAAAAGGCTGAAATTTTCAATTGTAAAAGAGAATCTATTTTTAACTATTTTAATTTCATTTCTTGAAAGATATTTTGATAAAACTTAAAGACCATCCAAAATACGATGCGATTGTAAGCTGGGGAAAATTAATTTCTATAACAGGAAGCGCGCAGGTCATTGTACAGGGAGTTGGTTTTGTTTCTGGTATTTTAATTATTCGATTACTTTCTGTTCAAGAATATGCTTTCTATACCTTAGCAAATACAATGCTTGGCGCCATGTCGGTATTATCTGACGGGGGAATTTCTACAGGCGTACTGGCACAAGGCGGAAAGGTGTGGGAAAACAAAAAGGAATTAGGAAAGGTACTGGTTACAGGATTGGAAATGCGTAAAAAATTTGCAGTAATAAGCCTGTTTATATCCCTTCCGATTTTACTTTACTTATTGCTTCACAATGGTGCAGGCTGGATGACCTCTATCTTGATTATATTATCTATAATTCCAGCTTTTTATGCTACTTTGTCTGATTCTTTATTAGAGATTCCTTTAAAGCTAAATCAAAGTATTTTGCCACTCCAAAGAAATCAAGTTATTGTAAGTTTCGGCAGATTGTTAATGGTAGCTTCAACTATATTCCTATTTCCTTTTGCTTATCTGTCAATTCTAACGAGCGGAATAGCAAGAATATATGGAAATATTCGTTTAAAAAAACATACCAATGTTTTCGCTGATACATCAGAAACGGAAGATCCAGTAATAAAAAAAGAAATTTCTGTAATTGTTAAAAAAAGTTTACCAGGACTTATTTACTATTGTTTTTCGGGACAAATTTCAACTTGGATCATTTCAATTTTTGGAAACCCAGCATCGATTGCACAAATTGGGGCGCTTGGAAGAATAAGTTCAATCATAACGCTGCTGATGGTCGTTTTTTCAATATTAATTGTTCCAAGATTTGCTAGAATACAAAATCAGCCGCAAAAATTATTACGACACTATACCAAAATATTAGTTGGTATGACAATACTTCTTTTATTTATAGTGGCTTGTACCTATTTATTTTCCGATCAGATTTTATGGATTTTAGGAAGTAATTATAAAAAACTAAATAGCGAATTAGTTTTGTTAATGATTGGAACTGCAATTACAACCATCATGGCAGCGGCATTGGGACTTTATTTAAGCAGGGGCTGGGTTTTAAAATATTACATTTCTATTTCAGGAAGTTTGCTTCCAATCGTACTGAGCTGTTTTATTTTTGATGTATCAACTTTAAAAGGCATTCTATATTTAAATATTCTTGTTGCATTGGTACAGATGGTATTTCATGTTTCTTATGGATATTATAAAATTTTAGAATTAAATAAGAATAATGATAGTTAGAAGATTTTACTGAAATCAAATAAATGTCAAATGAAATATTCCATTGGAATTCCTGCATTTAAAGGACGCTATCTTAATGATTGCATCGACAGTATATTGTCGCAAACATTTAAAGATTTTGAGCTAATTGTAGTTAACGATTGCTCTCCAGATGGAATACATGAAATAGTTAAAGGGTTTAAAGATCCTCGAATTAATTACTACGAAAATGAGGTCAATATAGGTGCCGAAAATGTTATTGATAATTGGAATAAATGCTTGAGTTTTGCGCAAGGCGATTTTTTTGTATTAATGGGAGACGATGATAAACTTGCGCCAGATTATTTGAGAGAGTTTGATAAACTAATTGATAAATACCCTGATTTAGATGTTTTTCATTGCAGAATAAGAATCATAAATGAAAATTCTGAAGAGATAGAATTGAGTACGATTTGTCCTGAATATGAAGATACCGATAATTATATATTGAATTGTTTAGAAGGAAGGAGTGAGCAATTTATCTCTGATTTTGTTTACAGAAAAAGTACATTAGTAAGTAACGGAGGTTTTTACAAATTACCATTGGCTTGGTCCTCAGATTATATCTCGGCTTTTATTGCATCCGGAAACAAAGGAATAGCATATACGTCAAGTCCCGTGTTTTTTTACAGAAAACATCAATCCAATATTACAAGTACTAGTAGTTTAGAACTAAAAAGAATTGCCATTATTGGAATGGAGAACTGGCTGGAAAAATATTTAAACAGTTCAAAAAAAACTTTTCAACCGCTTACTGTGGCATTTAAGAAATTTGAAAAAGAAAACAAAGAAGCTTTTATTCGACAAATGATAGGCAGAAGCAGATTAAATGGTTTGTATCTCTGTATTGTCAAAAGAAAATTATTTAAAATATACGTTGTTAATTTTATAAGTCTCCTATACAACATGTGGCTTAAAAACTAAGCCTATCAGATCTAAATTTAGACTAGAATAAAGTTGTAAAAGAACTTTAAAATCTTCAAAACTTCAAAAACTTTTTAATACAAGCACAAATTATGGACATTTTATTTGTTTGTGGCTCCGCTGAAGCTGGAAAAGATGGTGTTGGTGATTACACTCGCCGTTTATGTGCTGAATTATTACATAGAAAACATGACGTTAGAATATTAGCACTATGTGATAATCAATCCAATTTTTTTGTAACTGAAAGTCAGTTAATTGGAAAAGATCAGGTTACGGTTTATCGCATACCTGCCGCTACAGATGTTAAACAAAGATTTACATGGACAAAGCAGATAGTAAATGATTTTCAGCCTGATTGGATCAGTTTACAATTTGTTCCTTACAGTTTTAACCCAAAAGGGTTGCCGTTTTGGTTGCCTTCTTTTTTAAAGAATTTAAAAGGAAATCATAAGCTGCACATTATGTTTCACGAATTGTGGATAGGAATGGATTTGGATGCCACAATTAAAAGTAAGTGTATTGGCTTGATGCAAAAGACGCTAATTTCAAAAATTTTGAAAACCAAAGAGAAAGTAGTCATTCATACGCAAACCGATTTATACAAGTCTAAAATATCAAAATTAGGCTACAATGCGCAAATACTGCCTTTGTTTAGTAACATAGCCAAAAGTAATGAAGCTGAACATAAAGGAATGGTGTACCATTCTGACTTAAGATTCTGTGTTTTTGGTAATATTCATTACGGAGCTCCAGTAGAACAATTTATTTACGATTTAAAACTTGTTTTATCTATTTCTAAAGAAATTAGAACATTAAAGTTTGTTTTTATTGGAAACTGTGGTGCTGAAATTGAAGAATGGAAGAAAGTTTTGAAGGCAAACGAAATTAGATTTGAAGAGACAGGATTTGTAAATGATTTTGAGATAAGCGAAATTTTATCTAGCTGTCAATACGGAATTTCAACAACGCCTTATCTGTTAAATCAAAAAAGTGGTAGTCTAGCTTCTATGTTTGATCATGAATTGGCTGTTTTATGTGTGGCCAGAAAATGGGACGTAAGAGGATTTAAACCAAAAGTATCTTCAAATTTAATGAAATACGAAAATCATAAAACGATTAATAGTTTTTTGGATAGAAAATTCACTGTTTTAAATGACAATAATTTAGAGTTTGTAGCAACAAAATTTCTAAGTGGTTTAAACTAAGTTTTTAAGATATGGCCAGCCTAAGATATTTATGGAGAAACCGAATCAAATACCGTCCGTTCAGCAAAGCTTTTTTTATTAGCTGGGCAAAACGTTTATTGACTTTTCCAGAATTAGTTAAGAATAACAGAAGAAGAAAAAAACTTATTAATAACGGTGCCAATATAGCCGAAACGGCAGAGATTGGAATTGTTAATATTAACGGTAGAAAAGAAAATTTATCAATAGATGATTTTAGCACTTTAGGCAAGGTAGAAATTGCTTTACATGATAAAGTAAGCATTGGAAAATATGTATGCATAAATGATGGTGTAATTATTTTAAGCGCATCTCACGATGTTTCAGATCCTTTGTGGAGACATAAAAAAGCACCAATTTCAATTGGAGATTATGCATGGATTGCAACAAATGCAATTATATTACCAGGTGTAAATATTGGTAAAGGAGCAGTTGTTGGAGCAGGAGCGGTAGTCAGTAAAGATGTCAAAGATTATACAATAGTAATTGGAAATCCAGCAAAAGAAATAGAAAAAAAGAGAACAGAGGTTTTAAAATATAATCCTTGTGAATTTCTAGCAACAAATAACGCATGGCTAAAATGATTTTGTTTTCACATCCAACATTAAATGCAAATTCTAAAGCATTAATCAGTGGTCTGCTCAAAAATAACATATTATATAAACTATATACTTGCATCGCTATTTTTCAGGGGCAGTTGTTTTTTAAACTCGGAGAAAATCCTAAACTGAAAGATTTAAAAAGAAGACGTTTAGATGCAAACTGGAAAGATTTTACGGTTTCCAAATCTTTTTTTGAATTTGGACGTTTGATTGCTTCAAAACTGCGTTTGGACTATTTAGTTAAACACGAAAAAGGAGTCTTCTGTATTGATAATGTATATCATAAACAAGATAAATGGGTAGCCGATAATTTGGCTAAAGCAAAAAGAAAAGGAGTTTTTGGAGTTTATGCTTATGAAGACGGAGCATTGGCTACTTTTTTAAAAGCAAAAAAAACAGGACTTTATTGTATATATGATTTGCCGATTGGCTATTGGAAAAGTGCCCGTTTATTAATGCAGAGAGAGTTTGAAATTAATCCTAATTGGGCAGAGACACTTACAGGTTTCAACGATTCGACTGAAAAGTTAAATAAAAAAGATCAAGAACTGGCTTTGGCTGATGTCATTTTTGTAGCAAGCACATTTACTAAAAAAACTTTAGAAGAATACTCTGGAAAATTACCTGAAATAAAAGTCATTCCATACGGTTTTCCCGATGTGAAAAGTAAAAAAGAATATTTACAGCTTGTCAATAGAAAACTTAAAATCCTATTTGTAGGTGGCTTATCGCAAAGAAAAGGACTTTCGTATTTGTTTGAAGCTGTAGAAGGCTTACAGGACAAGATTGATTTAACAGTTGTAGGACATAAAGCAGTTCCAAATTGCAAAGCTCTTAATCAGGCTTTAGAACAACATACTTGGATTCCGTCACTGTCTCACGATCAGATTTTGGCTTGCATGAGAGAACATGATGTATTTGTTTTTCCATCACTTTTTGAAGGCTTCGGTTTGGTAATTACAGAAGCAATGTCGCAGGGAGTTCCTGTTATAACAACAGATCGTACTGCAGGTCCCGACCTGATTGATCACGGAAATGACGGATGGATTGTTCCGGCAGGATCTTCAGTGGCAATTAAAGAAGTACTAAACGAGATACTTGAAAAACCACAATTACTCAAACAATTAGGATTAGCAGCACAGACAAAAGCACAGAACAGACCTTGGTCGGTTTATGGTCAAGAAATGGCCAATGAAATTTCCTTATTAAAAACTTTTTAGATAATATCATTTAAGAATAACAATGAATGAACAAGAAGTAATTCCGAATTATAAATCCTTAAAAATTGCCATTTGGCTCTATTTTTTTCTATGGATTTTTGAAGGAGCTTTACGCAAATGGATCTTACCAAGTCTGGCTACTCCATTGTTGGTAGTTCGCGACCCAATTGCTATTTACATATTGGTTAGAGCGATATACCTGAATGTGAAATTTATGACACCCTATATTGTCTTTAGTTTTATTTTTACCTTACTAAGTTTAGCCATTACATTGACGTTTGGTCATGGAAATTTATTTGTTGGTATTTATGGAGCAAGAATTATGTTACTTCATTTTCCTCTCATTTTTATCATCGGAAAAGTTTTTACAAAAGAAGACATAATCAAATTAGGACGCGTTCTTTTAGTACTGAATATATTTATGACCATCATGGTATATTTTCAATTTAGCAGTCCGCAAAGTGCTTTCATAAATATTGGTATCGGAGGAGAAGGTAGTGCTGGATTTTCAGGAGCGATGGGATACAGCAGACCGCCGGGAACATTTTCTTTTACTACAGGATTATCTATTTTTTACACTGCGGTATCCGTTTTTGTCTATTATTTTTGGCTTTCTAAAGACTATTGTTCAAAAATTTTATTGTACGCCAGTACCATTGCTTTAGTTATTGCTTTGCCGCTGACGATAAGCCGAGGTGCAGTAGTAGCAGTACTGATAGTAGGACTTTTTGCTATTATGGCATCGGTAACAAGTGCAAAAATGTTAGGTAAGCTGGTATTTACAGCTGTTGTTTTTGTTGTTGCTTTTTTAGTTTTACAAAACTACGTGACAATATTCAGTTTAGGAACAGAAGTTTTTATGGATCGTGTTGATAGTGCAAATAGATCTACAGGTGCAGGCGGAGGATTAAAAGAATCTATCCTTATGCGAATTGTAGCCGATTTTTTAGGACCATTTATTGATCTTTTTAGTCACCCAATGTTCGAAGGTAATTTGGGAATGGGGACCAATGCTGGTGCTCAAATGCTGACAGGGAAAGCTGTTTTTCTGGTATCAGAAACAGAGTTTGGCCGTTTGGTTGGTGAGCAAGGAATCATTTTCGGAGGAGGTGTCATCTTTATACGTCTGATATTAGCTTTGAGAATTACAGTAAAATCGTGGAAACTGCCAAAAGATGAAAAACTTCTTCCTTTCACTCTTTGTGGTGCTGCCTGCCCAGCATTATTTCAAGGACAATGGGCACAGCCATCGGTATTGGGCTTTGCTGTTATAATGGTCGGCTTAGTGATGGCGGCTTTAAATAAAGTTGATACTCCTTTAGAAAATAGCACATTATGATTAAAGAAATAATCTTAGTTGGTAATTACGTGCCTGATAAGCAGTACAGCATGCAGATTTTTGAAGTATTGATGGCTGAAGGATATAGAAAATCAAAATTTAATGTCAGTACCATTCGTCCTGATGAGATTTTAAGAAAATTAGCCTTCAACAAAAACAGTTTAATAAAATGGCTGGCTTATATAGATAAATTCGTTTTATTTCCTGCCAAACTTTTATTGCTGAGGTTTAAAAATTTCATTTTATTCAAATCAGTTAATTATCATATTTGTGATCATTCAAATGCGTTTTATCTTTATTTTTTACCTAAAAACAAAACGATAATAACTTGTCATGATGTTCTGGCAATACGGGCAGGATTAGGATTTTCGGGCACTTATTGCCATGCAACAAAATCGGGACAGGTATTGCAGAAAATAATTCTGAATGCATTATCTGGAGCTAGAAAATTAGCGACTGTATCTGATTTCACTTTGAATCAATTGATTGAAATTGATAACAAACCTCGAATAACGAAAAACTGGATTACAATTCACAACGCTATTTCTGAAAAATTTGCCCCCTCGTCTGAAGATGAGGTTCATAAAATCCTTGATAAATTTCAGCAGTTAAAAAATAAAGAGATTATACTGCATGTTGGTTCAGATCTGGAACGAAAGAACAGGAAACTATTAATCCACATGATTGCAGAACTGAAGAATGATTGGAATGGGGTATTAGTTCTGGCAGGTGAACCGTTAAACTCAGAATTATTAAACTTAATTCAGGAATTAAAGGTTTCCGATCGAATTGTACAAATACACAATCCGACAAATAATGAAATTATAGCATTGTATTCGATATGCCAAGCCATGATTTTTCCATCTTATTCAGAAGGATTTGGATGGCCAATAATTGAAGCACAGGCTTGTGGAGCACCTGTAATTACAAGCAACAAAGCTCCAATGATGAATGAAGTTGGTGGTACCGCTGCGCTTTATGCCGACCCAGACAATCCAAGTTCTTTTTTAGATCAGTTTCAAAAAATAAGAAATAAAAGATTTAGAAACGAAATAGTCATAAAGGGCTATGAAAATGCCAAACGATTTGATTTTAATAATACCGTAAATCAATATGTTCAATTAATAAAAAACGAAGCGTGATAGTATTAAAAATTTTAGCCGTTTTAATGCCTTGGCCAATTAAAAGATTCATTCTCATTCAGTTTTTTAAATATAAAATTGATCCTTCGGCAAGAATTGGACTTTCATGGATTTATCCTAAAAAGCTTATTATGGATGCTAATTCCAATATCGGAAATTTTAATGTAGCAGTACATTTGGATTTAATGAAAATTGGAAAACATTCCAGCATAGCAAGAGGAAATTGGATTACTGGATTTCCTACTAATACAGATTCGAAGCATTTTGCGCATCAAAAAGACAGACATTCAAACCTGATTATCGGCGAACATTCTGCCATTACAAAAAATCATCATATCGATTGTACGAATATTATTCAGATAGGAAATTTTGTAACCGTCGCGGGTTATGCAAGTCAATTACTGACACATTCGATTAATATCGAATTAAATATTCAGGACAGTCATCCTATTACAATCGGAGATTATTGTTTTGTCGGAACTGCGTCTACAATTTTGGGTGGAGCATCATTGCCTCCTTACTGTGTATTAGGAGCAAATTCATTATTGAATAAATCTTTTACAGTTCCTTATCGCTTGTACGGTGGGAACCCGGCAAAAGAAATAAAAGAATTGTCACAAGACTTCAAATACTTTAATAGAGAAACGGGTTTTGTTTATTAAAGAAATAAGAAAAACAAATAGTTTTAAAATGAAAGTAATCCACTTTATAGCTGGTATCGATAAAACGGAAGGAGGCACTACAGAATTTATGAGATTGCTAAGTTCTGAATTGAAAAACCACATTGAGCTTATCGTTGCTACAAGATTTTCTTCTTTCCCTATTGAATTGGAGGGAGTAAGGGTTAAATTTTTTGATACTAGTATTACGCGATGGTTTGCTGTGGTGAATGAGTTTTATCAATTCTTAAAAACAGAAAAACCAGACATAGTTCACGTTAACGGAATATGGAGTCCTCAAAACTGGGGTTTCCAAAAAGCAGCTCAGAGATTAGGAATCAAAGTAATAGTTTCACCTCACGGTATGTTGGAACCCTGGATTATGTGTAATAATTCTTGGAAGAAAAAAATAGGTTTATTTCTGTACCAAAAAAAAGCGCTTAGAAAAGCAAATTATATTCATGCAACAGCGAGTATGGAATCGGCAAATATTAAGGCTTTAGGTTTCACAAATAAGATCTGCATTATTCCCAATGGTATTGATTTGAGCGATGTAAAAGATATTAAAATCAATTACGGAACCAAAAGAATGATTTTTCTATCGCGAATACATCCTAAGAAAGGTATTGAATTACTACTGGAAGCTTGGAGAAACAGCAACACTGAAGATTGGACTCTTGAAATAGCTGGCAATGGCGACGAAAATTATCTTCACACTTTAATACAAAGTGCCCAAGATTTAGAAAATGTACGTTTTGTTGGAGCACTTTATGGAAATGAAAAGTGGGAATTTATACGATCTGCCGATGTAATGGTACTGCCTACTCACAGTGAAAATTTTGGAATCGTTGTTGCCGAAGCTCTTGCGAGTGGCGTTCCAGTAATTACAACAAAAGGAACTCCTTGGGAAGATCTGGAAATTCATAAATGTGGCTGGTGGATCGATCTATCGGTTTCGAATTTAGAAAAAACAATAAAAGAAGCTTTGGAAACACCAACTCCTGTGTTGGAACAAATGGGATGGCAGGGCAGAAAGCTGGTTAAAGAAAAATATGAAATAAAAGCTGTAACCAATCACATCGTCGATTTATACAAAAAAATTATAATTAAATAAAAAACAAATTGGACTTATCTACTTATAATCATTCTTTTAGTTTAAAAAACAAAATTTCAAGATTGATTTGGAATTGTGTTTCTATAATTCTGTTTCGCCCATTTGTTTCTCGATTATTTAAAAAATGGAGGGTTTTTGTACTCAAATGTTTTGGCGCAAAAATAGAATGGTCTACTCATATTTATGCTTCTGTTAAAATATGGGCTCCATGGAATCTGCAGATGGGAGCTAATTCTAGTTTAGGACCAAACGTAGATTGCTACAATCAAGGTAATATAACAATTGGCGCTAATACGGTTATCTCACAAAAAACCTATTTATGTGCATCTTCTCACGATTATACAAAAACTGATTTTCCACTAATCTTAAAACCTATAACTATTGGAAATGGTGTTTGGGTTGCGGCAGATGCATTTATTGGGCCTGGAGTTTCCATTGAAGATAACGCGATCATTGCGGCAAGATCGGTTGTCAATAAAAAGGTTGAAAAAAATGCAGTAATGGGAGGCAATCCTGCCACATTAATCAAACTTCGAACTGTTGAATAATCAAGATTTTCTTTTAAAAATATAACCTCAATAATATAAGCTTTGGAAAATAAATTTAGTATTGTCATTCTAGCCTACAATGAAGAAGATACGCTAGGAGGCTGTTTGGATTCGATTAAATGGTGCGATGATATTGTTGTTATCGATAGTTTTAGCAGTGACGCAACTGTTACAATTGCAAAAGAAAATGGCGCAAGAGTTTTTCAAAATAAATTTACCGATTTTGCTCAACAGCGCAATTTTGCTAATGATACCGTTGACTTTAAACATGAATGGGTATTTCACCTCGACGCAGACGAACACTTTACCGATGCTTTGAGAGCAGAATGCAACAAAGCCATAGAAAGTTACCATTACGGAGCATTTTTAGTGCCTGCCAAAGAAATCCTTTGGGGCACTTGGCTAAAACATGCTGCAGGAACCGTTTATCAAATGCGTTTTCATAAACTAAGCGATGCCCGCTTTGAACAGTATGGTCATGGTCAAAGAGAATGTGATCTTAAAAGAGGTTTGGGAAAATTGGAAAACTCATACGAACATTATTTTTTCAGTAAAGGCGTAAATCAATGGTTTGTTAAACATTTACGATACGCGGCTGAAGAGGCAGAAAATGAAAAAAACGTAAGTCTTAAAGAAATACCTTTTGGAAAATTGATTTCTGGAGAATCTCATGAAAAAAGAAGGGTTTTAAAAGCTTTAAGTTATAAAATGCCATTACGCCCTTTATTCAAATTTTTCTATATGTACATACTCAAGCTGGGTTTTTTGGATGGTAAAGTTGGGTTTAAATTCTGTGTAATGAAAAGTATTTATGAGCAATTTATTATTCTGAAAAAATTCGAATCAGAATGGAATAACTAATAAAGTTTTTAAGAGCAAACAAAAAAGAATAAATAATTAAAAAATTAAAGATGAATATAGCATTTAATGTTAATCGATTAGCAATGATTGGTCTTGGCGTAACCTTGAAATCTTTATTAGAGAACTGTTCTGATCCTAGTAAAATCAATATTTATATATTATGTTCAGATTTAAATATAGAGGACAAATCAAATATTCACAAATTGCTTTTAAGCTATGGTTTAAATGAGGTTAAGTTGATTGACTTTGACGTAAATGAGCATTTTGGAACTTTCAGTTCTTTGCAGGGAGATTTGACAACATACGGAAGATTGTTGTTACAGGATTATGTAAAAGAAGATTCTGTTTTGTATCTGGATGCCGATTTAGTTGTAGAGTTAGATGTTTTATCATTAGAAGGATTTGATTTTCAAGGAAAAGGAATCGCAGCCGTAGATGGAGGAAAAATGAGAGATGCACTGGATCATCCGTTTTTATGCAATGAGATTGGACTAGGTATGGATCTGACTGTATTTAACGCAGGTATAATTTTGTTTAACCTAAAATATTGGCGCGAGAAAGATATTAAAAATCAATGTTTAGCCTTTGGAAAAAAATACGGAACTAAATTAAGATCTCATGATCAAACTATATTGAATGCTTTTTTTGCCGGAAATTTTGCCTTTCTTCCTTTAGAATTTAACATGCCTTGGTTTGCACAGAATAAAAGACCAGAAGCTAAAAAAGTTATTCTTCATTTTGTTGGATCTCCAAAACCTTGGGATGTACTTGGAAAATATGTTCACAGAGGATTTTCAGTTTGGAAAAGTTATTTAAATGCCGATTGGGAAAAAGCCTATTACCATTATAATCAAGGTGAATTTTTACGAGCTTGGCATATCAGAAGATCATACGCTAGATTGTTACTCTTAAAAATGAAATCAAAAAATTAAAAAAGGTTTGGAAATAGGAATTTTATATATGCTTTAAACAGATTCTAATGAAAAAAATACTGATAACCGGCGGCGCTGGATTTGTAGGTTCACATTTATGTAAAAGATTATTAAATGAAGGAAATGAGGTAATTTGTCTGGACAATTATTTTACAGGAGCTAAATCTAATATAATCGAATTATTAGATAACCCTTATTTCGAGATGGTTCGACATGATATTACAGAACCTTATTATGCTGAGGTTGACGAAATTTATAACCTAGCATGTCCTGCCTCTCCCGTACATTATCAATACAATCCAATAAAAACAATTAAGACTTCGGTTATGGGAGCCATTAATGTTTTAGGATTAGCAAAACGTGTGAATGCCAAAGTATTGCAGGCAAGTACAAGTGAAGTTTATGGTGATCCTCTTGTACACCCGCAAACTGAAAATTATTGGGGACATGTTAATCCGATAGGTATTCGCTCTTGTTATGATGAAGGAAAACGCTGCGCCGAAACTTTATTTATGGATTACCACAATCAAAATAAAGTAGCCATTAAAATCATCAGAATTTTTAATACCTATGGTCCCAATATGAATCCGGCAGACGGAAGAGTAGTTTCCAATTTTATTGTACAGGCTTTACAGGGAAAAGATATTACGATTTTTGGAGATGGTTTGCAAACTCGTTCGTTTCAATATGTTGATGATTTAGTAGAAGGGATGATCAGAATGATGAATTCAGACCCTGTTTTCCTTGGACCAGTAAATCTTGGAAACCCTAATGAGTTTACAATGCTGGAATTGGCCGATGCTATTATTGAATTGACAGGATCAAAATCAAAAATTATTCATTTGGATCTGCCACAAGACGATCCAAAACAAAGACAGCCTGATATTTCTCTGGCAAAAGACAAACTTAACGGCTGGGAACCTAAAATTCAATTGCGTGAAGGTTTAATAGCTACGATAAACTATTTTGACAAACTTTTATTGAATCAATAAAAGGCTTTTACTCTAACAAAATACCCTAATTTTTTTAACTGCTCTTTTTCTCAATTTCCTTATTAAGGAAACAGATTCTGCTACACTTTATTTTCAAGCTGGCTTTTTTGTGCTTTTAACGAGTTTTGAGGTGCTTCATCGAGAACTTTTTTTAGTAAAATACCTTTGTTTTAATTTTAACTTGAAAATGTGAAAAAGCAGTTAACTACACAAGAATATTTATAAATGAAAAAATAATTATTATGAGAGTTACTATAATCACAGTATGTTACAATCGCAAAAACACGATTGAAAAAGCAATCAAAAGTGTATTGGAACAAAATTATAATAATATCGAATATATTATTATAGACGGCAATTCTAAAGATGGAACAAAAGAAATTATTGAGTCCTATAAAGATAGAATAAGCCAATACATTTCAGAACCTGATAAAGGAATGTATGATGCGATAAACAAAGGATTAAAATTAGCCACAGGAGACGTGATTGGGTTAATGCACTCTGATGATGAGTTTTTTGACAGAAAGGCTATTTCAAGAATTGCTGCCCGTTTTGAAAAAGAGGCAAATATAGACGGAGTTTATGGTGATGGAGTTTATGTTTCAAACGATGAAGACGAACGTCTGATCAGAGATCGAATTGGAGGTGTTTTTAACATAAAGAAAGTGAAAGAAGGCTGGTTGCCATTGCATCCGACGGTTTATTTAAAGAAAAGTGTAATTGAAAAACATGGTTTATATAACCTTGACTTTAAAATTGCTTCGGATACAGAATTCTTACTTCGCTATTTATACAAGTATAGAATCAATATGAGTTACATCGATTCTTATATTGTAAAAATGAGAATGGGAGGTATGAGCACCAGTTTTAAAAGAGCTTTTGAAGTTTTACAAGAAGACTATAAAATTTATAAATATCATGGTTTAGCCGCAATGGAAACAGTATTTCTTAAAAAAACTATTGCGCTAAAACAATATATAGTTCAGTAAAAAACAATGCAACTAGCTTTAGTTTTTTTAGAAAATATAAAGCATAATTTAAAAGGTTGCGAAGACATTTATCAGAAGGTAATCATTTAAGACAAGTCATTATAAATAGAAAAAAGTGAATGCAGGTTTAGTTTAAGACACATATCATAAAGGGTTTATTGAGCGCTGAATAGTTTTCATTTTATTTCAATTCAATTAAGAGTAATCAAAGAATACTAATATATACCACAATTAACATGAAGAAAATTTTCCTTTCGATAATCTTATTGCCTTTATTGATGCTTGAATCTTGCACTACCAGAAAACAAATGTTGTATCTACAAGATTTAGATAAGTATGCAAATTCGACGATAAATTATACTTCGCCAAAAATACAGCCTAACGACATCTTAAAAGTAGAAGTGGGCGATCTTAATCCGCTAGTAGCGGCACCTTTTAATATCAGTAATGGAAATATTGGCACACAAACTTCTGTAGATATGATGAAATTATCAGGGTACCTAGTTAATCCACAGGGAAGCATAATGATGCCGATTTTAAATGAAGTTAAAGTAGGAGGTTTAACACCTGCCAATGCAGAAATTAAGATAAAAGAACGTCTTATAAACGAGAATTATTTAGTAAATCCAACCGTACAGGTTAGAGTTCTCAATAATAAATTCACCATTTTGGGAGAAGTTAATGCTCCTGGAGTAAAATCTTTTACAGAAGAGTCAATTAGTTTTTTGGATGCACTAGGAATGGCTGGAGATTTAACGTATTCAGCAATTCGAAAAGATATAAAACTAATTAGAGAAATAGATGGAAAACGTCTAGTTTATCACGTAGACTTGACCTCGGCTTCTTGGATGTCTAACCCAAATTTTCGTATTAGACAAGGTGATGTAATTGTTGTAACACCAAATAAACTAAAAGCCAATAGTGGAGGATTAATTAAAGACCCAATACAATTGCTTGGAATCACAGCTTCTTTAGCGGCTCTGATAATAGTTATTGTAAAATAAAAATAGACGGAATATAAAAGAGTATTTCAGAATTAGATTTAAAAACATACTCACGGTTATTAATGCGACTGTGTCTTATTAATTGAATAGTTATGGATTTGAAAAAAGAATTTTTAAAGTATTTTCAGTATTGGCCTTGGTTTTTACTTAGCTTGATTGTATTTATGGGAGCAGCCTATATTTTTATCAAAATAGTACCGCCAACATACGAATCTTCGGCTATGATTTTTATTGACAAAAAGCAGGAAGATGAAACAAAAATAATCAGGATTAGTACAGATAAAAAAAGCGGTGAAGAAAACCTAGAAGATGAAATAAGATTGATCACTTCAAATGAATTTTTATTGGATGTAGTAAAAAATCTAAATCTAAATTTTGACTACTTCGAAAAAGTATTTACAGTACAAAATAATTATGTAAATGAAGTTCCTTTTGTTTTAATGCCTACGGTTTCAAGAGATTCATTGCCACATGTTTCTTATGAAATTAAAGTGGATAAAGGAGGTTTTACCTTAACAAATCCTGAAACAGAAAAAACGTATACTGCAAAAGGATATGACGGAAAAGAAGCAGTTCCAGGCCTGCCTTTTAAAATTCAATTATCTGCTAAGGCAAAGAAAAATCCATCTTTTTATTTTGATAATGAATATAAAGTAAACATCGTGCCAACAGGCGAAGCTTTAAAAAGTTTGAAGTCAGCTCTTGTGGTTATGGCCGACGAAAATGCAAAAGGTGTAATCGAATTAAAACATACAGGCTCAAGTCCAGACCGTTCCAGAAAAATATTAAGCGAAATAATTGTGGAGCTTGACAAAAGTATTGTAGTTAACAAACAAAAAGTATTTAGAAATACAGTTTCCTATTTAAATCAAAGAATAAAAAGTTTTAGTAAAGAAAAAGATTCAATCGAGAGCGTAAAAGAACAGTATTTACAAAATAACGATATTGGGGTAATGGAGAATTACATTACCGAAAAAACGGCAGATAGAAGTCAGAAAAAAGAGAGTTCTATGCTTAATGAAAGACAAATATCACTTGCCAGTTTTGCTTTAAACGATATCAAACAATCTGGTGCAACGCAGACTTTAGGAACCGATTATAATTTAGAATCTCCTATCGTAAACCAAATGCTTGTAAATTACAATACCAAGCTTATGGACAGCCAGTTAATATTGCAGAGAGCATCAAGCAATAACCCTGCTTATATTTCTTTAATGACGCAATTAAAGGTTCAGAAACAAGAAATAATAAATACTCTTGCAGGATATTTAAATTTTCTGAATCAAAACAATAAAGCCAATAAAACAGAGCAGAGTATTGCCGAAGCAAAAGTAAAAAGTATTCCAACAAAAGATAAGGTGCTGGGGAACATCAACAGTAATCTTAACATGAAGGAAGAAACCTATGTGGCCTTATTGCAAAAGAAAGAAGAAGCAGTTTTAAATGGTGCAATCTTAGAATCTAATTTGAAAACGCTGAATGCACCTGAAACGAATTATTCGGCAATTTTTCCACAGCCTAAAGCTTTTATGTTAGGAGCGTTTATGTTTGGTTTGCTGCTTCCTTTCGGAGTTACCTATATGCGTTTATTCTTGGATACCAAGATTCATAATGAAGAAGATATTCAAAAGGTAATTAAGGATATTCCAATTTTAGGACATATTCCAAAAATTAGTCTTAATGATAAATTAGACAATACAGCAACTTCTCGTTCTTTGATTGCCGAAGCATCACGAGCCTTGGTTTCTAATATTTCTTATTTGATGCCAAGGAAGAAAGACAACAAAGGAAGTGTAATACTTTACACATCATCGATTCAAGGAGAAGGAAAATCATTTTGCGCTTTTCATAATGCAATTACAGTTAGTAATCTTAATAAAAAAGTATTGCTTATTGGTGTCGATTTAAGAAACCCTCAATTACATGACTATTTCAGCGTAAAAAGAAATGTATCTGGACTTTCTGATTTCTTAGCTAATAAAGATGATGACTGGAAAAAATTCCTTCAGAAAGACGATAAGTTTTCTAAAAATCTGGATGTTTTGTTTGCGGGAGAAGCTCCTCCAAATCCTTCTCAGTTAATAACCAATTCTAATTTCGAATCATTAATAGAAGAAGCCAAAACAATTTACGATTATATCATATTAGATACCGCTCCAGTACAGATAGTATCCGATACGCTTAATTTCAGTTATCTGGCAGATGTCACCGTTTTTGTAGTAAAATATGATTATACAGATAAAAGTAATTTAGTTCATGCTGGTAATTTTATCAAAAAAGAACAGCTTAAAAACGTTGGAATTGTTATAAACGGTGTAAACATGAAAACGGCATACGGCTATGGTTATGGCGTAAGTTATGGTTACCAGTATCAGGAAGCAAAAGTAAAGAAACCTTGGTATAAAAGAAGTCTTACCGTAAAAGAGGCTTAAGGAGTAGAAGGTGTATTTACTAAAATTAAATAATATAAAATGTTTCATAAAATAGTTCTGTTACTATTGTTCTTGGTCATTGGTGCGGTTTTTTATTTTTCCTGGTTATCAGATCCTAGTTTATCTAGTGAAAGTTATCTGCCAGGATGGCTTTTAAATTGGAGTAATCATTATTATAATTTACGTACCGCTGTTCCTTTCGTAGCTGTAGGTTTTCTATTAGAATTATATACAGAACAGAATAATATAAATGAAGTAAATAATAACAAAAATTTAAATTTCATACAAAACCTAATTATTGCGGCGATCATTGTTAGTGTAGCTGAAGGTGGGCAGTTTTTAATTCAGAGAAGAAGCCCGGATTTAATGGATATTTTTTATGGAATTGTTGGAAGTTTAATAGGAGCATTAGGTTATAATTTATTGAAAAAAATAAAAAATGCGAAACAGACATAAATTTACTTTCATAATGTGTTGCGCTATTGCCGACATGATTGCAATGGTAGTGGGCACGATGATTTTTTTGAATTTTGCGACTGAAGAAAATATTGGTTGGAACGGTTTGTTTCTCAATAAAATGATTCCGATTACAATTTTAGGCTGGCTGTTTTCAGTTACTTATTTTCAGTTGTACAGAGTAGACGTTCTTTTTAGTTTAGATGAATTTTTCCGCAATAGCTGGAGATCATTCTTCACACAAAGAGTATTATGGCACAGTTACATTTTTATTTTTCAAGATGATGTGCTCTACAACTTTGGAAGCAAGGCAAATTTATTTCAGCTAAGTTTTTTATTGTCTTATTTTCTGTTATCCAGAATATTATTTACAGTGGTAATCGGAAAAATAAAAGGCTGGGTTTTTAAACAATATACAGTTGCCATTTGGGGGTTTAATAAAACAAGTATCGAGTTGGCTTCTCATTTAGAAAGTAATTCCTTTTTCATTAATTTTTTGGGTATTCTTAACGAAAATTCATCTATAGAATATACAAGTAATAAGGAATTTACTTTTGCACTGTCAGAAGCCATTAATGATGCTTCAAAAAATGACATCAACGAATTGTATATTGTATCTAAACCAGACTTTATTTCAGACTTGAATTATTTCTTTGAGCTGGGTGATAAACATTGTATGCGTTTGAAATTTGTTCCCGATTTTTCATCCATATCAAAAAAACACTTTAACTCAAGCCATTTAAATAATTTTCATGTCATTAAGCCTCGTTTTGAGCCCTTGCAAAATGCTTATAACAGATTAGCAAAGAGAATATTTGATCTTACATTCAGCATTTTGGTAATTGTTTTCGTATTGTCCTGGCTTTACCCTTTGTTGGCTTTTATAATTAAAAAACAAAGCAAAGGACCAGTATTATACAAACAGATGCGAACAGGAAAAAAGAATCAGGAGTTTTGGTGCTACAAATTTCGAAGTATGTATGTAAATGTGGGTGACGAAACACAGCAGGCTCAAAAAGGAGACAGCAGGGTAACACCAATAGGAAAATTTATACGCCGTACCAGTTTAGACGAAATGCCGCAGTTCTTTAATGTTTTGATTGGAAATATGAGTGTCGTAGGACCGCGCCCTCACATGATTAAACATACATCTGACTATAATGACCACATTAACAATTTTATGGTGCGTCATTTTGTTAAACCAGGTATTACGGGTCTGGCTCAGGTTTCGGGTCTTAGAGGAGAAACCAAAAAAGTGTCTGATATGAGGCGACGTGTTACAACCGACATAGAATATGTACAACGCTGGAGTCTTATAAAAGATATTAAGATTTGCTTCTTAACGGTTATTGTAACTCTTAAAGGAGATAAAAATGCTTTTTAATATAAAAACAAACTCAAAAAACAAACTCAAGATTAAACTTAAAAATAAACTAATAAATAATAATCATGGACATTACTAATTACCTTATAGGTTTACTTACTGGAGTTTCAGTGACAACCTTTTTCATTGGAAAAGAATGGTATAAATATTATACTAAATACACTATCCAACAGAAACAATTAGATCGAGTTCTGAAATTGAACGATAAAATTAAAAAACTGAAAAGTTACAGCCCAGCAGAAACATCAAATATGAATGTTGGCGTTTAAGATTATTTTCAAATTTTAGTTTTACTCAGGTGCTTATCGATTACTAAATCAAATGAGCTGACTGTTTTATGACAAAGTATAACATTGCTTGGATTTTTCTTTTACTCTAAGACATTTTGATCTCGTAGAAAAAGAAATAAAAATACAGATAATTTATAATTGAATTTGATTATAATGAGCTCGATACTATATCGGGCTTAACCCTTTTTTGATTGTTCTGTTTTTCATAGTGTTACACTAAATGAGAACAGTTGCAATCCTTAGTTTTATATGAACTTCATTTCTTGAATCATATAAAACTTGAAACCCCAAATCTTCAATTTACTTACTTACTACCTGTTGGTGAATTATAATTTCTTTTACCCCCCTTTATCTCTAAATGTTTATTCATTTTATAATTAATAATAAACATATAACCTTCTTACAGTTTTGTAAGATTTCCCAAATCTTAATTTAAGACCATTTTTTTGGTCTACTGTTTATTTTCTTGTCTGCATTGATTCTTGAAGGATGATTTTTATTTAGAAATTATCTGAAATCAAAGAATGAATATTGGATATGAAATGCTATTGCTTCTATTAAAGAGTCCCTGTACTTCTAGTTAAGGGATTTTCTTGCGTAAAAAAAAATGTTCTGTGTTTGTGAAGTGTAATCTATTATAAAAAAAGATAAATGCTAATTCTTAAGAGATGATTAAAAAAGAAAAAGTTTTAGTTCGTGACAATAAAGGAATCTTTTTAAAAATGTTTAAAAGAAAATTTAAAGGTGAGTTTGAATTTTCTGAGGATTCTTTTTTGCTTCAAAATGAAAATAAATCAACAGGTTATGATCATTCTGTATTTGTAGTATATGAGTATTCTGAGCTGTTAGATTTTTTTGAGTTAGATGGCATAAATTCAAACTTTATGGTGTGTCTGTTTAGTAAACACCTTTATAATAGTTTATCTCGAATAGAAGAAATTAAAGATCTGATTTTAATAGATGCTTCAAAAACTAAAACGGAAATTTTCGAAGATTTAAAAACCTGTTTCCAAAACTCTTCTAACATAATTCCGAAGTTCTCTAACAAAGGTTTTTCAAAATCAAAAATGCCTAAGAAGCAGTTAGAAGTACTGCAGAGAGCATTGTATTTTATGATGTGAAAAATAACCGAATGCATAGCTCAGCTGGATAGAGTCCCCAATTTTAATATTGGGACGGTCGAAGGTTCGAATCCTTCTGCGTTCGCCAAAACCACTCAATTGAGTGGCTTTTTCTTTTGGAACACTGAATAAATTCGCTAATAATTTTAGAAACTTTATCAGAATAGAAAAGTATCTTTGCAACCTGCGATTTACGACCTTCTTCTTTTCGCAGCAATTATTTCAATAGCCTGATAATGTCACAAAAAAACAAATCTATTTATACGCTTCAGTTCATTTTACTTTGCCTGAGTTCTCTGTTATTCTCATCAAGTTTTAATATGATTATTCCAGAACTGCCAAGTTATTTAACGAGTTTAGGAGGAGCCGAGTATAAAGGACTTATTATCTCGCTTTTTACGCTTACCGCAGGAATCTCAAGACCTTTTAGTGGAAAATTGACTGATAAATGGGGACGTGTTCCTGTAATGGCTGTAGGTTCTGTAGTATGTTTAATCTGCGGATTTTTATATCCAGTTTTAAGTTCAGTTTCAGGTTTTCTGTTTTTACGATTGGTACATGGTTTTTCCACAGGATTTAAACCTACGGCGACTTCTGCTTATGTGGCAGATATTATTCCGCAGGAACGTTGGGGAGAAGCTTTAGGAATGCATGGATTGTGTTTTAGTATCGGTGGAGCTTTAGGACCAGCTTTAGGTGGATGGGTTGTAAATGCCTATGGAATCGATGTAATGTTTTACAGTTCTTCGTTTCTAGCTTTTTTATCTATCGTAATTGTGGCTAATATGAAAGAGACTTTAGAAGCAAAAGAAAAACTACACAAATCAATGTTTTTTATTGGAAAAAAAGATATTATTGACCGTGGAGCACTTCCAGCAGGAATTATAACTTTCTTTTCTTATACCGCTTTCGGATTGATATTGACTTTAATTCCAGATTGGAGCCAGCATTTGGGAGCAGCTAATAAAGGAATCTTTTTTACTGCTTTTACTGTAGCATCTGTTATGATGAGGTTTGGAGCAGGAAAAGTTTCTGATAGATACGGAAGAACGAATGTTATTCTCGTTGGATTGATTATAACGTCTATCGCATTATTTGTCATAAGCGAAGGAACGACAGTCAATATGCTTTTAACGGGCGCAGCCGTTTACGGAATGGGAACAGGAATTTTGTCTCCGGCAATAAATGCATGGACTATTGATTTAAGTGACCCGCAGCACCGTGGAAAAGCAATTGCGACAATGTACATCTCGATGGAAATCGGAATTGGATGCGGGGCTTTATTGGGAGGAAGTTATTACAGTGATATTATAGAACGTATTCCTCAAATTTTTAAAATTGATATTCTCTTGTTTGTAATGGGAATTTTTTATCTTTTGTATTGGAAAAAAGAAAACCGCAGGAAAAAGAATATAGAAATTATATAAAAATCGACATCTAATTCGAATATTTCAATTCGGTTTAAATGCGTACATTAGTATAAAAGCTAAAATTAATCCCATTTTATACTGGAAAAATGTACGTAAAAAGTCTATTATTTTGTTTCCTTTTCTTTTCAATTCAAGCCTATTCTCAACTTTTAGAACACGATAAAGATTTTCGTGCTGCAGATTCACTTTTAAAAGAACATAGTTTTTCTGTTCATAGAGATAATTATTTTCTAACGGGAGTACCACTAAATGAACCCATCACTAGAAATTCTGCTGATGTAAAATATCAGATCAGTTTCAAACAGCGTTTAACAGGAAAGCCTTGGGTTGGCGGATTCTTCCCGTATTTAATGTACACTCAGAAAGCTTTTTGGGATATTTACGCCAGTTCAAAACCATTCTCTGAAATCAATTTTAATCCAGGAGTAGCCATTGTTCGCCCGTTTTACATAAAAGGAGGCAGGCTGACTTATGGAACTATTTCATTTGAACACGAATCAAACGGAAGAGATTCTATTTATTCAAGAACTTGGAATATGCTCGCATTTTCATTAAAATCACAAATTTCGCCAAGATGGACGGTAGGAATACGAGGCTGGATTCCTTTTGTAGATAAAGATGACAATCCGGGATTGACTAAATATGTTGGTTATGGAGAAGCAAGCGCCACTTATCAAATAAAACCCGGAAGATGGAGTGCCGATGTGCTTTTTAGAAAAGGAAGCGGTCTTCTCAATTATGGATCATTGCAGACACAAGTCAATTGGAAACCATATAAAAACGAAAACTATTACCTCACTTTACAATGGTTTGTAGGATATACAGAAAGTTTAATTGATTATCAGGAACACAAAAGTATGCTCAGAATAGGATTTACAATTAAGCCGGAAAACATGGGGATTTTTTAAACAGGTTCTATAAATTATATTTTCTTTGCTAACAACTTCTAATCTAACCCATACGTTGTGTGATATAGTTAAAAAGACCTCTATTCGAGATGGAGTTAGTTTAATTATGAGCCACAGCTTTAATCGTTTTAAGCTGATCAAAGCATTTAGAATGTATTGCAGAACCTTCTTCATACTCTTCTAAAGTCATACCATATAAATAAGGGATATTTGATAAAGCTGTCTGATTTATCGCTGTAATTTTAAATTGCTCTTTAATAGATTTGGTTTTTTGTTTCTGTTTTTTATCGTTTTTGTTTTGGTCCGTCATAATTGCTATGTTTAAATGAAAAGAATTTTTGTATAACCTTACTTTAAGAAGTTAGAAGTTTAATTCTTTCAATAGCCTCTTTATTTTCATAAGCTACTTCTACTAACGCCAATAAGATATCATTTCGTACAATAGTTTTGTTTCTCACGTTTCTAATTAAAGCTTTGCTCGGAGCAGGTTGCCCTTTTTTGATAATACAGGAAATAGTGAGCTCAACATAGGTTACAGGTAAATGCTTGTTAATAAATTCATAAGCTTTTTCATTGTGAGAATTATCTTCTTTAAAATTGCTATTTTTGATTAATTTTGACATATATTTGCTAATTATTAATTGGTGTTTTTATAAAAGGGTAAAAGTAGGAATAATATTATATTATTTATCCTTTTTAATGTTAAAAAATATATTTTGACTATATTTTTTTTTGATTTTAAATAATGATGTATAACGAGAAATTAAGCAGATTCTTTAAGGCTAAAGGATTAAAGCAAAAAGAGGTGGGGGAAATTTTAGGATTCAGCCCGGCAATGATTGGGAGATATTTACATGGCACGGCTAATATTGGCTCTGAATTTATTCTTAGTTTAAGTAAAAACTTTCCCGATGTAGATTTAAATGATCTTTTTGCACCAGAAGATGGGCAAAACATGGTTAATGAAACAGGAGCAGTTTATGAAAAGCAAAATATGCTGAATGACTTAGAAGAAATCGAAGGGCGTATTCATAATATTAGACTGCGGCTGGCAGAGAAAAAATTTGAGGAATAGTTCTAAATAGTTTTCCGAAAAATATCTAACACTTACAGATTTTAACCAAAAGATTTAAAAAACCACTCATAAAGAGTGGTTTTTTTATGAATTAAAAGCGTATGTTTAAGTAGTTGTATTGTAATTGGTTAAGTTTTTTTTTATTAAATTTGATAGAACAATTTCTAGCCAACAACCACATGGAAAAATTAAAACGACCGGTTTATGTTAAACCAGGAACTGATGATTTTTTTAAAAAGATGCGTTTAGAAGTGAATGAAACGGTCTTAAATAATTCATCATTGTATCGATTAAACGTTGTCAAGTCTTTAGGGCTTTTAGCCGTTTTCTTTTTATGCTACGGCTGTACTTTAATTTTTGGAAACCTGACTCCTTTACTTTTTCTCTTTTACATTTTGTCTGGAATTACAATGATTGTTTTATTTATCAATGCTTTTCATGATGCTGCGCATGGAGCTTTGTTCAAGAAACCAAAGCATAATGAATGGTTTTTGTATGTTTTAGAGTTATTTGGCAGTAATCACTGGCTTTGGATGCGTCGTCATATTGGTCTACATCACGCATACCCAAATGTTCCCGATTGGGATATTGATATTAAACAGAGCGATATCATTCGAATATTTCCCAACAGTCCATTATTTAATTATCATAAATATCAGCATATTTATATGTGGTTTATTTATCCGCTTTATAGTTTGAACTGGATTTATATCAGGGACTTTAAAGATTTTTTTGGTACTAAAAATAATTATGTCAAAAAAATAGTAGAGAAGATTCCGAAAGAAGAAGTTTATCGTTTGTTTGCAGCCAAAATTATCAATTTGATTTATATCCTTTTTATCCCGATGATGCTTCTAAATCAGCCTTGGTATATAGTGTTTTTTGCGTGGCTTTCCATGCACATGTGTGGCAGTGCGCTAGGAGTTGTCGCTTTGGTTTCGACTCATGTAGACGAAGATGCTCATTTTCCAAATACTGATGAAGAAGGAAATCTTTCAGATACATGGGCTGTACATCAAATGGTCGTAACCAAAGATTTTAGTACAGAGAGTAAATTGGCGAATTTTTTATACGGCGGATTTACACATCACGTAGCACATCATCTTTTTCCGGGTGTCGGGCATACTTATTATCCTTATATCACGCCCATTATAAGGCGTTATGCTGAAGAGTACAATTTGCCTTACACGTCTTATCCTTTTTATCATGCCGTGCGTTCGCATTTTAGAATGCTGAAGAATAAAGGTGTAAAAGAAAACATTTTAATGGTAGGAGAAATCTAAAAAACGGTTTTATAACCGCTTTTTTAGTTATGAGTTATGAGTTATGAGTTATGAGTTATGAGTTATGAGTTATGAGTTATGAGTTATGAGTTTTTGCGTCTAACCCCTAACCCCTAACTCTTAACGTATAACCCTTAACGTCTAACCCATTACACTTAACTCTTAACTTTCACATTCTCCTTCTTAATATTTAAATCTTTCAATAAATTGTCTTTGATTTCAATATCAAAATTATCTTCTTTGAAAATGGTAAGTTTTGATTCGGCGAATTTGTAAACATTTATTTTATTGTTTTTCACATCAATATAAAGGTCATACGAATAAGTACTGCAGTCATGCTGTTTACAGCCCCAAGCGTGAAGTATGTTTTCTTGTTTTTCAAAAGGTGTTTCAGTATTCCAGTATTTTACCATTTGGTCGTAATCAGCACCCATTAATTTTTTCAATCTTGGAGCCAGATTGCTTTTGGTTAAAAACTGAGTTCCAATAACACTTTTATCGACTAAAGTATACAGAGAATCTGTTGGATTTATAACAGAACTATCTGTTTTTAAAGCTTCTGTTTTTATAGAAGTTGAATCTGTTGTAGGAACGCTTTTTATAATTTCCTTTTTGCAGGATATAAATAGAATACTGCTCAATAAGACTATAGAAATGTACTTGGTGCTGCAATTCATAATAACTGATTTTAGAATTAATAATAGAATTTATAAAGTCATAAGGGGCTGATTTTTATAAAGATATTAAAATAATATTTCTTTTGAAAGTAAATTAAGACGTTTATAATCTCTCAAAAATTGAATTTTAGATTTTAAGAAGAAGTGATAAGCGATGCAGATTTGAGTTTTTTTGCTTAACTTCAATTTTTAAAATTATCAAGCAATGAAGTGTTTTTCAAAATTAATATTAGGTTTTCTATTTTGTGTTTCATCTTTACAAGCGCAGCATGAAGCCTATGAAAACGAGCAAGATTCAAAGATTTCAGACACCACTTTTGTAAATCTGAGAGATTACAGCAACAATTTTATTTATGATATGAAGTATGCAACCGAGGATAATTTTTTGAAAGCAAAAGTATACGATTGTGCCGAATGTATGCTGCGTTTAAAAACTGTAAAAGCCTTAATTGCAGCCAATAATGAGTTTTTGAAAAAAGGATATAGAATCAAATTGTTTGACTGTTACAGACCGCTGGATATTCAGAAAAAAATGTGGGAGATTGTATCGAATCCAGAATATGTGGCTGATCCAAAAAAAGGCTCCATCCATAACAGAGGAGGAGCCGTAGATATTTCTTTGGTTGATATAAATGGTAAAGAAGTCGATATGGGAACTTCTTTTGATTTTTTTGGAATTCAGGCCAGTCATAATTTTAAACAGCTTTCAAAAGAAATTCTTTCCAAAAGAACTTACTTGAAAAAAGTTATGATTAAGAATGGCTTTAACTCATTCGACTCTGAATGGTGGCATTATAATTTAAAAGCGGGTTTAAAAGACAAAGTCGCCAATCAGAAATGGAAATGCGATTAATTACTCAACGCATCTGATGTTTTCCATGAAATAGGTGTTTGGATTGGTAACCTTTCCTGTAAGTTCAGATTTTAATTCTCTTTTTACGATATAGTCTTCTATATTGGTAAGATATTTTATTCTCATAATAGAGATTGGAGACTTTTTAAGTTCTTCATAATTATCTTTCATAAACATGAAAATTCCTGTATTCACACGGTTGTCATAACCTTTATCATCACGTACCAGCGTCCCGCAGCTCTCTTGGTCGATGTGCATTAAGGTTACTATTTTTCCGTTTTCTAACTGTAAAAAGATTTTTGAATTTTTATCAAAACAATTTGCCTTAATAAAATCTTTGCTTTTTTGAATAGATTGCAAATTTAGCGTTGGCAAACCGTCAGTTTGAGCAAGAGAGAAAAAAATGTAGTTAAAGCTTCCTCCAAAATATTTCTCACTCATTAAGTACTCGTTTGTTACTTTATAAGATCCGATAGAGTCATTTACATTTACACTGTATTCACATGGTTTTTGTGCAAATGCGGTAATCGTTAATAAAAAAAGAGTTAGTGTAAATAGTTGTTTCATTGTTTAGATTATTTTGCTGCAAATTAAAACTATTTTGTTATCTTTTACATCGGTTGTAAAAAAACAATACAAATTTCCACCATTTTTTATTTTCCACTTTTTTCTAATGTTTTCTACTGTCTCTGGAAAATTACGAGTTGTAATATTGGCCTGCTGATTTACAAGCTCATTTTTCATCTCATTTTTGTTATATGAAATGACTTTTTGAACCTCAAATCTACGTCCTGGGAAATCAATTAAATTTTCAGAAGTATATAAATGGGAATGTTTGTGCAATTTGTTAATTTGAAATATAGTACTGATTTCATCAAAACCTCCTGATTTCATTATAGCCGAATTGGGTTCGTAAATATATTTCAGTGGTAAACCGTATGAAGGATATAGTATTTCTCCCAAAACAAAATCAAAAGTCTCGGTTTTATCTTTTAAAAGATTAGCTGTTTTTATCGTTATTTCGCCCAAATAATTTTTATGAATTTCAAAAAGCAATTCTTTTACTTCATTTTCAAGAGCAATAATATGAATGTTTTTGACATTTTTAAGTTCCGATAATCCAGCAGAAATATCTAATAATGGAGCTGTTTTGATTAAAATCGAATCAGCTTTTTCGAAATAAAAATCCAATAATTCAGGTACATTGGGCAGACAGTCTTTCAGCATAAAAACTTTGCCTTTTGCATCATTTCTTCGTGAAGGATCAATATAAATCCAATCGTATTTCTGATTTGATTCTTCTAATAAATGAATGGAATCTCCAGAATGAAAAGTACAATTTTCGACTTGCAGTTGTTGAAAATTGTGTTTTACTATTTCAGATAAATCCTCATTGATTTCACAATGTGTAATGGATTCAAATTTCTTAGAAAAATAATAATCATCAACACCAAATCCTCCAGTAAGATCAATTAAAGTTTTGCCGGAAATTAAGTTTGTTTTATAAGCGGCTGTTTTTTCTGAAGAAGTCTGTTCAACCGAAACTTTACTCGGATAAATTATATTTTGTGCCGAAAACCAAGTTGGAAGTTTGTCTTTTGCTTTTGTTCGTGCTTCAATTTGATTTAAAATTGAAATCCAATCCATTTCTGGAAAGGGGTTTTTCTGAAGCGCTAATTTTGTTAAATCTGCACTCGTGTTCTGAATGATAAATTCTTGAATATCGGAGTGCAAAATAGGATTGTTCAAAGCTAAATTCTTTCGGTTAATACGGAGACAATTTTATTGTTAGGAAAAAATTCTTTTAAAATTACTTTAATCATTGTAAAAGCAGGAACTGCGATAATCATACCGACAATTCCAAAAGTAATACCGCTGATCAAGATGATTAAGAATATTTCTAACGGGTGCGAATTTACACTTTTTGATGAAATTATCGGCTGACTGACATTATTGTCAATTGCCTGAACCAATAAGAAACCTATAATTACATAAATAGTTTTTGGCAGAATTTCCGATTGAAAATCTTGTCCAATCATGCTGATCATAGTTAAAATTCCCGCTAAAGTTGTTCCGATAATTGGTCCTAAATAAGGAATTATATTTAGAATGGCACATAAAAAGGCAATTACAAAGGCGTTTTTATTTCCAAAAATCAGAAGTACAATTAAATAAAGAATGAATACAACAATAAGCTGCAATAATAAACCAATAAAGTATCGGGTTAAAAGATGATTTATTTTAGTAATAGAATTTAAAATTTTGTCTTCATTGGAGTCTGGAAGTACTCTTCTGGCTTGGTCTTTAAAAATATCCTGATCTTTTATAAAGAAGAAAGTGATAAAAAAAACAGATACCAGTCCCATTCCCATATCGGCCATAAAGTTGATGATAGAATTGATAAATCCTGTAAAATAACTAAAGTCTAATACAGAAGTAAGTTTAGAGTCTTTTATGACTTTATTTAAATCGATATGCTGGATATTAAAATATTCTTCAAGATGTTTTTCTGTTTCCATGAACTGAGTTTGAAGATGCGCTGTATCCAAAAGAGACAAATTATTGGCCTGAGAGATAATCAAAGGAACAAACAAAAGGATAAAGCCTACAATGAGAAAAATAAAAAAGACAATCGTTGTCGAAGCGGCCATCGAATTACTGAATTTCAGTTTATTTTTTAAAAATAAGACTAACGGATTTGCAATGAGACATAGTATTAATGAAATACATAAATAAACAATAACAGTTTGAATTTCATATAAAAAATATAAAACGATACCAATTATTAAGATGGTAGCTAATGCTCTCAAAATTCCGTTCGAAATAGTTTTGGATGTGATCATGTTTAAAATTTAGACTATAAATATAGGAAAAAGCATTTTAAAATTTGAGTTTAAATAAAAAAAGCGAGACCTGTTAGATCTCGCTTTCCCTAATATTTTGTCAGCAATTATTGAGCAAATGAAGCTCTTGCACCTCCAGTTGTGAAGATTGCAGAAATTCTGCTTTTTTGTCCATTTGAGAACATGTACATAGCCGCATCATCCACATAATCCATGTAATTCATTGTCATTTCTACAGGTGTACCAGAACAAGTACTGTAGTGTGGGTATGCAGGAACTCCATAGTTTGCAGTATTATGAGTAGGAGTATCAGCAACAAGATCGCTTCCGCAAGTTGCATCTCCCCAGATATGACGTAAATTCATCCAGTGTCCTACTTCGTGTGTAGCAGTTCTTCCTAGGTTAAAAGGAGCGTTTGCAGATCCTGATAAACCAAAATAACGAGAATCGATTACAACTCCGTCTGTAGACGAAGCCCCACCAGGAAATTGCGCATAACCTAAGATACCGCCACCAATGTTGCAAGACCACATATTTAGTTTAGTTGTTGGAGAAGTAGGTGCAAGTCCGCCTTGAGCAGTTTTTTTCATGGCATCATTTGTTCCCCAAGAAGTTTTGGTTGTAGATTTTCTGATAACTTGATCTAAAACAAATGTAATACCGATGTTAGCTTTAACTCCTGAGAATAATGCAGGAACATTATTGTAGTCAGAGTTTAAGGCATTAAAATCTTTGTTTAAGACATCAATCTGTGATTGAATTTGTGCATTTGAAATGTTCTCTGCTGTAGTTCTGTAAAGAACGTTAACGACAACAGGAATTTCAATTTTGCCATTTACTAAACGGCCGGTAAAATTAGAAGGATTGTATTTGGCAGTAAATGCTTCAATTTCATTCATTCTAATAGCTAACATAGGATTTTCTTTTAATTGCGCCTCCAAAACTTCCTGAGTTGCACATCCTCTTCTGGAAGCAACAGTTGCATCTGCATTGCTAGATTCAGATTCTCCATTTTGACAGGCAAACAGCATTAAAGCTGCAAATGTGGTAATAATAACTTTTTTCATAATAATTTGGGTTTTTGTTATAAAAATGTTGATTAGTTAAACATTACGGCAATTTTATAACAAAATTAAATTACAGAAAAATTTTATAACAGTTATTTTGTGAGAAATTTTACAACCCCTTACAAATGCTGACTCTTACAAAAATGTGTCTAAAAATATTAATAAGATTTAACTTATTTTTTATTTTTTTTAATGTATTTTGTCGTGATTATTTGCATTTAATCGATTATTTAAACAAAAGAGATTAAAGCAAGATTCAAAATATTGCTTTAAAATAGACTTTAATAGTCTGATTTTTTATAAAGAAGTAAGTTCGTAAAGCGCAATACTTGCGGCTTGAACAACATTCATACTGCTGTTTTTACCAAACATATTAATATGAACAATTTGGTTGGAAATAGTTAAAAGTTCGTCGGAAATTCCGTTGATTTCGCTTCCAATTAAAAGGGCAATTTTTTTGTTTTCAGGAATTACAACTTCTTTTAGAGGTTTGCTGTTTGAAGTTATTTCTAAAGCAATTATTTCAAAACTATTTTCAGTTAAATAGGTTTGAAGTTCAGTATAATTTTCAATTAGGACATGAGGCACATGAAGATGCGTGCTTCGGGAAGTTTTGTTTATTTTACGAGGCGTCAGCGGAATATCTTTTCCAAAAAAGATAATATTTTCTACTCCAAAAGCTTCAGAAATTCGGAACAAAGAACCAATATTCTGCTGAAAGTAAATATGATCACAAACTAAAGTAATCGGAAAAGTTTTTCTTTCAAATTGATTTTCTTCGTGAGTAAGCTGCACTTTTTAAAGTTTAATTGGTAAAAATATAATTGATAATGTTGGCACCCATTTTTAGGGCTTTGTCTCTTACGTTTGCAGGATCGTTGTGTACTTCGGCATCTTCCCAGCCGTCGCCCAAATCGCATTCGTAGGTATAAAGAAGCACCAGTTTATTGTCTATGAAAATTCCAAATGCCTGCGGACGAGTTCCATCGTGTTCATGAATTTTTGGCAATCCGTTTGGAAAAGTAAATGGTTTCTGAAAAATAGGATGGGTGGCAGGAATTTCGACTAAACTATTATTTGGAAATATTTTCTTGATCTCTTTTCGAATAAACTGATCCATTCCATAATTATCATCAATATGCAGAAAACCGCCTGCAGTTAGATAATTTCTAAGATTAGTGACATCAGAATCGCTGAAAACGACATTTCCGTGTCCTGTCATGTGTACGAAAGGATAGGAGAATAAATCGGGATTGCTAGGTTCAACGGTCGAAGGTTTGTTTTTGATGCGGGTATAAATATTAGCATTGCAAAAACTGATTAAATTAGGCAGAGAAGTTGGATTGGCATACCAGTCACCGCCTCCGCTGTATTTAAGCAACGCAATTTCTTGTGAAAAAGAAGAGATTGAAATCAATAAAAATAACAAGAATATTTTTTTCATAATTATATGTTTTGTCATTTCGACGAAGGAGAAATCACACGAGAGATTTCTTATGGTATATCGCCAATCTTTGTAGAGTTACTAGTGTGATCTCTCGTTCCTCGAGATGACAACTAGTGCTATTGGATTTAGTAATGTTTTAATTAGAAACCTCATTAAAAAAAACAACACTATGACAGGCCACAACTGCTGCTGTTTCGGTTCTTAAGCGTGTATTCCCTAACATTACAGGTTTATAGTTGTTTTCTAGTGCCAATGCAATTTCTTTTTCAGAAAAATCGCCTTCTGGACCAATTAAAATTGTCACATTTTCATTCGGTTTTAAAACTTCTTTAAGTGATTTTTTATCGGTTTCTTCGCAGTGCGCAATCAACTGAAGGCCTTCGTTTTTTTGCTTAATAAATTCTTTGAACGAAATCGCTTCATTTAATTTCGGAAGAAAAGTTTCATTACATTGTTTCATCGCTGAAAGAATGATTTTTTCAAAACGATCTCTGTTGATTACTTTTCGCTCAGAACGATCACAAAAAATTGGCGTTATTTCTTGAATTCCAATTTCAGTTGCTTTTTCTAGAAACCATTCAAAACGATCATTCATTTTGGTTGGCGCAACAGCCAGATGAAGATGAAATTTAGGTTTTTCAGCATTGGTTATAGAAAGCACTTCAACAATACATTTATTATCTGAGGCCAAGGTAATCTGGGTTTCAAACAATAATCCAGATCCATTGGTAACATGAAGAATATCAGAATCTTTTTTACGGAGAACTTTTATAATATGACGGCTTTCTTCTTTATCAAAAGAAAAACTTTCGGTGGTTTCGTCTATATTCGGATTAAAAAATAATTGCATGATTAAAATTCAATTCTTGCTTTAGAAACCACAGAAGAAGTTTCAAAACGATTAGATAAGTATTTTTGGTATCCTACAATTCCAATCATTGCAGCATTATCGGTTGTATATTCAAATTTCGGAATAAAAGTTTTCCAGCCATATTTGCTTTCTGTTTCTTTCAATGTATTTCTAATTCCTGAATTGGCAGAAACACCACCTCCAATGGCAATTTGTGTAATTCCAGTTTCTTTTACGGCCAATTTAATTTTATCCATCAAAATTTCGATAATGGTATGTTGGATAGAAGCGCAGATATCGTTTAGGTTTTCTTCGATGAAATTAGGATTTTCCTGCTTATTTTTTTGAATGAAATATAAAATAGCCGTTTTAAGTCCAGAGAAACTAAAATCTAATCCTGGTACTTTCGGTTTTGTAAAAGCAAAGGCTTTTGGATTTCCTTCCTTAGCATATTTATCAATTAAAGGCCCGCCTGGATAAGGAAGTCCAAGAATTTTAGCGCTTTTGTCAAAAGCTTCACCTACAGCATCATCGGTAGTTTCTCCAATAATTTCCATATCAAAAAAGCTATTCACTTTCACAATCTGTGTATGTCCGCCGCTAATGGTTAAAGCTAAAAAAGGAAATTCAGGTTTATCATAGCCTTCTTCGTCAATAAAATGGGCTAAGATATGTGCATGCATGTGATTTACAGCTATTAACGGAATATTTAGCGCTAATGATAAAGATTTACTGAAAGAAGTCCCTACCAATAATGATCCCATTAAGCCTGGACCTTGTGTAAATGCAATTGCGCTTAACTGTTCTTTTTGTACATTTGCTTTACGAAGTGCAGCATCGATTACAGGTACAATATTCTGCTGATGTGCTCGCGAGGCCAATTCAGGAACAACACCTCCGTATTGGTTGTGAATTAATTGATTCGCTACAACATTTGACAATACTTTGTCGTTATGTAAAACCGCGGCAGCAGTATCATCGCATGAACTTTCGATGGCTAGAATAAAAACCTCTGGATTTTGCATATAAAGGCACAAATTTTGAATTATATTTGACAAACCAAAGGATTAAATTTCTTTGATTTAAGCAGTGCCCCAAAATTAAAGAATTTTTATCAAAAACAGCCGCTCTTTGTCTGTTCTAATAAATTTAAAAGAAAACTAAAATTAAAGAAGCTATCAAAAAAGTAAAGAAAATAATATCCAGAACCCTAATTGGGTTGATTTTACTTTTGTTAGCGCTTGCTATCATATTGTCGCTTCCTGTAGTTCAGACTCAAATCGCGAACTATGTTACAAAAACTTTAAACGAGGATTTTAAAGTTGATATCAACGTTGAAAAAACAGCTATCAATATTTTTGGAGGAGTAAAATTAAAGAAAGTGCTGATTCGCGATCATCACAAAAACACTTTAATTTATTCCGATATCATTACTACTGATATTGCGAGCTTCAGTAGATTACTGGATGGAGATTTGATTTTTGGTGATTTACGCCTGACTGGTTTGATCTTTAATCTGAAAACCTACAAAGGTGAGGACGAAAACAATATGAACAAGTTTATCCAAGCTTTTGAAGAAGATAATACACCGCCAAAGAAAAAATCATCTAAACATTTTCTGTTAACAGCTAAGAATGGTTATATTGAAAAAGGACGATTTTCTGTCGTTGATGAAAATAAGACTACACCAAAATTCCTCGATTTTACTAAACTTAACGCCTATATAAGTGATTTTAAATTGTATGGGCCAGATGTAAATACTACAATTCATCGTTTTTCTTTTATGGATCACCGTGGTTTGTATGTTTCTAATTTTGCTGGAAAATTCAGTTATACCAAAAAACAGATTAAAGTTGAGAATCTGGCCATAAAAACTAAAAGATCTTCTATTTACGGTTTGGCGATTTTAAATTATAAACCTTCTGATTTTGTTGATTTTACAGATAAAGTGAAGTTTAATGTAATAATCGATTCTTCTTCTATTGCAACTAATGATATTCGTCATTTTTATGATGGTTTAGGGAAAAATCAGCATTTTAAACTAAAAACAAAGTTAGATGGTCCGTTGAATGATATGACACTTACTAGATTAAGATTAAGTGATACAAACGGATCAAAAATTAACGGAACAATTAATTTTAGAAATCTTTTAGGCAGTAAAACCCAGAAGTTTTCTATGGATGGAAAATTTGATAAACTGCTTTCTAGTTACGACGATTTGGTAATTCTGCTTCCAGAAGTTTTAGGAAAAAAACTTCCTGTGGAAATGAAAAGAATCGGAAAGTTTAATATTGTCGGAAAAGCAAAAGTTTCCACTACAGATTTAGAAACCGATTTTAAAATAGGAACAGACATAGGAAACGGTCAGGTTGATCTTCATATGAATAATATGGATTTTATTGATAAAGCTTCTTATTCTGGAAATATAATTTTAAATGGTTTTGATATCGGAGCTGTTTTAAATCGAAAAGATGTAGGAAAAACAACTTTAAATCTTGATGTTGATGGAGTTGGTTTTACCGAAAAATATTTGAATACTATTGTTAAAGGTGATATTGCAAAATTAGATTATAACAAATACACCTATAATAATATAGTAGTTAATGGAAATTTTAAACTGCCATATTATAAAGGACAAATTACAGTTAACGATCCTAATCTAAACTTGAGTTTTGATGGTTTACTGGATTTAAGCAAAAAGGAAAATCGTTATGATTTTCATATCAATGTAGAAAACTCAGATTTAAGAAAACTGAAATTTGTAAGTGATTCAATTTCTCATTTTAAAGGAGATGTTGTCGTTCAAGTTACAGGAAACTCCATCGAAAATCTTCAAGGGAATATATTTTTAAAAGATGCTGAATACCAAAACCCTAAAGCAAGCTATGTTTTCGATGATGTAACCGTAAGTTCAAATTTTGATGCTGATCGATTAAGAACCATCACAATTAGTTCTAATGATGTTGTTGATGGAAAGATTGTGGGTAAATTCAGATTTGATCAGTTAGATAAGCTTGTAATGAACTCTGTTGGAAGTTTATATACCAATTATAAACCGTATAAAGTTAGAAAAGGTCAGTTTTTACGATTCAATTTCCGTGTTTATGATAAAGTGGTCGAAATGCTTTATCCTGAAATTAATATCGATTCTTCTACAACAGTAAGAGGAAAAATTGATTCTGATTTACAAGAATTTAAATTCCGATTTAATTCGCAAAAAATTACGGCCGCAAAAAATACTTTTGATAATATCCGAATTAATATTGATAATAAAAATGCACTTTATAATGCCTATATTGAATTAGACAGTATTAAAACTCCTTATTATAAGATTCGTGATTTTAATTTAATTAATGTTACGGCCAAAGATACTTTGTTTGTTCGTTCTGAATTTAAGGGAGGAAATGAAGGGGAAGATTATTTCAATTTGGATTTATATCATACAATTGACAAAAACAAGAATAACATTGTCGGGATTAAGAAGTCTGAAATGAAGTTTAAAGATTATATATGGTATTTAAACGAAGAAGCAGGTGATGATAATCAGATTGTTTTTGATCAATATTTTAAAAACTTTACGATAGATAACATTATTTTATCTCACGAAAATCAGAAAATTGATTTAAATGGAGTGATCAAAGGGAAGGATTATAAAGATCTCGTACTGAATTTTGAAGATGTTGATATTAATAAAATTACACCGGTCAATTCTAAGTTCGTCTTTGATGGTAATTTAAATGGAAGTGTTAATTATAAGCAGAATAAAAATGTTTATCAGCCAACGGCTTCCATAAAAATTGATCATTTAGTGATGAACAAGACAGAGTTAGGTACGCTTAATTTTGATATTTCGGGAGATGAAAGTTTTAGGAAATTTACAGTCAACTCGTCGATACAAAATGGTTTTACAGAATCGTTTAGAGCCAGTGGAAATTTTGCCATCGAAAATAAAGAGACTATTGTAGATATGAGTTTAAAACTAGAAGGATTTAATCTTGCTACCTTAGGAACTATCGGAGGTGATGTTTTATCGAATATTCGAGGTTCGGTTTCAGGAAACGCTGCTGTGGTTGGAAATCTGAAAAAACCAGAAATCAACGGACGTTTATATGTCGAAAAAGCAGGAATGACAATTCCATATTTAAATACCGATTATGAATTAAGTGATCGAACAGTAATCGATTTAACTAACGAAAAATTCCTGTTTAGAAATAATCAACTCACAGATACTAAATATGGTACAAAAGGTTTACTTAATGGAAGCATTGAGCATAAGAATTTTGGCGATTGGAAATTAGATTTAAATATCACTTCTAAACGACTGGTTGCTCTGGATACAAAAGACAGTGATGATGCCGCTTATTTTGGTACAGCCTTTATCAACGGATCTGCAAGTATAAGAGGTCCTGTAGAAAGTTTGTTTATTAAAGTTGAAGCAAAATCAGAAAAAGGAACTGAGGTTAAAATACCAATTAATAATGCACAAAGTGTAGGGGAGAGCAGTTGGATTCATTTTGTGACGCCAAAAGAGAAATACAATCTCGCAAATGGAATTGTTGAGAAAACTAAAAATTATAATGGTCTAGAATTAGAGTTTGATTTTGATATTACACCAGATGCTGAAGTAGAAGTTATTCTGGATCGTAATTCTGGGCACGGAATGAAAGGAAAAGGATACGGATCGCTTTTGTTTAAAATTAATACACTGGGTAAATTTAATATGTGGGGAGATTTCCAGGCATACGAAGGAACTTATAATTTCAAATACGGCGGACTGATCGATAAAAAGTTTGCAGTTAAAAAAGGTGGTTCTATTATTTGGGAAGGAAACCCGATGCGTGCTCAGCTAAATCTAGAAGCCGTTTATAAAACGCAGGCTAATCCAGCCGTTCTTTTAGATAATACTTCCTCATTCAATAAAAAAGTGCCGGTAGAGGTTGTTATCGGACTAAGAGGAGATTTAGCTAGTCCTGAACCTAATTTTGACATTCAATTCCCATCGGTAAGTAACGTGTTGAAATCGGAAATTCAGTATAAGTTAGACGATAAAGATATTCGCCAGACACAAGCTTTATATTTATTATCTACAGGTTCGTTTATGAGTACAGACGGATTTAGCCAGGGAGATTTCTCTGGAACTTTGACAGAAACCGCTTCAAGCTTATTCGGAAGTCTTATAAAATCAGATAATGATAAAGTAAATATCGATTTAAATTACATTGCGGCCGACAGAAGAATGGGGCAGGAAGTCGATGGTCAGTTTGTGGCAAATATTTCTTCACAGGTTAATGAAAGGATTACAATTAATGGTAAACTTGGAGTTCCAGTAGGAGGAGTAAACGAATCGGCAATTGTTGGAGATATCGAAATTTTGTATCGTGTAAACGAAGATGGAACAATGAATCTGCGTCTTTTTAATAAAGAGAATGATATCAATTATATAGGGCAAGGAATTGGATATACACAAGGTGTCGGGATTTCTTATGAAGTAGATTTTGATACATTTAGTGAATTGGTGAATAAATTATTTAAAAATCATAAGATAGAAAAGGCCACAAAAAATTCATCGGACGATCTTCAAGATTCTTATCTTCCAGATTATATGAGTTTCTCAAACAAAAAGGAATCAGACAAAAACAAAAAGAAGGCGGAAAAAGAGCAAGAGAAAAAGAAAAAAGAAGAAGAGAAGGAAAAAGAAAAGAAAAAACAACAGGAACCTTACAATAATCAAGGCGTGATTCCAGACGATAATGATTATTAACACTTTGTTAAAAATAAGCATTTGTAAAACCATTATTCTCATAATGGTTTTTTTTGTGCTAAATTTAGAGGCTCTAAAAGAGAATTTTTTAAGTGAGAAGGAAAATTCGATTTTTATAACACTTCATTTGGGTATTGTTAATTTTGATGATTTAATTAAAAAAAAGGCCTTTTATTATTTTAAATGAAATTTTTGCCATCAAAAAACTTATTAACGAAAACGTTTGAATTTAACATATTTTATTAATTTATAATAAACATAACGAGAATACTGGTGAATGTTTGCTAATTTTACAACTTTAATACTTAAATAATGTCAAAAACAATAAAAAAAGTAGGTGTTCTTACCTCAGGAGGAGACTCACCAGGAATGAATGCTGCAATACGATCAGTTGTTCGAACATGTGCTTATCATAATATAGAATGCGTAGGGATTTATAGAGGGTATCAAGGAATGATCGAAGGCGATTTTAAAGAAATGGGCCCTCGAAGCGTTAATAATATTGTAAATAAAGGAGGAACAATCTTAAAATCGGCTCGTTCTGTTGATTTTAGAACACCGGAAGGTAGAAAAAAAGCTCACGAAAACCTTTTGAAAGCTGGAATTGATGCTTTGGTTGTAATTGGTGGAGACGGAAGTTTTACTGGAGGACTAATCTTCAATTCAGAATATAATTTCCCGGTAATAGGAATTCCTGGCACAATTGATAATGATATTTATGGTACAAGTTTTACTCTAGGTTACGATACTGCTTTGAATACTGTTGTTGACTGTATTGATAAAATTAGAGATACTGCAAGTTCACATAACCGTTTATTCTTTGTAGAGGTTATGGGTAGAGATGCAGGTCACATTGCACTTAACGCCGGAATTGGTGCAGGTGCTGAAGAAATTCTTATTCCTGAAGAGGATCTTGGTTTAGATCGTCTTTTAGATTCACTGCAAAAAAGTAAAGCTTCAGGAAAATCATCTAGTATCGTGGTTATTGCTGAAGGAGATAAAATTGGTAAAAACGTATTCGAATTAAAGGATTATGTTGAGGCTAATTTACCTGAGTATGATGTACGTGTTTCTGTATTAGGTCACATGCAGCGTGGTGGTTCACCATCTTGTTTTGACCGTGTTTTAGCAAGCCGTTTAGGAGTAAAAGCTGTAGAATCATTATTGGAAGGAAAATCAAACTACATGGTTGGTCTTAAAGAAGATAAAGTGATTTTAACACCACTTGAACAAGCTATTAAAGGAAAATCAGAAATTGATAGAGAGTTATTAAGAGTGTCTGACATTATGTCGACATAACCCATATAAAAGTTTAAAATAGAGAGAAGTTTATTGTGAGGAAATTAGACTTTGAAATAGTGTAATAAAAACAAAAAGCAAAAATTTAGTAAAATGTCAAAAGTAAAATTAGGAATAAACGGATTTGGACGTATCGGAAGAATCGTTTTTAGAGAGTCTTTCAACAGAGATAATGTAGAAGTTGTTGCAATCAATGACTTGTTAGACGTAGATCACTTAGCTTATTTATTGAAATATGATTCAGTTCACGGTCGTTTCGACGGAACTGTAGAAGTTAAAGAAGGAAAATTGTACGTAAACGGAAGAAACATCCGTATCACTGCAGAAAGAAATCCTGCTGACTTAAAATGGAACGAAGTTGATGTAGATGTTGTTGCTGAATGTACTGGTATCTTCACAACTATCGAAACTGCAAGTGAGCACTTAAAAGGTGGAGCTAAAAAAGTAATCATTTCTGCTCCTTCTGCTGATGCTCCAATGTTTGTAATGGGAGTGAACCACGAAACTGCAAAAGCTTCTGACTTAGTTGTTTCTAACGCATCTTGTACTACAAACTGTTTAGCTCCTTTAGCTAAAGTTATCAATGATAACTTTGGAATTGTTGAAGGTTTAATGACTACAGTTCACGCAACTACTTCAACTCAAATGACTGCTGACGGTCCTTCTAGAAAAGACTGGAGAGGTGGACGTGCTGCTGCAATCAACATCATTCCTTCTTCAACAGGTGCTGCTAAAGCGGTTGGAAAAGTTATTCCTGAATTAAATGGAAAATTAACAGGTATGGCTTTCCGTGTACCTACTGCTGACGTTTCTACTGTAGATTTAACTGTAAAAGTAGCTAAAGAGACTTCTTACGAGGAAATTATGGCTGTATTGAAAAAAGCTTCAGAAAACGAATTAAAAGGTATCTTAGGATATACTGAAGATGCAGTTGTTTCTCAAGATTTCATCTCTGACAAAAGAACATCTATTATCGATGCTGGTGCAGGAATTGGTTTAAATTCAACTTTCTTCAAATTAGTATCTTGGTATGACAATGAGTACGGATACTCAAGCAAATTAATTGATTTATCTGTACATATTGCAGGTTTAAAATAATAATATATATTTTTGCAAAATCCCGTTATGTAAGTAACGGGATTTTCTTATTTTGTTACCTCTATAATTAATGTAAAAATCACACTTTTAAATTAAAAATAGAAAAACCTAATCCCAAAAACTAAACGAAATGAAATTAATAGTTGATAGTGGATCTACTAAAGCCGATTGGATTGCAATTGATGATAATGGAAAAGTATTATTCACAACACAAACTTTAGGGTTAAATCCTGAAATTCTTGACGGACCGGAAATTATTTCAAGATTAAACGACCGTTTTGATATTTTACAAAACAAAAAAAATGCAACACATTTGTTCTTTTATGGAGCAGGATGTGGAACAGACAGAATGAAAGAATATTTGAAACAAGTCTTTCAAGAGTATTTTACTAACGCAATTGTTGACGTTCAGGAAGATACTTATGCTGCTGTTTATGCAACGACTCCAAAAGGACAAGAGGCGATTGTTTCTATTTTAGGAACAGGATCAAACTGCAGTTACTTTGATGGAAAAGTGTTGCACCAAAAAGTTCAGTCATTGGGATATATTGTTATGGATGACTGCAGCGGAAATGTTTTTGGTAAAGAATTAATTAGAAAGTACTATTTTAATAAAATGCCTAAAGAATTGGCTGTTGAACTTGAAAAAGAGTACGACGTTGATCCAGATTTTATTAAAAACAAATTATATAAAGAACCAAATCCAAATGCTTATTTGGCAACTTATGCTAAGTTTTTAATTAAGCATAAAGACACAGAGTTCTGCAGAAAAATTATCTTTAAAGGAATGAAATCTTTTGTTAAGAATTATATCAAACAATTCGACAACTGTAAAGAAGTTCCAGTACATTTTGTAGGTTCTATTGCTTTCTATTTGAAAGACGAATTACAAGAAACTTTTGATAAATATGAACTTCAATTAGGTAATGTTTTAAGAAGACCTATTGATGGATTAATTGCATACCATGTCGCTAATCAATAGTTCTGGTTTTATGGAAATTGCCATTATTGCTCATGATGGAAAAAAAGCTGATTTAATTGATTTCTTGATCAAAAATGAAGCGATTTTACACAATGAAAAAATAAGGCTGATTGGTACAGGAACTACGGGAGGAAAAGCGGAAGCAGCAGGTTTTAAAACTCAAAGAATGCTTTCAGGACCTCTTGGAGGTGATGCGCAGATTGCTGGTAGAGTAGCGGAGGGAATTACACAAATGGTTTTCTTTTTTAAAGATCCTTTGTCGAGCCATCCGCATGAGGCAGATATTAATATGCTGATTCGTGTTTGCGATGTGCATAATGTGCCGCTGGCTACTAACGAAGCAACGGCACAATTATTATTAGATGCTATTGCACAGCAATTATAGAAATCTCAACATTTACATTTTTTGGCAAACAAGCCACTTGAACCGTTTCACGAGCTGGAGCGGTTTTTTCGTTAAAATAAGATCCGTAAACGGTATTTATAGCGCCGAAATTATTCATGTCCATAATGAAAATAGTAGCCTTAACTACATTTTCAAAAGTCATGTCGGCAGCTTCAAGAATCGCTGCAATGTTTTTCATTACTTGGTCAGTCTCATCATTGATGTTGTCTGTAACTAATTCTCCTGACTCAGGATTGATTGCAATTTGTCCAGAAGCATAAAGTGTGTTTCCAGATAATACAGCTTGATTGTAAGGCCCAATTGGAGCTGGAGCTTTCTCTGTAAAAATAATTTTTTTCATAATGAAAGTATGTTTGGTTCGAAAAAGTAGCTTATCGGTTAGAAACGCTTCGTTTGTTCCATTTAATATCGCTTAGCATACCAGATTTAATTCCGATAAAGAAATTCCAGTTTGAATTTGTACCCATTGGTTGCCAGTTAAATGCCATTCTCCAGCTTAATAGGTCTCTTTCGAAACGGAATTGAGTAAAGGTAACTCCTTTTTGTACAAAGTCATAACCAGTAGAAACACCGCCTTTCCATTTTGGTGTAATATCAGTATTAATAGAAATCATCAGGGAATTCCCAGAGATTTGATTTTGTCTCGTTGTATTAGAATATGTCAGCGAGTAAGCTAAAGTCATATCCCAAGGAATTTTAGAATTAAAGAATTCTGTAATTACATCATCTTTTTCCGGTTCATTTGCAAACTGACTATTCCTGCTGTCATTTAAGTCAGTATTCGTTCCAAATAAGTCATCGTTTCGTCCTCCATTCCGCTGACTCTGGGTGTTTTTTTCTTTGCCTGTACCTTTGTTTGAAAAAGAATAATTTACAGTTACGTTGGCACTAGTTAATCTGAATAAACTTCCTCCATTGTCAATATTAAACATATTGATTCTGTTGTTGCCACTGTCTAATGCGTAAGGATCTAAAGTAGCACCAAAGTTCATGTTCATTTTATTGTCAAAAAACTGAGTTCCGCCGCTAACTAAAATAGGTTGTAATGCTAAAGTTGTTTTTCCATCAGCATTAAAATTGTAGCTTGTGCTAAAGTTTAAGTTGTTTAGCAGCATTATTTTTTTAGGTTCTGTTTTTGTGCTGTCTCTGTCTCTAACTTTGGCTTCAAAAGTATTACTCAAAGCAAAACCAACAATGTTGGAGTTGTCTTTTCCAGGTGCTCCAAAAATACCGTTTTCAAATCGTGTATATTGAGTAGTAATAGTTCCAGTAGCATCTACAGCATAAGTGTCGTAATAACGCTCAAAACTTGGTGTGTAAGCATAAGTAATACTTGGACGCATGACGTGTCTGATGGATTGAATTTTTTTATCTTCTCCAAAATCAAACGTTCCATATATTGTAGTACCTAAATTCATGCTGAAGTTGTAGGTTCTAAAAGAATCAAAACCATTTACGGTGGTAGGTTCTGCTTGTCCTGTAGAAGAATCGTAAGCTTTATGTGTGGTTTTATTAACCCATGTTTCCTGATATGTGGTAGAAGCTCCTGCACTAAAATATTTAAATATCTTAAAGTTAGTACTAAGCGGAATAGTATGCTGCATTCCTAATTGTGCATCTTGAAACATTTGTGGTTTAAAGAATAAGGAATCTTTAGTCTTGAAATAGTTTTTACCACTTACGCTGTATTGTAAGTTGATATTTTTAATTAACCCTTTTTTTACGCCATTTTTCCCAACAAAAGGATAAACACGGTCAATACTACCCTGTAAGGAAGGAAGTGTCATGATGATGTCTTCTGTTTGTGTGTTTTGGCTATGGGTTGCAGATAATGCAATACGAGCACCCGGAACTGTATTAAAGGTTTTATTGTAGTTGATAGATGAACTTAAAGTATTATTCAGATTTGATCCAATGTTGGCTTGGTTGATAGAGCGTTTAAAGTATTTACTGCTACCCATATTTACCGATGCAGAAAAACTTGAATTTGGATTTGATTTAGAGTCTTTAGAATGAGACCACTGTATGTTGTAAATGTTTTGTTTAGAATAATCAGGATACCCGCGTTCGCTGTTGATTAGATTTTCAAAACGGATATTTACGTTACCACGATATTTGTATCTAGTAGCATACGCAGATTCAAAACGCATCGCATAACTTCCGTTGGTGTAATAATCTCCTAATACAGTTAAATCGTAATTATCACTTAGTGCGAAATAATAACCTCCATTTTGCAATGAAAACCCTCTTGTATTCGAGTCGTTGTAACTTGGTACAATGATTCCGGAAACACTTTTTTCTTGGCTTAAAGGAAAATAGCCATAAGGAAGTGCCAGTGGAGTAGGAACATCAGCAATGACCATTTGTGTTAAGCCGGTTACAATTTTTTTACCAGGTACAAATTTTATCTTACTCGTTCGAAAATAGTATTCGGGATTGTCAATATCAGTTGCGGTTGTAATGCGGGCCCCTTTCAAGTAATAAACAGAATCGTTTTCTTTTTTAGTGATTGCTGCTTTAATATTTAATTCTCCTTGTTTGGTTCTTGAATTATAAATTAATGCTTTTTTTGTTTTGAAATTAAAACGAATTGAATCAGGCTGTACTTCGTTTGAGCCTTGTTTGAAGTTAGGAAATTGAGTTAGAACGCCAGCAGAATCTTTTATTCTTCCTGCATAAACTTCATCCTTTTCATAATTTAAGACAATTATACCAGATTTTAATTCAACGTCTTTGTAGTATAATTCAGCCTCGTTATATAAGGTAATTAATTTTTTCTTTTGATCAATTTTCGCATAATCTTTTGCTTTATATCTAACTTTTCCATCCAAAAAAGTCTTTTTGGTCTTAACTGTATCCAGTTTTATGGTGTCATTAAGTACAGGCGTTTCTTTATCTGATTGTTTTACAGCAGGTAAAGGCTTTTTTTTGTTTTTTATTTCTTGCGAATATAAATTACCACAACCTATAGTTAGGAAAAATGATATTAAAACGATATTAAATAAGTTTGTATGCAAAGGTTTAAATGCTATTTTTGTAAAATTATGGCGTGTTTTTTGACATGTCAAACTTACATATAATTTTTTGGCAAAAATAATCAATTCTGAAAATTATAACAGCTGCATTTTATTAAAATTAACTTTTAGATTTATGAATAGAATTAACAAATTTAAGGTAATATTTACTTTATTTCTAATATTTCTGTCTTTTTGTGCTCAGAGTCAGTCAAATGTGTTTAAGGTAACTCTTGATGCCGGACATGGAGATCACGACTTTGGAGCTGTTTACAGCGGCAGGATTGAGAAAAATATTGCTTTAGCTATTGTTTTGAAAGTGGGGAAAATTTTAGAACTTAATCCAAATGTTAATGTAATTTACACTAGAAAAACGGATGTTTTTATAGATTTGGTAGAAAGAGCCAATATTGCAAACAGAGCCAATTCAAATATTTTTGTGTCTATTCACTGTAATGCCAATAAAAATACTGCTGCTGACGGAACTGAAACTTACGTAATGGGTTTAAGTAAAGTTGCATCAAACTTGGAAGCAGCGAAGAAAGAAAACTCGGTAATTACGTTAGAGAAAGATTATAAACGTAAATATGAGGGGTACGATCCAAATTCTCCAGAATCCATGATTGGGATGACTCTAATGCAGGAGGAATATTTGGACAATAGTATTTCGCTGGCAACTAAAATTGAAGATAATTTTGAAAAGTTAGGAAAAAAACTTCGTCAGGGGGGGGTAAAACAAGCGCCTTTTATGGTGCTTCATAAAGCTTATATGCCTAGAGTTTTAGTAGAAACAGGTTTTATTTCAAATCCAACTGAGGGAAATATTTTAAATTCAGAAGAAGGTCAGGATGATATTGCGAAAGCCATTGCTGAAGCTATTTTGAGTTACAAAAGGGAATATTTTGGCTCAGGAGGTGAGTCAGATGACAGTCGGCCCATAAAGGATACTTCAACTCCGGCTAAACCCAAAACGACCACTCCAGTTACTGCGGTAAAAAATGCACCAAAAGGAACGTTTTTTAAAGTACAGCTTATAGCGAGTATCAAAAAAACACCATTGGAGCCAAAAAACTTCAAAGGACTTAAAAATGTTACCATGTTATTTGAAAACAATATATATAAGTATTTTTACGAAGAAACTTCTAGTTACGAAACAGCGCAAAAGTTTTTGCAAGAAGCTAAAAGTAAAGGGTATGGGGCAGCATTTTTAGTAGCAACTAAAGATGGAGAAAAAATCAGTATTCAGGACGCCATTAAATAATAAGCCCAAGTTCGAATATTTATATTAATTTTGTACAAACACTTAGAATTTTGAAACTAACAAGAGAAATTAAAACGGCTATATTAGTCATCGCATCGATTTTATTATTTATCTGGGGTTACAGCTTTTTAAAAGGCAAAGATCTTTTTACAAATTACACCATGTTATATGCTGAATATGATAATGTTGAAGATTTGTCACTTTCTGCACCGGTTACTTTAAACGGACTGGCAATAGGTAAAGTAAATAAAATCACAATTGATGAAGTAACAGGGAAATTATTAGTTGAACTCCAATTAAAGACAGATTTCCCAATTTCAAAAACAAGTACTGCTACAATTTATTCTCCGAGCTTAATTGCTGGAAAACAGATTAAAATTGTTCCAAATTTTGCTGATAAAGAATTAGCAGAGGACGGTCAGAAATTAACCTCTACAGTTGAACTTGGATTAACAGAATCTCTAGGAGGGAAAATTGAGCCAATTCAGCAAAAACTGGACAAAATGCTTGTAAATATTGATGTTCTGGTTACAGGATTGAATAACACCTTAGATAAAAATACTCAGGAAAATCTAAAGAAAACTATTGCAGAATTAAGTCAGACCATGACACAGTTTCACAAAGCTTCAGGAAGTCTAAACAATATTTTAGATACTAATAAAGGGCAGATTAATGGAATGGTTTCTAATTTTAATAAAGTGTCCAATAACTTTAATAAAATTTCTGATTCTTTAAACAAAGCTGATTTAGGAAAAACAGTACGTAACTTAAACCAGATGTTAGCGAAAGTTGATGCATTAATGGCTAACTTAAATTCTGGAAAAGGTACGGCTGGAAAATTATTAAATGATGAAGCCTTATATAACAACTTAGCAAAAACGTCAAAAGAGCTTGAATTGTTATTGCAAGATGTACGTCTTTATCCAACGCGTTACGTAAACGTTTCTCTTTTCGGAAAGAAAAATAAACCTTACGTAGCACCAACAGAAGATACAAACTCAACTGATAAAAAATAATTATAAATGAGTTATTTAGATAATATTTTATTTGCCATACTTCTTATAGTTGGTTTCGGTTTTTTTGCAGCGAGCGTAAAAAAGATCATCCGAAACATTAATCTGGGAGTAGATGTAGATCGAAAAGATAATCCTAAAGCTCGTTGGAAAAACATGGCACTGATTGCTCTTGGGCAATCAAAAATGGTGAGACGCCCTGTTGCTGGAATACTGCATATATTCGTATATGTTGGTTTCATAATTATTAATATTGAATTGCTTGAAATTATTATTGACGGGCTTTTTGGAACTCATAGAGTTTTTGCGCCGTATTTAGGTGTGGTTTATGATGTTTTAATTGCTTCGTTTGAGATATTGGCAATACTTGTAATTTTTGCTGTTACCGTTTTTTGGATTAGAAGAAATGTAATTCGTTTAAAACGTTTTATTAATTCAGACTTAAATGGTTTCCCAAAAAGCGATGCCAATTATATTCTGTATTTCGAAACCGTTTTAATGATTCTGTTTTTATTGATGAATGCTTCTGATTTGCATTTACAGAATGTACCAGGCGGTTATTCACATTTTCATAAAGCAGGAAGTTATCCAATAAGTCAATTTATTGCGCCAATTTTTAATGGTACATCTAATGAGTTAGTTGGACTTTTGTTCGAAGTATTTTGGTGGCTGCATATAGTAGGTATTTTGGTTTTTATGAACTATTTATATTTTTCAAAACACCTTCATATTCTTTTAGCATTCCCAAATACCTATTTTGCTAATTTAAAACCAGAAGGACAGTTTGATAATTTAGAATCGGTAACAAAAGAGGTGAAATTAATGATGGATCCAAATGCAGATCCATTTGCCGCAGCACCAGCTGATGAAAATGCTGCTCCGGCTAAATTTGGAGCTAGCGATGTTCAGGATTTAAACTGGGTACAATTATTAAATGCTTATACTTGTACAGAATGTGGTCGTTGTACATCTTCTTGCCCAGCAAATCAAACCGGGAAAAAATTGTCTCCTCGTAAGATTATGATGGATACTAGAGATCGTTTGACTGAAGTTGGAAAAAACATTGATGCCAACAAAGGTGTTTTTGTTCCTGATAATAAATCACTTTTAAACGATTATATTACTCCAGAAGAATTATGGGCTTGTACGTCTTGTAATGCTTGTGTAGAAGAATGTCCAGTAAATATCAGTCCGTTGTCTATTATTATGGATATGCGTCGTTATTTGGTAATGGAGCAAAGTGCCGCGCCAATGCCGTTGAACGCCATGATGACGAATATCGAAAATAATGGAGCACCATGGCAATACAGCCAGCAAGATCGATTAAATTGGAAAAACGAGAACTAATTTTTAGTTCACGATAATATATAAGAATTCAGATTTCAGAATAAAATTTGAAACTTTAAACTTTAAACAAAAGAGAGAGAAATGTCAGAAAGTTTAGTAGTGCCAACAATGGCAGAAATGCTTGCCGAAGGAAAACAGCCAGAAGTTTTGTTTTGGGTAGGTTGCGCAGGAAGTTTTGATGATAGAGCAAAAAAAATTACCAAAGCATTCGTACGAATTTTAAATCGTACTAATGTATCTTTTGCGGTTCTGGGTACAGAAGAAAGTTGTACTGGTGATCCTGCCAAAAGAGCTGGTAACGAGTTTTTGTTTCAGATGCAGGCGATGATGAATATTGAAGTTCTGAATGCTTATGAAGCAAAAAAAATCGTTACTGCTTGTCCGCACTGTTTTAATACATTAAAAAATGAATATCCTGAATTAGGAGGGAATTACGAGGTTATTCATCATACAGAGTTTTTGAAATCATTAATTGATGATGGAAGATTAACCGTAGAAGGCGGTCAGTTTAAAGGAAAGAAAATTACTTTTCATGACCCTTGTTATTTAGGAAGAGCGAACAAAGTTTACGAAGCACCAAGAGATTTGATTCAAAAATTGGATGTTGAGTTGGTAGAAATGAAACGTTCTAAAGCAAATGGTTTATGTTGTGGTGCTGGTGGTGCACAAATGTTTAAAGATGCAGAACCAGGAAATAAAGAAGTAAATGTATTGCGTACGGAAGATGCTCTTGAGGTAAAACCAGATATTATTGCAGCAGGTTGCCCATTCTGTAATACGATGTTAACAGATGGTATTAAACACGCACATAAAGAGGGGGAAGTAAAAGTAATGGATGTTGCTGAATTAATAGCAAACGCGCAAGATTTGTAAAAGATTCTGAGTTGCTAAGATGCTAAGGCGCTAAGTTTTTTTATTAACAATTCAAGAAATCTAAAATCAACAATCTAAAATCTAAAATTAAAATGTATATACCTTTTGAAAATTTACCAGGTGAATCTAGAGTCTGGATTTACCAATCAAACAGAAAATTTTCTGAGGAAGAGTTTTCTGAAATTGAAACCGATTTAAAGACTTTCGTGGAACAATGGGCAGCGCATGGTACAAGCCTTGAAGCTTCTTATTTGTTGAAATACAATCGATTTATAATATTGGCTGTAAATCAGGACGTGCAAGCAGCGACTGGTTGTTCTATTGACAGTTCGGTTGAATTTATCCAAAGTTTAGAGAAAAAATACGACGTCGATTTATTGGATAAAATGAACGTTACATTTAAACTTGGAGAACATATAGCGCACAAACCATTAATTGATTTCAAAAAAATGGTTAAAGATAAAGCGGTAACTGGAAATACAATTGTATTTAATAATCTAGTTAATAATATAGAAGAGTTTAATGATGCTTGGGAAGTTCCCGCAGCTGATAGCTGGCATAGTAGATTTTTCTAATAGAATTTATAAAATAGTGTGGAAAGGCATGAAATTTAATTTTCATGCCTTTTTTATTTATGATAGGATTTTGATTGTTAATTCAGTATTATTGTTTTTTAAAACCAATAGTATAATTTGAATTGTATGAAAGAAGAAATTAAAATGATGGCTAGTATTTCAGCTAAATCAAGCTTGAAATGGCTAATTGTAATGGTTGGCGGGAATATCTTTACGTTGATCTTGTTTTTTATAATTCTTTTTCAAAATGCAAGCTTTGCCGGTGGTGGACACGGAAATGCTTATGCTTTTATAGTAGGTTTACTTTTAAATAATATTTGTGGATTTATCTTATTTGTTGGAGCGCCTGTTTTTGCCTTTTTATATTTTGTAATCGCAAATAAAGTCGCAATTCAACAGATGATTTATTTGACTTGGAAAAACAAAAAGTTTTCTGATTATATTGATTCGAAAGTAGTTTTTTTAGTGGATAAAATAACAGACTCAAATCGTTTGGTAGGCACAATCTCTAATGAATCAATGTTAAGATTGAAATTGTTGGAAGCTAATAAAAATGATAAGGAAAGTTCTAGAATTAAAAAGAAAATTATTAATTATCTGTTTCAGAAAATTAAATTGGATGATATTGATTTTAGCAGAGAAGATTTAAAATTGTCGCAGATAGTTTCTGTGAAATTAAATCAATTTATTTCTGAAACTGTAGAACCTTCATTACTGTTCTTTTGGTTGTTGTTGCTGTTGCAAGTTGTTTTGTTTGTAATTGCTCAATTTTAGAAAGGGGAACTGAAAAACAAAATGCTGTTTTTTAGCCCCGATGGGAGTGGTATCCTTTTGTGCCGGGGTTCGGCACAAAAGATATAATGGACAGCGGGACGACTGGTTGTTTTGATCGATATCGTACTGCTTCTAAAAAAAAATATTAACTGGAATTAATCTAATTTTGTCAAAAATCTAACAATTTAAAAGCTTATTTAAAGGTGATTTTTGAGTATTTTCGTAGAATTAAATTTAATCCATGAAAATAGCAATTGTTTGTTATCCTACTTTTGGAGGTAGTGGTGTAGTAGCCACAGAGTTAGGTCTCGAATTAGCCAGAAGAGGACACGAAATACATTTTATTACATATAGTCAGCCAGTGAGATTGGCACTTTTAAATCCGAATGTTCATTATCACGAAGTAAATGTTCCGGAATATCCATTGTTTCATTATCAGCCTTATGAATTAGCATTATCGAGTAAATTAGTCGATATGGTTAAGTTATATAAAATTGAGCTTTTGCACGTGCATTATGCTATTCCGCATGCTTACGCAGGATATATGGCAAAACAAATGCTGAAAAATGAAGGCATTAATCTGCCAATGATTACAACACTTCACGGTACAGATATTACTTTGGTTGGGAATCATCCTTTTTACAAACCAGCAGTAACTTTCAGTATTAATAAATCAGATTATGTAACTTCGGTTTCGCAGAGTTTGAAAGATGATACTTTGAAGCTGTTTAAAATTAAGAACAAAATTAAAGTCATTCCGAACTTTATTGAATTGGATAAAGTAAAGAAAGATCCAAACGCACCTTGTCATCGTTATGTAATGGCAAATGAAGATGAACGTATTATAACACATATTAGTAATTTTAGAAAGGTAAAACGTATTCCAGATATTATTAAGATTTTTTATAACGTTCAAAAAGAAATTCCAGCTAAGTTAATGATGGTTGGGGATGGACCAGAAAAAGAAAAAGCTGAAATTTTATGTCAGGAATTGGGAATTTTAGATAAGGTAATTTTCTTTGGAAACAGCCACGAGATTGATAAAATCTTATGTATGACCGATTTGTTTTTACTACCTTCTGAAACAGAAAGTTTTGGTTTAGCGGCATTAGAAGCTATGGCTTGCGGTGTGCCGGTAATTTCAAGTAATTCGGGAGGATTGCCAGAGGTAAACTTTGACGGTTTTTCTGGATATTTGAGCAATGTTGGAAATGTTGAAGAAATGGCTCAAAATGCTTTAAAAATACTAAAAGACGACAAAGTATTGAATCAGTTTAAAGCCAATGCTTTGGAAGTGGCTAGAAAGTTTGATATTAAAAATATTCTGCCTAAGTATGAAGCCTTGTATCAAAAAGCTGTAGATGACTACAAGTATGAAAAACATTAAATCGTAAAGAGATATAAATGAAAAAGGTAATTTCTATTTTTGTAATTTTTGTTTTAGTTTCATGCGGCGTGAAGAAAGTTGAAAGTTCAAATGCATTATATGAAGTTTTAACGAAACAGTCTGACGGTGGCGGGAATATTAAATTTTTTGAAATTCTGACCGAGCCAAACGAAATTAAAATGCTGGAAAATGACCCAATTTTGGCAGAAAAAATGAAGAATCCAAATGTTCATGATTACAATTATGTGATTTTGAACATGGGCGAAAAAAACACAAGCGGTTATTCTATTGATGTCGAAAAAGTGGAAGAAACTGATAAGAATATTATCATAACAGTTAAAGAAAACAATCCTGCAAAAGATGCTGTGACAATGCAGGTTATTTCGTACCCATACACTGTAGTAAAAATACATTCTAAGAAAGAAATTATTATTAAGTAGTTTAGTCCTTAGTCCTTAGTGATTAGTTAAGGGGTTGTGAGTTAGATGTCAGGCTGAGCGAGGTCGAAGCTCTTTTTATATATTAAGCTCTTCGAACTTTGTTTTGTGGACTTAGTTTAAAAACATAAAAAAACCTGTCGTTTTTAAACGACAGGTTTCTTTTTTACAATTTTTTTTACTTTTATTTAGAATCTGAATTTAACGCCTAAACCAACGTCGAATCCAAAGTTGTCATCATCATAGTAGCCAGAACCAATTTCTGGTCTTGCGTCTAGAGATAATGTAAGCGGTACTTCTTTAAATCTGTATTCGATACCAACATCTCCTGCTGCAAATACATAGGTTCCGCTGTCTTTAAATCTGTTATCGTTATAGTGATAGTTATAATCCCATGCAGCTAAACCTCCACCGACACCTGCGTACCAGTTAAAACCTCCTTCGATGTTCCAGACCCATTGGTAAAGTGCTACACCTTTAATAGCATCTACATCCCTACTGTTTCTCCAGCCTAAATCAAATTCAAGTCTGTTTTTTTGATTTAATCCTAATTGGTAAGATACCTCACCACCAAATCCGTTGTTGTCTCCTAAACGTAATCCTAAAGCGTGTTTTGAAATTTCTTGTGATTGAGCCGTAAATGCTAAACCAAAAAGCATAATGGCAGATAATATTATCTTTTTCATAAAAATGGTTAAATTATTTTTTTTCAAATGTATTATTACAGTTATACAGAGAACGTATAATATTTTTGAAAATTGTTATATAATTTACATTTTTGTTTTATAAATACTACAATCTGCTTGTTTTGAAGGTTCTAAAAGTAAAATTATTTCAATATTATTGATGATATTAATTGTGAAGACAGAATATCTTCCATTTCGAAAAGATTCTCTTCTTCAATAAAATTACTTGCTTTATAAGAGAAAAGTTTCCATCGTTTTTTATGATATTCAAGCGCAGTCAAGTTTTCTACCCAGTCTCCTGAATTTAAATATAAAGTAGATCCGTGTTTGTTTTCTTTGGTCATGATTTTTGGTTCGTGAATATGACCGCAGATTACATAATCGTATTTTTTTTCGATAGCTAAATCTGTTGCAGTAGTTTCGAAATCAGAAATAAATTTAACGGCTTTTTTGACACTGGCTTTAATTTTTTTAGAAAAAGAGTAAGGTTCGCGTCCTAATTTTGCCAAACACCAATTAACAAATCGGTTCATTAGAATTAAATAATCATATCCTAATCCGCCCAATTTTGCAATCCATTTAGAGTGCTGTACAGAAGCATCAAATACATCTCCGTGAAAAATCCAAGCTTTTTTGTCGTCTAATTCTAAAACTAATTTATCAACCAAAGCAAAATTTCCCATATTCATATCACTGAATTTACGAAGTATTTCGTCGTGATTTCCAGTAATATAATACACCTTTGTTCCCTTAGAAGCCATTCCGATAATACGTTGAATAACTCTTAAGTGGGCTTTTGGAAAGTAAGATTTTCTAAACTGCCAAGCATCAATTATATCACCGTTTAAGACTAAAGTTTTGGGTTTAATGCTTGAAAGATAGTTGTTTAGTTCTTTTGCATGACTTCCGTAAGTTCCTAAGTGAACATCAGAAAGAATGACCAATTCGACATTTCTTTTTTTCAATTTTTCTTGATTTGAAGTTTTACAAATTAATAAAATTTTGAACTTTTTTATTTTATCAAAAGGTTATGAAAATGCAGATAATTTTACCAAATTGTGATTTTTAATTGGTTTAATGTTTAGTTAATAATACCAGTTTTAAATTTTTTAATTTAATTCATAAAACTTACATTTGCTCAAAACAAAATACAATGGCAGGAAACAGCTACGGCACCCTATATAAAGTGACAACATTTGGAGAATCTCATGGTGAAGCTTTAGGCGGCATTATTGACGGATGCCCTCCAGGAATACAACTTGATTTTGAAGCGATTGAAGTAGATATGGCAAGAAGAAAACCTGGCCAGTCGGCAATTGTTACACAAAGAAAAGAACCAGATGCAGTTCAGTTTTTATCTGGAATCTTTGAAGGAAAAACTACAGGAACTCCAATTGGCTTTATTATTCCAAATACGAATCAAAAGTCAGATGATTATTCACATATAAAAGACAATTACAGACCAAGCCACGCTGATTATGTTTACGATCAGAAATATGGTTTCCGTGATTATCGCGGTGGTGGAAGAAGTTCTGCTCGAGAAACTGCAAGCAGAGTTGTAGCTGGTGCAATTGCCAAACAAATGTTACCAGAAATTAAAATCAATGCTTATGTCTCTTCTGTTGGGCCAATTCATTTAGAAACGCCTTATCAAGAATTAGATTTCTCTAAAATAGAAAGTAATCCTGTTCGTTGTCCAGATGAAAAATCGGCTGCGATTATGGAAGAATATATTCGTGATATCCGCAAACAAGGAGATACTGTTGGAGGAGTTGTAACATGTGTGATTCAAAATGTGCCAGTTGGTTTAGGCGAACCGGTTTTTGATAAACTTCATGCTGAATTAGGAAAAGCAATGCTCTCTATCAATGCAGTAAAAGGTTTTGAATACGGAAGCGGTTTTTCTGGTTCTGAAATGAAGGGAAGCGAACACAATGATTTGTATAATCCTGACGGATCGACAAAAACAAATCTTTCTGGTGGTATTCAAGGCGGTATCAGCAACGGAATGGATATTTATTTCAGAGTAGCTTTTAAACCTGTTGCTACTATTATGCAGACTCAAGACTCATTAGATAATAAAGGAAACATTACACCAATGACTGGAAAAGGACGTCATGATCCATGTGTAGTTCCTCGCGCAGTGCCTATTGTAGAAGCAATGGCTGCAATTGTTTTGGCTGATTTTTATTTAATCAACAAAACATATTAATAAAAGGTAAGACAGTGAGGGTCTTATATTTTAATAATCAAAAAATAAATTAATGCAAGAAATTACAGAAACTAAAAAAACATCATTTCTTTCGGGATTAACAGGGCAGATTATAATTGCGATGGTTCTTGGAGCTATTTTAGGAATTATACTGCACAATACCATTTCGCAGGAAGCAGCGCAAGCATTTAGCAGTAAAATAAAAATGCTGGCGACTATCTTCATTCGTTTGGTGCAAATGATTATTTCCCCATTAGTTTTTACGACTCTAGTAGTTGGAATAGCAAAACTGGGAGATATTAAAACGGTTGGAAGAATTGGAGGTAAAGCTATTGGATGGTTTTTTACAGCTTCGTTTATTTCTCTTTTAATAGGATTGTTTTATGTGAATATTTTACAGCCAGGTGTTGGTTTGAAATTGGAACATGTAGATATGGCTGCAGCTTCTGAAGTTACAGGAAAAACGCAAAACCTTTCTTTTGACAATTTCGTTGAACACATTGTGCCCAAAAGTATTGTAGAAGCAATGGCGACTAATGAAATATTACAAATTGTAGTTTTCTCTATTTTCTTTGGTTTAGCAGCAGCATCTTTGGGATCTACTGTAAAGCCCATTATTGGTGCTTTTGATAAATTATCTCATATTGTTTTAAAAATGGTAAACTATGTGATGAATTTTGCTCCAATAGGCGTTTTCGGTGCGATTGCAGCCGTATTCGCTATCAGAGATGCAGAAGAATTGATCATAACTTATTTTAAATTTTTCGGATCTTTTTTAATCGGTATCAGTACTTTATGGATTATACTAATTGCAGTTGGTTATATTTTCTTAAAAGGAAGAATGACAGAATTGTTAAGGCGCATAACTGGACCTTTAGCGATTGCTTTTGGAACAACAAGTAGTGAAGCTGTATTTCCTAAATTAACGGAGGAATTAGAAGGTTTTGGAGTAAAAGATAAAATCGTTTCTTTTATGCTGCCTCTTGGTTATTCTTTTAACCTTGACGGAAGCATGATGTATATGACATTTGCTAGTATTTTTATTGCCCAGTTTTATAATGTGCATTTAGATTTAGGAACGCAGATGGCAATGCTTTTGGTTTTAATGCTTACCAGTAAAGGGATTGCTGGGGTTCCAAGAGCTAGTTTGGTTGTTGTAGCGGCAACTTGCGGTATGTTTGATATTCCGATTGAAGGAATTGCTTTGATTTTGCCAATTGACCATTTTTGTGACATGTTTAGAAGTGCAACCAATGTACTTGGAAATGCGTTAGCGACCTCTGTAGTAGGGCAATGGGAAGAAAATAAAGAATAAATTTTAACACTAAGAATAAGATATTTTTTAACTTAGTGTGCTTAAAAACAATTGAAAAGCTGTATTTTTTTATGAAATACAGCTTTTTTTTATTTTAAAGTGTATATTTGAGAAAATTAGCCGATTAATGCCCCCAATACGGATTTTTTTACTTCTACTTTTTGCACTGAATTGCTGTGCCAATTCGGTATTATCTCAATCTAATTGTAATCAAGATCCTAAACTTGATAAACTTGTAAAAAAAGCACTTTTAAATTTTAGAGAATCTAATTTTGATCAGTCGCTCAAAATTTCTCGAACTGCACTTAATGCAGCTACTTTAGTAAAAGATTATTGCTTGATGTCTCGTTCTTACAATATTATAGCTGCTAATTACAATGAATTAACAGATTATGACAAAGCCATTTTTTTCTACAAAAAGAGTCTTTATTATGCAGACAAAACCACTAACGATTCTTTAAAGAGTAATATCTACAATAACTTAGGCAATATGTATTGCTTTGAAAAGAAACAATTTGATGAAGGAATTCGTTACTATAAAAAATCAGTTGCTTATGCTTTAAAGATTAATGATTTAAAGGAAGTGTATTTTACGAATGTAAATATTGCATGGGCTTATTTTGATGTTGAAAATTATGAGCAGGGTAATTTATTTCTAAAATATATAAACAGTGCTAAGAATAAATATAGTGATGGATCGACAGAAGTTATTGTTGAGATGCTTAATGGAATTTATTTAAGCCATAAAAATGAAAATACCTCGGCAAATACATGTTTTCTAAATGCAATTGAATTAGGAAAAAAGGCACAGGAAAAAACAGATTTAGCAAGTGCTTATTTAGAATATTCAAAGTTTTTGAATAAAATTAATAAACATAAAGAAGCGTATCAGGCTCTAGTTAATTATAATACTGTTTCTGACGATATTTACAGTGTCAAGAAGCTGAAAAAAGCTTCAATTGCGGGAATTGGAGTTGAGTTAGATGAATACAAAAGACAGATTAATAAAATCGAAAATGAGAAAGTTGAACAATCTCAAAGCCTTAAAAAATCGAAAATCATTGTAATACTTTTTGTTCTTATTTCTTTAATACTTCTTTTTTTAATTATCACCTTAGTTAAAAATATCAGGTTCAAAAAAAGACATAATCAAGAACTTTTAAAAGCGAAAGAAATTGCGGAGGAAGCCTCTTTACTAAAAACCCAATTTATTTCTACTATAAGCCACGAATTACGTACTCCTCTTTATGGAGTTGTAGGGATTACCAATATGCTGCTTGAAGAGCATAAAGAGCTTTCCAGAAGCCAGCATCTAAGTTCTCTTAAGTTTTCTGCCAGATATCTTCTTTCACTGGTAAATGACATTCTTCAGATTAATAAAATTGAGGAAAATAAAATTGTTCTTGAGAATCTGACATTCAATATTTCTGACGAAATTACAGTGATAAAAAATTCACTTTCTTTTCTTTCTCAGAAAAATAATAATAGAATTTCTATAGATATTGATCCTGATATTCCAGAATATTTAATTGGAGACAAACTAAGATTATCTCAAATTTTGATGAACTTGGTAAGTAACGCACTGAAATTCACGAAAGACGGACAAGTTGAAATAATCGTTAAGCGCACTAAAGTAGAAGGAAAAATGAATTATTTAGATTTCCTGATTCGAGATAATGGTATTGGAATTGCGATTGTAGATCAAAGTAAAATCTTTGACAAATTTGTTCAAGTGGGTAGAAAGGAAGAGGATTATCAAGGAACTGGACTCGGACTTAGTATTGTAAAGAGATTATTAGGATTATTTGGCAGTACCATTACACTAGATAGTGATCTAGGAAAAGGAACTTCATTTTCTTTCGAAATAGCTTTTGAACACGATCTTGCTAAGACGAAAAGTATTATTGATGAAATTGAGGTTGATTTAACTTCATATGAAGTATATAAAATTCTAGTTGTAGAAGATAATTTAATTAATCAGCTTGTGACGAAAAAAATTATTGAGAAAAATAATTATATCTGTAAAGTGGTTGATGATGGTTATGCTGCGCTTAAAATCTTAGAAGATGAAGTTTTTGACTTGATTTTGATGGACATTAATATGCCGTTAATGAATGGTTTTGAAACGACAAAAAGGATACGTCTTGCGGGAGTAGAAACGCCAATTGTTGCATTGACTGCTTTTGATAAGGATGAAATAACAGATGAAGCATTGTCTTCGGGTATGAATGATATTATAATTAAGCCTTTTGAGCCCGTTAAATTGTTTAAAATAATCAATTATCTTATAAAAGAAAAAAGCGCTGTTTAGTACCAGCGCTTTTTATTTTTCTTTGATGAATTTGATTTTCTTGATTTATGAGCACCACCGCTTCTGTTCGAACTTTTCGGTTTCTCTCCAGCTTCAGGACTTCCGGAATGCCATTGGTAAGGATGGTCTGAAATGGTTTTTACATCCACTTTAATTAATTTTTGAATGTCTTTCCAATAGGGTAATTCATCTTTACCGCAGAAAGAAATTGCAATTCCGCCATTTCCGGCGCGACCTGTACGACCAATACGATGCACATAAGTTTCTGGAATATTTGGCAAATCAAAATTGATTACGTAGGGTAATTGTTCAATGTCAATTCCTCGCGCAGCAATATCCGTAGCAACCAAAACACCGACTTCTTTATTTTTAAAAGCGTCTAAAACTCTTTGTCTTGCATTTTGAGATTTATCTCCGTGAATGGCTTCTGCAGGAATATCTTTTTTACGAAGTGCTTTTACAACATTGTCAGCACCATGTTTTGTTCTCGAAAAAACCAGTACGTTTGATAAATTTTCTTCTTTAATCAAGCTGTATAATAAATTTCTTTTTTCCGTTTTATCTACAAAATAGATACGCTGTTCTACTTTTTCTGCTGTTGATGAAACGGGTGAAACCTCTACTTTTTCTGGATCTTGCAAAAACATTTCGGCTAGTTCGCGAATTGCAATTGGCATTGTAGCAGAGAAAAGCAATGTTTGTCTGTTTTTTGGCGTAAGTTTTACGATTTTTTTGACATCGTTAATAAAACCCATATCCAGCATCTGATCGGCTTCATCTAGAACCAAAGTATGCAGATGATTAAAATCCAGAAAACCTTGTTTATGAAGGTCTAATAAACGACCTGGAGTAGCAACCAAAATATCAACTCCACTTTTTAAAGCATCAACCTGAGGATTTTGAGAAACACCTCCAAAAATAGTCAACTGCGTCAAATTGGTATATTTGGCATAAGTGTCAAAGCTTTGTCCGATTTGAACAGCTAATTCACGAGTAGGCGTCACCACCAATGCGCGAATTTGTTTTGCTTTTTTTGATGAACCTACAATTCGGTGTAATTGATGTATAATTGGGATGGCAAATGCTGCCGTTTTTCCTGTTCCAGTTTGTGCACAGCCAATTAAATCACGACCTTCTAAAACAATAGGAATTGATTTTTCCTGAATAGGAGTCGGATTTAAATAGCCTTCTTCAAATACGGCTCTTTGTATACTTTTTGAAAGTGATAAATCTTCGAATAACATATCTTAAGGATTAAACATTTTAGTTTTAAGTACCAAAATGACGTGCAAAGATAGTTTTATTCGGTTAATCGTTTGTTTGAATTGGCTTTTATTTAGGAAAACGCTTTGTTTTTGAATTTAATGTGACGGTTTGCTTATTCTTTTTCGATGTTTGCTTTAATGAAATCCGTAACCAAATATCCTATCAATTTACCAATTAAATTATTATTTGGAGCATTGTCTAAATCTGGAGCGCCCTCGCAGATATGAAGATAAGCTGCGTTTTTGTGCTCGGCAAAAAAAGAAACAAACTGCCTCAATTCTTCAACAGAAAATCCGCTGATTGTCATAGCACTGCTGGCAATATTAGGAATCGCATCTAAATCAATTTCAATTCCAAAAGCATCATTCTTGATGAAATCCAAAGCAGTAATCATCTCTCTGTTAAAATCTTTTTCTTTTCTGATATTTACGCTGTCGTAAGTATTGTAGCGAACTCTGTCTTCTAATTTTTTAATTATATCTAAAACGCTTTTTGAAGTGTAATTTTCATGTAGGCCGAAAATGAAGTATTTTTTTAGGAAACCTTCTTCGTAAGCATAAGAGAATCCGTTACCACTATGTCTTCCTTCTAAAATTCTAAAATCGGAATGTGCATCAAAATTAATAGCATTTACAGGTTTTCCTTTAGCTAAAGCGGCACCTTTAATGTTTCCGTATGCATTGTTATGGCCTCCGCCAATGATAATAGGCGTTTTTCCCGCTTTAATTATAGTAAAAATGATATGAGATACTTCTTTGTCTATTTTTTCAACCAATTGGCTTAATTTAGAGCGATCATCAATGTCGTTAAAATCAAGGTTTTCTACTTCACGCATTTCATCAGCTACATTAATTTGTCCTAATATAATGATGTTGCTTCCTTTGCAGAATCTATTGTGCTGAATGTTGGCAATACTTTTTATAGCAGACTGCCACGCTGAAGCGGCTCCAGGTCTTCCATAATTGGCACGCACTCCAATGTCTTCAGGAATTCCAAGAAGCACGTATTTAGCTTCACTTTCTTTTAGAAAATTAACTTTGTCAGCTCCTGGAGGGATGACAATCATTTTTTCTCCAAACTTTAATTCACCGCTTCGATGATTTGTGATTTTTGCTAAATCATTTATAGTGAAAGGGATTAATTTCTCCATTAAAAAAATTTATTTTCCAAAAATAATATAATTGTAGAAACTTACGTTATTACCTTATATTAATTCTTAAATTTGTTATTAAAGAAAATTTTTTTAAATATGGAAAACCCAAAGAACAACAATTCAAGTCTAAAAGCGATAATCGCAGTTTTAGCAGTCCTACTGATTGGTAGCTTAGTGTATATTTTTAAATTATCTTCTGATACAGAGGTAGTTAAAACAGAACTTACCACAACTTTGACAGAGAAAGAATCTGTAATGAAAGATTTACAGGAGTTAAAAGCTACTTATGATGCTGCAATTGCAGAAAATACTTCTATGTCTGACGAATTGATCCAAGAAAGAGATAAAGTAGTTGCTTTAATGGATGATTTAAATAAGTCTAAAGGAGATGTTTCTAAATACAGATCTCAAGTTCAGGCAATGCAGAGCAAAATGAAAACTTTGGTTGCTGAAAATGATGAGTTGAAAAAACAAAATGGTGTTTTAACTACTCAAAGAGATAGTACAATTGTGGTTTTAGGAGAATCTAAAAAATACAATGAAGTATTAGTTGGGCAAAACGAAGAGTTAGCTAAAACAGTAGAAAGAGGTTCTAAATTATCTATTTTGAACACAAAAACTGCAGCTTACAAATTAAGAAGCTCAGGAAAACAAATTGAAACTGATAAAGCTAGCCGCGCTGATGTTTTAAAAGTAAGTTTTACAATTGCTGAGAACCAAATTGCAAAATCTGGTGACAAAACGTATTACGTACAAGTTATCGATTCTAAAAATAATGTTTTAGGAGATAAGAAAACAGAAAATTTTGGTGATAACACATTAACTTACAGTTTTAAAACTACTGTGCAATACGAAAACAAATCTGTAAATGTTGTACAAGATTTACCAGGTAAAGATTTCGCAAAAGGAACTTATTTTATCAATGTATTTGATAATGATGAATTAGTTTCTAAAACTAGTTTCAGCTTAAGATAAGCTACCAAAGGGATTAAATACCACTTAGATATTAAAGGTCTGTGTATTTCACAGACCTTTTTTATGAATTATTGTTAGGCTAGAATTTTTCCTTCAATAAAAACGGATTCGATTAAATTGCTTCCAAAAGCATAAGGAATCTGATAATAAGAAGAAATAGGTTTTGTCAAGATTAAGTTGGCTTTTTTACCTTTTGTAATGCTTCCGTGTGTTTCTGAAAGTCCCATGGCGTAAGCTCCGTTTATTGTTGCAGCGTTGATGGCTTCTTCTGGAGTCATTTTCATTTTAATACAGGCCGTTGCCACAACAAAATTCATATTTCCCGATGGAGTAGAACCAGGATTAAAATCTGTGGCTAATGCTACAGGTAAACCCGCTTTGATCATTTCACGTGCCGGCGTGTACGGAATGCTTAAAAAGTAAGAGCAGGAAGGTAAAGCTACGGGCATTGTTTCAGTTCCTTTTAAAGCTTCGATATCTTCATGATTCATAATTTCTAAATGATCGACAGAAAGTGCGTTAAATTTAACTCCTGCCTGAATGCCACCGATAGAGTTGAATTGATTGACGTGAATTTTCGGCTTTAAGCCAAATGCGATACCAGCCTCCATTATTTTTTCAGTTTCTTCCACTGAGAAATAACCGCTTTCGCAGAAAATATCAACGTAATCAGCAAGCTTGTTTTTAGAAATTTCTGGAAGCATTTCATTTATGATTTCGTCCAGATATCCAGCTTTATCTTCTTTGTAATGAGTTGGAAAAGCATGTGCTCCAAGAAAAGTTGCTTTTATTGCTACAGGATAGTTTTCTGAAAGTCTTTTAATAACACGAAGCATTTTTAGTTCACCATCAACTGTAAGACCATAACCTGACTTTATTTCGACAGCTCCGGTTCCTAAATGAATGACTTCTTCTAAACGAACTTTCGATTGTTCGTAGATTTCTTCTTCAGAAGTTTCATTTAATTTTTTGGCAGAATTTAAAATACCGCCGCCACGATTAGCAATTTCTTCATAAGATAATCCATTGATGCGGTCTACAAATTCCTGTTCGCGATTTCCTGCGTATACAATGTGAGTATGGCTGTCGCACCAAGAAGGGAGAACTACTTTTCCAGTTGCATCAATAATTTTATCAGCTTTAATTTCAGGAAGATTTTCCATTGGTCCGAAATCTGAAATAAGATTATCTTCTAAAATTAAGAAAGCATTTTTAATGGTTGGAAGTACTGCCATTTCTGCTCCGGAAACTTTTGCAATTATAGTTTCGCGTACCTGAAGCAGTTCTTGTATGTTTTGGATTAAAGTGATCATTAGAAAGGATTGTTATAAAACACAAATTTCACAAATTATCACGAACTAATTCGTGTAATCTGTGAAATTTGTGTTTTTAATTTTTTTGTATCTGATTTATTCTGTAACTGTTATTTCAAACATTTTGCTCCAGTTTTTACCTGTTACAAAAATAGTTTTAGTTTTAGGGTTGTAAGCAATTCCATTTAATACATCGTCTTTAGTAATGTCGTTCATCGATTTGCGCAGGTCTGATAGATTTAAAATTCCTTCAACAGCTCCATTTGCAGGATTTACAACAGCGATTGCATCTTTAAACCAAACATTTGTGTAGATTTTTCCATCAATCCATTCCAATTCATTGATTGCTTTAATTTTTGTATCACCCGAATATACATTAATATAATCAATCATTTTTTGAGTTGCGGGATCTACTTTCCAGATTTTTTCAGTTCCATCGGTTTGATAAATGTATTTGCCGTCATTTGTCATTCCCCAGCCTTCAATATCTTTTTCGTAATCAAAAGTTTTTTCCAGTTTTAATGTTTTAGCATCGTAGATAAAACCTTTTTTGTTTTTATAAGTCAACTGAAATAATTTACCGTTTATAAAGGTTATTCCTTCTCCAAAGTATTGCTGATCAAGATCAATTTGTTTAAAAACTTTTCCTGTTTTATAATCGTATTTTTTAATAAATGAAGCTCCCTCTTGTCCCGTACTTTCATATAAGGTATCATTATAAAATTCAAACCCCTCTGTAAAAGCCTTTTTATCATGAGGATAAGTATTAACTAATTTATATTTTAATGCTTTTGGCTGTACATCAGAGACAACTTCGATTCTTTTGGTCGCATCAGAAGAATTTCCTCCAAAGTAAACAGTAGCTTTTAAGTATTGGTAGCCTAATTTTTGATCGATTAATTCAAATCTAAATTCTGCAGCACCTTTTGTGCCTCCAATTCTTTGGTCGTTTATGAAGTAGGCAACACTGTCAATTTCTTTGGATTTTGGGTTTAAAATTCCAATTGTAACGGGATCTTTTTGCGTAAAATGTGCTGGAAATGCAGAATCATCGATAGTAAATAAAGAATTTTCACTTTTATTTTTATCTCCGCATCCAATTAATGTGATTCCTAATAAAATGACAGCTAGGAAGTTATGTTTTTTCATAGTTTAAAATTTGAATAATGCAATATACGATGATATTTTTATAGCAGCAAAGCTCTTGCAAAAATATAAAAAGGTTGTATATTTGCACCGGCAAGTCCTACACGACCAGCTCCTGCAGACTCCCCCAGGATGGGAACATAGCAAGGGTACGCGGTTGAGCGGTGCGATGTAGGTCGCTTGCCATTTTTTTTAGAATTAATTTAATTTGTAATCTTCCTTTTAGGAGGATTTTTTTATTTTTACCCCAGCTGAAGTTAGATGTTATTGGTTAGAAGTTAAAAGCTGAGTGCTTTTTGCAACTCAAAAATAAACCCAATTCCAAAAAACTAATAACTCCATAACCCAAAAACTCATAACTCAAAAAAAATGAACAAAGTCGTTTTAATTACCGGAGGATCATCTGGAATTGGAAAATCTATTGGTGAATATTTACAGCAAAAAGGTTTCGTAGTGTACGGAACGAGCAGAAATCCTGAGAAAGTATTAAATTCTGTTTTTCCTTTGATTGCTTTGGATGTTAGAAATGCAGCATCTATTCAGACAGCGGTTTCTAAAATCATTGAAACTTCGGGTAGATTAGATATTGTTATCAATAATGCCGGAGTTGGTATTACGGGACCTTTAGAAGAAATTCCGACAGAAGAAATCCGAAATAATTTTGAGACTAATTTCTTTGGTCCAATTGAGGTTATGAAAGCTGTTTTACCGCAAATGCGTAAACAAAATTCAGGTCTGATTATTAATATTACTTCTATTGCAGGTTATATGGGACTTCCTTACAGAAGCGTTTATTCGGCATCAAAAGGGGCTTTGGAATTGATTACCGAAGCTTTGAGAATGGAGGTTAAATCTTTTGGAATCGAAATTACAAATGTAGCGCCCGGAGATTTTGCAACCAATATTGCTGCAGGACGTTATCATGCGCCAGTGATTAAAGATTCGGCTTACGAAAAAGTGTATAGCGATGTTTTGGCAACGATGAATGATCATGTCGATGCAGGAAGCAATCCAAATGAAATGGCAGAAGCGGTTTATAAAATTATTCAAACTAAAAAGCCAAATGTGCATTACAAAGTTGGTGCTTTTATGCAGAAGTTTTCTATTGTTTTAAAGCGTGCCCTTCCAGATAAGATGTACGAAAAGATGTTAATGAACCATTATAAATTATAAAATTATGGAAAAGTTTACAGAGTATTTGCCAGCTTTTTTTGGTGTTTTAGTTTTACTTGTTGTTTGGTTTGTGGTTCGTAGGATTTTAGGAAGCATAAGTGACAAAATCAACAATTCTGAAAGCTATAAAGAAGATACCTTAAGGGTTTTGGAAGAAATTAGGGATGAATTGAAAGAACTAAACCGAAACAAATAATTTACGGTTTGTAAATATTTTGTGAATTTTCATATAATTTGCAAATTGATTTAGTTTTTGAAATTGTTATTGGCATTGATTTCGTAATTTTGCACCGGCGTTTGCGTGAGGGATAGAGGCGGTATCCTTTTGTGAAGTGAAACGTAACAAAAGATTTAGCCGAAAGCCCGACCCTTGGGGCACGCCCAGAATAAATCAACACAATTTAAATAATATAAATTATGAAATTTTTTATTGACACAGCTAATTTAGCTCAAATTAAAGAAGCACAGGCTTTAGGTGTTTTAGACGGTGTAACAACTAATCCATCATTGATGGCAAAAGAAGGAATCACTGGTAAAAACAACATTTTAAAGCATTATGTTGATATTTGTAATCTTGTAGAAGGTGACGTAAGTGCTGAAGTAAATGCGCTGGATTTTGAAGGAATGGTAAAAGAGGGTGAGGAGTTAGCTGAATTACATGATCAAATCGTTGTGAAACTTCCTATGACTAAGGAAGGTGTTATGGCAGCAAAATATTTTTCTGATAAAGGAATCAAAACTAACGTAACTCTCGTTTTCTCTGTAGGACAAGCGATTTTGGCTGCTAAAGCTGGAGCTACTTATGTTTCTCCTTTCGTTGGTCGTTTAGATGATATTTCTACAGATGGATTGAACTTGATTCAAGAAATTAGAGAGGTTTATGATAACTACGGTTACGAAACTCAGATTTTAGCTGCTTCTGTACGTCATACCATGCATATTGTAAACTGTGCTAAAATTGGTGCAGATGTTATGACTGGACCGCTTTCTGCAATTTACGGATTATTGAAGCACCCATTAACTGATATCGGTTTAGCGCAATTCGTAGCTGATTTTGAAAAAGGAAACAAGTAGTCCTTAAATACTTATAAAATTAAAATCGTCTTTTTTCTAACGAGAAAAGGCGATTTTTTTTACTTTTATATGAATCTTAAATAGTTGAATATGAAAGTACTATTGATTGTATTGTGTTTTTTTGTTAGTTTTTTAATAAACGCTCAGGCAAAAGTGATTACTTCGGTCAATGATGCTGGTGATGTGGCGACTTACGAATTGGATTGTTCTGTGAAATTTCAAAGTCTAGCAAAAGGGCTTCGGTATAATATTACGAGGCATGAGTTTAAAGGTCCCGAAATGAAAAACAGTTACAGACTGCTTTTGGTAATGGATGGTTTTTATTCTAAAACGTTGAATAAAGAAATGACTATTTCGGCCGTTTTAAATGATGGTACTGTTTTGGAAGCTAGAAAAATTATTGAAGATGATGGCTTTTTTGACGGCGCCTGTACTTTGAAAATTAAAGACCCGCAAGCTCTTTTAAAGGCTAATATAGACAAAGTAATCGTTAAGGCAGACAAAGATGTTGTGTATACGATTTCGGATCAAAGTAAGGCTGTTTTTAAAAAGAATCTGGAGAATATTATAAATGCGAAGTGAAAGAGGTAAGATCCTTAGGCTTTGTTTTGGAATAAAAAAAATCCAAATTCCGTTTTTTAAAATTGGAATTTGGATTTTTTTATATTGGATTTTTAATTTTTTTTTTAGTGTCCGCCACCACCGCCTTCAACGTGGTTGATACCTTGTTTTTTTAAGATTTTTGGGCAGTAGAATCCGTAAAATCCTAAGTATGCAAAACCAAGAAGCGGTACTATATAAGAGAAATGCGTCCATGTAATTCCGAAGATTCCTCCTGGGTGAGAAATATCAAAATCGCAGATACTTCCTTGAACTAATGGAATAACTCCACCTCCAAGAATCATCATAATTAGGAAAGAAGAGGCTTTTCCTGTGTTTTTTCCTAATCCTGCGATCGCTAAATCGAAGATAGAAGGCCACATAATAGATAAGAATAAACCTCCTGAGATAAAGAAGAATTTAGCAATTTCTGGATTTGGCCAAACTAAACCTAATACCATCATTAATAATCCTGAAATACCAAAAAGCATTAAAGTTTTTCCAGCATTTTTACCACCAACGAAACTTACAGCGATAAATAGTAAAATCCAGATTGGGTAGATATAAAATGAAGAAACATCGTGTGCTGCAAAAATGTTAGCTCCGATGATTACTCCAAATGCTACAGCAGGAACGATAAATTTAAGTGCCGTGTTTACTAAGTTTGAAGTATTAAATACGTTTACACCACCATTCCAACGACCAATCATTAAACTTCCCCAATATAGTGCTATAAACGGAGCAATGGCATCTTCAAGTACATTTCCAAACTCGCTAGTGTGTAATAGAGCTGGTAAATTACTGATGATCGTTACTTCTGTTCCTACGTAAATAAAAATACCTAACATTCCAAGGTACAATTGTGGGTAATCCAGAATATTAAATTTGCTATGAGGTTCTTTAATAATAGCTTCTTCCTCTTTTTCAGGATCTTCAATTTTAGAGAAGTTCATAAAAATTGCCACAGCAATAAAAGCAAGACCAAGAATAATAAAAGGTAATTTAATATCTTCTAATGAAAGAGCTGTTTTTTTATTGTCACCCATTCCGAATAGAGCAATTCCTAATAAGATAGCTCCAATTGTTGTTCCAAAAGAATTGATACCTCCAGCAAGTGTTAAACGGTGAGCCCCAGTGTTTGGACTTCCCATTTTAATTGCTAATGGATTTGCTACGATTTGCTGGATAGAAAATCCTAAACCAACCGTAAATAAAGCGGTTAAAAAGAAAGGAAAACTTTCCATTGTTGCAGCTGGAATGAATAAAAATGATCCAACAGCAGAAAGAAGTAAGCCCGCTGAAAGTGTTCTTTTGTAGCCGAACTTTTGGAGTACGTCAAGCTTTAAAGAAACTAAAAAGAATATAATTGATCCAACGAAGTACGCTGCATAAAATGCCCACGCTACTAATTGTGATTGTACTTGCGATAACGTAAATACTTTTTTGAATACTGGAATCAGGATATCATTGGCAGAACCAACAAAACCCCAAAAGAAGAACACGATTATCAATGAGATAAACTGCCCCCATTTGGTTTGCACATTTTCTGAACTCATAAGAATAAGGTTAATTTTTTATTTTATTGTTTTTTGAAGACCGTAAATATATTTGTTAGGATTATCAAAAAAAAATAAAAGGGCATAAATAATGTTAAATTTATACCAACGACACTCTTTTTTCAACAAAGTGTTAATTTTAACCTACTTATAAAATGAATTTAAGAAATGAATTATTCTAAAATTTTATTTTTAACATCTTTACTGTAGTTTCTGCCTATCGGAATGTTGTAAGATTGGATCTGAACACGGTTTCCTTCGATAGATTTTACCTTATTTAACGCTATGACATAAGATTTATGTATTCTAAGAAAGCGATCCGCGGGTAATTCTTCGGATAAAGAGGTGAGAGATTTGTGAGTAATATAGGTCTTATCTGGCGTTACAACTTTGATATATTCTTTCATTCCTTCGACAAACAAAATTTCTTCAATATTAATTTTCATCATTTTTTTATCAACTTTAATAAAAATATGAGAATCACCTTTTGCAGTTTCGACTTTAATATTGTTTTTGAGATTGTACTCGGTTGTGATCTTATTGATGCACTTTATAAATCTTGGCAGCGGAATAGGTTTTACTAGATAATCTAATACATCGAGATCATAACTTTCGGCAGCAAATTCTCTAAAAGCGGTTGTGATGATTACTTTGGTTTTGCTTTCTATTAGACTGATCAATTCAAAACCTGTCATCATTGGCATGTTAATATCTAAAAAGACGGCATCAACAGGAGTACTGTTGATAAAATCCAGCGCCTCTAAAGAGTTGTTGAATGTAGCAATAACTTCAAAATCTGTAAAATTGGTAAAATAATTTTGCAGGACTTTGATCGCTAATGGCTCATCATCAATTAACACGCATTTAATCTTCATTATGAGTAGGTATTTGTAGTCTGGTTATGTAGAAATTAAGTTTGGTTTTTTGCTTAAGGCTGAAATTATTTCGGTAAATAAGTTTAAGCCTTTTTTTGGTATTCACTAAACCAATTCCTCTCTTTGGTTTATGATTTTGTGAAATTACAAAATTATTTAAGATTTCAAAATCGAGGGTTTTATTGTCTATGACCTTGCAGTTAATTTTGATTTTTAAATCTCTATTATTTAAACCGCCATGTTTAAACGCATTTTCTACCAATGAAATAAAGATTAAGGGCGGTACAACAACATCTTCAATATTTGATTCTAGGTTTATGGTTACTTCTACATTCTCAAAACGAAGTTTTTCGATTTCTATATAATTCTGAATGTAATCGATCTCCTTTATTAAGGGAACAAATTTGGTTCCTTTTACATCATAAAGAACATATTCCATTAAATTGGAAAGTTTGATAATCACATCTGGAACTTTTTTCGAAGATTCTAATGATAATGCGTATAGATTGTTTAAGGTATTAAAGAAAAAATGTGGCTGAATTTGGTTTTCGAGATATTTTAATTTGATTTTAAACTGATTTTCTCTCAGCGATCTGTTTCTTTCTCGTTCTTTGAGCCAAGTTAAAGTAAGATATACTGAAGATGCCATTGCTAAAACATACAACTCTCCAATACAAACAGCAACAATATGATTGATTTCAAAAGGATGGTATTCTCGATTCGCTTCCGGCCAGATATTTTCAGATATAATGTAATAGGTAAGTGCTGTTTTAAGTAAATAAATTACAAATAAACTCAGCAGTAATAAAAAAGTATACATAATATACTTCTGCTTTAGTACATATTTAGGAACTAAAACAAATAAATTCAGATATACCAAAGGAATAACCAAAGAGAACTCAATCAAGTTCGATTTGAATGCATAAGGATAATCATTAAAGTAAGCTCCCCATCTTAAAAAGTTCAACATAAAATATACGCCCCAAAACCAAATATGATTTTGTAGTTTAATATCAAATCTAACTTTTCGGATTTCTTTCAATTGACTTTTGCAGTTAGGGGTTTTTAGGTTTTTCTTAACAAAGATGAAATATTGTGCAACTTTAAACAATTAAAGGCAAAGTCGCAATTTTTTTGAATAAAATTTCCTAAATAAACTTAAATGGTGTTTTATTTTTTAAATAGAACGTTTTCGTAAAACGCATTATTGAATGATTTATGTCGTTCGTTTAAATTTTATTGTCGTTGGTTTAATTTATTTTTTTTAACAATGTCTTAAGAATAATTTTACTTCATAACTAACAAAATAAAATAAACATGAAAAAAATTTTCTTAATCTTTATGATTGTTTTTACAGCGCAAACAATGTTTGCACAAGTAAAAACTGTCAAAGGTTTGGTAACTGACCAGAAAGGTTTGCCATTACCAGGAGTGACGGTCCTTATTAAAGGAAGTAACAAAGCAAGTCAGTCTGATTATGATGGATTATATACAATCCAAGCATCTAAAAATGATGTTTTGTTGTTTTCTTACATCGGATTTAAATCTCAATCAGTTACGGTAACAGATGCAACACAGCTTAATGTTACACTTGCTGAAGATGCTCAAAACCTTAATGAAGTTGTTGTAACGGCATTAGGTATTAAGAGACAGAAGAAAGAATTAGGTTATGCTGTTCAGGATGTAAAAGGAGACCAGTTAAACAAAGTAATCACTACCAATGTTGCTACAGCACTTTCTGGTAAGGTTGCCGGTGTTGATGTATCTATTCCTGCAACTGGTGTTGGTGGAAGTACTCGTGTTATTATTAGAGGTATTTCTAGTATTGGTGAAAGTAACCAGCCACTTTACATTGTTGATGGTGTGCCAATTGATAACTCAGGATTGAATAATGATCAAGCTGCAACAAGTAAATGGTTTGACGGTAGAGATAGTGGAGATGGAATTTCTAGTATCAACCCAAACAACATTGAAAGTTTAACTGTGCTTAAAGGTGCGGCAGCTGCGGCTTTGTATGGTTCTAGAGCGTTAAACGGAGTAATCTTGATTACTACTAAAAAAGGTAGTAAAGGAGCATTAAAAGTAGAACTTAATAGTGGTGTAAGTTTTGATCGTGTAAATGCTAAATATAGTGATTATCAAACAGAGTATGGTTCAGGTTCTAATGGACTATTACCAGATCCGGCAAGACCTACTGAAGTTTATAGTTATACTACAAGTGCATGGGGACCTAAATTTTCTGAGACTGTAGGACAGCAAACTGTGATATTTGATGGCTCTATGAAACCTTATGCAAGAGTTAAAAACAATATTCAAGACTTTTTTAGAACTGGAGTTACAATGACAAATGGTATCTCTTTGTCTTCAGGAAGTGAAAATGCATTTGTACGTTTTGGATACAATAACTTAAAAAATGATGACGTAATTCCTAATACAGGTTTAGAAAGAAATGATGCAAGCTTAAATGCAACATTAAAATCTGAAAAATTTACTTTGGATGCTAATGTGAACTATATGGTAGAAAACACTAATAATAGACCAGGGTTAGGAGATTCTCCAAATAACGTTGGATATGCTTTAAGTGGTTTGGCACCAAATATTGATCAGGCATGGTTGAAAAACTCTCAGAATCCTGAAACTGGTGATATGTATCAATGGAACAACAATGTGTACTCATTGAATCCTTATTGGATTGTAGACAAAAATCATAATGCAACTAAGAAAAACCGTTTTATGGGTAATGTTACAGGAACATACCAATTAAAAAAATGGATGGGTTTAACTTTTAGAACAGGTTTAGATACTTATACTTTTGACTCTAAAGATTTTATGGAAGGTGGAAACACTTGGCCAGGAAGAGATAATGGTTACTTAGGTTTAGAAGGAATTAAAGTTTCTGAAATGAATACCGATATCATTGCTACTTTTAGTGATATTAAATTAGCAGAAGATTTCACTTTCTCAGGAATTCTAGGTACAGGTAGAAGAGATTTTAGAAGAGAACAAAACTCTAGATTCGCAACTAACATTATCGAGCCAGGAACAGAGTATATTAGTAACTTCTCTAATCAGACAGAAAATGCTCCTTTAGAAACAAAAACAAGAACGAATTCAGTTTATGGTTCTGCAAAATTTGATTACAAAGGATATTTATATGCTGAATTTACAGGTAGAAATGACTGGTTTAGTGTAATTAATAAAGATGCATTTTATCCAGCTGCTTCGATGGGATTCATATTCTCTGATGCACTTGGACTTCAGAGCGATACATTCTCTTATGGTAAGTTAAGAGGTTCTTGGGCACAGGTTTCAAATGCGCCGGGTGCTTACAAAAATGCATTAAATTATACAACTTATTCTTCATATAACGGAGGAAGTGTGGTAAACATTAAAAATACTTCTGCACCAAATCCAAATTTAACATACCAATCTAAAACTGGAATTGAGTTTGGTTTTGAAACGGCTTTCTTCAAAAACAGATTAAGAGCTGATATTACAGTTTACCGCGAAGATACTTCAGATCAAACTATAGATTTACCTTCATCTGCAACATCTGGATATGAATTTATCTCTGTAAATGCTGGTAAGTTACGTAACGAAGGTATCGAGGTGTTTTTATCTGGTACACCAATCAAAACAAAAGATTTTGAATGGGGAATTGATTTGAACTTCTCTAGAAATAAAAACTCAATTGTTTCTTTACATCCAGATATTGATACTTATACTATTTCTGAAGCTCGTTGGGCTGGTGCGGCGATCGTTGCGCAGGTTGGAGGACAATATGGAACTATTATGGGGAAAGATTTCTTAAGAACACCATCTGGAGAAAAAATTGTTGGAGCTAACGGTATGCCTCTATTTACAGATAATAAAGTTGCTTTAGGAAAAGGTCTTCCTGATTGGGCAGCAGGTTTGACAAACCGTTTCTCTTATAAAGGAATTACGCTTCAATTTTTAATTGATATGAAATTTGGAATGGATGTATATTCTATGACAAATGCACTTGCGGCTCAAAAAGGTCTTTTGGATATTACAACAGAAGGAAGAGATGCTTATAATGCAGCAAGAGCTGAAGCTGTTGCAAATGATCCAAACTTTAGCCAGTCTACATGGGTTCCTACTGCTGGTTACGTAGTACAAGGAGTTGTAAATACGGGTACAGCAGAAAATCCAAACTATGTGCAAAATACAAGACCAGTAAATCCTCAAGATTATTGGAGCACTGTTTTCAACAACACACCAGCACCGTTTGTTTATGATGCTTCTTACGTAAAACTTAGAGAGCTAAGTTTAGGATATACAATTCCTGGAAGTGTTTTCGCTGGATCAAAAATTAGTTCAATTTATGTTTCAGCATTTGCTAGAAATTTATTGACTTTTAATAAAGATTTACCAAACGTTGATCCTGAATCTATGTATACTTCAGGTAATGGACAAGGTTTTGAGTATGGTTCTTTACCATTTAGAAGATCGTATGGTTTTAATCTTAAAGTTACATTCTAAAAAATAGAAATTATGAAATTTAAAAATATATTATTAGCTGCACTTGTAACTTTTGCTACGGTAAGCTGTACAGACAATTTTGACGAACTGGAAAAAGATCCAGTTGCGTTATCTGCAAATCCTGCAGGACAGCTTTCATTTACTCAATTGTGTATGTCTGGTGACGGATATTACCAATGGAGAGCTAACCTTATTTATTCAGGAGGTTTTGTGCAACACTACGCAGGAGCGTGGAATGTAACAGAATTTGGAAGTAAGTTTAAGAAAAACGATGACTACGCAACAGCAATATGGAGAAATGGATATGCTAATGAATTAAAAGGTATCGTAGACGTTATTGAAAAAACAAGCGGAAAAGCTGATATGGTAAATATGAATGCGGTAGCAAAAATCATGAGAGTAATGATTGCACAACGTATTACCGATTTATATGGCGATTGTCCTTATTCAGAAGCTGGTCAAGGTTTCTCTAAAGGAATTGTAACTCCAAAATATGATAAACAAGAGGATATTTACAATCAATTCTTTGCTGAATTAGAAGAGGCTTTTGTACAATTAAATGCAGGAGGCGGAGCTATTAATGGAGATTTGTTTTATAACGGAGATGTTAGCAAATGGAAAAAATTAGCGAATACAATTCGTTTGCGTTTAGCGATGAGAATCTCAGAAGTAAAACCAGCTGAAGCTGAAAAACAAGCAAAAGCAGCGTTTCAAAATGGAGTTTTCGAAAGTAACCTTGATAACTGTATCATGAAACATTTGGATTATCCTTTCAATGATACTCCTGGGGCACTTGATTTTAGAGGAAACGGACTTTCTTATGCACTTATAGGAAATGAAAATGGTGACCACTTTAGTAGTTTAATGATTAATTTCTTGAAGAATAACGGAGATCCTAGATTAACTATGCTTGCAACTCCAAAAACTGGTGGTGCAGCTGGTGGAGCTCCTCTTCCTGGAGAAGATTTGTACATAGGAAATACTCCAGGGCTTTTTCAATGGGAGATGCCAGGTGGTTCAAACGCAATATCTGGAATCCAGCCTTATTTGAAATTAAGAACCACACCATTTTTGCATGTTAGTTATTCAGAGTCACAATTATTGTTAGCTGAAGCTGCATATAGAGGATGGGTTACAGGCTCAGCGGCTGATTACTATAAAAAAGGTGTTGAAGCAGGTATTAGACAATTAGAAATTTATGGTGCTACACCAGCAACTCCTGCGGCGATTAATACTTATTTGACAGCTAAACCTTTAGTGGCAGGATCTGAAAAAGAACAAATTGCAACACAACTTTGGGTTACTTACTTATTCAATAGTATTGAAGCATATTCAAACTGGAGAAGAACAGGTTTCCCGCAATTGTTGCCAATTACCAATCCAGATTCTGAAACAAATGGTGTTACGCCAAAACGTTTATACTATCCAAATGATGAAATGCAGAAGAATGGAGTGAACTATACAGACGCTTTATCAAGAATGGGCGGAACAAACGACTGGCTGAATAAAGTTTGGTGGGATGTAAACTAAAACTAAATTAGAGTTATGCCTAATAAGGTAGTATTAAAATCAAAAATATGAGAAAAAATAAAGCCTTATTAGGCATCCTCTTCTTTATAAGTTCACTTATTTCTGTTTACAGCTGTACTTCACAAAAAGATTCAGAAATTGACAATGTTAAAAAGAAAACAGCACGAGTTGTTGGATATTTATCTACGGATAATTTTGATAAAATGACATCAATTCAGTTTTGTAAATTAACACATCTCAATGTGGCATTTGCAAATCCTGACAAAAATGGAAACATTATTTTCTCAGGAGATATTGATGCACTTGTTAAATATGCCAAATCAGTTAATCCGAATATTGTTATAAGTATTTCTTTGGCAGGTGGTGTAATTTCAGAAGAACAAGCTTCAAACTGGTCATGGTTAATTGATAAACCTGAGAATAGGCCAGCTTTAATTCAAAACATTGTAAATTTTGTAGAGTTACATAAGCTGGATGGCGTTGATGTAGACTTAGAATGGGATGCCGTAACAGCTGGTTACAGCGGTTTTGTTCTGGAATTAAAAAAGAGCATGATTGAGCATAAAAAGCTCTTGACTGCCGCGCTTCCAAACAATTCCCGTTTTGAAAATATAAATGCAGCCGCTTTAGAAGCTTTCGATTTTATCAATGTCATGGCTTATGACTACACTGGTCCTTGGGCGCCAAACAAACCTGGTCAGCATAGTTCTTTTGCTTTTGCTAAGGAAGGAATTGATTTTTGGCATAAACTTCAAAATGTTCCTACTGAAAAACTGACTCTTGGTGTTCCTTTTTATGGTTATAATTTTACGAACCCAGAAGTTACAAGTGCTAAATATAGTGAGATTGTAGCAGCAGGAAAACAATTTGCTGAACAAGATGAATTAGGTAAAATCTATTATAACGGAAGACCAACTATCGCACAAAAAGTAGAATATGCATCTCAAAATACAGGAGGAATCATGATTTGGGAATTAGCGCAGGATTCATTTGATGAGTATTCTTTATTGGAAGTTATTCATAAAAAATACACATCATTAAAAGTAAAAACTACAAGTCTTTGCGGCAACTAAACAGCGGTTCAGCAAACATCAAAAAAAAACAGATCACAAGGGTTTAAGTTTGGTTAGTAGTATTGGTATAGGCTGTGAAAGCAGTCTATACCATTATTAAATCGAAATGTTAATTACCACAAAAAAAGAAAAGAAATGAAAGGTGCTTTAGATATAAAACCTGATATTAGTTACAAAAGCGCAGGAAAGTTTGAAGAAACTCGATTTGAAAAAATTCATAATGAAATCTTCAAAAGTTCTGTCGAAGCTTCTGTAATTGTAGCTCAGGAAATTGCGCAGCTAATTCGATCTAAACAAGAGAAAAATAAATCTTGTGTTTTAGGATTGGCTACAGGTTCTTCTCCTATAAAAGTTTACGAAGAACTGGTGAGAATGCATAGAGAAGAAGGACTAAGTTTTAGCAATGTAATCACTTTTAATTTGGATGAATATTATCCAATGACAAAAGAGAACAATCAGAGTTATCACTATTTCATGCATGAGCATCTTTTTAATCATATTGATATCAAACCTGAAAATATTAATATTCCTGATGGTACGATTGCGATTGAGGAAATCAATCAGTATTGTATCGATTATGAAATGAATATTAAAAACGCAGGTGGTCTTGATTTTCAATTATTAGGAATTGGGCGTACTGGACATGTTGGTTTTAATGAGCCAGGTTCACACATCAATTCTGGAACCCGAATTATCACATTGGATCATATCACGAGAGTTGATGCTTCATCTGCTTTTAATGGTATTGATAATGTACCGAAACGTGCCATTACAATGGGAGTTTCAACAATTATGAGATCAAAACGTATTGTTTTGATGGCATGGGGACAAAATAAGGCAGATATTATTAAGAGAACCATTCAGGGAGATATTAGTTCAGAGATTCCAGCTACATTTTTGCAAAATCATGCAAATGCCACTTTTGTTTTAGATCAGTCTGCAGCTTCAGAATTAACTCGTTTTAAAACACCTTGGTTGGTTGGTGAATGTCTTTGGACTCCAGAAATGAAGAGTAAAGCGATTGTTTGGTTGTGTCAAAAAACAAAACAATCTATTCTAAAATTGACAGACCGTGATTATAATAATAATGGAATGTCTGATCTTTTGGCTCAGGAAGGTTCTGCTTATGATATGAATATCAATATGTTCAATATTTTACAGCATACCATTACCGGATGGCCGGGAGGAAAACCAAACACAGATGATTCGCATCGCCCAGAAAGAGCAAATCCGGCAAAAAAGAGAGTGATTCTTTTTAGTCCGCATCCAGATGATGACGTGATTTCTATGGGAGGAACTTTTTCTAAATTAATCAAACAAGGTCACGACGTACATGTCGTGTATCAAACTTCTGGAAATATTGCAGTTTCTGATGAAGAAGCATTGAAATTTGCTGAAGTAGCCAGTGATTTTGTTGGTGAAGGAAAAGCAGATATTAATTTCCAGGCAGTTATTGATTTCTTGAATAATAAATCGGAAAACCAAATTGATTCTTTAGAAGTTCGAAAATTAAAAGGACTTATCAGAAGAAGGGAATCTTATGGCGCAACAAGATATATTGGACTTAAAGACGAGAACACACACTTTTTAGATCTTCCTTTTTATGAAACAGGACAGGTTAAAAAGAATCCGTTAGGTCAAGAAGATATTGAAATTGTAAAAGATATTATTGCTAAAATAAAACCGCATCAGGTTTTTGCAGCGGGAGATCTAGCAGATCCGCACGGCACGCATGAAGTCTGTCTGAATGCCATTTTTGCTGCTTTAAAAGAACTTAAACCAGAACCTTATATGAAAGACTGCTGGTTGTGGCTTTACAGAGGAGCTTGGCACGAATGGGATATTCATGAAATTGATATGGCTGTTCCATTAAGTCCATCTGAAGTTCTATTAAAACGCCATGCTATTTTGTTTCATCAATCACAGAAAGACAGAGTTATGTTTCAAGGAAATGATTCCAGAGAGTTTTGGGTGAGAGCAGAGGATCGAAATAAAAATACGGCGATTTTATATGATGAATTAGGTTTGGCTGAATATGAAGCGATAGAAGCCTTTAAGCGTTTTGATTACTAACTATTTTTTTGACGATTCATTTTGAAAATGAATCAAATACAAAATTCAGATTGATCTCATTGCAAGAGTGAGGTAAAGCAAAAATCGGTCTGAGTTTTGTTTTTTTAATAAATTAGGGATACTAAACTATCCAACCAAAAAAAGAAAAAATGAAATATCTATTTGTACTATTGTTTGCGGGCTTATCTGCAAGCGCTCAGGTTAAAAAAGAGCAGCTCAATCTTATGCCTTGGCCTCAGAGCGTGGTTATTAATGACGGTAATTTTGCCTTAACTAAAAGTTTTAAAGTAAATATTACTGGTAATCCAAATCCAAGAATTTTTGGAGGAGTAACGCGTTTTCTGCGCCGTCTAGATGGTAGAACAGGTATGTTTTTCGGACAGGGATTTATCACAAAATTAAATGAAGTCCCAAATGCCGAATTGCAGATCAATTGTACAAAAAGTGGTAAAATTGGTTTATACGAGGACGAAAGTTATCATTTAGATATTACATCAAATAAAATTACGCTTAATGCTTCGAGCGATTTAGGAGCTTTGCACGGTTTAGAAACATTATTGCAAATGCTTCAAAACAATGCTTCATCGTATTATTTTCCTGCTTCAAAAATTTCTGATTTTCCAAGATTTACTTGGAGGGGGTTAATGATTGATGTTTCAAGACATTTTCAGCCAGTTGATGTAATCAAAAGAAACATCGATGCATTGGCAGCAATGAAAATGAATGTTTTTCACTGGCATTTAGTTGACGATCAAGGCTGGAGAATTGAAATGAAAAAACATACGAAGTTTATAGAATTAGCTTCAGATGGACTTTATTATACACAAGAGGAAATTAAAAATATCGTAAAATATGCAGATGATCGTGGTATTTTAATTGTTCCAGAAATAGATGTTCCGGGTCACGGATCAGCAATTTTAACAGCTTACCCAGAAATTGGCAGCAAAGTGATTACGCTGAAAGGAGGAACATCCGAAAAAAATATTGAAGGTACAGCAATCGCTACCTATGGAGTTGAAAGAAATGCGGGAATTTTTTCTCCGACATTAGATCCTTCAAATCCTAAAACATACCAAATTTTAAGTGGTGTTTTTGATGAGGTTTGTCCTTTATTTCCAGGAGATTATTTCCATATTGGAGGAGATGAAAATGAAGGGAAAGATTGGGATGCCAATCCGAAAATTCAAGAATTTAAAAAGAAACACAACTTAAAAACCAATCACGAATTACAGACTTATTTCACCATGCAGTTGGCACCGATGTTAAAGAAGCACGGAAAACAGTTAATGGGATGGGAAGAAATATTAACGAAGGATTTATCTAAAGAAGCGATTGTGCATTCTTGGAGAGGTCCAAACGAAGGAATGACAGCTGGACAATCATTGGTAGATGCAGTTAAAAAAGGATATAAAACAGTTTTATCAAACGGCTATTATATCGATTTAATGTATCCAATTGCAAGTCACTATTTAAATGATCCAATGCCAAAAGGAGTTAATTTAACAAATGAAGAAAAAGCGAGAATTCTTGGAGGTGAAGCAACAATGTGGACTGAATTGGTTACTTCTGAAACCATAGATTCAAGACTTTGGCCAAGAACGGCTGCAATTGCCGAAAGACTTTGGTCTGCTGAAGATGTGGTAGATGTTGAGAACATGCGTAAACGTTTAGAAACAATTTCTTTCCGATTAGAAGAATTAGGAATTACACATATCCGTAATAAAGATGTTATCCTGAGAAACATTGCAAACAATCAAAATATTAAAGCGCTTGAAGAATTCTCCTATGTAAGTGAACCATTAAAAGGATATACCCGTAACAAAGGCGGAACAGAATATCAAATGTATTCTCCGTTTACTTTATTCGCAGATGCTTGCGGTCCAGATTCAAAAGATTCTTTAGCATTTGATGCGGCAGTAAATCAGTATTTGGCAAATAAATCAGCGGAGAATAAAGCTAAAGTTGCAGCATTTTTTAATAAATGGATTGCAGTGCACAAAGATTTAACGGATTTAAGTGCAAATGCACCTTTAGTGCAGCCAATATTACCATTGTCTAAAAAGTTAAGTGATGCTTCTCAGGAATTATTATTGGTTTTGGATAATAAATCGACTTCTGGTAATTTGAAAAAGTTAGTTGAAGATTGTAATACAAAAGATCATGCAGATGTTGAACTAGCTGTTTATGCTAGCTTGAAGAAATTATTGTAAAATTAGTTTGAATTAGTGTTTAGTAATTTATTGCCTTTATTAATTTAAAATGATTTATCTCTGCTGGAGCAACACTGGCAGAGATATTTACAAAAATATATTTTTAGTTTATTGTGTCTGGAATTAAATATATTTTCAAGAGTTAATAACAAAGTTCATGAAAATTAAGTGAGGTAAAATTTTTGGTGGGTTAAAATTGAGTTTGGTTATTTATTTTTTAATCTAAATTTTATTTCAAAACAATGTACCGACTTTAGGTAATTTGTTATTTGGTTTTTACCTAAACAAGGACATTTATAAACCTGACAATTCGTTGTCAGGTTTTTTTGTTTAAAAAAGTATTCAATTTAAGGAGGATGGAAATCTTTTAATACTATTTTTACCATAACTAATCAACCCCAAAATAATGAAAGGATTTTTTATTTTTAAGCTTGTATTTTCTATGGTTGGCGCAGGTCTATTGGCTGGAGCTGTTTATTTTTATTTTGATAAAAAGATATTTTTAGAAAAAGCAGAAAGTACGCAGGGAACTGTTATCGAAATGATTGCCAGAAGATCAGATAATTCTACAACATATTGTCCAGTAGTAAGTTTTAAAACAAAATTAGGACAAGAAATTACTTTTACATCTTCTATTAGCAGTAATCCTCCAAGTTATACTGTCAATGAAAAAGTTAAAATTTTATATGATCCAGCAGATCCAAAAGAAGCTGTTATAAACGGATTTGCTTCTTTATGGCTTGTTCCATTGATATTAAGTACAATTGGAACCATATTCTTTTTAATTGGCAGTCTTAGTTTTTTATTTGGATATTTAAAGAAAAGAAAAGCTCAAAATTTACGTGATACAGGAAAATCTGTTACAGCAAAATTTACACAAGTACAATTAAATACCAGCTATACTTCAAACGGAAGACATCCTTACCAAATTTTAAGTCAATGGCAAGATCCAAAAACCAATGATTTATATGTTTTTAAAAGCGATTACATCTGGTTTGATCCAACAGAATTTGTGAAAACAGATACAGTAAGAGTTTTTATTGATCCAGAGAATCCATCAAAATATACTGTGGATATTTCTTTTCTGCCAGCTCTCAAAAATTAAAGTAATAATATAAATTATATCGTAAGTTCGCTATTGTTTCTGAAGGAACAGTAGCGAACTTTTGAGTTAAAATTGACTTATAAAATTTTGATTACTTTTGGGTTTCAATATATTTTTTCAGAATTCATGCAGAAACTTTTCAGTCTAACACTATTCCTTTTCACCTTTTCATTAAGCCAAGCTCAAAACAAATTCGGAAATCCCGAAGTTGATCCTGTTCAAATTCAGAAAACGTACGAACAATGGTCGGTTTATCAGAATAAAAATATAATGCTTTCGAGAGATTTCACAGCTCTTGATGTTTCTTCCAAAGAAATTACCAAAGAAGTTTTTTTAGATCAATTAGCAAATGGAAGTTTCATTCCAATCCGATTAAAATCAGATGCTTCGGTTTATTATTATAAACTTTTCAAAATTCAGCCCAAAACAGATACCAGTATAAAAGCAACTATCAATCAAATTGGTTTTGATGCTTATAAGAATTATAAAATGGAAGGAACGGTTTTCCCTAAATTCTCGTTTAAAGATTTAGATGGAAATTTGGTGACCAATGAATCCATGAAAGGGAAAATAATTGTAATTAAATGTTGGTACATTCATTGTACGCCTTGCATAAAAGAGTTTCCACAGGTTAATAAACTTGTAGAAGAGTATAAGGATAGAAAAGATATTATTTTTATAAGTTTAGCTGAAGATTCACCAGAAGAATTAAAAACATTCTTAGCTAGAAAACCGCTTTCTTATGCTGTAATTCCTGACATGAAAGAATATATGAATGAAGCATTACAATTGAATTCATTTCCAACGCATTTTATTCTAAACAAAAAAGGATTGATTTCGAAAGTGTTACCAAATTTTGAGAGTTTAGAAGTGGCTTTGGCGAAGGAAAGTAAATTTTAGTTTTGAACTATTCGAATTTTTCGAGTAGTTGAAATTAATATCGAATTATGCAGATTTTCCAGATAGTTGAATTTTTAATTCAATGTGTAAAAATGAAGATTAAAGGCACAGTTTGTCATTTCGACCGAAGGGAGAAATCGCACTAGAAACTCCGCATAGAATGTCGCTAATCTTTGTCGAATCCCGCGTGTGATTTGCTTCGCCAGTTCGCTATTGCTCGGGTTTCCTTCGTCGAAATGACAAGATTACGCAGTAATCAACTTCAAAAAATAAAAATTTGCGCCTTCGCGACTTTGCGAGAACCCTTCATCAGCATAAAAAAACTTAGCATCTCAGCACCTTTGCAACTCTGAACCTTTTTCCGTACTTTTGCACCAAATTAATTAAAAAGACATTCATGTTAACAGTCAATAATTTATCAGTTCAATTTGGCAAACGAATTTTGTTTGACGAAGTAAATACCACATTCACTCACGGAAATATTTACGGCGTTATTGGAGCCAACGGTGCTGGAAAATCTACATTTCTAAAAATCATTTCAGGCGATATGGACCCAACTTCTGGTCATATCCATTTAGAGCCGGGAAAACGTATGTCGGTTTTAAACCAGAACCACAACATGTTCGACGAGCATACTGTTTTGGAAACCGTTTTAATGGGAAATAAAGTTCTGTATGCTGTTAAAAAAGAAATGGATGAGCTTTATTTAGATTATAATGATGCCAATGCTGATAGAATAGGGGAATTACAAGTTCAATTTGAAGAAATGAACGGATGGAATGCCGATTCTGACGCAGCATCAATGTTGTCTAACTTAGGAATCACAGAAGCAGATCATTATACTTTAATGGCTGATATGGAAGGAAAAATGAAAGTTCGTGTGCTTTTGGCTCAGGCTCTTTTTGGAAATCCTGATGTATTGATTATGGATGAGCCTACCAACGATTTGGATTTCGAGACAATCGCTTGGTTAGAAAACTTCTTGGCAAACTACGAAAATACTGTAATCGTTGTATCTCACGACCGTCACTTTTTAGATGCGGTTTGTACACATATTTCTGATATTGATTTCGGAAAAATCAATCACTATTCAGGAAACTATACGTTCTGGTACGAGTCTAGCCAATTAGCGGCAAAACAACGTGCACAGCAAAACAAAAAAGCAGAAGAGAAGAAACAAGAGTTGGAAGAATTTATTCGTCGTTTTAGTGCAAACGTTGCGAAATCGAAACAAGCAACTTCTCGTAAAAAAATGATTTCGAAATTGAATATTTCTGAAATCAAACCTTCAAGCCGTCGTTATCCTGCGATTATCTTCGATCAGGATCGTGAAGCTGGAGATCAAATTTTGAATGTAGAAAACTTATCTGCTTCAGTAGATGGAGAAGTTTTATTTAAAGATATTAACTTGAATATGGCGAAAGGCGACAAAATCGTTCTTTTCTCTAAAGATTCACGTGCTACAACGGCTTTCTACGAAATCTTAAACAACGAACAAAAAGCAGATGCTGGAACTTTTGATTGGGGAATTACAACAAACCAAGCCTATTTACCAGCTGAAAACCACAAATATTTCGAAAACGATTTGAGTTTAGTAGACTGGTTACGTCAGTATGCTAAAACGGAAGAAGAACGTGATGAGGTATTCATTAGAGGTTTCTTAGGAAAAATGATTTTCTCTGGAGAAGAAGCTTTAAAAACATCTAGAGTTTTATCTGGAGGAGAAAAAGTACGTTGTATGTTGTCTAGAATGATGATGGAGCGTGCAAACGTTTTAATGTTAGACGAACCAACAAATCACTTAGATTTGGAGTCTATTACAGCTTTCAACAACTCATTGAAAAACTTTAAAGGTTCAGTAATTTTCACTACACATGACCACGAGTTTGCGCAAACTGTTGGTAACAGAATCGTAGAATTGACACCAAACGGAGTAATCGACCGTTACATGACATTTGACGAATATCTTGATGATGAAAAGATTCAGGAACAAAGAAAAAAGATGTACAATCTTTAATCTATAAATTACAATAAAAAAATCCCAAATCCCAAATTAAAATTGGAGTTTGGGATTTTTTTATTGGAGTCTAATTTTAAACACATAGAAACATAGTTTTAGTGTCGAATTTAGTGAGAATAAAGAACTACAAAAGAGAAATATATTTCTTTCACATAGCTATGTTTTTTGTAAAAAAGTGAAACGCCTCTAAGCAGTTTCAAAAACTATGTTTCTATGTGTTTAAAAAAAATCCCCGCTATGTAAATAACGAGGATTTTTTTATGTCTTATTTGCTTCCGAACATTTTAGCGAAAATCCAGATAATAATCGCAACCACAAAAATTACGATAAAAATCCCGAATCCCATTCCGGCTTTAAAAATGTCTCCAACTAGTTCACAGCTTGTAAATGAAAACAGTATTACGAATACCATTAACAATCTTAGTATTTTATTTTGCATGATTCTGATATTTTAAATTCATACTTAAAATTACTTCAAGAATCAAGAAAATGTGTTATAGAATTTTTGAGAAATGTTTTATTATTGTATTTCCTTTAACTTGATAATTTAAAATTCTATGATTGCCAATAACCCTAAACGTATTGAAGTAATGGATGCGTTACGAGGTTTTGCGCTTATGATTATAGTGTTGCTCCACTGCATGCAGCATTTTGACATAGATTATATTCCAGAATACTTGCCAGAATCGATTAAAACCTTAGATAGTATAGTAGCAAGTGTCTTCTCTTATCTTTTTGCTGGAAAAGCTTATGCCATTTTTGCATTTCTTTTTGGATTCAGCTTTTTTATTCAGAATGAAAATCAGAAAAAGAAAGGAAAAAATTTTAGACCGAGATTTTTGTGGAGACTCATACTGTTGTTTTGTTTCGGGATTTTCAATACCATTTTTTTTGCGGGTGATATTTTGATGCTCTATGCAGTATTAGGAATAGTTTTGTTGTTGGTTTCTAATTTAAAAACTAAATATGTTTTTGGCATAGCAATTTTTTTATTGCTTTTGCCTTTAGAATGGTATAAAGTTTTTAATTTATTATTTAATTCAGAATATGTAATCAAGGAAAGCAGCAGAAGTTTTTATTCTTATCAAACACAGTTGTACTTAAAGGGAAATTCTTTTGTTGATGTCGTGATAGGAAATCTAACAACAGGCAGAATTTCATCATTTTTATGGAATTGGGATACTGGAAAATGTTTTCAAACTGCGGGATTATTTGTGTTAGGAACGCTTGCTGGTCGAAAACAGCTTTTCCTTACTTCTAAAGTAAATTTTATCTTTTGGAAAAAAACGCTTCGATATGCTTTGATAATTGTTGCGATACTTTTGATTATTCGAATCAATATTTATTCATCATTTGAAAATAAAACTTTAGCAGATTCTATAATGCTTATTGTCACTTCTTGGGCAAATTTTGCTTTTACATTTGTATTAATAAGTCTTTTCATTTTGTTTTATGCAAAAGAAAAAACACAAAAGGTTTTAGAGAAATTAGTTCCTTATGGGAAGATGAGTTTAACCAATTACGTTTTGCAATCTATTGTTGGTTCAGTTTTATTTTATCAATATGGTTTGGGACTTTTTAAATATACCGGAGCTGTTTTTAGTTTAATAATCGGAATTGTTTTGTTTTTGCTTCAGCTGGCATTTTCTAATTGGTGGCTGAAAAATCATAAACAAGGCCCACTGGAATTTATTTGGCATAAATTAACTTGGATTGCCAGCTCTAAATCTAAATGATTAGAAAAGTCTAAGTTGATTTTTGAAAATTTTGATTCATACAAAAGGAAAAAAGAGCTATCGGATTGATCAATATTGTAGGGCTGGATTTATCAAATATATATTTTGATAAACTCTTTCATAAGTTTTATTTAATGGTATTCTTTTCTTTCAAATAATAAAATTCTATTCGTTTCATTCTCAATTGATTCTAAATAATCGTTTTCATTAAAACAGACATGATAAGGTAAATCCCAAGGAGAGATTTTATCTGTGTTAGAGTCTAAATAGATTTTAATTCTGTTTAGCAAAACTTCTCTATCAGTAATTAAATCATTAAAATGTTCTATACGTATATTTTCTTCTCTATTAACTAATATGTTATGAAGCTTTAGAAGATTGTTTTTAAAATTATTTTTGCCTAGAACTTCAATTGTATATTCCAGATCAGATAATTTAGGATCAATTGATAAATTAAAAATAGGTGTTACATCTTCGTATGGTTCTCCCCATTCAAATTTTTTCTCTTCTACATAGCAAAATGGGAATGTACTTTTATTAATGTAAATCATTTGGTTGTATGTATGATTTGTTTAATTTTTTTTATTAATATATAGTTAGTGCTAAAAAAGGTTACTCGTATTTGAGTAATAGATTAAATTGTTTTTTTAGCAATTATTATAGTGTGAGTTTCGATATTATTACCTCTGAAATAACTGACGTCAAACAACTTAATAATTATGAAATTGTTTATTAGAAGTTGACTGCTTATTCCTTCTAAACTGTGATAATAAAAAAAGACGCGATCACCAGTACTTCCAGAAATGAAACCAGAATCATAAGGCTTTCCCTGAACAAAACTTAAATATAAAATTCCATTGGTTAAAAGAATGTTTCCAGCATCATTCATAAGTTTATGAGAATCTTGTTGTGATAAATATGGTAAACAAAAACCACACACAATAGCATCAAATTTTTGACTTAGTGAATCAAGTTCTCTTGTATCCATTAATTTGAAGTTGGCAGAAGGATTATTAGCTTTTGCTAATTCAATCATATTTGGCGCAATATCAATGCCTGTAATCTTTAAGTCGCTTCTTTTTGATAATAAATATTTTGTAATATTCCCTGGTCCACAACCAATTTCAAGAATATTTAATTGTTCCTTAGTGAGGGTTTTACTAAAAAAATCATAAGTTTCATTATACAAACTTAAATACATAAACTTCTCTTCGTAGAGATTTGCAATTTTATTCCAAGTTTCAAAAGTTTCTTTGTATTTGTCCATAGATTATTTTCAAAGCATTATTTAACCAAATAAAGTTAAAAATTTTCTTTTGCTAAAATATGGTATTTAGGTAAGAAAAAATTTTCAAAAAGCTAAATTTGTTTTCTAAAATATTTCAGTATCCAACACCCCAACAAATAAAATCAGATTCCGTATATTTGCGCAACCAAACATTACAATCACTTATGAGTCAAAAAGTATTACTTAATTCGAAAGAAGTTACTATCATACTCCATCGTTTGGCTTGTCAGTTAATCGAAAAACATCTTGATTTCTCTAATACAATTTTGGTGGGAATTCAGCCAAGAGGTGTTTATTTAGCGGAACGTTTAAAACAATTATTAGAAGACGAATACAAGGTTCCTGAAATTACTTTAGGTTATCTGGATATCACTTTTTTTAGAGATGATTTCCGTCGTACTGATAAACCGCTTGAAGCCAATAAAACCCAAATCAATTTTATAGTCGAAGACAAAAAAGTCATTTTTATCGATGACGTTTTGTTTACCGGAAGAAGCATTCGTTCTGCTTTGACAGCAATTCAGTCTTTTGGAAGACCTTCAGAAATTGAATTATTGGTTTTAATTGACAGACGTTTCAGCCGTCATTTACCTATTCAGCCCGATTACAGAGGCCGTCAGGTAGATGCAATTAATGGAGAAAAGGTAATTGTAAGCTGGAAAGAAAATGATGGTGAAGATGTTGTTCATTTGGTTACCAATTAAAATGAATCGTTAAAAATTGAAAATACAATCATGACAGAGGACGAAGAGTTTATTTATGAATCAATTTTTAACCAGGTAAGAATGGGATTTCTTTCTATTGATGATATTAAAGAGAACATCATGGAAGAAATTGAAGATAATGAATTTGAAGAGGAAATTTCAGAAGCTTGGGCTTTTGAAAAAATCGACGAAGAATACCAAAAGTTACTTGCAGAAAGTGAACAATGGAAAAGCCCGACTGATACTGAAAGACTAATAAACGCGTTTGATGAATTATGCGATCAGAATATCGTAGCGCTTCACAATGCAGGTTACACTACAAGTGATGGCGAATATGAAGTTGTTGAGGTAGAAAGAGAGCTTCGTGAAAATGGAGTTACATCTGACGGCTACTGTTTTTATCACGAACAAGATTTAGCGAGAGCGATTGATCCTGAAAATCCAAGTTTGTATATCGCTTTTCAAAAAGTTGATAACTCTGATCCAGCAGTTACAATTGAAGTTGGAAAGAAAGTTGCCGAAGTTCTGAGAAATAATGGTTTTGAGGTAAAATGGGAAGAAACTGCTTCTCGAAAAATTGAAATTCCAAATTTCAGATGGCAGCAGGTTTATAATGAAGATTCGAGAGACCTTCAGGATTATGGAGAAGTTGTAGAGAGAATGATTGAATAGAGTAGCTGCTCTTTAAAGAAGCATGGAATGAAACCCGTTTTTCATTCGGAATTTGACCAATAATATTAAAGAAACAACAATGAAAGAATTAAGCGTAAATCATTTATTAGGAATAAAATACATTAATGAAAATGATATTAACCTGATTTTTGAAACGGCAGATCATTTTAAAGAAGTCATTAACCGACCGATTAAAAAAGTTCCTTCATTACGAGATATTACCATTGCCAATATTTTCTTTGAAAACAGTACCAGAACCAAACTTTCGTTTGAATTAGCGCAGAAACGTTTATCTGCTGATGTCATCAGTTTTTCTGCAGCTCAATCATCCGTTAAAAAAGGAGAAACCCTGATTGATACTGTAAATAATATCCTTTCGATGAAAGTTGATATGGTTGTAATGCGCCACTCCAATCCCGGAGCGGCTTATTTTTTATCCAAAAATGTCAAAGCGAGTATCGTAAATGCGGGAGATGGAGCGCACGAACATCCAACTCAGGCTTTGTTAGATAGTTATTCGATTAGAGAAAAACTGGGCGATGTTGCTGGAAAAAAAGTAGTTATTGTAGGCGATATTCTGCATTCTAGAGTGGCCTTATCTAATATATACGCTTTGCAGATGCAAGGTGCTGAGGTTAAAGTTTGCGGACCAAAAACCTTGATTCCGAGATACATTGAATCACTTGGAGTTACAGTTGAACCGAATTTGCGTAAAGCATTAGAATGGTGCGACGTTGCCAATATGCTTCGAGTACAAAACGAACGTATGGATGTAAATTTCTTCCCATCGACACGTGAATACGCACAGCAATACGGAGTAGACAAACCGCTCTTGGATTCATTAGGAAAAGAAATCGTAATCATGCACCCAGGACCAATCAATAGAGGAGTAGAGATTACTTCAGAAGTGGCTGATTCTGATCATTCTGTAATCTTGAATCAGGTGGAGAATGGTGTAGCGATTAGAATGGCGGTTATTTATCTTTTGGCTTCTAAGATTCAGTAGGTATTTAGTATTCAGTGTTCAGATTTTGAGTGTTCAGCTTTGAAATTAATGTCACAGTAAGCAAAGTAGAGGTGCTTTAAAAAATGAAACTTGCTTTGCAAACGAGGCTTGCACTTTGCTCAGCCTGAAAAACTTGGAACCTGAAACTTTAAACCTGAAACCAAAAAATAAAAAAACTTCGTACCTTAGCTCTCAGAAAATCAATTTTTATATAAGCCCCATAAATTAAAAAATGAAAGTAGATCAAAAAGGACATACCGTTACAATTAAAGATACTCAAGGAGATGTAAATGCTTTCTTGGAAAAAGTAACGCAGCAATTTAAAACCTTTGAAAAGCACAATATCATAATCGACTTGTCTTCTGATGAAGTTTCAGAAAATGATTTGAAACTTTTTTTACCGCTTTCTAAAACACATAAAAAAGCAAAAAAATCGTTTGTAATTGTTGCCTCTGATCTTGATTTTAATGCTATTTCTGATAAATTGGCTGTAGTTCCTTCTCTTTTGGAAGCTCATGATATTATCGAAATGGAAGAAATTGAGAGAGACCTCGGTTTTTAATTGTAGATTTCTGGTTTTAGATTTTAGATTTTTTTAATGTTACTTTTTAAAATGTTTTATAAATCTAAAATCTACGATCTAAAATCTAAAATTAGAAAATGAAATTAACAATACTTGGCTGTTATGCCGCAACTCCTAGAACACTTACTAATCCGACTTCACAAGTCTTAGAAATTAGAAACAGATTATTTTTAATTGACTGCGGCGAAGGAACTCAGGTGCAACTTCGAAAGAATAAAATTAAATTCTCGAAGATCAACCACATTTTTATTTCACATCTTCATGGAGATCATCTTTACGGATTGATCGGAACGATTTCGACTTTTTCCCTTTTGGGAAGAACAACCGATTTGCATGTTTATGGTCCAAAAGGAATTAAAGAATTGATTCTGCTTCAATTAAAATTGACAGAATCCTGGACCACTTACAGTTTGTTTTTTCATGAATTGGAATCGAAGGAAAGTGAAGTAATTTTTGAAGATGCTAAAGTCATTGTAAAAACGATTCCGCTAAAACACCGTGTTTATACAAATGGTTATTTATTTCAGGAAAAACCTGCTGAACGAAAACTGAATGTAGAAGCAGTACAGCATTATGATATTCATGTTGCTTATTATCAAAAGATAAAAAATGGTGGTAATGTTACATTGGACGACGGAACTGTAATCGAAAATGAAAAACTGACTTTTGATCCAGAACCAGCAAAAAGTTATGCCTTTTGTTCAGATACGGTTTACAATGAAGCAATAATTCCGATTATAGCAAATACAGATGTTTTGTATCACGAATCTACTTTTTTAGATTCGGAAGCAAGGCTAGCAGAAAAAACGCTTCATTCAACTGCAAAAGAAGCAGCGACTATTGCTTTAAAAGCAAATGTCAAACAGCTTATTTTAGGACATTACTCTACGCGTTATGATGGTTTAGAGTCATTTAAAAAAGAAGCAGAAGAAGTTTTTCCAAATGTGCTTTTAGCAGATGATGGATTGAGTTTTGATTTGTAATTTAGAAGATACTAAGTTGCTAAGGTTCTGAGATTCTAAGTTTTGAAAATTGTTGTCTCTGCTAGAGAAGTCGAAGGACTTTTATCGTAAAGTATGTTTTAGAAGAGTTGGTTTTCGATTTTGTTCAGCTTGACAAAGCCGAGAGAAAAGAAGCTAAAAATGAAATATCAAATTTGTAAGATTGCTTGAGGAAAATCTAAAATCAGCAATCTAAAATCTAAAATAATAGTCATGAGTGATTTAAGTAATTATAGAAAATCTTACGAGAAAAGCGAATTGCTGGAAACTAATATTCCAGAAGATCCTATTAACCTTTTTAACCGATGGTTTCATGAAGTGGAAGATTTCGGTGGAAGTGGAGAAGTAAATGCGATGACCATTTCAACTATTGGTTTGGATGGTTTTCCTAAATCTCGTGTAGTCTTATTGAAAAAATTCTCAGAAGAGGGTTTTATATTTTACACTAATTATAATTCTGAAAAAGGAAAAGCAATAGAAGCAAATCCGAATGTGTGTTTGTCTTTTTTCTGGCAGGAAATGGAACGTCAGGTAATTATTAAAGGAATTGCACAGAAAACTTCGGAAATCATTTCAGATAATTATTTTGATTCACGTCCAGAAGGCAGTAAACTCGGAGCTGTAGTTTCGCATCAAAGTGAAGTAATTCCTTCACGAGATTTTTTAGAAACAAATTTGAAAAAATTAGAAATCGAGTTTGAAGGAAAATCAATTCCAAGACCTGAAAATTGGGGAGGATATATTGTCACTCCGTTACAAGTAGAATTCTGGCAGGGAAGAGCAAATAGATTACATGATAGGATACGTTATACCAGTCAATCTGATTTTTCATGGAAAATTGAACGACTTTCTTCTTAATTTGTAAGAAAATAACATTGGTATTAAAAATTAGTGTGTATTTCATCGATTTTTTTTGTAGTTTAACGGTAAATTGAATATGTTTGATCTAGAAAATTAGACGACAAGTTATTCATAAAATAAATTTAAAGGATTTGCCCCAACATCTACTTTAAACTGCTAAAATGCTGTTGATTATGGAAAAGATTAAGCGCACCATGTTGTTCATTGCGATTCTAGTCGCAATGAACGCATGTTCTGCAGATACCGCCGAAGGAAGCGTGGATAATACTCCAGTCTCAACGCTTATTACAAATTACACTTACAATGACACAGAAGTTCAGACCATGAAACTCATAAACGATTATCGAGTTAGTGTTGGTTTAAATGCTTTGGAGAGAAGTAATCATATCTCTTTTAAATGTCAAGAACATAATCTTTATATGATTGAGAATAAAGTTGTAGATCATAATGATTTTACAGCAAGATCTAATAATATTACAAATGTTTTAGGAGCTAAAAAAGTTGGTGAGAACGTTGCCTACAACTATAAAACTCCTGAAGCGGCTTTGAGAGCCTGGCTGGAGAGTCCAGGCCACAAAGAGAATATCGAAGGTGATTTTACGCACTTCGGCTTATCTGTAACTACAGATAGTACTAATGGCAAAAAATATTATACAAATATTTTTGCTAAACTTTAAACGAATATTGAACAGGTTGGTTTTTTAGAAGTCGTTGTAATTCATAGAGTTGCAACGACTTTTTATTTAAAAAAAAACTGCCTGTGTTTACAAGCAGTTTTATTGGTTAGATAGTTTCGATTTTTATAACGCCGTGATTATAAATTCACTTCTTCTGTTGGCCTGATGTTCTTCTTCAGTACATTTAACACCATCAGAACATTTATTTACTAATTGGGTTTCTCCGAAGCCTTTTCCAGTTAATCGGTTTGGTGCTATTCCGTTTTTAATCAGCCATTTGATTGTTGATTTTGCTCTGCGGTCAGATAAAGCTTCATTGTATTTATGAGTAGCTCTACTATCAGTATGTGAACGAATATCTAGTTTCATGGTTGGATACTCATTTAAGACCACTAATATTTTTTCTAGATCTAAAGCCGCTTCGGTTCTAATATTAGATTTATCTAAATCAAAGTAAATCATTTTAATTCCGAAACATTTACCTAAATCGTCTCCAACAGTAACCTTACAAGTTGATTTTTCTAATGCAATTGGTAAAGTTGTTTTTCCTGTTGTTTTTGAGATCGTTACACTTAATTCTTTAGTAGTGTATTCTGGCTTTTCTGCTCGTACTAAATAAGCTTTACCGCAATCTACAGGAAAAGTATACTTTCCATAATTATCAGAAACTGTCGAATTTTTAACATTCATTTGATTGTCAAATAAGGTCACTTTTGTTCCTGGCAGAATTGTTCCTGTATCAAGATCAGTTATTATACCTTCAAGTTCTTGAATACATTTTAATTTTCTAGTTTCTAGAAATTTGTAGATATCATCAGAACCTTGTCCGCCATCTTTATTGGAACTATAAAAGCCTCTTCTTGTAGCGGTATCAATAATGTATGCAAAATCATCTTTAGACGAATTAATGTCTGATCCGACATTTTGAACATTGTCGATTGTCCCGTCATCTTCGATATTAGCAACAAAAACATCCAAACCTCCTAATCCTGGATGACCATCAGATGAAAAATAAATTTCATTTTCATTTGTGACAAAAGGATAGGTTTCTTTTCCTTCGGTATTAATTGCATTTCCTAGATTTTCTGGAGTGCCATATCCTCCATTCGGATTGATAGTAACTTTATACAAATCTGATTGTCCAATAGACCCAGGCATATCAGAAGAAAAGTATAAAGTTTTTTCGTCTGGGCTTAAGGCAGGATGACCGACACTGTAATTGTTACTATTAAAAGGAAGTTCTGTAATGTTGTTCCATTTGTTTTTTTCATCTAAAGTAGCCTTGTAAATTTTGATTAAAGTAACTCTATGATCGTCTTTTCCTTTTTTTCCATCAATATAATTGTTTCGGGTAAAGTAAACTGTTTTTCCATCTTTAGTAAAAACAGGAGAGGATTCGTGAAACTTGGTATTAATAGTCGATTTAAACTTATTTACTTTTCCGGCATTTCCAGTTTCTGCATTTAAATCGGCATTGTAGATGTTAGTAAAATATTCGCCAGTCCATTTGTGTTTGCGCTGTGAAAAATTCCCAGTATCTCTTGCAGAGGCAAAGTAAATTTTGTTGTTATAAACGTAAGATCCGTAGTCTGAATATTTACTGTTTATTCCTGCATCTTCAACTTTATATCTTCCCGAATTAGCTTTAATTTGGTCTAGGTAATTTATATTTTCTGAATAAAATTTTGCTCTAGAATCGGTTTTTGATTTTGCCTTAAATTCATCAAACATTTTATTCGCTTTACTAATGTCTCCCGTCGATTTTAGAGATTGAGCATATCTATAATAGTATTCTGGTTCAACGGTTGTATTCATAGCAAATAATTCTCCATACCATTTAGCAGCACCTCCAAAATTGGAATTAAAATAATAAGCATTGCCTAGTTTTTTAAACATATCTTCAGATTTGTAACCTTTATTAGCTACTTTTTCATAGGTTTTAATGGCATCAACATAGGCGTAGTTATCATACTTCTTATCACCAGAATTTATTTTTGCCTGTTGCCCATAAGTACTGAAAGAAAAAGAACTTATAATTATAAGGAAAAGTAGAGTATAGTTTTTCATGATACAATTTTTTAGAAGAAACGAGGAGTTGTTATTTTACCATTGTTTTTGAAGAACTCATAGCGCAGGAAAATCTCATGTGAGCCAGAATTATAGTTTCTTAGCTTGGTTGTTTCATTGTCATATCCGTAACCAATATACAGTCCGTCACTAATTTGAAATCCAGCCATTGCACTCACTGCTGCATCCCATCTGTAAGCAACACCCAGAGTCAGTTTCTCAAAAAACATAAAATTTGCAGATACATCGACCTGAAGCGGTGCTCCCTCAACCATTTTGGTAAGAACTGCTGGTTTGAATTTTACCTCCTGAGAAAAATCAAAAACATAACCTCCTATTAAATAGTAATTTATTTTGTCTTTGTAAATGGCTACATCGTTATCATTGTAACGGGTAGTCTGTATAAAATTAGGTATTGATAATCCAATGTACGCTTTGTTGGAATGCCAGTAAACTCCGGCTCCAATATTTGGCGAAAAATCATTGTTTATGCTTTGAAGCTGTCTATCTCCAGCGGTTTCGGGATTTAATTTATCAACATCAAGATTAAAAATATCTGCTGTACCTTTTATACCAAAAGAAAGTTTCCATGTTTCTGATGTTGGGATACTATAAGAAAGATCCACAGAAAATTGATTTTCGTTTGTTGGTCCAATTTTATCATTTACCAACGAAACTCCAAGTCCGATATTACTATTGTTAATTGGCGTGTTAATAGAAATTGTATTAGTTTTTGGAGCTCCGTCCAACCCAATCCATTGATCACGATGTAAAGCAAAAACACTTAGAGCACCTCGAGAACCAGCATAAGCAGGGTTTATGTTTATTGTATTGTACATATATTGGGTAAACTGCGCATCTTGCTGTGCATACCCGCTACATGTAACTAACAGAATGACGATTAAAAATAATTTTGTTCTCATAAATAGATATTTATTATTTTAATTATTATCACTGATTTTTTTTAATGTATTGAAAATCAATGCATTCTTTTATTCAAAATTAAGCAAAAAATCAGTTTGTTCTTTTTAATTATCTGTAAAAGAATGGGTTATGTTTGTTTTTGCTAAAATTATCATTTGGATAGGTACAGATATCCATCAAGTTTATTTTCTTGAATAGTGTTGTTTCCGTCCAGTGACTTATAATTAATGATATAAAAATAAGTTCCACTAGGTAATCCGTCAGACTGTTTTATAGTTGTTCTTCCTCTCGAAGTACCATCAAAGAAATTTGTTGTGTTGTTATAATTAATAGTTTCAAAAACTAAGATTCCCCAACGATTGTATATTTCGACAGTATTGCTTGGATAGCAGGTTACGTCATCGATGTTGTCAATTTTAAAAGTATCATTCATTCCGTCGCCATTAGGAGAAAATGCGTTGCGAGGTAAAACATCTCCACAAGCCAATACTTTACAGTCATCATTAACTTCCATATTTAGCATTATGCTTCTAGGACATTTTTCATCAGCTATTAAATATTCAAAAACATAATTTCCAAGTGCCAAACCAAAAGGATTAAGAATATTTCCTTGAAGTGCATTTGAGTTGTTTTTGTCAACCCAAGTTCCAGTAATTGGACTGCCTTCTGGAAGTAAAGTGGTTAGGTTAATCAAAGATGAATCATCAGTACAAGATGTACTGCTAATTTGTGTTATTCCATTTGGAATTACAATAATGGTTACAATAGCTGTATCACAGTTTTGAGAACTTAATTTATCGCATATTCTATAACTGTAAATATAAGTTCCTGCTGGTGTTAAACTAGATACATTTACATTTCCAGCATTATCAATTGTAATATTTGGATTTGTTTTATCGCCATTTTGGGTGATAAGAGTAAAGTCAACTAATTGAAGTGTTGCAAGAACAGCTCCTTTTAAATCATTACTCAATACATTGCCTACAACTCCAAAAGTGTTACATCCTATATTGTTATAAGTGTCATCATTTGCTACGACTGGAGTTGGCGGAGAAGGAGCATCTTGAATAATAACAGTTACAATTGCGGTATCGCAATTTCCAGCATCGGCTTTTTCGCAGATCTGATAGGTAAGGGTGTAAGTGCCTACAGGAGCATTCGCAGCAACGGTTACCGATCCATCAACATTTAAAGTCAATACTCCTTTAGGGTCTGGTGTTACTGTTGTTAAGGTTACATCAGCAGGATTGACTGCAGTATTATTTAGTAAATCATTAGTAAAAACATTTATCACAGTTGTTGCAACAGTTGGCACACTGATTGGTGCAGGATTATCATCATTGGCAACAATAAGAAAGGTTGGTCTTGAGGTACAATATGGATCTGATGGTGGATAGTTAACCGTAATAGTTTCAGTTGGATTTAATGATATTACCAAATTAGCTGTTGGACGTAATTTTTCAAATCCATCAGCACCTTGGACCCATTTATTGTTTTCAAAGATCCATCCCGGCCAGTCAATTCCTTTTCCGGTTCCATCTATAACTGCTCCAGGCCATAATATTCTACCGCTTAAAGCTAAATTTGTCATTGTGGTAATTGTATTGTTGCTGCTGTCAGTCCATGTAATTGTTACATTATCTACAGGAGTGAAATTTACGGGAGTAACCACATAATCAATATACGGAACATCATTAACACATATTGGTGTTGCTGTAACCGTCATTTTTGGTGCTTCGATTGTGATGGTAACCGTTGCGGTATCACAGTTGTCTGTTTGTGTTTTTTCGCAAATTTGATAAACTAAAGTCAATGTTCCTACAGGAGCATTTGGCAGTACATCTACAGAACCATCAGAATTTAGGTGCAAATAATTATTTGGTGTTACAGTTGTTAAGATAACATCAGAAGGATTAATTAAAACACCATCAAGAGTATCATTTGTAAATATATTTATGACATTTGGTGTTGTATGATTTACACCAGCGATAGGCCCAGCATTATCATCATTAGCAACAATGACTTTTTTAACTCTGCAGTCTACGCTAAAAGTTTGAACCAGTTCTGTTTTATTTCCAGCACAATCAGTTAAAGTATATGTTCTAGTTATAATAGAAACATTTCCGTCACATCCGCTATTAGTATCCACTACTGTGATATTTACTGTAGGACTGCAATTATCTGTAGCGTCTTTAATATCAGCTGGACTCCCAGTCGGAATTAAATCAATACTCGCCAAATTGGTTACGTTAGCAGGAGCAGTTCCTGTTGGAGGAGTCGTGTCTTTTACTTTAATAATTTGAGTATAAGAAACTGTGTTTCCTGCACAATCGCTGGTTTTCCAAGTACGAGTTAACGTATAATTAGTTGGACATCCATTCAAGATATCGGATTTTATTTCTGTAAACACAATTGGTAAATCGCCATTACAATTGTCAGAAGCTTGCATTTCTGCTGGTTCAGGAACGGCGTCGCAAGATACTTCAATATCCAAAGGAAGATTGCCTGTAAATGTTGGAGCAATAGTATCTTGAATAGTTATCACTTGTGTGAAAGTATCAGAAATATTACCACAATCATCTGTTACTGTCCAAGTATTGGTATACGTTCCAGCATTGCTGCAATTAGCTGAAGCAACAAACTGACCGTTTACTTTTATAATATTAGTTACGTCTGTGTCACAAGAATCTGAAGCTTCAGGAAATAAAGCCTGTGCAGCTGTTAATGTATTCTGATTACTGCATTCAATAGTTCTATCTAAAGTTCCTGTTTGAGTGGTCCAAGTTGGTGCTGTATTATCTTGTACAATAATAGTTTGGCTGACAGGTAGCGAAGTATTTCCACATGCATCTTTTGCAGTCCAAGTTCTTGTTTTTGTATAAGAACCAGCACAATTTCCAGGTATTATAGTGTCAACATAAGTTAGAGAAGAAATAGTTCCGGTATTATCTGTAGCGGTTGCTTGCGCAAAAATTGGTTCCGCTGGACAGTTAATAGTTGTGGTTTCTGGTAATGGATTAATGATTGGAATAATAGAATCTCCATCAAGAATTGTAAATGATTCGGAAATGGTACATCCATTTGCATCTGTAATTAATACACTGTAATTACCTGTAGCAAGATTAACAGCAGTTGCAGTTGTTTGAACTGGATTTGTATTCCATGAATAAGTGTAACCCGCAGTTCCTCCAGAAACGGTTACCGTTGCAGTACCGTTGTTTCCTCCGCCACAGCTAGCATCTGTTTGGTTTTTTACTACGCTTAAAGCATTTTGAGGCTGTGAAATAGTAACTGTACAAGTAGTAGTGTAACCTAATTTATCTGTTATTGTTACAGTATGTAAACCGGCATTTAAAGCAATAGCTTGAGCTGTGGTTTCTCTATTGTCCCACAGATAAGTATAGTCGCCATTACCGCCAATAGCTGTTACTGTTGCTTTACCAGTATTTTCTCCAAAACATTTTACAGGGCTGTCTTGAGATATACTGCAAGAAAGCACATTTGGTTCAGTTATCGTTACGCTACAAGTTGTAGTACAGCCCTTAGAATCGGTTACAGTTACAGAATGTGATCCTGCACTCAATGCCATAGCAGTCTGTGTAGTTTCATTGTTATCCCACAAGTAAGTATAATTTCCGTTACCACCAATTGGCGTCACGGTAGCTTCTCCATTACTTAATCCATTTGAAGTAACCGCTTTATTTTGCGTGATAGAACAGCTTAAAGCAGTTGTTGGCTGTAGGATTATAACTGAATTGGATTGAGAAGAACAAGAATCTGTTATTGTTAAAGTATAAGTTCCAGCAGGAAGGTTTGAAACTGTTTCTGTAGTTCCTACTTCAACATTTGCACTGTTTTTCCAAGAATAAGTTACAATTCCTACAGCATTTGTTATAGTTCCAGCAGTTACAGATCCAGTGCTGGTTCCAAAACAAGAAACATCAGTTTTAGAAGAATCCCCTAAAGTTAATGCACCACTTGGCTGTAAAATTGTCACGGAATTTGATACAGTAGAACAAGAATCTGTTATTGTTAAAGTATAAGTTCCAGCAGGAAGGTTTGAAACTGTTGCTGTAGTTCCTACTTCAACATTTGCACTGTTTTTCCAAGAATAAGTTATAATTCCTACAGCATTTGTTATAGTTCCAGCAGTTATAGAACCAGTGCTGGTTCCAAAACAAGAAACATCAGTTTTAGAAGAATCTCCTAAAGTTAATGCACCACTTGGCTGTAAAATACTTAGAGTTAATGTTCCTTGGCATCCATTAGCATCTGTTGCGGTAACTTCATAATTTCCAATTCCTAAATTATTTAAAGTTTGAGAAGTACCATTATAAGCTGAACCATTCTTTTTCCATGAATAAGTATAAGGAGCAACTCCACCTGAAGCATTATTTACTGTAATTGATCCCGTAGATTGATTGAAACATTTTACATCTACGTGAGAAGCAGTTACTTCTGTTATTGTAACGGTATTTTTTGTAACCACTACCGGTTTTATATCGAAACAGTTAGACGAATTTGTCCCTTTTATGTAATAAGTGCCAGGACTTGCCGAGCTAAAATTGGTAAGCGGAATTGTTGCCGCTAAATCTGTCCAATAAGTATAAGTTAATCCTGTTGTACTTCCAGCAGTTATACTTCCAGCGGTTAAATCTAATGAAGTTGTTGGTGCACAAATAGGAAGCGGATTAGTTACTACAACCGTTGGTTTTGCATTTACATTAACTACAATAGCTTTTTTAGGACCAATACAAGCATTTGTTTTTCCCTCGGCAACATAATAAGTAAATTGACCTGTAGTTGTAGTTGAAGGAGTTATTGATTGTTGAGCTGTCGAAGTCGCTGTAAGGTAATAATATAATGTGTATTCTGGTTTAGTTGCGACAGCTGTTAATGGAGTTGCAATATCCCCAATACAATAATTTATAGGATCCGTAACTGTAGGCGATGTTGTAATGCTTTCAATAGTAATTGTAAATTGAAAGTAACAGCCACTGCTGGCTCCTCCAGGAGGAATAGCATAATAAGTTGAAGTTCCAACTGTTGCAGGGAACGGATTGTTAATCGTGTATTGAGTTGTAATACCAGCAACTACAGGATAAGCATTATAGAATGTAGACCCAGTAGGAAATGATCCCATCACGTCAGTAACTGGAATTGATGTCATTGAACTGTTACAAAAAGTAAAAGCAATGGTTGGCGGCGTTGCCTGACAATTCGCATTGGTGTAATCCGTTGAATTGATAGTGGTCTGAAGTGGCGCAGCTATAGCAGTTCCTGTACAGCTTCCAGAGTTGGTATAACCTAAGATTAAAGACTTATCAGCTACGGTTACTCCAGAATTAACTCCTTTTCCGCTCAATACACCATTTACTTGAATGGCATTGTTACAGTTTGAGTTTTTAAGTAAAGCACAGTTTTCTGTCGATTTTAAATTGAATGTCAATTCAGCTAAAACAATGTCCGGATTAGAAGGCAGGGGCAATGTACCTATATCCCAAACTATTGATCCGTTTGCGCCAATTGTTGGTTCATAAGTCAATGAATTTGGCGTAGGATCAGGAGAGAAATTGATAGTTTTTCCCAAACTACCGCTAACAAATGTCGCATTGTATGGAATTGGAATTACAATTTTACTGTTTTGTATGGCTTCCGAACCTTTGTTTTTTATTTGTACTTTATAACCAAGTTCCTGACCAGGTAAGACAGTATATGGACCTGTGCCTGCGTTATTTCCATTTATAGTAGTAGCAGTAAGAACCCCTTCAATCTCTGGAACATAAGCATCAACTGCCATTACAATAGAAAAGATGGCGTAAGTATCAACTGTAGATCCGTATCTAAAAGTCGTTGAGGTCTGATTATTTCCAATAAGATCTTTTGCACTATTTGGCAGGTTGAACATGCTAATGTCTACACCTGAATTATTAATTAAATTCGGATTTCTATTATTTCCCCCAGTATTTATGGTGGAATTAAAGAAATTAGTTGCAGTGTTAGCTGAATGAGTTAAGCTTTGGTAATCGCTTGTGTTTAATTTTTGAATCTGAAAATAATCGCCATCATAATACAAGTCACCTTCTCCAGCCATAATACCAAGTTTGATACCAACTGGGCCAGATGTTACAGAATTAAATCCAGAAACAGGAATAGTATAATTTGCAGTTATATTATTATTTACAAAGGCATGACCATCAAAAACAGTAATGTCTCTGTTTTTCATGTTTGAGTTTTCATAAATAACGACCAAGCCCCATCCAGCGTATTTTCCTATCGTACCTCCATCAGCTCCTTCAGTTGCAGCTATATCGGCGGCAAAATATTCACCCACTCCATTTGCTCTTACATAATCGGTAACTTCTGCATAAGCACTGAACATATTATTGTCTGCATTGGTTGGAAAATAAATATCAGTAGCTGTAAACTCAGTATAATTGGTGTTTACTGGACCTTTGAATAAAATTTTTCTTTTATCTAAAGTTTTCGTTACGCCATTTTTTGTTACAGTGAAAGAGTTTGGACTATTAGCAGCATCAGAAACTCTTCCAGTCCAATACAAACCTGCGTAAACGATGTTGTAACAGTTCGTTAGTTTTGCACCATTGTCATTCAGTAAATCCAAAGTCGCTCCAGAAGAATTATGCGTTTGATTATTATTATCCGTGTCAACATAAACCATTGGATTAGTTCCATTAGGTTCAGTATCACTATAATTTTGTAATGTCAAATTGCTATTTCCAATCATCGTAAAATCTCCTTTAATTTTATAGATTGTTCTAGCGGGAGAATAAGAAGAAGTTCTTTCTTTAAACGGTTTTATTACTTGCGCATTCCCTTCATTAATACCAATAATTAGGATTAAAAAGAAATTAAAAACCGTAAAACATTGAGAGTAGATTTTTTTCATAGTAATAGTTTTTTAATTATCCGCCTATAGATATTTTGTAAAGAAGAACATATTTTGAAGTATCGTTTTGGATCAGATTATTGATCGCAGCTGGAGTTGTCGCAATTTTTGAAATAATGATGATATATTTTAATTTTTCAAAACCAGAAAAAGAGCTCAAATCGATAGACTTGTTTAAATCTGCTGCTTTTTCAATTTTAATCGTAACAATCTGAATGTCGTTTTTTAAGGAAACCGAAGTATTTAGGCTGTTAATAGAATTGTTATCCGTGAATAAAGCTGTTGGCTCATTACCATAAGTTTTTATTTCACCCGAAGAAGCATAAACTGCAGAATGTAAATCATACAGTAAATGTTTAAGATTACTAAGCTTAGAATCCTGTCCAGAGTTTTCTAAGTTCGTTAAGTATGAATCCACATTTTCAATTTGACCAAATGAAAAATTTGTTATTAAAAAAAACAAAAGAAGAAAAATGTTTTTTTGAAAAATGTTCTTTTTGAAAGAAAAAATAAACTTACAATTATTAACAAATTTTACTGCTTTTTCAAGAGTAGATTTAGCTCTCATAACTCAAAGATTTTGTTTTAATGTATTTAAAGTATTTTAACAGAATCAAAGTTATATAGTCCGTTTATTTTTGATTTTTTTTCTCTGCAACTAACCTAAAAACTCGTTGAAATGATCTTTTTTAACAAAAAATAGCGATAAAAAGCATTTTTTTTAACCTAAAAAAGTGAATTTTTTAATGTGTTTTTTTTTGCTTTTTTGATGAAAATTCGTTCTTTTGAAATATTGTAAATACTTAAAAATCAAATATTTGGTTAATTTTTTGCAAATTTGGAGAATATCGACTAAATGCGGATTTCATAGATGAAGAACACAAAATCAAAAAATAGAATCAATTTTATTTTATCAAAAAGTTAACCTTTTATAAAAGAAACTTACTTGTTAAAATTTTTATATAATGTTAACAGAAATAAAAAAAAGAAATGGTTTAAAATATCTTTTGTACATTAGAAGTTATATAAAAATGAAAGCCTTCTTATCTAGGTTTCTAAATTTAACTGCTTATGAAAAATCTTATTTTAATACGTCATGCTAAATCGAGTTGGGAAGCACCTTTGAAAGATTTTGATCGTCCACTAATGAAGAGAGGAATCTTAGATGCACATGATGTCTCATTAAGTATTTCCAAATACATTCCTAAAACTTATATAATTTGGAGCAGTACTGCTGCCAGAGCAACAGAAACCGCTTTGATTTTTGCACAAAATCTTTCTTATCCTTTAGAAAGTATCGTTTTTAGAGACGATTTGTACACTTTTGATGAAAGACAGCTCGAAAAAGTTATCAAATCGTGTGATAATAGTTTAGAAAGCGTTATTCTTTTTGGACATAACGAGGCTATTACAAATTTTGTTAATAAATTTGGAGATGTTTTTATAGAAAATGTTCCGACTTCAGGCTTTGTCTCGTTGCAATTTGATGCCGACAGCTGGAGCACGATAGATAAAGGCAAAACTCATAAAACTATTTTCCCCAAAGATTTAAAATAATAACAGTGTACGAACAGAAATATATCGATAGAGAAAAAAGCTGGTTAGCGTTTAATGCAAGAGTACTTCAAGAAGCTGCGGACAATACGGTTCCGCTTTTAGACAGACTACGTTTTGTTGGAATTTTTTCAAATAATTTAGATGAATTTTTTAGAGTTCGATATGCGGCCATCCGACGATTAAGTCTCTCGGGTATTTCTGGTGAAAAATATTTGGGTGGTATTTCTGCACATCAATTAATTAAAGATATTACAGAAATTGTAATTCAGCAACAGTCTGAAAGCTTACGTATTCTAGGGAATATTGAAGCTGAGCTTGAAAGAGAAAATATCTTTATTATAAACGAAACTCAGATAACACCAAAACAGGAATGTTTTTTAAAAGATTTTTATAATCAAAAATTAAGTCCAGAATTGGTAACAATCATTTTAAATGATTTGGCAGTTTTTCCTGTATTAAAAGATACTTTGGGCTATTTAGCAGTTCGTTTAGAATTAAATAACGATGAAGTTCGCTATGCTTTAATCGAAATTCCGAAAAACATAAACCGATTTGTTGTTCTTCCTTCTGAAGATGAAAAACAATATGTTATTTTAATTGATGATGTGATTCGTTTTAAACTGAAGAATATCTTTAACATTTTTGATTACAAGACCGTTTCAGCTCATATGATCAAAATTACTCGAGATGCACAGCTGGATATCGATAGTGATTTGAGTAAAAGTATGCTTGAAAAAATTGCTTCATCTGTAAAAGACCGTCGTATTGGAGAACCTGTTCGTTTTATTTACGACAGCTTGATTGAAGATGATACACTGCGTTTCTTTTTGGATAAAATGAAAATTGTTGAAACCGATAGTATAATTCCCGGCGGAAGATATCACAACCGTCGTGATTATATGAGTTTTCCAAATCTAGGGCGTTACGATTTATTGTATAAACCAAATGAGCCTTTACCAGTTCCTGGTTTAAGTTTGGATGGAAGTATTTTAGAAAAAATCAGTAAAAAAGATTATTTGGTGCATGCACCATATCAATCATTTTCATATCTAACTAAGTTTTTACGTGAAGCTGCCTTAGATCCAAAAGTAACAAGCATTAAAATAACTTTGTATCGTTTGGCTAAGAATTCTCAGATTATCAGTTCTTTGATAAATGCAGCTAAAAACGGTAAAAGAGTAGTGGTTCAGATTGAGCTTCAGGCACGTTTTGATGAAGCTTCGAATATTTCTTATGCAGAGCAGATGCAGACGGAAGGAATCGAATTGATTTTCGGAATTAAAGGCCTCAAAGTACACAGTAAAATTTGTGTAATTGAAAGAACTGAAGATGGTAAAAACCGTCGTTACGGCTTTATTTCTACTGGAAATTTCAACGAATCGACTGCGAAAATTTATACAGATGTAACCCTATTTACCTGTCATCAGGGAATATTGAAAGACACCTCGAAAGTATTTGAATTTTTTGATATCAATTATAGAGTTCACAGATACAAACATTTAATTGTATCCCCTCATTATACCAGAACCAAATTTATAAAACTGATTGATCGTGAGATTCTGCATGCTCTGGCTGGAAGAAAAACACACATAAAGTTAAAAATGAATAGTTTGTCCGATTTTAAAATGATCGATAAATTGTACGAGGCAAGTAATGCAGGGGTTAAAATCCAGCTTCAAGTAAGAGGAATTTGTTCGTTGATTCCAGGAATTCCAGGAATGAGCGAAAATATTGAGGCGATAAGTATTGTTGATAATTATTTGGAACATTCAAGAGTTTATATTTTTGGAAACGCAGGTTTAACAGAAGTGTATATTTCTTCAGCTGATTTCATGACTCGAAATTTGGACGGAAGAGTCGAAGTAACCTGTCCAATATATGACCTTGAAATTAAAAAAGAGCTCATAGATAATTTCAATCTTGCTTGGAAAGGAAATGTAAAAGTAAGATACCATTCTTATAAATTAGATAATAAGTATAAACCTAAAAATCATCATGCCCCGTTTAGAGCGCAATTTGAGACTTATAAATATTATCAGAATAAAATCGCCGTACTTGATGAGATTCCTCAAAAAGTAAATTAATAATAAATACCAATTTCAAAATCATAAAGTGAGCATGATTAATATTAGGAAGTTTGCAGCAATAGATATCGGATCAAATGCCATGAGGCTCCTGATAGCTAACGTTGTAGAACAAGATGGAAAAGAACCACAGTTTAATAAAAGTTCCCTTGTTCGTGTACCAATTCGTTTAGGACAGGATGCCTTTACAGTTGGAGAAATTTCACCAGAAAATATAGATCGAATGGTTGATGCTATGAAAGCATTTAACCTTTTGATGAAAGTACATAAAGTAGAACGTTATATGGCTTTTGCTACTTCAGCAATGCGTGAAGCTTATAATGCTAAAGAAGTTGTAGCTTTAATTAAGAAAAAAGCCGATATTAAAATCGAAATCATTGATGGTAAAAAAGAAGCGGCTATTATTGCTTCAACCGATTTACATCATTTAATTAAATCTGACGAAACGTATCTTTTTGTGGATGTTGGAGGTGGAAGTACGGAGTTTACACTTTTCTCTTCTGGAAAAATGATTACTTCAAGATCTTTCAAAGCGGGAACCGTTCGTTTGTTGAATAATATGGTGCATGATGTGGTTTGGGATGAAATCGAAAAATGGATTAAAACCAATACAGCAGATTATGAAGAGGTTACCCTTATCGGGTCTGGTGGAAACATCAACAAGCTTTTTAAAATGTCTGGAAAACAACAGGAAAAACCGCTTTCATACATTTATATTAACTCACAATACGCTTTCTTAAATTCATTGACATACGAACAGAGAATTGCCGAATTAGGATTAAACTCTGACCGTGCCGACGTAATCATCCATGCCACAAGAATTTATCTTAATGCGATGAAATGGAGTGGAGCACGCCAGATTTATGTTCCTAAAATCGGACTTTCTGATGGTATCGTAAAAGCGATGTATTACGGTAAAATTTAATATTTAAAGTTTTTTAATAGCCACAAATTCACGAATTATTTAAAAATATTAATTCGTGAATTCGTGGCGAATATTTTTTATATGAAATCCATTTTTCAGTCAATCCAGAATTTTTCAAATGAAGAATTAGATCTTTTAGATGATTTAATAACTTTTCGTATGTTGAAAAAAGGAGAACTTTTATTGACTGAAAGTCAGGTTTGCAATGAAATTGTATTTATAAAAAAAGGAATTTTACGTTCCTTTTTTTTAAATCATAAAGGCGGCGAAATTACCAATTGTTTTGCTTTTGAAAATGAATTTATGGCATCTTTCGCCAGTTTTATCACTCAGGAAAAAGCAGAAGAAAGTGTTCAGGCTTTAGTCGATACCGAATTAGAAATTTTAGATAGAAAAGCTTTAGAAAAACTATATCAATCGGGTTTTAACTGGCAAGAAACGGGAAGAAAACTAACGGAATTAGAATTTGTAAACCTACATAAAAGAATGGTTTCTTTTCAGAAATTATCTGGTGCGGAGCGTTATCAAGAACTATATAAAAATCATCAGAACTATTTACAGTTAATTCCGTTGCAATACTTAGCTTCTTATTTAGGTGTTAGTCCAAGACATTTAAGCCGAATCAGAAAAGCAGTTTTGTAATTTTTTGTTTCTCGCAGATCTTGCAGATTGAGCTGATTTATAAAAATTAAAGAATTTCTATAGATTGGTTAAAAAAATAATCTGCCGAATCTGCAAGATCTGCGGGAGAATAAAAATCAATGCTTTTTGGGACATTTGTCCAGTAAAATAAAAGCTATAAAAAGTATTTTTGAAAAAACATAAACATGAAAAAAATACTGATTATAAACGGACATCCAAATCCTGAAAGCTTCAATTTCGGAATTGCAGAATCGTATAAAAGTGGAGCAATAGCTTCTGGAGCACAAATTGAAACGATTACGATAGTTGATTTAAAATTCAATCCTAATTTACAGTTCGGTTACCAAAAACGTACTGAATTAGAACCAGATTTACTCGAATCTTGGGAAAAAATCAAAAGAGCCAACCATTTGGTTTGGATACATCCCGTTTGGTGGGGCGGACTTCCAGCAATAACAAAAGGTTTTATTGATCGATTATTTCTACCTGGAATGGCTTTTCAATACAGAGAAAATTCAGTTTGGTGGGATAAATTATTAAAAGGAAAAACGGCACATATTATTACCACTTTAGATCAGCCAAGTTGGTATTACAGATTGTTTTTCGGAAGACCGAGCGTTAATCAATTAAAGAAATCTACTTTAGAATTTTGCGGTGTAAAACCAGTAAAAGTGAGCTACATCGGAGTTATAAAAGGTTCAGAAGAAAAGCAAAGAAAAAAATGGCTGGAGAAAGTCTGCAACTTCGGACTACAGCAAAAATAGTTTTTTATGATTTGCAACTAATAAGCTTTTTTTAGAATTGAAATTCGTGTAATTAGTGGCAGATATTAAAAAGAATAATAATCATGTGAAATCTAATCCAAATGTAGATCGTAAAAGTTCAATGTTTGGATTAATTTCTAAGAAACGATTATATCGATCTTGATCATTGAAAGCTCTTATCGTTTGAATCTCTTCGTTTACAATTATATCAATGGTAATATCATGGTTATGTAAATGTCCTTTTAAATACCCTAATAATCCATTCATTTGGCTTTCAAAATCTAGTTTAGAACCTTCATTTGGAAGTTCGTAGGTAATTGTTGTTCCATTTAATACTGGATCGCTGATCAATAGAATCGACTCCATGATCTTAAGTCCCTTTTGACCTAAACGTTCTGCATATTTGTTCCAATGGAGACGCATATCAGTTTCGTTAAATTCTTCGGTTAGAAAAGCAGTAGTAGGTTTAACGTACGATTTACTGCTGGCTTCCATTTCTTTTTTCTTGCGGATACTGGCTAGAGAAAATGCAGAAACCTTTGGCGTATTATCTGTTGCTGTCTTTGGAGTTTCGGGAGTTTGAACTTTCGGAGGCTCTGGACTTACGGAAGCAGTTTCGGTACGTTGAACACTTGAGTTGTTATTGCCATTGTCATTTTGATTGACATTAACATTACCATTTGTTTTTTCTTCAGAACTTGGAATTTGAGGTTTTACACTTGGAATTTCAACAATCGAATAGCCTCCGTTTTTAAAATAAACGGGTGGAATTATGAATTGCTCAACTTTTTTTTTTCTCCATCAAAGTTGATAGAGGCCAATTGCATCAAGCATAATTCAACTAAAAGTCGTTGATTCTGACTTAATTTGTATTTTAAATCACAGTCATTTGCAATATCAATTCCTTTTAATAAAAATTCCTGAGAACATTTCTGTGATTGTGCAGCATACATTTGCTGTGCTTGTTCTCCAACTTCTAATAAAGCAATAGTCGAAGGCGTTTTGCTAACTAATAAATCTCTAAAATGAGAAGCCAGTCCAGCAATAAAATGATGACCGTCAAAACCTTTAGCCAAAATGTCATTGTAAGCTAATAAAAGCTTTGGAATTTCATTTTCTAAAAGTAAATCAGTAATCGAAATATAGGTTTCGTAATCTAAAACGTTAAGGTTTTCGGTTACGGCTTGACGCGTTAAATTAGTACCGCAATAAGAAACTACACGGTCAAAAATAGATAAAGCGTCACGCATGGCACCATCAGCTTTTTGAGCGATAATGTGCAAAGCGTCATCTTCAAAATTGATTCCTTGGCTTTCAGCAACGTCAGCTAAATGTTCTTTAGCATCTTTTACGGTAATTCTTTTGAAATCGAAAATCTGACAACGAGATAAAATCGTTGGAAGGATTTTGTGTTTTTCGGTTGTTGCTAAAATGAAAATAGCATGTTTTGGCGGTTCTTCTAATGTTTTAAGGAAAGCATTAAAAGCGGCCGAAGACAACATATGAACCTCGTCAATGATATATACTTTGTATTGTCCGGTTTGTGGCGGTATTCGAACCTGATCAATTAGGTTACGAATATCATCAACAGAGTTGTTTGATGCAGCATCCAGCTCAAAAACGTTAAAAGCAAAATCTTCGGTAGGATCATCATATCCAGGCTGATTTATTTTTCGAGCCAAGATACGGGCACAGGTTGTTTTACCAACTCCACGCGGTCCAGTGAATAAAAGAGCAGAAGCCAAATGATTGGTTTCAATAGCATTCAACAAAGTGTTAGTAATGGCTTTTTGTCCCACAACATCTTTAAATGTCTGAGGACGATACTTACGCGCCGATACTACAAATTGTTCCATATTCTTTTTTATTCGATAGCAAATATAGTCTGAAAATTACCAAATCACAAATCTGAAAATCATAATTATTTTGAAGATTTTTTAAGTGGATTGAGTATTAGTTAGTAAAACAATTTTTAGTAGATTTTTTATTTTTTTAATTATAAAAAATGTCAACTTTTTTGATGGAAAACTTTTTTCGTACTAAATAAACTACTTTTTTAAGTAAAAAAATGTAATATTTGTTGCAATAATAAAATTTGAAGTCTATTTTATCTACATAAGTCATTTATAATGAAAGAACTAATCTTGTTTTTTTTTGTTGTTTTTCAATTTGTTTGTTTTCTCCCAAGAAGTTAGGATTAAAAAAAATGAGGTTTTACCACATGATCTTGATTTTACGGGTCGAGTAAAAAAGATTACGATTACAGATTTTATTTCGAATAAACAGAATACTAATGTAGATTCGGTTCGAGCTATTTCTGAAACTAATTTTGCTAAAAATGGAAAGATTGAATTGGTTAAGAGTTATGTTAGTTTTTTGAATAATTCATGGAAAATTATCGAATTAGATAAACTGGAAAGAATAACAAAAATTTCTTTTAAGAGAGGAGATTCAATTACTAATCCCATTAAACAGTATTATAGTAATGATTCAAATTTTCCAGATTCTACATTGATTAATACGGACAAAAATTATAAGGAGAAATATGTAAATACATTCAACAATAAAAAGGTTGTTAAGTATGAATATTTTGTAAATGATAAGTTGAAAGACTTTAGAATTTATAAGTATAATGATAAAGGACAGCTGATTGAAGATTTTTATACAAGTACCGAGAATGATTCTGATCAAACTCTGATTTCTAAAGAAGCCGATAATGGAGTAATGTTATCATTTTATCCAGAAAGAAAAATTTTCTATGAATATGAAAAGAAAAAGGATACTATTATTACTATAACAATCAGGCCAAAATTTGCCATGAAAGAAATTAGAAAAAGCCTTAAAAAGCCCAATTTTAATTTTGAAATCTTTGAAAAGTATGAAAATAATATTTTGGTTAAGAAAGAAATTACAACAACACTAAAAGATTCTATTTCAGAATTTCATTTTCGATATGATGGTAATGGACAGATAGATAGTTATTATAATACTTTTACCAATCCAAGAAAAAGAATTACAAAGTATACTTTATCAAAGAATGATAAAGAGAGCTTATATATAGTTAATATTGATATTGTTTATGATAGATTCAAGAATTGGATAAAAAAAACTTATCTAATAAATGATAAAATTAGCGGTATTACAGAACGAAAAATTGAATATCATTAAAATTCAAAAAATCTATTTTTATAATTTTAGACAAATAATTTTATGAAACAATACCATTATAAAAACAACATTCTTAATCTAAAAGTAAAAAAATCTCCATTTTTGGTTCGATTAGTAATGTTTTTGCTTTCCTTTTCCTTTTTTGTTTTTCCAATATTTGGAGCGATTTTTAGTGTGGTACTTGGATTTGGTTTACATATTGGCTTTTTTATCGGAATCGGAATATTTTCTCTTTTAGGTTTTTATCTTCTCAGAATGTCATTATGGAATACTTATGGCGAAGAAACTATTTCTTTTTTTGATGATAGAATTATTTACGAAGCCAATTACGGCTGGTTTAAAGATGGGAAAAAAGAAACAGTAATTTCAAATCCGAATTTCTATGCTGTGCCAGCTGGATATGAAGAAGATAACGTAGGTGTTTTGATTATAGCTTCCGATGATATACAGGTTGAATCTGTCGTGAAAATGCCGATTTTGCAATTGGAGGAATTAATAAAAACACTAACAAATTCTAATTAAGAAAAACTATAGTTATTCATCAAATTATAAAAATACAATGGCAGTATATTTCAATATTATAATCCCTTTTGAAAAGTTTATTTCTGAGTTAAGAGATATAATCAATAAGAATGCTGTAAATCTTTATGCAGAATATTTAAATGGAAAAAAAGGATTTTACTACGAACTTATTGATCCGAAAAGCGATAACATAACCTTTTTCTCTAATCAAGATTATCGTGGTTTTTTCTTTTCTTCTAAAGCTTTAGAAATAAAAGATGGAAATCTAATTTTAGGAAAAACCAGTAAAAAAGACAGAATCAGTTTTTATGATGATGCACTTTTTGATTATTGTATTGAAGGAAAAGGAGGTAGAGAAGATCACGATAATATTGAAATAATCAAATTAAGAATAATCAGTAAAAATCCAGATAAACAGATTGCAAAATTTTACAATTCCTTACAGAACACTTTAAAAAAGACTGAAGGTGCAAATACTGGATTGTTGATTGAGAATTATTTTGACAGCAAAGTTTTTTATTTTAAAACACATAAAAACATGCTCTCCGATTTTGATAAAAAGGATGTCAAATATTCATATCAAGATTAAGGTTGTAAATCACCTGTTTTATGTAGCTATTAATTTATTTTTACTAAATCAAGACTTCAGACCTCAATTTTACTGGGAAAGTTATAAAACCATAAGTATATCCTATAATGTTTTGGGTTTTAAACTGTTTAATTTTAGATTGTTAATTATTTAAAAGGAAACGTTATGAAATTCAAATCAATTTTATTAGGAATGAGTCTGTGTATAGCTTTAGTATCTTGCAAGCCCAATGATGCAGATATCGAAAAAGCAATCACTGAAAAATTAAACGATACTCCAGAAATCCAAGTTTCAGTTCATGATGGTGTGGCAACTATTACAGGGACTTGCGAAGACGAAATTTTCAAGAAAAATATCGAGAAAAGCGTTAGATCAGTAAAAGGTGTAAAATCTGTTGTAAATACCTGCGAATTGGCCAGAGCTAATCAAGAACCTGCAGCTGCTGCGGTTGTAATCAATCCAGACACAGAATTAGATAAATCCGTACATAAAGTTGTTGATGCTTATGATGGCGTTAGTGTAACGGTTGTTGGAGGTGTTGTAACGCTTTCGGGAGAAATTAAAAGAGACAAATTACAGCCTCTTATGCAGAGCATACAAGAATTGAAACCGAAAAAAGTAGATAACAAATTAATTATAAAATAAATTGTTATGAGTTTAAAAGATAAATATAAAGAGGTGATAGATTTGGCTTCTCAGCTGGAGGCAACAAATTTAGAAGTAAGAGAACAAGATAATGTGTTGTATATCGATGGCATAGTAAAATCGGCAGAAGATAAAGAAAAACTTTGGAACGCTTACGGAACAATTGATCCAGATTACAGATCTGCTGATGTTGTAATGGATATTAAAGTTGCAGAAGGAATTTCAAAAGAATATACAGTTAAAAGCGGTGATTCACTTTCGAAAATCGGAAAAGAATTTGGAGTTTCCTGGCAGACCATTTTTGAAGCCAACAAAGATGTTATTTCAAACCCCGACTTAATTCAGCCAGGCTGGAAATTGAAGATACCAACAACAGTATTGTAGTTTTACTGTTTTAAAAGCCCTCTTTATGATGGGCTTTTTTGTGTTTTTTAACCGCAAAGAGCGCAAGGAATTACGCAATGATCGCAAATGTTTATGTTGTTGATTTTATTACTTAAAAAAATAATAAGTAGTAATTCAAGATAGGAATGTTTCTCATTTTATGTCATCCCGAGGAACGAGGGATCTCCGTAAGTAGCTCGCCAAAGACTGGTGATTTTATTTGTGGAAATCCTTCGTTACTCGGGAAGACGTAGGTTGTGATTACTTCTCTTTTAACTACTCCATGCGTTTTTTATTTCATTGAAAAAAGTTTCTAACTAAAAACTACCTTCCCTTAATACTTAATTGAAATAAAAACTGCGCTGTTTCCTGATCTGAGTCGGCAGAAAAACCAGCTACGTACACTCCTTTTTTGCCGTTAACAGACCTAATTCCGTATACAACTGCCTCATCCGCTGGGTCCGATTCCCCTTCGTATCGATACACATGAACAATTTCAAATTTTTCAGGATTTTTTTTAATCAGGTCAGCATTTCGATTAAAATCACATGTAAATCCTTTTTCATTCAATTGATCTAAAGCCTTTGAAACAGTTGCGTAATGATACATTCTTCTCATGATAACTGAATTTAAAAATTATAGAATCTTAAAGATAACTATTTTAAAATTAAAAAGTTAGGGTAAACTCCATAAAAACTGAAATTTAAAATCATTATTGTTAGTTCATAAAGTGTTACTTTTGCACCGCAGACCGCCTTATCGTCGTTCCGATTCATCGGGAGGGAGGAAAGTCCGGACACCATAGAGAAGCATAGCGGGTAACGCCCGTCGGTTTCGATTTCGGTCGGAATTAGGACAAGTGCAGCAGAAAGTATGTACAGGTAATGCTGTAGTGAAACCAGGTAAACTCTATGCGGTGAAATACCAAGTATATCGGCATTTAAGGGCTTCTCGTCCGTTGCCGAAGGGTAGGTAGATTGAGTCCCGAAGTAATTCGGGATCTAGATAAATGATAAGGTATTGTCTTGTTGCAAAATGAGACAAGAACAGAATCCGGCTTATAGGTCTGCATTTTTTATATATTTGTGAAACTAACTAACCACATTTCATGAATATTGCCACTCCAAATCCTTCTTCAAAAAACAACAAAAGTATTCTTAAAACCATACTGACCAATCTAACTTTTTGGGTTCTTATTTCGATTATTGCTGGAGTTTTACTCGGACATTTTTCACCTGAAAATGGAGTGAAAATGGAAGTCTTGGGAAAAAGATTTGTTGATTTAATCAAGCTTTTTATTGGACCAATTATTTTCCTGACCATTGTTTTAGGAATTTCCGGTATGGGCAACTTGAAGAAAGTGGGAAGAATTGGGATAAAAGCATTGACCTATTTCGAAGTAGTTTCTACTGTTGCCTTAGCAATTGGAGTCGCTGTTGCTTATTTATTTCAACCCGGAAAAGTAGATAAGTCTAAATTAACTTTAGGAGATGCAAGCCAATATACAAATGCGAGTGCAAAGGATTTTTCTTGGTTGCAATTTTTTTTATCCAATTTTACTTTACAGGTTTTATTAGCAGCTATAGTCTGTGGGATTGCCTTGAATTTTTATCAAAAAAGAGAACAGACTATTTTGGTTTTAGAACGTTTTTCTAAAGTAGTTTTTACTTGTTTAAAATACGTCATGTATCTGGCTCCAATTGGAGCTTTTGGTGGAATGGCTTATACAATTGGAAAGTTTGGATTGCAGACTTTAATTCCACTTGGGAAATTGATGCTATGCGTTTATTTGACAATGGCGCTTTTTGTGTTTTTAATTTTAGGAAGCATTTTGAGATATTATAAAATCAGTATTCTTTCGATTCTAAAATACATTAAAGAAGAACTTTTGCTGGTTTTGGGCACTTCATCTTCAGAAGCTGCCCTGCCAAGTATTATGGTAAAATTAGAACAAATGGGGTGCAGTAAATCGGTTGTAGGTTTGGTAATTCCAACAGGCTATTCCTTTAATTTGGATGGAACTTCGATTTATCTTTCAATGTCAGTCATATTTCTAGCGCAATTATATGATGTCCATTTGAGTTTCTTCGAAATTTTAACGGTCATCGGAATCTTGATGATTACTTCAAAAGGCGCTGCTGGTGTTACAGGAAGCGGATTTATTGTCTTAGCATCAACTTTAACAGCGCTTCATAAGATTCCAGTTGAAGGTTTGGCATTCTTGTTAGGAGTTGATAAATTTATGAGCGAAGCCAGAGCAATTACAAACTTAATCGGAAATACAGTAGCAACGATTATTATTTCGAAAACAGAAAGAGATTTTACAGAGCTGAATCTGAATCCTGTTTTAGAAGAATAATTTGGGTTTTGCCACAAATGACACTAAGGCGAAAAGTTTTGGTCTTCTTTTGAGGTTAATAGTGCTCGCAAAGTCGCAAAGCTTTTTCTTTTCAAATTTTTCTTTTAATTATTTTAACCTTTGTGACTCTGTGACTTTGCGAGATTAAAAAAAACTTTGCGCCTTAGTGCCTTTGTGGCATATCTTAACTTTCATCTTTTGTTGCGCGCACTAAACTAATTCCAGACGTAAAGAAAACAATTCCTAATATACCGTAAATAATAAGCGATTTAATATCTCTGGTTTCTCCAGAAGTATTAGAGAAAATCACTGCTGTATAAATAAGTCCTACAATTCCCAGGATTGTCAGTAATCCGCCGAAAAATCTTTTTAGGTTCATGATGTTAGATTTTAAAGTTTATCCAAAGTTAAAATGACAAACTTTAATAGTTGTTATACAATTGTTTAGTAAAATTATATGATTTTAAGTGTTTAAAAACTGATTTCAAAGTTGTAAGAAAATAAATTAAGTTTTAATAGGATAATATACTTTTAAGACTATTTTTGTCGCAACCAATTTAACTAACCAAAAATGATAAAAAACTACCTATTCTTAATTCTTTTCATTCTTTTTGTCAATGCTATTCAAGCGCAAGATGATGCTCCCGTTTCTGTAGCAAAACATCAATTTAAAATTAATCCTATACTTTCTCCAGGCTTTGTTTATGAGCATGGATTTTCTACAAAAAATACACTTTATTCAGAAGCTAGTGTTATAATTGGTTATCGTCACAATAGTTTTTATGATGAATCAACTTGGTATTTTGTTCCAAGAATTACTGAACAATTTAGACATTATTATAATTTAGAGAAAAGAGCTGCAAAAGGAAAAAGAACAGCTCATAATTCAGGAAACTTTGTTGCATTGTATGCTGATTATAGTTTTCAATCTATTTCTACCAATAAGTTGTTTAGCGAATATTGTCCTTCTTTTACAGTTGGTCCAGTTTGGGGAATTCAAAGAACGTATAAAAGAAAATTGAATATCGATCTAAATTTAGGTCTGGGAGTTGCTACGGACAGGAATGAAACGGAAGTAGTTCCAATTGGAAACTTTTCATTAGGCTGGATTATTGGAAAATAATATGAAGAAAAACTTAGTCTTTAGCTTAGTTTTTATTACTGGCTATATCAGTAATGCTCAAGAACTGCGTCCGTTTATAGGATTAGGAGGTTTTGTGCATTTATATTCTTTTGAAAAAGATTTACAGTCATCTCCGGCAGTAAGTCTTTCTGCTGGTGCGGAATATAGACCCTTTGGTTTTTTTATGCCAGAAATTGAAGCTAATTATATGTTTGGAAAATTTAAAAGTAGAGAAGATTCTAATTCAATTGCAAATGTTTCAGATAAAACCTTTTCTACTGTAAACTTTAGTTTTAGTCCCAAAATTGCGCTGGGTGATTACAATGATAATGCATACATACAAATCTTGCCAAAATATATTTATTCAATAGTTAATGCAAAAGAAACAATAAATTCAACTAGTCAATTGGGATCTGGCGCAACAGAAAGAAGTACCTCGGTTTCACAGCATAATTTTGGGCTCGGCGTGGGAATCGTAATTAATTTTGATACTTGGTACTCAAATACATTAGCAATTAATTTATGTTACAATACAATTAGAGTTTCGAATTCTTTTAATAAATTAAATCCAGGGACTGAACCAGTAGATAATGTTGGTGTTTACGGAATAGAATTTAAATATTACTTTGGAGTCAAAAGACTGAAATAAAACTACTCTTTATCAATTTTAAATTCTAAGCCAATATTACGAACACTTTCAATTTTAATTTTTGGATCTGAATTGAAATATTTTCGAAGCCTACTGATAAAAACATCCATGCTTCGACCGGAGAAATAATCGTCTTTTTTCCAAACAGACATTAAGATTTGGTCTCTCTTTAGTAATTGATTATGGTTTAAGTACAAATATTCAATAAGAGAAGCTTCCATTTCTGTAAGTTGCTGCACATGATTTTTATTATTGAGAGTTAATCTTTCATTATCAAAAATATACGAACCAATTTCTATTGTATTATTTCCTTCTAAAGTCCTCTTTTGCTCAATTCTTTTTAGGATATTCTGCAAACGCAAAACCAGTTCGTCGACTTCAAAAGGCTTTGCGATATAGTCGTCTGCGCCCAGTTTTAAGCCAATGAGTTTATCTTCTTTTAATTTTCTAGCTGTTAGAAAAATAAAAGGAATTTCAGGATTTATTGTAATTATTTTTTCTGCCAAAGAGAATCCGTCCAATATCGGCATCATGACATCAAAAACACAAATGTCAAAAGTTTGTTTTTTAAAATAGTCCAATGCTATTTCTCCATTTTCTGCCCAGGTTACTTCAAATTGATGTAGTTCTAAATATTGTTTTAGAATGGTGGCAAAATCAAAATCGTCTTCAGCTAAAAGTAATTTTTTCAAAATATGGAATTTAAACTTTTAATAAAATAGTAAACTCGGTTCCTTTTCCTAAATCGCTCATAACACTTACAGAACCCTGATGTGCTTTTATAATTTGAGCCACATAATACAAACCTAAACCTAAACCTTTTGTGTTGTGCAGGTTTCCTTGCTCAACTCGATAAAATTTATCAAAAAGAAGGGATTGCTTGTTTTTAGCGATTCCAATTCCATCATCTTCAATGCTGATGGAAAACTGCCTTTCAATAATTTTTGTTTTGATTGTAATGGTACTGGAGCCATATTTTACAGCGTTTTCCAAAACATTTAAAAAAGCGGTTGTCAAATGAAATTTATCTAAAACTAAAATTGTTTTCTCAGTTTGAAAATCGGTTTTAAGATTGATTTTTGGAAACGTAATTTTAAAATCATTGATAATAGAAAGCAGAAAATCTTCGGTTTCTATTTTTTCTTTTTGTAATTCAAGTTCATTTTCTGCTAGGGAATTAGCCATAACCTGATCAATTAAACTCTGTAAACGATTGTTTTGGCGTGAAATCGTATTAACAATTGCATTGAAATTTTCTTCGTTATCACGAATGTTTTTCTGTTCTAAAATTTTTGTAGAAATTCCTAAAGTTGCCAAAGGTGTTTTCAGTTCATGTGTGATGTTGTTGATGAAATCCGTTTTAACATCACTCACTTTCTTTTGTTTAATTAAAGCTTTTAAAGCAATAACAAAAAGTGTAATTAAAGTTAGAATCGATAATAAAGAAAGGATCAGAATAAAGGTCATTCTTTGTAAAATAATCATTTCCCAATCAATAACCGAAACGTACATGGAATCTTCCGTCAGTAATTTATAATTCTGATTTTCAAAAGTCCCATTCGTAATCCCAACATAGCTTCGAACCAAAAAAGCCTGATTTAAAGAATTCAGATTTCCATAAAGTTTGTTTTCAATAAATGGTTTTTCAGAAAAAATGGTATCGTTCTTTTTTGCGTTTTGGTACAGTATAAATTTGTTCAAAACGATAGCAAAATCAATTTTGAAATACGGCAAATCTTTTTCAAATTTTCGCTGGATTTGTTGTGTTACAGCACTTTGGTATTCATTTTTCAAAACCCCGATTTTAATATCCTGTTTGGTATTTTTTCCTCTGATATAGTTTTCAGATAGACTTTTGTAAAGCGCTTCTTTTTTAGCTACTAATTCCGAATCAATATCGCTGTAATTATTGGTGATCTTACCAATTTCATTTTTGATCTGTGTATGAAACTGTGCTACTTTGTACTCATAAGCCGTTTTTACCAAATAACATTGCACTGTCATCAACACAATAAGTGCGATTACAGAAAATGAGATTAATAAATTGATTCTTTGTTTCATTTTTGTGTCGAATTATAGCTAACAGATAACTCTGATTGAATAAGTTTTTGAAATTATTTCTAGAAAATTTTCTCTCGCAGATTTAGCAAATTGAGCAGATTTTTTATCTCCTAAATCAGCTAAATCTGCGGGAGATTTAAAAATCAATATGCTAATTTTCTTCGTCAAAAATACTGTTTTTAAAGCATAAATAGCCCGTTAACTCCGCATTAACCTCCCATTAACCTTCGTAATTGGTTTTTCAAAGCATTTTTGCATCATCATAAACCAAAATACTATAAAATGAATGTTTTTCTGCCACTAAAACTTTTAATTGCGCTTTTGCTTTTCTGTCTTTCTTTTATTGCCAATGCGCAAAATGAAACGCCAAAAGATACTATATCTAATCAGGAATTGAAAGAAGTTGTCATTGCCCAAAACAAAAAGACTTTTACCAATACGAATGGAAATATAAAAGTAGATGTTGCCAATTCTGTTTATAATTCCATTCCTAATCCGGTTGATCTGCTTTCGAAACTTCCCAATGTACAAGTGAGCGCAGACCGCGAAAGTATTTCGATTGTAGGCAAAGGAAATCCACTGATTTATATTGATAATCAAAAAGTAGGAATGAACGATTTGAACGCGTTGTCTGTTGATGATATTAAAACAATAGAGATTGTTCAGAATCCGTCTTCAAAATATGAAGCAGAAGGTCGTGCGGTGATTTTGATTACCAGAAAATTAAGCAGAAAAGAAGGTTTTAAAACGAATGTTTCGGAAACTGCTTCTTTCAAAAAAAACTATAACAATTATATGGGGTTCAATTCAAGCTTTAAAAAGAACAAACTGGAATGGAAAGCCAATTTCAATTATAACAAATTACAACCTTGGGAAAACCACAGTATTGCGTATCAAATTCCGCAGGCGAATATTGTTTCAGATTATGATGTTTCGGCTGTTACGTATAGAAAGGATTATATTTTTGGCGGAGGTTTATTTTATAAAATTAATGAGGAAGATTATTTCTCTGTGAATGTAAATGGTAAAAGACGAAGTGACACTTTTGACATCAATACCTTTACGTATAACCAAAATCAAAATGAAGAAAATAATGTTTATACGTTCAGCGATAATTCCAGTTCAAAGAATTTTATTAACTCGTTTATCAATTATTCAAAGAAAATAAAAGCGATTGATACGCAACTGTTTGTTGGTTTTCAGGGTTCCAATTTTAATCAGGATTTGTGGAGTTTAGTGCAGAATGATTTCAATGAAACGGAATTAGAATTATCTCAGAATCGTGATCAGAAGTTTGATGTAAATGTATTTTCAGGTCGGATTGATTTAGAAAAAAAGTTTAAAAACGAATGGAACTGGGAATACGGAGGATTGTATTCTTCTGCCAAATCTAAATCGGATTATGATGTTTTTGATTATGATAAAAATGAAAATACAACTTTCGATTATAATTTTAAAGAAGCTAATTCGGCTTTATATACACAGCTTACAGGAAAAATTAAAAAAATCAATTTCTCAGTTGGATTCAGACTTGAAAATACAAATGTCAGCGGAAAATACAGTACAGATAGCGCTTTTCTGATTGATAAAAATTATACGAATCTTTTTCCAAAAGCGCAATTTTCATTCGCAATTGACAGTACTAAAAGTATAAGCGTAGATTATGCTAAAAGTATTTCAAGACCTAATTATTCTTCTTTGAGTATGATTGCAACTTACATCAATCCGTATTTTATTTATGGAAGCAATATCAATCTGGGGCCGACTTCTATAGATGTAATTTCAACTGTTTTTCAGTATCATGACAAATCTTTAAAACTGACTTTGTATCAAAACAAAAATCCTACTTATCAGGATTTTGTATTTGATGATCAGAATAATGTTTTGACTTTTACTGAGAAAAACTTCCAAAAAGAATCCGGTTATAATATTGAATTTACATTGCCATTTACCTATAAATTTTGGACGAATATGAATTCTTTAATTTTTGCAACCAATAAAATTGAAGATGAATCGGCAGTATTTAATTCTTCTAAAACTTATTTGTATTACTATTCCAATAATACATTCAGACTTCCAAAAGATTTTACTTTCGTTTTGTCTTTTTGGGGTGCAACCAAACAAAAAGAAGGCGTTTTTGAACGAAATGCAAAACTGATTTTTGATCTATCGTTGGCTAAATCTTTTGGTAAACACTGGACTTGTACTTTGAATTATAATGATATTTTTAGAAATACTATTTATTCAGAACGTTTTACAATCAATAACATAAGTTCAAGAGCCAGATATTTGGTTGATGCCAATGAAGTTTCGATTACGCTCCGTTATTCTTTTGGAAAAATAAAAGAAAGTGAGTTTAAAGAAAAGAGCGTCAATGAGAATGAAAACAGAATCAGATAAAGAATATAAAATCCAAAATTAAAATCCCAAATTCCAACTTTCAAATTGGAATTTGGGATTTTAATATTTATATATTAATTCAGACTATCCTTCGTCTTCTTCAACAATTTTTAATGGAGATTCACCCGGAAGTTCTTCATCGTCATCTGTAGAATGTAGTTCGAAAAAACTAAAAAACGAACCGCCATAACTTTTTTGGAATGAAAAATTGCTTAAATGTTCCATTTTGGTATACTTCGAATGTTCGATAATCATCATTCCATCTTCTTCTAGCAAGCCTCTTTCAAAGACAGTCAAAACAATCTTTTCAAAAGTTGACTGATCCAATCCATAAGGTGGGTCTGCAAAAATGATATCGTAAGTCGTTTTCGCATTATCTAAAAACTTAAAAACGTCACTTTTAGTTGCAGCGATATCAAAATCAAATTCTGATGAAACTTGTTTGATAAATTTTACACATCCAAAATCGCCATCTACAGATGTAATTGGTGCGCTTCCGCGTGAAGCGAATTCAAAACTGATATTACCGGTTCCCGAAAATAAATCCAAAACCTTTAAGCTGTCAAAATTGAAATGATTATTCAGAACATTAAACAATGCTTCTTTACTCATATCAGTCGTTGGTCTTACAGGCAGATTTTTTGGCGGATTAATTCGGCGCCCTTTGTATTTTCCTGAAATGATTCTCATGATTGAAATAAGATATAATGTTTTTGATTTTGAGCTGTTGAAAAGCTATTTTTTTCTTTTAGTTTAGAAACATCCAAAAAAGAAATATGACGAACATATTTGTAAGCAATTTGATAAAATGGATCGTTATCAGAAATAGTTCCTAAGAATTCCAATCTGAAGCTTTCTGGATTCATACTTAACTGTTCTGCTGTAAACAAAATGTAATAAATGAAATCCTCAGGGGTTTGATATTCAAATGAATTGAATAACAAAAGCTTCTGATTTTGAACCACTATAATTTCAAAATTCCCAGGATTAAAATTGATGACCATTTTCTTTTCGTCATCATTACGGGAATTATCCAGCAGTTTTTCGACCAAAATAGTGTTTGCATGTCTGTAATTGAAAGAACCCACATTATCAATTAGGAAATTATTAATGTTCACATACGGAATATAAACAGAATTCATTTCGTAATTTGGGATTCGGTCAAAAGTAAAAAAGTCTGTTTCAAATACTTTTTTTGTGTATTGCAGATAACTTCCCAAGTAATTTTCATCAAACAAAGCGGTTGGAACAAAAGTTGAAAGATTGTTAGTGTGAATTACCATTACATCATCGTAATTACCTTTTAATTCAGGATTTTTTTTGAATGCATCGGTAAGCAAATCTTCAATTTTTGCCGTTTTATTTGTGTTGTCAAACTGAATTTCTTTAAATGAAGTAATTACATTATTTAAAGTATCAAAACAACAATATGAAAATCCCGACAGTGAAACCTGAATAGAAAGTTTTTTGTAATTTTTTGAAGTAATGTTGGTGTTGTGTAATGACATAGTTGATTTACAATTCGTTACCTGTTTTAAATCAAGAAAGAATTTAAGCGACCACAAACTTACAAATTAAAAAGGAACAATTATAATTGCAATTTCAAAAAACAATTTGGATTTTATTTTAAAATAAGGTTAACAAAAGGTTTATTTACTTGAATTTTAGTGATTTACTATGTTTTATTGTTTAATGATTGTATGTAAGCTATATTTTTGAGTTTTAAAATTGGAGACTTTAATTGTCATTGAAATTGATTTTTGATATTGCCATTTAAAAAAGCGACCTTTGCGATTCAAATTTTCCTTATGAATTCAGCACACTTTTACGGTATTTTACAAAAACGATTTCCTTTTGCTCCAACGCTTAAACAGGATATCTTTTTTCAAAAAATCGCTATTTTTTTAACCGAACCACAAAACGATACTATTTTTGTTTTAAAAGGATATGCCGGAACAGGAAAAACGACTGTAATCTCTACAATCGTAAATAATTTGGGTGACATTAATAAGAAATATGTTTTGCTGGCACCAACAGGACGCGCGGCAAAAGTAATTTCTAATTATTCGAATACAGCTGCTTTTACAATTCATAAAAAAATATATTTCCCTAAAAAATCATCGGGTGGTGGAGTAGCTTTTACTAAACAAGTCAACAAACACAAAAATACCATTTTTATCGTCGATGAGGCTTCGATGATTTCAGATAGCACTTTAGACAGTGGTTCTCTTCTGGATGATTTAATCAACTATGTGTATTCGGGTCAAAACTGTAAAATGATTCTTTTAGGAGATACAGCACAGCTTCCTCCCGTTAATTTAGACGTAAGTCCAGCTTTAGACATTGACACTTTGGGTTCTCATTATAGTAAAGAAATCGAACACATAGAACTCGACGAAGTAATGCGTCAGGAAGAAAGTTCAGGGATTTTATATAATGCTACAGAATTACGTGAATTATTAAAAGAAAGTTTTATTACCGAATTCCGATTTAATGTAAAGAAGTTTAAAGATATTGTCCGATTAACAGACGGCTACGATATTCAGGACGCGATTAATATGGCGTACAGCAATTACAGTATTGAAGACACGGCTTTTATTGTTCGCTCGAATAAAAGAGCCAATCAGTATAACGAACAAATCAGAAGCCGAATTTTATTTAAAGAAAGCGAACTTTCTGTAGGCGACTTTTTGATGGTGGTAAAAAACAATTATTTCTGGCTGAAAGAAACGGATGAAGCAGGATTTATTGCCAATGGAGATATTATTGAAGTTTTAGAATTATTCGGAATCAGAGAATTATATGGATTTACATTTGCCAAAGTGAAAATTAGAATGGTGGATTATCCCAACCAAAAGCCTTTTGAAACCGTTTTGATTTTAGATACTTTAAAAAGCGAATCTCCTTCTTTAACTTACGAAGAATCGAATCGTTTGTATGAAGAAGTAATGAAGGATTATGAAGATGAAACTACTAAATACAAGAGATTTCAAAAGGTAAAGGAAAACGAATATTTTAACGGATTGCAGGTTAAATTCTCTTACGCTATTACCTGTCATAAATCGCAGGGTGGACAATGGAATACCGTTTTTGTAGAACAGCCGTATTTACCAGACGGAATCGATCGAGATTACATCAGATGGCTTTATACGGCAATGACACGTGCTAAAAATAAATTATATTTGATCGGTTTTAAAGACGAGAGTTTTGAAGAATAGTTTTTTTTGCCACAGATTAAAATGATTTTCACAGATTCTTATTATTGGTTTGAATATTTTTTACAGAAATCTTTTTAGTCCTTTTAATCTGTGGGAAAATACATTTTTAAAGTAAATTGCATAGAAAAAATAAAATATATAAATGAAAATAATAGCGGTAATTCCTGCACGATATGCTTCCACACGTTTTCCTGCAAAATTGATGCAGGATTTAGGAGGTAAAACAATAATTTTAAGAACGTACGAAGCGGCAGTTTCAACAAAACTATTTGAAGATGTTTTTGTAGTAACCGATTCTGATTTAATTTTTGATGAAATTGTTTCGAATGGTGGAAAAGCAATAATGAGTATTAAAGAACACGAATCTGGAAGCGACCGAATTGCTGAAGCTATTGCAGATCTTGATGTAGATATTGTAGTAAATGTTCAGGGAGACGAGCCTTTTACAGAAGCTGAACCTTTAGCACAAGTTTTATCAGTTTTTAAAAATGATCCAGATAAAAAAGTTGATTTAGCTTCGTTAATGCGTGAAATTAAAAATGAAGACGAAATTAATAACCCGAATAATGTAAAAGTGGTTGTAGATCAGTCACAGTTTGCTTTGTACTTTTCCCGTTCTGTAATTCCGTATCCAAGAGAGCAAAATGTTGGTGTGCGATACTTTCAGCATATCGGAATTTATGCTTTTAGAAAACAAGCTTTATTAGACTTTTATAGCCTTCCAATGAAATCTTTAGAAGCTTCTGAAAAATTAGAGCAATTACGTTATTTAGAGTTTGGAAAAAAAATTAAAATGGTCGAAACAACTCATGTTGGAATTGGAATCGATACGGCTGAAGATTTAGAAAGAGCCAGAACGATGTTGAAAGATATTTAATTCGTGATATAGAACGTGGATGAAACGGATTCGCTTTCGAGAAAGCGCAGTTTGAAGCGGATTTTTGTTTTATTGCAATGGATTAATCTCATTTTTGTCATTTCCCGAAGGGAGAAATCTTCGCAAGTAGCTCCACAAAGATTGCGTAAAGAACTTTGTTAAAGTTTTAAAATTTGACAAATTTGACAAAGAAATAGGTAATAAAAAAAGCTCCAAAATTTTGGAGCTTTTTTTATATCTAAAACATTCTAAATTACTGGTATAAAGCAGGATATTTAGAAGGGTTAACTTCATTCATCATTTCGTAAACTTTCTCGAAAATATCTTCGGCAGAAGGTTTTGAGAAATAATCGCCATCAGTTCCGTATGCTGGTCTGTGCGCTTTTGCGGCAAGAGTCTGTGGTTTGCTGTCTAAATATTTATAAGCGTCTTGTTCTTCCAAAATCTGTTGTAAGATGTAAGCTGATGCTCCGCCAGGAACGTCTTCATCAATTACTAAAAGGCGATTCGTTTTAGCGATACTTTTCACAATATCTTTATTGATGTCAAATGGAAGTAAAGATTGAATATCAATCACTTCACAATTGATGTCTTTTTCTGCCAATTCGCCAGCAACTTGTTGAACCAGTCTTAAAGTTGATCCATAAGAAACTAGAGTAATATCAGAACCTTCTCTTAAAGTCTCCACAACTCCTATAGGCGTTTTAAATTCACCAAAATTTAAAGGAGTTTTTTCTTTTAATCGGTATCCGTTAAGGCATTCAATAACCAAAGCAGGCTCGTCACATTCCAACAATGTGTTATAAAAACCAGCAGCTTGTGTCATATCCCTTGGAACTAAAACATGAATACCGCGAATAGCATTGATAATCATTCCCATTGGAGAACCAGAGTGCCAGATACCTTCCAAACGGTGTCCACGAGTTCTGATGATTAACGGTGCTTTTTGTTTACCAACGGTTCTATATTGTAATGTCGCTAAATCATCACTCATGATCTGAATAGCATACAATAAATAATCTAAGTATTGAATTTCTGCAATAGGACGTAAACCTCTCAATGCCATTCCGATTCCCTGACCGATAATGGTCGCTTCACGAATTCCGACGTCGGCAACACGAAGTTCTCCGTATTTTTCTTGCATTCCTTCCAAGCCTTGATTTACGTCTCCAATGTTTCCAACATCTTCACCGAAAATTAGAGTTTCAGGATATTTTGCAAATAATGCATCAAAATTATCACGAAGAATCATTCTTCCGTCTAAATCTGGTTTTGCATTTTCTGCATATTTTGGAAGAACTTTTTCTACAGAAAATACATTTTGAGCAGATTCAGAATGCAGGTTACTGCTGAATTTTTTTTGTGTTTCAGCTATAAAATTTGTAATCCAGTTTGATAAAATTATCTTGCTGTTTGGAACTTCAATAAAACGAAGAATCTTTCTAGCATAAACCAATAATTCTTTCTTTAAAGGCGCTTTTATTGAACTTAATTCAGAAATTAATTTTTTAATTCTGTCTTTATGATTGATACTTGCTTCTGCAATCTGTTCCAATAAGTTTAAAAGATTTTTTTGCTCTTCGATAATTGGATTGATAAAGGAATTCCAAGCTTCTTTTTTAGCTTCCAAAACAAGTTTCTTTAATTCGAAATCAAGTTCTGCCAGTTCTTCAGGAGAAGCAACATTGATTGCAATCATCCATAAACGCATTTGGCGGATACAGTCAAAATCTTTTTCCCAAGCCAGTCTCTCTGCGCTTTTGTAACGTTCGTGTGAACCAGATGTAGAATGTCCTTGCGGTTGTGTTAATTCGTTTACGTGAATTAAAACAGGTATATGTTCTTCGCGTGCAATAGCTCCGGCTCTTTCGTAAGTCGAAACCAGTTCGGCATAATCCCAGCCTTTTACTCTAAAGATTTCATAACCTTTAGCGTCTTCATCACGTTGATATCCTTTTAAAATCTCAGAAATATTTTCTTTAGTAGTTTGGTGTTTTGCGTGAACAGAAATCCCGTATTCGTCATCCCAAACACTCATTACCATTGGTACTTGTAAAACTCCTGCAGCGTTTATGGTTTCAAAAAATAAACCTTCAGATGTACTAGCATTGCCGATAGTTCCCCAAGCCACTTCATTTCCATTTACAGAAAATTTATCTTTGATGGTAATTCCATCAACATTTCTATAAATCTTAGATGCCTGCGCTAATCCCAATAATCTTGGCATTTGTCCTGCAGTTGGCGATATATCCGAGCTTGAATTTTTTTGTTTGGTTAAGTCTTTCCAAGAACCATCTTCGTTTAAACTGTGTGTTACAAAGTGTCCTCCCATTTGTCTTCCAGCAGACATTGGGTCGAAAGCTAAATCAGTATGACCATATAAACCGGCAAAGAACTGTTTTGCGTCCAATTCGCCAATAGCCATCATAAAAGTCTGATCGCGATAGTATCCAGAACGGAAATCCCCGTTTTTAAAAGCCTTGGCCATTGCCAGCTGCGGCACTTCTTTTCCGTCTCCGAAAATTCCAAACTTTGCTTTTCCTGTTAATACTTCTTTTCGACCTAAAAGACTACATTCACGGCTGATTACAGCAGTTCTATAGTCATTCAATACCTCAGTTTTGAAATCCTCAAATGTCAATGTAGTATTGTTTATTTCTTTTATCATAATCTTGAAGGGTCATGTTTATGTCGCGAAATTACTTAAAAACAATCAATAATCATAATTCTTTAAACTAAATATAATTTAATTATTTGTATTTAAAATGAAAAAACAAGGTGTTTTATTTATGTTGTTTAAAGTAAAAAACGAGTATTTTTGATAATTTCGCAATATTTTGTTTAAAATTTATTTGATTAAAACCATTTTCGGGTAAAAAGCGTGACTAATGTTTTTGGTGAGAAAGTGATTATAAATCGTATTTTTTCATTGTATCTAGGTTGTGAAATTTCCCATCCATTATTGGAATAAACTGGAAAATAAAGTTCAAAGTAGTCTGGAACTAGATTTAAACGTACTCCTGTATCATAAGCAAAGAACTCGCTTTGATGTTTATTTTTCATAAAACCAATGTCTCCATATAATTCTACCCAGTTCCAAACGGCATAACTGGCATTTAAAGTCGTCATCCATTGATTGGCATAGGAAGGTTCTAGTTGAGATTTAAAACCTCCTTCTGCAATTACATACTGCTGACTAAAAAAGCCTGTGCTTTCAGATCTTCCGAAAAGATTATAATCAAATAAATAATCGGTTGGTCTGTCTAAACCAAAACTAAAATAATCGGAGTTTGTTGTGTTGTATACAAAACTTCCAGCAAATAGTCTTAAATTTAGTTTACGATTATTTTGAAATAATCTTCGATATTCAATCTCTCCCGAAACCTTTCCAAATCCGCTAGAAAACTGTAAGTCGGTCATGAAATTAAAATGATCAATAAGTTCCGTTTTGGTGTTTGAATATCGTGCATTAAAAATGGAATAATTAGGCTCGGAATTATCCGTGATATAATCGCTTGCTTCACGATTTACGATAACCTGACGAAACAAAAACTGCTGTTTTCTATTGTCTCTAAAATCTTTTTCGCGAATACGGAAAACCACCATCGGATTTAATCTCAAATAAGTCGCATCTGGCGCATAGTGAAAATAATTTTGGCTAATAGAATAGCGGACATTGTACAAAGTGCTGTTTCTGTAATATTCGTTCCAAGAAAAAGCAGAAGAACCAGAGAGTGTTCCTGCCTTGATAGAATACGCTGGATTTATATCAAAATTAAAAGGTTTGTCTAGAATGGTTTTGTTATGAAAACGAATTCCTGGTGTAAAACCATCGTAGTAATTATAAGTAAGTGTTGGAATGTATAAAATCTGATTGTAGAATGGATCTTCTAAATCCTTAGCAAAATTAAACTTAATTGGACGATTGGTTATAACAACACTTTTTAATGATTTCCAGTTGTTTCTCTGATTGTATTCTGGAACTTCATTATCGTAGTTTATAACAATTTTATCAGCATTTTTTCTTTCAAATTCGTAAACAGAATCTTTTGTTTTAGGTTCGATCCATTCTTTAAAAACGATTTTATTTTTCTTCAATCCGTAAATAGGAATGGGAGCATAAATTCCTGTTTTGTTTTTAATTGAAAAAGTGACACTATCGGCTGTTCTTGAAACATGCGAAAATTTATAATCAATAATATCCCTCGAGTCAATTATAGTATTGAAAAACCAGTCTATCTTTTTTGAACTTTTTTGAGTCAAGATTTTTTCAAAATCATAACGATTTGTCTGTTGGCTTTTGTTGAGATTATAAAACTGTTTTACGCTTTCAGGAACAATATTATGGTTTAAATAATCATCCAGATAGCTCAAGCTTAAACCTGCTCTATATTTACTTGCGATTTGTTCGTTGAATTTGATTAAAGTATTTTTAGGATCTCCCAATGGCTGATCTAGGTTTTTACGAGCCATAAGCATATAATAATAGCTGTACTGTTCGTTAAAAGTTAAATTGGTGATATTATAACTTTTAAAAAGTTTCATATCCGAAAGCCTGCCCAGCATTTTTTTATCCAGATGATTTAGTTCCATATATTTCATCATGGCATAAATCTGTATTGCATCGTAAACCCAATTGTCTTTTCGGGAATCCATACGAAGACTGTTTTTGAGATAATTGTTCAAAAATGTTTTTAGAAACTGAATTTCAAACATAAAATCATCCGAAAACGGACTTATAAAAGAAGGCAGCTGATTTAATCCATAAAAAGGATTTCGATCATAATCGGCCTGTGAAACTGTGATTTTCTCGTGCGGATATTGACCAACAAAATCAGATGCAAAAGAAACTACACGATCAATAATTATAGCTTTCTGAATTTCGTCGATTTTTTTGTTTTTCAAATTGGTTTCCACTTCAACTAAACCATTGTCATAAGTTCTAAAGGAACTTTGTTTTTCAATATAAAGACTGAAATCGGTTCTGTTTTTTCCAGAAAAGGAATAAATAATGTAATCGTTGTTTGAAACGTCTTTAGAAACCGAATTCAAATCGGTTGTAATAGAATACGAATTAGGGATTTTAATTTCAACTTCGTAATCTGTCGCAGCATTAGCAATATCATCTAAGTTGAAATTGTTGTATTTTATGAAGCTATGATTTTCGAAACGAGCAGGGCTTAAAAACCAATTTTTAAGCTCCATTCCACCATTTTGATCAAAACCAAAATGAGTGAATTTATCATTAGGAATTTTAGCAATATAAGTAAGATGGAGATCGATTTTTTCGCCCGGAAGCAGTTTTTGACTTAATTTAACAATTATAAAATCAGGATCTTTCTCGTTTCTTTCCCATTCAAGAGCCATCGTATCAGTAAGACTCAAAATAGTAGTTTTCCCTCTGTCAGCAGCTTTAGCTAAATGAAAACCTCTATAAAATTCATCCGAAAAACGTTTTGCTAATGGTGTATTTTTATCTGCAAAAGCATTATTCCAATCATTTAAAACTATAGAAGTTAAAGTATCTTGTGAAACGTTGTGATACGTAATATCCTGTTTTACATTCAGTGTTTTAAGTTCGAGATTTACCGCCACTTCCATCTTAGAAAGATGTTGTGCTGAAAGTTTTATTGAAAACAATAAAACTATAATCGGACAAATAATTTTAAAAAACAATTTCAAGTATGGCGCAAGGTTTATCAGATATACTTAAGTTACGTACATAAAGTTACTTCGGATTTTTGTAAAAATAACATAAAAAAAGCTGTTTAAAAAAACAGCTTTCAATTTTTACGATATTTAATACAATTTAACCTTATAAGTCATGTAAGTGTATTTGAATTACACTGCTTTAACGGCAAACTTGCAATTTCTTATATTAGTATTTAGGTTGATAATATTTAGAAATTCGGACTCAAATCGTATTTCTTGTAGAATTTGTCTAAAACATCTACTACTTCATCTTCTGTGTCAACGATCTTAAACAAGTTCAGATCTTCTGGACTTACAGTATGCATTTTCTCCACCAGAACTGTTTTGACCCATTCGATTAAGCCAGACCAAAATTCTACTCCCACCAAAATGATTGGGAATTTTCCAATTTTTTTCGTCTGAATCAAAGTGATCGCTTCGAACATTTCGTCCAAAGTTCCAAAACCACCCGGCATCACCACAAAACCTTGAGAATATTTTACGAACATTACTTTTCTCACAAAGAAATAATCGAAATTTAGGTTTTTATCGTGGTCAATATAAGGGTTAAAATGCTGTTCAAAAGGTAGTTCGATATTTAAACCAACCGAAGTTCCACCACCTAAGTGAGCGCCTTTGTTACCAGCTTCCATAATTCCTGGGCCACCGCCCGTAATTACGCCATAACCCGCTTTACTTATTTTGTAAGCAATTTTCTCTGCCAATTGATAGTATTTATCGTCTGGTTTTGTTCTAGCCGATCCAAAAATCGAAACACACGGACCAATTCTACCCATTGCTTCATAACCATTTACAAACTCGGACATAATTTTAAAAATTGCCCAGCTGTCATTGGTTCTAATTTCATTCCACGTTTTTTGCTTCAAACGGTCCTGAATTACTTTATCTTCATCATTATCAAAATCTTCTAATCTCATTTTAGGTATTTTAATTTATTAAGTTATTCAATTTATGTTTTTAGCGTAGTCGAAGTCAGGAGCTTATTCCTGCTGTCCGCTATATCTTTTGCTGTGAACCCCACAGCAAAAGGATGTCGCTCCCATCAGGGCTAGGGCAGTTGGTTTTAAATAAACACTTGGTTTAATCGAAACAGTTTTTCCTAAAGAGCCTGAATTTTTCAAAAAAAGCGGATACTAAATTAACACTTTTTTCCAGAATTGTTATGGAAAACGGGAATTATAATCTAAATCTAATGTTGCGATAACGATAAAATTTAGTTTTTAGATTCATTATCAGAGGTGTAGTTTACCCAGTGTTATGAAGCTTTTAGATGTAAATCTTTGTCAAAGTTTCAAAACTTTGACAAAGATGGATTTGTTTTACTCAAGTTCTTTTTTCAAAAACTTAGCCGTATAACTTTTTTTATTCTTAGCAACTTCTTCCGGAGTTCCTTTGGCAACCAATTGTCCGCCACCTTTTCCGCCTTCAGGACCAATATCGATGATATAGTCAGCAAGTTTGATTACGTCCATATTATGTTCGATTACCAAAATCGTATTTCCTTTATCAACCAATTTATTGATTACTTCCATCAAAACACGAATGTCTTCAAAATGCAATCCTGTTGTAGGTTCGTCCAAGATATAAAAAGTATTTCCAGTATCTTTTTTAGACAATTCGCCAGCTAGTTTAATACGCTGTGCTTCTCCGCCAGAAAGTGTTGTACTTTGCTGGCCCAGCGTAATATATCCTAAACCAACATCTTGAATCGTTTTTATTTTTCTGTAAATTTTCGGAATATTTTCGAAAAAAGGAACTGCCTCATCAACCGTCATATCCAAAACATCCGAAATAGATTTTCCTTTGTATCTAATTTCCAATGTTTCTCTGTTAAAACGTTTCCCTTGACAGGTTTCACATTCTACATAAACGTCCGGTAAAAAGTTCATTTCGATGGTTCTTACTCCAGAACCTTCACAAGTTTCACATCGTCCGCCTTTTACGTTAAAACTGAAACGTCCTGCTTTATAACCTCGAATCATGCTTTCTGAAGTCATCGTAAACAGATTTCTGATTTCGGAAAAAACTTCGGTATATGTCGCTGGATTTGAGCGTGGTGTACGTCCAATCGGACTTTGGTCGATATCAATAACTTTGTCAATATGTTCTAAACCTTCAATCTTTTTATAAGGTTGTGGTTTTTTTACGCCATTAAAATAATAGGCATTCAGAATCGGGTAGAGGGTTTCGTTTATCAAAGTCGATTTTCCGCTTCCGGAAACTCCAGTAACGCAAACAAGCTGTCCCAACGGAATTTCTATAGAAACATTTTTAAGATTGTTTCCAGTTGCACCAGTTAGTTTTAAGAATTTACCGTTTCCTTTTCGTCTTTCTTTCGGAATATCAAATTTCATTTTACCATTCAGATATTGAGCGGTAATGGTGTTTGATTTTAAAGTTTCTTTTGGAGTTCCAATGCTAATGATTTCGCCACCATATTTTCCGGCTTTTGGGCCAATATCAATTACATAATCAGCCGTTTCGATCATGTCTTTATCGTGTTCTACTACGATAACCGAGTTTCCAATATCACGTAATTGTTCTAAAGACTGAATCAGTTTTTCGTTGTCTCTTTGGTGTAAACCAATACTCGGTTCATCCAAAATATATAAAACTCCAACTAACTGAGAACCAATTTGTGTTGCTAATCTGATACGTTGTGCTTCTCCTCCAGAAAGCGATTTTGAACTTCGGCTTAAAGCCAAATAATTCAAACCAACATTCATTAAGAAGTTCAAACGGTCTTTGATTTCTTTTACAACCTCAGAAGCAATCAAAAGCTGTTTGTCAGTCAAATGGCTATTCAAATCTTGAAACCATGCTGTTAAATCTGAAATATCCATATCACACAATTCCGTGATATTTTTTTCATTTACTCTAAAAAATAAAGCTTCTTTTTTAAGACGGGAACCATCACAAACCGGACATGGAATTTCGTCCATAAAATCTTTTGCCCATCGTTTGATACTAGTTGTAGCACTTTCATCATATTGATTTTTGATGAAATTTGAAATCCCTTCAAAATCAATTTTGTATTCTCTGGTTACACCAAGATCTTTTGAGTTGACGGCAAATTTATCTTTTCCGCCATACAAAATCATGGTCATGGCTTCTTCGGGAATCTTCTCGATTGGATCGGTAATTTTGAATCCGAATTTTTCTCCAATGGTTTCCAGTTGTTTGAAAATCCAAGAAGATTTATATTCGCCAAGTGGAGCAAAACCACCACTTTTTATAGATAATTTCGGATTTGGAATAATCTTTTTTACATTGATTTCATGAACCGTTCCTAATCCGTTGCAATGCGGACAAGCTCCTTTTGGTGAGTTAAAAGAAAATAAATTCGGTTCCGGATTTTGATAAGATATTCCAGTTGAAGGACACATTAAATTTCGGCTGAAATAACGAACTTCATTAGAATCCTGATCTAAAATCATCAGGACATTTTCACCATGATGCATGGCAGTATTGATGCTTTCAGCCAATCTTTTCTGATTGTCAGGTGTATCTTCAATCTGCATTCTGTCTACCACAATTTCAATATCGTGTGTTTTGTAACGATCCAATTTCATTCCAGAGACCAAATCCTGAACTTCGCCATTTACACGAACTTTTAAAAATCCTTGTTTTGTAATTTGCTGGAATAATTCGGCATAATGTCCTTTTCTCGCTTTAATAACCGGAGCCAAAATATTGATTCGTTTTCCTTTATAATCTTGAATAATCAGATCTTTAATCTGCTCATCAGAATACGAAACCATTTTTTCGCCTGTGTTATAACTGTATGCATCAGCACCACGAGCGTATAAAAGTCTAAGGAAATCGTAAATTTCAGTAATGGTTCCAACAGTCGAACGCGGACTTTTGCTGGTTGTTTTTTGTTCAATGGCAATTACTGGCGAAAGTCCGTCAATTTTATCAACATCAGGACGTTCCAATCCACCAAGGAATTGTCTGGCGTATGCCGAAAAAGTTTCAACATAACGACGCTGGCCTTCAGCATAAATGGTATCAAATGCCAAGGATGATTTTCCCGAACCCGATAAACCAGTGATTACAACCAGTTTTTCACGCGGAATAGAAATGTCTATATTTTTAAGATTATGAACTCTTGCACCAAGAACTTCAATAGTATTGTCTTTTTCTAACATAATTTTGAGCAAAACGCAAAGTTACCACTTTGATTTGTTCTTTTAGTGCTCGATAGCAAAACTTTATGTTACAATTAGTAACAAAAAACGCTAGTATAAACTAGCGTTTTCTTTTTCGGGTTGCTATATAATCTTCGATAGCTTCTTTGGTGGTGTACCAGTTTCTGCCTTCTTTATAAGCGTCTATTTTCCCTGTTCTGGCTAATAAACTTACATATTCCTGACCATAAGGTGTATCAGGTTCGCTAACAATGTTTTGAATAGATTGATAATCATAACTGCTTCCTGGCATAGCGCTTAAATAAATATTAAGTGTTCGTTCAAGTGCCTGACACATCAAAAGTGTTAGTTTTTGATAATTACCATTATTGGCTTGATTAAGCGCTTCGTAATATTTTTTCCTGTCATTTTTTAGTATAATGGCAGGGGGAAAACCACAACGCATCAATAATAAATTCATGCTTAGACGAACTGTACGGCCGTTTCCATCAAAAAAGGGATGAATCCAGACTAGTTTATGATGGTAAATTGTTGCCAATTCAATATCGTTTAATCCTAACGGATTTGTATTGATAAACTCAATTAATTCATCAAGATAATCTGAAACTTTATTCGCGTTCGGAGGCATAAAATTAGCTCCTGAAATACGAACACCACCATTTCGAATTCGCCCAGCAAAATCATCCTCAATGGATCGTAAAACAAGACCATGGATAGAAAGTATGTCAATACTTCTAAGCTTGTAATTTTCATCTACAATTGAATATAGATAGTCGATTGCTTTATCGTGATTGTGTGTTTCAAAATGTTCGCGAAGAGATTTTCCCTTAATCGTAATGCCTTCTTGGATTACCATTTGGGTTTCGCGTAGACTCATTGTATTTCCTTCAATACTATTTGAATTGTAAGTCCATTCTAGAGATAAACTTTCACGGATTTTATTCAAAGCGATATTAGGCAATGGTCTGCTGGTTTGCAGTTCCTGCCTTTTTTGGTACAACCGATCAAATGTTGATTGAAATTCTTCTCTGTATGTTAGGTTTATATTCCACATAATCCTACAAAAGTACTTCTTAATATCGGATAATAAAAATTTTTAACTTATCCGATATTAAGGCTATTCTATCGTCATAGCGCGTAGTTTGGTTCTGTAAGCTTCAAGTGCTATAGATTTGGATATGAAACCGTAGTATTTTCCATTTCGTAAAACCGGAAGAAATGCCGATTTAGATTTTTCAAATTTACTCATTACAATTTCCATGCTGTCAAAAGAAGAAATTGTTGCGGCAGGAGTTTTCATAACATCTTTTATCTGAGTGTATTTTACTCGATAGGAATTAAAGATAATTTCTCGGATATCATTAAAATGGACTACACCAACCAATTCTTTTTCATTGTCAACAACCGCAAAAACGACTTGATTGGAATGGGAAATAAGATCAACCAATTTGCTCAAATTTTCTTCCGGGTGAACTGTTAAATAATCACATTGAATAATAGTATCAATGTCTAAAGTGGAAAGAATATTAGAATCTTTATTGCTGGTAAAAGCGTGACCTTTTTTTACTAATCCTTTTACGTCAAGCGAATATTTTTCGTAACGTTTTGAAATTGCAAAACTGATGGAAGAAACAATCATAAGCGGAATCATTAAACCGTAACCTCCTGTGATTTCTGCAATTAAAAATATTGCCGTTAATGGAGCGTGAAATAATCCACTCAAAATACCCGCCATTCCAACCATTGTAAAGTTGGTAATTGGTAGTTTTGACAAACCTATCATTGTTATTAGCTTAGAAAAGAAATATCCCAGATAAGAACCTAAAAATAGAGAAGGAGCAAAGTTTCCTCCATTTCCACCGCTTCCAAGAGTTAGTCCCGAAGCAAAAACTTTCATCATCATAGTGGCACCCACAAAAAGCAGTAAAACCCATTGATTATTTCTAAAATCTGCAAAAAGAGTATTGTCTAATAATTTTCCAGGATCGGTTTCAGATAAAGTTCTAATGCTTTCATATCCTTCGCCAAATAGAGTTGGAAAAACAAAAATCAGCAATGCTAAAAGTGAAGAACCAATTAATGCTTTTTTATAAGGATTGATCTGTTGTTTGGCAAAATAATGTTCTACTCTCTGGAAATTTCGGGAATAATAAATTGCTGTTAGCCCTGTTAAAACCCCTAATATTACATAAAAAGGAATATTGTGATAATCGAATGTTTCTTGTTTTTTGAAGCTTAAAAGAATGCTTTCGTCCAAAACAATAGCTGAAACTAATGCACCGGTTGCCGCAGAAATCATAATCGGTGTAAAAGCAGAAATGCTCACGTCTACCAATAAAACTTCAATTGCAAAAAGAACACCGGCAATTGGAGCATTAAAAGCAGCGGCAATTCCAGCAGCAACACCACATCCAATTAATAAGGTTCTGTCCTTATACTGCATTTTATAATTCTGAGCATAATTAGAACCAAATGCGGCACCTGTAATTACAATTGGACTCTCTAAACCTGCTGAACCTCCTAAACCAACCGTTAACGAACTGGTCACAATTTGTGCATACATCTGCTTTCGCGGAATAATACTGGCTTTTTTTGCAACCGCATAAAGGATTTGAGAAGTACCTTTTTGAATCGATCCATTTAGAACTTTCTTTACAACAAAAACAGTCAATAGAATTCCGATAATCGGAAGGATACTATTAATAAAGCTTAACTTTAAGATTCCGTTAATGTAAGTTGCAAAGGAGAAAACGCTGTGTGCGAAAGTTTTTAGTACGATAACGGCAAGTGAGCACGAAATCCCAATAAGAACGCTTGACAAAAAAAGAAACTGCTTTGGAGTCATTAAGGATTGTGCCAAAGCAATGATGCTTTCGAGTCTTCTGAAATATTTTTTGAGCATTCTTTTTAAAATTATTCGTTCTTACAAAATTAGTTTATAATGTTAGATTAAAAAAATAAAAACGAATAAGTATTAAAAGCCAACTGCTTTATCATCTCCTCTAAAGTCAGCTCCGCCTTCTAATTTGTTGTCCGGCAAAACTAAAATGGCATCCACTTTTCCGATGATTGGAGTTGGTTTTTCATTGATTAAGTAATTTTTAGCTTTTAGTTTGTCTATTGTTTTTGTCTCAAAAGCATTTGGTTCAAAAGTAATCAAATCAGGAAGCCACTGATGATGAAAACGCGGTGCATTTACTGCTTCCTGCATGCTCAGATTGTATTCGTATACATTTAAAATAGTTTGCAAAACTGAGGTGATAATAGTAGAACCGCCCGGAGTTCCCACAACCATATACAATTTTCCATCTTTCTCAACAATCGTAGGCGTCATTGAACTTAACATACGCTTTTGCGGTGCAATGCTGTTGGCTTCATTTCCAACCAAACCAAACATATTTGGCGAACCTGGCTTTGCACTGAAGTCGTCCATTTCATTATTCAAAAAGAAACCTAATTCATCACAATAATATTTAGACCCGTAACCGTCGTTTAAAGTTGTGGTTGCTGCAATTGCATTTCCAAATTGATCTACAATAGAATAATGAGTCGTTTCGGTGCTTTCAGCATAATTGACTTTTCCTTCTTTTATTTCAGAGGACAAAGTGGCTTTTTCTGGATTAAAACTTGCCATTCGATCACGTAAATAATTTTGATCTAATAATTCTTTTACTGGAATTTTGACAAAATCCGGATCTCCTAAAAAGTAGCTTCTATCAGCATAAGCTCTTCTTTCTGCTTCTACAATAACCTGAATAGCATCGGCTGAATTATGTCCCATTTTGGATAAATCATACGGTTCCAGCATTTTTAGAATTTGTGCTAGACAGATTCCCCCACTGCTCGGTGGAGACATCGAGGTTATTTTTAAACCTTTATACGTAAACTGAAGCGGTTTTCTCCATTTGGCTTCATATTTTGCCAAATCTTCCATCGTAATAATACCGCCTTTTTTCTTCAGATAATCAACTAAAATTTTAGCTGTTTCACCTTTATAGAATTCATTTCTTCCTTTTTTCTGAATTCTTCTTAAAGTCTTGGCAAGAGCAGGATATTTGATAGTATCATTTTCTTTGAAATTTCCAGAAAGGAGAGAAGATTCTCCGTTAATTTTGACAATGCTTTCGTGATAATCTTTTAAGCTTTTTTCTTGTTTTTTTGTAACTACAACACCTCTTTCTGCTAAAGCAATTACTGGTTCAAGAATTTTGGAAATTGGCATCGTTCCGTATTTTTTATGAACTGCAAAAACGCCGGCAATAGTTCCGGGAACTCCAATTGCTAGAGCTGTCTCGGTACTTTTACCTTTAATGACATTTCCATCGCTGTCTAGAAACATATCTTTTGTAGCGGCCAATGGCGCTTTTTCACGATAATCTAAAGAACCAACCTCGCCATTGGCTTTTCGATACACCATAAAACCACCTCCGCCAATATTTCCAGCAAAGGGAAAGGCAACAGCAAGAGCCAATTCGGTTCCAACCATAGCATCAAATGCATTGCCGCCTCGTTTCATAATGTCTGAAGCAATTTTAGAAGCTTCTTCACGAGCCGAAACGACCATTGCTTTGGTTACAACTAATCCTGTTGGATTTGCTTGCTGCGCGTTGGCATTAATATAAAGGAAAGCTATTAAAAGCGTAATTTTTTTCATGTGTAATAGATTTGTAATGGAAAACAAACGTGTTAAAGCGTAATTAATTTTGCTTTGGCTTGTATTTTTATCTCTTCGAAAAAAGAAGTGAATTCTTCTTCAAAATCATCATAAAATTCATTTAATTCTTCTACCGCATATTGCATTTTAGAAATGTTTTTAGATCTGCGATCCATTTGTGTCAGAATCTGGTGGATTCCTTCGGTGGTGCGATAACTTAAAAGCCAGTTTCTTTCGATCATATAAGGCATTAAACCTTGAGTTTTTTCTGTTAAAATATCATAATTATCGTGTAATGAATTGTAGAATCGATTGATAAAAGTTTCTAGTTTTTCATCTGAATATTTTGTCCAGTTTTTCGCTAGGAAATGATCGTAAACAATATCTACAATTACTCCAGCATAATGATGGTATCTATCATGCAGTCGTTTGGTGCTTTTTCTAAAAGTATCGTGAGAATCGGTATAAGTGTCAATGAAGCGATGCAGTAAAATACCTTTTTGCACGTCTTCGGGAAAATGTTCAAATTGTTTGCCGCGAATTCCATCGGCCATAAAATTCCCTATTTTAATCAAATCATTTTCTCCAGAAAGATATATATGGGCTAAGAAATTCATTTTTTCTATAATTGCTGAGAATCTTAGTGGCTAAGTTTCCGAGTTGTTTTAGTAAATGTATAAAAACTTTTTTAAATCATTTTGTTATAAAAATAGCACAATGAAAGTGCTTTCTTATAAGTTAAATTTAAAATCTTAGAAAATTAGCGCCTTAGTAACTCGGTAACTTTTTTATATTTGTAAAAAAATAACCCTAACTCACAAAAATGACTCTAATAAAATCTATTTCTGGAATCCGTGGGACGATCGGAGGAAAAGTAGGAGATAATTTGACTCCTGTTGATGCAGTGAAGTTTGCGTCGGCATACGGAACTTTCTTAAAAAATAACATTGCTAAAGATAAATTAACCGTGGTAATTGGTCGTGATGCCAGAATTTCTGGGCCAATGATCCACAATTTAGTTGTAAATACTTTAATCGGTTTAGGAATCAATGTAATTGATCTTGGACTTTCTACAACCCCAACGGTTGAAGTGGCTGTTCCGTTAGAAAAAGCAGACGGTGGAATTATCTTAACAGCTTCTCACAATCCAAAACAATGGAATGCCTTAAAATTATTAAATGCTAAAGGAGAATTTTTAAGCGGTGCAGATGGTGCTAAAATTTTAGAAATTGCTGAAGCAGAAGCTTTCGATTTTTCTGACGTTGATAGTTTAGGCGAAATCATTTCAAATGATGCTTATATGGACATTCATATTGATGAAGTTTTGAACTTGCCTTTGGTTGATATTGAAGTTGTAAAAGAAGCTAAATTTAAAGTGGTTATTGATGGAGTTAATTCTTCGGGAGGAATTATTATTCCAAAACTTTTGAAACAAATGGGAGTGGAAGTAGTAGAATTATACTGCGAACCAAACGGACATTTCCCTCATAATCCAGAGCCATTAAAAGAGCATTTAACGGATATTTCAGAATTAGTTGTAAAAGAAAAAGCGGATTTCGGAATCGTGGTAGATCCAGACGTTGATCGTTTGGCTTTCATCAGCGAAGACGGAGAAATGTTTGGTGAAGAATATACACTAGTTGCTGTAGCAGATTATGTTTTAAGTAAAACTCCTGGAAATACAGTTTCTAATATGTCTTCTTCTCGTGCATTAAGAGACGTTACAAAAGCCCACAACGGAAACTACGAAGCAAGTGCAGTAGGAGAGGTGAATGTGGTTGAATTAATGAAAAAAAACAATGCTGTAATTGGTGGTGAAGGAAACGGTGGAATTATCTATCCTGAATTACATTACGGACGCGATAGTTTGGTTGGAGTTGCTTTATTCTTAACACATTTAGCAAACAAAAAAATGTCGGTTGCAGCCTTGAGAGCTTCTTATCCGGAATATTATATGAGTAAAAATAAAATTGAATTGACACCGCAGATTGATGTCGATGCGATTTTAACTCAAATGACAGAGAAATATAAAAACGAAGATATCTCGACAATTGACGGTGTAAAAATTGATTTTGCTACAGAATGGGTTCATTTAAGAAAATCAAATACAGAACCAATTATTCGTATTTACACAGAAGCTCCTTCTCAGGAGGAAGCTGATAAATTGGCTCTTCGTATTATTGACGAAATTAAAGTAATCGCTGGAATCTAAGATTTTAGTTTTTAATCCATAAAAAAGCCTCTTTTGTTAAAAAGAGGCTTTTTGTTTTTTCGGATTTTTCTAAGTATTAATTAATTTTATGTTTCCATCTTTTGTGCGTCCACAAATAGAATTCAGGTTTTGCGAGAATTTGTTTTTCAACCTCTTTTAAATACATTTCTGTAATCTCGAAGTCTTCAAAATCTTTTGGATTGTCAGCAAGAGATAAAAAGGTAGCTTCATAAAATCCTCTTTTTACTTTTTCTACCTTTACCATAATTACAGCCAAATCGTATTTCTTAGCTAGCATTTCGGCTCCAGTATGAACAGGGACTTCAACTCCTAAAAATTTCATTGAATGAAAAATTCTATCTAGTTTAGGCGATTGATCACTTGCCAAACCGTACATGCTTAATACTCCATTACGCTGGTTTTGAGCCATGGTTGGAATTGCTTTTCTGGTTTCAATCATTTCTGTATTGTATTTCGAACGGATTTTTCGAACTAATTTATCAAAATAAGGATTGGCTAATTTTTTATAAACTGCAACTCCTTGAAAACCAAGTTTAGGATTTATAGTCAAAAGCCATTCATAACTTGCATAATGCGAAGCTACTAGAATTACGCTTTTTCCTTTTTTGGCATAATCCAAAACCAAATCGATATTGGTGACATGAAATCTTCTTTCCATTTCTTCAGGAGACATACTCATGGTTTTAACCATCTCCAAAAACATATCGCACATGTGTTTGTAGAATTTCTTTTCGATCTCTTTCCTTTCAGGATCACTTAAGTGTGGTAAAGTAAGCGCCAGATTTTCACGAACCACTTTTTTACGATATCCAATAACCCTGTAAATCAGAAAATATACAAAATCTGAGAACAAGTAAAATATTGGGAAAGGTAATATAGAGATTAGCCAAAGTAAAGGGTAGGCCAAAATATAAACAAGAAACTGCATGTAATTTTTTTTGACAAAGATAAATTAAAAATGATTATCGATCGATATTTTGCATTCGTGCTAACTTATCTTTAAGAATGATTATATTTACAATTCACAATAATTTTGATTTATGAATATCATTTTAGCAGGGATTATCGTCGCCAACGCTGTTATTAGTTATAAAGGTTTTAATGATCTTTCTTTTTTTAGGAAGTACGAATTTCATGTAGGAAGTATTCGTTCGGGTGAACAGTTTAGAATGCTTTCTTCTGGTTTTTTGCATGTTGATATGCTGCATTTAATTTTCAATATGCTGACACTCTATTTTTTTGCGCCTGTTGTATTAGATTGGCTCGGAACTTTCTCTTTTGTCCTGATTTATTTTGGAAGTTTGATTTTCGGAAGTCTTTTGACGATGCTTTTCCATAAAAATGACTATAGTTATCGTGCCGTTGGGGCTTCTGGAGCTGTAACAGGGGTTTTGTATTCTGCAATATTGTTAAGACCTGACATGATGCTCGGAATATTTTTTGTCATTCCGATGCCAGCCTATATTTTCGGAATTTTATATTTATTGTATTCCATTTACGGTATGAAAGCTAAAAATGATAATATTGGCCATACCGCTCACTTTGGCGGTGCTATAGGTGGTTATGTGATAACTTTGATAAAAGAACCGTCTTTATTTGCCGATCAAACTTTGATGGTAATTCTGCTTGCAATTCCAATTGTAATCCTTTTTGGGATGGCAAAAATGGGAAAATTATAATGATGGCATAACTTTTGGAAAGCTTTTATCAAATATTAAAATTTAACAAAAATGAAAAAACTAGTATTATTTTTAACAATCATGTTTATGACTATGTCTTACGGCCAGGAAATCAAACAAATACCTCTAATCAATGTAAACGGGGAAGGAAAAGTAAAAGTAGCACCTGATCAAGTTTGTATTTCAGCTACGGTTGAAACCAAAGGGAATAATGCTAAAGACGTTAAAAAACAGAATGACGAAAAGATGGACGCTGTTTTAAAATTCATCAAAAAAATGAATGTTCCAACAGCAGATTTCAAAACAAAACAAGTTTCTCTAAATCCGCAATATGATTATGAGAAAAAGAAAACTTCTTACAACGCTACACAAACGGTAGAAATTGTAGTAAAAGATTTGTCTAAATATGATGAATTAATGGAAGGTTTGGTACAGCAAGGAATTAATCGTATCGACAGAGTTTCTTTTGAATCTTCTAAATTAGCACAATATCAATCGGAAGCTAGAAAATTAGCAATGAAAGATGCGAAAGTAAAAGCTGAGGAATACGTATCTGTTTTAGGACAGAAAGTAGGTAAAGCGTTTACAATTTCAGACAATTCACAAGTTTATCATCCACAGCCAATGTATGCTGCGATGAGAATGAAAGAAGCAGATTCAATGGGAGCTTCAAATGAAACTTTAGCTATTGGAGAAATCGAAATTACAGCTAATGTCAGCGTAAGTTTTGTTTTAGACTAAGAAATATAAATTCGAATATTAAAAATCCAAATTCCAAATTTCTTGGGATTTGGATTTTTTGTTTTTTGAAGCTGTATTTTTGTTATTTATTTTGAAAACCTTTTTATGAATAATCCTGAACAATTTTTAAGAAACCATGTAGAAAAAGTTGTCCCTTTGACAGATGAAGAAGCTTCATTCATTGTTTCTCATTTTAAACTGGAAACATTTAAGAAAGGTCAATTTATTATTGAAGAAGGAAATGAAGTTCACAATGTATATTTTTTGTTAGCGGGACTTGTAAAGTTGGTTTATGAAGATCAAGATGCTAAAAAACATATTGTTTCATTTGCCATGGAAGATTGGTGGGAAACCGATTTTCAGGCTTTTTACACGCAAAGCAAAGCCACATTGTTGTTAGAATGTATTGAAGACACGATTGCATATAGTCTTTCATTTGAAAACTTCGAGAAGCTTTGTAATGACTTGCAGAAAATGGAACGTTTTTTTCTTCGAAAATCAATAGCTGGGCATATTGGTTCTCAAACACGAATATTATCTTTTTTGACTTCAAACGCAAGAGAAAGATACGAACAGTTGCTTCTTAAAAATTCCTCTCTTTTACAACGTGTTCCTAAAACTTCTTTAGCTTCTTATTTAGGAGTTTCGCGCGAGACATTGAGCCGCCTTTTTATGTAAGGCTTGTAAATAGTGATATTTGTCACGCCTTTAAAAAATTTAGTCTGCTGATTTTTGCATCTGTTAATTTTAAAAATTTAAAGATGGAAAAACGAGTAATAAATCCGTGGAAATGGCAGGATGCTAGAAATTATGCCCAGGCAGTAGAAGTTACAAATGTTCAAGGTACGCTATATGTTTCTGGACAAACGGCAATAGACGACAATGGAATTTCAAGTAATGCCGATATGAGAAGTCAGCTTTTACAAACATTAGAAAATCTGGAAAAAGTAATTTCTGATGCGGATTATGAATTAAAAAATATCGTAAGATTAAATATTTACACCACAGACAGTGCTTCGTTATTTGAAAATTTTGATGTTTTCCAAAATTGGATTCAGAAAAATGAGGTCAAACAATCCAGTACAGTTTTGGAAGTAAAAAGCCTTTTTGAAACTTTGAAAGTGGAATTGGAAGCAACAGTGATAAAATAAAAATCCAACAAAAAAGGCTGTTTCATACGAGACAGCCTTTAAAGACTAATAAAATAAAAATGTATTCTAAAGTTTTACTTTCCTGATTGGCTTTCAGGGTTCATAATAACTTCGACGCTACTAGAACTATCCAAAACGTGCTTACTAAACTGCTGAATAGTTTTCTGATTAATTTTAGAAATTAGATTTTTATATTCCTCATCTGTTGAAAACGGAATCTGATTTAAGCTGTAATTGTATAAGGTTGTAGCCCAAAAAGAATTCGTTTTAAGCGATTCTTCTCTGTTTTTCAACAAAGCTTTTTTTATGTCTTCCAAATCATTTGCATTGACTGGATTCGATTTTAAATCGTTGATTTCTTTCCAGACAATCTGCATTAATTTTTCCTGTTTCTCAGGATTACAGTCAAAAGTAAGGGCAAGGCTGAATGATGGTTTTGGAATCAATTCCAGATTACCGCCAACGTTTACACCGTAGCTTCCGCCTTCTTCTTCTCTAATGGTCTGCAAGAAACGTTTAGAAAGCAATTCACCAATGATATACATTGTCATGGCATTTTCTTTACTGTATTCTGTTTTTCCAGAAAGATTTAAGTAAACAGTGCTTTTTGCCACTTCCATAGGACGTTTGAAATGCACTATTGTTTTTCCTTTTTTAGGGCCAATATTATGATCTGCGAAAGTTTCTTTTACAGCAGGATTTGATTTTAAATTCCCAATATATTTTTGAATCATTTCTAAAGCACCTTCAGGAATATTCCCAACAAAAACGAAAGTAAAATCCGAAGCATTTTTAATTCGGTCTCTATAAATATTCTCTGCTTTCTGCAAATCAATGTTTTGTAAAAACTTTTCATCAAAAATAAAAGTTCTTGGATTGTGATTCGAATTGGCTAAAGCAACAGAATCTTTGAATGTATTTCCGTTGTCTTTTTTGATTGTTTCCAAACGGTTTTTATACTGTTCCTTTAAGATGCTGAAAATGTTCGGGTCAAAGCGTGGCGCTTCAAAAGAAAGATACATCAATTGCAGCATCGTTTCGAAATCGGCTTTGTTGGAACTGCCTTGGAATCCCTGCGTATTTTCGCCAATAAAAGGAGCAGACTGTGCTACTTTACCTGTCAATTTTTCTTTTAAAGCAATATTATCAAAATTGCCTAAACCAGATGATCTTGCGATCGTTGTGGCGATCTCGGCAGAAGCTAAATCTTCTGTTTTAATTAAAGATTTACCGCCTTTAGAAAAAGCTGTCAATACAACTTGATCTTGTGAGTAAGTTGTAGGCAATACAATTACATTAGCGCCATTTTCTAAAGTATATCCTTTTGCAGCTGTAATTCCCGGCACTTCAAATGTTTTTTTAATTGAGGCTGGTTTTAATTCTTTTGTAATTAAAGGTTCGTTATTCTCTTTTTTCGTGTAAGGTTCTAAAGTCTTGTTTTCGACTTTTTTCATTACTTGAACAACAGATTCTTTCGTTGGAAAATTTACTTTATCCTCATCAGAACCAGTTACTAAAATGACTTGATTAGTTGGTTTCTGAATGGTTTTGACGTAAGCATTTATTTCGTCTAAAGTGATACTTTTGATAATGCCAACAATTAATTTATAATCATCTTCAGCAGAAAGAAAAGGTTTTGCTTTTAAGAAATAATTTGTCAGTTTATCCGACCAAGTGTCGTTGTCCACTTTATCTTTATTGCTTATAAAATCATCATACGAACTAATAAAAAGTTTTTTAGTTCTGTCCAATTCAGTTTGTGCAATTCCAAAACGTTTTAAACGTTCGGCTTCTGTATAAGCATCTTCAAAGGCTTCTAATGTTTTTCCTTTTTTGGCTGCAGCCGAAATATTAAAGGAAGTATTTAATCTTGAAATCGGTTCAAAATAGGTTTTCATTCCTAAAGAGGAGCTTTGGTTTTTCAAAATCAATTCTTTGAAACGGTTGTTTAGAATACTGGTATAAAAAGAATTCATTACGTTTTTACGGCTCAGAATACTGTCTTTTACCAAAGGTTCATCCAAAACATATTGCAGTGTAATATTGGTTGATGAAGCTTCTTTATCAGATGCTGTTCCAAAATACAATTCATCGTGTTTTGGAATTTCAAAATAGGTGCGTGGCGCTGGTTTTTTTGCTAATGGAATTCCAGAAAAAATAGCTTTTACCTTTTGTTCCATTGCTTTTACATCAATATCTCCTACGATTATTACAGCTTGTAAATCGGGTCTATACCATTTTTTATAATAATTTCTCAGTTCAGGATATTTGAAGTTATTGATGATATTTAAATCACCAATAACGTCTCTTTTACTGTATTTCGAACCTTTATATAGAACAGGATCAGTCTGCATTTTTAAACGGAAACCGCTTGTACGGCGTGTTCTCCATTCTTCGCGGATAACGCCTCTTTCGGCATCAATTTCTTCATTGGTCAAAGAAAGAGAACCCGACCAGTCGTGTAAAACCCAAAGTGTAGAATCGATTAGTTTTTCGTTGGAAACAGGAACCGTGCTGATATTGTAAACCGTTTCGTCCTGAGCGGTATAAGCATTGATGTCTTTTCCGAAACTTACACCGTTTTTTTCCAGCATTTTAATGATGCCTTTTCCTTTAAAATGTTCGGTTCCGTTAAACGCCATGTGTTCTAGAAAATGCGCCAATCCGTTTTGATTGTCATCTTCTAAAATAGCGCCGACATTTTGAACAAAATAAAAACTCGCTCTATCTTTCGGCTCCTCGTTATGCAGAATATAATAAGTTAGACCGTTTTTTAATTTTCCAGTCGTCACGTTTTTGTCCAGCGGAATCGTGGTTTTAAACTGCGAAAATGCGCCTTGAAAAGACAAGGCCATAATCGCAATGATGATATTTTTTTTAGTATTCATTTTTTTGAATTTTATCTTCTATTTCTTCTTATAAGTATAAAAGCACCGCCTAATATGATCAATAATGGAAAGATTCCGATAAACAAAATTTTGTCAATGAAAACTTGATTTGAAGTAATCGTGATTTTTTTGTCGGTTTTTTGAGGACGAGTAGTATCAATTGGGAATTGATAATTGCTGAACCAGCTGAAGATATCCGTTACAAATTGAAAAGTTCCAGATCCGCCACGGCTTAATTCGGCATTGCCCATAAAATCGGCATCTCCCGCAACAATTATTTTTTGTGTTTTACCATTGATGTTTCTGGTTAATGCAGCTACCAAAGGAATTTCTTTTGAAGAAGGCTGTTTCTTTAAATCTTCTGAAATTGAAGTAATTCCTGCCTGAGATTCCCATGCTGGCTGCTTATTGGTTTTTAAAAGTGGCGTAACTTTAAATCCAGCATCTTTTGTTGTGGTAATACCACTGCTTCCTAAAAACGGAATTGGATTATTGATTTTGCTTAATTTGATTACTGTAGAATCAGCATTTTTTTGAAGTTCGGTTACTAAGAAATCAGGTGAATTTGTTTCACTTTCCTGCACTAAAGTCTGTTTTGTAAATCCGATTCCAAGTTTATCTGTAACTGCAGCTAAAGCTGAATTAGTTTCAGGTTCTGCCAAAAGCATCAAGTTTTTGCCTTCATCAATATATTTAGTAATACGGTCGACAGCACCTTGACTTAATTGTGTTTTAGGATCTGCAATGATTAAAATAGTAGTTTCAGAAGGAATGTTCTGTGCATTAATATCAACAGAAATAACGTCAAATCCTTGATTGATTAATGAGTTTCTGAATGTTATTTCGTTAAATCCGGTTTTATAATTTTTATCTCCATTTTTTTCAATACTGCGTTCCATATTTCCAGTTGCAAATACAATTTTTACAGGATTAGAAACTAAGCGCTTTAATGAAGCGGAGATTTCTTTTTCAAATGGTACTTTAAATAAGTCATCAAACATTCTCAGGAAAGTCTTCTTTCCGTTATATTCTACTGTTCTGACCACTCTGTTTTGTTCTGGTCCTAAATCGATAATTTTTTTGATTTCTGCTGGAGAATATAATTTTTTAAGTTTCATATTCTGCGACTCGACCATTTTTTCGGCAAGCTGTTTGTCGTTTAACCCTGGATTTTGGGCATACAAAGCTTCATTTGTTGAAGTGTCGTAATAATAAATGTACTCCATTTCTATTTGGGGCAAAAAACGGGTATATTTTGCAAAACTCGCAATATCAGAGTTTTGAGAGTATGGCATTGCCATATAATAATTAATGTCTAATAAGTTAACATAGGTCGTTATCTTAACAGGTCCTTCTATCTTATCAACAACATCTAAACTACTTTTGGTTAATGTGTTGTCTTTATTTCTAGTCATATCATGATAGAAAGTAAGTGGCGCTCTAGAAGTAATATACCCAAGAGATAAGACAGTAGCGATTAGCAAAGTGTATTTTAGAACTCTTTTTGATGCAGTCTGTGCATCTCTTCCAGTCTGTAGTTTATAAATACTCAATACAATAAAAAGACTGCTTACCAAAACAAAGTATAATACATCTTTACTGATAATTAATCCTTCGAGCATTTCGTTAGCACGCCCGGCGATCGAAAGGAAATAGGTAATATCTTTTACGATTTCGACATCCTGCCAAAGTTTTCCAATAAAATTTAAACCTGCTAAAACTACCAGAGTACTAATAGCGGCTACAACTTGGTAAGAAGTCAGACACGACATAAAAAGTCCGATTGCGGCATAAGTACAAACTAATAAATACAAACCAATTAATCCTGAAATGGCAAACTTAAGATCTAAATTTTCTATAGAAAAATAAGCAATACCAACTTGCAAGCCTAGAATTGCAATAAATAAAAGGCAGTAAGCGGCAATGGCTAAATATTTGCCCAATACAATATCTTTAATTCTAATTGGTGAAGAAAGGAGTAATTTGATCGAACCGCTGTTGATTTCACGGCTTACTAATCCCATTGTCAAAAGCGGTACATACAGATAAAGATAATTTTGCATTTCTGTATACAACCCACTGAAACCAGAAAAAATAATCTGTGATAAATTGTCCATACTTTGTCCAATTTTCTGTGCTTTTTCGAAACGTTCAATGGTATTGAAAAATTTCCAGCTTGACTGGATTGAAAATATTACTAAAACCACCCATGCAACAGGCGAGTAGAACATCGTGTTGAGTTCTGTTTTAGCAATTCTATATATTGTTTTCATTTTTATATTTTTTATTTAAGAAAGAATAGCGTTTTTAGATGGTGCTTTTTTAGATAATTGGGCAAAGATTTCGTCTAGTGAAACTTTTTCAAATTGAATTTCACGAAGTTTCCAATTTTTCTGAACGCTTAATGAGACGATTTTTTCAGCAACTTCCTGTGTACCACTGAAAGTAATCTGTACTTTTTTAGGAGTCAGGTAAACCGCTTCTGTAACTTCAGAAATTTCTTTGAAAGCCTCTACAGCTGGCGGATTTTCAAAACTAGCCGTTAATTTATCAGCTTCGATATAATTGTTAAAAGCGTCCAGCGTATCAGAAAAAACCATGTGTCCGTTTTCAATCATTTTGATATCCTGGCAGGTTGCCTGAACTTCAGAAAGAATGTGAGAAGAAAAGATTACGGCTTTGTCTTGTGCTATTTTCTTAATTAAATTTCGAACTTCTAAAATCTGGTTTGGATCCAATCCGTTTGTTGGCTCATCTAAAACGACTAATTTTGGTTCGTGAATAATAGCCTGTGCAATTCCTACACGCTGTCTATAACCTCCAGACAAGTTTTTAATCAAACGGTGACTGAAATGTGAAATTCCGCATTTTTCTTTTGCCTTTTCTACAGCATTTCTTAAATTCTCTTTTGGAACTAATCTTAACTGCGCACAGTGAATCAGATATTCATCAACCGTTAAATCCAAATGAAGCGGTGGTGTCTGCGGTAAAAAACCAATTAGTTTTTTGGCTTCAACTGGGTTTTCTTTTAGGTTAATTCCATCAATATAAATGTTTCCTTTGGTTTGGTTTAGAACGCCGCAAAGAATATTCATAGTAGTTGATTTTCCAGCTCCATTAGATCCTAAAAGACCTAAAATCCTGTTTTCTTTAATTTCGAAATTGATATTTTGAATTGCCCAATCCTTACTGTATTGATGCGACAAGTCCTCAACTCTTACAATAGTTGTTGTTTCCATAGTGTTTTTTAAAATCGCAGGAATGAATTTTACACATTCATTCCTGCGTGACTTTTAATATTTAGTATCCTGAATTTTGGGTTAAGAAGGGATTAGAACGAATAGCCGTTTCTGGGATTGGAAAAAGACTGTCTGTAGAGGACCAGATTTTTCCTGTTGTAGCTCCAAGAACTTGATCTATTGTACCGCTTCTTTTAAGATCGAACCATCTGTGGCCAAACTCTCCGAATAATTCGCGCTCTCTTTCCAACGAAATTAAAGCAGCTAATTGAGTTGGATCAGTCAAAGTAGTTGAAGGTAACAATGCTCGGTTACGAATAACATTGATATCTTGCTGAGCACCTGTAATGTCATTTGATTTAAGTCTTGCTTCTGCTCTAATTAAATAAAGTTCTGCTAATCTCAAAACTGTAGAACGTTCAACAGGAGTTGAAACGTATGCATTTTTGTATTTTCTTGGCGCTAAAAACGTACTGCCGTTTGAGGCAACAACACTAATTGTCCAGTTTGTTTTTCTAGCATCGTCAGTTTCAAAAAGTGTATTTCCTTTTCTTAACATGTATGTTCCTGCGGTTGTAAACAAAGCTGCACCTTCATAAGTATAAGCTGTTGTAAAATAAGGGATTTGCAGAATAGCTTCCGTATTATCGGCAATAAAAGGGCTGTTTGCAGAAGTTAATCCTGTAATCATTTTATAATTTGCCGTCTGATTAATTACAGCTGTGGCATGTGTTGCTGCATCACTCCATTTTCCTAAATAAAGGTTTACTCTTGCCAATAATGCTTCGGCAGCCCATTTTGTAGCTCTAATTCTTTGTGAATTGTAATTCGAATAATTTACAGGAAGATCAGCTGTGGCGGCAGTTAAATCAAGTACAATTTGATTGTAAACTTCCGCTTGAGTTGTGCGTGGTGCCAAAGCAGATTGATCAACATTTGTAGTAAGTACCAAAGGAACATCGCCCCAAATATTGGTCAAATAGAAATAACAGTAAGCTCTTAAAAACTTAGCTTCAGCAATCCAGCGTGGAGTTTTGGTAGGAGTTAGTGTTTTGCTTGCATTAATTCCTTCTATTACGCTATTTGCATTATAAACAGTTTTATAAAGTTCTGTCCACATGCTTCCTGTTGTTCCATCATTTTCAGGAATTTCGTTAGTAGTATAAACGTTTTCCAATTGTGTTTTAAGAATAAGTTCATCTGAAGTTTCTCCTAAAACATAATGTAATGAACTGTAAAAAGTACTGGTAACCATACTTTGATAGATTCCGTTGACAGCAGCTTCAGCAGTTGGGTCAGAAGCATAAATGGTAACAGAAGATAATTCATTGCTCGGAAGGTCAACATTAAGCATTTCTTCACAGCTCGTTAATCCAAGTAAAAGAAAAAACGAAAATATATAGGTGTATTTTATTGAAGTATTTTTCATGTCTTTTTAGCTTTAAAATGTAAACTGAGTTCCTAAAGTTATGGTACGTAAAGGAGGTAAATTTAAACCTTGGGTTTCTGGATCAAATCCTTTGTATTTGGTAAAAGTGACTAAGTTTTGCCCTTGAAGGGAAAGACGTATACTTTGAATAAATTTTTGAGTTTTTTGATCTAAAGGAATAGTATAAGATGCGCTAACATTTTTTAATTTTATATAAGATGCATCAACAATAGTTGCTGTAGACCCGGCATAATTAGAGAAACTAGCCTGATAGTTGGAACTCAATACATTTCCTTGAGCTAAATATTCATTGTATTCGTCAACCTGATAATTAGCAAGACCATAAGGATATCCTGGTTGTACGGCAATAGACGAAAGCAGACTTCTTCCTTCTTGTTTTACAAACTGGAACAAAAAGTCAAGTGCAAAATTTTTGTATGAAATTGAATTTGAAATTCCTCCATAATATTTAGGATACGAAGGGCCATAGTATTTTCTATCCCCAAGTCCAGTCTGCGCAAAACCTGTAGAGATTTTTCCGTCTCCATTTACATCTTCAAATTGGGCAATACCACTAGCATTTACTCCCGTAAAATTGTATAAATATCTACTGCTTAAAGGATTTCCAACTACATAAGTCGAATAGTAACTAGAGGTTTCTATACCAGGGAAAGACAATAATTTGTTTGAGTTTGTTGAGATATTAAAAGAGGTAGTCCAATTCAAGTTTTTGTTATGAATATTGGTTGTAGCCAAGGTAAATTCCCAACCTTTATTTTCAACTTCGGCATTTAAATTAGCTTGATAAGAAGTAAATCCAGCCTGTGGACTCAGCGTAGCACTTACTAACTGATTTCCTGAAACATTTCTGTAATAAGCCGTAGTGAAAGAGATTCTGTCATTAAGAAAACTTAAGTCTAATGCAGCTTCAAATTTCTTTGTAACTTCCCATTGAAAATTAGGATTAGCGATTCTTGTTGCGGCCATAGAAGAATTTCCAACACCATAAGTCGCAGTCGAATACGTATTGGCATATCCATAATCTCCAATAGCATCACTACCGACTTCTCCATAACTTGAACGAAGTTTACCAAAACTTATGATGGAATTATCTTTAAGAAAGTTCTCTTCTGAGAAAACCCAAGCTCCACCCACAGAACCAAAATTACCATAACGGTTATTAGCTCCAAAACGAGAAGACCCATCTCTTCTGAAATTGACATTTAAAATATACTTATTCTGAATATTATAATTTACTCTACTAAAAAGAGAAGCATATTTATACTCTGAAGAACCATTGTAGATTGTTGCTGTTGCAGCTGTTCCTGTAATACCAACAAGGTTGTCTGAACTGTAACCTGAAGTGTTTACATAAGATGGCATACGAGATTTTCTGTTTTGCCAAGAACCACCTACTAAAGCGGTAAGATTACCTTTCCATATAGAAGTTGTATAATTTAATTGTGGATCAATACTGAAATTGTTCGTATTGTTTATCGAAACGGTATAACTTCTAGATGCATTTAAGGAAATATTATTTGCTGTATAATATACATTGTTCATTCCCGATGCAGGTAAAAATTGTTCAGAAGTCATTTGTGCTCTTCCGTAACCTAAATCTGTTTTAAAAGATAATCCTTTTGCAATTTCGTAGTTGATACTGAAACTTGTAATTAAATTATTTCCTTTATCCTCAACTCTTCTGTTTAAAGCTGCTAATGGGTTTACATCACTAAAATAAGTTGGCGACCAGTAATAAGATCCGTCTGCATTATAGATAGTGTGGTTTGGTGCTGTATTGATAGCATAATTGGTAATATCGTAAAAAGGCAGTTTATTATCATCTGCTGAAAAAATAACTGAAGCTCCTATTTTCAGTTTTTTGTTTAGCGTATAATGGTTTATATTGAAATTGGTAGAAAACTTATTGTATCCAAAATCTCCAGGTAAAACCGTAGATTCTTTATGGTAAGCACTGCTTAACAAGAAGTTTGTATTTTCACTTCCTCCTTTTAAACTTGCAGAAAAGTTGGTAAAATCGGCAGTTCCTCCAATTAATTTTTGCTGCCAGTCTGTATACGCATTTTGGTCAAAAGCGGTTAGGGCAATTCCTGTGCTAAAACTGCTTGGTTGTGCATTAGCGTTGGTTAAAGCTGTGCGGAGCATGTTTAGGTAAGTTGGAGTGTCTAATGTTTTTACCATATGGGCAACATCAGAAATTCCAGAGTTGGTATTTACTGTAAAAACTGTTTTTCCAGCTTCTCCTTTTTTAGTAGTAATAAGAACCACACCATTTGCTCCTCTAGAACCGTAGATTGCAGTTGCATCGGCATCTTTAAGAATTTCAATACTCTGAATGTCATTTGGATTGATTACATTCAGTGGACTTGTAGCTTTTTGTGCACCTCTAATCACTCGATCAGATTGAACTTGTTCTTTTATATCATCACCGATATAAGGAACTCCATCAATTACATAAAGAGGTAGATTATCTCCTGCGATAGAATTTGTACCACGAATACTGATATTGATATTACTTCCTGCGTAACCAGAAGTCTGTGTAACAAAAACTCCAGGAGTTCTTCCTTGCAAACTTTGTAGAATATTGGTTATAGGTTGTTTTTCGATATCTTCAGCAGTAATTTTTACAACAGATCCTGTAGAAGTTCTTCTAGTTGTTGTACCATATCCAATAATTACAACCTCGTCTAATTTAGCCAAATCGGGTTGCATTTTAATGGTAATAGTAGTCTGGTTTTCGACTATAACTTCTTGTGTTTTATATCCTAAATAAGCTATTTTTAAGGTATGTTTTCCTTTTGGTAATTCGATAAAGAATTGACCGTCAAAATCAGATACACCTTGTTTATTACTTCCTAGAACTACGATAGAAACACCTGGAAGAGGTTGTCCGTTTTCATCCAGTACTTTTCCATTCAACATAAAGTTTACATCTTTATCATTGTCTGTTTTTTCAGTATTAAAAGCAGTTTTAGCGATCTCCTTTTTATAAATTACAACATTTTTGTCTACTTGTTTATAGACCAAATTTGTGCCTTGAAATACAGTGTTTAAAATATCACTTACAGTTCGGCGACCACGCTGCGTAGTAACTTTTGGGAAATCTTTTATGATCTGTGGCTGGTATGCGAACAATAATCCCGTTCTGTTTTCTATAGTTTTAAAAAGCGTTTTAATATCTTGATTATGTAGTTCAATGTCAACAGATATAGATTCTAAATTCTGACCACTCATTTCGGTTGCGAAGATCATATGAGTGCCGCAGGTCAGCAAGAAAATGTGGAATAAACTGATTCGCATAATCATAATGGTTTTTTTTGACAAGTGAAAAAAAGACGAATTCTTTTCACTGTCAAACATGGTTGTTTTACAGCGTAATTTCATAAATTTGCTTGTTTTTTAATGGTTACTGGATTAATTGTTAAAAATCTCGGCCATCTGGTGTAGGAGCTGGATGGCTTTTTTAATTTAGTTTTGGTTAATTGGTCTTTGTTTTTAAGGTTAATATTTATTTTCAAAGCTTCCTAAGTAGGAGGTTAGTCAGCCTTATCTATTCTCTTTATTCTCTTCTCTTTATTCACAACCTTTCCCGTCCAAAACAACGTTGCCGGCTTTATTGTAACGATATTCGGTTTCGATAACACTGCTAATTACTTTCAGCACATGATCTAAATCTTCTTCGTTTAAGAAACTTGCTGTTATGCGGCAATTCTTAATTTTTTCGTTCGAGATAAAAATCTGTACTTTATATTTTTGAGCTATTAGCGAAACAGCTTCTGCCATATTTAAATCATCCAGAATCAGGTAATTGCTTTTCCATTCGGTCACAATAGCTGCGCTGACATTATTTTGTTCAAAGTTCAAAGTACTTTTGTTTACTTTAATCTGCTGATTTGGAGTAATTACGCCATATACTTTTTCAACATCTCCGACCTGAACTTTTCCACGGGCAACTGTAACTTCAATATTATCCGAGGAATTTTTCGCATTAATATTAAAAGCAGTTCCTAAAACTCTGGTCTGAATTTTACCAGTATGTACGATAAAAGGTTTTTTTGGATTGTGTTTAATGTCAAAAAATGCCTCTCCAGTTAAGGTAACTTCACGAGTTTTAGAGTCAAAAGAATTCTGCTCGTATTTTAGAGTACTGTTATCATTTAACAAAACTGTACTGCCGTCAGGAAGATGAACCAATTGTTTTCCACTAAAATCAATTAATGTATTTTGCGCTACAACAGCTGGTGTTTCGGGTGCAATAGTTGGAGTTGTTGCTTTTTGTTTAAAAAAGAATGAATTTCCCAAAGCAATTAATAAAGCGATACTTGCCGCTGCAAAAAGCGATTGTAAAACGATTTTTCTTTTTCGTTTTGGAGTTAAATCCACCACTTTAGGTTCATTTTGCGGTTTAGATAAAATATAATTCAGAATATCGTCACTCTGTTTTTTATCCATTACGTCTGTAACATAATCACTTTTCAGCATCTCATGAATTTTTTCTTTCAGAAAATCGTCATGCTCGCCCTGCTGCATTATTTCCATCATTTGCTGCTGTTCTGCATCAGATAGATTATTCTGCAGATAGCCTTCAAATAACTCTTCGAACTTTTTTTGCTGCATTTGTTTCGTTAATTAAATTAGTACTTGTTTGTAAATGATAGATTGGAGTTTTTTTTTTTTTTTTTTTCAGCCCTTCTAATTTTAGGGATAGAACACGTTTTAAATGCCCCTTTTATATAAAGACCATTTAAAAAAGGGGAGGGAGTAGTCGAAAGTGAAAAAAATGTAAAAAAAATGTAAAAAAATGTAGTTCTCGGCTTTTTTGAAAGAAAAAACTTTAGTCTAGAATTTTAAAAACAGCAGCAATGACATGAACATATTCATGTACGGAGAAATTTTAAGACGTATAAATTTTAAAGCCTGCGCCATGTGCTTTTTTACCGTCTCGGTTGAGATGCCTAAATCTTCACCAATTTTTTGATGACTAAGGCCGTCTCTTTTGGCCATTTGATAGACTTTTTGCTGTTGAGGTGGCAGCTGTTCAACGATTTGATTTAAAATCGTATTGTACTGCTCGTCTTTGATATTACTGTCAGTATCAATAATTCCAGCTTCTTTCTGATTGAATTCTGCGATTTGACTTGTTTCTCGCGCGATTTTTTTAATGGAATTGAACAAATGATTGCGTGAAATTATATAGAGGTAGTTTTCAAAATGATCTACTTCTGCTAAAACATCTCGATTCTGCCATATCTTTAGAAAAATGTCCTGAACGGCTTCTTCTGCTTGAATTTTCGATTTCGTGATTCGTAAAGCAGTAGAGTACACATTATTTTTATATTGATTGTACATATTGGTAAACGCAAGCTCACTTCCTTGAGACAATTCAAGGAGAAGTTTTTTTTCGTCTATATTCGAATTTTGAGCCATGTTTTTGGTAACAATCAATTCAGCAATATTATTTATTTTTTTTGATATGAAGATTATTTATCGGTAACAAGCCTCGAAAAATGTTATTTTACCATTTTATCATTAAAATAATAAATAATCGTAAAAATAAGTAACGCTCTTTTGCATAAGATTCAATGAAGTAAAATTGCGATGTTTGATATATTGTAGGTTAAGTCTTGTTTTAATTGAAAATTGAGCAGAATACAATTAAAAATTGATTCTTTTTTGAAGTATATTTATAAAAAATATAGATTTGTCTTTTTTTCAGACCCCTTCTTTTTTTATCAGAAAATTATTCAATCTTTAATTTGATTTTTAATTATGAAAAAGAAGTTGCTTTTATTATTCAGCTTAAGCTGTAGTATTATTTTTTCGCAAACAATCAAAAAACCTTTGGTCAGTGCGATTACTTTAAAGGATCTTAAAACAGATATGTACCAAATGGCTGGTGATCATTTTAACGGTCGTGAGGCTGGTACTTTAGATGAATTAAAAGTATCCATGTGGCTGGCAGAGAAAGCCAAAGAAGCCGGAATGTCACCAGCGGGAGATGATGGCACTTTCTTTCAGTTTTTTGATTTATACCGACATCAGGTTACCAATAATACCAAATTTAAAATCGGGCAAAAAGAATTTAAATTATGGAGTGAGGTACTGGTTGCCGAAACGACCACAAAGAAAGTTGAAGCTCCCATTTTATTTTTAGTTAACGCTTCTGCTGAGGAAATCAGAAAAGCAGATGTAAAAGGAAAAGCTGTTGTAGTATTGGCCTCTAAAGAGGGAATTTCAGATAATATTTCGCTTTTTGAGAGACGTTATCCAGGATTCGTAAAACAGAAATATTATGAAGATTTAGCTTATAGAGGTGCTGCAGCTCTTATTATCGTTGCAGATGAACTGGGCGAAAAAAGCTGGTCTGAAGTGGAGCCTCAAATGAAACGAGGTGTTTACGGAATTGAAGGATACCGTGATAAAATGCCTGTTCCTCCTAGAATGCCTGCTTTTTGGGTTCATAATGATCAATTAGATTTTCTTAAAAACACAAAAGAGTTTTTATCTGCCGAAGTAGTTTCAGAAACTTACAAATATCCATCTGTAAACGTTGTTGGAAAAATTGAAGGAACAGATGCTAAATTAAAGAACGAATATGTTCTTTTCAGCGGACATCAAGATCATGATGGCGTAAGACAGAAATATGGAAAAGATTCTATTTATAATGGAGCAGATGATAATGCAAGTACTTGTGTGGCAATGCTGGCTATTGCTAGAGCTTACAAAAAACAACCAGCAAGAAGATCAGCTTTATTTGTATTTCATGGTTCGGAAGAACGAGGATTGTTAGGTTCAAGTTGGTATGCTTCACATCTAACAGTACCTGAAAAAGATATAATTGCTGTTTTGAATGGTGATATGATAGGTCGAAATGATATCAATCAAGCAGCACTTTTAGGATCAAGTGACCCGCATCAAAATTCGCCTGATTTGGTAGCTGTTGCTAAAAAAGCCAATGACGAAGGACCAAAATTTGAGCTTGATAAACTTTGGGACAGACCTGAACATCCTGAATTTTTCTATTTTAGATCGGATCATCTGCCTTATGCCAGAAAAAATATTCCAGCAGTATTTTTTACAAGCGTACTGCACAGTCAATATCATACTCCAATGGATGAGTCGGAAAATATAGATTTTGAAAAACTGCATAAAATGACAGATTGGATGTACCGAACAGGCTGGATTTTATCGAATCAAGTGGAACGTCCAAAAGTGATTCCACAAAAAAGGGAAAGATAATTATTAATATATAAAACAGAGGTGTTTGACTAATCAGGCACCTCTGTTTTTTTATTGTCTAACTGACGTTTTATCTTGAAGTGTCATTTTAGCGATTTCATCTTTTCGTTTAAAAGTTACACCATTATGTTTTTTGATTTTACACTCCTATTTTTCATAAAATAGTACAGATTACGCTTTTCATTTGTAAAACTTTTCGTTATTTATAAACTACATATTAGTGTATTTCTTAAATTTGTAATACGCACCATAAAAACCGTTTTATTATGCCAATAATTAAACAATCAGAATATAGTTTTCCTTCTATTATTCACCGTAACAGGCATATTTCTACTATTTATGCCGCTTTGATTAAAAAGTTTGATGCTCCTGATTATACCAGAGAAAAACTGGAATTAAACGATGGAGATTTTATCAATATTGATTTTGTTCTAAACAATTCTAAAAAAGCGGTTATTCTTTGTCATGGTTTAGAAGGAGATTCCCGAAGAACTTATAATAATAGCTGTGCCTCTTATTTTTTGGAGCAGGGTTTTTCTGTTTTTGCTTGGAATAATAGAACTTGTGGAGGAGAAATGAATCGACTACCAAGGTTGTATCATCATGGTGCGGTTGATGATCTTAATGAAGTGGTTCAGTTTGCACTGCAGAAAGGATTTGAAGAGCTTTATTTAATTGGATATTCAATGGGAGGTGTACAGCTTTTGAATTATCTAGGCTGGACAAAAATTGATGAAAGAATAAAAGCTGCCGTTTCCATTTCGGTTCCAACACACATTGCTACCAGTGCTGAGGTACTAAAACAAGGTTTCAACAGGGTTTACTTAAAGAATTTTACCATTGATATAAAGAAAAAGCTGAAATACAAAGCCGTTCAGTTTCCAGATTTTATAAATAGCGATCAGATTGATAAAATTACTTCTTTTGATGAAGTCGATCAGTATTTTACGGCACCGCTTCATGGTTTTGCAAGTAGAGAAGACTATTATCACCGAGTTTCTCCAGAATTTTCGCTTAAAAATATTACGACTCCCGTTTTAATTATTAATTCACTTGACGATCCTTTTTTAGGAGAAAGATGTTATCCAAGAGCAATTGCACAGGATAGCGAATATGTATATCTTGAAACTCCAAAATATGGCGGACATTGTGCTTTTCCGCTGCGTAATTCAACTTATTCTTATGCCGAGAAAAGAGCATTTGAGTTTTTTACGTCTTATCAATCCGCAGAAACTTTTAAAGCTTAGAGAACATTGATTAAAGTCTGCTGTAAAATACTTACAGTTCCTTCTAATTAACGGCTTTAATTCGTTTTCGTTTTTAACTTAACATACAGTTTATGATTAAATAAACTTCCGATTGTATCCTTGTCAGTTAAATTACAAACCATGACTAGGATATTACTATTTCTTTACTTTTTCACAATATATTCATTTGGACAGCAGATAAAATTTGAGAATTTCACCACCAATCAAGGATTGTCCAACAATTCTGTGGTTGATATAGAAAGCGACAAAGAAGGCGGATTGTGGATTGCAACTTGGGATGGCTTGAACTATTTTGATGGTTACACTTTTAAAATTTTCAAAAAGAGTTTTGATAATCCTAAATCGATTTCAAGCAACTATATAACGAAACTAGAAAAAGATGCTGAGGGGCAAATCTGGCTTATTACTAAAGAAGGCCACATTAATAAATATCTTGGAAATAATGAGTTTCAGGAATTTAAATTCAAAAGTCTTCCAACGGATATTTATTTATCTCAAAAAGGAAATATTGTTGTAGAAACTGGAAAAAAATATTACGAATTCAAGAACAAATCTTTTGTCGAAATCCAGCAGAATAGCATCAAAACAACGGATTTTAGAAATCTGAAAAGTATTCTACTCAGAAAGTATCCGAACCTTATCATTAATGATATTTTAAAAGACAAAGCTGGAAATATTTGGTTTGCGACTCGTGAAAACGGATTGTATATTATCACAAATGAATCAGATGAAAACAATATACAGCATTTTACCTCCGATTTGTATTCGCCTTATTCCTTTAAAAACAATGAAATAGAAACTATTCATGAAGATGATTTTGGGAATATCTGGTTAGGGCAAAAAGATGGCGGATTAAGTATGGCATACAGCGGTTCTGAAAAGATAAATTCGGTTATGCCACATCCTGTAAAAGAACCTAATCTTCCAAATGAAACTATCAGAGCTGTAACCAAAGACAGTAAAGGAAAAATATGGTTGGGTTATTATACCAGAGGCCTTTATTGTTACAATGAAAGAAGTCATTTTTTTGAAAAGTTCAAAATTGATCAAGCCACTTCAAGTCCTGATTGGGAAAGAATACGAACTTTATTTACTTCTAGCGATGGAACGGTCTGGGCTGGGACTTATGAAGGAATTCTGCGTATTTCGGATCATGGGGTGACAAGTTTTGAAAAGAACAGTATTCCAGGAATGTCTATCAATAGGTGTTATTCTATTTTCGAAGATCAAAACAAACAGCTTTGGATGGGATGCTGGGGCGGTCTGGCTAAATTTAATATGATTACTGGAAAGTTTGAAAAGTTTAGAGGACAGGAACTGTTCAATAAATATCATATAAGATGTGTAAAAAAAAGCAATCAGAATCTGATACTGGCAACAGAAAACAGTGGTGTTATTGTATATAATTTAGTTACTGGTGCATTAAAAAAAATAACAACCAGAGAAGGAATTTTAGGAAACAGTATTTATTCTGTTTTTGTAGATAATGAATCAGATAATTATTGGATTGCTTCTTTGGGAGGTGTCACTATTTTTAATAAAAGAAAAGGTGTCGTAAAAAATATTACAGAAGCTGAAGGACTGCCAAGTCACATGGTTTACGGACTTATCGATAATGGCGATAAAGTTTGGTTAAGTACTACAAAAGGAATCGCATCTATTGATAAAAAAAGCTATTTAGTTACTTCTTATAATCCGCATTATGGCTGGCAGGCGCCTGAATTTTCAGAAGGCGCTTATTATCAGGATTCAAAAGGGAATTTGTTCTTCGGCGGTGTTGGCGGACTCAATTATTTTAATCCAAATACCATTCAAGGAAATAATGCAAAAGCAAAAATAAAACTGAAAGTAGATGGAAGTGAAAATTATTTGTCTGCCATTGAAAAAGGGTTTAGTGATAATGAATTAAAAATCGAAGTCATCCCGATTATATTTCCCAACAGCAGAAGAAACAATATTTATTACAAACTAGAAGGGAGAGACGAAAATTGGATTTTACTGCCTACAGACAATAAAATTGAATATGCAGGTTTGTCTTCTGGAGATTATAGTTTTCTTATAAAAGAAGGAATAGACGGTATCACTGAACCTGCTTTTTTTACTCTTCACATTACCGAAGCTTTCTACGAGTCGATTTTGTTTTACATTTTATTATCTATTCTTATATTATTGAGCTGTCTGGTAGTGATTTATATTAAAAATAAAACTGCGCTGGCACAGCAGCAATATATGGAAGAGCTGGTAAAAGCACGAACGGCTGTTATTGAAAATCAGAAAAAAAATCTGGAAGAAATTAATGCAGAACTCGATCAAAAAAGTAAAAAAATAGAGGAACAAAAAGAAAAACTGCTCATTCTTCATAGTAATTTAAAAAAAGAAAATTTCGAGATTGAAAAGTTCAAAACCTTTATGCTGACTGAATTTCAGGAACCCATATCGCGAATAATTAAAACTTCCAGCTCTTTAAAAAAAGATACCGAAATGCAGCGAGCTTTATTAGCGGAATCAGGTAAACTGCTCAATCTTATTTCGGAATGGAATTATCTAGAACATGTAAAAGATTTAGGTCCTGTTAAAAAAACAGCAGTGAATTTGTTTCCGGTTTTAAAAAACAATGTCGAAAAACTACAGAAAGATTCACAGCTTAATCACGTAAATTTTAATTGCGAAATAGACAATTCAGATTGTTTTGCTGCTGTCGATGTTTTGCGTTTGAAACTCTCGCTTCAGTATTTTTTTAATGACTTAAGTAAATATTCAGACAAGGATAGTACTTTAAATATCGCGATTACTTACGAGAATGATTGTATCGAAATAAGGACGATTTCGGATAGTGTTATTTTAAGGGATAACTGGTACAATATTTTACACTATAGTCCTTATTATAAAGCCTTAGAAATTTTGCTTCAAGATTTGAATGGAGAAATTGTTTCTTCGTCTGAAGAACAGTTTAATGCCAAATTACGTATTCCTATTGAAGTTGTTGATTCTAATGTGAATTTAAAAGAAACAATTTCCTGGAAAAATTTTAATCATCAAAATCAATTTTCTCCAGATAAAAAGTGTCTTTTGGTTTTTGGAGATCCATACAATACTCCGGCAGCCAATCAGATTTTGGAAAATGAAAAATACAATTTGATTTTTGAAAGTTCCATTTCAAATTTAAATGCCATAATTAAACAGACAGAAATTGCAGCGTTAGTTTTCTATCAAGCAGAATTCTCCAGAGAGCTGATTAATTTTCTAAAACAGAATAGAGAAAACAGCGCGGTAAAAATTCCACTCATATATATATCTGAGAATATTAACTACGAACAAGACGAACAATTGTTAGAATTGGGTATTGATAATCATATTAAACTGCCGGCTAGTTTATCATTTATCAGCAAAAAGATTAATAGGCTGATCAATCAAAACAGCGAACCGGTAAAAGAGTATAAAATCCAGCAGAAGATATTCGAGATTCTGACAGAAAATAATGAGAATATCACGCCAAACGAAAAGCTTCTGAAAAAGGCTTTGGAAATCATTAAAGAAGAATTGCAGAACCCAGCTTTTAATGTTGAAATGATGGGCGAACAATTAGGGATTTCTAGGGTAAAATGCTATCGCTTGTTTAAAGAAACTTTGAATCAGTCTCCATCAGATATTTTAATGTCCCTTCGCTTGCAAAAAGCAGAATTATTATTAAAAACTAAAAAATTAAACATCTCTGAAATTAGTTTTGAGTGCGGTTATAATGATCCAAAATATTTTGGTCGCTCTTTTAAGAAGTATTTTGGTAAAAGTCCGAAGGAATATAAAGAATATTCGCTTTAGGTTTTCTGTTAGCCCTGTATTTGCACAAAGTTAGGCTAATGTTAATGTACAAAATTCACCCTTTTTCAGCGTTAATTCTATCCTAAATTGAATTAAAAGTCCTCTTTTGAAAAACAAAAATCCTCCTTTTGGAGGAATCGTTAAAATACTTTTGGCAAAACAAAAAAAGTAATTTAAATGAAAAAAATTTATGCATTGCTAATTCTTGCCTTCGGATGTATGTCATACTCCTATGGGCAGATAAATGTATCAGGAATTGTAGTTTCTGATGTTGAAAAAGTACCAGTTCCTGGTGTCTCTGTTTATATTAAAGGAGAACCAAAAGGAGCAGTTACAACAGATTTTGATGGAAATTTCAAAATTAAAGCACAACAAAATGAAGGTGTTTTGGTTTTTTCTTATGTTGGATTTAAAACAAAAGAAGTTTCTTTTTCAGGTACTCAAAAACTGACTGTTTCTTTAGCAGAAGAGGTAAGTACTTTAAATGAAGTAGTAGTGGTTGGTTACGGTTCTCAAAAGAGATCTGATGTAACGGGTGCTATTGGTTCTGTAAAAAATGAAAATTTCAACAAAGGAGTTGTTGCCAATGCAGGGCAATTAATTCAAGGTAAAGTTGCCGGAGTTAATGTAATGGCTGCTAGTGGTGAGCCAGGAGCTAATCAAGATATTATTATTCGTGGAGTTGGAAGTTTACGTTCTGGAACAACACCTCTTTATGTAGTAGACGGATTTGTTCTTGACAATTCTACTAATGGTGTTGCTACAAATCCTTTAAACTTTATCAATCCACAGGATATCGAGAGCATTGATGTTCTTAAAGATGCATCTGCTGCGGCTATTTATGGTTCTAGAGCTGCGAATGGAGTTATAGTAATTACAACTAAAAAAGGTTCAAAAGGACAGTCAAAAATTAACCTTTCTATGACTACTGGTTTTTCTTCTTTAGCAAATAAAGTAGATGTTTTTAGTGCAGATGAATTTAGAAAACAAGTTGTTGCTGTAGACGGAACTTTAAAAGATGGAGGAGCAAATACAGACTGGCAGGATGAATTAACAAGAACTGGAGTTTCTCAAAACGTTAATTTATCGATGAGCGGCGGAACTGAAAAATCTACTTACGCAGCTTCTGTGGGTATGGATAATCAGGAAGGTATTTTTCAAAATAGTGATTTAAAACGTTATTCAGGACGTTTGAATTTAAATCAAAAAGGATTAAACGATAAACTTAATATTGCCTTTAACTTGACAGCAACTAAACTTGAAAATTCAAGACCAGATGCGAGAGAAGTTGTTGGAAATATGTTGACATTGAATCCTACTGATGCAGTATATGTTAACGGACAGCCAAATGTTAACTTAAGTAACGATGCTGTAAATCCGTTAATCAAGCAGAGAATTTATTCTGATGAAACGAACAACAATCGTATTCTTGCGAACATTAGTCCATCATACGAATTTATAAAAGGATTAACGTATAAATTTAATCTTGGAGTTGATTATTCTATGTCTGAAAGAGACATTCAAGTTTTACCATATACTTCGGCTACTAATACAACTGAAAGTACTTTAAACAACATTGTTACGAATAATAATAACGTTTTATACGAAAACACTTTGACGTATAACTTCAATGTTAAGAAACATAATTTTACGGTTTTAGCTGGTCAGTCTTACCAGAAAATACAAGTGAATCAGAAGAATTATGATTTTAAAGGATTTCCAGATAATGGTGTAGAGCCTAAAAATCAAATTGGAGCAGCAGCTGAGCTTAGAACCAAGTCATCATCAGCAGTAGAAAATGAACTTCAGTCTTTCTTTGGAAGATTAAACTATGGATATGACAATAAATATTTATTGACTGCAACTATGCGTGCAGATGGTTCTTCTAAATTTGGTAAAAACAACAGATACGGATATTTTCCATCTGTAGCATTAGGTTGGAATATTACGAAAGAAGATTTCTTAAAAGAATCTGAAACACTGAACAACTTGAAATTAAGAGCGAGCTGGGGTAAGACAGGTGTTCAAGAGATTCCTTCAAAAATTACAAAAACAAGTTATAAAGAAAGTAACAGCGGTTATGATACTTATCCATTAGATCCAAGCGATACAGATTTAGCTAGTTATCCTTATGGTTCAATCTATACTCGTTTAGCAAATCCAAATCTTCAATGGGAAGTTTCAACACAAACAAACGTTGGTTTAGATTTTAGTCTATTCAATAATAGACTATCAGGTACAGTTGATTATTTTAACAAAGTTTCAGATAATATTTTGTTAGAAGTTGCTCCTGTAGACCCTATTCAGCCTGCATCAAAATATTGGACAAACATTCCTGATATGGAAATCCAAAACAACGGTATTGAAGTTGCTTTAGATTACAGCAGTGATAAAAGTAAAGACTTCTCTTATAGCATTGGAGGAAATATATCTTTTACAAAAAATAAAGTAGTAAATTCTCCTTATCAAGTTTTAACAACAGGAGCGGCACAAGGAGGCGGGCAAACTGGAGCAACAATCAATGGAGTTTTAAACGGACACTCAATTGGTTCTTTCTACATGCTTGATTTTACAGGAATTCGTCCTGATGGTCAAAATCAGTTTGCAGATATAAATGGAGATGGTTCTATCCTTGACAATGATCGTATTGTTGCAGGAAGCGCATTGCCAGATTATATCTATGCTTTTTACTTGAATTTAAAATACAAGAATTTTGATTTCGTTGCTAATTTTAATGGTGCAGCCGGAAATAAAATTTACAACCACGTTGCGATGACTTCATTCAATAGAGGAAATTTAGCAAACAATTTTAATACAACAGACAGAGCTTCACAATATCTAGATGAAGCAAGAACAAACTCAAACACAGTTTCTACAAGATACTTAGAAGATGGAAGTTTCTTAAGATTAAATAATGCGAGTTTAGGATATAATTTAAGCCCAAAATTAGTTGGACTTGGTGATGTAATGGACAACATTCGTCTTTCTGTAACAGGTCAGAACTTATTTGTAATCACAAAATACAGTGGTTATGATCCTGAAATTAATACTGGAACTTCTGTGGGTGAAATTCAGTCTTTCGGTATTGATTATTTCAGTTACCCAAGAGCGAGAACCATTGTATTTGGCTTAAACGTAGCATTTTAATCAAAAATAAAAAAACATGAAAAATAAAATAATAATAGCTGCTCTTGCATTAGGTATATTGTTTACCTGGAGCTGTACTGACTTAGAAGAAAAGATCCTTGACGAATCCTTAAATGGTGCAGGACAAGCAGAAGCAATCAGTGGTGCTGTTGCTCCAGCTTATGGACAATTAAAGGCAACATGGTACCATACAAATAATTTTGGTTTACAGTTAATTGCCAGTGATGAAGGTATTTTACCTTACAGAGGAGGAACAGATTGGTATGATGGAGGTAAATATTTAGCAGTACATGCGCATACTACAACATCTACTAATGACTTGGTGACAAGTACTTGGAATGCTCTTACTAAAAATATTTCTAGAACATTATCTGCTATTGAAGTATTAACTCCTCTTGCAGAAGGAGGCAATACAGAAGCACAAGGAGCTCTTTATGAAATGAAAGCCTTGAGAGCTTATTTAAATATGCAGACATTAGACAGCTGGGGACTTGTATTTAAAAAAGAGTCATCGGCTAGTATTTCTGAAATCCTTCGTGGACAAGATGCTGTAACATACATTGAAAATGAATTACTTTCTGTTGCTGATGTAATTAATACAGATAAAGGTCCAGGACGAATGACTCAAGCTGCAGTTTGGGGACTTCTTGCGAGACTAAATTTAAATGCAGCAGTATATCGTGATCCTTATGGTGTGCCTTCATTTACTCCTGCAGATATGGATAAGGTTATCAAATATACAGATAACATTATTAACTCTGGTAAATACAGTTTTTCTCCTGAGTATTTTGACTTATTTGATGACAGCAATGACAAAAACAAAGAAGTTATCTTTTCAATAGATCAGCGTGGAGTTTTAGCTGATGAGCACAACCGTTGGGCATATTGGTCAATTCCAGGATCTATGTTCCCAAGACCTGAGTCAATCAATGCAGATGGTACAGACGGTCCTGCTATTACTTCAGATTTTTATCAAACATGGGTAAGTGCTTATGGTACTGTAGATCCAGCCGATGCTGATTCAAGATTTTATAAAAACAATGCAAAAGTTCCGGATAACTTAAAAGATCTTACAGGATTATCTCCATTAAATGATGAAAACCACTACTACTGCGTTAAAGCGGAAGATTTTGAAATAGATAGAGGAATTATGAGAGGTATTCCATGGGCTGCAAGAAAAGACAATAATGGAGCATTCTATAAATGTGATGGTGGATACAGAATTTATCCAGTTAAACAAATTAAAGGAAATGGTCCTGATCTAAGAGTTGGATATGTAAACCTTACAGAAAAAGTTGATTTCACTAAAGAAGGAAGTATGCACTATTCTGGATATAGAGTATCGAAATATCAATTTAGCCACACTTCTCCTGACGGAAATACATACAGTAGTGTAGACATGGTATTGCTTAGATATGCAGAAATTTTTATGATGCGTGCTGAAGCTAAATTAAGAAAAGGAGATAACGCTGGAGCATTAGCAGATATGAATACAGTTAGAACTTCAAGAACGGCTCGTACTCCAATTCCTGCAGCGCTTCCTGCAATTAACTTAGATATTTTGTACAGAGAATACGGTTTCGAATTTTACTGGGAAGGTTTAAGAAGAAATACTCAAATCCGTTTCAGCCATTTTGAAGATAAATGGACTGAAAAATCAGATGCAGATGTAAACAAGAGATTGTTCCCAATTCCACAGGTATCAATTGATGGAGCATCTAATACTCCTGGTTATTTAGTACAGAATAAAGGTTACTAGTTTAAGTTTGTTTTTTTATACGTTGAATTGAAGACTGCCGATTTTCTATCGTACGCTATTGTAAAATAGGCAGTCTTTTTGTGTTAGTTGTTAAAAACAGGGTAGTTTTTGAACCTTTTAAGAAAACGCCCTGTTTTTTTTAATCCCAATTTTATTTTTTAAGTATTTGTTTCGGCTGATAATTTCAGTTGACAGACCTTTTTTGCCCCTACCAATCTACTACCAGCCATTTTGTTCATTCAAAATCCATCAATTTATTCCAAATGAAAACATCATTTTTATTCATCTGGCTGTCCCTGTTTTTCTGGGGAGCAGGTGATCAGTTATATTCTCAGAACTTAGTTACAGTACATTCTCATAACGATTATGAACAAGCCGTTCCTTTTTGGAATGCATACGCGAATGGAGCATCATCAATAGAAGCCGATATTTTTTTGAAAGATAATATGTTATATGTCTCTCATGATCAAAAAGGAATTTCTGCGACAAGAACTTTAGAAGATTTGTATTTAAAACCGTTAGAAACGGCTCTAAAAATGAATTATAAAAAAGAGCATAAATTAGTTTTACTGATTGACATTAAAACAGAAGCGATAGCTACTTTAGATAAGCTTATTTCTGTTCTTAAAAAATATGAGGCCATCACAAAAAATAAGGATATTAAAATCGTTATATCTGGAAACAGACCAGACGCAGAAACGTATAAAAAATACCCAGATTTTATCTGGTTTGATTTTCAGGAAATAGACAAAACGATTTCAAAAGAAAATTGGGAAAAAGTCGCTATGATCAGTGTAGATTTTAAAAAATATTCAGTTTGGAATGGTTTAGGAAGATTAACGCATGACGATTACAATAAAGTAAAATCAGTAATCACTAAAGCAAAAGCAAATAACAAACCATTTCGTTTTTGGGGTTGTCCAGACACTAAAACAGCATGGAAAGCCTTTTTAGAATTAAGAGTTGATATCATTAATACCGATTCACCTTATAATTGTGTTCAGTATCTGCAGGCTTTACCAAAAAGATTGGTTACAGCAAGCAATTCTTCTAAAGTGTATGTTCCAACATATAAAACAGATCAAAAGGAGACTCCTGTAAAAAATGTGATTCTTTTAATTGGGGACGGAAATGGTTTATCACAAATTTCTTCAGCTGTTTTGACTAATAATGGTGCTTTGTCTGTAACACAGATGAAAAGCATCGGTTTCATAAAAACACAATCGGCAGATGATTTTACAACCGATTCTGCTGCTGCAGGAACGGCATTGGCAACAGGTCAGAAAACAAATAACAGAGCAATTGGAACGGATAGTCTGCGCAAACCAATTCCAAATATTTTAGAAGTATTGCAAAAGCGAAATTTCTCTACAGGAATTATTACAACAGATGAAGTTACAGGAGCAACACCAGCGGCTTTCTATGCTCATACCGAAGAAAGATCGAATACAGAAATAATAGCGCAGGATTTATTAAAAAGCAAATTGAATTTATTTGTTGGAGGTGGCGCTTCTACTTTTAAAAATATAGCATTGGCTCCTAAATTCAAATTATTGAATACGGTACAGGAAATGCAGGCCGAGAATAATGATGCAGTAGGTGTTTTTATTTCGCAGCATAGAGTTCCGTCTGTTTTAGAAGGAAGAGGAGAAGTATTGGCCGATGCCGTAAAATACAGTTTGGAATTTTTAAACAAAAAGAACAAACCTTTCTTTCTAATGGTAGAAGGTGCACAGATCGACAGTTTTGGTCATGTTAATAATGCCGCAGGAATCGTAGCTGAAACCATAGATTTTGATACAGCCATTACTCAGGCTTTACTATTTGCAGATAAAAACGAAGGAACATTGGTTATCGTTACGGCGGATCATGAAACTTCTGGTTTTGCCATTCCACAGGGAAATGTAAAACAGCATAAAGTGGAAGGTGATTTTATTACTATAGATCACACTGCTACTATGGTTCCTGTTTTTTCTTACGGACCGCATTCAAATGATTTCCAGGGCGTTTATGAAAACAACGAAGTATTCCATAAAATACTTTCAGTCTTGAAGTAAAAAAGAATCCCAAAATAATAATAGCATCACGAACAACCCCCAAATGTTCAATCTTGCCTGTCAGTGTTTTTTACTAAACAATGGCAGGCTTTTATTATTAGATCAAATTTCAATTGAAATATTGTCTGGATATTTATATAAGTATCAATCATAATTATTTAAGCATTGTCATGCAAGTTTTCTTTTAGCCATAAAAAAAGAATAATTTCAGCTGTTAGCGATAACAAAGGCGATAACTACACAAAGAATCTGTCTATATTTTTGACTGATTAATCCATCTTAATAAAAAGCAATAAGTGTAATTTTATTTTCGGTTCAGAACTCCATTCTTCGTTCTGAATCTTGAATTAAGTTTGTTAATTATTAGTAATAAATTTTTGTTAGGTTTTTATTTGAGTTGGGAGATTAATAAATAATTTAATCTCCCTTGTTTTTGTTAGGCTAAAATGAGTTAAGACAATTTAATAATAGGTTATTTATATGAAAAGTGAGAATTTTAAAATTGAAAAGAACGATTCCTTAAAAATGGCGGTAATGGCTTTTATGCTGTTGTTTTTGGGTTCTTTTAAAGCACATTGTCAAGTTGATGAAAAAACAAAAAGTGCTTTCAGCGTAATTGAACGATTAGTAGGAAATCGTGCCAATGAGTTTGAATTAAGCATTGCTGAAAATCAAAACAATAACAAATCGGATTGGTTTGAAATTGAAACAGCTAATAATAAGGTAAAAATAAAAGCATCAAACAATACCGCAGTTTGTTATGCAGCCTATAATTTTTTAAGAGATATTGGTGCTGTTTTAGTAAGCTGGGAAGGAAACAGAGTTAATCTGCCTAAAACGTGGCCAAAATATTCCAAAAAAGGAGACACGCCATTTGAATATAGAGAATATTTAAATGCTTGTACTTTCGGTTATACCACTCCGTGGTGGGACTGGAAACGCTGGGAACAAGAAATCGACTGGATGGCATTACACGGAATCAATCTTCCAACAGCAATGGAAGGTCAGGAAGCAGTATGGCAGGAATTATGGAAAGAATATGGTTTGACGAATTCTCAGTTAGAATCTCATTTTGCAGGGCCGGCCTATCTGCCTTGGCAGCGAATGGGAAATATCAATAGTTTGGAAGGTCCTTTGCCGCAAGAATGGTTTGTTAAAAAAGAAGCGCTTCAAAAGAAAATTTTAGAAAGAATGAGAGCGCTGGACATGCATCCTGTTGTACCAGCTTTTAGCGGATATGTGCCTAAGGCTTTCGCCGAAAAACATCCTGAAGCCAAAATAACCGAATTGAAATCTTGGTCAGGAGGCGGTTTTGCAAGTACTTTTCTGTTAGATTCTAAAGATCCTCTATTCAAACAAATTGGGAAACGTTTTATTGAAATCTATACTAAAATGTATGGAAAGTCTAATTTCTATTTAGCCGATTCTTTCAACGAAATTGAACCTCCTGTTACCGAACATAATAAATATGAAGAACTTTCTAATTATGGAAGCGCTGTTTATGAAACTATAAACGAAGCAGCTCCAGGCGCAGTTTGGGTAATGCAGGGATGGCTTTTTGGCGACAACAAAGAATTCTGGACAAAAGAAGCAACAAGCGCATTTTTAAGCAAAGTGCCAAATGAGAAAGTAATGGTTCAGGATTATGCTAATGATAGATATAAGGTATGGGACAATCAGGAAGCTTTTTATGGTAAACAATGGACTTATGGTTATGTGCATAATTACGGCGGATCAAATCCAGTTTATGGGGATCTAAATTTTTATAAAGATGAATTAACCAGTTTATTGAAAAATCCGCATAAAGGAAATGTGGTCGGTTATGGCGCAATGCCGGAAGGATTAAATAATAATTCGGTTGTTTACGAATACATCTATGATCTTCCATGGACAAAAGGCGAACAGCCTGTAAATGACTGGCTGACTAAATATCTAAATGCAAGATACGGTCAGGCTCCATCAAAATCTGTTTTTCAAGCTTGGGAATTATTATTAGAATCTGTTTATAATGTCAAATATTGGCAAACACGCTGGTGGAATGATTGGGCTGGAGCTTATTTATTGTTTAAAAGACCAACAATAACTATTACAGAATTTAAAGGGAATCCTGGCGACAAGACCAAACTAAAAGAAGCTTTGGATATTTTAAGCAAAGAAGCTAAAAAGTTCAATAAAACAAACCTTATTCAATACGATTTAATTGATGTTTCAAGACATTATAATTCACTTGCTATTGATGAAGAATTAATGGAGTGTGTTAAGGCATATAAAAAGAAAGACATTACAAAAGGAGATCAATTGTTTAAACAGATCGAAAAACAAGTTTTAGAAACAGATAAGATAATGTCAGGACAGCCTTTAAATAATGTAGAACAGTGGGTAAAATCGGCTTCAGATTATGGAAGTACAGCTTCGGTTTCTAAACTGTATGCAAAAAATGCTAAAACATTAATTACGCTTTGGGGCGGAGAAGGTCATTTGAATGATTACGCTTCAAGATCATGGCAGGGAATGTATAAAGGATTCTATTGGCCAAGATGGAAAATGTTTTTAGAAGCTTTAAAAAAATCAGCAATAAATAATACTCCATTTGATGAAACGAAAGAAAGAGAATCAATTAAAAATTGGGAAATAAAATGGACAGAGAATAATTAAACTAATACTTAATTGAGATTAATCCGTATATAAAGAAAAAATTAACTAATTCTTGATAAACAAAACCTAAATAACCATGAAAATATGAAATGAAATTTCCACGAAAACGATTTATTAGTAAGTATTTAATTATAGAAAAAAATAAAAATAACTTCGCTAAGCCTTATTACCACTGACTTTATTGAAATTATCCATGTTTATGAATAACTTGTCCATTTCTTAACATTTCATTAGCACTAATTTCGTCAGTACTATTTAACCAATTAACCAATATTCACAATGGAAAAACTTAAACTTTTATTATTAGCCTTTTGCTTTGGCTTCTCAATGAATACATGGGCACAAAAAACAGAAGTGTCTGGTGTAGTTTTAGATGACAAAGGCGTTCCACTGCCAGCAGCCAATGTACTAGAAAAAGGTACAACGAATACAGCATCTACAGATTTTGATGGGAAATTTAAAATTTCGGCTTCAAACAAAAACGCCACACTTATATTTTCTTTTATGGGATTTGATGATCAGCCTTTAAAATTAGATGGAACAAAAACAACTTATTCAATTCGATTACAGCCAACCACAACAAGTTTAGAGCAGGTAGTTGTAGTAGGTTATGGAAAAGGATCTCGTAAAAACTTAACGACTTCTGTAACTTCGGTTAAAGCCGAAGATTTAAACAGAGGAGCCATCAGTGATGTTGGACAGCTTTTACAAGGTAAAGTTTCTGGTTTAAATATTTCATCAAGTGGTGACCCTACAAAAACGGCTTCTGTAGTATTACGTGGAGCATCGACGTTAAATAGTTCTCAAGGGCCATTTTATGTAATTGATGGTATTCCGGGAGTAGATATCTCTGTAATTGCTCCAGATGACATTGCTACAATTGACGTTCTAAAAGATGCGGCGGCAACTGCAATCTACGGTAACCGTGCTGCAAATGGGGTTATCATGGTAACCACAAAAAAAGGAAGTAAAGGAAGAACACAAATTGCATACAACGGTTATGTGGGCTGGGAAGAAGTTTCAAACAGCCTAAACATGATGAATGCAGATCAGTTAAGAGCTTTTACTGTTAAAAACAATTTGAATTTTACTCCAGAAAATGATAAAGGAGCTAACACAGACTGGCAGAAAGAAATTTTAAGACCAGGACGTGCAGCATCAAGTAGCCATAACTTGTCTATGAGCGGTGGCGGAGATCATGGAAACTATACAGCAAGTATTACTTCGTTTAATAAAGAAGGAGTAATGCAGAAAAGTGATTTTTCACGTATCATTGCTCGTTTATCTGTTGAGCAGTTTGCTTTTGATGATAAGGTTAAATTTGGTTTAAATGTTACGAACTCGACTACAAAATATCAAAATGTACCACAGCGTAATACAGTTCTTTTACAAGCAGCGAGCCACCTTCCAGTTTCGCCAGTAAGAAACGAAGACGGAAGTTTTTTTGAAAATTTCATAAGTACAGGATATTTTAACCCAGTAGCTTTAATTGCACACGGTACAGACGAAACAAAAACAGATAACCTTGTTGGGAACTTAACTGCAGAAGTAAAATTACCATTCGGAATTACTTATAATTTAAATTTAGCGCATCAAAGGTTAACGGCATCTCATGGAGAGTTTTATGACAGCTATTATTCGCAATACAATAGTGCCAACTTCTACAACAACCCAGATCCACCTTTGACAAAATCTTTAGTGAATTTTGGTATAAATGGTTCTGCATTGAGAAATTCTTACGAAACCAGAAACAATATTATTGAGAGTTTCTTTAGTTGGGATAGAACATTTGGAGAACATAAAATAAAAGCGGTTGCTGGTTATTCATGGCAGGAAAATACTTTAGGAGACGGTTTTCAAGCAACAACAACTAACTTTCCTGTTGATAATGTTGGATATAATAACTTAGCTTTAAGTAATTATACTTCCGTTAACGGTTATGTGGTAAACTTTGGAGATAGCAAAGCCTATCAGAAAACACGTTTGATCTCTTATTTTGGACGTTTAAACTACAACTATAAAGACAAATATCTTTTACAAGGATCAATCAGAAGAGATGGTGGATCTATGTTTGGAGAAAACAACAAATGGGGATATTTCCCTTCTGTAGGTGGAGCTTGGAGATTAGACAAAGAAAACTTCATGAAGAACCAAAACTTCTTTAGTGATTTGAAACTTCGCGGAAGCTGGGGGGTAACAGGTAACTCTTCTGGATTTAATGCTTACACAGCGCAATTTATCTCAGGAAGTTTAGGTACTTTTTATTACAATGGACAACAGATTGGAGCTTATGGTCCAAATCAGGCAGCAAACCCAGATTTGAAATGGGAAAAAACGGCTACATCAAATATTGGTCTTGATTTCTCTATCTTGAAAGGAAAAGTGACAGGTTCTGTTGACTTGTATGACAAGAAAACAACAGACATGATTTTTAACTACAATGTGAATCCTGTATTAGTGCCAGTAGGAACAATTGTAGCAAATGGAGGAACAATGTCTAACAAAGGTATTGAGGTGAGTTTAAGCACAACTCCAGTTAAAACAGCAGATTTCAGTTGGACAACTAACTTGAACTTGGCGCATAACAAAAATGAGATTGTGAAATTAACTAGTCCGTTCTTTGTTGGTGGAGATTCAATTCGTCGTGTACAGCCAGACGGAGGTGGACAAACAGGAAGTACTTTACAGATTTTTAAAGAAGGAAAACCATTAGGACAATTCTTCACACTTAAATACGCAGGAAAAAATGCTGACGGAGTTTCTCAGTATTATGACAAAAACGGTGATTTGACTACTACACCTCAAATTGGAGTAGATTATCACTATGCAGGAAGTGCACAGCCAAAATTATTATTAGGATGGGCAAATAATTTTCAATACAAAAAATTTGATTTAAGTATTTTCTTTAGAGGGGTTTTTGGTAACAAAATTTTCAATGCTACGCGTGCCGATTTATTTAGACCGAGTACTGCAATGACGACTAATATATTGGTCGATGCTGGAAATGAGTCGCCAAATGACTTAAACTCTTTCAAGTATTCGGATCGTTTTATAGAAGACGGCAGTTACCTAAGATTAGACAACATGACTTTAGGATATAACTTTGGTAGAGTCGGCAGGTACATCAGCAGTGTACGTATTTATCAAACGATAAACAATGTATTTGTTATTACTAAGTACACAGGAATTGATCCAGAAGTTGAGCAAGGAGGAACAGCTCCGGGTGTAGATTCAAATAATTTCTATCCAAAAACCAGAACGTATATGTTTGGTTTAAATGTGATCTTCTAAAAATTAAAGCTAAAAATTATGAAAAAGATATTAAAATATTTAGGTCTTCCAGTATTGATGGCTGGTTTAGTATGGTCTTGCAGTGATCTTGATGTGCCTATTACAACGCAGTTGACACCTGACGTATTTCCGCAAAATTCAACACAATATATTCAAACAACAGGGCCAGTTTACGCCGCATTTAGAGGTGAGTTTTCATTTGCTTGGTGGTGGTCTCAGTCTTTAACTACAGACGAAGCGATTCTGCCTGCAAGAGGAGGAAACTGGTTTGACAACCGAAACTATATTGCCATGCACTACCACGATTGGAATGCAGATAACGGTATCGTTGGAAGTCTTTGGGATTGGTCATCTAAAGTGATTGGAACAAGCAATCAGGCTATTTCTATTTTAAGAAAAGCAATGCCTGAAGGTGCGGACAAAAAAACTTTGATTTCTGAATTAAAAACGATGCGTGCCATTTCTTATTTCATGTTAATGGACAGTTATGGAGATGTGCCTTTGGATACTTTATACGGAGATTTCTCTTCTCATGCTAAAACACCAAGAGCAGAAGTTTTTAATTTCATTGAAAAAGAATTAAAAAGTGCCGTTCCAAATTTAAATGCGGCATCTGGAGTTTCTACTTACGGTAGACCAAATAAACAAACTGCTAATGCAATGTTAGCGAAGTTGTATTTGAATGCTAACATTTATACAGGAACAGCACGTTACACAGATTGTATTGCAGCCTGTGATCAGGTAATCAATTCTGGTTTATATGCGGTTGAGCCAAGAGCTACATATCTTCAAATGTTTTATCCAAATAATGGACCAGCAATGAAAGAATTCATTTTTGCAGTTCCTTACGATCCAGTAGCTGTTACAGTTGGTTTTAATGGACAAATGTATCATGCACGTTATGATGTACCGCGTTCTGAAAGAGCAAAATTCGGTCTGCCTTACACACCAAGTGCACCAAGAAGTACACTGCCTGAATTCTATGCATATTTTAATGATGCTAATGACATCCGTAACAAACAATGGCTTACAGGTCTTCAATACATGAATGATGGTGTTACGCCAGTAAGAGTAACAACGACCAAAAAAGGATACGATCAATTTTACACTGGAGCAGATGGTGGAGCAGCTTATACCTATCAGGTAAATCTAACGCCAGATATTATTCCTCGTCAAAGTGTTGCTTTATTTGACCTTGGAAATGATGAAATCGCTTGGAACATGGGATACAGAAATATCAAATTTTATCCAGACGCAACTTCAACAAACCGTAATCAAAACAACGACGTTCCTTTCTTACGTTATTCAGATGTGCTTTTAATGAAAGCTGAATCAATTTTACGTGGTGGAGCGTCTACTTTAGGACAAAGTTCAGATGCATTAGTAAATATGGTTCGTTCTAATCGTACCACATCTGCAGCTTTAAGTGGTGTAACACTGGAAGATCTTTATAAAGAAAGAAGCCGTGAGTTTGCTTGGGAAGCTTGGCATAGAAACGATATGATCCGTTTTGGAAAATATGAAGGATCTTGGGGATACAAAACCAATACAGACACTTACCGTCGTGTATTCCCAATCCCAACAAATGCAATGGTTTTAAATCCAGCTCTGACTCAGAATGATGGATATTAAGAATAAAAGTTTAGTTAAGTACGCATTGTAATTCAATTTTAATTGTGAAAGGAGAAGAGCGTAAAAATTCTTCTCCTTTTTTACTAAAAAGAAAACTGGTCTTTTTTGGTTGCTCATGATAGCCAGTTTAGTTTCATTTTCATTTTTTGAATGAATACAAAGCTTAATCGAATGTAATTCCTGAGACCCCGACGAAAGATTAAGCTTTGTAAACATTCTTTCAATCCAGAATAATAAGCCAGTACAAAGAATCCTCTACAAACCAATAGTGCCTCATCAATAAACAGAATAAATGGAACTAAGTCAAATCAATAAAATAGGACGTATCGCAATAAGTCTAACCCTTATTTTTTTAGTGTCGTGCAACGCTCAGAAAACGGTTTCTTTAAAGAAAAAACAGTTATCAGACATGGTTTATCCGTTGTTGGACACCGAAAATTCAAGATGGTTTTTCTTTTCATCAGCGAGTCGCCCTTTTGGAATGGTTAATTTAAATCCGGACACTGAAATTAATGGCGATTGGGGAGGAGGTTATAAATATACTACAGATACAGTAAAAGGTTTCAGCCACGTTCACGAATGGCAGATGTCGGGAGTATCCGTAATGCCCGTGACTATTTCAGAAGAAAATAAAAAGACTATTTTCAAAAATTTTTATTCTAAATTCAGCCATAAAACTGAAATTATTACGCCTGGATATCATTCGCTAAAATTAGATAGATATCAGATAACAGCAGAATTAACCAGCACACCAAGAGTTGGTTTTCATAAATATACTTTTCCAGCAAAAGCACAAAAAGCAGTTCTTTTTAATTTAAATACTGTTTTAGGCCCTTGTGACAATACAAATGGAACATTGGAAAAAAATAATGATTTTGAACTATCTGGATCTTTGGTTTTAAGTACCAATTTCAGACGTCCAAAACCGTTAACGGTATTTTTTAAAGTGAAAACAAATGAGCCAGTTTCTTCTGTTGAAAGAGATAATGCAACGGGAAATTATTTGATTCATTTTGATAAAACCAAAGAACAAGTGTTAATGAAAGTCGGTATTTCTTATACTTCAATTGAAAATGCCAATAACAATATCGAAACCGAATTAACCCATTGGGATTTTAATAAAACAGTTGAAGATTCCAGAAAAGTATGGAGCAGTTTATTAGGAAGAATAAAAGTAGAAGGCGGAACTGAAACCGACCAAAGAAGATTTTACACTGATTTATGGCATGCCCTGCAAGGGAGGAAAATGATTAGTGACGCAAATGGATCCTATCCTGATAATACAGGGGACAAGTTCAGGGTGGGACATTTGCCGTTAAATACAGACGGAAAACCAAAATTCAACCACTACAATTCAGATGCTTTTTGGGGAGCACAATGGACCATCAATAACCTTTGGGGATTGGTGTATCCAGAGATTATGGAAGAATTTGTGTATTCGTTGATGCAATATTACAAAGACGGTGGCATAATCCCGCGCGGGCCTTCGGGAGGAAATGATACGTATGTTATGACGGGAGCTTCGGCAACGCCTTTCATTGTCAGCGCTATTCAGAAAGGAATTGTAAAAGAAAATTTAGAGGAAATTTACATTGCACTCAAAAAGAATCATATGCCGGGCGGAATTATGGAAAAAGCCGGATATGAGCATAACACCAATATTGGAGGAGGCTTAAAATATTATTTAGAAAAAGGATATGTACCGTATCCGCTTCCAGATGGAAATTTCGGAAGCCACGAAGACGGTGCGAGCCAGACTTTAGAATATGCATATCAGGATTGGACTTTGGCTCAATTGGCTAAAAAATTGAATCATGAAGATGATTATCAATATTTCATGAAAAGAGCCGAAAACTATAAAAATGTTTTTGATGCTAAAATAGGCTGGATGCGTCCCAAAAATGTAGAGGGAAAATGGCGTGAAAATTATGATCCGTATCAGTACGAAAATGGATTTATTGAATCAAACGGCGCACAATCGACTTGGTTTGTTCCGCATGATATTTTAGGTTTGGCTGATTTAATGGGCGGAAAAGAAAAAGCAGTAGAAAAATTGAATGCTCAATTTGAAGCAGCTAAAAAACTAAAGTATACCTCTGGTACATCACACGATGCAGAATTACACCCAGAGTTTAGCAGAATTCCAGTAAATTTTGGAAATCAGCCGTCGATGCAGACGTCAAATATTTTTACCGTTTTGGGAAGACCTGATTTAACGCAATATTGGACAAGAAACGTGGTAAAAGAAACCTTCAGCGGATTATCACCTGCAACAGGTTATAACGGAGATGAAGATCAGGGATTAATGGGAAGCCTGAATGTTTTATTGAAATTAGGTTTATTCCAAATGAACGGGGGAACAGACAAAGATGCCGTTTATGAAATTGGAAGTCCGATATTCAATAAAATCACGATTACATTAAATCAGAAATATTATTCAGGGAAAACATTTGTGATTAAAGCTACTGCTAATAATCCTGAAAATGTATATATAAAGGATATCAAATTCAACCAGAAAGAAGTGTCAAATTTTGAGCTTTCACATCAGAATATTACTAATGGAGGCGAATTGATTTTACAAATGTCAGATCAGCAAAAACATTAATATAACGTTGGGTTAAAGCCCTATTAACGTAAAGGAAAATAGAATTATAGTTATTTGAGAAATATTAAAAATAATTATACATGCCAACAAAAAACAAAGAAGTAACCACAATGAAAATACCATCCAAGTTTATCTTTTTTTTAGGAATTTCATTTCTTACTATTACAGGTAGCGCACAGCAAAAAGTTCATCAATACGTTGACCCAATGATCGGTTCAGAGGGAGTGGGCAGGGTTTTTATCGGCCCTTCCTGTCCTTACGGAATGGTAAAACCAAGTCCAGACTGTACTTCGAGTCCAAACAGTGGATGGCTTCCAATGCCTAAAGAAGTCACAGGATTCAGTCAGTTACACGTGAGCGGAACGGGAGGTGGCCCAAAATATGGAAACATCTCCATTATGCCTTTTTCTGGATCTGGAGCTTTAGACAAAATGGATCAAACTTCGTTCAGAACAGAAGAAAATGTAAAACTGGGGTATTATGAAACGGTTTTCAAAGAAAATAACATCAAAACCGAAATCACGACAGGAGAAAAAGTTTCATTTTACAGAATAACCTATCCAAAAAATAAATCAAAAGAATTAAAAATTGATCCAGGATTTTTCCTTGGAGAAGAAAAAATTCCTGATGCCAGAGAAGCCCAGCAGTTTGTAGGTTCTCAAATCGAAATTGTTTCAGATACAGAAGTAAGAGGTTACAGCCGAATCAGAGGAGGATGGAATAACGGACGTGCTTATACCGTTTATTTCTGGGCCGTTTTCGATCAGCCGATTGCAAAGTATGTCACTTTTAAAGACGGTAAATTTTACAACAATCAAAAAGCACAGTTTGATTCCGGAAAGAAAACAGGAGCTTTACTTTCTTTCGGAAATTCGGGAAAAGAAGAATTGAATGTCAAAATCGGAATTTCATTTTTAAGTGAATTAAAAGCGAAAAATAATATAGAAATTGAAATCCCGCATTGGAATTTCAATACTGTTTTGGCCACTTTAGAAAATAAATGGGAAGATTTATTAAGCCGAATCAAATTATCAGATGATACTTCTGTAGAATACAGAAAAATGTTCTATACTGGTTTGTACCACACGATGATTATGCCGGTGGATCGAACAGGCGAAAATCCGTTATGGACAAATGATGAACCGTATTACGATGATTTTTATACGATTTGGGATACCTTTAGAACTTCAAGTCCGTTAATTACTTTAATAGATTCTAAACGTAAAGTAGATATCATCAACGCAATGCTGAATATTTACAAACGCGAAGGCTATATGCCCGAAGGCAGAAGTGGAAACGATAACGGAAGAACGCAAGGAGGTTCTAACGCTGAGGTTGTAATTGCAGATGCTTTTGTAAAAAACTTAAAAGGAATTGATTATGAACTTGCTTTGCAGGCAATGATCAAAGACGCAACAGTACCGCCGGGAGGAAATGAAGAAAGAGAAGGACGTGGCGGACTTTTAGATTATCTAAAATTAGGTTACGTTCCTTACGGTACAGACCGTGCTGGAAATAGAACTATTGATTATTCATACAACGATTATAACATTGCCACAGTAGCCAAAGGTTTAGGTAAAACAGAATTGTACAATCAGTACATGAAACAAGCTGAAAGCTGGCAGAATTTATGGCGTGCAGATTATGAAAATAACGGTGCAAAAGGATTCATCATGCCAAAAGACAAAGACGGAAACTGGCTGGATGATGTCGTTTTCGGAGAATCTAAAATCCAGAAACCAACTTTTAAATATACGCCTGTCATTATCGAATCTCCTTGGTATGTCTGCCATTGGTGTGTGTTTTTCTACGAAGGAACTTCTTGGGAATATTCATTTAGTTTGCCACACGATATTCCGGAATTGGTAAAAAAAGCAGGTGGAGAAAAAGCTTTCGAAACTCGATTGGACATTTTCTTTGATAATAATTTATTCAATGTTGCCAATGAACCTTCATTCTTAACGCCTTGTTTGTATCACTGGATTGGAAAACCCTATTTAAGCAGTGACAGAATCAGAACCATTATCAAGGATAATTTCAATACGTCAAGAGAAGGACTTCCAGGTAATGACGATTCGGGAGCAATGTCTTCTTGGCTGGCTTTCCACATGATGGGATTATATCCAAATGCAGGACAGCCTTATTATTTGATTAATACGCCTTTGATAAAAGAAACGGTTATGAAATTAGAAAACGGTAAAAGTTTTAAAATCACTACTAAAAAAATGAGTGATAAAAACAAATACATCAAAACCGCTTTGTTAAACGGAAAACCATACAACAAAGCATGGATTTTACATGAGGATATTAATAATGGAGGAGAACTGATTTTAGAAATGGATTCGAAACCTTCAGCTTGGGGAACAACAATTTTACCACCAGCAAAATAAAAATGATGAACAAGATGAAAAATATATTTTTAATGATTCTTTTCTGCATTGTTTATCAGAAAGGAATTTCTCAGAATTACATTCCAACATTAAAAAACAATACCCAACTGCATTATGTCTGCAAGCTTCACGGACAAACGAGAACTTTACAGCTTACGGCTGAAACTTCAAACAATGCATTGGCTTTTAAATTAGAAACAAGAGGAGTAAAAAGTAAAATAGTAATGCTTCCCGAAGCCGTAAAAAACGGAACTGAATTAAGTTTCAATCAGGGAGAATATGCACCGGTTCTGAACCTAAAACCAACAGAAACGTTTTTTATGATTTCACAGTCAGCTTATCAGGATTTGGTTAAAAAAGGTTCATTTGTTTACAATAACACGACTTATGTTTTGAATAAAAGTGATGATAAAAATGAAATTTCTATTGATGGAAAAGCAGTTGATGCATTACATGTAAAAGCACAGATAGATGAAACCGAAATGTGGATTATCAAAAATCCAGAGTTTCCTTTGATCTGTAAAGTAATTAAGAACCCGTTAGGAATTAATCCGACTTTGGTAAAAGTAGTGGATTAGTAATATTGGGTTTATTTTTAAACACATAGGAACATAGTTTTGATTGCGTAAAAGGAAGAGGGAAAGAAACTTAGTTTCTCACACATAGCTATGTGCATTTATGCAAGTGAAACGCCTTTTAACAAGTATTAAAATCTATGTTTCTATGTGTTTAAAACAATTGAAGTAAAAGCTGTTTTTTCATTAATTAAAGAAAGTATTATGAAACATTCTATGAGCCGTGGCGAATTTATCAGATTAAGCAGTTTATCATTAGGAGGTGTTTTAATGAGTAATACTCTTTTTGCAAATGATTTTTTTTCAGAAGGTACAGTCTCAAAAGAGGATCTTCAATTAATGAAAAAACTAATTCAAAATAATGATGTGAAAGTCAAAAGTTTGTTGAACAGACCGTCATTGGATCCGAATATCAGAATAAGTAATTTTCGAGGCATTGCAAATACTGTAACGGTTTGTTCAGCATCATTCTGTAATTCGGGATCGGAATATTATAAGTCGCCTGTTTTAGTCGAAAAATTAAATGAAGCAATAGATGTTTTACTAAAAGGGCAATATAGCGACGGAACTTTAGATGCGGGAGGAAACAGACAATCTCCACCAGATACTGCTTTTATTTTAGAATATATTTGCCCCGCTGCTGTTTTATTGAACAGAAGTAAACAGAAAGAGCTGGCAGTAGTTCGTGAAAAAGTAAAACAATTTATTTTAAATGCAGGCGAGGCAATGATAACGGGAGGTGTTCATACACCAAACCATAGATGGGTTATTTGTGCCGCTTTAGCAAATATTAATGCGCTTTATCCAGATACCAGATATGTGAAGCGAATTGACGAATGGCTGGCAGAAGGAATTTATCTCAACGAAGACGGGCATTATTCAGAACGAAGTGGTATTTATTCGGCAGTAATTGATAAAGCTTTAATTACGATGGCAAGATTGCTGAAAAGACCGCAATTGCTGGAAATCGTAAATAAAAACCTCATTACTTATTTTTATTATACAGAAAAAAACGGCGATCTGGTTACAGTCGATTCCAAAAGACAGGATCAGTTTATGGCTTTGAAAGTGACGAAATTTTACTGGCAATATCGATATATGGCTATTCGTACTCAAAATCCGATGTTTGTTTATATGGTAAATACGATTGAAAAACTTCCTGAGTTTACAAGCGATATCTTATCCGATTCGTTAGCTTTTTTTATGGAAAATGAAGACCTTCAAAAGCAAGTTCCAGCTGAAAGCAATGTTCCAAATGATTTCGAAAAGTTTTTTGTTCTTTCTAATTTGGCTAGAATCAGAAGAGAAAAAACGTCTATTACTTTATTTGGAGGAAATGATCAGCCGGTTCAAATTGTATCAGGAAGATCATCAAACCCTAATTTTTTAATGTACAGAAAAGGAGAGGCTATTTTAAAATACATGCGTTTGTCGACCTCGTTTTTCAGAATGGGGTATTTCAGCAGCAACGGAATTGTAAAAGAAGGCAACAAATATATTTTGACCGAAACCAAAGAAGCAGATTATTATCAGCCTCTTGCCCCTGAATATCGAAATCCCGATGGAGACTATAAATTATCAGAATCATTGGATGGAAGATTTTGGAACAAAATGGATTTTGATTCGAGAACAAAAAGCAATGTCAAAAAACAAATTACCGTAATTGAAATTACGGAGAATAACGGATCATTAAGTTTGGATTTTAAAGTAGATGGCCCGCCAAATGTCGAGGTAACAGTCGAAATGTGTTTCAACGAAAAAAGTATTGTAAATGGAGCAACGGCTGATGAAAAGAAGAATTATTTTCTTAAAAACGGTTATGGAGAAGTTGCCACCGCAGGAGATGCCATAAAATTTGGGCCAGGAAAATGTGAACATTTAAATGTCGAAAACCTTGAAAGCGAAGAATACACTTATCATCAGGGAAGTTTGCGTACCAATGGAGAGCATGTTTACATAACTGGATTCACGCCTTTTCGTCATCAAATGACAATATTTTAGGATTAGATTGAAATTCGTAGTAGATTTTTAAAAGTTGTTTTTAAATTTACAGGAATTACAACTTAAACTATAATATTTTAAATTATGAAACTATCTATTGTAACCTCTTTACTTTTTTGCTGCGTTTGTTTTGGACAGAATAATACAGACAACAGTTTGTATATGAAGTCGGACAAAATTACTTATTTATCAGATATCGGCTCAGATTCAGGGGATTTATATAAAACGATTGGACATCACGGGCCAGCGGTTGAAAACGAGTGGATGGCGTTGCGAATTTACTTTAGCGATAAAGTAGCAATCGACGTTTATTCTAAAGCAAAACCAGGTTTAGAATTAAGAAAAGCAAATTGGTATCCAACACCAGAACAGCAAAAAGAAGGTTGGGGAGCCGATTATTATAAAGTAGCGTCAACTGTTGGTTTAGGAGGTGTAAAACTTTGGGATGGAGAGAAATTAGTGCCTTTAAATCCAGTAACCAATCGTTTGGCAAGAGTTGGAAAAACAGATACCACTTCTTGGATGGAAATGATTTCAAGAGGCGTGCCTTACAAAGGAAAAAAAGTGGATATTCTAGTTCGTGTAACTGTATTTTCTGGTAAAAGAGAAGCAAAAGTGGAAGCAGTTTCTTTAACTGGAGAAAAAGTACAATTTGCAACGGGAGTGAATTACTTTAAAGATTCGGCAACGAAAAAAGGAGCGAATTATATCGCAGTTTGGGGAAAACATCCAGAAGACGTTGCTGCCGAAATTGTTGAAGTTGGAGGAGCAATCAAGTACAACCCAAAAGATTTTGAAAAAAATACAGATGATGGAACACAGTATTTGTTGATTTCAAAACCTGCAAAAAACATAGAAACAACCATTTTATCTTCATGTGCAAGAGAAACAGAACTAAACACTTTAGATAAATTGGAAGCATACATTAAAAAATAATTGAATTATCCTTTAAGCAAGGACGCGGATTAAACGGATTTACTTCGTAAAGGCGCGGATAAAAACGGATAATCTATTTATACTTTTTAAAAGATTAATAAAAAATCCGTTTTTATCCGCGTTTTCGCGTTAGCGAATCTGTTTAATCCGCGTCTGATTTTACAGGTTTTCTATTTTTAAAAATAGGAGAAATAACGGATAATCATAAAATTAAAAACAAAATAAATGTTTAGAATATCGGCTATATTAGTACTACTACTTTCTTTATATTCCTGCAAATCACAGCAGAACACTAAAAAAGAAGTTCAGATTGCTTTTATAGCTGATGCTCATTTACAGGATATTTTTGCCCAATTTGAAGACAGCAACTATCGCGGAATTCCCAATCCGGTAACGGGCGAATATGCCAATATCCGAACAATGAATTCACAGTTGCATTCTACGAGAATTTTCAATGAAAATTATTTCGCTTTTTTAGAAGCTTTGAATGATATTGTTAAAAAAGGTATCAAACACGTGGTGCTTCCAGGCGATTTCAGCGATGACGGACAACCTGTTCACGTTCGCGGATTGCGAAAAATTCTCAATGAATATTCCCAAAAACACGGACTTTCTTTTTATGTGACTACAGGAAATCATGATGTTGTACGACCATTTTCTCAAGATGCTGTTAAAACTGATTTTTTAGGAAAAAACGGAAAAGAACAGATTATCAGCAGTTCTGTAAACAACTTCAACAAAAATAAAAGCGAACTAGAACCGATAATTACTGCTGATATAAAAAATTGGGGTTACAAAGAAACTATAAACGAAATGCGTGATTTTGGTTTCTTTCCAAAGAAAACCGATTTATATTGGGAAACTCCATTTTCTAATTACAGGTATGAAAATTACAATTTTGAAGAAGCTCAAAAAGAATCCGATTTAGAAAAAAGAACGTATCTAATAAAAAATACTAATTTGTATCTGCCCGATGCCAGTTATTTGGTAGAACCAATTAAAGGAATTTGGCTTTTGGCAATAGATGCAAATGCGTATGTTCCGAATGAGAAATTATCAGGAAAACCAAATGATCCACATGATTTTTCGGGAGCGAACACGGGTTACAATAACGTTCTGATTTATAAAAACCATCTTTTAAATTGGGTGAAAAAAGTTGCCGAGGAAGCGAAACAAAAAGGGAAAATACTGATTGCTTTCAGTCATTATCCAATGATTGATTTCAATGATGATGCTTCGCCAGAATTAAAACAGCTTTTCGGCGCCAATAAAATGCAATTGCAAAGAGTTCCCGATGAAGAAGTCGCACAACAATTTGCAGATGCCGGAATTCAGGTTCATTTTGGAGGCCACATGCATATTAACGATACTGGCGTAAGAACATCTGCAAAAGGAAATACGTTGTTTAATATTCAGACTCCTTCGCTTGCCGCGTATATGCCAGCTTATAAAATATTGACCATTCATTCTAATTCTGATTTGGAAGTCGAAACTATTGTAATTAGCAAAGTCAATAAATTCAACAGTTTGTTTCCTTTTTACGAAGAAGAATATGCTCATTTAAAAGAAATTGATAGTAAAGACATTTGGCAGAAAGAAATTCTGAATGCCAAAGATTATGAAGAATTTACCAATTGGCATTTAAAAGAATTGGTGCGTTTACGATTCCTGCCTGAAGATTTTCCAGCCGATTTTTTAAAATCGATTGTGAATCTTTCAGGAAAAGATTTATTGCTGATGAATTCTAATGCTGTAGATATTGATTCCGTTTTGAAATCCAATTCTTTCACTATTTCTGATTTTGAATCATGGAATGGTTTTGATATGATTTTCGATTTTTACCGCTTAAAAAGCGCCGATGAACTGGCCTTTTCAAAAATTGGAAAGCAAAGATTAAAAGAATATGAATTGATCTGCAGGCAGTTAAAAAAATCAGATGATCCAAAACTGGTTTTATGGGCAGAAATAATCTACAAAACCATGAATGGCGAGCCTTCAGACCATTTTAAAATTGATTTGAAAAATAACAAAATTGATAATTTATCTGTTAAATAATTTTGATATTTATTAAATCAAAAAGATTAAATTGCATTTATAATTTATTTCCATGAAACCAAAATACCCTATATTATTTTTATTTATTGCCTTTTTTTATAATTCTTATTCACAGAATATAAAATTTACGCATTATAATGATAATAATGGGTTGTCTCATAATTCGGTACGTCATATTGTACAGGACAAAAAAGGTTTCATGTGGTTTGGAACGTTCTCTGGATTAAATCGTTTTGACGGTTATCAATTCAAAAACTACATGAGTTCTACACCTGGAAAAAATAAATTATACAATGACGATATCACAGCTTTAGAACTGGACGAAAAAGCCAATCAATTATGGATTGGAACCCGAAAAGGATTGACGCTTTTTCAGATGGATACCCATGTTTTTACTACTTTTTTTCATAAGAAAGGCGATCCAAACAGCCTTCCAGATGATGAAGTGAGATCAGTTCATGTAGATAAATTCAACAGAGTTTGGGTAGGTACTAAGACCAAAGGAGCCTATTTATTTTCTCTGAAAGAAAACCGATTTGATAAAATTAAGCTTAAAGGTTTTGATTACGTTAAAGAAATTTTCGAAGATAAAAAAGGCAATGTCTGGGTGGGAAGCTACGAAAAGTCAGGTGTGGCCAAAATTACAATGGACACAAAAGGCGCGATTGTAAGGATTAACAGCTATACACTTTCTGTTCCAAATTCGAGCATCAAAAATCCATACATCAACTTTATTTACGAAGATGCCAAGTCGGATATTTTTATTGGTACTCGCGAAGGATTGTATAAACTAGATAAAGCCAGAAACCAATTTGTTAATTTATATATTGATAACAAACAGGTTAGAGGAGCTTTAGGCCCTTATTTTCTATCCGTTGCACAAGCCCCTGACGGAAAATACTGGGTTGGAACTTTGGGCGGATTATTGGTCTGCGATCAGCTGGAAGACATTCAAAGTGGCAATTACAAATGGTATTATTCAATTTTGTCTGATGATACTTCGCTTGTCGATAATTTAATTGCATCCCTTTATTTTGATAAATCCGGAGTCTTATGGATTGGAACTGAAGATGGTTTGGACAAATACGATCCGTATGAAAATCAGTTTACTTTAAACAAAGATATTTCACGTTCTATTGGCAATCAGGCACCTAGAATTCGTGGTTTTGCTAAGACTTACGATGAAAAAGTAATTGTGGCGACCTATCATAACGGCCTTTATATTTCGAATATTAAAGGCTCAACTCCTTTACACAATACTGGAAAAGATATCGCCAGTATTTATTCTGATGACGGAAGAATTTTCTATTGCGGTTTGTGGGACGGAAACATTCTGGTGTACAATTACATGAATAACTCTTCGAGGGAAATAAAGGCAGGATTTGAAAAATCGCCTGTTTTTGCTTTTCGAAAAATTGCAGAGGATAAAATAATTGTGGGGTCTTTTGGAGAAGGAGCTGTAATTCTAAATACTAAAACACTCCAAGTAGAAACTTCGAGTAAACTTTTACCTGATTTTCAGATTAATGCTATCGAGAGAGATGCTAAAAACAATGTATGGTTTGCGACTGAAACCGGAGTTGTAAAGTACAATATTACTTCAGGAAAAATAGAAACGTATTCATCACTTTTTGTCAAAGAAAAAGGAGTACCTCATGATGAAAATGTTAGTGATGTTTTAGTAGATGTAAAAGGAAAAATCTGGGCTTCAACGCGTTTCGGATTGTGTCTGTTTAATCCGAAAAAGAATGAATTTGAGCCTGTAAAAAATTTAAAAGAACTTTCAGGAAAATGGATTACCGATATTTTATCTGATGCCAATGGAAATCTTTGGCTCAATATCAATAATAATAATATTGCTTTTGTAAAATCTAATCTAAAAGATATCAGTATTTATCATGTAAACAGCGGTAACAGACTAGATGTTTTTAGTTCAAGTGGTTTCTTCTATTTTAATAATTCTAATATTTTTCTGGGAGGTAAAAACGGAATTATTTCTTTTTCGCCACCGGCAATGAAAAGAAACAATTGGTCGCCATTGCCTGTGATTTCTGAGTTTAAAATTCAGAATGAAGAGGTCTTTCCTGAAATGGAAATCAATGGAGAAATTCCGCTTTCAAAAGATCTGAATTATGGAAAAGAAATAGAATTAAGCCATAAAAACCGAAATTTTTCTCTTCAGTTTTCGGCTCCGTCTTTTGCAAATGAAAAACTAAATAAGTTTCAATACATGTTGGAAGGTTTTGATAAACATTGGATTACGGCAAACAGTACTTCGAGAATTGTTCAATATACCAACCTTTATCCGGGAAATTATACTTTTAAAATCAGATCGAGCAACAGCGATGGATATTGGAGTAAAACGGTTTCGTATAAAATAAAAATTCTGCCTCCTTTCTGGCTTACACCAACATCGTTTTTGATGTTTTTTGCGATTTTGTTTGGGATTTTTTATTTTATTAGAAAAGAAATCAAAAACCGTATTCGTTTAAAGCAAGAACTGCTTACGGAGAAAGTAAACAGAGAACACGACATCAAACTGAACAACGAAAAACTCCGTTTTTTTACGAATATTTCGCACGAATTAAGAACGCCGTTAACATTGATTTTAGGCCCTGCCAAACAGCTTTTAGATGAAAGCAGTAATGCAACGGATTATGAAAAAAGCAGATACAATTTAATTTATCAAAATGCCAGCAGATTATTGAATCTGGTAAATCAGGTTTTGGATTTTAGAAAAGCACAATCAGGAGAATTGAAACTGAAAGTGACTAAAACGGATATTCTCGCGTATTCTAAAAACATCTTTGATTCCTTTAAGGAAATGGCTTATAATAAAAAGATTAAGCTCAATTTTATTACCGAAGATGATGAAATAAACGGCTGGTTGGACAATGATAAATACGATAAGATTCTGTACAACCTTTTATCGAATGCTTTAAAATTTACCAACAAAAACGGAAACGTAGATTTGGATGTAAGATTGAAAGACACGGTTGAGGATATTTTAGTGATTGAAGTAACGGATGACGGAATTGGAATCCCCGTAAAAAGTCAAGAGAAAATTTTTAAACGATTTTATCAGGCAACCAACAGTAAAGCCAACAATACTGGATCTGGGATTGGTTTGTCTTTGGTAAAATCTTTAGTTGCCATTCATAAAGGAACTATTTCGGTCGAAAGCACTCCAGGAAAAGGAAGTACTTTTAGAGTTGAAATTCCAATTGACCGTGACTCTTACGAGCATAAAGAAGTATTCGAATACGCTCTTAAAAACGATAACCTGAGTATGCTTATTCCGGAAAAAGCGGCGAAGAAAATTATTCAAAACACCGATTTAAAAGAAAAAATACTAGTAATCGAAGACAATAACGAACTCAGAAAATATCTAGTGGATTATTTGTCTGATTATTACAAGGTTTATGAGGCCGAAAATGGTCAGGAAGGTTTAAAAATCTGCCGACAAATAAAACCAATCTTATGCGTTACAGATGTCATGATGCCAATTATGGACGGATTGGAATTCTGCCGTGAACTTAAAAACGATGAATTCATTAGTCATATTCCGGTTGTAATGCTGACGGCTCTTTCTGAAAACATGGATAAAGTAAAAGGCTATGACACAGGAGCTGATGGTTATTTGGTAAAACCTTTTGAGCCTTTATTGCTGAAAACGGTTATCGAAAACATGATTAAATCGAGATTAGAACTGAAACAGAAATTCTCTGGCGAAGTGGAAAGCAAAGTCAGTATGCTGACGCATTCTCCAATCGATGAAGAATTTATGGAAAAAGTGACTAATCTAATCAATGATAATTTAAGTGAAGTCGATCTTTCAACTGATTTTCTGTGCGATAAATTGGGCGTAAGTTCTTCGAAATTATATAGAAAAATCAAAGAATTAACAGATTTGGCGCCCAACGAATTTATTAGAACGATTCGTTTAAAAAAATCAGCAGAACTGCTTAAAACAAAGAAATACAATGTTTCAGAAGTAACGAATTTAGTCGGGTTTAATGATCCGCTGTATTTTAGTAGATGTTTTAAAAAGCAGTTTGGTTTTCCTCCTAGTAAAATTATTAATTAGGTTTTTTCGCCACAGATTAAGAGGATTTAAAAGATTTTTTTTCGCCACGGATTCACGAATTTTCACTTATATAGAGGATTTTTTCTTTGTGTTAAATTGAACGAATTATAACATAGCCAGTGGTTTCAACCACGGGAACACAACGTATATTTACAACGCATATTCGTAGTCTAATTTTTTGTAATCTGCCGCAATGTCCCTGTGGTTGAAACCATAGGCTATATCTATTAACAGAATCTATAAAGATTCGTGCAATTCCCCTCAAAGTTTAAAGTTTCTACAGGAAAGTGAAAATTCGTGAATTCGTGGCTAAAAAACGATGAGATTAAAGCAGGCAAAAAAACAATACAATAGCTTTTTTAACCAAATAAAACGTAAAAATCCTACAATAATCAGAATTATCCATGTTTTTGATGTATTAATCCATTTTGAAAGGAATATGTAATTCTATTTTTGTGTTAGTAACTTTTAACTATTAACCATTATGAAAAAGCATATAGACACAGACAATCCGTTGAAAAATTTAGATGAGTGGGAAGATGATTTGTTAATGCGATATCCTGATCCTTCTGAAGAAAATGAAGAGGTAAAAGAAAAGCAGAAAGAAGAATTCAGGAATTATGTCGATTCAGAAAGAGTAGAAACGGTTAAGGAGTTTTACAGAATTAACCATACCTATCAAACTTATGACTTTGTATGCAGTAAAGAACAAGAATTTCTGCAATTTAATAGAAAAGAAATGTCAATCTGGGAAGCTGTTGAGTTTTTGAACACACTTGTAGACGACAGCGACCCAGATATTGACTTAGATCAGACACAACACCTTTTACAGACTTCAGAGGCCATTCGTGCCGATGGTCATCCGGATTGGTTTGTACTTACAGGTTTTATCCATGATTTAGGTAAAGTTTTATGTTTGTTTGGAGAACCGCAATGGGCTGTGGTTGGAGATACATTTCCAGTAGGCTGTGCGTATTCAGATAAAATTGTATATTCAGAATTCTTTAAAGAAAATCCAGATTATACAGACGAGAGATTCAATACCAAACTAGGAATCTACACCCAAAACTGCGGATTGGATAAGGTAAAAATGAGCTGGGGTCATGATGAATATCTGTATCAGATTATGAAAGATTATCTGCCAGATCCAGCTTTGTATATGATTCGTTACCACTCTTTTTATTCTCAGCATAAAGAAAATGCCTATGCACATTTAATGAATGAAAAAGATATCGAAATGTTTGATTGGGTTAGAAAATTCAATCCTTATGATTTGTACACTAAAGCTCCAGTTAAACCAGATGTAAAAGCATTGCTTCCTTATTATAAAGAATTAGTTGCTAAATATTTACCTGAAAAATTGAAGTTTTAAAAGTTTATTTAACCCCATAGAAACATAGATTTTTTTGAGTGTAAGAGTATTAATTAAAAGAAACTAGTTTCCCACACATAGCTATGTTTTTTGTAATAAATGAAATGCCTTTTTATACAAAGAAAAACTATGTTTCTATGTGTTGAAAAAAAATAATTACCAGCTATCTAAAACCAAAATAATGCAGAAAACCAAAATATTTTTTATAAGCCTTTTACTGCTTTTCTCGGCGGGTATTTCGGCTCAGGAAAAAGAACGTAACGATTGGGAAAATCCTGAGGTATTTCAAATTAACAGAGAACCAGCCCGCGCTGCTTTTCTTCCTTATGCAGATGAAACTTCTGCCATAATGGATAAATATGAAAATTCTCCTTGGTATTTTTCTCTAAACGGAACATGGAAATTTTCCTGGTCGCCAACACCAGACGAACGTCCGAAAGATTTTTATAAAACAGATTTCAGTACACTGCATTGGAAAGACCTTCAAGTGCCTTCCAATTGGGAATTAAATGGATATGGTGTGCCAATTTATACCAATATTACATATCCGTTTGAGAAAAATCCGCCTTTCATTAATCATTGGGATAATCCTGTAGGGTCTTATAAAAGAGATTTTGTACTGCCTGAAAACTGGAAAAACCGACATGTTTTTCTTCATTTTGAAGCAGGAACATCGGCTATGTACATTTGGGTAAACGGCGAAAAAGTAGGTTATACTGAAAACACCAAAAGTCCCGCAGAATTTGATATTTCTAAATATTTAAAACCTGGAAAAAACAATCTGGCTGTAGAAGTGTACAGATGGAGCGACGGTTCGTATCTGGAAGATCAGGACATGTGGAGACTTTCCGGAATTGACAGAAATGTTTATTTGTACAGCACCGAAGATGTTCGTGTTTCAGATTTCTTTGCGAAACCGGATTTAGATGCGAAGTATAAAAACGGAAGTTTAAATGTTGATGTGAGTCTAAAAAATCTGACTTCGAAAGCGGTAAACAATCAAAAGCTGGTGGCGAAATTGGTTGATGCTTCTGGTAAAAATGTTTTCAGTAAAGAATTCAATGTCAATTTTGAAGCATCAAAAATTCAGAACATTAATTTTTCTCAGTCTGTTTCAAGCCCAAAATTGTGGAGCAGTGAAACGCCGAATTTATACACTTTACTTTTAACCTTAAAAAATGCAAAAGGAGAAATTGTAGAGACCGTTTCAACACAAATCGGATTCAGAAAAGTAGAATTAAAAGGCGGACAATTATTGGTAAACGGCGTCCGATTGATGGTTCACGGTGTAAATATTCATGAGCATAATCCTGTAACGGGACACTATCAGGATGAGGCTACGATGATGAAAGACATCAAAATGATGAAACAGCTGAATATTAATTCCGTTCGCTGCAGTCATTATCCGAACAATATTTTATGGGTAAAACTATGTAATAAATACGGTTTGTTTTTGGTGGATGAAGCCAATATCGAAAGCCACGGAATGGGAGTAGAAGGGCAACCTCTAATCTGGATGAATCCAAAAACAAATCCAGGACATCTTCCAGAATGGAGAGAAGCACATTTAGACCGAATTTACAGTTTGGTAGAAAGAGATAAAAATATGCCATCGGTCATTATTTGGTCATTAGGAAATGAAAGTGCTAACGGACCTGTTTTCCACGAAGCCTACAAATGGATCAAAAAGAGAGATAATTCCCGTTTGGTTCAATTTGAGCAGGCGAAAGAAAACGAAAATACCGATATCGTCTGCCCAATGTATCCAACAATTGAATACATGAAAGAATATGCGGCAAGAAAAGAAGTGAGTCGTCCGTATATTATGTGTGAGTATTCGCATGCTATGGGAAACAGCAGCGGAAATTTTCAGGAATATTGGGATATCATTCGCGGAAGCAAAAATATGCAGGGTGGATTTATCTGGGATTGGGTAGATCAGGGATTTTATGGAGTTGATGAAGCGGGTCGTAAATATTGGACTTACGGTGGTGATATGGGAAGCCAGAATTATCTAAACGATGAAAATTTCTGCCATAACGGATTAGTTTATCCAGACAGAACACCGCATGTTGGAGCTTTTGAAGTGAAAAAAGTCTATCAGAATATTTTATTCAAAGCAGTTGATATTAAAAACGGCGTAATTGAAATTAATAATGATTTCGGATTTACAAACCTGAATAAATACAACTTTAGATATGAAGTTCTGGAAAATGGTAAAGTGATCAAAGAAGGAACAATCAATGTTGCTTTGGATCCAAAGTCAAAAAAACAGTTTAAGCTTGATTTACCAAAAATAGAATCGAAAGAAGGAACAGAATATTTACTGAATGTTTTTGCTAACACAAAAGAAGGTTCAGAATTATTGCCTAAAAACTTTGAAATTGCCAAAGAACAATTTGTAATTGAAGACAGTAAATATTTCGAAAAATCAGAAAAAGAAAGTACTGCAAAAGTTCAGGACGACAAAGACCATTTTGTGCTGACTTCAGATAATGTTACAGTTAAAATCAGCAAATCGACTGGATTGATTTCGTATTACAGTTTAAAAGGTGAAGAATATTTCAAACAATATCCTGAACCAAATTTCTGGAGAGCGCCAACGGATAATGACATTGGAAATAAAATGCAGATTAGAACCAATGTCTGGAGAACGGCTGGGAAAAATACTTCTCTGGAAAGCATCCAGCAGAAAGAAGAAAACGGCAAAAAATATATCGTTGCGAAATTAAAACTAAATGATGTTGCTTCTGATTATACCATCAAATATGCACTGGGAAACAATGGAGATTTAGAAATACAGGTTGCTTATAAAAAAGGAGCGAATCCAGTTCCGGAATTACCGCGTTTCGGAATGATTTTTACTTTAAAAAATAGCTTAGAAAATCTGGATTATTACGGAAGAGGGCCATTAGAAAATTATCCAGACAGAAAAACAGCATCTTTCAAAGGAATTTATACTAGTAAAGTTGCAGACCAATATGTGCCTTATACACGCCCACAAGAAAATGGATACAAGACGGATATACGCTGGTTTAAATTGTCAAGCAATTCAGGAAATGGCTTGGAAATAAAAGGTCTGCAACCTTTAGGTATAAGTACTCTCAATAATTATCCGAGTGATTTTGACGGAGGAATTTCTAAAAAGAACATTCACTCCAGCGACATCACTCCAAGAAATGAAGTTGTAGTTTGTGTTGACTTAACCCAACGCGGTCTAGGAGGAGACAACAGCTGGGGATTACCGCCTCATGAGCAATATCAATTAACAAAAAGTGAGTATAACTACGGATTTATTATTAAACCAATTTTTTAAAAGTCTTCAGTATTCAGATTTTTAGTGTTCAGTTTTTGCCACAGTTTGTTGATAAAAACAAACTAAACTGATTACTAAAAATCTGACCACTGACCACTTTCGTAAGACTGACCACTAAAAACCTGACCACTGACCACTAACTATTGACCACTAACTATTGACCACTGAATACTAAATAAAATGAGTAACCCTACAAATGGAAGACTAATCTCTTTAGATGTGCTTCGCGGATTTGTTATGTTTTGGATTATGAGCGGTGAACATATTATTCATGCTCTGGCCAAAGCAGCGCCAATTCCTATTTTTATCTGGATGTCTTCACAGCTGCATCATGCAGAATGGAATGGAATTACATTTTATGACATGATTTTTCCTGTCTTTCTATTTGTTGCTGGAGTTTCGATGCCTTTCTCTTTTGAAAAGAAAATGAGTTTGGCGGGAGTAAAAACACCACAAGAATTACCTTCAAGCGAGAAGCGTAAAATCTATTTATCAATGCTAAGAAGAACCTGTATTTTACTGGTTTTAGGATTTATAGTAAATGGATTGCTTCGTTTTGATGGTTTTGATCATACTCGTTTTGCAAGTGTTTTAGGCCGAATCGGATTGGCTTGGTTTTTTGCCGGAATCATCTATTTAAATTTTGATTTCAAGAAACAATTAATCTGGTTTTTCGGAATTTTAATTGGCTATTATGTGGCAATGAAATGGATTCCAGTTCCCGATTTTGGAGCAGGGGTTTTAACCAAAGAAGGTTCACTGGAAGGTTATATTGACCGTTTGTTTTTACCAGGAAGATTACATAGCACCGTTTATGATCCAGAAGGAATATTTTCAACTCTTCCGGCAATTTCAACAGCTTTATTAGGGGTTTTTATTGGAACGTTTCTAAAAGCAAAATGTCCTTTTTCGATAAAAGTAAAACTGCTTTTAATGACTTTAACCGCTGTAGTTCTGATTATTGCAGGATTAATCTGGGATATTAATTTTCCAATCAACAAGCATTTATGGACAAGTTCCTTTGTTTGTTTTGTCGGTGGATTCAGTATTTTATTTTTTGTCTTTTTCTATGTAATAATTGACTTATTAGGGTTTCAAAAATGGGCATTCCCATTGGTTTTAATCGGTTCTAATTCTATTTTGATTTATATCGCTGCCGAAGGTTCTGTAGATTTTAAACATACGGCAGATTATGTTTTTGGCGGACTGATACAATATACATCAATTGCTTGGCAGCCTTTTTTTACAGCTTTGTCGGTGACTGTTGTACAGCTTTTGTTACTCTATTTTTTATATAAAAAGAAATGGTTTCTCAAGATTTGATGCCAATCAAATTTTAAAATACATCTAACTATCTAACCACACAATAACCACACATTATGAATGTATTACAAACCGCAGATTACATTGTATTCTTTATTTACTTTGTCATAGTTACGGCTTATGGAATGTATATTTACAGAAGCAAAAAAACAGCTGCAACCAGTTCCAACGAATATTTCTTAGCCGAAGGTTCACTTACGTGGTGGGCAATCGGAGCTTCGTTGATTGCTTCTAATATTTCAGCAGAACATTTTATTGGTATGAGCGGTTCAGGCTTTGCCATCGGACTTGCGATTGCTTCTTACGAATGGATGTCGGCGGCCACATTAATTATTGTGGCAATGTTTATTTTACCCGTTTATCTTAAAAATAAGATCTTTACCATGCCTCAGTTTCTCGCCAAAAGATACAGCGGGACAGTGAGTACAATTATGGCCATTATCTGGCTGTTGATTTATGTATTTGTCAATCTTACGTCAATCATTTATTTAGGTGCTTTAGCCATTTCGTCTATCGCGCCAGTAAGTTTTCAATTTTGCGTTATTGCGCTGAGTTTATTCTCTGTAATTGTGACTTTAGGCGGTATGAAAGTAATTGGTTATACGGATATGTTTCAGGTTATTGTGCTCATTCTGGGTGGATTAGTGACGACTTATTTGGCTTTGACCTTACTTTCAGATCAATTTGGTTTTGGGAAAGACATTCTAAAAGGACTTGCCATTATTGCTGATGAAGCACCGGGACATTTACATATGATTTTAGATGAATCCAATCCGCATTACAGTGAACTGCCGGGAATGTCGGTTTTGGTTGGAGGTATGTTGATCAATAATCTGGCGTATTGGGGCTGTAATCAGTATATTGTTCAAAGAGCTTTAGGAGCCGATTTGAAGACTGCAAGAAAAGGAATTTTATTTGCTGCTTTCCTAAAATTATTAGTTCCAATTATTGCTGTTTTACCGGGTATTGCCATGTTTGTAATGCATGAAAACGGAATGTTTCAGCAGGAAATGGTGGATGCAGCAGGAGTTTTAAAACCAGATCATGCCTATCCGACTTTAATGAATTTATTGCCTGCGGGATTAAAAGGCGTGGCTTTAGCAGCTTTAACGGCAGCAATTGTGGCTTCTTTAGCAGGAAAAGCCAATAGTATTTCGACTATTTTTTCTTTAGATATTTATAAAAAATATTTCAATTCTCAGGCATCAGAAAAGAAATTGGTACGTACAGGAAGATGGTGCGTTGTCGTTTGTATGATTATTGCTGCTTTTGTAGCGCCGGCTTTAAAATCATTAGATCAGGCGTATCAGTTTATACAAGAATATGTGGGATTCTTTTCGCCAGGAGTTTTGGCTATTTTCTTGTTGGGAATGTTCTGGAAAAAAACAACACCAGCTGCTGGATTGGCAGGCGCATTATTAACAGTGCCACTTGCAGCGATTTTAAAATTCCTGCCAATGTGGACAGAAGGGGCTTTCCCAGATTATCCTTTCTTAGATCGTATGACTATTGTTTTCTTTATCATTGTATTGATAATGGTGGGAATTAGTTTGGCAAAACCAGTTTCTGAAGAGGAGTCTGAAATTCATAAAATAGAAGTAGATAAATCGATGTTCAAAGTATCATCAGAGTTTATTGTTGGTTCTTTTATTATAAGTGGGATATTGGTGGCTTTGTACATTGTTTTCTGGTAGTTTTTGTTTTGCCACGAAGGCACAAAGGCTCAAATATTTATTGCACAGATTATTAAGATTAAAAAGGATTTTTTTTCAAGCAGTCTCGATAGCTATCGGGAGCAGATTTTGGCAGATTAAAGTTGATCTCTTTTAAAAAAGAATCTGCGAAATCTGCTTAAATCTTTTCAAATCTGCGTGAAAAAAATTAGCAATACTATCGCGAATAAAAATTTAAATAATAACTAATGAAAAGAAATTTTGTACTTGTACTGTTTGTTTTTTGCGTTTCCTTAACTGTTTCGGCACAGAAAGTATTTGATGTTAAAAAATACGGCGCTGTTGGAGACGGAAAAACATTAAATACAAAAGCAATCCAAAAAGCAATTGACGCAGCCAATAAAAGTAAAGGAGGAAAAGTTGTTTTTTCGAAAGGAACTTTTTTATCTGGAAGTATTGTTTTAAAAAGTGATGTAGAATTGTTTTTTGAAGAAGGCGCTGTTTTGCTTGGAAGTACCAATCCAGATGATTATCCAAAATATGAAGGAATCAGAGCTTTTATTATAGCGAATGAATCCAAAAATATAGCAGTAAACGGAAAAGGAATTATAGACGGGCAAGGAAGAGATCTGGCTTTGGCAATTGATTCTCTGCACCATACAGGAGTGCGAATTGACCCGAAATATAATTACAGAAGAATGCGTCCTGAAGACGGAAGAGGAAAACTGATTTCGTTTGTTAAATGCGATTCGATTACCATGACTCAAATTACTTTGAAAAATAGTCCGGGCTGGACAATGTGCTTTAGAGCATGTAAAAACATTGTGATTGATTTTATGAAAGTGGAAAGCCGCGCGTATTGGAACAATGACGGAATTGACCTTGATGGCTGTGAAAATGCCCAAATTACCAATTGTAATGTAAATGCTGCAGATGATGGAATCTGTTTGAAATCGGAAGTGCCGGGATTGCATAATAACAATATTTACATTGGAAATTGTACCATTAGATCAAGTGCCAATGCAGTGAAATTTGGAACTGGTTCTTACGGAAGTTTCAAAAACGTAACGATTGAAAATATCAAGGTATTTGATACGTTCAGATCTGCGGTTGCCATTGAATCTGTTGATGGTGCGGAGATTGAAAATATCAAAGTTTCGGATATTACTGCCGTAAATACTGGTAATGCAATCTTGATCCGTTTAGGTCATAGAAATGGAGATAAACCGGGTTATATTAAAAATGTATCAGTTAAAAATGTGAAAGTACAAGTTCCTTTTGGTCGTCCAGATATTGATTACGATATGCGCGGGCCTGAAGTCGATTATTTCCACAATCCGTTTCCAGCTTCAATTGCCGGAATTCCGGGGTATTTAATTGAAAATGTGACTTTAGAAAATATTGAAATCGTTTATCCAGGAAGAGCTTCAAAAGGCATGGCATATCATCCTTTAAGCCGATTGAAAGATGTAAAAGAAAATAGCAACGGTTATCCTGAATTTACTATGTTTGGAGAATTACCATCTTGGGGATTTTATGTGCGTCACGTAAACGGAATCGAAATGAAGAACATCAAACTGATTTTAGATAAAGAAGATTTTCGTCCCGCTTTCGTTTTTGATGATGTAAAAAATCTGACCATGAAAGGAATTGATGTTCCGTTAGATAAAATCAATCAAATTGTTTTTAAAGATGTTTCATCAAGTAATTTGGACAGCGAATCTCTAAAAAGAAAAATCGAACCAGAGCAAAATAAATTTGAATTACCAGCACATTAGTAGTTAGCCACTAAGACGCAAAGACGCAAAGTTTTTTGCCACAGATTATAAATTTTGTTTCACGCAGATCTTGCAGATTTTAGCAGATTTAATTTGATTTCTTAAAAAAAATCTGCAGAATCTGCTAAAATCTGCAAGATCTGCGTGAAACAAAAAAACTTAGTGCCTTTGCGCCTTTGTGGCATAAAAAAAAATTAAAAAATATGAAAAAGAAATCTATAATCGCGCTCATCATTTTCTGCCTTTCGTTAACCGTTTCCGCACAGAAAATTTACGATATTAAAAAATACGGAGCAAAAGGAGACGGAAAAACAAATGATGCAGCAGCTATCCAAAAAGCAATTGATGCCTGCAGTAAAACGGGCGGAAGAGTTTTAATTCCAGCACCTTTTACCTTTTTGGCCGGGCCAATTGATGTAAAATCAAAAGTAGATTTGCATATCGAAGCTGGTGCTAAATTATTAGCAAGTCCTGACGAAAAGCTTTATACCAAAAGTGCTTTCAGAACCAATCCAGGAGAAGGAACAATTTGGATTGGCGGAGAAAATATTGAAGATTTTACCATTAGCGGCAGCGGGAAAATAGATGGAAACGGAATTTCTTTTATGGGTGCAGAAGAAGAGGATGCTTATGTCTTAAAACCGTTCAATGTATTAGACCCAAGACCTCACGTATTGACAATTATTGGCGGAAAAAATATCAGAATTAAAGATGTTCATATCGGAAATTCGGCGTATTGGACAGTTCATTTGATTGGTTGTAATGATGTTGTCATCAGTGGTATTACTTTACTGAATAGTTTGAAAGTCCGCAACAGCGACGGAATCGATTTAGATCATTCAAAAAATGTGAGAATCAGCGATTGTTATATCGAAAGTGGCGACGATTGTATCTGTTTGAAAAATAGAAGGGAGTTTGAAGAATTTGGTGCCTGCGAAAATATTACGGTAACCAATTGTACGATGACCAGCAGCAGCTGTGCCATTAAAATTGGTTCAGAAAATATGGATGCGATTCGACAAGTAGTTTTCAATAATTGTATCATCAAAAATAGCAATCGTGCATTAGGAATTCAAAACCGTGATGAAGGGACAGTAAGCGATGTTATTTTCTCTAACATCATTATCGAAAGCAAATTAAATACCGATACTTGGTGGGGAAAAGCAGAACCAATTTATATAACGGCTTTCAGCAGAGCAAAAGCGAATCATAAAGATGCGAACTGGCGTTTTCCAAAAGGAGCAACAGAAGGAAAAGTAGGCGAGATTAAGAATATTTATTTTTCTAATATTCAATGTACAGGAGAAAACGGTGTTTTTGTAAGCGGAGAATCAAAAGATAAAATCAAGAATATTGTCTTTGATAATGTGAGTGTTTTTATGGACAAAACAACTTCTTTCCCTGGCGGATTATACGACAGACGACCTGCAAATGTAGAAGGTTTTGTAAGAGGAAGTACTTCAGGATTCTATTTTGATACTGCAGAAAGTATCAAAGTTCAGAACTGCACAGTGCAATGGGGTAAAAACAAACCAGATTATTTTAAATATGCAGTTGAAAGTAAAAATGTTGATGTTTTGAAAGTCATCAATTTAGATGGAGAAGCGGCTTTTCCAAATAAGTATGAGGCAGTTAAGAAGTGATCTATTCTTGTGAAAGAATTATAAGTGTAAAAGTAACAATAAACTTTTGTGACGTGATACTTTTCATAGGCTCTAAAAAGATTAATTAATATATTGCAAGTATATTCTCAATATAAAAACAATACAATGAAAAGAAATGTAATTTCAACATTATTCATAAGTGGTTTACTATTTAGTAGTATTTATGGAAATGCTCAAAAAGCGACTTTAGAAGTTGATGCTTCCAAAACGATAACTAAAATCCAGCCAACTATGTTTGGTTTGTTTTTTGAAGACATCAATTTTGCTGCAGATGGCGGACTATACGCGGAAATGATTAAAAACAGATCTTTCGAATTTGAAAAACCTTTGATGGGATGGGAACAGCCTAATACCAAAAGGTCATCTTTAAACAAAGAATCGGGTAGTGCACTGCCCATTAATATAGCATCCAATAATACTAATTTTTGCCGAGTTGAAATTAATAATGATAAAGGTTATGCTTTAATAAATGAAGGTTTCAGAGGAATGGGAGTAAAGAAAGATGCAAAATACAATCTTTCTTTAAAAGCGTCCAATCCTAAAGGAGCCATCAAAAAAATCATTGTGCAGTTAATTGGTAAAGACCAAAAAGTACTGGGAGAAACGAGTATTATACCAAAATCGGAGCAATGGGCAAATTATACAGCTCAAATTACAGCTACTCAAACCGAGGCAAAAGCAAAGCTGAAGATCACTTTTGAAGGAACAGGAACGATAGATTTAGATATGATTTCGCTGTTCCCAGAAGATACTTGGAAAAACAGAAAAAATGGCCTTCGTAAAGATCTTGTACAGCTTTTGTATGATATGAAACCCGGATTTTTACGTTTTCCAGGAGGTTGTATTGTAGAGGGAAGAACTTTGGCTGATCGTTACCAATGGAAAAAATCGATTGGAAATGTAGAAGATAGAGAAACAAAAATGAACCGTTGGAATGTAGAGTTCAACCATAAACTAACTCCTGATTATTTCCAAAGTTTCGGATTAGGTTTTTTTGAATATTTCCAGCTTTCAGAAGACATTGGCGCAGAACCGCTTCCAATTTTAAGCTGTGGTATGGCGTGTCAGTACAATACAGGAGAGTTGACTCCTTTAGACGAACTAGATCCTTATGTACAAGATGCTTTAGATTTGATTGAATTTGCGAATGGAGCAGTTACGACAACTTGGGGTAAAATCCGTTATGATATGGGACATCCAAAACCATTTAATTTAAAATATATCGGAGTTGGAAACGAACAATGGGGGCCAGATTATATTGATAGATATAAGATTTTTGAAAAAGCAATTAAAGCAAAATATCCAAACATTATAATTGTTTCAGGAAGCGGGCCTTCTCCAGATGGCGAACACTTTGATTTTGCAATGGAAGAACTTAAAAAACTGAATGCAGAGTTAGTTGATGAACATTATTACCAAAGCCCGAAATGGTTTAGGGAAAATGCCGGTCGTTATGATAAATATGACCGAAAAGGCCCAAAAATATTTGCTGGAGAATATGCAGCGCAAAGTGTTTCAGGTGCTAATCCAAATAACAGAAATAATTGGGAATGTGCTTTTTCTGAAGCGGCTTTTATAACAGGATTGGAAAGAAATGCTGCAGTAGTTCATTTAACATCTTACGCTCCTTTGATGGCACACGAAGATGCTTGGCAATGGACACCAGATATGATTTGGTTCAATAATTTGGATTCTCACGGTTCAGCCAATTATTATGTACAGCAATTATTCTCCACCAATAAAGGAACAGATTTGTTGGATATTACTCAGGACGGAAAAGCTTTAATTGGTCAGAATAATTTATATGCTTCAGCAGTAAAAGATGTAAACAGTAAAGAAATTATTGTGAAATTGGTTAATACAGCATCAACAGCATCAGAAGTGAGTATCGACTTGAAAGGAGCAAAACTGGGATCAAAAGGAAGTATAATTAGTTTGGTAAGCGCAAATTTACAAGATGAAAATACGTTTGCAGAACCTAAAAAAATTACTCCAAAACAAAGTGAATACAAAATAACAAAAGGAAAGCAGCAATTGAATCTTCCTGCTTATTCTGTAACTGTTTTGAAATTGAAAACAATCTAAAATTAGTATTCATACGAATAAAGGGTTGAAATAAAATTTTTTATTCGCACGATTAAACCTGTCAGGTTTCTGTTGATAATTAAATACATATAAATTGCCCATTGATTTATCTTATCATTTAAAAAATAAAAACACATGCCTTACCATTCTCTTCAAAAAAGCCTTTTTTTATTGTTTGCATTAACAGGATTTTCTGTTTTTGCACAGCAAGATTTAAAACTGCAATACCAACAGCCAGCTGTAGAATGGACAGAAGCTTTGCCGGTAGGGAATGGTACACTTGGCGCAATGGTTTTTGGAAGAGTAGATTCCGAATTAATTCAGCTCAATGAAGCTACTTTGTGGAGTGGCGGACCGGTACAGAAAAATGTAAATCCAGATGCTTTCAAGAATCTAGCATTAATTAGAGAAGCGTTAACGAATGAGGATTTTGAGAAAGCCTATACTTTGACTAAAAACATGCAAGGCCCCTACAGCGAAAGTTTTATGCCATTGGGAGATCTTATTTTAAAACAAGATTTTGGTGGACAAAAAACAGAGAATTATAATAGAAGTCTAGATTTACAGACAGGATTGGCAGTTACCAATTTTAGTGTTGCCGGTGTAAAGTACAAAAGAGAAATTTTTGCTTCGGCACCTGCGCAATGTATCGTGATTAAACTTTCAGCAGATCAACTTAAAAAATTATCTGTGACACTGGATGCTTCAAGTCTTTTGAAAAATGAAAGAACAGTACAAAATCAGACCTTGGTTTTAAAAGGAAAAGCGCCATCACATTCTGATCCAAATTATATTGATTACAACAAAGAACCAGTGATTTACGAAGATGCGTCAGGATGCAGAGGAATGCGTTTTGAACTGATTATTAAACCTGTCATAAAAGACGGAGAAATAAGTGCTGACGGAAATAAATTAGTGATTAAAAATGCCTCGGAGATTTTGCTTTTCGTTTCGGCAGCAACTAGTTTCAACGAATTTGATAAATGCCCTGACAGCGATGGAAAAGACGAACATCAATTCGCTGAAGCTCCGATTAAAAAGGCAATTGCTAAAAAGTACGATAGTTTATTAAAAGAGCATATAGCCGATTTTCAAAAACTCTTCAATAGGGTTTCCTTAAAGTTGAATGAAAAAGAAACCAATAAATCTAATCTTGCAACAGATGTACGATTGGAAGAATATGCAAAAGGAGAAAAAGATGCTGGATTAGAAGCTTTGTTTTTTCAGTTTGGACGTTATTTGTTGATTTCTTCTTCTCGGACACACAACGCACCAGCCAATTTACAAGGAATTTGGAATAATAAACTTCGTGCGCCTTGGAGCAGTAACTACACAACAAACATCAATTTACAGATGAATTACTGGCCTGTAGAATCAGGAAGTTTGTCTGAATTATTTTTTCCGCTTGACGAATACATTAAAAATGCTTCTGTAACAGGAACCGAAACCGCCAAAAGTTATTATCATGCCAACGGCTGGGTTTTGCATCATAACTCTGATATCTGGGCGATGACGAATCCTGTGGGCGATTTTGGAAAAGGAGACCCTATGTGGGCAAACTGGTATATGGGAGCGAACTGGCTGAGCAGACATTTATGGGAACATTATGAATATACTGGCGATAAAGCTTATTTGAAAAAAGTATATCCAATTATAAAAGGTGCTGCAGAATTTAGTTTAGATTGGCTGCAGAAAGACAAAAAAGGCCATTTGGTCACAATGCCTTCGACTTCGCCAGAAAATATGTTTTATTACGATGGCAAAAAGAAAGGTGTTGTAACGACGGCTTCTACAATGGATATTGGAATTATTAAAGATTTATTCGAAAATACAGTTGAAGCTTCTAAAGTTTTAGGAACCGATTCAGAATTCAGAGAAAAAGTAAATAAAGCAGCTACTGAATTACTGCCTTTTCAAATTGGAAGTAAAGGACAATTATTAGAATGGTATAAAGATTTTGAAGAAGAAGATCCGCATCACAGGCATACTTCTCATTTGTATGCTTTGCATCCAGCTAATTTAATTTCGCCACTCAATACACCAGAATTAGCCACAGCAGCAAAGAAAACATTAGAACTGCGCGGCGACGATGGAACAGGCTGGAGTTTAGCTTGGAAAGTAAATATGTGGGCGAGACTTTTAGACGGAAATCACGCTTATACATTATTCAAAAATCAATTAAGGTTAACAAAAGATAATGATCCTAAGTACAAACGACACGGAGGTTGTTATCCAAATTTGTTTGATGCGCATCCGCCTTTTCAGATTGATGGAAACTTTGCAGGAACTGCCGGTGTGATCGAAATGTTAATGCAGAGCCAGAATAAAGAAATTCATTTGCTTCCAGCGCTTCCAGATGCTTGGACAGACGGAGAAATTAAAGGCATTACTGCAAAAGGTAATTTTAAAGTAGATATTAAATGGAATGCAGGTAAATTGACTCAAGCAAAAATTGTGTCTAATATTGGAGGCACTTGTTCTGTAAGGTCTGCTGAACCATTTATAATTGAAAAACTAAACGTTAAAAGTAAAAAATCATCTATTGGTTATACGGCAACATTTGATACTAAAAAAGGAATGACTTATAATGTTGTGCCTACGAAATAGATTTGAATCTTTGTGTTTTAAATCTTCTGGTTCGAAGCCTGATTCTTTTAATCTGAAGCAGACATTCGTTAATCAGATTTTTTATTTCTAAGTAAGAATTGTTAGGAACGGAGGTAATCGTATTTTTTACGCTCTCAATATAATTTCCAGCGGTAATTAAATCGGTTTCAAGATTTTGTAAAATACGGCTTTCTATATTTTTATTTTTCTTGTAGTAATAAATGCAGTTTTGAAGGTCTTCAATCTGACCTGTAATATCAGAAACGGCATTTTTTGAAACTGCTCGGCTGTAGTAATAAGAAAACTCTAACGGATTGTCTTCAATCACTTTATCAAAGTCGTCAATGGCTTTGTAATGATAATTTAACTGCTGGAAACATTTTGCCCTCAATTCATAAACCGTACTATTAAAACCTGAGTTTAAAGCATTATCGAGATAAGATAAAGCTTCAGAAAATTGACTGGAAAGATAGAGCTCTTTCCCTTTTTCTAAGTCGGCTGTGTCTTGTTCAAGATTTTGTACTGCAACCTTGTTTTTAAACGGAAATCCTAAATTGACGAACCACTTCATAATTATAAAATTTAGATGGTCAGGCTGTTCAGATTGTAAATCTGTGTTTAGATGAGGGAATGTTAAAGATAAATAAATTTTTGATATACAGTTAATTAAAAGTTGTTTTTGTGTCAAAAAAAAGGTGCTTGACGAATCAAACACCTCATTTACTAGCAATAAATCCATCTTTTATTGCAGTCGCTTAATATTTCATTTAATTGGATTCCGCTTTAAAAAGATCATCTGAATTTTCGGTAATCGGAATATAAAGTCTTTCCCAAACATCGCTGTCCACCATATCCCAGCTGTGGCCTTTTCCTTTAAGATCTTCGGCAAGTAAAACTACTCCAGGCTCGATGATGAAAGTACTTCCGTCTGATACTTTAAATTTAATTTTGCCTTTTACCGTAATTACATATTGTTTTCTCGGTGCTGGATGGGCATTTTTTTCCCATTCTTCTGTTTTATTGCTGTACCAGAAAGAAGCGGTATTCATGTGTTTTAAGGATGGAATAGAACCTTTTTCGAAAGTACAAGAACCATCAGGTTTATTAATAAGTCGGTACGCTGGAATTTCAGCTGCTTCTTCCAAAGCTTTCACTTGAACTTTTTTGTGCTCTTGTGCATAATTGCTGTTTGCTGCCATAAGAAATGCAGTTAGGATAAATCCTTTTAATAGATTTTTCATTTTGGTATTAAATTTAAAAGTAATAATTATTTTTTGTAATTAATTTTAAACACATAGAAACATAGATTAAGCAACCGTGCAAAGGCATTTCATTTGCATCAAAATACATAGCAAACTATGTGTTAGAAACTAGTTTCTTTCTCTATTCTTTTTTAGATAAAGAAATAACTATCCCCGATAGCTATCGGGGCTATGTGTTTAAAATTTTTTATTGAATGTATACAGAATCGTGAACCATCATTTTATTGAAGAATGGTTTGTATTTGCCCACTAAAGCAAGATGAGCATCCAGTTTTCCGTAGGTTTCTAAGTCTTCTAATGAATCAAATTCCATTGAAGCATTGTACGTAAAAGAATTATCCACAACAGGTCTAGGCGTTGAATTGGCAGGTTTTCCGTAACGAACATTTTTCACATACGGAAGCTTTTTAAGTCCTTCAAAAAAGTTTTTGAAATCTTCGACTTGTTCTGAAGTAAGTTCAGGTTTAAGCCAGAAAAGCAGATAATGAAAATAAACCGTTTTGTGCTGTGATTCTGTTTCAGTTGAAGTATTAGCCAATACTTTTGCTCCAGTCAATGCAAGTGCTCCCGCGCTCGCCGATTTTATAATAAAATTTCGTCTTTCCATAATCGTAAAGTTTTAATTAAAGTCAATTCTGTATTTTAAAACATACTGCCATTTTCGATCTGAAACTGTGGCTAAGTTTGCATCATTCAAAGTATAAATAGGACGATTTTGAGCATCAAAAGTTAATCTTGAAGACATGCCGTTCATGAGTAAAGAAATCCCCGCATCATAAGTCAACGCTTTATCGTGAAGTCCGTCAAGATCAGAAAGCATTACACTTCCCGCCGGCTGTAACTGGAGACTGTTTTTGGCTTTGTTGAAATAAGGAAGCGTTCCACCGACTTGTACATAATAAGTGTTTCCGGTTCCTATAACAGGAGAATTGTTTCCAGCTCCATTCAGACTGCTTACAGAAGTATTTACACCGCTTGCAGGATTGCTAACTCCAGAATAACGCACATAATTTGGCCCGTAATTATTGTTCATTGCCATGGCATAAGCACTGAAAGAAGTACCTCGATCTTTGTTAATTGGCGTATCATAGAAAAGATCGACAGCAAAACTTTTTTCGTCATCATTAATAGTCGTTTTTGCTTCATCTAAATGCCATAATGCATTGTGCATGTATTCAAAACCAGCTCCTAACGCCAGAACTTTCTTTTTACCATTATAAGTACCAGAATGGAATGGAGAAGAATTGTTTTCAGAATCAAAGAATTCATATTTAAAATAACCGGAGTAATCTTTATTTGGATGTGTTTTGCTAAACGTTGCAAGATTATATTGCGGATCAGCGCTTACATTCGTATAAGGATCGGCAATAACCAAACGATAATCTAATTTTCCTATTTGTCCTTTAGCATAAACACTCAATTCTCTTACCGTTTCGTCTGATATACCAGCATTTCCCGTTGCATAAGAAGGCAGATCGTACAATAAAGTATTCAAAGGTCCAGTGGTGAATCGGGATAAACCTCTCCAGGTTGAACGTCCTGCACCGGCAGCAATTATATCGTTAAATTTATATTCAGCATAAGCGTCTAAAAGTTCAAATGCAGGAGTAGTTTTAGAAGCGACGTTTACATTTGTTAAACCACCTTGTAATACAAACGTGAATTTTTCTGTAGGCTGATAAGACATTTTTACCCTAACTCTTCGTAATGATAAATCAGAAATACTGTTAACTTGTTCGCCATTTACCAAACTTCCCGGATTAAGTTCAGAGTAGCGGGCCCAGATTTCAGTATAACCACTGAATGAGATTGAACGTGTTTTTTCATCGTTTAAATATTTGGTTAAAGTTGGGTTTCCAAAATCATTCTTTTTTTGAGCATTAATTGTATTGATAAATCCTGCAAGCAGAAAAAAACACAATCCAATTTTTAAATAATTTGTTTTCATGTATAGTTAAAATTTACATTTTGTTCTGGTAGTGATCACTACTTGTTTTTGACTCGACAAAGGTAGATTCAGGATACACTTTGGGTTATTAGAAAAGTATTAGAAAGGCTATAGAATGTTATTAGAAATTGATTCTTTTTTTTATTTAAAGTATTGTAAAACAGGGTGTTTTGTATTTGTTTGAAATGTGAGCCATTTTAACCTGCTATTAGAAAAAGAAAATATTGTCGTAAATTTGATTTCGATTTTAAAAGGAAAAGACATAGATGAAGATCTTAATTGTGGAAGATAACAGCAGGGTTTCGGCTTTGCTGAAAAGAGGATTAGAGAGTCAGGGATATCAGGTATATATTGCAGAAGAAGCAGAGGAAGGACTTATCCTTTTAGAGAAAATTGATTTTGAATTAATCATTACCGATATTATGCTGGCTGGAATGGATGGCATTACTTTCTGTAAAAAGATCCGTCAATCCGGAAAAAAAATCCCAATCATTATGCTTACCGCTTTAGGAACCATTGATGAAAAGATTGAAGGTTTTGATGCCGGCGCAGATGATTATCTCGTAAAACCTTTTGAAATAAGAGAACTTTATGCCAGAGTTAAAGCTTTATTACAGCGTAAAAATGATGCTGTTTATACTGTTGAAGAAACTTCTCAAATCACGTATAATGATCTTGTTCTGGACAAACGAACCAAAGTAGTTTACAGACAAGGAATAACAATTAATCTGACTCCGAAAGAATTTAATTTACTCCATTTTCTGATGCAGCATCCGGAACGATTGCTTACTCGCGATGAAATTGCCGATAATGTCTGGGGAAATAATTTTGATACAGGAACCAATTATATAGATGTCTATATTGCTTATTTGAGAAAGAAAATAGACAAAGATTTTGATCAGAAACTAATTCATACCAAAGTAGGAATGGGATTTATTTTAAGCAATAAAATATGAAATTAGTAACCCGAACTGCCCTTGCTTATGCTATTTTAACGGCTTTTATTTTATTCGTATTTGCGTACAGCGTCTATTTTGTTTCCGAAAAAAACAGAAAAGATGAATTTTTTGATCGTCTGGATTATAAAATAACCTGGCGTGCCGAGTTTATATTTGATGCCCAAATCAACAAAGACCTCATTAAATTTCTGCATACTAAAAATAAAAAGGTATTAAACGAAGCCGATATAAGTGTTTATGACAGCAATTTTAATATTTATTTTTCGGATAATATGCCACCGCTTGGCAATCAAAAAATATTAGAGACTATAAAAAAGAATAAATCCTTAAACTGGGCAGATGAAAAATACCAATATCGAGGTATTTTATACAAAGACAATAATAAAGAATATTATATTGTTGGAAGAGCAATAGATGTAACCGGTTTGAACCACATTAATGCTTTTAAAGAAAATGTACTTTATGTATATTTTATTTCGATTGTTCTGGTTTTCATTATTGGTTTTGGGTTTTCCTATTATACCCTAAAACCGTTGAAAGATATTATTTTTCAAATCAGGGATATCTCCGAACATAATTTGAACAAACGAATTGTGGTTCCAAAAGCCAAAGACGAGCTTTATGAACTGACACAGACTTTTAATACGACTTTCAACAGATTAGAAAAATCCTTTAACAATCATCGAAATTTTGTGACCACTATTTCACATGAATTTCGAACGCCTCTTTCTATTTTGATTGCCGAAATTGAACTGGGAAAAGAATTGAATCAAACTATTGACGATTATAAAAAATCATTGGATAATGCTTTAGAAGAAGCCAATCATGTATCGCAGCTTTCGACAGCACTTTTAGATTTTGCAAGGGCGAATTATGATGTCTCACAAATCAAGATGTCGCCAACCAGAATCGATGAAATTTTGGTCGATGCCAAATTAAATCTGATAAATAAGAAAGAGGTAAAATACAAGATTGGAATAAGTTACACCAATTTGGGCGACACCGATGGCAGTGTTTATAATTATACTGGAAATCCATATCTGCTGCAGATTGCTTTTTCAAATATCATGGAAAACGCTTGTAAATATTCTGAAAATCATTCTTGTAATGTAGAGATTAACGCTTCATCAGAAAAAATTACATTAACCTTTTCAGATGAAGGAATAGGAATTCCAGAAGCCGATCTTGAAAAAATATACAACTTATTTTATCGAGGCAAAAACAAAGATCATGAAAATGGTTATGGCATCGGATTATCTATTGTAAAACAAATTATCAGCCTGCACAATGGTTCGATTGATGTTCGTTCTATCGTTGGCAAAGGCACCATATTTACGATCACTTTGCCATTGCAGTAATTTTTTTTTATTTTGTGATATTTTCTGTAAGCCAAAGATTAACATCATCAAACATTTGCTGATTTACGGTATGTCCTTCTTCGTAAGAATGAAATTCAGGATTTAGATTTTTAGTTTTAAGAAAATCTAAAGCGTCTACTGCATATTGATAATTTAAAACGGCATCTTGTTTTCCGTGAGAAATAAAAATTTTGAGTTTTTCCAGACGTTTTTCATCAGCCATAAAAGGTTTGATTTCTGGAAGTAATCTGCCGCTCATTACAGCAATTCCGCTTACTTTTTCTGGAGCAGTCAAAGCCACGCTGTAACTCATAATACCGCCTTGGCTGAATCCCATTAAATAAACTTGTTTAGAGTCAAAAGAGATTTCTGTTTTTAAATCTTCGATAAAATCGATGAGCATTTTTCTAGCATTTTCTGCCTGCTGTTCGTTGATTTGAGGTTTTCCTGTAGAAAAATCTACTTGAAACCAAGCAAAACTATTCGCTCCAAAAGTCAATGGACCTCGAGCTGAAACCACCACAAATTTTTCTGGCAGATTAGGAGCAAAAGAAAATAAGTTCTGTTCGTTACCGCCTACACCATGAAGCAGAATCAACAAGGGTGGATTTTCTGTTTTAATTTTTGGCTGTCTAATTAAATAGTGCAGTTTTGTATTTTTTGTATCTGAATTCATAATCGTAAAACTAAAGATTGAAATGGAAATAAGGATTCCGAAAGAAATCCAAAACGGTTTGTTTAAACTCATGCTTTATCTATTTTAACCGACATCATGTTGAGTGATCCCGCTAAAATGGCATCGTTAAAAATAGTCGCCTTTTCATCTTTTTCTCTAAGTGATAAAGTGTATAATAACGGCATATAATGTTCTGGAGTTGGCACCGCTAATTGAAACTCTTTTCCTTGTTTGTCAAAGTTTACCAGAGATTGATGATCGTTTTCTAGAATCATCGTTTTCATTTTTTCATTTGCAATATGAGCCCATTCAAAAGCATAACCTGGAACCATCATTTTGTCCCAGGCTGCTAATCGTAAATTATGAACGGAGTTACCGCTTCCAACAATTAAGACACCTTTTCTTCTTAAAGCAGCTAATTCTTTTCCTAATTCATAATGATAAGAAGCCGGTTTCGTATAATCAATACTCATTTGAATAATCGGAATATCAGCATTTGGATACAGGAATTTTACCACTGTCCAACATCCGTGATCCAACCCCCAGTCATTACTTAACCCTACAGAAGTTGAGGTAATTATTTTTTGGGTTTCTAAAGCCAGTTCTGGACTTCCTGGAGCAGGATATTGAACATCAAAAAGTGCTTGCGGAAAACCTCCAAAATCATGAATGGTTTCTGGTTTTTCCATTGCAGTTACAAAAGTTCCTTTGGTTTCCCAGTGTGCAGAGATACATAGAATTGCTTTTGGTTTTGGAAGTGTTTTGGCTATATTTTGAAAACCTTGTGTAAAACTATTATCCGCCAAAGCATTCATCGGATTTCCGTGTCCAAGAAATAAAACGGGCATTCTTTCTGTTGCGGCGAAAGAATCTGAAACGGTTTTAAGAGAGCTCAATTTCATTGCAGCAGCTCCAATTGGTAGTATTGCCATAGTTTTTAGAAAATCTTTACGGTTCATTTTATATTATAATTCGTTTTTAAGAAAAATCTTTTTTTGTGATTACAAAGTTCAGATTAATAACAACGAATGGGGTAACGATTTTCGGAAGAATGGTTGTGTTTTTAAGAAAGCAGTTTCTGCATTTCATCCCTAAACTCAGTCGGAGTCATGCCTGCTTTACGTTTAAAGGCATGTGTAAAATAGGTTTTTTCATTAAAACCAAGTTCATAACCAATTTCAGCTATATTTTTATCCGTAGTCATTAAAAGATTTTTGGCTTCAGTAAGTTTTCGGGTTTCTATGATTTCAGAAACGCTCTGCTGTAAAATGTTTTGACAGATGAGGTTTAAGTTACGAGAAGTCATAAAAAGCTTTTCGGCATAGAAATTTACGTCTTTGGATTCCTTGTAATGTTCTTCTAATAATCGAAGGAAGTTTTTAAAAGTAGAACTGTGAATCTTCTTAGATTCGTCATTATCCAAGTTCAATTTGCGTCTTTCCGATTCTATAATGGTAAACAAGGCGCTTAATAATTGTCGGATAACGGCAAGATCCGGCGCTTCTTGACTATACTCATCATAAATCATTTTACAGAGAATATCCAGTTTTTCAAAACATTGATTGCTTTGTAGACTAATGTTGGCTTTATCATGAAAAGAAGCATAAAGGCTGAAAGTCGTTTCGGCAATAAATTCACTTTTAAATCTTAAAACCCACATATCGCATTCGCCGTCTTTTATGAGCGGTTTGGCGCGATGAATTTTTCCCTGCGTGACAAAACTGATGAAGGGAGCATCAATTAGTTTGGAATTAAAATCTATAAAATGCTCCAACTGTCCTTTGTTGCCAATAATAAGTTCTTCAAAATCATGAGAATGCGGTTCATTTACAGACTGCATTATTTTTTCTGATTCTGATTCGGTGATTCGAAAGACTTTGAAAATTTCGGTCATTATGTGGTTTTTAAAAGACAGGTTATAAAGGTAAGGGATTCACTCAAGAAATTAAACGCGAAATTTTGTTTAAATAAAACGGTGTGTTTTTTAAGTTGATTGAAACTTAATGCATTTTGTTTATGGTTTAGAAATTAATTTGGTAAATAGGAATCAAAGAAAGAGGAGTATATACTGATATTCATGATGTTTATTTCTAATTAGTGTTTTGTATTTTAATACTTGATTGCAAAATTTAAAAAGCAATGCTTTATTTTAGAAGACTTGCCATTTCTTTTACCACTAAAAAATATGCGTTTACCTCATTTTATTGTTAGAGCTTCTGAATATACATATTATTGCATTGGTAACTGTTATTAAAGTACTGCATCTGAGCTTATATTATTAAAAACTGCATTAATGATATTGGCTTTTGGTTAGATGCTTAATACGTAATTATAAATTTTATAAACCCCAATAATATGAAAACTAAAGTATATTTCTATTTCAGTCTATTTTTAGGAGTTCTTACTATTTCTTGTTCAAAAGATAATGATACAGAGGACGACACGACTGTTACAACCAATAATCCTATTACAATCAGCGCAACGACAGCAAAGGGAACGGCAGAAGGATCCTCAGAAACCGGCGCAAACGCAGATGATTTAATTGCGAATTCTACTTTTAGTTCTACCGTAAAAATTACATTCAACGGCACCAGTGCTACGGCAGAAAATGCAGTGACAGGAGTAACTGTTGCCATTTCAGGAGCAGATGTTACGATTACTTCTACAGTTGCCGAAGTGGCTTATGAAGTTACAGGAACTACAACCAATGGTATGCTCAAAATTTATAGCGACAAAAAATATAAACTGACGCTGAATGGCGTATCCATTAAAAACAATGATGGACCGGCGATTAATATTCAATCAGGAAAACGTGCTTTTATTATATTAAGCGGTACAAACACTTTAGAAGACGGTGCAACTTATGCTACTTCTACTGAAGACCAAAAAGGAACTTTTTTCAGCGAAGGACAGCTTATTTTTTCAGGCAGCGGTACGCTTAATATTGTTGGTAATAATAAACATGGTATTGTTTCAGATGATTATGTACGTGTGCAAAGCGGTACAATTAATATCACCAAAGCGGCTTCAGACGGTATTCATACCAATGATGGTATTTATATTGATGGAGGCACTCTGAACATAACTGCTTCAAGTGATGGTATAGAGGCCGAAGAAGGACATATTATTATCAATGCAGGAACGATTACGATTACTGTAGCCGATGACGGAATAGTAGCTTCATACGATACCGACGATACGATTGATCCTTATGTTGTAATTAATGGAGGAACAATTACAATTACAACAACTGGTGAAGGTGGTGAAGGAATAGAAAGTAAAAGTAAATTGACAATCAACGACGGAACGATTTATATTAAGGCTGTCGATGATGCAATAAATGCTGGTGATGCCATTTACATCAATGGTGGAAATATTGTTGCCTACAGTACCACAAATGATGGTATCGATTCTAATGGTACGCTGACAGTAACTGGCGGAAGAGTCTTCGCTATTGGTGCTAAAAGTCCAGAAGAAGGTTTTGACTGTGATAACAATACATTCAAGATTACTGGAGGATTGTTGATTGGTGCAGGAGGAGCAACCAGTTCGCCAACTGCTACTGTATCTACCCAGGCTTCGGCTATTTTGGCTGGCGGAAATGCAGGAACTACTTATAGTGTTTTAGATAGTGACAACGCTGAGATTATGACATTTAAATCACCTGTTAATTTTACAACATTACTATTGTCTGGTAGTAAATTCAGCTTGGGTAAAACTTATAAATTGGTTACAGCATCTAGTGTAAGCAGTGCTTCAGATTTTAACGGATTATATTTATCAGGAACATTTAGCAACCCTACAGTGTCATCAAGTTTTACGCTGACCTCTATGGTAACCAAAATAGGCGGAAGCACTGGACCAGGTGGAAGATAATAGGTATATATTTTAGTGAGTGTTTTTTTATATTGATTAGAACAAGTCCATTCCTGATTGGGGATGGACTTTCTTTTTTCATATAAAATAGATTGCATTTTCATAGGTATAAAATAATTTTTTTAGAAAAGCGATATTGAATAAATTTATAAAACAGTTAGGAGATATAGGATTTGTTTGTGATATATTTGTGTGAATAGCCTTTCAGTGCTCCATTCATAGGATAATAATAAGCTTTGCTTAAACGAGCTGAAAGTTCTATTTTTAACTCTTTAGAAAATGAAAAAAATGATATTATTTATTGTTGTCGTTATATTTGTTTTGGCTGGGATTTGGTATTTCAAAAAGAAAGATTCTGGGATTTACGAAAAAAAGCAAGAGCCACTTCCAGTAGTTTATCAAGAGTATCAACCAATTTCTTCAGCTTATCAGCATGCTGCTTTCTCCATAAAAGAAATATGCAGTACTGATATTTCACTTTCGGCATCTCCCAATCCAATCAAGGCTTATCAATCTGTTAATGACAATGTAATTATTGGATGTCAGATAGGAAATGATGAAGCAAATAAAGGAGACAAGCAATATTACAAGATTGATAAAAACGGATTGATTACAGATTCTCTTTATGTAAAATATGACGGATTTTGGACAGTACTGATAGATGGTTTTATGGTTTCTACTCAAAAAGAAGATGCTTATTATACAAGCTGGCCGTTTGATGGAAGTACGACAAGACAGAAATTTGAAGAGCATAATACAGATTTCGTATTGACAAATGAAGAACTAAATAACGCTCAAGAAAAAATCAGAAAAGAAAGTCAGTATTATTTCGTACGTTCTTATGTTGACGGGAATATTTATACGACAGCATTTTATTATTATCTGGATAAAAAATGGAATGTTTTATGGCAGAAAACAGCCGGTTATCAATCAGAGAGAGATTCAGAAAGTGCTATTCGCTATCAGAAAGAGCTTTATTATAGTAATATTGGAGAATCGACATTAGAAAAAGAAGTGGAGCTGCAGTATTTTCATGAAGAAGATAAAATACAGTATTATCATGTTATTGGAGGCGGATCGCCTGCAACACAAGCTGTAGGCTGGCGCGGTACAGGTTTTTTTAAAACTATGATTGGAGAAAAGCCATTTCTTTTCAGCGTTTCCAAAATGATAATTGAAAAAGAAAAATATGACGGTTACGAAACACGAATTTATACCGTCAACGAACCAAAAGCAGCAGTTACTCCTATAAGTTCGAAGTTTTACAAATCACCGTTTGGATTTGCATTGTACGCTCCCGATGCAAAAAAAATGTATTTGATCAATAGTCTGACTCAAAAACAATAAGATAAAATTCAGATGTAATAGGAAAACTTTGTACTGTGATTTGCTGTAGTGCCAACTTAAAATTTTAGAAAGAATATCTTAGTAATGATTTATAATAAAGAAAACTTCCCCAAAGTAACTTCTCAACGTAATGTGCCAGTTACCCTATTAGTTTATGTGCTGTTCGGGCTTTTGTGTTTTGCAATGCTGCTTTTATTTGCAGTACTTCCTTTAAGCATTCAGCTGGAACATAATAGTCGTTTATCGAATGGCGAAATGATTTTCGACCTGATATATTTTCCGTTACTGCTTTGGGGAGTTTGGGCTCTTTGTAGGAATTACCAACATCAAAAACTAAAAAAGATAATTTCTATTTCGGTAGATCACAATGGCATACATCATCATCAATACAATGGCGCTGTTGAAAGTATTTTGTATAAGGAACTGGAGCGCAGTACAGAAATCTATGTAAGTGATATCGATCGAAAGATTGGAACAAAATATTCTCCGAGTTATATTTTTGGTTTTAAAGAAGGTAAACAAATTCCCATTCATTTTTCAAAGCCGGCAGATGGGATGACTTACATTCCCAAAAACAAGTATCAGCTTATTGGTCATTTTTTACATGGCGTTTCTCTGTTTTCGCCCAATTTAAAAGTTTCTCAAGCTGTTTATACAGATTATTTTATAAATCCTAAAACTTTCGAATTCGATAAAAAAGCCCAAAGGATTACCTATTTTATCATTTTCATAGTAATTATCCTGATCTTGATTGGAATTGACTTATTTATAAAATATACAAAAGGCTTTTCGATATTGTTTAATTAGAAAAAAGATATTCTTTCCAGATTTTTCAAATAGTTTAATTTAACACAAAGTTAAATTAACTTCTTAGGTATTTTTTATCCGTTGCTTTTCATTTGCTTTTTTAATCTCTCATGGAAAAAGATCTTTTGAAAATGGCTGACGATGAACTTCAGAAATTAATTTTTGAAGGGAATGATGCCGCGTTTTCAATTATTTTTAACCGATATTGGAAAAAGCTTTATACTTATGCTTTCAAAATCTATAAAGATGAAGCAATCTGCGAAGATATCGTTCAGGAAATCTTCATAAGTTTTTGGAAAAATGCCTCCAGCACCGTAATACTAAACCTTGAAGCTTATCTTCTTAGAGCAGTAAAATATAAGATTGCGAATCAAATTCGAAACCTGAAATTTGACCAACAACATACAGAAATATTAGAAAGTATTCCAGATCCGAGTCTTACTATAAATGATTTGGAATATATCGATTTGGAGAAAAACATCAACGACCAAATTAATAAATTGACTCCCAAATGCAGAGAAGTCTTTCTGCTCAGCCGTATGGATCATTTTACAAATGCTGAAATTGCAGCAAAACTCAATTTATCTATTCATACTGTAGAGAAGCATATCAGCAATGCTCTGAAGCAGCTTCGTCTTAATAATACATCTTATAATTATCTTCTTTTTTACTGGGCAGCGTTCTTTTATGTTAACTAAAAAACACTGGTTTTAAGAAAACGTTAAGCCTGCATTTTGGACTACTTGTTCGAATCAAAAAATGTGACTTGTATATAAAAGCACATAATTTTGAAAAAAGAAATCTTTTTGCAGCTAGCAAAAAAATACGAAGAAGGTACCTGCACACCTGAAGAAAAAATAGCAGTTGAATCATTTTTTGATAAGATGCAGGAACAAGCATCAGAAATAGAAATTTCTGATGCCAAAGGAGATGTAATTCTTAATAAGATATTTTTAGAATTACAGGTAAAACCAAAAAAATATACAACTCGAAAAATGTTGAAAATTGCAGCAGTTTTCGTTATCGGACTTTCGATTGCATTTGCCGCAGCTCAATTTATTTTCCAGCCTGCAGCAATTACTCAAATTACCGCCAAAGGAGAAAAGAAAGAAATTTTCCTTGAAGACGGAAGTGTAATCGTACTTAACTCAAACAGCAGCATTACTTATCCAGAAAAATTTGAAACCACAAGAAATATTAAATTGGTTGGACAGGCTTATTTTAAAGTTTTTAGAGATGTAAAACGTCCTTTTATAGTACAGACACACGACGTAAAAGTTAGAGTGCTTGGAACTTCATTCGATATCAATTCCTATAACCATCACGATACCAAAGTAAGCGTTATCAGCGGGAAAGTTGAAGTGAGCTCGCCAACAGGTAAAAAAGTACTGCTTATTAAAAACCAACAGGCTGATTTAATTAAAAATTCTGATTTTCAAATTTCTACAGAAAACAGCGAAGATAAAATCGCTTGGATCGGTAATACTATTATACTTAAAAACACCAAGCTTTCAGAAACGGTTAAAATTATTGAAAACTGGTATAATGTAAGTATTGATATTGAAGATAAAGAACTTAATGACCTTACGATTTCAGGAAAATTTAAAGATGAAAAACTGGAAAATGTATTGGAAAGTATTGCCTATTTAAAACAACTGAAAATAAATTACACAACCAAAAACCATATCACTATAAGAAAAAAGACACCATAAAAAAACAGAAAAAACAAACCCGCTTCCGGTGCAACGGAAACGGGCGATTTTAAAAGACTAAAAATAAAATTTATAGCCTAATAGTAATGAATACGAAACTACAATTTTTTTTCAATAAGTATATAAAGATGAAAAATCTTTACTTAATGATTTTATTAATTTTTTCCTTTAAAGGATTTGCCTCTGTACAGTCGGGTAAGGATGTGCAGATTAGCCTTAATCTAAAAGATGCGGCAATTACAGAATTTTTCAGCGCAGTAGAACAGAAAACATCTTTTACCTTTCTTTTTGACGAAAAGATATCTGGAAGCTCACAGCGTATTTCCATTTATGCAGAAAAAGAAAGCCTTGACGGAGTGCTTGCAAAAGTTGCAGCAAAAACAGGTCTTTCATTTAAAAAACTAAACAACACTATTACAGTTACCAAAAATCTTCGTGCCCAAATGAATGTGCGAGGGAAAGTTCTGGACGAAAGCGGTATGCCAATGCCGGGAGTCACCATTCTTGAAAAAGGAACAAAAACGAATACGATGACAGACATGGAAGGAAATTTCAGCTTTGCTGTAAATGCTTCGGCTGTACTTGTCGTTTCTTATATGGGATATGTTTCTCAAGAGGTTCAAGCTAGTGTTAACCCAATTACCATTGTGATGAAATTAAGTACAAGCGAACTTAATGAAGTGGTGGTAACGGCTTTAGGAATTAAGAGAGAAGAAAAACGTTTAGGATTCTCGCAGCAGACTATCAAATCTGATAATTTATCGCAGGGAAGACCAAACAACTGGTCATCGGGATTAAAAGGAAAAGTAGCAGGTTTAAGCATTACATCTACAGGTTCTGGGCCGTTAAACTCACAGCAGATTACGCTTAGAGGAAACAGATCCTTAAGTCCAAAAGGAAATTATGCACTTATCGTTGTAGATGGAGTTCCCGTAAATGCAGAGATGACCACTTCAGGATCCAGCAGTGCTTATATGGGAGAAGATTCGCCAATTGATTACGGAAACGGAATTTCTGATCTTAATTTGGATGATATCGATGCTGTTACAGTGCTGAAAGGAGCAGGTGCAACTGCGCTTTATGGAAGTCGTGCAGCAAACGGAGCTTTAATTATTACTACAAAATCTGGAAAGAAAAATAAAGGTTTAGGAATTTCTTTCAACACAGGAGCAACATTTGATGTAATTCAGAGATGGCCGGATTATCAGTACAGTTACGGACAAGGAACAGGAAATTCTCCAGATGCTTCGGGGAATCAATATTATTCTTATGGAAATTCTGTAGATGGAACTTCAACCAGCGGAACCAGCAGTGCTTGGGGACCAGCTTTTGCGGGACAAAATTTCTATCAATATGATCCAGCTTTGCAGGGACAATCCGCAGAAAGACTTCCTTGGCAATCTTATAGAGATAACCGAAAAGATTTTTGGAGAACGGGTGTGACTTTAAATAATAATGTTTCTATTCAAGGAGGTGACAGCAAGGGATCAATGCGTCTTTCTGTTGGAAATCAAAAAAATGAATGGATCATGCCAAATACAGGTTTTGATAGAGTTACTGCTGCTGTCAATGCTAACTATCAAGTGTCTGATAGAATCAAGTTAGGAACAGCAATAAATTATAATACAAGAAATAGTGACAACTTACCTTCTACAGGTTATAACAATGGTTCTATAGCTTATTTTATGATTTTTCAGCAGCCTAATATCGACTTGGATTGGTATCGTCCAATTTGGGTGAAAGGTAAAGAGCAAATCGAGCAGTTGCATCCTTTCAGCTCTTTTATAGATAATCCCTATTTGATTGCTTATGAGGCAACTAATACATTAGATAGTGATCAGATTGTAGGTAATATTTTTGCCAACATCACTTTGTCTTCAAATCTGGAATTAATGCTTCGTTCGGCTATGAACACATACAATCAGACAAGAGAACAGAAAAGACCTTACAGTATCAACAGATATGCGAAAGGATTTTACGAAAGACAAGATGTTTTCAAACAAGAAATTAACTCCGATTTTCTTCTTTCATATAAAAAAGATTTTGGTAACAAATTCTCGCTTGCTGCTTCAGCCGGAGGAAATGCCATGAGTTATAAATACAGAAGAACAGAAGCAGAGGTTACAGGTTTGGTTGTTCCTGGAGTTTATAAACTTTCAAACGGTTCCAGCGCACCAATTTTAACTTTAGGGGATGCTTACAAAAAAATGAGCAGTTTGTATGGTTTGGTTTCGATGTCTTATGCCGATATGCTTTTTGTTGATATTACAGGAAGAAATGACTGGACGAGTACACTTCCAGTTGAAAACAATTCCTTCTTTTATCCGTCGATTAATACAAGTGCGGTTATTTCTGAAATGGTTTCACTTCCTAAATCAATTGATTTCTTAAAATACAGACTTTCTTTCGCTCAGGTAGGAAATGATACTGAACCATATAAAACCCAAAAATATTACGGACAAAGTGCTTTCCCAAGTTCTGCGCAGACTTTAACGGTTTTATACAACGACCATTTTAAACCTGAAATTACAACGAGTTTTGAAACAGGTTTCGAAATTAGAATGTTTAAAAACCGACTTACAGCAGACGCTACGGTTTACGAAAGTGTAACAAAAAACCAGATTATTGATATTCCGATGGATTTCTCAACAGGTTACAGCGGCGCGGTTTTAAATGGAGGAAAAGTGAGAAACCGAGGAATTGAATTGACTCTTGGCGGAAAAATTATTGATGGCGATAATTTTAAATGGAATTCAACTGTAAACTGGTCAAGAAACTGGAATAAAGTAATGGAATTACCGGAAGGAATCGATGGTCAGCAGATCATTGGCACAGGAGGAACAGCTTCTATCATTGCAAAAGTAGGCGGAACAACAAGTGCCATTTACGGTTTTGGATTCGTGAGATCTCCTGATGGACAAATTGTTTACGATAATGCAGGACTTCCAGCATATCCTGAAGAAATTCAGTATATCGGTGATGCGAGTCCAAAATGGAAAGCGGGTTTTACCAATAGCTTTTCAATCGGAAACTTTACTATGAATGTAACTTTAGACGGGCAATATGGAGGAATCATCTATTCGCAGACCCATCACAAGCTTTCTGAACAAGGAAAATTAAATTCAAATAGTATGGGCAGAGAAACCGGCTTTATCATTGGTGAAGGTGTGGTTCAAAATGCAGACGGATCTTATTCGCCAAATACAAAACAAGTAAAAACGGCAGATTGGTATACTCGTTATTACCGAAGAGCCAATATCGAATCCAACTCTTTTGATGCTTCTTTTGGAAAACTTCGCGAAATAAGTCTTCAATATACTATGCCAAAAAGATGGCTGAAAAACACAGGACTTCAGTCAGTTCAGTTTTCACTTTTCGGAAGAGATTTAGCAACTGTTTCAGATTTTCCAATTTACGATCCAGAAACAGCAGCGTTAAACGGAGATACCATTTTACCAGGTATTGAAATGGGGCAGATGCCGTCTCCAGCTACTTATGGTTTCAATTTAAGTTTGACTTTATAATAAGACAATGAAAAAGATAAAAATTACTGCAATACTATTACTGCTAACAGGACTGATTATTTCTTGTACAGGAAGTTATGAAGAGCTGAACGAAAACCCTAATCTTATTACCGAAATAAGTCCGGGCACTTTAATTAATCCAATTATTTACGGAGTAGCTTCACAGAATGCATCACAGAGTGTAGATGTTACTTTCAACCTAATGAAGGTTTCACTTCCTTTTCCAAGTATTACAGGAGGTTTGCATCGTTATGATGTAAGCAATAATATTGGAAACTCGGCCTGGAATAATTATTACAAATGGCTGAATAATATTAGAGAAATGCGAATGGCTTCGGTAAAAGCGGGAGATGGCAATTATGAAGCAGTGGCATTAACGCTGAATGCTTTGGTGTATGCTAATCTTACAGATCTTTTTGGGCCAGTTCCAATGACTGAAGCAGTACGCGGAGAAGATGGAATCTTATATCCAAAGTACGACACACAGGAGTTTATTTATGAAACCATTTTAGCTGATTTAGAAAGAGCCAATACGCTTTATGATACAAGTAAAGCAATGATTTATACCGAAGATATTCTGTTTCAAAATAATGTGTTAAAATGGAAGAAGTTTACCAATTCTTTAAAAATGAGATTATTGCTAAGAGTTTCAAACAGAACAGAAATTGGTGCTTTTGAAAAACTCGCTTATATGGCAGATCATCCTGAAGTTTATCCTGTTTTTACCAATACTGCCGAAAGTGCTATTTTGAAAGTAACAGGTGTATCGCCGAATGTTTCTCCGTGGGGAAGACCTCAGGATTTCAATTTGAACATCAAAATGGCTTCTTTCTTTATTGATAATCTAAATACGCTTGAAGATCCGAGAAGAGCTATAATTGCAACAGGAGCAACAGCTTTGGTTACCAATGCTCCAATCGGGTTTAAAGGAATTACAAGTGCTTATGCGGGTTCTGATTCTCAGTTCAAATATAATGCTTCGACACTTTTGAACACACAGGTGCAAAATCCGATGCAGATTTTTCTTTTGACTTATGCTGAGGTTGAATTTATTAAAGCAGAATTAGCACAGAGAGGTCTTATTGCAGACGCTGCTGGACATTATGAAAAAGGAGTGAGAGCCGGGATAGAGCAATTAAAAGCAACAACTCCAACAACTTATTTTAGTAAACCAGAAGCACAGTATGATGGAACTTTGGAAAGAATCATGCTGCAGAAATACTACGCTTTGTATTTTACTGATTATCAGCAGTGGTTTGAATATCGTAGAACAGGATTTCCTGTATTGCCAACAACAACTGCCATGTTAAACAATGGAGTTATGCCGTCAAGATTCACTTATCCAGACAATCAGCAGATTAAAAACACTGAAAACTATCACAAGGCAGTTGAAATGGTAGGAGGCGATAATATCAATACAAAAGTTTGGTGGGATAAATAAAATAATAAGAAATGAAAAAGACATTTATATACAGCGCATTATTGTTTTGTGGCGTTTTAACCGCACAGACAAGCGTAAAGGGAATCGTATTTGAAGATTTAAATCAAAACGGTAAAAAAGAGAAAAAAGAAAAAGGGATTGCAAATGTTGCCGTAACCAATGGACGTGAAGTAGTTTTAACTGATAAAAAAGGAAACTACGAACTGTCACTGCAAAGCGATGCAATAATTGCTGTAATCAAACCTTCGGGGTACAAGATTCAGGTTAATAAAGATAATCTGCCTCAGTTTTTCTATAATCATAAACCAGCGGGTTCTCCTAAAGGGAAATTTGATGGAGTTGCTCCAACAGGAAAATTACCGGAATCTGTAAATTTCGGATTGCTTCCGCAGAAAGAAACCAATGATTTTACGGCGCTTGTTTTTGGCGATCCGCAACCTTATACTTTAGAAGAAGTTGATTTTTTTACAAGAGGAATTGTTGCCGAAGTCGAAGGTATTAAAAATATTCCGTTTGGATTAAGTATGGGAGATTTGGTTGGAAATGACCTTAGTTTATTCAATCCGTATATTCAGGCAGTAAAGAAAGTTGGAATTCCGTGGTACAATCTTTTAGGAAATCATGATTTAAATTTTGACGCCAAAGAAGATAAATTGGCAGATGAAACTTACGAAGCTCATTTTGGTCCAGCCAATTATGCCTTCAATTACGGCAAAGTACATTTTATTGTTTTGGATGATGTTTTGTATCCAGATCCTAGAGATCATGAAGGATATTGGGGAGGATTTACAGAAGAGCAAATGCAGTTTATAGCAAATGACCTTAAAACGGTTCCAAAAGACAATTTGATTGTTCTGGCTTTCCATATTCCCATAAGCGAACCTGATAGTAAAGACGATTCTTTCAGAGATGAAGACCGTCAAAAATTATTTGAATTGTTGAAAGACTTCCCGAATACACTTTCCCTTTCGGCACATACGCATTTACAAAGACAAGATTTTTTCGAAAAGAAAGACGGCTGGTTACAGGAAACGCCGCATCATCATTATAATATCGGAACCACATCGGGTGACTGGTATTCTGGAAAACTGGATGAGACGGGAATTCCAATTTCGGTTATGAGAGATGGAACTCCAAAAGGGTATGCTTTTATTCATTTTAATGGAAATAAATATACCGTTGATTATAAAGTAGCTGGAAAACCAGAGAACTATCAAATGAAAGTTTTCGCTCCAAAAGTCGTAGCAAAAGGAAAACGTACCAAATCTGGTGTATTTGCCAATTTTTTTATGGGAAGTAAAAAAGATAAAGTGGTGTATCGCGTAGATCAAGGAGAATGGAAAGAAATGGAATATGTAGAAGTACAAGATCCGTCGTACGTTGAATTGGTTTATGAATGGGAATTGTCTGAGGTGTTAATGCCGGGAAAACGTTCTTCTGATCCTGAAAAAAGCACTCATGTTTGGAGAGGAAACATTCCTTCTGATCTTGCTATTGGAGAACATGCGATTGAAATCAAAGCAACAGATATGTTTGGTAAAACGCACACTGCAAATGCCACTTACAGAATAGATAAAGTGAAATAGGATGCTAAAATTCAAAAAGATAATTTGTGTTTTAATTGCGGTAGCAGCAATATATTCCTGCGGAAGCCAAAAGACAGTTACAGCAAAAAGAACGATAGAAGTACAGGGACATCGCGGTGACCGTGGCAATTTTCCAGAGAATTCTATTCCTGCTTTTATTAGTGCTGTTAAGAAAGGTGCAGACGTTGTCGAATTGGATGTTGTGATTTCTAAAGATCAGAAAGTAGTCGTTTCTCATGAGGTATTTATGTCTTCGCAATATATGCTTGACAGCGAAGGAAAACCAATTATAAAAGAAAAAGAAAAGAGCTATAACCTTTATGAAATGACGTATGACAGCATCAGAAAGTTTGACAGCGGTTCGAGAGGAAATACTGCTTTTCCGATGCAGCAAAAACAAAAAACATACAAGCCTTTATTGTCAGAAGTGATTGATAGTGTTGAAGAATATATTGCTAAAAACAATTTGAAACCAGTTCGATACAATATCGAAATCAAATCTGAAAAATCAGATTATGGTAAAAGACAGCCAGAACCAGGAGCTTTTACTGATTTGGTAATGAAAATCATTAAGGACAAAGGAATTGAGCGAAAGATCAATATTCAGTCTTTTGATCCAGCTGTATTAAATGTAATGCATAAAAGATATCCTAAAACAAAAATCGCCTATCTAGTTGGTGAAGGCAGTGTGTCAAAAAATCTTTTACTGCTTGATTTTAAGCCAGAAATTTACAGTCCGCATTATAAATTACTCAACCAAAAAGCAGTCGATTCACTTCGATTACTGAAGATGAAAATCATTCCGTGGACTGTTAATGATGATAAAGCAATTGACAATATGATACAGCTTCAGGTAGACGCAATAATTACGGATTATCCTGAAAAAGTATTGCAAAAACTGACTTTGTAAAACAATATTTTTTTTGAATAATTAATTTAATAAAGGAAATTTAAGGATGAACGGAATAAGTTCCAGAGAACACCGGATTATCACAGCGGCTTTCAATAAGTTTGAAGCGATGTCTGCTGTATTTTCTTATGTGTTAGAAGAATCACAAGAATCAGAAATCCGAGAAGGGATGGAATCACTGGAAAAGTTATATGAGAAATACAATAAGCTTTACGGCGAACTCGAAAGATGTATTAAGGAATATGAAGGAAAGAAAAAAAGAGTACGAACGGCGATAAACAAAGGGAACCGAAAACTACTTTCTGAAGTGCAAAAAAATCCGCCTTTATTAAATTTTTAATTTTATTTATTCAACTAAATTATAGTTATAAAACCTCCAGGTTAAATCTTGGAGGTTTTTGTGCTTCTCTACTTTTTTTGATTTCTTAAACCATACTTAACTTTTGCCAAAAATGATGTCAGAAATAGGTTAGGTATTAGTGCACGATGTTAGCAATAGATTATTTTTTAGTTAATTGCTTGTTTTTGTGATGAAGTAGAGAAAAATTAATGACTTAAATTTACGAAGTTAGTATTGTTAATTCAGTTTTAACCATCAAAATATAAAACGTGCATAACCATCTTATTCCTTCAGAAATCTCTTGGCTTTCTTTCAACAACTGTATTTTGGATGAAGCCGAAGACTTAAATAATGCAGTATATGACCGAATCAAATTTTTGGCGATTCATTCCTCAAATCTAGATGAATTTTTCAGAGTCAAAATCAATAAACTGCACAAAAAGAAGACTAAGAAAAACAGTGATCTTTTAGAGGATGTTTTAAAAGAAGTAAATCGACAGCAAAATAGATTTGGAAAAATATGGAGTTATTCCATCCTAACTGAATTGGCTTTAAACGATATTATTTATTATGAATATCAGGAATTATTGCCTGTGCATTTAATGGAGATTGAATATTATTTTAAAAGCATTATTCTTTCGTATATACAAGTGGTTTACGTTACAATAAATCAGCCCAAAACTTATTTTTTAAACAACAGAAGTTTGTATTTTCTGGTAAAATTAAAAGACAGTAAAGGCAATTATAATTTTGCTTATTTAAATATTCCTTCAGATAAACTCGAACGTTTTAAGCAGTTGCAAAGCGTGGAAAACAGACAGTATATTATTTCAATCGATACCATAATTAGAAATTGTTTATCATTGATATTTCCAGCTGATAAAATCATTTCCTGTAATGCCATCAAATTAAACCGAGATGAAAATTATCTGATTGAAGACGAAACTTCAGGCGATTTAATAGCAAAAATTGAAGCAAAAGTCGAAGAACGCAAACGAGGTTCTGCTACAAGATTTTTATACGATTCCAATATGGATGCAGATTCCTTTTCAATCTGTAAAAAAGCCTTTAAACTTTACAAAAGTGAAATGATTAAAGGCGGAAGCCATCATAATTTTTTCGATTTATTTAAGTTTCCAAATCCTGTAAAACCAAAGCTTCAGGGAAAATTTTATCCAAATCTTCAACATCTGCCTTTTGAAAATAAGGCATCAATTTTTGATGTCATAAAGAAGCACAATCAGTTACTTCATTTTCCGTATCAATCGTATTATTATGTGCTTCAGTTTTTTAATCAAGCAGCAATTAATAAAAATGTTACGGAGATTAAAATTACGCTATATCGAATTTCTTCTCAATCTTTAATAGCAAATGCTTTAATCAGCGCAGCTAAGAATGGAAAAAAAGTAACTGTTTTTGTTGAGGTAAAAGCACGTTTTGATGAACACAATAATTTATTCTGGTCTAAAGAAATGAAAAATGCCGGAATTAAAATCATTCAAAGTCTTCCCAATTTAAAAGTGCACGCCAAAGCGGCCATGATTACGATGAAAGATAAATTCGGCAATAAAAAGAATTATGGTTATTTGTCAACAGGAAATTTTAATGAAAGCACAGCAAATATCTATTCAGATTTTGGTTTTTTTACTGCTGAAACTGCCTATACTAATGATTTAAAAAAGATTTTTACCTTTTTAAAAACCAAGAAAAAAAGTACTGAACCAAAACATATTTTAGCCGCAGGTTTTAATATGAAAGAAAAATTGCTGGAACTGATAGATACGGAAATAAAGAACAAAAAAATGGGACAGCCGGCTTCTGTATTTTTAAAAGTAAATGGACTAGATGAAAAAGATATTATTGATAAACTGATTGAAGCGGATAAGGCTGGAGTTGAAGTTACATTAATAGTACGTGGAATATGCACGCTTTTGCCTGGAATTAGAAAAGTGTCAGAGCATATAAAAATCTACCGTATTGTAGATATGTTTTTAGAACATTCCAGAATCTATAAGTTTGGAAATAACGGTCAGGAAAAAATTTATTTATCTTCTGCGGATATGTTAAGTCGAAATTTAAATAGAAGAATAGAAGTGGCATTTCCTTTACATGATGAAAAACATATTCAGGAAATAAATAAGTTAATTCAGCTTCAATTAGAAGATAATACGAAAAGAAGAACAATAAATAGCGAAGGATTAAATGAATTGGAAATTGAAGATCATATAATACCAAGACGAGCACAGACAGAAACCTACAATTGGATTGCTGATGCCAATAGAATCTCTTAAATTAATTTAGAAAAGTCTAAATGATTTATTTTGAATTATTTAGTTGTGATACATTTGCATCAAAATTATCTTTGAGAATTTAAAAAAAATTACATTCGTAACTTCATATAAAAATGTTTATCACCTCATTTTTTTATAATTAAAAAAAGCGGGTGTTTTTTGCTTTGCGTTTATTCTAAAATAAGAGGTTGCTCCAAATTTAAAAGGATCAACCTTCATATCTTTATTAAAACCACCCTTTACAGAGTTTTTTTATTAAACAATGGCATAAAACTGATTTTAAACTTAATTTTCGTATGATAAAAATTGGTTGCAAATTATAATCTGCAACATCAATAAAAGATTTTGTAATACCCTTGTTTGTAAATTAGTGGGTATCTCAAAATCTTAAGAAATATGAAATCGTTTATTAGCCCAAAATTGCTCTTAATTTTTGCAATATTTTTTTTCAGCTGCACTCAATCCAAACAAAATGATTCGGTAACAGAAAAAACAGATTCCGGAGAATTAGACCGAACTATACTGCCAATTCCAGAACCTCCTTTTGGTGGAAAAATAGGAGAAACGTATAAAGATTCAAAAGAAGAATGGCCAAAATTGGTTACACCACCACAAGGAGCGCCAAATGTTATTATTATTCTTTTGGATGATGTTGGTTTTGGGCAAGTAAGTACTTTTGGCGGCCCAGTTCCAACTCCTGAATTAGATAAACTAGCAGCAAACGGTTTAAAATATAACCGATTTCATACTACTGCAATCTGCGGACCTTCTCGTGCGGCATTATTAACTGGAAGAAATCATCACAATGCAGGTTCAGGTTTCTTAGCCGAATGGGCAACTGGATTTCCAAGTTACAATTGTATGATTCCTAAAACTACTGCAACATCGGGTAGAATATTAAAAGGAAACGGATACAGTACCAGCTGGTTTGGAAAAAATCACAACACTCCAGACTGGGAAACTTCTGTTACAGGTCCTTTTGATCGTTGGCCTACAGGTTTAGGGTTTGATTATTTTTATGGATTTAATGCGGGAGAAACACACCAATATTATCCAGTTCTTTTTGAAAATACCAAAGCTGTAGAACCAGATAAATCACCAGAACAAGGCTATCATTTTATGACCGATATGACGGATAGAGCAATTAATTGGCTGGAATACAGCAAATCGGTTGCGCCCCAAAAACCAGTTATGCTATATTTTGCTCCAGGAGCGGCGCACGCACCTCATCATGCACCAAAAGAATGGAGAGATAAATTTAAAGGACAGTTTGATAAAGGCTGGGATGTTGTTCGACAAGAAACTTACGAACGCCAATTGAAAATGGGAATTATTCCTCCGGGAACAAAATTGACTCCACGACCTGATTGGGTTACACCTTGGGACAAACTTTCGGCAGATCAGAAAAAACTGTTTGCGCGTTTGATGGAGAATTACGCTGGTTATCTTTCGTTTGCTGATCATGAAACAGGACGACTTTTAGAAGCCATCAGCAAACTTCCAGATGCTGATAATACATTGATATTTTATATAGTAGGTGATAACGGAGCAAGCTCTGAAGGTGGAATGGAAGGAACAGTCAACGAAATAAAAGCATTAAGCGGTATTTCAACTCCTTTGGCAGATAACCTAAAACATCTTGACGAAATTGGAGGCCCTAATACGGAGCCTCATTATCCTGTTGGATGGGCTTGGGCAGGAAATGCTCCTTTTCAATGGGTGAAACAAGTCGCTTCTCACTTTGGCGGAAGCCGAAACCCAATGGTAGTGAGCTGGCCAAAAGTGATAAAAGATAAAGGAGGAATGCGTAGCCAATTTGTGCATTTAATTGATGTACTTCCTACTGTTTTAGACGCTTCTCATTTGCCGGCTCCAAAAACTGTTGACGGCGTCGAGCAAAAACCTATGGACGGAGTTTCATTCTTATCGACTTTCACCGATAAAAATGCCAAACCAGTTAGAACTAGACAATATTTTGAAGTTTTCAGTAACCGAGCTATTTATGATAACGGTTGGGTAGCGGCAACACAGCACACTTTCCCTTGGAGACAGGATTATGCACCAGGAAATTGGGATAAAGACAAATGGGAATTGTATAATATCGACGATGATTACAGCGAATCGGTTGATTTGGCTAAAAAATATCCTGAAAAGTTAGAAGAACTTAAAAAGATATTTGATGAAGAAGCAAAAAAATATAATGTGTATCCACTAGATGACAGAGGAACTGGACGATTAATTTCGCCAAAACCAACTCCATCAGATCCTAAGCGTAAACATTTTACTTTTTACGCAGGAGCAGTAAGATTGGCTGAAACCGCTTCTCCAAACACCAAAAATAAATCGCACAGTATTACAGCTGAAATTGTGCTGAAATCGAAAATTGATAACGGAGTTATTGTGGCTTCTGGAGGAAGTTCGGCAGGATTTGTATTGTATGTGCAAAACGGAAAACTAGTGTATCATTATAATTATTTTGATGATGCGCGTTATGTGATTACTTCGAAAGAATCGCTTCCAATTGGAAAAAGCACGGTACGATTTGATTTTGCTTATGATGGCGGCGGAACCGGAAAAGGCGGAACTGGAAAACTGTACATTAACGATAAGTTAGTCGGTGAAGGACGAATTGATAAAACCGTTGCAGCTCGTTTTGGAATCGATACTTTCGGAATTGGTGAAGATACGGGATCTCCAGTAGCAAATTCGTACAAGCTTCCGTTTAAGTTTACGGGAATAATTGATAAAGTGGATATTGACTTGAAATAGTGTAAAAAAAATATTTCTAAAACATAGATTCAAATAATATAATCTGTATTATGGAAACTAAAAAATATGTAAAGCTGTTTTTCTTTTTTAGCATAAATGTTTTATCCGTTTTTATTGTAAATGCGCAAGATGTATTGCCTTTTCCGCCTGCTCCATCTGCTTCACAAGCTGGAGTTACAATTGAAACATCGAGTTATAAAAAAAGAACAGAGCCGAAACATCTTCCTGCAAATGCACCAAATATTTTGATAATATTAATGGATGATGCAGGGCCGGGCGCTCCTTCGACTTATGGTGGAGAAATAAATACGCCAACATTATCGAGGGTAGCCAATACAGGAATTTCATATAATCGTTTTCATTCAACAGCCATGTGTTCGCCTACACGCGCTTCTTTGCTTACAGGACGCAATCATACTCGTGTTGGCAACGGTCAAATTGCGGCAATTGCAAATGATTTTGATGGTTTTAGCGGCACAATTCCAAAGAGTTCTGCTACAATAGCCGAGATATTAAAAGATTACGGTTATAATACCGCAGCATTTGGAAAATGGCACAATACACCCGAAGAGCAAATTACTTCTAAAGGTCCATTCGATTATTGGCCAACAGGTTACGGATTCGAATATTTTTATGGTTTCCTTGCAGGAGAAGCTTCGCAGTATGAACCTACTTTAGTACGAAATACTACTTACGTAGAACATCCAAAAACTTCAGGCGGACACAATTATTATCATTTATCTGAAGATCTGGCTGACGATGCGATTTTGTGGCTGACAGAACAAAAAGCATACGCACCAGAAAAACCTTTTTTTGTCTATTGGGCACCGGGTGCTGCACATGGCCCGCATCATGTAATGAAAGAATGGGCAGACAAGTATAAAGGCAAATTTGATGATGGCTGGGACGCTTACCGCGAAAGAGTATTCAAACGTCAGAAAGAAAAAGGATGGATTCCTCAGAATACTTTGCTTACGCCAAGAGCCGAATCGATGACATCATGGGCAAATATACCAGAATCAGAAAAACCTTTTCAACGACGACTTATGGAAATTTGGGCTGGTTTTGCAGAACATGCTGATTTTAATGCAGGACGAGTTATCGACGAAATTGAAAAACTGGGAGAACTTGATAATACGATTATCATTTATATCTGGGGAGACAATGGTTCATCTGCAGAAGGTTTAAATGGTACAATCAGCGAACAATTAGCTCAAAATGCAATTCCGACTAAAATAGAACAACATATTACGGCTTTAAATGAATTAGGAGGTTTAGACGTTTTAGGCGGACCAAAAACCGATAATATGTTTAATGCGGGATGGGCTTGGGCAACAAGTACGCCATATCAGGGAACAAAATTGCAGGGTGCTTATTTTGGAGGAACGCGTCAGCCAATGGCTATTTCGTGGCCAAAAGGAATCAAACATGATAAAACCCCAAGACCGCAGTTTCATCATGTAATTGATATTGCCGCAACGATCTATGAAATTGATAAAATTCCGGTTCCAAAAGTAGTAAATGGTTTTCCGCAAGATGAGTTAGACGGAGTAAGCATGGTCTACACTTTTACTGATCCAAAAGCGCCAGGTACACGACACACGCAGTTTTTTGATATTATGGCAAGCCGAGGAATTTATCAAGACGGCTGGTTTGCAAGTGCCAGAGGCCCAAGAGAACCTTGGGTAGGAGGAATCCCGAAAGGCATTAAACAATGGTCACCACTTACTGATACTTGGCAGTTATATAATCTGGATCAGGATTGGTCGCAAGCAGTTGATCTAGCAGCTAAAGAACCCAAAAAACTGGAAGAGATGAAAGCTTTATTTTTAACCGAATCAGCAAAAAATAAGAATCTTCCAATTGGTGGAGGATTATGGTCAACAGCGCTTTATCATCCTGAAGACGCACCTTCTTCGCCATTGACAGAATGGACTTTTGATTCGCCTATAAAAGGAATGCCGGAATCTGCAGCTCCAAAATTGGGAAAAGTGAGCAGCACCGTAAGCATGGATGTGGAAGTGCCTGAAAACGCAAACGGAGTATTGTATGCGCTTGCAGGATTTTCAGGAGGCGTTACGTGTTATGTGAAAGAAGGTTATTTAAATTATGAATTTAATTTGTTTGAAGTACAGCGAACTAAAATAAAATCAAAAGATAAACTGCCAAAAGGCAAAGTAAAAATCGAAGTCGAATCAAAACTGGTCGATAAAATTGGCGGTGCTATGAATGTGACATTAAAAGTAAATGGAGCAACAGTTGGGCATGGAACAGTTCCTACGGCTATGTCGCTTCATTTTACATCAAATGCGACTTTTGATATTGGAACCGATTTAGATTCTCCTGTTTCTTTAGACTATTTTGATCAGGCGCCATTTTCATTTAATGGGAAAATTGGAAAAACAAAAATTACGTATTCAAAATAAAATATAAGTGTAGAAGTATTGAAACCTTTAGAATCTGCGTATCATGAGAGAATTTTATAATTTAATGAAAATCAATTGCAACAGCATATTTTTATTGTTTGTTTTAGTTTCAGGAAGCAATTTTAAAATCTATGCGCAGGATGTGTTGCCTTTCCCACCAGTTCCAACTGCAAGTGTTGCTAACGAAACGCTGGCTGAAAGTACTCACAAACGAAGAGAAGAGCCGAATCACTTGCCAAAAGATGCGCCAAACATCATTATTATTTTAATGGATGATTTAGGTTTTGGCACGCCTTCCACTTTTGGCGGAGGTGTCAATACACCAACTTTGACCAAAGTATTTAAAGAGGGAATTGCTTATAATGAATTTCACACTACATCAATCTGTTCGCCAAGCCGTGCTGCTTTATTGACAGGAAGAAATCATACACATGTTGGAAACGGAACTATTGCAGAAAGAGCTGTTGATTGGGATGGCTATACCGGAATTATTCCAAAAGAAGCTGCAACAGTTGCCGAAGTTCTAAAAGATTACGGTTACAGCACCTCTGCATTTGGAAAATGGCACAATACGCCTGCAAACCAAACAACCGTTGCAGGACCATTTGATTATTGGCCGGTGAATTACGGATTTCAGCATTTTTATGGATTTCTAGCTGGAGAAACTTCGCAATATGAACCACGATTAATAAACGATTTTACACCCGTTGAACCTCCAAAAGATGAAAAATACCATCTTACAACTGATTTGGCAGATCATGCTATTGAATGGATGAAGCAACATAAATCGTACGCCGCAGATAAACCGTTTTTGCTTTATTTTGCACCAGGCGCTGGTCATGCGCCACATCATATTTTTAAAGAATGGGCAGACAAATACAAAGGAAAATTTGATGATGGTTGGGACACTTATCGCGAAAAAGTGTTTAAACGTCAAAAAGAATTAGGTTGGATTCCTAAAAATGCCATGCTGACTGCAAGAGACAAAACAATGGCTTCTTGGGAAAGTATTCCGCAATCTGAAAGAGCGTTTCAAATTAGAATGATGGAAGTATTTGCTGGATATGTAGAGCACGCCGATCATGAAGTTGGACGTGTTTTGGATGCGCTTGAAGCGAATGGACAAAAAGATAACACCATCGTGTTTTTTATTTGGGGCGACAATGGTTCAAGTGCCGAAGGGCAAAATGGTTCTATAAGTGAATTATTGGCTCAGAATGGAATTTCGAGTACTATTCAACAACAATTAGATGCCTTAGACAAACTCGGCGGATTAGATGCTATTGGCGGACCTCTTTTAGAAAATAATTATAACGCTGCTTGGGCTTGGGCTGGAAATACGCCTTTTAAACATACTAAATTGGTAGCTTCCCATTTTGGAGGAACACAAAATGCAATGGTGGTTCGCTGGCCAAAAATGATCAAACCCGATAGTACACCACGAAGTCAATTTCATCATATAAATGATATTGTACCCACTATTTATGATATTTTGAATATCAAAGCGCCAAAAGTGGTAAATGGTTTTGAGCAGATGCCAATTGACGGAGTGAGTTTTAAATATACTTTTAATGATGCCAAAGCTAAAGAAGTATCTAAAGTTCAGTTTTTTGATAATAACGGAAGTCGAGGCGTTTACAAAGATGGCTGGTATGCCTGTACCTTTGGACCGCTTTATCCTTGGATTCCTGCCCAAAAGGGTTTGGCTGAATGGGATTCAAATAAAGATGTCTGGGAACTCTACAATATCAAAGAAGATTATACGCAGTATAATGATTTAGCTGCTAAAAATCCGCAGAAGCTAAAAGAACTGCAGGAAGTTTTTAATGAAGAAGCCAAAAAGAATAAAGATTATCCAATTGGTGCAGGAATTTGGCTCCGTATTCATCCAGAAGATGTTATTAAAGCGCCTTATACTTCATGGACTTTTGATGAAACCACTAAACGTATGCCCGAATTCAGCGCACCAGGTTTAGGTAAAAAAAGCAACAAAGTAGTGGCTGATGTCGAAATTAAAGAAAATGCTTCGGGAGTTTTATATGCGCTTGGAGGTTCTGGCGGAGGCGTCACTTTATTTATGGATAACGGAAAATTAGTTTACGAATATAATATGCTGATTATTGAACGTTATAATGTGGAATCATCAACAAAAATTCCCGCAGGTAAACATAAAATCGAAGTTTTAACTACTATTGCAAAACCTGGAGCGCCCGCAGATATCGTAATTAATGTTGACGGCAAAGAATACGCAAAAGGACAAGTAAAACGTACTGTTCCAGTTGCCTTTACAGCCAGCGAAACTTTTGATGTTGGTGAAGATTTAGGAGGGCCGGTTTCTATCCGTTATTATAAAAAAGCACCTTTTAAATTTGAAGGAAAAATTAATAGCGTGAAAGTAGATTTATTGTAATTGTTTAATTTATATCTGAAATTATTTTAGAACGATTCGTTTATGTTAGATACTTTTTTTGATGTGCCAACGAAGATTATATATTAATTCTTTAGTATATACTTTAAATTATAACAGATGTTTTTTTTCCTTTTCTTCAATGATCTCAATTCTCTGTAACCTCATTGCCTTTAGTCATATCTACAGTTTTTGGATGTAGACTCACCAGTTGTAAAACAATTGCAGTAACCACTACAAATAAGAGTAGTACAAAAACTTGTCTCATTCCTCCATTATCAGCTGCTTTTCCTAAAAATTCGGTGATAACAGCTCCTGCCGAAATACCTACAAAATTCATAATTCCATATCCAGTAGCCCTGTAGCGAGGTGCAACAAATTGGCAAAGAATAGGCATATTGTTTGTATCGTATATTCCAAATCCAAGTCCAAAAAGGATAGCGCCAAAAATAATAGCCTCTATATTGCAGCAATAACCAAATAAAAACAATGCTGGAATGGTAAGAAATAATCCAATAACACTGGTGTAAATTCGTCCTTTAAGATGTTTCATCACCCATTTGTCTGAAATAGCACCACCAATTAAAACACCAAAAAAAGAAGACATAGAAATGGTTATCGTTGCAATTGGTCCCGCAAGAGACATGTCTAAATGTAAAGTTTCAGTAAATAAGGTGGGTAACCAGTTTTTGGCCGCCCAGCCCGGTAAACTTGGCGCAGCAAAATAAAAGAGTAAAACCCAAAAGGAGATATTACCGAATAATATTCCCAATCCTTTAAACATTTGCTTGAATTCATGGTTAACAGATGATTTTTTTGAAGGATCAAAAAAGTAGGCTTTCTTTTCCCTTAAAAAAAAAATAAGAAGTAAACTATAAACGACACCCAGTAAACCTACAGAGTGAAAGCTGAAATGCCAGGAAAAATGCTTAGAAATAGTGGCTCCAAAACCACCTAGCGCCTGTCCTAAATAAATTCCGGTAGTATGAATCGCAATTGCAAAAGAGCGTGTTTTTTCTTGGTGGTAATCTGCTATTAAGGATAATGCAGCTGGAATATAAAAAGCTTCGCTAAAACCCATAATGCCACGCAAAATATAAATCTGATTGAAAGTTGTGGCGTAACCCATTGTCATAGTCACCCCTGACCAAATAAAAAGACTTCCTATAATTATTCTTTTTCGGTTAAACCGATCTGCTATAACTCCGGAAACAGGGCTCATAAACGCATATATCCAAAGGAAAATAGCCATCAAAAGACCAAAATTTTCAGCTTTAGCCAATTCAGGAATGTCATCCATCATTGCTGATTTCATAGTGGAGAGCATTTGTCGGTCTAAATAATTCAATAAAGCAACAAACCATAGTAAGGCAACAACAATCCATGGGTAGGATTTTTTTTCATTCAATTTTGCAATCATTCTCTTTTTTCAAAATAAAGGCCGAATATACGAATTCAAATACAACAGGAAAGAATTGTTTTTCTGAAAGTACACAATTTTGCCACAGAGATTTGGGGCGGCTTAAAAAAATATAAAAAACAGCATAAAAAAACCTGCAAATCAAAAGATTTACAGGTTTTGTGGGGAGAGCAGGATTCGAACTTAAGTCTGGAATCCCGCTTATTTGCTGCGTTATGTTTATTTTAAAACTGTTGTTGCCACGATTTTGCCATAAAAATAAAACTGTTAATTTATTTTGCTAATGTTTTGATTTTTAATGATTTGTCCTGCTGTTTTGCTACTGTAATTCTTTATGCTGTAAATATAAGTAATTTTTTATAAAATTGATTGTTTTGTCCTTTTTTTTAAATTGTATAAAATGTCTAAATAAATTCAAATAAAAAAAACTCTTAGCTTGTTGCGGCAAAATTAAAAGCAGCTCAAGATAAAGTATGATGTATTTTAGTAACTTAGTTTTCAACTGACCGGAAATCAGATAAAAATTTTTAAGTTATGGCAAAAATATATAAAAGATATGACCGCATTTTTAAAGAGAGAGCTGTTGGATTAATCGATGAAAAAAATACATTGCAAGCAGCAGCAGATGAACTTGGAATAAGATCCAGCATGCTGTGCAGATGGAGAAAAGAATATCAAAAATTCGGACAGGGAAGTTTTCCAGGTATAGGATATGACAGGTATCATCCCGATGATCATAAAGTTTTTAATTTAAAAAAGAAATTAAATGAAGCGGCCCTGAGATATGAAATTTTAAAAAAAGCATCACCATATCTTTATCAGGGAAATTTAATGATTTATGAGTTCATAAGAGAAAATGAGCGCAGTTATTCCATATTAAAAATGTGCAGCATTTTGGATGTGGGTTACGGCAGATACCACAGGTGGAAGAAAAACGGAATTTCTTTAAAACAGCAGCGGACAGCTCTTTTTAAGGAAGATCTTAAATCAATTTTTTTTCATTTTAAGGAATATTACGGACGCAATAAAATTACAAAGGAACTGCATAAACTCGGTTATGTAATATGTCAGGAAAGGGTTTCTTTTTACATGCGGGAGTTAGGGCTGCGCCGCATTAAAAAAAGAAAATTTAAGCCTACTACAGCTTCTAAGCATACTTATTACACAGCTCCAAATATCCTGGACAGAAACTTTCAGGTGCATTCCCACTCCCAGGTATGGGCATCTGATATTACCTATCTTCAGACTACAAAAGGTTTTTTATATCTCACCATTATTATTGATCTGTATGACCGAAAAATAATAGGCTGGAACCTGGGCTCAAGTCTCGCTGGCAAAAACACTACTCTGCCGGCTCTGAAGATGGCTGCAGCAAACCGGACTGCTGCGGAGGGACTTATCTTTCATTCTGACAGGGGCGTTCAGTACGCCAACAGAGCCTTTTCTAAGGAGCTGGCTTCTTATAGGTTTATAAAAAGCATGAGCCGTAAGGGATGCAGCTGTGACAATGCTGTATCGGAAAGCTTTTTCAGTTCGCTGAAAAGAGAGTTAATAGATCCGAGAAATAACTTATTTACCCGCAGAAAGATGAGACAGGAAATATATGAATTTATTGAAAACTGGTATAATACAAAGAGAATTCACACCTCTCTGAATAATAAAACGATAGAGCAGTTTAATAACGATTATTACTTAGAAACAGGGATTAGAATATGAAGCAGGACAATAAAATAAGTGCTGCAGACCTTTATGCTGCCAGTCTGGAACTAGAGATTAAAAAAGCAGAACTGAAGTTTGAAATCTTGAAAAATGCCGGCAGCTGCATTTCGAAGAAGAAAGACGTGCTTCATGATTTCATCCTGCAGAATGAAAAGCGCTACTCCATCCGGTTAATGACCGAAGTTTTAGGAGCCAGCAGGTACTGGTATCATAAATGGAAAAAAAATCCGCTTAATGAAACAAAGCGCAGAAAGATCTTGATGCATCAGGAAATAACCAGACTCTTCTTTAAATTTGAAAGACGTTACGGGAGCGAAAGAATTGCTGTGGAACTAAGGCATGCCGGGCATAAGATATCTAGTAAAACGGTTAGAAATTATATGCGGGAACTGGGACTTTCAGCGAGAGGCAAAAAAGAATTAACCGGGGTGCGGATCCGCAGCTGATACTGTATGCTGTTTTGAAGTGCCAGTGTGATGGATATAAAAAATATGTAATTTAAAATCATAAACTGTTAGGAATCGAAGCAGCATTAGGGTAAATTTGTCCTATAGTACGTAAGGTAAAAAAAGCTTTTTTAATCAGGAAAAAAAGAGGGAACTGGCGGGTTTCGTCTGAAGGTGGATGATGCTCAAGGAGGATATGAGAATCTTAAATTCCGGTGTGCTTGTTTCTTGTCTTTTTCATAAACTATAAATTTAATTCTTTTTTTCCTTATAATTATAGTTTCAAAAAAACAAGCCATGAAATAACTCAATTTCTGGCATCGGTTGAACAACAAGAAATATATAAGACAATAGGATGTTAATACAGTTTCGAACCTAAGCTTTTTAGAGCCTTATTTTGCTGAAGTTTTAACTTTTTAAAATCCAAATGTGCCACGATTCTGCCACAAAACTTAAAGCAATAACTTGACGAACTTTTTATGCTAATAAAATTTCGACCGATCCTCACGAATATTACTAATATCAAGATTTTAAATATTAAAATAGATTGCTAAAAATCTAAATTGGTTATAAATTTTCTTCTTTTTCATTTAAAAATTTTCGTACTGCTACATCTGCTATTTTAGCAAGAAATTTCAAAATATCTGTTGCTTCTTCAAATGTCACATTCATTCCTTCATCATTAAGCATTTTTTGAGCTTCCAGAAGCGTAATTAACTATTCAGGCAATTCCATTTGATAAGGTAGAACTACATCAATAGCAATCCTATATAATTGAAAGACCAATAAATTTTCCAAGTAATCAATTTGTGGAAAGAAGTCATACAGAAAATATTGGCATACGAATTAATAAGTAATTACCAAAAAAACTCTTTGCCTTTATATCTCATCTTGTCTAAAGAACCAGTCTTAAATTTAGACTTTATTATCTATAATGCTATGGACATTGTATTAACGTATAAAAATTACCAATTTACTGTTGATTATAAATTAGATTTTGATGTCATAGGCAAAATTGTAATTTATAAAGAGCTAAGGATCTAACTGCTCATTTAGATTTGCTGATGAGCTTTAGTTTTCTCCTTTCTGCTTTTATGATGAGCTCAAGATCTGTTTACCGGTTTCGTCAAGCTATGGCTTAGGGTTTCTTTAAAATGCAGAAGATCATCTCAGATCTATGCTGCCAGTTGTATCTTATAAGATCCTAATATTTTGATATATGAAAATGGTGTTAGGTGATTAGCTGTAAAGCTAAATAAATTTATTTTACATAATTTGTAGAAACACATCTTAACCAATATTGGACCATCACCATTATAAACTCCATCTGAAGTTAGCAATAATGCACAATGAAAAATAAATACAAAGAAAGTTTCTTAAATTGTATCCTCTGTTTGCCTTAAGGGTAGGGTAACCGTAAATTCAGCGCCGTTGTCCTTTTCCCCGGCTGCAGTTATTTTACCATTATGCCTTTCGGCAATCTTTCTGCACAGGGCAAGTCCAAGGCCGTTTCCCTCATACTCATCTTTGGAATGAAGTCTTTCAAATGCCGTAAAAATCTTTTCTGCAAATTCTGCATCAATTCCAATACCATTATCCTTTATTTTTATCTGTACAAAATCATGGCCGTTACTATTGATGATACTGCTTGTTATTATAACTCTTGGAGGCTGGTCCGCTTTGGAAAATTTTAAGGCATTTTGCAGGAGGTTATAGAAAAGCTGGTTAATTAAAATCGGCGCTCCCTGAATCTCGGGAAGATCAGAAGTAACTAAAATAGCACCTTTTTCCTTTATAATCAGTTCTAGATCTATTTTTATATCTTCAATCACCTCATTGAGATCTATGGTTTCGATATGCTGTAAAGTTTTATCCAGGGTCGAATAGTTCAAAATTCCTTCTATAATGTTTTCCATTCTCTGGGCAGACTGGCTTACTTTATGAAGGTATTTTTTAGATTTGTCATTAACATTGTCTTCAATATCATTTCGTAAAAGGGTATTGAAAAATTTAATTTTTCGTAACGGTTCGCGAAGATCGTGGCTCACTACACTGGCAAAATGCATCAGATCGCTATTAGAACGCGTGAGCTCATTTGTACGGCTTGCGACCTGCTTTTTTAGTTCCTCCTGAAATTCCTTATGCTCGTGTATATCCTGAACAATCCCGATGATGGTCTTTGCAGACCCGTCCTTGTCCTTGATAATCTTTCCATTGATTTTAGCCCAGCGGTAGGAGCCGTCATCATTTAAAATCCGCGCCTCATAGCATATTTTTCCGGTTGCCTCAGCCTGCTGGTGTGCTTTTTCGCGCGCCGGGAGGTCCTCTGGATGAAGTTTTGCAATTAAATCGTCATTGGTTGTTTCGCTTCCAATGGAACAGATCGTATTGAAATTTGCTGAAGTCTTGATTTTTTTGGTCTCAAGGTCTATTTCATAACTTCCTATCCCGGAGCTTTCTATGGCTATGGTTAATTTTTCATTCGATTTCAGGGTTTCTTCTTTTGCTTTGTGCAGATCTGTGATGTCGGCGCCGGTATTAAGCACGCCATAGACTTTTCCATGCTCGTCAAAGAGCGGAATAAAACTATAATTAAAGTAATGTTCGGTCATAATCCCCTGCATGACCAAATCTACTTTTTTTCCTACAGCATGAAAGGCAGTTCCGGTTTTAAGAACGCCAAGCGCCTCATCGAGAATCTGCTGGTTTTCAATTTCTGGAACGACACTGAGATAGGTTTTTCCAAGTACATCATTTCCTTTGCCCCATGTTTTGATCATGGCATCATTGGCCAGTGCAATTTCTAAATTATCTCCCACATACACCCCGACGGGAAGAGGGATAGCATCAATTATATTTTGTAGAAGCCCTGGATTACGGTACATAGCGTTAGATTTGATTGGTATAGTTTTAATGGCGAAGCTATTGGCTTTTAAATGTTTATGGTTACATGAATTCTGCATTTTGTATCATAATTCCAATAATACAGCTGATTGTTTCTATTGTTTCTGCTTCGATTTTTTGTTATTGGAAATGACCCGCTGCTCGCTGCACTTAAAGCGTTTAATTGCGTCACTGCGTTTCCGCTTATGTTTGGTTTGACAGTTTTCTACTCTTTTACGCCAAAGTATATAGCTGCCGGGTTTGAGTTCCTTCTTCATTAAAATTTTTACATCAGCTTCCTGAAGCTCAAACTGATATGCAATGGCCTCAAAAGGGGTTCTGTCTTCCCATGCCATTTCAATGATTCGGTCCAGGTCACGATCGGGAAATTGCCGTTTTAATTTTTTCATAATTGTATTTTTTGAGGGATTCCCAATAGGGAATTAAGCAGAGCATAGCTAATTTAGATAAAATAATTTTTATTTTGTTTAATATTTATTTAAAATAGTTAAACAATTATTACCTTTAACATTAAGATATCATCTTATATGAAATACCCCTTTAGCTTTTTTGATAATTAATAAATAATATCTTATTTTCTTGAAAATCATAGCAGAAACAATCAGAACGGTTCTTTAATTCTAATCTTTAAAAAATGAAAACTATTGTAATTGTTGGCGGCAGTAAAGGAATCGGTAATGGTGTTTTAGTGCAGCAGCTGGAAAATTATAAGGTAATTAATATCAGCAGGGCAGCTCCCGATATTACCCATCCAAACTTAATTCATTTTTCAGTTGATGTGCTCCGGGATCCTTTGCCTGAATTTGAAAGTATTGATGCCCTGGTGTATTGTCCGGGGTCCATAAACCTGAAACCCATTTTGAGCTTAAGTCTTGATGATTTCAGAAATGATTTTGAAATTAATGTGGTGGGCGCCGTCAAAGTGATTCAGCATTATCTGCCTGCATTAAAGAAAGGAAAAAATCCTTCGATTGTTTTATTCAGTACTGTTGCGGCAAAATTAGGAATGCCTTTTCATGCCAGTGTAGCAACAGCGAAAGCTGCCGTTGAGGGACTCGTTAAATCACTCGGCGCTGAACTTGCCCCGTTAATCCGAATCAATGGTATTGCGCCGACTATTACAGAAACTTCTTTGTCCGGATCTATTTTAAGAAACGACCGGATGAAAGAAAATATGATCGAACGACACCCTTTGAAAAATTACCTCAAACCCCATGAGGTTGCCCGTATGGCAGGATATCTTATCTCTGAAGATGCAGCATCAATTTCAGGTCAGGTTCTCTCAATGGATTATGGTTTGGTAAGCTTTAAATTGTAAAACAGCTCAAAAATGAAAATTCTTTTAACAGGCGCTACAGGTTATATCGGCAAGAGGCTTTTGCCCTTGTTACTTGATCATGGAAATGAAGTAATCTGCTGTGTCAGGGATAAAAACAGGTTTTGTTTTCCTGAACAGTTTAAAAATAAAATAAAGGTTATCGAAGTTGATTTTCTGGATCCGGAAAGTCTGAAGAATATTCCCAATGATATAGATGCCGCTTATTACCTGATCCACTCGATGTCAGGAGCTTCTAATTATGATGAACTGGAAAGTATTTCTGCAAATTATTTCATTGAAAAAATAAACCAGACAAATGCAAAACAAATTATTTACCTGAGCGGAATTGTAAATGACCAATCATTATCCAAACATTTATCCTCAAGAAAGGCTGTAGAAGAAATTTTAAAAACCGCAGCAGTTCCATCAACTGTACTCAGAGCGGGAATTATAGTAGGATCAGGAAGTGCTTCTTTTGAAATAATACGCGATCTGGTGGATAAACTCCCCATTATGATTACCCCAAAATGGCTCAATACGAAATGCCAGCCGATTGCGATCAGCGATGTTTTAGAATTTTTAATCCGATCACTGTTAAATCCATTAACGTATAATGAAAGTTTTGATATCGGGGGACCTGATATATTGACCTACAAAGAAATGCTGCTGGAGTTTGCCAAAGCAAAAAAACTCCAAAGATATATTTATACAGTACCGGTGATGACTCCAAAATTATCGTCTTACTGGCTGTATTTTGTGACGTCAACTTCTTTTAAGCTGGCCTCGGCGTTGGTCAGCAGTATGAAAGTGGAAGTCGTCTGCAGCGATAACAGGATTAATAGTTTACTGGCAGTTACACCTATCTCTTACAGACAGGCATTAGAAAGGGCTTTGAAAAAGATTAGTGATGATGATATTATTTCAAGCTGGAAAGATTCACAAGTAAGCGGGCAATTCAAAGGAAATGTTTCTCAATATTTAAAGGTTCCTAAAAAAGGCTGTTATATAGACAGAAGAAAAAGAACAATTATAAACAGGGAATATACAATTGCAAGAATTTGGTCAATAGGCGGAGAAACAGGATGGTATTATGCCGACTGGCTTTGGGATTTGCGTGGGTTCATCGATAAGATTTTTGGCGGTGTGGGGACCAGAAGGGGAAGAACACATAAAAAGGAAATACATGCAGGAGATGCACTCGATTTCTGGAGGGTTGTATACGCCAATAAAAAGGAAGGTAAATTGATTTTATATGCCGAAATGAAACTTCCGGGTGAAGCCTGGCTGGAATTTAAAATAATCAACAATACCTTATATCAGGCTGCTACTTTTAAGCCGCGCGGACTTATGGGCAAAATATATTGGTATTCTGTCTTGCCATTCCATGGTTTTATATTTGATGGAATGCTTAAAAAACTAATTTAAGGATACAGCGGACAACATGGGCTGGCACCGGACTGTATTACGGCAGGGAATTGTACTGGTATAGTCTTATTTTTAATATTCTGCAGTTTAAAAGGGTTTGTAAAATGAGATCCTGGGAGCATCTTTTGCAGCATATAATTTCATTTGGACATTTTTAGTACATTTGGACATTACAAAACCGCTTGATATGATAAGTGCTGAGAATCCGGATGCTGAAAGCCCAAAAGAAAAAGAGCCGGTAAAAATTCTGCTGGCCGAGGATGATAAAGACGACCAGGAATTGTTTATCGATGCCCTGGATGAAGCGCAGATTGCTTCTGAGGTAACGACCGTTGAAAACGGGCAGGAGCTCCTCGATACCCTCAGGGATGAATCCCAGAGCGATCCCGATATTATTTTTATCGATGTCAATATGCCCGTTAAAGGAGGAAAGCAGGCGCTGGAAGAAATAAAGGGAGATAAAGAGCTTCGGGACATTCCTGCCGTTATGCTGTCCACCTGGGATCATCCTGCAGATATTGAAGATACCTTTAATAAGGGGGCGGACCTCTATGTCCAGAAGCCCAATTCTTTTAATGGCTTTGTACTGGTACTAAAGAAGGTCTTCTTTCTGCACTGGGCCAAAGCTTTATTGGGTCCGGTTAAAAATTTATTTTTTGTTTCTGAAAAGAATATATCTCGCGGGGACTCCTAAGTGCTCTTACCAGTGTTATCTAAAAGTTTCGAACCTAAACAGCTTAATCTTTGGTTTTGTTGACTATTTGGTTTTCAAAAGTGCTATGTGCCACAATTCTGCCACAAAACTTAGAATGGTAAAATATCTTTAAAACCGCTTTAATCTTTTGTGGCAAAATTGAAGGCAGCTCCAGTCTGTATTTTGTAATATGATCTCTTTATTTTTTATAGATTTAGGAATTAATCAGTTGTATAAAGCATATCAGAAATATTTCAAATCTCATCAGATTAATTTAATGGATTGATAGAAGTGCCCTTTGAGGATTATTCAGACCAGTCCCTAATCCATTTACTCACTGTCCGGCACCATTGGTCGTCGTCATTCAAACATGGAATTGCCAAAAACTCTTCTCCTCCTTTTGCTTCAAAATCTTCTTTGGCACGCATAGCGATTTCTTCGAGTGTTTCTAAACAGTCTGAAACAAAAGCCGGAGTAACAACTGCCAATTTCTTGATTCCTTTTGCCGGCATGCTGTCAATTTCAACATCAGTATAAGGTTCTAACCATTTATCTCCCGCTAAACGCGATTGAAATGTCAGACTGTATTGATCTTCGGAAAGACCTAATAATTTAACGACTTGTCTTGTAGTTTCATAACATTGGTGGCGATAGCAGAATTCGTGCGCCGGAGATGGCGTGGTGCAGCAGGATCCGTCAATTTTACAATGCGATTTTGTTACGTCGGTTTTGCGGATATGACGTTCTGGAATTCCGTGATACGAGAACAACAAATGATCATATTCAAAACCAACTACATGTTTCTGAATTGAATCGGCCAAATTCTTGATGTAATCTGGTTTATTATAAAATGCTGGAACATCAGTAAATGTCATGTGCGGGAATTTCTTCTTGCGAATTTCCTCAGCCTTTACCAAAATAGTCAAAGTCGAAGCCATCGCATATTGTGGATATAGTGGAAAAAGCATTACATCTGTAACTCCTTTATCGCTCAATTCCTGAAGTCCTTTTTCGATGGTCATGCTTCCGTAACGCATTGCTAAGGAAACGGGAACATTTACTAAAGGCTGTAGTTTTTGCTGCATTCTTTCTGAAAGAACAACTAATGGAGAACCTTCTTCCCACCAGATTTTTGCGTAAGCGTGCGCAGATTCTTCTGGTCTTTTTCTTAAAATAATGCCGCGAACTAGTAAAGCTCTTAATAAATACGGAACATCGATCACGTATTTATCCATTAAAAATTCATCTAAATACGGTTTGACATCTTTTGGCGCGGGACTTTCGGGAGATCCTAAATTTACTAATAATACTCCTTTCATTATCTTTTTTGTTTTAAGATTTGTTCTAATTTTTCCTCAAACTCAGTGCTTGCCGCTTCTTAGAAATTAATTAATATATTTTTATTTATGCTCTAATCTATAAAAGCGATACTGTTTTTATGATGGGTATTAATGGACATCAGATATCTTTTTGGGGTTGTGGAAAATTTCTTCTTGAATCCCGCAATAAAGTGGCTTCCGGTGCTATATCCTATTTTCAGGCCGACTTCATTTACATTGTAAGAACCGCTGTCCAATAGTTTTAGGGCAAAATCCATTTTGTAATCAAAGAGAAAACCATAAACCGTATCACCATAAATTTGTTTGAAGCCTATTTTTAATTTTTTCATATTCAGTCCAATTTCATCTGCCAACTGCTGTAGTCTTGGCGGTTCGGCCATATTGGCGATAAGTATTTCTCTGGCTTTTTTGATTTTCAGAACGTTATCTTCATCAATCAAAAAAGGACATTGCACTGCGTTTGGATCTTCCATTTTATTGAAATACAAGCTCAATAATTCATATCCTTTTCCTTTATAATAAAGGTTCTTTAGGGAAGGATGAAGGCTGTAATGAAACAGCTGGCTCAAAACAACAGCCATAGAAGGACTGATGTTCCCTTCGGTATAATACTTTTTTTTCTTCCTATCGGGGCTTAAAATAGAAATATAATCTGCCTGAACGGAAAATAACGAGTGAAATTTATTAATCGAAACAATAACAGAAATAACCCATGAATTTGGAGAAAGTTTTAACTTAAGCAATGACTGCTGCTGCAGATTGCACAAAATCAGTGATTTTTCCTCTTTCAATTCTAAAGTGCAATGATCCTGACTGGACAAAATAAATGCATTGCCTTTTAGTCCGAAATGAAACTGTATCAGGCCGGCACCTATTTCGTGCTGTGCAGAAAAAGATTCTGGACTGTCGTTCTGGAAACGGATAAGGGTAAGGCCGTCCTCAATTTGTATTTCTTCCTCCATTTTTTTTATATAAAAATTACTGACTTTTCAAGATAGTGTTCAGGAGGTTATTGTCTATTGGTTTCTAAGACTGCGGCAACCTGGATATTTATTTTATTGGAAAGCTTGCTTTTAACCAAATTTGGGATTTCAATATTAAAATCACTGGCATTTACGCTGAAATTACATGAAATGCTGACACCTGATGGTGATCTGCTTATCTTTGCAGCAGTATTTATATCCCTGGATTTACCGTGAAGTTCTAATTTGCCTTTAATAATAAAATCTTTGGGATTTACTGTTAGGCTTTGAAGATCAAACCCTTGTATTTTTCCTTTAAATACGGCTTTTGGATATTGGTCACTTTCGATATAATTTTCATTAAAGTGTTCTTCCATTAAAGCAACCTTAAACTGGAAACCTTTCATCAGGGCTAAACTTGCAATCTCTCCTGTTGCTGGATTCAAAACAAAAGTAACATTCTGATTTACTGCTTTAACTTCTTCAAAAGAAGGAACGGAAGCTTCAAAAATGACTTTTGCCGATTTACTGATCATTTTTTCTTGTGATACGCCAATGGCGCAAACACACAGCATTGCAATAAGTATTGTTTTTTTCATTATTTTGCCTTTATTTTTTTATAAAATCATTCTGTTTTATGCAGTCTTATTTTAAAACTGCAATAATTTGAATTTTGACTTTATTATCCAGTTTATATTTAATAAGCGCTGGAATTGGAATGTTAAAATCACTCGCATTTACTTCAAAATCAGATATAAAGGTGACTCGGGAACCCGATCTTGTAATTTTTGCATCGGCACTTATATCCTTGGATTTTCCATGCACTTCTAACTTTCCTTTTACGGTGTAATCTTTATAATCTTCTGTAAGACTTTTAATATCGAATCCTTCTATTTGCCCTCTAAAAATAGCTTTCGGATATTTATCGGTTTCCATGTAATTTTCATTAAAATGTTCTTCCATTAATGCCATTTCAAATTCAAATCCTTTCATTAAAGCCAGACTTGCTACTTCTCCAGTTGCGGGATTCAAAACAAAAGTTACATTGCTGTTAGTTCCTGCAACCGGCTGAAAAGAAGGTACTGAAGCTTCCAGAGTTATTGTTGCAGATTTGGTTACTATTTTTTCTTGTGAAAAAACAATAAAAGAAGCCAATAGCATTGGCATTATTATGATTTTCTTCATGTTGCTGTTATAGATTATTTTTCTAATAATCCATCCTGATTCCATTTATTTATAATGTCAATAGTCGCTTGAGGCAATCTTGGGCCACCTTGCGGCATTAAGGAACTATCTCCATTTTCTAAAGAAATTCGTGTAAGCAGTCCACGATTTAAAACTGCATTTTTAACCTGTTCATAAGTAACTAAAGACATCGGCGCTCCATTTTTAGGAACTGCCGCATGGCATACAACACAGTTATTATCAATAATAGATTTTACATTTTGGTTGTATGTTGCCAAACCATTAATTGGTGTAGAGTCAATTAAAGTACTTGGATCATCGTTGGCACAGCTTACAAAAATTGAAGCTAATGATGAGATGGCCAGAAGGGTTTTTAAATTCATAAGATTGGTTTTTAGTTATAAATAAATGCATGATTTTTTTAAGGATCATCAGGCATTTCAAAATTATATACGTTGAAAAGAATAATACAGATTTGGCAAGAGGCATATTTAATGATTTAAATCCAATAGGTATTTTTTAACGTAGATAATTTGAAATACTAAAAACCAGTTATGAGAAAAAAAATACTAATTACAATTTTCCTTTTTATAATAATCGGAATTTCAGCGTACCTCTACATCTACAAAGGGCATAGAAATATAGAATCAGAAACTGCCGATTATGTTGTAACCGTTAACGAACTGGAAAGAGAGTTTACTTCAAACGACAGGCTGGCTTACATCAAATATCAGGACAAAACAATTGAACTATGTGCACGAGTAACAAGTATTGATAAAGCCAGTAATGGAATTGTTATGAGCGAAAAAGTATTTGTGACATTCAAAAAATGTTTGCCGCAAAATATTATATCTGGAAAAACCCTAAAAATTAAAGGGCGTTTTTTAGGATATGACGAATTGCTCCAGGAATTTAAAATAGACCAATCTTCAGTTGTACACTAATACAAATAACAATTTAAAACTAACCTCATGAAAAACTTTATTCTATTATTTTTTTTATTTCCGCTGTTAACCTTCTCCCAAACCGATTTATTGTCTGGAGTAGAAACTCCTTTTGCAAAAGAAAAAGTGACATCTGCATTCAAAGCCTTAAAAATCGTTAATCTCGAATCTACAAAATTGGCCGCAAAAGGCGATTTGTATTTTGTTGTTGCACACCGATTCGGCTCTATTAAAGATGGTTTTGAAGGTTTTTATGGACTCGATAATGCCAATACGCAGATTAAATTTATTTACGGTGTAACAAATGGACTTAATGTAAGTGCAGCCCGAAGTGAATTTGCTTATGACTTTGCAACAAAATATATGCTGTTTCCTCAAATAAAAGACGGCTTTCCTGTTACTATTGCCGGATTTAATAGTTTGTCTATTAATAACACATTAAAAGAAAGCCTTTATCCGAAGCTTCAATTTAAAGACAGGCTGACTTATGTAGCACAGCTGTTAATTTCCAGAAAATTTTCTGAAAAGCTGTCTTTAGAAATTGTGCCGTCATTCTTTCATCAAAACTTTGTTGATGATGTAGACCAAAGCAATTCCCAATATGCCATAGGATTTGGAGGAAGATATAAATTCGCTAAGCGCTGGTCCTTAAATATGGATTATGCGGCGCATTTAAACAGAGCGCCAAATTCACTTTATAAAAATCCGCTGTCTATAGGTTTTGATTTAGAAACCGGCGGACATGTTTTCCAAATGCATTTTACCAGTTCACAGGCAATTGATGAGGCTGGGTATCTGGGAAGAACCACTGGCGACTGGACAAAAGGAGATATATTTTTTGGATTTAATCTTGCCAGGGTTTTCTAGTATCTTCTTTATAATTAAATTATTAGGTAATTTCTGTATTTAAAATGATTCTAAATTGATTGTTTTTCTATTATTTCTAAAACCGCAGCGATGAAGTGCACGTAGATAATTTTAAAACCATAAAAATTATGAAAACTAATAAAATAATCAAAAAAGGACTTTTAATTCTCAGCGGAATATTTGTACTGTTTGCCGCGATTTTGCTTTTTCACATTATAACGGCCAAACCCCCAGTTTATGACACCCCAAATCTTCAGGTAAGCAGAATCGATTTTAAATCAGACATCGATTCTCTGCAGGCCAGAAAAATCTGTGCCGACCTGAGAAGCATAAAAGGTCTGACATCAGACTCTATCATTGTTAAAAGAAATGTTGTGGTGTACTTCCATAATAATAAAATTACAAACTCGGAGAAAGTTTTCAATGAGCTGATGGCTAAAGGAAGTTATGATGCGCAGCGTTATATACTGCCGGCAAATTTAGCAGACAAAGAAGTATGCCCAATGAATCAAAATAGTTTGAGCTATAGACTGTCTCAAAAAATAAATCGTTTTTTTAATTAACCCTTTAATACTTTAAATTTATGAAAGTTTATTCAAAACTTACACTTAGTGTACTAATTGCTGCATCGGCAGCTATGATTTCCTGCAGCAGTAATGACGATGAAAGCCCTGCACCGGTTAAGGCTTCTATCTATGAGCGATTAGGCGGAACTAAAATGGTTTCTGATCCTGATAATTCCGGCCAGATGATTGAACAGGGACGTTTGAGTTTCCGCAAAGTGGTAAATTCAACTATCGGATTGATTGTTGCTGATATCCAATCGAACGCATCAGGCAATCTGCAGGCACATTTTGCTCCTTTACTGGCAGAAACGGGAACTACCCAGTCTACCAATATTGCTAAATTATCAGATAATCTGACTGATTTCTTTTCGTTTAATACGGGAGGAACAAATGCTGTAAATACATATTCTGGTTTGAACATGGTTGCAGCTCATGATCCTGCAAAAAATCCTCGTATGGGAACAAAATCCAGCAATGCAGATTATACAAAATTTGAAGGATATGTTGGAGCTGCTGCCAATGCGAATGGCGTTGCTTCAAATACAGAACTTTATACTGATATAGTTGCTGTTTTGGAATCATTGAGAACCCCTATAGTTCAAAAATAAGTTTATTCTCAAAAACGCTGCCTTTTTCAGGCAGCGTTTTATATTTCAATACTGTTTGAAGTACATAAATATTTTTCAAAATCTGTCAGCTTTATAATATAAGTAAATTATATAAAACCGCAGTTTAAATCCATTTATTCCACAGTGATCTAAAAAGCACTTCCGGCGCTGTTATATAAATCTGCAGTTACTAATTTTTGAACTTTTTAAGGAAACCATAAATATGGAAAATTTTACTATGTCCGGATCCACTACTTTTTACGCATTAGGGCTAAGCTACAAGAAAGCAGATGCAGTTATAAGAGGAAAATTTAGTTTAGATGCCCAGGCACAATCTGATTTATTGCTGCAGGCTAAGGCAGAAGGCATAGAATCATTGGTTGTTACTTCTACCTGCAATAGAACTGAAATTTATGGTTTTGCCCATCATCCTTATCAACTGATCAAACTGCTTTGCGAGAACAGCAATGGCTCTGTAGAAGAATTTCAGCAGGCTGCTTATATATATAAGAATGAAGAAGCTGTCAGCCATATGTTCCGGGTAGGGACAGGTTTAGACAGTCAGATTTTGGGTGATTTTGAAATCATCAGCCAGATTAAAACCGCCTTTAGCAATAGTAAACGGGAAGGTTTGGTCAATACATTTCTGGACCGGCTGGTCAATACAGTTATTCAGGCGAGCAAAAAAGTTAAAACGGAGACGAAAATTTCTTCTGGTGCTACGTCAGTTTCTTTTGCATCAGTGCAGTATATTATCCAAAATGTGGCGGATATTGGAAACAAAAATATTTTGTTATTCGGAACAGGGAAAATAGGAAGAAATACGTGCGAAAACTTAGTAAAACATACTAAAAACAGCCATATTGCCCTTATAAACAGAACAAAAAACAAAGCCGAATTACTGGCTGGCAAGCTGAATGTTATTGTAAAAGATTATGCTGATTTAAAACAGGAACTGCAGCAGGCCGATGTGCTTGTTGTAGCTACAGGAGCACAAAATCCCACTATTGACAAAACATCTCTTGCTTTACAGAAACCCTTATTGATTCTGGATTTATCCATCCCGCGCAATGTAGATACCAATGTAGAAGAAATACCCGGCGTAACTTTAATACAACTGGATGATTTATCTCAAATTACTGATGACACGCTGGAAAAGAGAAAACAGCATATTCCTGCTGCAGAAGCCATTATTGATGATCTGAAATTAGAACTGAATACCTGGGTGAACGGCCGAAAATGTGCTCCAACTATCCATGCCTTAAAATCCAAGCTAAATGATATTGTATCGGCAGAATTTGCTTTTCAAAAAAAGAAAACAGCCCATTTTGATGATGCACAGATGGATTTAATCAGTTCAAGAATTATTCAAAAATTAACAAACCATTTTGCCAGCCATTTAAAAAATGAAAACACTTCAGTGGATCAAAGTATTGAATTCATTGAAAAAGTATTTCAGATAGGACACCTTGCACCGAATAAGGCTTCTTCACCAATAGAAGAAAAATACAAAATCAATCTGTCATAAATGCTTAATCCCCTTCAGTTTCAAACTTACAGCAAAGTTCTGAAGGAAGTGATGCAAAAATAGAACCCGTCAGCTGCGCTGCACGCTGCGACGGGCTTGTCCATAAACATAATCTTCCAAAAAATGTTTACTTAATTCTGCATGGGAGTAATCAATTCCTCATTT